>CAVWIJ010000020.1:0-5745 GCA_963754985.1 uncultured Holophagae bacterium | reverse complement strand
TAAGCGCTGCAAGGCGTTGAGCTGACCCGTACCAAACCGGCCGTGTGGCTTGACCATACATACCCCTTTTCTTCAGTGCCGTCAGAAGAGACCCGATTGAGTTGCGAGTTGCTGAGTTTTTCCGGTGGTCATACCGAGGGGGCCACACCCGTTCCCATTTCGAACACGGAAGTTAAGCCCCTCAGGGCCGATGGTACTTGGTGGGTAACTGCCTGGGAGAGTAGGTCGCCGCCGGGAAGTATGAAGGCCCTGCAGAGATGCAGGGCCTTCGCTTTTTCCGTCGCACTCGCGGCTGACCGAGTCCTACCACTTCGGGTCGAGTGCGATCAGCCGCGTCGCGGTCGCGGCGTCGACCGCCTTCGAGAAGTAGTGGCCCTGCCCGTACTTGCACTTCAGCTCGCGCAGCTTGGCGAGCTGCGAGGCCGTCTCGACGCCCTCGGCGATCATGTCCTTGCCGAGGTTCTGCGCGAGCTGCACGATCGTGCGGACGATCTCCGAGCTGTCCTCGTCCGCCGACATCTTGGAGACGAACGAGGCGTCGATCTTGAGTGTGTCGATCTCGAACCGGCGCAGGTACGACAGCGACGAGTAGCCGGTGCCGAAGTCGTCGATCGACAGCTTGATGGCGAGCGCGCGCAGGTGCTCGAGCATCGCCGAGGCGTAGCGCGCGTTCTCCATGATCACGCTCTCGGTGATCTCCATCTTGAGGATGTCGCCGTACAGGCCGTACTTCCGCAGGGTGGCGTCGATCTGCATGATCAGGTCGGTCTGCATGAACTGGAGACCGGACACGTTGACGCTGACGGTCAGCGGCGGGTTGCGGCGGAACTGGACCATCCAGGCGCGCGCCTGCCGGCACGCCTCTGGTGCCACCCAGCGGTCGATCGGGACGATCAGGCCGGTCTCCTCCGCGATCGCGATGAACTCCCCGGGCAAGACGAGGCCGCGGTCCGGATGCAGCCAGCGCACGAGCGCCTCGAATCCGACGATCCGGCCGTTCTCGAGCGAGACGATCGGCTGGTAGTAGACGCAGAACTCCTCGCGCTCGACCGCGCGCCGCAGGTCGTTCTCGAACTGCAGCGTCTCACCGCGTGGTCGTGCATGATCCTGTCGAAGACGGCGTAGCGGTCGCGGCCGAGCGCCTTGGCCCGGTACATCGCGGTGTCGGCGTCCCGGAGGTAGTCTTCCGGTCGCTCGAGGTGGGCGGAGAGTGCGATGCCGATACTGGCGTTGGCGAACACCTCCTGGCCGGCGAGGTCGAACGGAAGACTTGAGTTCCCTGAGGATGCGCTCGGCGACGATTGTCGCCTCCTTCCCCTCACGGATACCGTCCAACAGGATGCCGAACTCGTCTCCGCCAAGTCGCGCCACCGTATCGCCGGGTCGCAGCGAGGTCTCAAGGCGCCGGGCGATGCCGACGAGGAGTTGGTCGCCTGCGGAGTGTCCCATGCTGTCGTTGACCAGCTTGAACCGGTCCACGTCCAGCAGCAGGACTGCGAACTGACTCTCCTCGTTGCGCTTGGCCTTTCCGAGGACGTGGCCGAGCCGGTCCATGAAGAGCGCCCGGTTCGGCAGGCCGGTCAGGGTGTCGTGGAGGGCGTCGTAGTGGAGTTGCTCCTCGGCGCGCTTGCGGCTCGTGATGTCGGTCTGCGAGCCCGCCATGCGTCGCCGCTGATCCGTCCCGCCGGCCGAGCGCGATGCCCCGCACCAGCACCCACCTGTAGCTCCCGTCCCGGTGCTGCATCCGGTGCTCGCACTCGAAGGCCGGCGTGCTGCCGGCAAGATGATCGTCGATGCCCGCGCGGACAGCCTTCACATCATCAGGGTGGATCCTCTTGAACCACTCGTCGGGATCGTTCCCGATCTCGTGGTCCTGCCAGCCGACGATCGCCTTCCACCGAGGCGAGAAGTACACGCTGTCGGCTTGGAGGTCCCAGTCCCACAGGCCGTCGTTCGCTCCCAGGGCCGTCAGTGAGTAACGAGCCTCGCTCTCGCGGAGCGCGTCCTGAGTTTCGCGCGCGACGGCGCGCTCTCGCGCTCGGGACTCGATGGTCCGCAGTCGAGCGTCCAGCGCAGTGCGTTCGCTCGGGATCACGACGAACTCGTCCACGCCCGACTCCAGTGCCTGGACCGCGTCCTCGGGGTGATCGGCGCTCACGGCGGCCACGATCGTCGTGGGCTCGTACCGATGCCCTCGCCGGACGCGTTGAGACAGGTCGAGTGCCGCACTCTTCGGACCCGGCCAGCCGAGGACGACAAGCTGGTAGTCGTGGCTCTCGATCGCCTTGATGGCCTTCTTGCCGAACTGCGCGACAGACAGGTTGTGGCCGCGCTCGACAAGGACAGACTCGATCAGGCTGCGAGCACCGGCGTCTGCGACCACCAGCAGGGTAGCGATCGGCGTCGGATGCGGGGTTCCCATTCTGGTCTTTGCCTGGCGTCAGAGCCAGGATGAAATACTAACACCTGAGCGAATCGTGGCGCCTGCGCGCGCTTCTCCGATCGTGGGTTGGTGCCGAGTACCTAACGGAGTACCTCGAGGGACTCGGCAGGTACAATACGCGGTAGCCCGGCAGACGCTCGGATCGGTCGGGCCGAGGGAGGCCGCCCATGCGCGAAGAGGTGAAGAAGGTCAAGGGGCATATGGCGAAGGCTGTTGAAGTGTTCAAGGACGAGTTGAGAACGCTGAGGACGGGCCGTGCCACGTTGGCCATCCTCGACCCGGTTCGGATCGACTACTACGGGACGCCCACACCCCTCAACCAGGTCGCCAACCTCTCCGTTCCCGACCCCACGCTGCTCGTGGTCGCGCCCTGGGACCCTTCGATGATCTCCTCGATCGAACATGCGATTCAGAAGGCCAATATTGGCCTGAATCCGATGAATGACGGCAAGATCATCAAGCTTCCCGTCCCCGCTCCGACCCTTGAGAGGCGCAGGGAGTTGGTCAAGGTCGCCCATGACTACGCCGAGCGCGCGCGCACCGCGGTGCGCAACGTGAGGCGAGACGGCAACGACGAGCTCCGCAGGGCCGAGAAGGAGAAGGAGATCTCGGAAGACGAGCTCCGCAGAGGGCTCGACGAGGTACAGAAGCTCACCGACGAGCACACCGAGCAGATCGGCTCTCTCCTGACCATGAAGGAGACGGAGATTCTCGAGGTCTAGGGTTCGACACGATGCATAACGGCTCGACTACTCGCGGGGGGCGCTCGCCTGCTCCGCCGGGAGCCGGCCTCAGCGGGGAGCCATGAGCACTGGCGACGTTTACGTGGTTGTGGTCGCGGCGGGTTCCTCCAGCCGCTTCGGTGTCGACAAACTGGCGGCCGACCTGCGCGGGCGCTCGGTGCTGGCGCGTGCCGTGGACGCCGTGCGGGCGCCGTATCCTCACGCGCCGGTTGCGCTGGTCGTCAGGCCGGACGCAATCGATACGCACCGCGCCCGGTGGGAACCCGAGGGGGCGCGAGTGGTCGCAGGTGGCGAGCGTCGGCAGGACTCCGTCAGGATCGGTGTGACCGCCCTCGATCCTCCGGATGAGTCGGTGGTCCTCATCCATGACGGCGCGCGTCCATACGTTCCAGCCCGCGACGTGCGAGCCGTCGCCGACGAGGCCCGAAACTCAGGCGCGGCCCTGCTCGCGGCGCCGATCGTGGACACCGTCAAGCGCCTTGCGGGTGACAAGATGGTCGTAGCGACCGTGGCTCGCGAAGGGCTGGTCAGGGCTCTCACGCCCCAGGCCTTCAAGATGTCGGTCCTTCGCCGTGCCTGGGCGACCGCCGGTCAGGATTCGTGGACCGACGAGGCGGCGCTGATCGAGTCCCTGGGCGGTGCAATTCGAGCCGTTGCCGGCGATCCTCGTAACGTGAAGGTGACACATCCGGAGGATCTTCAAGTGCTGGCAGGGGCATTCCCATCCGCAGTCCGGGTCGGGCAGGGGCTCGATGTTCATCCCTTTCAGATTGGCAGGCGTCTGGTCCTATGTGGTGTCGAGCTGCCGGCAGAACCAGGACTGGCGGGTCATTCGGATGCGGACGTCGCGCTCCACGCCGTGACGGATGCGATACTCGGCGCCTGCGGCCAGGACGATATCGGTCATCACTTCCCGCCGTCCGATCCCCGCTGGCATGACGCCGACTCGGCCGAGTTTCTCCGCCACGCGGTGCACCTCGCATTTGAAAGAGGGTTTCACGTGGCGCACTGCGACCTGACGATCCTGGCCGAGCGACCCCGGATCGCACCGTATCGCGAGGCGATGCGCGAGAGGCTTGCGACGCTGCTGGAGATCGGGCGCGACAGCGCCAACGTCAAGGCGACGACCTGCGAGGGGCTCGGCTTCGTCGGGCGGGGCGAGGGCATCATGGCAACGGCGGTGGTGACCCTTGAGCTCCGCTGAGTGGGTCGTCGGGTTCCACCCCGTGCTGGCCGCGCTCGACCGCTGGCCGGATCGCGTGGAGGTCGTCTGGCTGAGCGCCGATGTGGGAGGGGGGCGGGCCGGTCGGATCATCGAGGCGGCTCGCCAAGCGGGTGTGCGCTTCACCACCGTTTCGCGGCGCAAGCTCGACGACGTTGCAGCGAGCACTGCCCACAACGGCTTCGCGGCGCGCGTCGCCCCGGTGCCGTTGGTGGACCCCGAAGTTCTCCTCGCCTCGACGGGGCCGGTGTGTCTCGTTGGCCTGGATGGCCTCGAGGATCCCCACAACCTCGGGGCCGTCATCCGTCTCGCAGCCGGACTGGGCCTCGACGGGGTGGTCGTGGCCGGGCCGCACCCGCCGCCGCTCGGGGGGGCGGTGGCCAAAGTGGCCGCGGGCACGCTGCCGCTCGTGCCGCTTGCCCACGTAGGGTCGCTCGGCGACTTCGCGAGGGCTGCAAAGGACCGCGGCTTCTGGGTCTACGGTGCCGATGTCGAGGGGGACCCGATCCAGGAAGTCGACCTTGCCGAACGTGCGTTGATCTGCGTCGGCGGGGAGGCGACGGGTCTGAGGGCAAAGACGCGGCGGCACGTCGATGTGATGCTCGCCATACCCTTGGCAGCGGGCGTCGAGTCGCTCAACCTCGCGGTTGCGACCGGCATCCTCTGCTGGGAGTGGCGTCGGCGCGTTTGCCCCTTCCCCGCCGCCGGCACCTAGTGCCCTTGCATTCCGCAATGCCCCATGGTAGTCTCCCGTCCCCGTCGGTGGACGTGTGCCGCGGGAGTTCTTTGGCAGAGAGGGATGACGGGTGCCAAACCCCGTGTGCGCTGGCGTAGCTCAACTGGCAGAGCAGCGGATTTGTAATCCGCAGGTTAAGGGTTCGAGTCCCCTCGCCAGCTCCACCGCCATCGTCGGCGGGTGGAGGCCGGCGCGCCGAGGGTTAAATTGATACGGTGTGCGGTTGTGGCCGAGCGGTCAATGGCAGCAGACTGTAAATCTGCCGGGCAGCGCCCTACGGTGGTTCAAATCCATCCGCCCGCACCATTTCAGATTCTCAGCGGGAGTAACTCAGGGGTAGAGTCACTGCCGCTGTTGGTCGCGGGTTCGAATCCCGTCTCCCGCTCCACGGACGTTGCACTCGAAAACAGTGCCCACGTAGCTCAGCCGGTAGAGCACGTCCTTGGTAAGGGCGGGGTCACCCAGTTCAAGTCTAGGTCGTGGGCTCCAGTTTGGAGTCGAAAGACGCACTAGGGAATGCCCTCGTTACCTCGCGAGGGCGGAGACACGGCCGCTGAAGTGGTCGTTTACGACTGGGTACGGAGGGAGGCAAGCGAATCAT
>CAVWIJ010000019.1:0-331800 GCA_963754985.1 uncultured Holophagae bacterium | reverse complement strand
GCACGGCGACCGCGATCGCCTCGTCGAAGGAAATGGCCACCGGTTCGATGAATCGCCGCACGCTCTCAGCGGCCATGATCAGAGCGAACACCGCGAGCACAACCGCGCTCGCGAAGCCGGCGAGCGAGTTGACCTTGCCGGTGCCGAAGCTGTATCGCGAATCGTGCGCGTGGCGCCGGGCGTAGATGTAGGCGACAAGCGCGAGCCCCAGTGCGGAGGCGTGTGACGCCATGTGCAGCCCGTCGGCGAGCAGCGCCATCGAGCCGAAGGCGAGGCCGGCCAGCACCTCGACGACCATGAAGAGCGAGGTCAGCGCGACCACGATCCGGGTCCGCGCCTCGCCGCCCTTCGGCTCGGCCTGGCCGAAGTGATGCTCGTGCACCATCACCTGCGCCCCCCCTCTTCTCGCACCTCCCGCGTTCCCTCAGATAGTGCGGATCGGAGCGCAAACCGTTCGGCGCCCCGGTACTGACCACAGAATCTCACAGTCCGGCCGAGATCCGACGTCGGCCCGCTCTCCCGCCGGGCCTGACACCCCCGGGTGCACAAGCAAGCCGTCAGTCCCGGAGAGCCACCGGAATTGCCTTGTGCCACCGCCCGACGGCAGCGGTGCTGGCGGTTCACGGTTTCCCTTCGTCGACCTCCGCCCGCTGCCCGCCACTCAATCCCCAGCGGGCGAAAAGCGCCGGCACGACCACCAAGTTGAGGGCGGTCGAGCTGAGCAGCCCGCCCAGGATCACCTCGCCCATGGGGGAGAGGATCTCGTTTCCCGGGCGCCCGCCGGCGAGAACCAGCGGGATCAGTGCGAGGCCGGCGGTCAGCGCCGTCATCATGACCGGCGGCATCCGCTCCTCGGACCCCTGCACCACCGCCTCCCGGAGGGTCGTCCCACCTCGCTCCAGCAGCTGCTGGTAGCGGGTCACCATCAGCACTCCGTTGCGAGTCGCGATGCCGAACAAGGTGATGAAACCGAGCAGCGAGGCCACGCTCAGCACGCCATGACCGAAGGCGACCGCGATCACGCCGCCCACCACGGCAAGCGGCAGGTTGACGAGCACGATGAGGGCCTGGCGGTGGCTCGAGAAGGCGAAGAACAGCAGCCCATACATACCCACCAGCACTACCCCCGACAGCACCGCGATGATGGTGAGGCTGCGGGCGGCGCTCTCGAACTGGCCGCCGAAGACCAGCCGGTAACCGGACGGCAGCTCGAGCCGCTCGTCGAGGGCGCGGCGGGCGGCCTCGACCGTGCCGGTCAGATCACCGCCGGCGACGTTCGCGGTGAGCACCGCGACCCGCCGGACGTCCTCGCGCCGCACGATGCTCGGCCCCAGATCCTGGCGCACACGGGCGACGTCGCCGAGCCGAATCGCCTGCCCGTCGGACGCCACGATGGGCATCCTGGCCAGCAGCTCCCGGTGGCGGTGCACGTCACCTGCGAGGCGCACCATGACCGAGGTCACGATCCCTTCCTCGAGAATCTCCCCCACCTTGGTGCCCTGGAACAGCGCCTCGACCGACCGCGCGAGCGCCACCGAGTCGAGCCCATAGCGCGCCATGGCGGCCCGGTCGAAGTCGATCGCGATCTGCGGCACCGTGGCCTGTTCCTGGTTGGACAGGTCGACGATCCCGGGAACCGTGTTGAGGATCGCCTCGGCGGAGGACGCCAGCCGGCGGAGAACCGACAGGTCCGAGCCGAAGATCTTGATCGCCAGGCTCGCCTTCGAGCCCGAGATCATGTGGTCGATGCGATGGCTGATCGGCTGGCCGAAGGTCACCGTCACGCCCGGGATGGTGGCGACTGCGCGCCGCATCTCGCCGAGCAGCTCGTCCTTGGGGCGGCCCCGGCGCAGCACGACCTCGATCTCGGCGCCGTTGACCCCCTGCAGGTGCTCATCTCGCTCCGCCCGACCGGTCCGGCGGCTGGTCGACACCACCTCCTCGAAGGCCAGGAGAGACTCCTCCACCTGCCGGCCGAGCGCGTCGCTCTCGGCGAGGGTGATGCCGGGCGGCGCGGCCACTCCGATCGTCAAGGCGCCCTCGTTGAAAGCGGGCATGAAGGTCCTGCCCAGCATCGGAACCAGGGCCAGGGATGCGACCAGCATGAGAACCGCACCCACAGACACCTGGATGGGGTGCCCCACGGACCACTGCACGGTCGGACGATAGGCGCGGACCAGCACCCTCATCAGCCACGGCTGGCGGTCGGCCACCGACCGCGACCTCGCCAGCAGCAGGCTGGCGAGCGCCGGGGTCACCGTCAGCGAGACCACCAGCGAGGCGGCCAGCGCGGCGACGTAGGCGAGCCCGAGCGGCTTCATCAGCCGCCCCTCCATTCCAGGCAGGAGGAACAGCGGTAGGAACACCAGGCCGATAATCACCGTGGCGAAGAGGATCGGCCGCACGACCTCCTGGGATGCGGCCTCGATGACCTCGCCGACCGGCAGCCCATCAGCCCGAGCACCGGCCGTCCGCTGCTCGCGCAGGCGGCGCACGATGTTCTCGACGGCGATGATGGCATCGTCCACCAGGGCCCCGATCGCGATCGTCAGCCCGCCCAGGGTCATGGTGTTGACCGTCGCCCCGAAGGCCGAGACCGCCAGCACGCCGGCGACCAGCGACAGGGGGATCGCCAGCGGCCGAGATCAGCGTCGCCCTGAGGTTGCCGAGAAACAGGATCAGGATGAGCACGACCAGGATGGCGCCGTCGCGCATCGCCACCGACACGTTGTGGATCGCCACCTTGATGAAGTCGGCCTGGCGGAAGTTCTCCCTCTCGACGGTGACTCCCTCGGGCAACGACGCGTCCATCTCGGACATCACCCGGTCGATGGCCGCGGTCAGCTCGAGGGTGTTGGCGCCCGGTTGCTTCTGGACCGACAGGATCACAGCCGGTCGGCCGTTGTACGAGGCGGTGCCTCGCAGGGGCTCGACGCCGGCTTCGACGGCGCCCACCATGCCCACGGTGACCGGGATCCCGTCGGGCAGGGTTACCACGGTCGCGGCGAGGTCCTCGGCGCTGCGGGTCCTGCCGAGGCCCCGCACGAGGTACTCCTGCGAGTCGTCCACGTGGAAGCCGGCCGCCGTGCTCGCACTGGCTGCCTCGAGCGCGCGCACCACGTCGAGCACGCCGACGCCGTGGCGAGCCAGGGCCTGTGGGTCGAGGTGGACGTGGTACTGGCGAAGGTCGCCGCCGATCGGCACCACCTGGGCGATCCCCGGGATCGCGAGCAGCGCCCGCCGGACGTCGGTCTCGGCCAGCCGCCGCAGGCGCTCGCCGGGAAGGGTGTCCGAGGTGAGCGCGAGAAACGTGATCTCACCCATGATCGAGCTCACCGGCCCGAGCCGCGGGCGGGTCACGCCTTCGGGCAGCCCCACCTCCTGCAGACGCTCCGACACGATCTGGCGCGCCAGGTAAACCTCCTGTCCCCAGTCGAACTCGACCCAGATCACCGACACCCCGGCGCCCGACACGGACCGCAGCCGGCGGACGCCCGAAGCGCCGTTCAGGACCGATTCGAGCGGGAAGGTCACCAGCAGCTCGACCTCCTCAGGGGCGAAGCCAGGAGCCTCGGTGAGCACGGTGACCGACGGCGCGGTCAGGTCCGGGAGCACGTCCACGGGAGTCCGAGCGGTGATCAGGCCGCCGACCACGAGGAGCAACCCCGCAGCCACCAGCACAAAGCCGCGAAAGCGCAGCGAGAAGCGGATCATCTTGGCGAGCATTCGTCACCCCCGACCTAGTGAACGTGGCCTTCAACGGTGCCGGAGGCGAGCAGCGAGGCGCGGCGAATGGTAGCCCCTCCCGACGTCACAACCCGCTCGCCGGGGAGGACCCCGTCCACCAGCACGAGATCGCCCTGACGGTGCTGGACAGTGACCACCCGGCGCGAGAAGCTCTCACCCTCGACTTGGACGTAGACGACCGGCACTCCGGCGTCGTCGACCACGGCGGAGTCCGGCAGCAGCATGCCCTCGATTTTCCCGGGGAGCAGAACCTGCGCCGCAGCCCGCAGTCCGGGCCTGAGCTGGTCGACGCTGCGGTCCACCTCGATCAGGGCCTCGACGGTGCCTGATCTGGAGTCGACCTCGGGGGCGACCGCGATCAGCCGAATCTCGCCTGGGGCGAGCTCGACCGCAGAAGCGCTCCCTCCGGTGTCGAGAATGAGGCCGGCGACGCCGGCACCGAGGCGGGCCGCGTCGTCCGGAGTGAGCGCGACCCGGACCCAGACCGGTCGCTCGCGCACTACCCGCAGCAACGGGGCGCCCGCGGCCACCTGCTGCCCCGGCGACACAATCATCTCGGCAACCCGGCCGGCGAAGGGCGCGATGATCTCGAGGCCAGGGACGCCCACGCGGCCCTTGCGGCCGGCGTCGGCCGCGGCCAGCTCTGTCTGAGCGGCCTCCAGCCGGGCCTCGAGCCCGGTGGCCTCGGCCCGGGCCTGGTCGACCTCGCGACGGCTGACGGCCTCCTTGGCGAGCAGGGACTCGAGCCGCTCGGCCCGGGCTGCCGCCACCGAGCTGAGCGCCGAGAGCTCGCGGACCGACGCCTCGAGCTCGGCGAGGCTGGTGGTCGACGGCGAGGACTGGATGAGGGAGAGGAGGGCCTCTCCTGCGGCGACCGGCTGTCCGGTGTGCGGCCATCTCGCGGCCCGGACCACGCCGTCGACCGGCGCGGTCAGGATCACCTCGCCGCCGGACGGCGGCTCGACGCGGGCGGTGCCGGACAGGCTGGGTTGGAGGCTTCCCGTCTCGGCCCACGCCGTGGCAAACGCCGTCCGCCACTGCTGCTCCTTCAGAAAGTCCACCGTCTCGCCATCGCCTGCGTTTGCGAGCCCGCGCGGTGGCTCGACGAGCCCACCGGGGTCTTCGGCAGTGCCCACACGCACCCTGCCGCCGGGAATTGTCTCGGCCACACCGCCGACCTCGACCTCGAAGGCGAGATCGCGTTCGCCCGCTTCGACTGGCCTGATCTCGACGTTGAAGATCCCGGGGCGCACCACCGTATTCGAGGCGAAACGCTCCTCGTGGCCGCCCGCCCCGCCGAGCACGATGGTCACCGAGCCCTCGGTCGCGGGCTTGAAGCCCTCGAGAAGCGTGACGTGGACGTGGGCGCTGGCAGCATCACCGGCCGCCAGGGCGTCGATCTCCGGAAAGAGCTCGAAGTGCTGGCCCCAGGCGGTCACCGCCCATGGCTCGGCCTCCGCCGCACCGTGAGCTCCACCCCTGTTTGCCGCGCCGCGGATGTTGTCTGCTTCCTGAGTACCGCCACAGGCCGTGATCACGGCCGCAGCCAGCATGGTCATCGCCAATCGGTGTGTCATCAGCTTCCTCCAGACGGGATTGGGCGGCCGGTGGCGGCCTCGAGCTCACGCAGGGCTTCGAGCGCGCCGGCCAACGTCGCGAGCCGGGCCATCCGAACGTCGACCGTCGTCCGCAGTGAGTCGAGTACATCGGTGAGGCTGGCCTCACCCGCTTCGAAGGCGGCCAGTACCGCGTCGCCGATACCATTCGGCCGGGACCCAGGCGTCGTCCGCTGTCACCGCCCCATAGAGGCCGGAGAATGAGGCCAGTGCGGCACTCGCCTCCTGTGCTGCGCGCCGCCTCGCCAGCTCGAGCTGCGAGCGAGCCCGCTCGGCTTCGGCTGCTGTGGCGTCACGGCTGCCCTGATTGCGGTCGAAGATCGGCACTGGCCACGCCAGCGCGAACACCGGACCGTCGAACGACTGCGCGCCGTCACGAAGCTCCAGCCATCCGACGGTGACTTCCGGCGGATCAAGCACCCGACGGCCCAGTCGGCTGCGGGCCTCGGCCTCGGCCACGCGCTCGGAGAGGACGCGTCAGGTCGGGGCGGTCTCCGACATCGACCGTGCCCGGAGGGGGTGGCAGGATCGGCCGATCGGGCCGCGTCGCGTCGGTCACGAGGCCGCTCCAGGACGCTGCCGCTGCGTGCAGGGCGCGCGCGTCCGCCCGGGCTGCAGCGAGCTGCCGAGCAACGACCTCGACCTCGAGCTCGAGACGGCGCGCCTCCACCCCCGCCGACTCGCCCTGCTCGGCGCGGGCGCGCAGCCATGCGGCCAACCGGCCGGCATGCTCGAGGTGATCCTGGAGGACGAGCTCGCGCTCGGTCGCGACGTACCAGGCCGCGAACAGCTCGCGCATCTCGCGACGAATGTCGATGCGCGCAGACTCGAACGTCGCGACCGACGCCGCGACGGCTGCGTCGGCCGCTGCCAAACGGTGCTTCCGGCCGTCGAACGGGAGCCGCCAGCTCAGGCGCCACGTATCCTGCCGCGCCGCCAGCTCGGGGTCCTCACGCTCCCACGAGAGCTCGGGGTTCTCCAGGGAGACCCTCCTGCCGCCGAAGACCCTCGCTGGCAGCGACGCCGGCCTCGGCAGCCGCGACTCCGGGATGAGTCGCGAGCACGTCATCGAGGAACTGTTTCTCGGTCAAGATCTGGGCTTCTGAGCGTGTGCTTCCGGCAAATGCCAGCAGCGCAGCCACCGCCCACATGAATCGCTTCATGGGGTGCTCCTTGTCGACAGTTTGCGTTCGAGGTGAAGGTCGACGAAACGTGAGACTAGGTCAGAAGCACGCAGTGCATCAGGTACATCGGTGGTCCCTGAGCGATGGCGCGGTCGGCGGGGCACGGTGTCGCCATGGCGTCGCGACGCGGATCGTCGAGCGGCGTGG
This sequence comes from uncultured Holophagae bacterium, assembly GCA_963754985.1. Taxonomy (GTDB): domain Bacteria; phylum Acidobacteriota; class Thermoanaerobaculia; order Thermoanaerobaculales; family Sulfomarinibacteraceae; genus FEB-10. The sequence continues at coordinate 325,106 of CAVWIJ010000019.1, read as the reverse complement.
TCACGTCGGCGGCGAGGTTGGCCGACGGCCCCGCAGCGGCCGCGCTCGATGGGCCCAGCGGAGCGGACACCACGTGGTCGTGGGCGGGCGTGCCCTCGTGGGCGTGTCCATGGACCGCGGTCAGCAGTGCCTCGTGATGGTCGTGCGGCGCCGCATGATGGACGAGATCGTGAATGACGACGGCGAGCACTCCGGCACCGGTCGCGGCCCAGAAAAGCGACCCGATGGCGATGACCAAAACGAGATGGCGTCTCACGGGGAGGAGTATCTCACACCGATCGCCGGCGGGCAACCTCGCGAGGAAAAGCCGTCAGGCCACGTCGATGCGCCTCCCCATTCACCTGAGGTGGGGGCTCGCCGGGCGCAGTCCCGCCACGAAGCTCAGGCCCGAGCCACAGCATCGCACACCCCCGCGGCATCTCGACGGTGCCCGCAACGGAGAGCCAACGATCGCGCGCCGCTCTCGTCGGCGGCGAGCCGGCACTGTCTCGAATTGAAAAGTGAAATCACTTACTAGAGAGCTCGGTTGCCGTCCTCGAAGGAAGAGAGCATGTACCAACGGAACACGATGCACCGCGCGGCGGCGCTGATTGGCACCCTCGTGCTCGGCTCTGCGGCGGCTGCTCACGCGGCCTCTGCCGCCCACCTCACTCTCGACGAGCGGGTCCGCTCCCAGAAGGCCATCGAGCAGGTCTACTGGAGCCACCGCTCGGGAGGTGGTGACAGCTCGTTCGAGCAGGCCGTGCCGGAGACCGCTGTGGCGCGCAAGGCCGAGGACGCCGTGCTCAAGACGTCGGCGCTGCGGAGGTTCTGGGGAGTGGAGATCACGCCGGAGCAGCTGCAGGCAGAGCTCGATCGGATGGCGGCCCACTCGAAGTCGCCGGCCCGGCTGCGCGAGCTGTTCGCTGCCCTCGGCGACGATCCGTTGATGGCCGCCGAGTGCTCTCGCCCGTCCCCTGCTCGCCGACCGCCTCATCCGGACCGACTACGCCCACGACCAGCGCCTGCACGACGAAACGCGGGCCCGCGCAGAGCGTGAAGTGAGCGAGATCGGCTCGACGCCTGCCCGGGAGCGGACCACCGGAGTGATCAGCACCGGTTGAGTGGCGACGAGGCCACGATGGGCATCGAGTCCCCGGCGTCCTCGAGCTCGAGCCGGACGACTTCGACGCTCGTGTCCGGGAGCTGCGAATGACGATGGGAGGATCGACCGGCGACATCGTCCTCGACCAGTTGAGCCCGCTCCGCGAAGACGAGACCCGCTTCTACGCGATCATCGTGCACGAGCTCAATGACGAGCAGGTGGAGCTCACGACCATCGAGTGGCCGAAGCGATCGTTCGACGAGTGGTGGAGCGAGACGCGCGGGACCCTGGCGCCGGAGCCCGAGGGACTCGCCTTCGACTTCCGACTCCCCAAGGTCGTCGGCTCCGACTGCATCGACGACACCTGGACGCCGACCCTGCAGCTGCTCGACCCGCGCTACTGGCACACTGCGGTGTGGACCGGCAGCGAGATGATCGTCTATGGCGGCATGGAGGCCGTGGGCACCATCTACGGCGACGGCAGCCGCTACGATCCGGCCACCGACACCTGGACGCTCCTGCCGACGACCGGTTCTCCCGGGCGGCGTCAGTCCCACGTGGCGGTCTGGAGCGGCAGCGAGATGATCGTCTGGGGCGGGGCCTTCGACCCCGTTGGGGGCCGCTACGATCCCGTCTCCGACACCTGGGCTCCGACTTCGAGCATCAATGCTCCGGCGCCGCGCTGGAACGCCAGCGTCGTCTGGACCGGAACGGAGATGATCGTGTGGGGCGGCAACGGCGGCGGATTCGTCCTGAACGATGGCGGGCGCTACCGCCCGGAGACCGACACCTGGGCGACCATGCCCGCGGCGCCGCTCGAGCCGCGCGAGTATCACGCGGCAGCCTGGACCGGCATCGCAGCTGGTGGTCTGGGGCGGGTACAACGGCTACCTCGGACAGATGTACGGGGACGGCGCGCGCTACGATCTCGCCACCGACTCCTGGACGCCGGTCACCGGCGTCAACGCGCCCAACGCGCGCTTCTACCACACGGCCGTCTGGACCGGCAGCGAGATGATCGTGTGGGGCGGCCTCAATTACCCCGTCTACGACTTGAGCGGGGGACGCTACGACCCCGTCACCGACACCTGGACCCCGACCAGCCTGGTCAATCCCCCGTCCCTGCGCTGGTTCCACGCCGCGGTCTGGACCGGCACCGAGATGATCGTCCAGGGTGGCACGCCCGGTCGTGGTGGCAGGCGGCCGCTACGATCCGGCCTCCGACACCTGGACGGCGACCAGCCCCGTGAACTCGGCCAACAACGGACAGGGCATCACGGCGGTCTGGACCGGCACCGAGATGATCGTCTGGGGCGGACTCGACGACGACTTCGTGTTCCATTTCGACGGCGGCCGCTACGACCCGGCGACGCGATCTCTGGCACACGACCGGCACGATGAACGTCCCCACCGCACGCGGGCTGCACGAGGCGGTGTGGACGGGCAGCGAGATGATGGTGTGGGGCGGCTACTCCTACGGATACCCGAACACCGGCGGTCTTTACGATCCCGCCACCGACAGTTGGAGGGCGACGAGCACTGTCGGCGCTCCGGCGGGGCGCGAGAACCCGACGGCGGTCTGGACCGGGACCGAAGCCGTCTTCTGGGGCGGCGACCCGGACGGGGTCTCCGATGAGCCCGGCACCGGTGGCCTCTACGACCCGGCGGCCGACAGCTGGCGCCCCACGACCACGGTCGACGCGCCGACCAACCGTTACGGACACAGCGCGGTCTGGACCGGCAACGAGATGATCGTCTTCGGGGGGACGGGCGCGTACGACAGCATCGCCAAGCGCTACCATCCGGCCACGAACACCTGGACCGACGCGACGCTGATCGACGCTCCCGGGCAGCGGGACCATCACGCCGCGGTTTGGACCGGCACCGAGATGATCGTCTGGGGCGGATTCATCAACGACGGGACCACTCCCACCGGCGGACGCTACGATCCCGTCGCGGATCTCTGGACGCCCACCAACGTGGCCGACTCTCCAGCGACCCGCATGTGGCCGATCGGACTGTGGACGGGGACCGAGATGATCGTCTGGGGCGGCTACGACTGGTTGTTCCTCGGCGACCTGGGCGACGGGGCCCGCTACGATCCGGCGACCGACAGCTGGGCGCCGACCAGCCTGACCGGGGCGCCGACGCCCCGCGTCGCGCAGGGGGTCTGGACCGGCAGCGAGCTCCTGCTCTGGGGCGGAGCGGACGACTCCAGCGGGGGGCGCTACGACCCGTCGACCGATTCCTGGCGCCCAACCAGCCTGGTCGGCGCCCCGCAAGCGCTCTGGGGTGGACGCTGGTCCCGAGTGTGGACGGGCGAGCGGATGATCGTCTGGGGCGGGATGGGCCCGACCCAGAAGGGGGGCCTCTACTGCGCCGGCCCGTCGAACGAGATCTTCTCGGACGGTTTCGAGAGCGGCGACGCCTCCGCGTGGTCGCTCCTGGTGCCCTGAGCGCGACGGCGTGCCGATCCTTCAGCGGAGCGGGTTCCTCCACCGCAGACCCGGGAATCTCGCGAAGTCGACGTCGTTCGAGTGCAGCTCCGACTGGGATTCGATGGCGAGCAGCGCCATCGAGCCGAACGCGAGGCCGGCCAGCACCTCGACGACCATGAAGACCGAGGTCAACGCCACCACGATCCGGGTCCGCGCCTCGCCGCCCTTCGGCTCGGCCTGACCGAAGTGATGCTCGTGCACCATCAGCTGCGCTTCCTCCCCCGCACGGGCACTTCTCCCGGGCGGCCAGGCGGCCCAGGTCCACCCTTCCACCCGCGCCACAGCATCGCACACCCCCGCGGCACTGCGGCTGTCCCGCCACGGAGAGCCGCGGCTCGCGCGCCGCTCCTGCTGTCGGCGGCGACCCTGCACTGTCTCGAATCGAGAAGTGGAATCACTTACTCAGAGATCGCTGTTGCTGTCCGGCAAGGGGGAGAGCATGTACCAACGGATCACGATGCACCGCGCGGCGGCGCTGATCAGCACGCTCCTGCTCGGCGCTGCGGCGGCTGCTCACGCGGCCTCTGCCGCCGCCCTCACTCTCGACGAGCGGGTCCGCTGCCAGAAGGCGCTCGAGCAGGTCTACTGGAGCCACCGCTCGGGAGGTGGTGACACCTCGTTCGAGCAGGCCGTGCCGCGAGACCGTTGTGGCGCGCAAGGCCGAGGACGCCGTGCTCAAGACCTCGGCGCTGCGGCAGGTTCTGGGGGGTGGAGATCACGCCGGAGCAGCTGCAGGCAGAGCTCGATCGGATGGCGGCCCACTCGAAGTCGCCGGCGCGGCTGCGCGAGCTGTTCGCTGCCCTCGGCAACGATCCGTTGAAGGCCGCCGAGTGCCTCGCCCGTCCCCTGCTCGCCGACCGCCTCATCCGGACCCACTACGCCCACGACCAGCGCCTGCACGACGAAACGCGGGCCCGCGCGGAGCGTGAAGTGAGCGAGATCGGCTCGACGCCTGCCCGGGAGCGGACCACCCGGGTGATCAGCACGGTGGAGTGGCGACGAGGCCACGATGGGCATCGGGTCCCCGGCGTCCTCGAGCTGGAGCCGGACGAGTTCGACGCTCGCGTTCGGGAGCTGCAGATCGACGATGGGAGGGGCGACGGCGACATCGTCCTCGACCAGGTGAGCCCGCTCCGCGAAGACGAGACCCGCTTCTACGCGATCGTCGTCCACGCGCTGGATGACCAGCAGGTGGAGCTCACGGCCATCGAGTGGCCGAAGCGACCGTTCGACGAGTGGTGGAGCGAGACACGCGGGACCCTGGCGCCGGAGCCGGAGAGCGCAGCCTTCGAGTTCCGGCTCCCCAAGGTCGAGGGGTCCGGCTGCATCGACGACACTTGGACGCCGACCCTGCAGCTCCTCGACCCTCGCTACTGGCACAGCGCGGTGTGGACCGGCAGCGAGATGATCGTCTTCGGCGGCATGAGCTCCGTGGGCACCATCTATGGCGACGGCAGCCGCTACGATCCGGCCACCGAGACCTGGACGCTCCTGCCGATGGTCGGGGCGCCCGGCCGACGCCAGTCCCACGTCGCAGTCTGGACCGGCACGGAGATGATCGTCTGGGGCGGCCGAGGCGACACCAACGGCGGCCGCTATAACCCGGTCAGCAACACCTGGACGCCCACCTCCACCGCCAATGCTCCCACCCCGGGCTGGAACTCCAGCGTCGTCTGGACCGGCACGGAGATGATCGTCTGGGGCGGCGAGGGGCCAGCGGGCCTCCTGAATAGCGGGGGCCGCTATCGCCCCGACACCAACACGTGGACGCCGATGGCGACCGCGCCGCTCGCGCCACGGGCCTACCACTCGGCCGTGTGGACCGGTTCCCAGATGATCATCTGGAACGGGTATAACGTCCACATCGGGCAGCTCTACGGGGACGGCGCGCGCTACAGCCCCGCCAGCAACTCGTGGACGCCGGTTGCCGCCGCCAGCGCTCCCGACGCTCGCTGTTATCACACGGCCGTCTGGACCGGCACCGAGATGATCGTCTGGGGCGGCGCCAACGAGCCGGCCTACGATCAGAGCGGTGGCCGCTACAATCCGGTGACCGACACCTGGACTCCGACCAGTCTCGTCGATGCTCCGTCCCACCGCTCGTTCCACGCCGCGGTCTGGACCGGCACCGAGATGATCGTCCAGGGCGGGAGCTTCAACGTCGTCACCGGCGGCCGCTACAACCCGGCGACCGACACCTGGACGGCGACCAGTCCCGTGAACTCCGCCAACAACGGCCAGGGCATCACCGCGGTCTGGACCGGCACGGAGATGATCGTCTGGGGCGGTCTCGACGACGACTTCCTCTTCCACTACGACGGCGGCCGCTACGACCCGCAGCTCGACGTCTGGCACCCCACCGGCACCATGAACGTCCCTGCCGCACGCGGCCTGCATGCCGCCGCGTGGACCGGCAGCGAGATGATCATCTGGGGCGGCAACGGCTGGGGAGGGAGCTTTGCCCCCGGGGCGAGCTACGATCCGGCGACCGACAGCTGGCGGGCCGTCAGCACGGTCGACGCTCCGTTCACCGCCGAGGTGTCCGTGTGGACCGGCACGGAGGCGATCTTCTGGGGTGGAAGCTCGCTCGGCGGGCGCTACAACCCGGCGACCGACAGCTGGAGCGTGATGACCACGACGAACGCCCCGTCCGCCGGCCCCGGGTACTCCGTCGTCTGGACCGGCAGCGAGATGATCGCCTTCGGCGGCATCGGCACCGACACGGTCGCCAAGCGCTACCGGCCGGCGACCGACACCTGGACCGATGCCACCACCGTCAACGCTCCCGGGGCGCGCGACCACCACGCCGCGGTCTGGACCGGCACCGAGATGATCATCTGGGGCGGCTTCATCAACGACGGGACCACCCCCACCGGAGGCCGCTACAACCCGGTCACCGACACCTGGACGCCGACCAACGTCGCCGACTCCCCCATCACCCGGATGTGGCCGATCGGGGTCTGGACGGGGACCGAGATGATCGTCTGGGGAGGCAATGACTGGCTCTTCCTCGGCGACCTCAACGACGGCGCTCGCTACAATCCGACGACCGACAGCTGGACCCCGATCACCCTGGTCGGAGCGCCGACGCCCCGCGTCGCGCAGGGCGTCTGGACCGGCAGCGAGCTCCTGCTGTGGGGCGGCGCGAACGACTCGAGCGGCGGCCGTTACGACCCGGTGACCGACTCCTGGCGTCCGACGACGCTGGTCGACGCGCCGCACGTGCGCGTCGGCGGGCGCTGGTCGACGGTCTGGACCGGCGCCGAGATGATCATCTGGGGGGGCATCATCGAGACCCAGCAGGGGAGCCGCTACTGCGCGGTCCCGTTGGGGGGCGACCTCTTCTCCGACGGCTTCGAGAGCGGCGACGCCTCCGCGTGGTCCCTGGTCGTGCCCTGACGCCCAGGAGCGTGCGGGGCATAGGCCCCTCGGCGCACGCGGGTCGCAGGCTCTGGGGTGTGCGTGAGGCGTCGCGGTCGCTGGCCGGCCTGCGCCCCACGCGCGCCGAGAAGGACACGCTGCGCGCATCCCGACCATGGCTATGGGCATCGCCCGATCGCCGGCCCGCACTTCGAGCCGTCAGCCGAGCGGGTTCCTCCACCGGAGTCCGGGGAATCTCCCGAAGTCCAGATCGTTGGAGCACAGCTCGGCCTGCGTTTCGATGGCGAGGGCTGCCAGATGCGCGTCGGTCGTCAGGCGGCCCGACGCTCGCGACGACGACATGATGTCGGCGAGAATCTCCAGGTGGCGAGGGCCCGGAATCACGATCTGCGCCTGCGGCCGATCGAGCCATGACCTCACTCGACCAAGGGCCTCGACGGGCTGCATCGGATCCCTGAACACCGCATTGCTGGACATGATTCGGACGAAGCCCAGCATCACCGCCCATGGCAGACCCACAACCGAGGGGCGGCTGAGGCAGCTCTCCCACCACTCTCTTGCCGCCTCGTGGCGCGGCGCGTCGCTGACGTAGGCGTACACCAGCAGGTTGATGTCCGGGATGATCACGGCTCGTGGACCCCGAAGCCGGTGTTGGCCCCCAGAGCCTCAATCTCCAGATCGTCATAGATCTGATTCAGCTTGAGCGGGTCGATCCCGGGCTTGAAGCCCCGCCTCTCCGCCACGACCCTGAAGGGCTCCGGACCTCCAGTGGGCGCCTCACCGGCACTCAGGCCCCGCCTGATAGCGTCGTTGGTGACCTCCTTGAAGCTCGTCCCAGCCTGCCGGGCGAGGTCCTTCAGCCGTTCGGCGAGATCATCGTCCAAAGTGAGGGTAGTTCTCATGGAGACATCATGATGCTCGAGGACATCTGATGTCAAGATGCTCGCATGCTCGGTCGTAAAACGTATCCAGGCCAACCACTTGCCCAAGTCTTCTGTCATTAACACTTCCAGCCCGCTGCGGGGCGCAGACCCGGCTCGATTACTTCTTCTCGGTCGTGCCGTCCATCATCACGACCCAGCTCGTGCCGTCCTCGGACATCTCCCAGCTGAAGCTCATCTTCTTCGGGGTCACAAGGGTCATCGTGTAGCGGCCGTGGAGGACCTTTCCGCCCATGATCTCGTCGGCTCGAAAGGTCCATGTCGTGCCGGTCCTGGTGCCCTCGGCGTACCCAGACCAGCCGGTGCTGTCAACGCCGTAGTGGGTGAAGACCTTCTTCTCGGCGTTGTAGCCCACGATCCCGAGGCCCTTCATGGGCCCCATCGGCGAGGTGCCGTTCGACGTGCAGATGACGTGAAACCGATTTCCCTCGAACCAGGAGCAGTCCTCGGTCCAGCTCATCGGCCCGCCCGGCCCGAACGGCCCGGGCTTGAGCTCGCCGCTGCCCGCCCAGCTCCCGACCCAGGCCTCGAGCTCCTTGTGCTCGGCCGTCGGCTGCATGGCCGGCGGCTCCTGCCCGGCCGCAAAGGTCGCACACACGATCGCCACCACTGCCGCGAACACGATCCTCGACGCGTTCATGGGAACCCCCCTGTTGAGACAACGTTGCGATTCTACCACCGGGGCGTTTCGAACTCGAACTTCAGGATCTCCCGTGCTACACCTATCCCGTGGAGCACGAGATATGAATCTCACGATCACGGTCGATGACGGGGTGCTACGTCGTGCCCGCATCCGGGCGCTCGAGCAGGGTACATCGGTCAACGCTGTGCTGCGCGAGTTTCTCGAGAGCTACGCCGGCGCCGCCGTCGAGTCGCAGGCGAGGTCCCGGCTGGCCGGGCTCGCCCGCCGATCGGAGGCGACCAGTGGCCCCGAGGGCCGCCGCTGGTCTCGCAGCGAGCTCTATGACGCCCGATTCGATCCGGATGATACCGGCAGCTCGGTTCACGAACCACGATGAGCGCCTTCGTCGACACCACCGACGTCGAGATGGTGCGCCGGGCGATCGACACCTCCCGGCGGTTCCGCATCGCCGTGTGGGAAGCCATGATCGTCGAGGCGGCCCGCAGCGCCGGCTGCGACCGTGTGCTGACTGAAGACCTCCAGGCCGGACAGGACTTCGACGGCATCTCCATCGAGAACCCCTTCGCGCCCTGACGCCGGACTCGCTCGGTGGCGCCCGCCGCGCCGGCTGCGGCGCTGACACCCTGCAGCTCACCGAAGCGATGCGCCTCACGCGCGCCTGCGTCCGATCGATCGCCGCGGGGGCGGGCTCAGAGCGCGAGCGCGGCAATCTGTGCCGCCGAGCCAGGGGTCTGCAGGAGCAGTGCACGGAGCGCCGTCCGGTGCTCGTCGAGCCGAGGCCCCTCGTTGATGTACAGCGCAGCCACGAGATCGCGCCATCGGAGGAGCTCGCGCCGCATCGGCCGGCGCTCGGCCACGGCCACCGTGAGATCGAGGAGGCGAAGGACCCTCTCGTACGCCAGCCGGAGGCTGGCGCGGTCGTCCGGGCTCATGAGCCGCGTTGCCCGGTTCATCTCGTTGGCGATCATGAGGATCCGCTGGGAATGCGAGAAGCGCCTCCAGCGGTCGACGGTCAGGCTCGAGTGCTGGGTCACGCCAGCGCCTCGCCGCATCCGACCAGCCGGTGCATCAGCTCGCGAACCCGATCGCGAACCCCCGCATCCTCGATCTCCATGCTCCGATTGCCCTGGGACGGCCTGATGTTGATGAGCGCGGTGAACTCGATGCAGCCCTCCAACCCGCGGCCGGGATAGTAGTTCGCGCCCCAGAGGTCTTCCTGGAGGCTCCCGTCTTCCAGCAGCACCTGCTCCGCGTCGGCATGCAGCTCACCACCGACCGCCGCCACCTCCCGTCGCACGTCGATGACGACCTTCACCATGTCACTGAAGAACCGGTCAACGATCGTCGCGAGGTCGGCCAGGGCAATCCTGTCGTGAACCACCAGGATGTCCGGAGTCAAATCGCCCATCGCCGGGGATGGTAGCACCCCCTGCACGCGCCCGGAGCAGCGCCATGTGGTCGTAGCCGAGGGGGTCGCAGGCCCGGCGCCGCCGGGCCGGAGAGGGGGAAGGCTGGCCTACAGCCACAAGCTGGCGGCGGGGAGTCGCCACGGCCAACGGCCGCGAGCAACTCCGGACCCCCTGCACGCGCCCGGAGCAGCGCATTGTGGTCGTAGCCGAGGGGGTCGCCGCGAGGGCGGTGGGCGGCGTACGACCACGCGCTGGTCCGGGTGCGTCGCGGCCACCGCGAAGCGCAGCGAAGCGGTGGCCGCAACCCCCTCACTCAAGGTCCGGAGTTCGCGCGTGACTCGCGAGCCGCCGGCGCCGCCGCAGGCGGCGAGAGCGCGAGGCAGCAGAGGCGCGACCGCTCGCGGTCGTGCCGCGGCGGCCGAGCGCTCGTCAGACCGAGCGCCAGCGAGGGCGACGGCGGCTCGCCCCAAAGGAAAGACGCCGCGTCGTCCGCGGCGTCAGACTCAAACAAGATGGTCGGGACGCGGAGATTTGAACTCCGGACCCCCTGCACGCGCCCGGAGCAGCGCCATGTGGTCGTAGCCGAGGGGGTCGTCGCGAGGGCGGCGGCCGGCGTACGACCACGCGCTGGTCCGGGTGCGTCGCGGCCACCGCGAAGCGCAGCGAAGCGGTGGCCGCAACCCCCTCACTCAAGGTCCGGAGTTCGCGCGTGACTCGCGAGCCGCCGGCGCCGCCGCAGGCGGCGAGAGCGCGAGGCAGCAGGGGCGCGACCGCTCGCGGTCGTGCAGCGGCGGCCGAGCGCTCGTCAGGCCGAGCGCCAGCGAGGGCGACGGCGGCTCGCACCAAAGGAAAAACGCCGCGTCGTCCGCGGCGTCAGACTCAAACAAGATGGTCGGGACGCGGAGATTTGAACTCCGGACCCCCTGAACCCCATTCAGGTGCGCTACCAGGCTGCGCCACGTCCCGACCGGAAGGTCTCGATCACGGCTGCTCACTCTCGCAGCGGCAGATTGTACGCGATCAGGCCCGGATACTCCAGACGGCCCGCGCGAGCCCCGCGAGAGCAAGGGCGGCGTCTCCCATCCACGTCGGATTCCGTCGCTCCCTGCGCGAGACTCGCGGCGACAACCCGGGGTGGCCTCCGCCCTTCGAGATCAGAAAGTGCCAAAGTGCCGGCCCTGGCACCTGGCGGGTTTGAGCGCCGGCATCTTGCCGGCATCTTCGCCGCCCCCTGCACTACGGCACCGTCGCGCTCCACGCCGAGGTGTCACCGGACTCGAAGCCGTCGGCGAAGAGCAGGCAGTCATTAAACACGGCGAGACCATAGTTCTGGTCTGCGAGATACACGTAACCGCTCGCTGCCGCTACTGCTTCGGCCCAGCCAGGCGTGTCGAAGAAGCCGACATCCACCGGCATCGACGGTGTGCTCACGTCGATCACACGAAGGCCTGAGTCCCTGTCTGCGACGTACGCGTAGCTGCCTGAAACGGCGACGCCACGGGCCTGACCAGGAGTATCGACAAATCCCACTTCGAACGGCATCGACGGCGTGCTCACGTCGACCACGCGAAGGCCTGAGTCCATATCTGCGACGTACGCGTAGTTACCTGAGGCCGCGACGCCACGGGCCGCATCAGGAGTATCGACAAACCCAACCTCCACGGGCATCGACGGCGTGCTCACGTCGATTACTCGAAGGCCCGCGTCGGAGTCCGCGACGTACGCGTAGCTGCCCGAGACAGCGACGCCGTAGGCGTACCCCGGGGTGTCGATGTAACCCCACCTCCACCGGCATCGAAGGCGCGCTCACGTCGATCACACGAAGACCTGTCGTAGGGGTCTGCGACGTACGCGTAGCCTCCCGCCACCACGACGTCAAAGGCGGTACTGGGAGTGCCCAAGAAGCCCACTTCAACCGGCGACGATGGCGTGCTCACATCGATCACGCGCAGGCCGGCGATTTCGGCCGCGACGTACGCGTAGCTGCCGGAGACCGCGACGCCGCGAGCGATATAGGGATAAGTAATGACAAACCCCACCTCCACCGGCATCGATGGCGTGCTCACGTCGATCACACGGAGACCTGAGTAGTGGTCGGCGACGTACGCGTAGCTGCCTGAGACCGCGACGCCGAGAGCCTGACCCGGGGTATCGACAGATCCCAGAAACTCCGGGCAATCGGCGAGCGCGGGCCCTGCGAGCACACCTGCACCGATCCCTAAAAGCGCCACCAACCGACACCCGAGCCGCGGGCTTTTCATGGTGTCCCCCTTCTGTGGAGGCTTGTTCAAGTGATCTCAGTGTGCGCCCCGACAACGAGAATGTCATCACAGCACTTGGGGAGCCTCTGCGAGGGGGGCAAGGCTCGCGCTGCGCTACTGGACGAACTCCAGTCCGATGATGACGAGGAATGCGGCGCCCGTCACGCTTCCTCATCGCAGGTGCCAGGCTTTGGGATGTTGGGAAGTCGGACAGCTCAGCTCGACTCCGGAAGATCATCATCCCCGGGGCACCGAGCGACGTCACCGTCAGGCTGTACCTTGGTACTCAAGTAGCCTGCCAGGCGCGCCGCCACCTCGTCGGCTTCCCACGCGCTCTCCTCGTAGCCGACGGTGATCGGATTGAGGTCACTGAGGTCGATCTGGATCCGGTAGTTGCGCCGCTGGCGCGACACCGACACGCCGAGGACGCTGCTGATCGGCACGCTGGTGGTCCGCCGGTGAATGCGAAGGTCACGAACCTCCCGGATGATCCCGGCCTGAGAATCCACGACAACCGAGGTTCGGCCGACGACGACAATCCAGACAGGCGCAGCGGACAGCAGAAACAGGGCGAGGATGACCAGGAACCCGGGAAGCCCGGACAGCCACTCGACGGGAGTCGCGTGGCGGACGTACTCGACGAGGCCGGTGACCAGGTAGTAGAGAAAGAACAGTGGCACAAAGCCCAGCATCGCGGCAACGATCCGTCGCGACTGGAGCAGGATCTGATGCTCACAGACGATCTCCGCCCGATCAGTCTCCCGGAAGGTCGTCTCCACACACCCTCCTCGTCGCCACAGGCCCTCACACAGGCCCTGAACCGAGTTGTGGAGCACCGATCCCTACGGGACGGTGTTCGACCACGCCGAGGTGTCGCCGGACTCGAACCCGTCGCCGAACGGCACGCAACCCGATGCGGTCGAAGTACGGGATGGTTGAGGCCGCGCTATTCCCTGCGAGGTACACCATTCCCACGGCCTCCAGGGGGCCCAGGTACTGGATGTACGACTGAGCGCCGGAGTATCGCGTCGAACTGGTTGAAGCTGACAGGGTCGTTCCAATCCCCCGGGTGGTAGTCCTCGCGGGTGGCCAGGGAGACGGAGTCGAAGGCATCCTCAACGTTCCAGACCACCGCCGAGCCCCACCCGCCGCGTGCCGTGATGTCGACGCCGTTGCAGCCGGGCTCGCCGGCCGGTGGGTCGCACGGTACGGCCGAACTCCATGTCTGTCCGTTGTCGTAGCTGACGTGGTATCCCGCAGCATGTCGCGTTGGTCCGCTGCGCCGTGTAGGCGACGACAACGTTGTTCCCGTGCGCGGAGATGCGCGTGCTCGTCGACGAAGAGAGGTCCGGGGAAATGGTGTCGTAGGTCCAAACCCGCGCGAAGGCGGCCCTGCCCAGCACGTGGATGCTCCCGTCCGTGCCGAGGTACGAGAACCACAACAAGACGAGGGGAGAGCCCATGGTCCCGTCACCCCAGTGGGAGTCGAGGCCCGACGCGGCACTCACCCCCGCGGGTGAGACTTCTGTAAACGTGGTGCCGTCGCTGGCCACGTCCCAGTAGCAGCGCACCGCGTTGTTGCTCTCGATGAAGGCAACGTAGATGCGGTTGTTGTCGTAGTCGGCGTTTGTGCCGAGCGAGACGTCGAGGATGGTCGTTGGGACTGACGTTGGCGACGATGACGATGCCGGACGTGCCGTAGGAGGTGTCCAGCGCGCCGTCGGCGACGAAGAACCGACGCACGCGGGCCTCCCCGTGCCGCCAGCTGACCGCGTGCCGCGACGTAGAGGTACTGGTCGCACGACGGCGGCGTCGACCGAGGAAGCTGGTGGCCCAGAAGTCATATCGACTCTGCCCACGTGAGCGCCGTCGTCGGTCGAGATGTTCACCGTCCACTCCCGTCCGCCCACCGCAACGACCGCGAACAGGTTGCCGGTCGCCCAGTCGAAGTCGAGCGCCACGTCCTGGGCGCCGACGCGGGTGCCGCCGATTCTCGCGTCGTTGTCAGGCTCTTCGGCTGGCTGGCCACCGGCTGCCGCCAGGCGATGGCGGCCGCCAACCTGGCGCCGCCCGCCTCGAGCCGGGACAGCACGGCGATCGCCTCGTCGTGGCGTCCCTCAGCCCACAGCGCTTCGACCTGCCGCGCCTGCTGGCGCTCGACCTCCCCCAGGCTGCTGGCTCCCTCGAGCGAGAGCCGGGCGTTCGATCGCTCGGCAGCGGTCATCGCCCGCAGGCGCTCGGCGGTGCTCATCGGTGACGCCGCCGGCGGTCCGCTCGCGCTCTCGGCGACCTCGAGCGTCCCCAGCACCCGGTCGGCCGAGCCCGGAATGTCCGAGGCCGCGACCACGCTTGCCGCACACACCACCCCGACGACGACGTGCCACAACACCTTGACCATGATCGACCTCCCTCCTGCGCGCGCCGGTGGTTGCCCGGCGCGTCGACACACACTCCCTATCCCGCGGCTGAATCCGGCTTCGAACCACGCGGACGTGATGGCATTGTGCGAGAGCACCCCCTAAGAACTGTGACGCGCCGCGGCAACCTTGTCAACGACGGAGTCGGCCGACGTCGTCCTGCGTCCTGCTGCGGCGCGAGACTCGCAGTGAGAACCCGGTGCAGCCTCCGCCCCTCGAGTTCGGAACGTGCCAAAGTTCGGCCCCGGCACTGGATGGGGACCCAGCCGACGAGCTGCTTCGAGCCCGCGTGACCTCCTGGCTCGCGCACTTCGAGCTCGTGAGGATGATGGTTGTGGCGTGGGCTTCCAGCCCGCGACTGGGATGCCTGCCCCACAAGGCGCCAGGATGGCCCCTACAAGGCAGGCAGGATGCCCCGCAGGCAGATACCCCACAATGCAGGCTGGAAGCCTGCGCTACAACGAAGGATGGTTGCGTTACGGTCGCTTGAGCTCGGCGACGATCTTGGCGACCTCGGTGCGGACGTTCTTGAGCGTCGCGACGAGGGGTTGCACGTCGGCCACGGCCGGCTTGTCAACCGCTACCGCCCTGCGGGGGGCGGGCAGCGCCTGCGGTTCGGGTTCGGCGACCGCCGGGGCCGCGAACTCCTCGTGGGCCTCGGACGGCGCCTCGGCCGCGGGATCCAGCGCCGCAGCAGCGGCCGGACGGACGATCGCCCGCTGAGCGCCGATCCGCTTGCGCGCTCCGGCAATGGTCAGGCCCTCGTCGAAGAGCAGGCGGCGGATCTCGAGGATCAGCTCCACCTGGTCTCGGGAGTAGAGGCGCTGGCCGGTGCCGCTCTTGGCCGCCTCGAGCTGCTCGAACTCGGTGCCCCAGAAGCGCAGCATGTAGGGCTGGACGTTGGCAAGCTTGCAAACCTCGTTGAGCTTGAAGCTGTCCTGCCCCTCAGGGAGCGCCACCTGATCCGCCATCGTCATCCTCCGCAACCGGCGACAAGGTCAATCGCAGCTGCAGGGTAACACGTCGGTTACCCACCCAGGTACCCGGCACGGGCACCTCGATGTCGAGGGCTCGCACCTGGCCGGACTCGGCGATGGCGCCGGTCCCGTGGAGCCGCAGGTGAAGCTGATTGTCCTCGGCTCGCACGAGGCGGTCGATGGCCGTCGCCGGAACGACCACCCGCGGCTGGATCTCACGGCGCACCGGCGTCGGCTGATCGTCCGCGACGTCGCCAAAAGGATCGCCCTCGCCGAGAGTGATCGGGCTAGCGTGCCGGGTCACGGGTGCCAGGACGGCGCCCACGGGCTCGGCGACGTTGACAGGCTCAGGCGCCGGCTCGGCAGTGACGAAGTCCTCGAAACGCTCGGTGGGCTCGAGCCCGGCCTCGAGGGTCTCCCCGGTGTGCGCCTCGTACCAGTCACCCTCCGCCAATGGTGGCGGCGACAGGTCCACCTCTTCCTCGGCAGCAAAGCCCTCTCTGCTGGCGATGAACTCCTCCACTTCCGCGGCGAGGTCTCCGACCGGCACCTCGCCGACCGCCCCGGGCGGCTCCCCGAGGGACTCCCGATCCGAGTACGTGGCCGGCTCGGCAAACCACTCCCCGTCGAGCTCGTCCGTATGGGCGGGCTCGGCGACCCGCGGTTCGAACCCCTGGTCCTCGCCGAGGTCGAAGCCGCGCGCCGCGGCCTTCTCGGCCTCCGACGGCTCCCACCAGTCCAGATCCACGCTCGTCAGCGGGGGCTCCGAGCCCGGCACAGCGGCCTCGAGCGCCGGCTCGCTCGCAGCGGCGGCAAACTCGGCCTCGAGCGCCGGCTCGCTCGCAGCGGCGGCAAACTCGGCCTCGAGCTCGTCCCGAAGCTCCGGAATATCGCTCGGCGGCGCCTCGGCAGCGGTCACGCTGCTTCGAGTGCCGAGAACGCTCGCCACCAGCTCGTCGACCGTTCCGCGCAACCGCGCCGGCCACGACGGCGGCCGTTCCACGGACTCCTCAGGCTCGACCGTCGGCGCAGCGGGCACCGACGAGACGTCGAACACGCTGCCGGCGGCGATCGGCTCCGGCGTCAGCTCGGTCACGTCGAAGGGTGCGACCGGTTCGGACTGGAGTGCCGCTGCGACGCGCTCGAGCTCGTCGCCGGCATGACGGTAGCCCTCGAGCGGCGGCTCGGCCGGAGCAGGGAGGTCGGTCTTCCCGCCCTTGGTGATGTCCGTCGTGCTCTCGAGGTCTGCGAACGGCATCGCGAACCCGAAGTCCTCGCGCTCCTTCGACGCAGGGGAAGCTGTCGACAGCGGGCGGTCGCGCACGGCGGAGCGGCCGCGATCCGGCGGCCAGAAGGCGTCCTCCGAGAGCGTGGTGCCACTATCGGCGGCTTCCGGCCGGCCCTCCGGATAGACGCGGGTCGGCACATCGTCCTGCAGGCCGACATGGCCGCTGCCGTGCGAGGCCCGTGCCGCGGGCATCGGAGGCGCCAGCGGCCGGCGCGGCTGCAGTGGTGGCAGGGAGGTCACCAACGGGGCGACCGGACGCGCTAGCGCGGGACGCAACGGCACCGGGGGGACCTCGACGTCGAGCGGCACCGGGCCGCGATCGGCCCCGGACAGGCCAGCCGCGGCCACCGGCTCGTATCGCTCGCGCAGGTTTCGCATCACCAGCTTGACGATCCCCTCCAGGGTTTCCTGGACACCGACCCCATCCGTGGCGACGGCCTCGAAGAACGGTACGGAGTACCGGTTGAGGTCGGCGTCGAGGTCGTCGACGCTGATCAGGTCGCCGAGGTCACGCTTGTTGAACTGGAGGACATGAGGGAAGTCGGACAGATCGACCCCCTGCAGCGACAGGTTCTCCTCGAGGTTGCGCAGCGAGTCGATGTTCGATCCGCGCATCGTGGACTGCGAATCGGCGACAAACACCACGCCGTCCGCGCCGCGCAGCACGAGCTGGCGAGTCGAGTTGTAGTGCACCTGCCCGGGGACCGTGTACAGCTGCAGCGTCACGTCCATGCCGCGGATGGACCCGATTTCCAGCGGCAGCAAATCGAAGAAAATGGTGCGGTCGCCCTCGGTGGAGAGCGAGATCATCTTGCCGCGCTGCCCGCCCTCGAAGTGGTCATGGATCCACTGCAGGTTCGTCGTCTTTCCGCACAGGCCCGGACCGTAGTAAACGATCTTGGCGTTGAGCTTGCGCAGAGCGTAGTTGAAGAAAACCATACCGGAGTCCTCAGCGCGGTCTCCCCTTGATCATAACCCGAATCGGCACCCCATCAAAGCCAAATGTGCTGCGAAGCGTGTTTTCGAGGTGCCGCACGTAGGAGAAGTGCGGCGGCGCCGCGAGATTGGTAAAGAGCACGAATCGAGGCGGCGCGGTTCCGACCTGGGCGCAGTAGAACAGACGAGGCTCGTGCCGCCCGAGCGCGGACGGCGGATGGGCCTGCCAGGCCTGTCTGACGACCCGGTTGAGGTCGGCGCTCGGCACCCTCAGGGAGTGCGCCCGATTGAGCTCGGCCAAGACCGGGAAGAGTCGGTGCGCGCCCTTGCCGGTCAGAGCTGACAGGAAGACCGCCGGCGCATGGCGGACGAAAGCCATGTTCTGCTCGATCTGGTCCTCGATGTCGCGGCGGGCAGCAGCGCGGTCGTCGACCAGGTCCCACTTGTTGACGACCAGCACTGTCGACCGCCCCGCCTCCCACGCGTAGCCGGCGACGTGTGCGTCCTGGCCCTTGATGCCTGCTGCGCCGTCGACGACCACCAGGCAGATATCGGCCCGCTCGAGGTGGCGCCGGGCAATGACCACCGACAGCACCTCCGGGCCGCGGTCGGTGCGGCCCTTGCGGCGAATACCCGCCGTGTCGACGAAGCGGTAGCGCACGCCGTCGCGCTCCATCACGACGTCGACTGCGTCCCGGGTCGTCCCGGGAAGCTCGCTCACCAGCACCCGCGACACCCCGATCAGACGATTGAGCAGCGATGACTTGCCGACGTTGGGCCGGCCGATGATGGCGACCTGCACCTCGTCAGTCCGGGGGAGCTCCTCGTCAGCGTCCTCGGCGGCGCCAAGGTGCGGTTCGAGCGCCGCCCACAGCTCGTCGATACCCAGACCGTGCTCGGCCGAAACCGGTACCGGCTCGCCGAGGCCGAGGGCGTTGAACTCCGGCGCGCCGAGCTCCACGCCAGTGCGATCGGCCTTGTTGACCACGGGCACCACCGGTACGCCGAGCGCCCGCAGGTACTGGGCGATGTCGCGGTCCTCCGGGATGGGGCCCGCCTCGCCGTCGAGCAGGAGCACCACAGCGTCGGCGCCGCGGATCGCCTCCTCGGCCTGCGAACGGATCATCGGAACGAAGTGGTCCTCGTCCTCGAGCAGCAGGCCGCCGGTGTCGACGACAGACACCCGGCCGCCGTGAGGGCGGTCCGCATCGGCGATGATCCGGTCCCGGGTGACGCCAGGGAGGTTGTGAACCAGGGCGCGACGGCTGCGAGTCAACCGGTTGAAGAGCGTCGACTTGCCGACGTTGGGCCGGCCCACGATCACGATGACGGGCTGGCGGCTCACCCGCCGCCCCCGGAGCCGCCGGCCGGCGGCGTGGCGTCCTGCACCATGCTGCGTGCGATCACCTGCCAGCGTCCGTCCACCTTCCGGAGTTGCAGCATGGACTGCTGCACCGAGCCGTCGGTCCTCCCCTTTTCGACCCCGCTGAACGCGTCGTAGCGAACGAGATCCCACACCTCGACGACCCACACCGTGGCGTTGATGCCACGGAACAGGGCCATGCGCTCGACCTCGTACCCGCGCAGCGTCGCTTCGACCCGGTCGCCGGTCGTCACCAGCGCCTTCAGGATCCGGCGCACGGTCGCGACCTCGATCGGGGATGCCCACTCCTCGAGCGGCTCCACGTCGAGGGTGGAGTAGGACTCGGCCAGTGCGTCGAGGTAGCCGGCAACCGCCCGGCCCAGCTCCTCACGCTGCGCGGGGCTGACCGGGGTGTCCTCGCAGCCGGCGGCCGCGAGCGCCCCAACCACCAGCGCGAGCGCCGCGACCCATCGCAGGAGTCGGTCCATCGCCGGTCCCTTCTCCGGCCACTGCCGGCAGCGTGAGAATACCACCGCGCCGAGCCCGCTGGCCGGCCGGGCCGGCGGCCGCCGCCCGCGGCCTGACGGGTTCGAGATATCCGGGCTACAATCGAAGACCGATGGAGACCGCGCCATGAGCGACCCCCTCAAGGTGACCTGCCCGCACTGCGGGTCGTCCCTCACCCTCGATGTCGAGGCGGGCGTCGTGGTCGACGCGGTGCCGCCCGCCGTCCATCGTGAGAAGGTCGACTTCGACGCACGCCTCAAGGAGATCGAGGCCGACAAGCGACGCGCCTCGGACCGGATGGCCGAGGCCATGCGCAAGGAGCAGTCCAAGGGCCGGCTGCTCGAGGACCGGTTCCGAAAGCTGGTCGACGACGCGAAGAAGACCGGCGACGACAGCAAGCCGATCCGGGACATCGATCTCGATTAGGAGCGTGTGGGCATAGGCCCCTCAGCGCGCTTCTGATGTGGTTGTTGTGGTTGGCCTCTGCCCACACGCTCCTCGGGATGCGCTGCGCGCATCCTGGATCTAGGGTTCCCCACCCCCTGCCCATGCCCGAGGAGCCTGCCCTGAGCGAGCGGCGCAGCCGCGCCGCGAGTCGAAGGGTCTCCGTGGTCCCACGCGGGACTCTCCGATCGCGGAATGGACTGTTGCTGGGGAGATCCGTCGATTCGTGGCGCTCACCCACGCACACAGACACACAACGGGCGCGGGATTCCCCGCGCCCGGATCTCGCGTGAAAGGCCGGCGCGGTCGATCAGCCGCCGGTCGCGCTCGCGGCAGCCCCCGCGGCCGCCGGCACCGGCAGGCCCTTGCGCGTGAGCTCGCCGTCAATGACGCGCGCGAACTCTTCGAACGGCATGGCGCCTCGGATCGCGATGCCATTGATGAGGAAGCCCGGGGTGCCGGTGATGCCGAAGCTGCGGGCCTCGCTCATGTCCTCGTCGATCCGCGCGCCGAAGCTGTTGCTGTCCAGACACGCCGTGAACGCTTCAGCGTTCATGCCGATCGCGGTTGCCTGGGTGATCAGGGTGTCGCGAGCGATGCTGTCCTTGTTGGCGAACAGCCAGTCGTGCAGCTCCCAGAACTTGCCCTGCGCGTTCGCGCACAGCGACGCCTCGGCGCCGAGGCGGGCCTGGGGGTGCATCGGCAGCGGGAGCTGCTTGAAGACGTGGCGGACCGAGTCGCCGTAGCGCTCGTGAATCTGGGCCAGGGTCGGCTGGACGCGGACGCAGAAGGGGCACTGGAAGTCGGTGTACTCGATGAGGGTGATCGGGGCGTTGGCCGCGCCGCCGCGCGCCGGGTGGTCGGCGGCGACCTTGGCCTCGAAGCGCATCGGCTCGAGCAGGATCTCGACGTTGGCCTCGCGGAACAGCCGGTCCTTGAGGTCCGTGCTCAGCTTCGCCTGCTGCTGCTGCTTGAGGTAGCCCACGACCTGCTCGCGCGCCTTCGCATCGTCCGGGTTGAGCCGTGACCGATACTGGGCGAGGACCTTCTGGATCTCGTCCTCGGCGGGCTCGCCGATCTTGGACGCCACCTGCTGCTCGGTGTACTGAGCCGCGGTCACGCCGGCTGCGGTCGCTGCGCGCTCGACCAGTCGTTCGTAGATGGTCTGCTCGAGCTGCTGCCGCTTGAGCTCGTACTCCTGCTGGCGCAGGGAGATAAGCTGGGCCTTCACTGCCTCCTCGAGCTCGGTCGAGGTGATGACCTGGTCGGCATAGCGCGCGACGACGCTGGCATCGCTTGTCGTCTCCCCGGCCGGCGGCTGGGCGCAGGCCACCGAGGCGACGAGCAGAATGGATCCGAGAATCAGATGACGCTTCATGACGTGTTGACCTCCTGTGGTCGACCGGGACCGGCCGGACGGCCGCCGGGTCGCCCGTTACTATCCCTGTCTACGACCCGCGCGTCAAGCGCGCGGCGCACCGGCTGCGTCAGTCGCCAAGCGTTCGCACCGCGCTTTCGAGGCGGTCCAGGGAGTCCAGCACTTGGACGTTGACCGGCAGGGGGTCGAGCCTGCGGGCGCCCGAGCCGCCGAGCCAGAGTCTGGTCCGAGCCGGCAGCCGGCGCCGGATGTCGGCCACCGCAGCAACGGCGTCGTCGGAGACCGCCGAGTCGTTCAACGACAGCCCGACCGCAGCGGCATTGAGCGCGGCCGCCGTTTCGACGATCTCCTCGACCGGCGTGTTGCTGCCCAGAACGGTCTCGCTGCGGCCCGCCGCGGCGATCACCAGCGCCGCGATCTGGAGCCCCAGCCGGTGGGAGTCCCCGGGCAGGCCTGCCAGCACCACCGGACGCCCGCCGGCCGCGCCCAGCGAGCTCCGCAGGCCCCGCAGCCCGTCCTCGACGACCTCCGAGATGAAGTGCTCATGCCGAATCTCCAGGCCACCGCGGGCCCACGCCCGGCCGACCTCGACCATGATCGGCTCGATCCGCTCGTGCAGGAATCGCACCAGGCCGAGGGTGGCCGCTGCGTGGTGGAGCTCGCCCGCCAGCGCCTCGCGGTCAAACCGGCGACCGGCGTCGAGGACCCGCTGCATCCAGTCCGGCACCAGCTCGCCGGAGGCCTCGTCCACGCGGCCGCTCTGCCGTAGCAGCTCCTCCAGCCGTTCGACCGCCAGCGGCACAACGTCCCCGGCGCGATAGCCGCAGCGCAGAGCCTCGGCGATCAGCAATAGGCGACGCACCTGGTCCGCCGAAAAGCGCCGGTGGCCGGACGGGAGCCGCTCCGGCTGCGGGAAGCCGAACCGCCGCTCCCATGCGCGCAGTGTGTGCTCGCCGATCCCAGTTCGTCGGGTCACCGCCCCCATTGGCCACAACCGGTCGCGTGACGCCTGAGAGTCGGACTCGAGCGGATTGTGGCGTCGGCTTCCGTTCATGGCAGACCTCCGGGCGGAGTGGGCCCACCTGCCGCCGCGAGCTGCCCGCTTCCCTCGCCGACGAGGTCTCGCGCCGCACGCCGGCTGACATGGTGCCGCCATCTGAACATCCAGCGCAGCACCGAGACGGCAAACAGGCGTCCCACCCAGCGCGGCACCCCGCGGGGTGGCAGGAACCACACGACGTCGATCAGGCGGGAGCGGCCCTCCCCCTCCGCCTCGAAGCGGTGGAGGTGCATCCAGTACGCGAAGGGGGACTCGAGGGCAATGTCGACGAAGCTCGACTCCGCCTGCACGCCGGCATGGAGTGCGACCCACCGCTGTCGCAGCGGCCACGGCCCGACCGTTGCCACCAGCACCGAGCCGTCAGCCACCCCCGAGCCGGGATCGAGCACCCTGAAGAAGCTCAGCGGCGGGCTCAGGCGGCGCAGCGCATCCTGCGACATGTAGAATGCCCACAGCCGCTGCAGCGGGGCGTCGAGGGTCGACTCGATGTGGAAACGGATCGGAGTGTCGTTCGGCATGCTGTCACACGAGACCCCAGTGATCGAGTCCTATCGATCAAGGAAATCTCGAAGAATCGTCGAGTCTATTCCCCGCATGAAATCTAGACAATTCGAGGTCGTTCGTCGAGCCCCCGGAGGTCGAGGCTGCTCGCTGACCGCGCACCGGGGGCCGGCCGGATGAGCTCCGGCGTCCCGCCGCTGCGGATCCGGGCCGTCAACGGTGCCCCGGTCCGCGACCCTGCGCGCTGCGTGCTCTACTGGATGACGGCGGCGCGCCGCACCGCTGCCAACTTCGCGCTCGAGCGCGCCGCGGACTGGGCGCGCCGTCTCGGGCAACCCCTGGTCGTGCTCGAGGCGCTGCGCTGCGACTATCCGTGGGCCTCCGACCGCCTCCACCGCTTCATCATCGACGGGATGGTGGACAACCGGCGGGCGTTGGCGGCGCGTGCCGTCCGCTACCACCCGTATGTGGAGCCCGCCGAAGGCGCCGGCCGGGGCCTCCTGGCCGCGTTGGCCGAGCACGCGGCGGTGGTGGTCACCGACGACTTCCCCGCATTCTTCTTGCCGCGGATGGTGGCGGCCGCCGGGCAGCGGCTCGGGGTGCGGCTGGAAGCGGTCGACAGCAACGGCCTGCTCCCGATGGCGGCCGGCGAGCGCGAGCACCCGACCGCCTACGCCTTCCGCCGCCTGCTGCAACGCGAGCTGCTCGGGCACCTCGACCCGTTTCCGCTCGAGGACCCCTGCCACGACCTCCCGCCGGCGGCTGACCTGCCGGCCGAAATCAGCGAGCGCTGGCCGGCGGCCGACCTCGACTCGCTGACCGGCGGCCCGCAGTCCCTGGCGGCTCTCCCGATCGACCACTCGGTGACGGTGGTCGCGCAGCGCGGCGGCAGCGCGGCAGCCGGGGCACGGCTACGCGCCTTCCTCGACGCCGGGCTCGCAGGTTACGGCGAGCTTCGCAACCGGCCGGACGACGGGGCCGGCAGCGGCCTGTCGCCCTACCTGCACTTCGGCCACCTGTCCGCTCACCAGGCGTTCCGCGAGCTGATGCTGCGCGAAGCGTGGTCGCCCGAGTGCGTGGTCCCGCCGGCCAACGGACGGCGCGCCGGCTGGTGGGGCGTGTCGTCCGACGCCGAGGCCTTCCTGGACCAGCTCGTGACCTGGCGCGAGCTCGGCTTCAACGTCTGCCACTTCAACGAGGCTCACGACCGCTGGGAGTCGCTGCCGGGTTGGGCTCGCCGAACCCTCGATGCGCATGCCGCCGACCCCCGCGAGCACCGCTACACGCTCGCCGAGCTCGAAGCAGCATCTGCGCACGACCCACTCTGGAATGCGGCCCAGCGGCAGCTCGTCCGCGAGGGCACCATCCACAACTACCTGCGGATGCTGTGGGGCAAGAAGATCCTCGAGTGGACCGACGACCCGCGCCAGGCCCTCGAGGTCATGACCGAGCTCAACAACCGCTTCGCCCTCGACGGGCGCGACCCCAACTCCGAGACCGGGATCTTCTGGGTCCTCGGCCGCCACGATCGGCCGTGGGCGCCGGAGCGGCCGATCTTCGGGACTATCCGCTACATGTCCTCGGCCAACACCGCCCGCAAGCTGCCGGTCCGGCGCTACCTGGAGCGCTACGCATGAGAATCCTCGTCACCGGAGCGACTGGGTACATCGGCGGGCGGCTGGTGCCGCTGCTGGTCGACGCCGGGCACCGGGTCCGGGTCCTGGTCCGCGACCCCGGCCGGATCGCCGGCCGCGACTGGGCCGGGCGCGTCGAGTTGGCGGTCGGTGACGTTGAGGACCCCGGCTCGCTCGGCGCCGCGTGCCGCGGCGTGGACGCCGCCTACTACCTCGTGCACCTGATGGGATCGGGACGCGACTTCCCGGAGCGCGACCGAGCGGCGGCCCACAACTTCGTGGCGGCGGCAGCCGGCATCGGCCGGGTGATCTACCTCGGCGGCCTGGTCCCCGCCGGCGAGCGCATCTCCCCCCACCTGGCGAGCCGCGCCGAGGTCGGCGAGATCCTCCGCGCCGGGCTGCCGACGCTCGAGTTCCGCGCCGGACCGGTGATCGGCTCGGGGTCGGCGTCCTTCGAGATGGTCCGCTACCTCACCGAGCGGCTGCCGGCCATGATCGCGCCGCGCTGGATCCTCAACGAGGTCCAGCCGATCGCGGTCCGCGACGTGCTGTCCTACCTGCTGCTCTCCCTCGAGCGGGGGGAGCCGGGGGTGTACAGCGTCGGCGGCGAGCCGCTGAGCTTCAAGGCGATGATGGAGGAGTTCGCTCGGGCCCGCGGGCTGCGCCGCCTCATCGTGCCGGTGCCGGTGCTCGCCCCGAAACTGGCGGCGTTGTGGGTGGGCCTCGTCACGCCGATCCCCAATCGCCTCGCGGTGCCGCTGATCGAGGGGGTCGTCCACCCGGTGGTCGCCGACACCAGCGCGGCCCGGGGCACCTACCCGGAGGTCGAGCCGATGCCCTACCCCGAGGCGGTCCGCCGGGCGCTGCGGACGGTCGAGGCAGGCGGGGTCCAGACCCGTTGGAGCGGCGCACTCGGTGGGAGCGCCTACTTCGAGCTTGCCGAGGTCGAGGGGCTGATCCGCGAGACACGCCGGACCTGGACGCCGGCCTCGTGCGAATCGGTTTTTCGCGTGCTGTCGTCACTGGGCGGCGACCGTGGCTGGCTGTTCTGGAACTGGGCGTGGCGCCTGCGCGGGACGCTCGACCGGCTCGCCGGAGGCCCGGGGCTGCGCCGCGGCCGCAGGGACCCGGTCACGCTGCTGCCGGGTGACGCCGTCGACTTCTGGCGCGTCGAGGCGGTCGAGCCACCCCGCCTGCTCCGCTTGCGCGCCGAGATGAAGCTCTCCGGGCAGGCGTGGCTGCAGTGGGAAACGACGCCGGAGAACGGAGGCACGCGGCTCGTGCAGTCCGCGTTGTTCGCCCCGAAGGGCCTCAGCGGAACCCTGTACTGGAAGGCCCTTTACCCGGCCCACAAGATCATCTTCTCGGGCATGGTTCGCAGGATCGCCCGCGAGGCCGCCCGCCCTACCGACCAGGGGAGAGGGGCGAGGGGTTAGGAGCGAGGGGTTCGGGGCTCCTCCCCCGCCTGCTTCCGCTTCCGCGCCCGCTTCCGCGGCTCGAGATCGGAGACGGAAGATCACCACGAAGGCTCAAAGACACCAAGAAACGCCCTTGATGTTATCCACTCGTTTCGAGCCTGAGAGTCGAGCCCGTTGACGTCACCTGCGTCCATGAGTCGCCACTCAGAATTTCCCTTCGTGTCTTCGTGCCTTTGTGGTCTCCCGGCTACACCGTCTCCGCGCCGTCTTCCGAAAAAGGGCGACACCGCGGGGGTCGCCGCAGCTCAATGCCAGCGAGGGTTGTTGCGCGCCAGGGCCTCTGTGAATCGTGGAAATGAGCCGACCAATGCCGGTGTTGTGCCCGGTGAGTTCGCGGCGCAAAGCTGCAGACTCCGCACACACTCTCCTCCTTCCGTGTGTGTATGGCCCGCCGGAAACGGCGGGCCAACTTTTTCCCTTGAACCTCGGCCCGCTCCCCCGGGCGGTGCTCAGCGGCTGCCGGATCTCTGCGGGTTCCTGCCGCTGCCGGAGCTCAGCCCGAGCTGGACCGCGTCCTTTGCGAACACCATGTCGATGGTCCAGTCGAGGGCGACCCGCACCTTGCGGGCGAGGCCGGGCATCTTCAGCAGGTAGACCGTGCGCCACAGGAACCACGCGGGGAAGCCTGCGAGCTTGAAGCCGAAGACCCTGGCAACCCCGGTGCGGCAGCCGAGCGCGGCCAGCTCGCCCCGCGACCGGATGTCGCACGGCCGGGTCGGCCGGCCCCGAAGCGCCCGGGCCAGGTTGTCCGCGAGGTGCGCTCCCTGGCGGACGGCGTGCTGCGCGGTCGCCGGATAGGGCACCCCATCCGGCCCGAGGTTGACGGCCGAGTCGCCGATCGCCCACACATCGGAGTGGCCGCTGGCGCGGAGATCACGCTCGCACAGCAGGTAGCCACGGCTGTCCCTGGGCAGCTCGAGGCGGTCGAGCAGCGGGCTCGGCGCGATGCCCGCGCACCAGATCACGGTGTCGGCCTCAAGGGTCTCACCGTTCGTCAAGCTCACGAGGCCATCGCCGATGCTCGCCACCGAGGTCCCCAGCACGACCCGCATCCCACGCCGGACCATGCGCTCGCTTGCGTAGCGCGCCAGGTCCTCGTCCAGGGCGGGCAGAATCCGCGAGCCGAGCTCGACCACCGTGACCGCGATCTCGCTGCGGTCGACGGCCTTGTAGCGGCGGCTCGCGCGGCGCATGAAAACCTGGAACTCGCCGGCCACCTCGACCCCGGTGAAGTTGCCTCCGACCACGACCAAGTGCAGGAGGCGCCGGCGGACCGACTCGTCGGCGCTGGCGTCCGCCCGCTCGAGCTGCCGGATCGTGTGGTCGCGCAGCCGCACCGCGTCGCCGAGGCTCTTCATCTCGAAGCCGCGCTCGCGCAGGCCGGGTACGTCAGGCAGCCTGGTGACGCTGCCCGGAGCCAGCACCAGGTGGTCATAGCCCAGCCGCACCGGCTCTTGTCCGCCCGGCGGACGGTACGAAACCTGCCGGGCGTCCAGGTCGACGGCGACGACCTCGCCCATCACGAAACGGGTCCGGTCGAGGAACGCCCGGATCGACACCACCGCGTGGCGCGGCTCGAGGCTGCCGGTGCCTGCCTCGACCAGCAGCGGGTAGAAGATGAAGTAGTTGTTGCGGTCGAGAAGCACGATGTCGGCCTCGCCCGGCCGCAGCTGCCGCTCGAGAGCCTGCGCGCAGTAGGCTCCCGCGAAGCCGCCGCCGACGATCACGATGCGCGGGGCGGGACGATCCGGCGACGTTTGATGCACCACCACTTCGCCGACAACAACAACCGGCAGCGGGCGCCGATTGCAGGCGTTGATCGGGGGCATCTTGCGAGATGGTCTCAGGATCTTCCCCTTGCAGGCACGGCGCGGCCTGTTCTGAGACACCCCCCCGTCCCGTCGTGTCTCAAATCACGCCGGCGCCGGCACTGAAGGTGGCAGGTCACTGGCACGGGGATTGCTGCCTGCAAACCGGGATGGTGAGCTTACAGGTGCAACGGATGACGCCGCAGCGCGCGAACCAGCAGGGCCTCGAGGGGTGGCAAGGGTGAAGATCCTCTGCCACTCCGCGAACGCCGATCTGCGCGCCCGCCTCACCGGCCTCCCGTCGCTGGCAGGGCTCGAGCTCGAATACGGCGACGACATCGCCGCCACGCTCGAGGCCCTCCGTCGAGACAACCACCGGCTGGTCGTCCTGGATGCGGATGGCACCGACGCCGAGGGACTCTCGCTGTGCCGCCAGATCCGAGCAGCCGCGCCCAAGGACCAGTGCCTGGTCGTTCTGCTCGCCGACAGCGACGACCCGCTGTTCCACCGCCTCGCCGTCCAGGCCGGCGCCGACGACATCGTCGACCGGCACCTCGAGGAATCCCAGCTCGACGACCGGCTCGCCTCGGCGAGGCACCGGGCGGAGCGCCTCGTCGCCGCGGCAAAGGCCCTCGACGCGACCGCGGCGATCCAGCGCTCGATGGACCGGATGCAGCTGGGAGTGACCATCACCGACCTCGAGGGCCGCGTCCTCTACATCAACGACGCCGACGCGCGGATGCACGGGTACTCCCCGGAGGAGCTGCTCGGCGATTCGGTCCGCGTGTTCTCGCCGCGCAACTCGTGGAGCCCTCTCGAGCCCGAGGAGGCGCGCGCCATCAAGAGCTGGCGCCGCGAGTCGGTGAACGTCCGCAAGGACGGCTCCCGATTCCCGGTTCAGCTGCTGTCCGACGTGGTGCTCGACCCCGAAGGGGCTCCAGTGGCGGTGGTGACCGTCTGCGAGGACATCACCGAGCGCAAGCGCTTCGAGCTCGAGCTCGGCAGTGCGCGCGACCAGCTCGACGCCCGGGTCCGGGAGCGCACGACCGAGCTGCTCGAAACCAACATCCGGCTCCAGCACGAGATCCTCGAGCGCCGCAAGGTGGAGCGGCAGCTGCTCTACGAGGCGCTCCACGACAGCCTGACCGACCTTCCCAACCGGGCGCTGTTCTTCGACCGGCTGTCGCGCGTGATCGCGGGCTCGGCCCGCCACCCCGAGCACCTGTTCGCCGTGCTGTACCTCGCCCTCGACCAGTACAAGGTCGTGACCGAGAGCCTCGGGCACGAGGCCGGTGACCGCCTGCTGGTCCAGTCGGCCCACCGGCTGCGGGCCTCGCTCCGTCCCGAGGACACCATCGGCTGCGCCGGTGGGGACGAGTTCATGGTGCTGGTCGAGGACCTCAAGGACGCCAACGACGTCACCCGGGTGGCCCGGCGCATCCAGGAGTCCCTGGCAGCGCCGATGGACATCTCCGGCCACACCGTGTTCGTGACCGCCAGCACCGGAATCGCGCTCTCGTCGACCCGCTACGAACGCCCCGAGGACATGATCCGCGACGCCCAGATCGCGATGTTCCGCGCCCAGGCCGGCAGCGGCGGCGGCCACGTCATCTTCGACCGCGAGATGCACAACCTCGCGGTGTCGCGGTTGCGTCTGGAGATGGAGCTCCGCCAGGCCCTCGAGCGCCGCGAGTTCAACGTCCACTACCAGCCGATCGTCGCGCTGTCGAACGGCCAGATCGAGGGCTTCGAGGCCCTCGCGCGCTGGTCCGGCGCCCACGGGCCGGTGCCGCCCTACGAGTTCATCCCGCTCGCCGAGGAGATCGGCACCATCTTCGATCTCGAGCAGCAGATCCTGCACTGCGTCTGCCGCGACGTCCGCCGCTGGCGCGAGCAGTACGGCGACGCCGCCCCGTACGTCAGCGTCAACCTGTCGGGCAGGGAGCTGGCCAACGCCGCCTTCGCGGACCAGGTCCGGGAGGTCTTCGCCCAGTACGAGGTCGATCCGCGCTGGATCCGCTTCGAGGTCACGGAGAGCTCGATCGTCGAGAACGCAGAGGTGGCGGCCAGCGTGCTCGCCCAGCTGCGGGCGCTCGGCGTACGCGTCTACATCGATGACTTCGGCACCGGCTACTCGTCGCTCAGCTCGCTCCACTCCTACCCCATCGACTCGCTGAAGATCGACCGGTCGTTCATCAGCGGCGACCACGGCCCTGCTCAGAACTGGGAGATCGTGCGGGTCATCATCGGCCTCGCCAAGGCGCTCGGCCTCGAGGTGATCGCCGAGGGCATCGAGACCTCCGAGCAGCTCCACGTCATCCGCGGTCTCGGCTGCCCCTACGGCCAGGGCTACCTGTTCTCCCGCCCGGTTCCCAGCGAGGAGGCGGCCCGCTTCCTCTCCTCCCCGAAGTTCTCGGTGGCGTAGGAGCGTCTGGGGCCCTCACCCGCGCCCGCTTCCGCGCCCGCTTCCGCTTCCGTGGAGCCTGCCCTGAGCGAGCGGCGCAGTTGCGCCGCGAGTCGAAGGGTGCCCGTGCACGTCTCCGTGCCCGTGCCCGAACCGTCGTTCAGGTCGGCACGGTGTCATCGGGAAAGGAGACGAATACGGAGACGGATACGGAGACGGGCACGGAGACGGCAATGGGGCCCCCTCCCAGCCCGCCCTCTGCTAGACTCGCTCACCCGGCCGATTACCAGGAGGTGCCCGATGTCCGTCACCCTCAACGCCGCCGACCGCCGCAAGCTGCTCGAGCGCTTCCTGCGCTACGTCGCGGTCGACACCCAGTCGGACGACGACTCGACGACCAGCCCGAGCACCGAGAAGCAGAAGGACCTGTCGCGGATGCTGGCGGAGGAGCTGCGCGCGCTCGGCTGCGGCGACGCCGCGATGAACGAGTGGGGCTACGTCGTCGCGACCGTCCCGGGCAACCTGCCCGGCGGGCCACCCGGCGGCGGGCGCGGTGCCCGACCATCGGGCTGATCGCCCACGTCGACACCTACTTCGCGACCCCCGGCGGCGGCGTCAAGCCCCAGGTCATCGAGTCCTACGACGGCGGCGACATCACGCTCCGGCGCCGGACAGGTCCTCGAGCGTGGCGAGCAACCCGAACCTCGCCCGGTGCGTCGGCCACACCCTGATCCACCACCGACGGCACCACCCTGCTCGGCGCCGACGACAAGGCCGGGGTGGCCGAGATCATGACCGCTCGTGGCCTGGCTGCGCGACCACCCCGAGTTCCTCCATGGGACGATCCGCATCGCCTTCACGACCGACGAGGAGGTCGGGCGCGGCACCGAGCACTTCGACGTCGCTGCCTTCGGCGCCGACTACGCCTACACCCTCGACGGCTCCGACCTCGGCGAGATCGAGGACGAGACCTTCTGCGCCGACACCGCGGTGGTCACGATCACCGGGCACGACGTCCACCCCGGCTACGCCAAGGACAAGCTGGTCAACGCGGTGCGGGTCGCGGCCGCGATCGTCGGCGGCCTCGACGCCAGCCGGCTGCCGGAGACCACCGAGGGCCGGCAGCCCTACCTCCACCCCTACACCATCTGCGGGCAACGTCTCGGCGCGTCGAGCTCAAGCTGCTGGTCCGCGCCTTCTCCGTCGAGGAGCTCGCCGAGCGCGAGGACCCCTGCGGAAGGTGATCGCCGACGTCGAGCAGGCAGCTTCCCGGCCGCCAAGATCGAGCTCGAGATCCAGGAGTCCTACCGCAACATGGCCTACAAGATCCGCGAGGACATCAAGGTGCTCGACTACGCGCTGGAGGCGGTGCGGCGGATCGGCGTCGAGCCGAAGCGGCAGGCGATCCGCGGCGGCACCGACGGCGCCCGGCTGTCCTTCATGGGCCTGCTCACCCCCAACGTCTGGGCCGGCGGCCAGAGCTTCCACTCGGTACGAGGAGTGGGTGTCGCTGGAGTGGATGGCGAAGGCCGTCGAGGCGACGCTCGAGACCCTGACGGTGTGGGTGGAGCGCTCCGCGAAGGGATAGAGAGCCGGTCGGCTAGACTCCGCGGGTGCCCCAGCAGCGCGTAGCTCTGGTCGCGAAGGTCGAGTGCCGCTCCGAGTCGCGGGGCGAAGAGCGGCCGGTCGCGCTCACGCTCGGAGGCCAGCGGGTCACCGTCGCCGCCATTCTCGAGCGCTCGTTCGTCGCCGCGGCCGTAGCCGGTGCGCCGGTCCGCGCCCGCTTCACGGTCGAGCTCGAGGACGGGTCGGTGGTGCAGCTCGAGCGATCGCTGCCGGCCGGCGACTGGCGGGTCTGGCGGATCGACACCGTCTGACGCGCACGTCGCCCACCCTCGAGCCGAGGCCTCTGGTCGCGAGCGAGCGTGGTCGGTGGCGTCAGGGGACCGGTGTCGGCCTGCCGCGCTCGCCAGCCGGGTACAGGTCCTCGGCGTAGGTGGTGACGAGCGAGCTCGGTTCGCGCCCGAGCTCGTCCGGGGGGTCGAACCAGACCAGGTAGCGCGGAAAGTCGGTGAAGTTCATCGGCCGGCTGACAAGGTCATTGCGCAGCCAGACCGCGAAACGGCGGTAGCGAGCGAGGTACGCCGCCTCGGATTCGGGCAGCCGGTGGCCGGCGGTGACGGCAAGCGCCGCGCCCTGCTCCACCCCGCGCCGGATCTCGAGCGCGTCGAGGGGGCGCCCCCCGGCATCGACGACCTGGACTCGGTAGGTCGGATCGAGCAGCACCCACCGGCGCTCGTCGCGCAGCCAGGCCTCGACGACCTCATGGCCGGTGATGGTCACCATCCGCGCCGGGATCCCGAAGCTCTGGATCGCCTGGCACAGCACGAAGCAGTACTGGGCGCAAAAGCCGCCCGTGAAACCGGAGCGAATGTCGCGCAGGATGATCCGCGCGTCGGGCGGCGGGTAGGGATTCGGCGTGCCCAGCTGCCACTGGTCGCCGGTCCACTCCATCAGGCGGCGGAAGGCCTCGCGATCGGAGGCCGCGCCTGCGACGCGATCGTCGAGGCGCTCCTGCTGCCGGAGCTCCGCGAGCACCTCGGGCGGATCGAAGGTGAATCGGAAGCGCGACCCGTGGTCGACCGCCGACGGCTCGACGAAGAGCGATACCCGCACCGGCGGTTGCGGCTCGACGCCGGGCGTCCGCTGGCCGAGCACCCGGATGGCGCCCGCGACTCCGAACGCGAGCACCGCCAGCGCCACGATCAGGACAGCTTCACGGCGGCCCACCCTGCGCTGCATCCAGCCCGAGCCCATCGTTGCCATTGCACCTCGAGGATACTCCTGCCGCGCGCTGCCGCGGCCAGCTGCTCGCGAGGGTGATCAGCCCCTCGGCTGGTCGAGCTGCCCCAGCCTCTCGTGCATCGCGTTCGCGGTCTTGAGGTCGCCGCGGCGGGCGGCCACGCCGACGCCGGTCGCATAGATCTCACGCGCGCGACCGGTCTCGCCGAGCCCCTCCCACGCGCGGCCCAGGGCCAGGTACGCCGCCGAGTGGTTGCGGTCGGCCGCGACCGCCCGCTCGAGCAGGGGCACCGCGTCGCCGTGGGCGCCGGCCTCGACCTTGAGCTGGCCGAGCCCGAAGTTCGCGAGCGGGTCGTCGGGGTCGATTTCGAGCACCTGCCGGAACATCTCCTCGCGCCGCGCGCGGTCGGCGGCGTCGCGCTCGCGCTGCTCGCGTTCGAGATCGGTCCGGGAATGCTCGCGGCGCCGCCGCTCCGCGGCCTTGACCGCGGCGGCCCGGGCCTCCAGCTCGGCCTCCTCGATCCGGCCGAGCTCCCGGTGGGAGACGGACATGTTGGTGTGGGCCATCACCGAGTCGGGGTCGACCTCGAGCAGGCGCCGCATGACCGAGATCGCCTCCTCGTGGCGGCCCCGCCGCCCGAGGATCACGCCCAGCGCCTCGTAGGCGTCGGCATAGCGCGGTGAAGCCGCGATCGCGCGCTCGAGGACGGTGATCGCCTCCTCCTCGCGGTTGGTTGCGAACAGCTCGGTGGCCCGCAGCAGGAGCCCCTCCGCCTGCTCCTCTGGCGACGGGGCCCGCAGCAGAGGCAGGGGCACGACCGTCGCCGCAAGCTCGAGACCGGTGCGGAAACGGCACGTGACAGCGAGCCCGGCGACCCGCAGCTCGCGGTGCAGGGTGGCCTGCAGGTAGGTGCTCCCCTCCCAGCGCGCCCACGACCGCACGGTGCCGGCGCGCGGGCGCTCGCCGACCGCGAAGCTCTCGCCGGCCAGCGACTGCGGGCTCGCGAGCTCCCCCTCGAGGCGCAGCAGCACCGGCGCGAGCGCCGCGCCCCGGCGGCTCGCCACCTTCGCCACCGTCTCCTGGCCGAGGTAGCAGCCCTTGTCGAAGGACACTGCGCTTTCGAGCAGCGAGGTTTCGGTGACCAGCATGCCGGCGGCCACCTCGACTCCCCAGCTCGGCAGGCCGCTCAGCACCCGACGCGCTTCCAGCTCCCCGGCGTCGAGCTCCTCGAGCTTCAGCTCCTCGGCATCCCAGTGCACGAAGCCCCGCGCGCCCCAGCTCTCGACGGGAAAGGTCCGGCCCTCCGGGAGCTGGCTCGCGAGCTCGACCGCGGCCGGCCCGAGCACGAGCCACATCGGTCCGACCTCGACGGTCGCGATCTCGACCTCGTCGGCGATGACCCGCGCGGCCAGGAAGTCGGCGGTGTGCTGCGCGGCCTCGGCCGGCACCAGCAGCCGGATCGCGCCGGCGAGCTTGTGGAGGAAGAAAAAGGACTGCAGGCGGCCGGAGGCGTCGAGCAGGGCCGAGAGCTGCCCGGCTCCGCCTGCCAACGACCGCACGTCCGAGCTCAGCTGGCTGTGCAGGTAGCGCTCGCGATCGCGCCCCGTGACCTCAACCAGAGTCCACCCCGGGAAGGCCGCCTGCGCGGCCCCGTGGTGCAGCAGGTCAGACGCTGAAGGACTCACCGCAGCCGCAGGTGTTTGTGGCGTTGGGGTTCGAGAAAACGAAGCCCTTGCCCTGGAGCCCGTCCTGGAAGTCGAGGGTGATGCCCTTGAGGTAAATCGACGACTTGGGGTCGAGCACCACCGCGAAGCCACCGAAGTCCAGCACCCGGTCGGTGGCCCGGGGCTGGTCGAAGCGCATTTCGTACGACAGCCCGGAGCAGCCGCCGCCGATGACGCCGAGCCGCAGCGCGGAACCCTCGCCGGGGCGCTCGCGTTCGAAGATCGCGTGGATCTCCCGCTGCGCCCTCTCGGTCACGTCGATCAGCCGGTCGGCGACGGTGGTCATCGCGCCACCCCCAGCAGCTGCGCCAGCTCTCCCGTCCGATGGAGCTCGGTCACGATGTCGTTGCCGCCGACCAGCTCGCCGCGCACCCAGACCTGCGGGAAGGTCGGCCACTGCGCCACCTGCTTGGCCGCGGTGCGAATCGCGTCGTCCGACAGCACGTCGAAGCTCGAGTACGCCACGCCGAGGGAGTTCAGGATTGCCACGGTCGACGCCGAGAAGCCGCACGCCGGCTGCGCCGGGGTCCCCTTCATGAATACGAAGATCTCGGCGGACTGCACCA
Organism: uncultured Holophagae bacterium; assembly: GCA_963754985.1. Classification (GTDB taxonomy): domain Bacteria; phylum Acidobacteriota; class Thermoanaerobaculia; order Thermoanaerobaculales; family Sulfomarinibacteraceae; genus FEB-10. Next base: position 289,601 of record CAVWIJ010000019.1, on the reverse strand, counting down.
TGCGCTCGACCTGCTCGGCCGGGCTGTCAGAGCGGTCGGTCCCGCTCGCGACGGTCCCACCGCTCGCGGGGGAGCCGGCCGGCGCGATCAGGAATGGGCTGCGCGCGATGTCCGTCATGTCGTCCTCTCCCGGGACGTACCGTCCACGGCGCGCCCAGCACCGGGCGGCCGGCGGAGCCGCGTCCCTCGGTCCGGAAAACCTGAGACGTTGGCTCAAAATTTCTGGACCGGCCGCCCCCGGCGTCGGCCCCGCGGCGCTGTCGCACGACCGGAAGCCCGCCTCAACCGTGCTACGCTGCGGCCAGCCTCCGCCAGGAGCCGCACCATGGCCGACCGCACCGTCCTCGACCTCTACCGGCACGACGTCGACGCACCGCGCACTAACCACTACTCGCACTGGACCCCGGCCGGCGCGGCGGTCCCTGACCACCGGTGAGTTCTTCCGCCGCACTTGCGCCCTCGCCGACGCCCTCGCCGGGCTTGGCGTCGGTCCCGGGGACCGGGTGATGCTGCTCTCGGACGACCGCCCGGAGTGGCACATGGTCGACCTCGCGGTGCTCGACCTGCACGCGGTCGACGTGCCGGTGTACGGGACGCTGACCCCGGCGCAGATCGCCTACCAGGTTCAGGACTCCGGCGCGAAGGTGGCGGTGGCCGACAACCCGGACCAGATGCGCAAGCTCCTGGCGGTCCGCGATGGCTGCCCCACGCTCGAGCACCTGATCCAGATCGAGGGCGCCCGCGAGCCGGGAGTCCTCGACTTCAACGAGCTCGCGGCCACCGAGCGCGGAGGCTCCGAGCAGCGGTTCTGGGACCGCGCAGCCGCCGTCGACGAGCGCTCGCTGATGACCATCATCTACACCTCGGGCACCACCGGCGAGCCCAAGGGCGTGATGCTGAGCCACCACAACCTGGTCTCGAACGTCCTCCATACGGCGCGCCGGGTGGATGTCAACCGCGAGCGACCTCGCCCTCGAGTTCCTGCCGCTGTCCCACGTGCTCGAGCGAATGGTCGGCTACTGCTACATGTGGTTCGCAACCTCCAAGGCCTACTGCTCGGTGCTACCACGTGGGCGACCTGCATCGGCTCCATCCGTCCGACCGTCTTCACCGGCGTGCCGCGCTTCTACGAGAAGGTGCAGCAGAAGATCCTCGACACCGTCGCTGCAGCGCCGGCGGTGAAGCGGGCCCTGTTCGACTGGGCGCTCGGGGTCGGCCGCGAGGCGGCCCTGCGGCGGATCGCGGGCCGCGAGCTCGGCGGCACGCTGGCGGCGCGCTACCGCCTCGCCGACCGGCTGGTGCTTGTCCAAGGTCCGCGCAGGGCCTCGGCGGGCGGCTGCGCTTCTGCGATCTCCGGCGGCGCCGAGCTGCCGCTCCACGTCGCCGAGTTCTTCCACTCCCTCGGCATCTGGCTCGTGGAGGGCTACGGCCTGACCGAGACCTCCCCGGTGATCAGCGTCAACGGCGTCGGCCGCGGCACCCTGCGCCTCGGCACCGTCGGCAGCCCGCTCGACAACGTCGAGCTCAAGCTGGCCGAAGACGGCGAGCTGCTGGTCCGCGGGCCGAGCGTCACGCTCGGGCTACTGGAACAAGCCCGAGGCGACCGCCGAGGTCATCGACGACGACGGGCTGCTTCCGCACCGGCGACATCGCCGAGATCGACGACGACGGCTTCCTGCTGATCGTCGACCGCAAGAAGGACATCATCGTCACCGCCGGCGGCAAGAACGTCGCGCCGCAGCCGATCGAGAGCCACCTCAAGCGGTCGCCCTGCGTCGACGTCGCGGTCCTGATCGGCGACGGGCGCCCATTCATCATCGCCCTGATCTCCCCCAACTTCGAGGAGCTCGAGCGCTGGGCGAAGGCCAATCACGTGGTCGCCGCCGACCGCGCCGATCTCGTCGAGCAGCCGCGCATCCGCGCGCTCTACCGCGAGGTCGTCGACGCCATCAACGCGGGCCTCGCGAGGTACGAGCAGATCAAGCGCTTCCGCGTGCTGCCGATCTCGCTGTCGATCGACGGCGGACACCTGACGCCGACCCTCAAGGTGAAGCGGCGCGTGGTCGAGCAGCAGTTCGCGCACGCTGATCGATCGGATGTATGAGGAGAGAACCTAGGGGTTAGGGGCTCTGCCCCCTTCCGCTTCCGCTTCCGAGCCCGCTTCCGAACGGACGCCCCTGTGCCAGGGTGGCCTACCGACACGGTGCGACCGTCGAAGCAGGTTGACGAATGCCGCTTCCCTCACGGCGATCTTCCCCGGCTGACCGATCTCGAATCGGGACATGGACGAGAGAGCCGTCGGGCGGGGGCGCAGAAGCGGAAGCGGGCGGGGAAAATGACACCGCCACATGGTCCGCGTACCATTGAGCCGGCGAAGACTGTGGACGTCCTCGAAGCGCTCGCGCGGCGGCAGATGGTGGTGGTCACCGGCAAGGGCGGCGTCGGCAAGACCACTGTCGCCGCCGTGCTCGGCACGCTCGCTGGCGGCTCGCGGCCGCAAGGTCCTGCTGCTCGACGTCGACCCGCGCGAGAGCCTTCACCACGCTGCTCGACGTCCCACCCTCCGGCGGCGAGGTGGTCACGGTCGCGCCGCGCCTGCAGCTCCAGCACCTCGAGCCGCGCCGGCTGCTCGACGACCTGGTGCGCGAGAAGCTCAAGGTCGGGGTCCTCGTGCGCAGGGTGCTCGCAAGCCCGGTCCACCAGCACTTCACCGAGGGTGCGCCCGGGCTGAAGGAGACCGCCGTCTTCGGCCGCGCCCTGCGGCTGATCGAGGGCCACGTGCCGCGCGGCATGGCCCGACCTGACGTGGTGATCCTCGACGCCCCGGCGACCGGCCATGCCGTCGCGTGGCTGGCCGCGCCGCGGCTGATCTCGGAGGTGGTCCGGAGTGGGCCGATCGGCCACATGGCGACGACCATCGCCGACCTTCATGACCGATCGCGAGCGCTTTGGAGTCGTCGTCGTGACCACCGCCGAGGAGATGCCGGTCCAGGAGACTCTGGAGCTGATCGAACGGCTCGACGGGCGGCTGCAGCGCGCGCCGGATCTGGTGGTGGTGAACTCTCTCTACCCGCCACTCGTGGCAGCGCCGGACGACGGCGACCCGGCCGGCGCACTGTGGGCGCACCGGCGCGCCCTCAACGACCGCGAGCTCGCGCGACTGTCAGAGCGCTGGCAGGGTCCGACCGCCGAGCTGCCGCTGCTCGCGCTCGAGCCCGGCCCGCTGCTCGTCGCTGCGCTGGCCCGCCAGCTCGAGCTCGCCCCCGGGAGCCCGTGATGGACCCCCGCGCGTACCCACTCGTGATCGTGGTCGGCTCGGGCGGCGTCGGCAAGACCACGCTCGCCGCGGCCCTCGGGCTGGCGTCGGCTGCGGCCGGGCGCGACACCCTGGTGATGACCTTCGACCCCTCGCTCCGCCTCAAGGACGCCCTCGGCGTGGATGCGGCCGCCGCCGAGCAGGAGACCGAGGTGCCCCTCGGCGCCGCCGGACGGCTGAGCGCCAGCCTGCTCGACGCGCGGGCCACCTTCGATCGCCTCATCGAGCGCTATGCGCCGGACCGGGAGTCGCGCGAGCGCATCCTGCGCAACCGCTTCTACGACAACCTCTCGGGGAGCCTCGCCGGCGTCCTCGAGTACATGGCTTCGGAGCGCCTGTTCGAGGTCGCCCGCGAGGGCTCGCACGAGCGCATCGTGCTCGACACGCCGCCGACCCGCCAGGCCCTCGACTTCCTCGGCGCTCCCGACCGCATCGTCTCCTTCCTCGACTCGGGCGCGCTGCGGATCGCGCTCAAACCCTGGTTCGACGCCGGCGGCCAGCTGCGCGCCACGTCGCGGCTCGGCGCGCTCGGCCGCAACGTCGAGGGCTTCTTCGACCGCATGGTCGGCCTCGAGCTGCTCCGCGACATGGCCGAGTTCTTTCAGGCCTTCAGCCCGCTGTACGACGGCTTCCGCGAGCGGGCGATCGAGGTGCAGCGGCTGCTGCGATCGCCCGAGACGCTGTTCGTACTGGTCAGCGCACCCGGCCGGCAGCGGGTCGCCGACACCCTGTTCTTCGCGCGGCGCCTCAGCGAGGCCGGCTACCGCCTGGGACCGGTGGTCATCAACCGCGTCCACCCGGCCTTCCCGGGCGGCGGCACCAGGCCGCCGGCCGTGGACGGCGCGCAGCCCGACGGTCGCGAGCTCCTGCGCTGGCTCGGCGAGCGTGATCGGGCAAGCGTCGCCGAGCTGCGGTCGCTGCTCGGCAGCAGCCATCCACTGGTGGAGGTTCCGCTGCTGCCCGATGAGCCCACCGATCTCGAGTCGCTGTCCGAGCTCGGCGCGCTCCTCGGCGAGCGCCTCGACGCTTCCCTTGCCTCGCGCTGAACGCAGGCCGGATGCCGACCGGCTCACCGCGTGATGTACCCCACTGCCGGGGCGGCGACGATCAGCGAGACTTGAAGCATGAGATCCCTCTCGCTCGCGTGGCCAGGTCGCACTGCCGCCCTCGGCGCGGCGGCGCTCGTGACGGCGAGCCTGCTCTGTGCGCCGCTCGGAGCGGTCGAGAAGACTCTCCAGAACGACAGCTTCAGCGGCACCGGCACCGTCATCTGCGTCTCCGGTCAGAGCTTCGGAGAGGGAGAGATTGCCGCGGCCCGCTTCAATCCGGCACCGGGCGACTATCCCTTCCAGCTGCTCAGGATCCTGATCCTGGCGTGTCCGAACGGCGCCCAGGCCGACCTCGTCGTCAAGGTCTGGGAGGACGACGGCAGCTCCCTTGATCCGGGCGATCTCCGCTATGAGGAGATCTTCACCCTCTACGGCTCGGACGTCGCGCTCAACGAGATCGAGCTCAGCCCCTTCGACATCTTCTTTTCCGAGGGCAGCGTTCGGGTCGGCATCGAGTACCTCTTCGGCGCCGCTCCCACCGGCCTCGCGACGGACATTGACGGTCACGTTTCGCCGCAGCCGAACTTCATCTATGCCATTCCACCGGCCGCCTGGGTGCCGGCTGACTCGCTGGGCGTCAACGGCGACTGGATCCTACGAGTCGTCATCGACGCCAACGACGCGGCGCCGGTCTTCGCGGACGGATTCGAGTCCGGTGACACCGGCGCCTGGTCGGCCACCGTGCCGTAGCGCGAGGCAGGCTCTGGGCCGCGCTCGCCACGACCCCACCGCACCGAAAACCGGGCCGGCCGCCGTGAGGCCTCCGGATACGCTGACCGACCTCGAGCAACGAAGGCATCTCAGGATGCGGCTTGCCCTGCCGGCGTCGCGCGACCATAGTGTCAGCGGGACCAGGGACGCATGCATCCCGCACAAGAGTCCAGCGTCCGCCGGTACCAATACACTGAAGCCGCCGTTTGCGATGGAGGGGCCCGAATGATCAAAGATCGGTCAAGTGAGTGGAGGGCGAGCCTGTGGTGTGCACTGGGGCTGTTGGCAGGCCTCGCCGGGACCGCGGCGGCCGCCTCGCCCACCGTGCTGTGGTCCGATCCGGGGCTCCAGTCGACTGTCCGAGCCATCCCGATCGGCGGCGAGCTCCGCATCGAGGGCGCCGCTCTCGACCCTGGGGGCCCACCCGAGGCCTTCGAGCTCGAGCGCTTCCGGGTCTTCGCTCCCGACGCCCACATCGTCGTTCACGGCGGCGGTGAAACCCTGACCCTGCCGCCGCCGGCGCACGCCTACCTCCGCGGCACGGTCGCCGGCCGCGCCGGCTTCCGAGTCCTCCTGACCGTGCTCGAGGACGGCGGGCTGCGTGGCCTCATCGCCGGCGAGGGTCGCTACTGGCTGGCGACCCAGGGCTCAGGGGACCCGCGGCCCACCCTGCAGGAGGTCACCGATCACCCTGCGCTGGCCGCCGCCGCGCGCCCCTTCGAGTGCGGCTCGGACCGGCTTCCCGGGCCTTCGCCAGAGGGCCCCGCTGGATCGTGGCCGGAGCAGCAGCTCCCGGTCGACTCGGGACCTCCGCGGAACGCGAGCGCCACCGCCCGGGTCGGGGTCGAGACCGACTACGAGTACTACCTGCTCTTCGGCAGCGTCTCCGGCGCGGTCGCCTACGCCGGCGACCTCTTTGCCTACGCCTCGACCTACTACACCACGGAGGTCAAGACCGACTTCTGGATCTCGCACGTGTCGGTGTGGACCACGCCGAGCGACCCGTGGACGCAGACCACGACCTTGTGTGGCCTCGCCGAGTTCGGAAAGTACTGGAATGTCAACATGGGCCAGGTCAGCCGCACGATCGCCCACTTCCTCAGCGGCAAGGCGGCCGGCGGCGGCATCGCGTGGGTGGGCGTGCTGTGCGCCTCCGGCTTCACGGTCGACATCTCGAGCTGGGGCTGCAGCCTGTCGCCCACGACCGACCTCTACGGCGGCGCTTACGGTCTCTCGGCCGACCTTTCCGGCAGCTTCAACATCGCCAACCCGGGCGTGGTCTGGGACATCTACGTCATGAGCCACGAGGTCGGCCACAACTTCAACAGCGGGCACACCCATTGCTACGACCCGCCGGTCGACCAGTGCTGGGGCAACGACGCGGGCTGCTACAACGGGGCACCGACCCTTCCGTGTGCGACTCCCGGCGCCGGCTGCGGCACGATCATGAGCTACTGCCACACGATCAGTCCCGGGATGGGGAACATCAGCCTGACCCTCGGCCTCTCCGATCCCTGGGGCTACCAGCCGTGGCGGGTGCCGGCGTTGATGAGCAGCTACGTGGCCGCGACCGCGGCGTCCTACCCGTCGTGCCTGACCCCCATCGTGTTCGAGGACAGCTTCGAAATGGGTGACGCCTCGGCCTGGTCGTCGACGGTCCCGTGAGTGTTCCGGGCGCGCCACGCGCCCGGCGCGGGCCGGTGGTAGCCTGAGATGGTGGTGCACGCAGCGCAGGGACACCGGGAGCTCGAGCACACCGCCGACTGGGCGCTCGAGGTGTGGGCGCCCGACCTGGCGTCCCTGCTCGCCGAGGCCGCCCGTGGAATGTACCGGCTCATGGGCGTGGTGCTGGCCGATGGTCTCCGGATTCGGCGACGGGTCGAGCTCGCCGCCACCGACCGCGAGTCCATGCTGGTCGATTTCCTGACCGAGCTGCTGTACCTGGCCGAGTCCGAGGGTCTGGCCTTCGATGTCGTCGAGATCGAGGCGGAGGCGGAGCGGATTGCGGCGAGCCTCGAGGGGGCGGCGATGCGATCGCACGCCAAGGACATCAAGGCGGTGACCTACCACCACCTGGAGGTGCGTGACACCGCGCGCGGGATGGAAACGCGCATCGTGTTTGACGTCTGACCGCCCGCCGCCGGCACGGCGGGGCAGCGCGCGGAGGAGTGCGAGGCCGACCATGGTCGAGCTCAGGGACCTGCGGCGGATCAGCGACCACGAGTGGGAGATCCCGACCTCGGTGCGGGCCGACATGCGCGTCCCGGTGCGGGTGTTCGCCTCGCGGGCGCTGCTCGAGGCGATCGGCAGCGATTCGTCGCTCGAGCAGGCGGTGAACGTCGCCACCCTGCCCGGGCGTGGTCGGGCGGGTGCTGGTGATGCCGGACGTGCACCAGGGCTACGGCTTCCCGATCGGCGGCGTGGCGGCGACGCGCTGCCCGCACGGCGTGATCTCGCCGGGCGCCATCGGCTACGACATCAACTGCGGCGTGCGCCTGCTGGCCTCGACGATCCGATTCGCTGAGCGTGGAGCGAGCTCGATCGGCGACCTGGCGACCGCGCTCGACGCCGCACTGCCCGAGCGGCGTCGGCGCGAAGCGGCGCGCTCACGCTCGAGCGAGCGCGAGCTGGAGCGGGTGCTGCCGGGAGGGCGCGCGCTGGGCGCTGCGGCGGGGCTGGCGCACCGAGGCGGACGTGGCGCCGCACCGAGGAAGGCGGCTGCCTCGAGGGCGCCGACCTCGCCAAGGTCAGCCACGCGGGCCAAGGAACGCGGGCGGACGCAGCTCGGCACGCTCGGCGCGGGCAACCACTTCATCGAGGTCGACGTGGTCGACGAGGTCTTCGACGCCGCGGCGGCGCGCGGCCATGGGGCTTCGCCGAGGGCTGTCCTGGCCGTGCAGATCCACTGCGGCTCGCGCGGCTTCGGCCACCAGGTCTGCACCGACTACGTGCAAGTCTTTCAGGGCGCGGTGCGAGCGCTACGGCATCCAGCTGCCCGACCGCGAGCTGGTGTGCGCGCCGCTCGAACTCGCCCGAGGGCCAGGCCTACCTGGGCGCGATGCGCTGCGCCGCCAACTACGCCTTCGCCAACCGCCAGGTGCTGGCGCACCACGCGCGCGCCAGCTTTCGACGAGGTGCTGCGCGGCCGCAGCCGCGAGCTCGCATCTGCGCCAGGTCTACGACATCGCCCACAACATGGGCAAGATCGAGAGCACGTGATCGACGGCGCCGGACGCCGAGGTGTGCGTCCACCGCAAGGGCGCGACGCGCGCCTTCGGGCCCGGCTGCGAGGACCTGCCGCCCGAGTACCGCGCCATCGGCCAGCCGGTGCTCGTGCCGGGCAGCATGGGCACCGCCTCGTGGGTCCTGGTCGGCACCGAGGGCAGCATGGAGCGCTCGCTTCGGCTCCTGCTGCCACGGTGCGGGGCGGGCGATGAGCCGCAGCCGCGGCCAAGCGCGACGATCCGCGGCGGCACGCCTGCGCCGGGAGCTCGAGAGCGCGCGGCATCCGGGTGCGCGCCGGCTCGCTGCCGGGCCTGGCGGAGGAAGCCCCGCAGCCTACAAGGATGTCGACGCCGTGGTCGAGGCGGTGGTCGGCCGCGCGGCATCGCCGCGCAAGGTCGCCCGGCTGCGGCCGGTGGCGGTGGTCAAGGGCTGACCCGGCCACCCGCCCGCTTCCGCGCCCGCTTCCGCGGCTCGAGATCGGAGACGCAAGATCACCACGAAGGCACAAAGACACAAAGAAACGCTCTTGGTGTTTTCCACTCGTTTCGAGCCCGAGAGACGAGTCCCTGACGCCCCATGCGTCCATGAGTCGCCACTCAGAATCCCCATTCGTGTCTTCGTGCCTTTGTGGTCTTCCGGCTACACCGTCTCTGCGCCCGTGGCCGGGTCCTTGCCCGGGATCTGGCGCGCGACCGCGGACGACGTCTCGACCAACCTGACGCTCTGTGGCAAGCTGAACACAGGTTGAGAGCACTGCAGGTGGTCGTGTGTTCAACCTCGGAATTTTGCGGGGACTGTCACCGCACCCGATCGAAGATAATGCGGAAGCGCGGAGGTGACGGCAATCATGACGGGTATCGCATGACTCGCGGAGGTCGCTCGATTCTCCACCGGCTGGCAGGTGGTCGTTGCCGAGCGCCAGGGCGGCGCGTCGTGCTCTCGGCACTGCTGCTCGTCGCAACCCTCCTCGCGGCCGGCTCCGCCGCCGCACAGGAGCTCGAGCCCCGCGCCTATCGCACCCTGCCGAAGGGGCTCAACTTCGTGATCATCGCCTACCGCTTTTCGACCGGCAATGTGGTGACGGATCCCACCTTGCCGCTCGAGGACCTGAAGGTCGATCTCCAGGTCCCGACGGTCGGCTACCTCCGCTCGTTCGGAATCCTCGGCCGCTCGGCCTCGCTCACGGCGACGGTGCCATACGCCTTCATGAGCGGCTCCGCTCGTTTCAACGACCAGCCGGTCAGCGACAGCCGCTCCGGCGCGGGGGACATGCGGCTGCGGCTCGCCGTCAACCTGCTCGGCGGCCCGGCCCTGTCGCCGCAGGAGTTCGCCCGCTACAAGCAGGGCCGGAACCTCGGAGTGGGCCTGACGGTTTCGGCACCCACCGGCCAGTACGATCCGACCCGGCTCATCAACTTCGGCAACAACCGCTGGGGTTTCAAGCCGGAGGTCGGCTACTCGAGCATCCGCGGCCATTGGATCTACGAGTTCGCAATCGGGGCCTGGTTTCTCACGGCCAACGACGACTTCCTCGGCTCGAGGAAGACCCAGGACCCGATCGGCAGCTTCCAGGCCAACGTCAGCTACAACTTCAAGAGCGGCGCCTGGATCGCGCTCAACGGCAACTGGTACACCGGCGGCGAGACCGCCATCGACGGCGTCGACAAGGACGACCTCCAGAAGAACTCGCGGGTCGGTCTCACCGCTATCGCTGCCCCTCGGCGGCCCCCACTCGCTCAAGCTCGTGGCCCAGACCGGCGCCTACACCGCCTCCGGCGCCGACTTCGACGAGTTCACGGTCATGTATCAGTATCGGTGGTGAGGCCGACGATCCCACATTGAAGATCAAAGATGGAAGATCGCAGATTGTGGAACCCTCGTTGTTCCCGCTTCCGCTTCCGCGCCCGCTTCCCCGCCCGAGCCAATCTCCCTTGCCCGTCTCCGTCTCCGTGCCCGACGCGCTGTCGGATACTGAGACGCGCCCCGTTGTAGCGCAGCCATCCTGGCTGCATTCCCGGTCGAGACTGGGTTGAAAATCCGGGTTGGGAATCGCGGGCAGGATGCCCACGCCACAACGGATGGTGCCGGAGGAGGGACTCGCACTCACCGACAGCTGCGACTGGTGGCCCTCGCCGTGGGGGTCGCAGGGAGGGCGAAGCCCTACCGGAGAGGGTGGTGGTCGGCCATAGGGCCACTCGCAGGTTCCGCCGAGTCGCCGCGGCCGCAGGCCGCGAGCGCACGTGCCGCCGGCAGCGATGGGTGGCCGTAGCCAGGGGGGTCGCAAGCCCGACGCCAGTCGGGCTGGAGAGGGGGCAGGCTGGCGTACGACCACTCGCTGGTGGCGGCACGTCGCGTCGCGAGGGGGCGTGGGCGGGGGGCGACGCAAACCCAGGTGGGCTTGCCAGGGCGTAGTTCTCGGCCCACAGTGCTGGAACCGAACAGCCCGGCTTCGTCCTCCGGACTACGCCGTGGCAGGCTTCGTTCCCGTCCTGTGGCCGAGAACGAAGCCTGGTGCCGGAGGAGGGATTCGCACTCGGCGAGAAGCTGCGGTGTGTGGCCGTGGCCGTGGGGATCGTAGGTCCGGCGCCCGCCGGGCCGGAGAGGGTGGCGGGCGGCCTACGGCCACCCGCAGGTTTCGCCGAGTCGCGTCGCGAGGGGGCGTGGGCGGGGGGCGACGCAAACCCTCACGCAAAGTGGTGCCGGAGGAGGGAGTCGAACCCTCATGCCCGTAGGACGGGGGATTTTGAGTCCCCTGCGTCTGCCATTCCGCCACTCCGGCGTCCGGGCATTGTGGTCTCGCCCGCCGCACAGGGTCAAGCGCGAGGGCCTGCAGTGCGCTCCGGGCACCACGATCAACTCGGCTGCGGACCTGCGAACCGATTGACGCCGCAGGTCTCATCAAATATATTACCGCTTGGTCATGTCGTAACCTATCCGACCGGGAGGGACCGTGATCGCATCCGATGAACTTCTCCACCGGATCGCCGAGGTGCTCAAGGCAATGGCTGACCCGACCCGGCTGAAGATCCTGCACAGCCTCCAGGGCGAAGAGCGCTGCGTCTCCGACATCCTCGAAATCGTCGGCGGCAGCCAGGCCAACGTCTCGAAGCACCTGTCGGTGCTGAAGCGTGCCGGGCTGGTCGACAGCCGTCGCGACGGGCTCAACGTCTTCTACCAGATCTCGGACGAGGGCGTCTTCACGATCTGCCGCAACGTCTGCGACTCCATCGAGGTGCGCGTTGACCGCGAGCACCAGACCATCGTCGAGGGCCGCGAGCAGATGAACCAGGCAAGCCTGCACCGGCGCTGACGGGATAGCGCGCGATGCCGATCTACGAGTACCGCTGCGATCACTGCCACCAGCTCTTCCAGAAGCTGCAGCCGATGTCCTCCGGCAAGGACGGCGTCACCTGCCCGAGCTGCGGCAGCCGTCGCGTCGAGCGACAGCTGTCGGTCTTCGCCAGCGGCTCCCAGGGCAGCTCTGCAGCGCCCTCGGGCGGCTGTGCACCCTCGGGCGGCGGCTGACGCGTCTGACACGCGGGCCCGGGCGGCCCGCACCGCGCACCGCAACCCGACATTCCACGACCGAACATCTTCCAAAGCGACGCCTGTATGACCCTGCCGTGACGCCACGCCCCCAGATTGATGGCAGGGGTTTGGATGCCGGGCAAGTCATGCTAGAATTTCGCGGTGTTGTTTCCGGCTGCCCTAGGGACAAGGGCCAACGCATCACGATCAACCCGATGAGGAGGGGACAATGAATCGAAACGTGGGACTATTGTGGATAATGGCCTGCGCCGTCGCGCTTGTCATTGCGCCGGCGGCCATGGCACAAGACATGACGGCCGGCATGGTGACCGACCCGCCCGCGCCTGTCGCTGATGGCGTCGCCACCTTCACCGCCACCTATCAGAACTCCGGTTCGGGGAACGCGGACAACGTCGTCTACGACGTCCTCGTTCCGATCCTGCAGGAGACCTGGCCGCCCGAGGGCGACGGCTTTAACGCGATGCTCGATTCGACCGTCGGCACCGACACCAACGGCAACGACGTGTTCTGGGGCTTCGACACGCCATCGATGTGCAACAACTACCTGCTCGAGCTCCAGCAGCCCAACACGACCGGCGACCAGCCGATGCTCCCGAACCCGTTCCCGGGCGGCGTGAGCGGCTCGTTCAGCTTCGGCCTGCCGGTCATTCCGATGGAAGGCGTCGCCGCCGGCCGGCTCGTCATCACCGAGCCAGAGAGCCTGCGCAACAGCTACGGCGTCAACAGCGCGCAGTGGACCACCTACTCCTGGCTCACGATGTACTCCGGGCTCTACAACCTCGTCACCACCGGCGCCCTCTGTGACGAAACCGACACCACCGGCTGCACCGATCGCGAAGCATGCATCGGCAACCGCCTGTGGGAGACCCCGCCCTTCGAGGCAGCGCTCCAGCTCGGCGAGGGCAACGACGGCGACCCGCTCCTCGGCTGCGGCACCGAGCTGACCGGCTTCACCTCCGGCAACATCGCGGTCATGCGCCGCGGCGTCTGCAACTTCACCATCAAGATGGAGAACGCGCAAAACGCCGGCGCCGTGGGCGTCATCCTCGTCAACGACGGCCGCTGCTCGGACATCCCGGACTCCGATCCGGATGAGTGCGTCATCACCATGGGCGGCGACCCCGGCACCGGCTACATCGTCGACGTCCCGTCCGTGCTGATGGGCCGCCGCCAGGGCGAAGAGCTCATCGCGGCGCTGCAGGGCAGTCAGACCGTGCGTGCGCAGATGGGCGCGATTCCCGGCGACCACGTCGACATCTTCTCCTGGGTCTTCTCGGACGTTGATCCGGACCTCACCAACGACTACCTCGTGACGCGGGTGCCGCTGGGCGAGATGGGCCCGACGAGCTTCACGTCGTTCATTCCGGCTGCGGCGGCCGCGGCGGGCGCCGAGGGCGCGTTCTTCCAGACCGACCTCGACATCAACAACAAGGGCGCCGAGGCGGCCACCGTCACCCTGCTGTGGCTGCCGCGCGGAGCGGACAACTCCACTCCGGCGACCTCTGACCCGATCGTGCTCGGCCCCGGCCAGAGCATGCAGTACGAGAACGTGCTCAACGCCGTGTTCGGCCTCGAGCCCGACGTGGCTGGTTCGATCGCGATGGTCGCCGACAGCGCCGACGTGATTGCCATGAGCCGCACCTACAACGTGCCGGGCGCCAAGATCGCCGGCACCTTCGGCCAGGGCCTGCCCGGCGTCCCGTCGGATCAGCTGATCGGCTTCGGTGAGACCCGCCGCATCATCTTCATGAGCGAGAACGACGACATCCGCGCCAACGTCGGCTGCGTCAACGGCCTCAACACCCCGCTGCGCATCAACATCGACATGTACGACGCCACCGGCGCGATGCTCGAGACCCGGACCATGGACCTCGGCCCGTGGTCGAACAACCAGATCAACCGGATCTTCCGCAACTACCAGCCGGTCAACGGCTACGTCGACGTGTCGACTCCGACCGACGGCGGCGCCTTCTACTGCTACGGCTCGGTGCTCGACAACCTGACCTCGGACCCGACCACCGTGCTGCCGCAGGTGCCGTCGGCTGACTTCACCTTCATCCCGGCGGCGGCGCTGGCCGCAGGTGCCGCGGGCGCCTTCTTCCAGACCGACGTCGACATCAACAACGCCGGCGCCACCGCGGCCGAGTACCAGTTCGCATGGCTGCCGCGCGGCGAGGACAACTCGACCCTGACCCTGTCCGATCCGTTCACCCTCGAGGCGGGCGCGAGCGTCCGCTACGAGAACGTGCTCAACGCGGTGTTTGGCGCCGAGCCGGACGCGGTCGGTGCGCTGGCCGTGTCGGCCAGCAGCCCGGACGTGCTCGCCATGAGCCGCACCTACAACATCCCGGGCGCCAAGATCGCCGGCACCTTCGGCCAGGAGCTTCCCGGCATCCCGGCGGACATGATGATCGCGACTGGTGAGAAGAAGCGGATCATCTTCATGAACGAGAATGACGATGTCCGCGCCAACGTCGGCTGCCAGAACGGCGTCGACGCGGCGGTCCGGGTCAACATCGAGCTCTTCGGTGCCGACGGCACCTCGCTCGAGACCAAGTTCATGGACCTCGCCCCCTGGTCGAACAACCAGATCAACCGGATCTTCCGCAACTACGCGCCGGTCCAGGGCTACGTCGACATCTGGACGACCGCCCCGGACGCGACCATCTACTGCTACGGCTCGGTCCTCGACAACCTGACCTCCGACCCGACCACCGTGCTGCCGCAGTAACCGATCACTGACCTTCAACCAAGGGCGGGAGTCTTCTCCCGCCCTTCTTCTTTTCCCCCGATTCAGTGATAGGTGATACGTGAGAGGTGATAGGGACCCACCCTCACCTCCCCCCGTACCCGTTCCCGTTCCCGTTCCCGTACCCGTACCCGAATCAGCCCTACACCGTGCTCGATCGCTGCCCCACGGTGTCACCCTGAGCGAGCGGCCAACTCGTCACGGCGAAGTGCGACCTGTGACGGCGAAGCCCGCCGGGCGAAGCCGCAAGCACGAAGCCGGAAGGCCGCGAGTCGAAGGGTCTCCTCACGCGGGGCTCCTTCGTTTGCCTCGTCGCTCTGCCGGCGACCTCGGGGGATCCCTCGACTCGGCCCTTTGGGCCTCGCTCGGGATGACATTGGGGGGTTGGGCTTTTCGCTCGGAACGACACGCGGGCGCGGGCGCAGAGTGCGGGAACGGGGACGGGAACGGGAACGGTCGCACGCGGGCGCGGAAGCGGAAGCGGGCGGGGAAGCGGAAGAGTGGGGGGGCAAACGTGCTATACTCCCCGCAACGACACAGGTCAGCAACGAGACGGGAGCTGGGCCGTGAGGTTCCTTCCATTTCGGGTTTTGGGGAGAACCCAGTGGAGGGGGCGGGACTACCCGAGGGAGGCGTATCGAGCTGTCGCGTGAGCGAAAAGGCCGATCGAGGAGGGAACCAGTTTCGGGTGGTCATCCGGCAATGCTGCTGAGAACTCAACCACAGATCGAACAGGCGGCTTCACGGCTGCGGAATCCGACCTCCTTCGGCAGGCTCCTCCGGAGTTTGCCGAAGGCGACGGGCACTGCGGTTGTGAGCCCGCGCCCCGCCGGTCCAGCGGCGATTGAGCCAAGGGGCTCGACGCGCCTCGATGCCGGACTCGGAGCCGGGGATTGGAGGAGACTATGATTCGACACCTTGGACAATTGTGGATCGCGGCCTGTATCGCCTCGCTCGCTCTGGCACCGGCGGCTTTGGCGCAGGACATGACCGGCGCCGTTGTCACCGACCCGCCGGCCCCTGTCGCCGACGGCTACGCGACCTTCACCGGCACCTACGAGAACCTCGGACCGGGCCCCGCGGCGGACATGAACGTCAACTACTGCTTCAGCATTCAGCCGGAGACCTGGCCGCCCGACTCAGCCGGGTTCAACGCGATGATGGAGTCGACAGTCGGCACCGACACCAACGGCAATGAGGTGTTCTGGCGCTTCGAGTCGGACCCGGCTGTGCCAGCACTACCAGCTGGTGCTTCAGACGTCCACCCGACGGCGACCTGAATCATGATCCCTAACCCCATGCCGGCCGGCGGCAGTGGCTCGTTCACCTGGCAGCTGCCGTCATCCCCATGGAGGGCGTCGATCGGCGGCAGGCTCGTCATCACCGAGCCGGAGCGGTCTCCGGAACAGCTACGGATACCGTGAGATGCCTACAGTCCACGCCTTCCAGAACATCCGCATATCAGTACGTGGGGACTCTACAACCTGGTATAGCCAACGCACCGGGGTGCGACGACTTGGTCGGGAGACTGCGTCGACCTCGACGCGTGCATGGGACCCAGGCTGTGGCAGATCGACGCCGTTCGAAGCGGACCTGGTCCTCGGGGACGACGGATTCAGCTCCGACCCGATTCGGCTGCGGCGAGCTCGTCAACGCCACCAGGTCGCCGGCAAGATCGCGATCATGCGGCGTGGAGGGTCGACTGCGAGCGGCGGCCTCTGCTACTCTCAACGACAAGATCCAGCACGCACAGGATGCCGGCGCGGTCGGGTGCGATCCTCGTCAATGCGCCATCCGGTCATCCGGCGAGATTTGCGGAGACATCGGTGGCGATCCGGACGAGTGCGATGGCCTCATCTGGGGTGGCCGACCCAGGGCGTAGGGTACCTCTACGACATCCCGGCCGTGATGATGAGCCGCCGCCAGGGCGAGGAGCTGATCGCGGCGCTCCAGGGCGGCCAGACCGTCCGCGCGGTGATGGGCAACCATCCCCGACGACGTCGTCGACGTGATACACCTGGATCTGGTCGCCAGACCGATGACCCGGACCTCACCAACGACATCTGCATCGTGACCCGCGTGCCGCTCGGCGAGATGGGGCCGACCGAGTTCGTGTCG
The DNA here is from genome assembly GCA_963754985.1 of uncultured Holophagae bacterium. Taxonomy (GTDB): domain Bacteria; phylum Acidobacteriota; class Thermoanaerobaculia; order Thermoanaerobaculales; family Sulfomarinibacteraceae; genus FEB-10. Next base: position 272,824 of record CAVWIJ010000019.1, on the reverse strand, counting down.
GCGTTCCCGGCGGCGGCGTACGCTGCGGGCGCGCAGGGCGCGTTCTTCCAGACCGACGTCGACATCAACAACAAGGGCGCCGAGGAGGCAGTCGTTCACCCTGCATCTGGCTGCCGCGCGGCGCCGACAACTCGGCCCCGGCCGAGTCCGACCCGATCGTGCTCGGACCCGGCCAGAGCATGCCAGTACGAGAACGTGCTCAACGCCGTGTTCGGCCTCGAGCCGGACGTGGCCGGCGCGATCGCGATGATCGCCGACAGCGCCGACGTGATCGGCATGAGCCGCACCTACAACGTGCCGAGCGCCAAGATCGCCGGCACCTTCGGCCAGGGCCTGCCGGCCATCCGGTCGGATGAGCTGATCGCGTTCGGCGAGACCCGCCGCATCATCTTCATGAGCGAGAACGACGACATCCGCGCCAACGTCGGCTGCGTCAACGGCCTGCGACACCGGTGCGCGTCAACATCGACATGTACGACGCCACCGGCAGCGATGCTCGAGACCCGGACCATGGACCTCGGCCCGTGGTCGAACAACCAGATCAACCGGATCTTCCGCAACTACCAGCCGGTCAACGGCTACGTCGACGTGTCGACCCCGACCGACGGCGGCGCCTTCTACTGCTACGGCTCGGTCCTCGACAACCTGACCTCCGACCCGACCACCGTGCTGCCGCAGGTGCCGTCGGACGACTTCACCTTCATCCCGGCGGCGGCGCTGGCAGCAGGCGCCGAGGGGGCCTTCTTCTCAGACCGACGTCGACCTCAACAACGCCGGCTCGGCCGTGGCCGAGTACCAGTTCGCGTGGCTGCCGCGCGGCGAGGACAACTCGACCCTGACCCTGTCGGATCCGTTCACCCTCGAGGCGGGCGCCTCCGTCCGCTACGAGAACGTCCTCAACGCCGTGTTCGGCGCCGAGCCGGACGTGGTGGGCGCCCTCGCGGTGACGGCCGACAGCGCCGACGTGCTGGCGATGAGCCGTACCTACAACATCCCGGGCGCGAAGGTGGCCGGCACCTTCGGCCAGGAGCTGCCCGGCATCCCGGCGGACATGATGATCGCCTCGGGTGAGAAGAAGCGGATCATCTTCATGAACGAGAACGACGACGTCCGCGCCAACGTCGGCTGCCAGAACGGCGTCGACGCGGCAGTCCGGGTCAACATCGAGCTCTTCGGTGCCGACGGCACCTCGCTCGAGACCAAGTTCATGGACCTGGCCCCCTGGTCGAACAACCAGATCAACCGGATCTTCCGCAACTACGCGCCGGTCAACGGCTACGTCGACATCTGGACGACCGCCCCGGACGCGACCATCTACTGCTACGGCTCGGTGCTCGACAACCTCACCTCCGACCCGACCACCGTGCTGCCGCAGTAACCACGCACCAACCTTCAACCAAGGGCGGGAGTCCTCTCCCGCCCTTTTTCTTCTCCCCCGATTCAGTGATAGGTGATACGTGAGAGGTGATAGGGGCCCACCCTCACCTCCCCCCGTACCCGTTCCCGTTCCCGTACCCGTACCCGAATCAGCCCCACACCGTGCTCGATCGCTGCCCCACGGCGTCACCCTGAGCGAGCGGCTGCACGCCGCGAGTCAACGGGTCTGCTCATCCACTGACTCCCGCGCCGATCCCGACGCGCTTCCGGGGACCTCGAGGGGATCCCTCGACTCGGCCCTTCGGGCCTCGCTCGGGATGACGCGGGGGAGAGTTGGACCTCGCTCGGGATGACACGGGGGAGAGTTGGGCCTCGCTCGGGTTGACACTGGGGAGTTGGGCACGTCGCTCGGAATGACACGCGGGCGCGGACGCAGACATCCGGGAACGGGGACGGGAACGGGAACGGAGACGGTCGGAAGCGGAAGCGGGCGCGGAAGCGGGGCCGGGTCGGGCCTCGATGCCGGCAGGATGCCGGCGCTACAACGTTGCCCGGATCTGCGCCGCGAGCTCGGTTCTGCCCATCCGGCCGAGCACGGTGAAGAGGTTGTCGGGAGCATCGACCACCCGCGGGTTGAGGGCGAGCGCCTGGCGGTAGGCGGCCGCCGCCTCGTCCGGGCGATCCGCCAGCGCCAGCGCCAGCGCGAGACGGTTGTGGGCGCCGGCGTCGTCGGGCCGGATGCGCACCGCGGCCTCGAGCTTCTCGATCGCCGCCTGTGGCCGGCCCACCGCCATCAGCGCGGTTCCCAGCCGGTTGAGGATCTCCGGGTCGTTGGGCCGCACCCGGTCCGCCTCCTCGAGCAGAGCCACCGCCTCCTCGAAGCGCAGCTCGCCGTAGACCCGGTAGCCGTACAGCTTCAGCGCATTGGCCAGGTTGTCGCGGTTGTGCTGGAGCTCCTCGGCGCTCGAGTACCGAAAGGCCAGGCGGTAGTGCTCCACGGCCTCGGGGAGGCGCCCCTTCTTCTCGAGCCCGACCGCCAGGTTGCCGTGCGCGAGATCGGCGGTGGGCAGGATCTCGATCGCCCGCTGGTAATGCGCCATCGCCTCGTCGAGCCGGCCGAGCAGGTCGGCGGTCAGGCCGGCCTGGTACTGGACCTGGACGCTGTCGGGGTCGAGCTCGAGCGCCTGCTGGGCGAGGCGGTAGGCCTCGACGAGCTTGCCTGCCCAGCCGAGAGTCTTGGACAGGTTGAGCAGTCCGGTGGCGCGGACGTGGTTGTCGAGCCGGCCCTCGACGGCCGCAACCACCTGCCGAACGCCCTCCTCGCCCCAGCCGGCCCGCGGCTCGACCATCCCGGAGGAGACCATCTCGTCGAGCAGGGCGAGGGCGATCAGCCGGTAGCCCTCGATGGTGGGGTGGACGTGGTCGAGGAAGAGCTCGCTGCCCGGGATGCCGTTCGGCGCCCGCTCGTCGGCCGTGCGCACGAAGTCGACCAGGGGCACGGAGCGCTCGGCCGCGACCTCGCGCACGATGTCCGGCATCGGGGTGAGGGCGCGCAGCGGGCAGATGTCCTCGTCGCGGGCGGCCTCGAGGGCGCGGCGGGCCTCGTCGAAGCGGCCGAGCTGGAGCAGCGACTGGCCGAGCGCGTACTGGCCGTCGGCGTGGCGCGGGTCGATGGCGGCCGCGTCCGTGAACCGAACGGCGGCGGTCGCGGCGTCGCCGCCGCGCGCGGCCGCGAGGCCCTCCTGCACCAGCGTGGTCCAGCGGGCGGTCTCGTCCGCGGTCATGCCCGGCCGGTGCTCGCTCTTGAAGGGTGGCGAGTCGCGCAGGTTGGACGCCGGCGTCACGAAGACGACCTCCGCGCCGGCCGAGCGCGCGATGTCGACCATCCGCGCGAGGTTGAAGCGGAAGTGCCGCATGACCTGGTCGCGGAGCCGATCGTCGCGGGTGAAGGCCGAGGGGCCGACCACGTCGTCGAGCAGCGTCTTGACCTCGGCGTCGAGCACGTCGCGCGCGCGGCGCCTCGGCCGTGGCGCTGGGCGCGCACGCGGTCGACCACCTTCTCGACCGCGGTCCAGGTGCGGGTCCGCGACGCCAGCGCGCCGACCCCGCGAACCGGCCGCGGCAGCGCGATGATCTGCGGGTAGCTCCGCCGCTCGAGGAACTCGTTGTGGCCCGAGTAGATGATGAACAGGTCGGGCTCGTAGCCGGCGAGCTCCTCCATCAGCAGCGCCACCCGGTAGCTCGCGTAGCTGATGCCGCCCGCGTTGACGACCTCCCAGCGGTGGTCGGGCGCGGCCGCGTTCAGGAGCTCGCGCAGCCAGCCGCAGAACGAGGTCGGGTCCTCGTAGGGATGGCCGTAGGTGGTGGAGCCGCCCATGCAGAAGATGCGGGTGGTGCCCGCGCCTTGACCTTGGGGAAGCGCTGCATGTTGAACAGCGAGGCCTTGGCCGGGGAGCGCTCCATCACGACCGAGCCGTCCGCCTGCCGGACCTCGACGAAGAGGGGCGCGCGGCCCGAGAAGCCGACGTAGGGGTCCTCCTCATAGGCGCGAGGGGCGACCCCGACCAGGGCCAGCACCGCCTCGAGCACGGCGAAGAAGATCACGGTCGCGGCGGCCGCGAAGAGCAGCTTCCTGGACAGCGGCAGCCGCCGCCCGCCGGGCTGTGGGCGGTTCTGAGAAGGTGTCGCGGAAGGTGACGACTGCTGGTCCATGGATCGCGAGCCGGGACGCACGGGCCGCCGCGGCGCCCGTCAGTCTAGCAGCCTCGCCACCAGCTCCGGCAGCGACGGCCGTCACCGCCCCCGCCTGGCCTGATCTGCTACCCTCGACGCGATGGAGCGGGCCGCCCGGCGGCCCGTCTGTTGTGGGAGGCGCCTCGATGTCCCGATTCGAATTCCGAGCCGTGCTGTGTTCACTCCTCGTCCTTGGCGCCGCCTTCGTGGCCGCCGCCGAGCCGCAGGCCCTGCTGCGCATCGACCGGCCAGAAGCAGCGACCCGGGAGCTGCTGCTCGGAGCCGGCGTGGCCGTGGTCGCCGAGCTCGAGCAGGCCGTTCTCGCGGTCGGCCCTGCCGCTGTGGTCGAGGCCGACGCCGCGGGCCTGGGCCTCAGCGCGACCGTGCTCGACCCGGCGGTCGAGGGGATGCGGTACGCCCTGGCCGGGCTGCGTGAGGGCGCCACCATCGCCGACCTCGCCGGCTGCGGCGAGCTGCTGTGGCAGGAGGACAGCTGGATCCTGGTCAGGGACCCCCAGCTCGAGGACCCTGCCTGCATGGGGTCGACCCGCTTCATGATGACCCCGCTACGGCTCGACGCGGTACGGCCCGCCCAGCCGCCGCCCGCGGGCTTCGACGGCTTCGCCGGCGGCGAGGCGGAGCTGCTCGACCCCGACCCCCTGGTCGTCGACATGCTGACCCAGCTCGACACCGGCTTCGCCCTCGCCCACTGGCAGGGCGTGGTCGGGGCGGCCTCCACCCGCTACTCGACATCGACGGGGTGCCAGACCGCCGCGACCTACGTCTACAACCTCTTCGACGCCCTGGGCCTCAACCCCGAGTACCAGCCGCACACCGGCGGCCACGCGCCCAACGTCATCGGGACGATCCCCGGCCGCTCGACCCCGGAGCAGGTCTACATCCTGATCGGTCACCTCGACGACATGCCGTCGTCGGGACCGGCGCCGGGCGCCGACGACAACGCGTCGGGCACCGCCATGGTCACCGCGCTCGCCGAGCTGATGGCGGACTACGACTTCGCGAGCACGGTGAAGTTCATCGCCGTCACGGGTGAGGAGTTCGGGCTCTACGGCAGCGAATACTACGCCGCCGGCGCCGCAGTCCGCGGGCGAGAACATCCAGGCCGTGTTCAACGCCGACATGATCGGCTGGCAGGGCAACGGCTCGCCCAACCCCGAGAACCTCGACATCAACTACAACACCGCGTCGGCCTGGCTGGGCACGCTGCTCAACCAGGTCGCCGCGGACTACCCGGTCGGCCTCGCGGTCAACGCCTTCCTGTGCAACAGCATGGCCTACTCCGACCACTGGCCGTTCTGGCAGCAGGGCTACTCGGCGGTCTGCGCCATCACCGACAACGAGGGCTTCTGCGGCCAGGCCGGCAGCTACCCCTACTACCACACCAGCAACGACACCATCGCCAACTGCGGCGCCGGCGGGCCGGCCTTCCTCGCCGCCTCGATGCGCCTCTTCCTGGCCGCCGCCGGCCACCTCGCCGATCCCCTGTGCGTGCGCACCGCGGTGCCGACCGGTCTGACCGCGCAGCCGATGGGCGCCAACCGGATCGACCTCGTCCTGGTCGTCGGCGGGCTCGGGCCTGAGCTACGAGGTCTACCGCGCCCCAGGCGGCTGCAGCGACCCCGGCCCGGACACCCTGGTCGGCGAGACCACCAACCTCTCCCTGTCCGACACCACGGCGTCCGGCGGCGTGCCCTACGGCTACACGGTCCGCTCCAAGGACCCCTCGGGCTACTGCCTGTCGGAGCCGTCGGCCTGCGTCGAGGCCCAGACCACCGGCACGTGCAGCGAGCCGCCCTACTTCGCCGGCGTCGAGGCGGTGACCAACGCCGCTGGCGCGACCTGCCTGCTCACCCTCGACTGGTCGGCGCCCATCGAGGTCTACTGCGGCGGCGCCGTCGCCTACAACGTCTACCGCTCGTTGACCTCCGGCTTCGTGCCGGGCCCCGCAAACCGGGTCGCGTCGCTGGTCTCCGCGACCACCTGGGACGACTTCGACGTCGTGTACGGCGAGCGCTACTACTACGTCGTCCGGGCGGTCGACCTCGGCAACGGCGCCGAGGACCAGAATATGGTCGAACTTTCGGGCACGCCCACCGGGCCACCGGACATCGGCACGTGGCTCGACGACGCCGGCGACACCGACCCCGCCCAGCTCACGCCCACCTCGCCGTGGACCGTGGCGACGACCGGCGGCCACAACGCGCCCAAGGTCTACTACACCGGCGCCAATTACCCGGACAACCTCTGCGCCGGCGTCACATCGGAGGTGATGCACCTCGGCACCGGGCCGCAGCTCACGTTCTGGTCCAAGTACGACATCGAGAGCAGCTGGGACAAGGGCGAGGTCCAGGTCTCGCCCGACGGTGGCTCGAGCTGGGTCCGGGTGCCGGTCAACTACCCCGGCAGCTCCACCAACACCTCCGACGAGTGCGGGCTGCCCACCGGCACCTACTTCACGGGCACCAACAACAGCTACGCCCAGTACTCCGGCTCGCTCGCCGCGTGGGCCAACCAGGACATCATGATCCGCTGGGTGCTGTCGACCGACACCTCGGCCAACGGCACCGGCTGGTGGGTCGACGACATCGCCATCACCAACGTCGAGGTGCCGTCGTCCTGTGAGTCCGGCGGCTCGCCGTACCCGGGCGCCTTCGCCAAGGCCGCTCCGATGAGCGGCGCCACCGGACAGCCCACCGACATCACCCTGAGCTGGAACGCGAGCTCGAACGTCACCGGCTACGAGGTCTGCGTCGACACGGTCGCCAACGGCCTCTGCGACGACCACCTGGGACCCGGTCGGCGCCGTCATGAGCACCGTGGTCAACGGGCTCGCTGAGTCGACCCCTACTCCTGGCAGGTGCGGGCGGTCAACGGCAACGGCTCGACCGAGGCCGACGGCGGAGTCTGGTGGTGGTTCATCACCACCCCGTACCTGTTCGGCGACGGCTTCGAGTCGGGTGACGTGGGCGCGTGGTCGGCGTCACGCCCTGAGGGAGGGATCTAGGATCTCGGGGATAGGATCTAGGGAACCGCAGCCGGGGAGATGATGCCTGCGGCTCACCCTAGATCCCAGATCCGAGATCCTACATCCTATTCCTGATAGAGATTCTCAGGTATCCTATCGCGGTGCGCGATCCACACCCTCGGCCATGCCTTCGACTGGTCTGCCGACCGCGTCGACTGGCCGGTCACCACCGACGTCGGTTCCGGGCTGTCCGGCGTGATCGCCGGTGAGACCCGCGTCATGTGGCTCGACCCCGCGAGCGGCCGGCTCACCTACCGCGGCGTCCCCATCGAGACCCTGGCCGCCGCCCCGGATTTCGAGGCGACCGCCTTCCTGCTCATCACCGGGGTTTCGGCGGGCGACGAGCCGCTGCTCTTCGACCGCTTCCGCGCCACGCTGCGCTCGAGCCGGGAGCTGCCGCCGGCCGTGCTCGACCTGGTGGACGGCATGGGGCCTTCGGTCCACCCAACTCGCGCCCTGCGGGCCGGGGTCTCCGCGCTCGGCTGCCACGAGCTCGCCGTCGACGACGACCTCGCCGGCCAGCAGCACTGGCGCGAGCTGCGGATCGTCGGCCAGGTGGCCGCGGTGGTCGGCGCCGTCATCGACCGGCGGCGGGGCCGCGAACGGGGGCCGGAGGACCCGGCGTCGTCCCTCGCCGGGTCGGTCGTCGGTGCGCTGGCCGGGCGGCCGTCCACGGCCGAGGAGCGGCAGCTGCTCGACCTGCTCTGGGTGCTCTATGCCGCCCACGGGCTCGACACGCCGACCTTCACGTCGATGATCGTCGCGTCCTGTCGCGCCGACCCGTACGCCACAATCGTCGCCGGCCTGTCGGCGCTGCGTGGCCCCCGGCAGGGGGGTGCCGGGGAGCACGTCCTGCGCGTGCTGCTGTCCCTCGAAGGCGCCGACGCGGCCGAGCGGTGGGTCCGGCAGACGATCGACGCCGGCAGCACCATCCCCGGCTTCGGCCACCCGAGCTATCGGATGCCCGACCCGCGGGTCGTGGTGCTGCGCAAGGCGACCGCAACCCACGCCGGCCGCCTCGGCAAGGGCCGGCTGTTCGAGGTGGCCCGGACGGTCGAAGAGGAGGCGACGCGGCGGCTCGCTGCCAAGGGCGTCTTCGTCAACATCAACCTCTACGGCGCCCTGCTCTTCCACCTGCTCGGCGCAGAGCCGGCTGAGGTGCCGTGTCTGATCGCCGCCGCCCGGGTGGCCGGCATCGTCGCCCTGGTCGAGGAGAGCCTGGACACGGTCCGCCTCTACCGCCCCCTCACCCGTTACGTCGGCTTGCCGACGCGGCCGGTCCGCACGCGAGGCGGCCCGTGATCGGCTCGCCGCCGCCGCGCAGCCAGCGATACCAGCGCGGGCTCGACGGTTTGATCGCCGGCGACACGGCGATCAGCGACCTCGACGGCGAGCGGGGGCGGTTGAGCTACCGCGGCTACCCGGTCGCTGAGCTGGCGGCTGGTGCGAGCTTCGAGGAGGTCAGCCACCTCGTCCTGTTCGGCGAGCTTCCCGACACGCCCCGGCTCCGCGACTGGAGCGCCGAGCTGGTGCGCTGGCGGCAGCCGCCGCGGGCCGCCTTCGACGCCCTCCACACGGTGCCGCTCCGCGCCCACCCCCTCGCCCAGTACAGGACGATGCTGACGGTGGCGGCCTGCCACATCCCGGAGGCGGAGAGCTCGGGGCTGGACGCGCAGTGGCGGCGGCCGGCGCGGATCTTGAGCTGGACGGCGGCCCTCGCGGCGGCCGCGATCCGCCACCTCGACGGGCTCGAGGATCTGCCGCCGAAACCGGAGCTCGGCTACTCGGCCAACTTCCTGTACCAGACCCTCGGCCGCGTCCCGCCGGCCGACGAGGTCCGGGCCTTCGACGCCAGCCTGATCGTGCAGGCCGAGCACGGGCTGCACGCCGCCGCCCTCGCCGCCCTCGCCGTCGTCTCGACCGGCGCCGATCTCGGCTCGGCGGTGCTGGCCGGCATGGGCGCGCTGTCGGGTGTGCGCCACGGCGGGGCGAACCAGCTCGCGTTCGAGATGCTGGCCGCTCTCGACGGTCCGTCCGCGGCCCGCGAGTGGGCACGACGGGGACTCGCCGAGGGCCGGCGATTTCCGGGCTTCGGCCACCGGGTCTACAAGTGCCCGGACCCGCGGGTGGCGGTGCTCGAGCCCCACGCCAGGTCGGTGCTCGCCGCCCACGGCCTGAGCGACCGCTGGGAGACCTACCTCGCGCTTCGCGAGGAGGTCGAGTCCGGCCTCAGCGCCAAGCGGATCCACGCCAACGTCGACAGCATCACCGGCCTCCTCTACCACCCGATCGGCCTGCCGCCGAGCGCCTTCCCGATCCCCTTCTGCCTTGCTATCCAGACCGGCTGGATGGCGCACTGCCTGGAGTACCTGCCGGACGGCGCGATGCTGTCGCCGGGAGTGGTGTATATCAGGGACCGGGAGTAGCCTCCCCCGCTTCCGAGCCCGCTTCCGGGCCCGCTTTCGGGTCGCTGCCCCGTCCGCTTCCGCGTCCGCTTCCGAGTCCGGCTCCAGGCTACCTGTTGGTCATGTCAAGCGAAGAGCCCGAGCGCCTTCCTCCGTCATCCCGAGTGAGGCCCGCAGGGCCGAGTCGAGGGGACTCAACACTCCGCTCGTCAGGGCGATGGATGCGCGGAGGGGATCCCTCGACTCGCGGCCGGTGGCCGCTCGCTCGGGATGACTGAAGAATGAGCGCAATGAAGATGGGACGGGACGGTCTCGAAGCTCGGGCGTTCTCCGGGCCTGGAAGCGGGCGCGGAAGCGGAAGCGGAAGGGGAAGCGGGCACGGAGACGGGCACGGGCACGAAGGACCCTCACACGCGCAGGCGGAGGAAGAGATCGCGCAGGCGGAGCAGGATCTTGGCGAGCTCGCGATCGGCGAGGAAGGTCTTCATCGTCACCCGGTCGTAGCCCTTGGCGCGCCGCTCCAGGTACTGCTCGATCACCGCGTAGAAGGTGGCGACCTCGCCGAGGCCGTAGCGCTCCAGCTTCCTCGAGAACCAGCCCGAGTCCCACAGGCCCGTCCACACCTTCATCGCGATCCGGTCGCTGTGGGCGTACGCCGCCTCGGCGACGGCGATGATCTCCAGCCGCAGCTCCCGAAGGACCGCGGCGTCGTCGCGGTCGACCTTCACCAGTCCCACCGGGGTCGGGGCGCCGCCGAGCACGACCGACTCGCCGCGATCGACAAACCCGACCGGCGGGCGGGGCGCTGCCGGCGGTTCGGCAACGGCAACCGGCCTCCGGCGCACGGGCGGCGGCGCCACCGTCTTCTCGGCGACGGGCGCTACGCTGCGAGCGGGCGGCGCGGCCGCTGGCACGTCCGCCGGCGCGGCGAGCTCCCGTGTGACCTTCGGTGTGATCTCCTGCGTGATCTCCGGCACGATCTCCTGGGTGATCTCCGGCGAATCCAGCGGGCGCTCAACAGTCGCCGGGAGGTCGCCAAGGTCCTCCTCGTCCGGATGCGTCCGCCGGCGCGCGCCGGCCAGCTTCTCGCGCAGCCGCAGCCGCAGCTCCACGAGCACGGACTGGTCCGCCTCGCTGATCGCCCGCGCGTCGGCGACCTTGATCCGGAGCTCCTCCAGGGTCCTCAGGCTGGCACACAGGCGGTCGGAGGAGGGAGCCAGCGGACGAAGCACCTCGGAAAGCGGCGCACAATGCTCGATGATGTCGGCGAGGTCGGCGAAGGTCGCATGGCCGAACAGGTCGTCCGCCTCCGTCGAGCTGCGGTCGACGGCCCGCTCGACCTCCTGGCGCTCGAGCATCCGCCGCCGCACCTCGAGCGGACAGCCCTGCTCGAACCACTCGTTGCCGCACACGCGCAGCAGCGCCCGGTACACGATTCGCCGGAAGCCCACGAGGAGCTCCACGACCATCCGGTACGCCTCGTCGCGGACCTCCTGGCCCTCGTGCACACCTGAGTGTTGGTTCACGGCCACCCGGGGGGCATTGTACCGGGGTCACCCGTTCCCGTGTCCGTTCCCGTCCCCGTCCCCGTTCCCGAGCCCGCTTCCGCGCCCGCTTCCGATTCCGCTTCCGGATGAAAGAGGTCGCCCCGACCTGGGCTGCCACTCCCGGGTCGACCCGTGCGTGGCGAGTCGGCCACTACCTCCCCAGCTGTTCACGATGTCTGGGCGGACGACCCAAACACTCCATTCTTCACGCATTCGGGCGCGGGCGCGGAAGCGGAAGTGGACGCGGATACGAAGACGGAGATGGGCACTGGCACGGAGACGGGCACGGGCTCAGGGCCAACCCCTATTCCCTATCCCCCGCCCGCCCCGATCGGAGGTATCCCGAACGGCAGCTCGATCGTGAAGGCAATCTGAGCGACGGCCAGCCAGTGATCGCGCTCCGAGCGGGCCGCGCCGATCTCGAAGCGCAGCCCGAGGGCGCCGGCTCCCGACTCGGTGCCCACCGACAGACCATGGTGGACGCCGTGCGTCTCGTCCTCGAAGCGACGGTAGCGCAGGAACTTGCCGTAAAAGCCCCACTGCGGCTTCGCCATCGGCAGCCGCCGGACGCCGCCCCAGCCGAGGGTGTAGATCGTCGCATCCGCCGAGGAGCCGCCCTCCACGCCGTAGCCGACGAACACGCTGAAGCTCGAGCTGTCGCTCAGCGACAGGTACAGGTTCGCCTGGTAGGCGACGAGGTTCGGGAAACCGACGACCGCGCTGCAGTTCGGGTCGATGCCGAGCACGAAGCGGCGGCCCTCCTCGCCTTCCAGCAACTCGGCACCGCTCGCCTCGCCGAGCGCGCGGTGCCAGGCGTCGAGGTCGATCGTCGGGGCGTTCTCGCCGGCAAAGGTGAGCAAGGCCGGGCTCGCCAGCCCGACGACCGCCACCGCCACCAACAAGCGGGAACGCCGACGTGCCGTCACCACAGCAGCCCCAGCTCGTCCACCCAGCCCTGGCGGTCGCCGAGGATCTCGCGCAATCGCGGCACGTCGTCGGGGCCGAGCTTCTCGATGATCTTGCCCACGGCCACCTCGTCGACCTGCCCGCCGCAGTCCATCCGCAACCCGTCGAGCGTGGTGAGCCCGTCCAGAAGCTCTTCGAGCTCGGCGTTGAACGTTCGATCCCGGACCACGACGCCGGCCTCGGTGTTGTAGTAGGTGGACCGGATGTTGAAGTTCGACGAGTGGATGATGACGAGGTCGTCGTCGACCCGCAGCGCCTTGCCGTGCAGCGCGACCGGCGGCACCGCGCGCGGCTCGCAGGCGGTCTCGGCGAGCAGCTTCTCGATCCGGCCGTTTCCTGACCACGCCCAGACCTCGACGGACTCGCCGAGAAGCTCCATCAGCGTCGGCAGCCCGGCCCACAGGAACGGGCCCCTGCGCAGCGCCGACTGCTCCCCGTTGACAAAGATCCGGACCCTGACGCCGCGTGCTGCTGCCGCTGCGAGCGTCTCGGTCAATTCGGGCGGGAAGTTGGGGAAGGGCGTCATCAGGTCGACCTCGGCGCGAGCGCCCCGCACCAGCTCCACCACCAGGTCGGTCGTTGCCGCCCGCCTGCGCACCAGCGGGCTGTCGTAGAGCACCGCGACCGGCAGCTCACCGGGTCTCCCGGCCACCGGCGGGAAGTAGTCGGCGCTCATGTATCGGTCGAGTGGGTTGTTGCCGCCCGGCAGGCGCCCCGTCGCCCACAGCGTGGCAATCCGGCGCCGCGCCGCCTCCTCCGACAGGAAGAAGCGATTGGCGTTTCCGAACAGGTCGGAGACCTGCCACGCCTTCAGAAAGTGGAGCTGGAGGTCCCACACCGCCTCGCCCTCGAGCTGGACCTCGAAATCCAGCCACCATCGCCGCGGATCGAAGTACTCGTCGGCGAAGTTGCGGCCCCCCACGATCGCCCAACGTCCGTCGACGACAATCATCTTGTCGTGCATCCGCGGGTCGTAGAGCGGGCCAACGCCCCACGACTGGCGGTTGAACGAGCGCACCACCGCGCCCGCGTCCTCGAGGCGCCGAAAGGAGCGGTCGAAGGTCCCCCTCGCGATGGCGTCGACCAGGCAGTACACCTTGAAGTCTGGGTTCTCCTGCCGTCGCGCTTGCACCACCCGCGCGAGGTGCTCGCGAAACAGCTCTCCGTACTGGTCCTCGTGCCAGGAGAAGGTGCTGATGAACACGTGGTGCTGCGCCCGCTCGACCAGCTCGAGCCGCGCCTGCCACGATTCCTCGGGGTACACCAGCAGTTGGACGGAGTTGCCGCCTGTCCAGCGGGTGCGCCCGAGACGCGCGATGGCCCCGTCGTCCAGGGCCGCGGCAGGCCGCCCCGGCGCGGCCGCCAGGCCGGCTGCGAACGCCGCAGCAGCCGCCCAGCGCCACGCCCGGTGGAAGTGGAAGCAGTGGCCGAACATCGGCAGCTATCCTCCCCCACCTCGAATCGGCTGGCAACCCTGCTCGATGCACGCGGTGCGGAGGCGCCACCTCGCGCTTCCGATGTTGGGGCCTCTCACCGGCCTCCACCCAGCGTGCATCGAGATTTGACTTTCGTCGGGCGTTCGATATGTTGAGACCGGAATCTCCGACGCGAGGAGACAGCAATGTCGCGCATCCTCTCGGCCATCGCAGCTCTCGCCCTTCTCTCCGGGCCCACCGCTCTGGCAGCAGCGGCCGACGAGCCGCAACCTGGTCCGCTCGCCAAGAGCATCCAGTTGGTGGTCAAGCCCGATCGCTTTCCACAGTTCGAGGAGGCTCTGCGCCAGCACCTGGCCTTCCACCGCACCAACCAGGATCCGTGGGCGTGGCACACGTGGCAGGTCGTCAGCGGCGACACGCTCGGCCAGTACATCCTCCGGACCCACGGCCATCAGTGGCGCGACTTCGATGCCAATGCAGACCTGCGTCGCTCCGACTGGGCGGACTTCCTGGCCAACGTCGCGCCGCACCTCGAGTCGATGTCGAGCTCCATCTCGACCGTCGAGCCCGGCCTGTCCCGCTGGCCGCCGGAGCTGGCACGCCCCGAGCTCGTATCGATCACCCGCTTCGAGCTGAGCTACGAGGGCTTCCGCGAGTTCCGCGCCGCCGTCGAGAAGGTCCACGCCGCCGTGTCGGGCGCGGCGCCGGACCGTCACTATGCGTGGACCACCACCGTCAACGGCGGGAACGGACCCGAGATGACTCTGCTCGTGCCGCTGGCAGCGTGGGCGGAGCTCGAGGCCCGCCAGCCGCCGCTGTGGTCGCTGGTCGAGCAGCGTTACGGCGCGGAGGCGGCGGCCGACCTCGAGCGAACGATCGGGTCCACGGTACGCAGCATCTCGAGCTCGGTGGTCGTCTATCGCGAGGACCTCAGCTACCAGCCTGCTCCGTGACCGCCCTTCGCGATCACGTCGCAACCTCACCGCGCCAGCACCGCGCTCGCGCGGGTCGTAGATCCGCGGCCGGACGGCAGGAACGAAAACCGGATTCGAGCGTACCATTGCGCACAGGAGGAAACCGCCGATGAGTGACTCCAGCTCCCGCCCGAGCTACGAGCCGGCGCCGGTCGAAGCGTCCGCCAGCCCCGGTTCGACCCCGCGCCTGACCGCCGCCCAACGGCTGTGGACGGTGTTCACCTCCCCGGAGAGGGTGTTTGCCGACATCGCCATCAAGCCGTCCTGGGTGCTCTGCCTGGTGCTGATGGCGCTGCTCACCGTTGCCGTGCAGTTCGTGGTCCTTCCCCACATCGACAACGAGGCCACGCTGCGCGCACGCCTCGGCGACCGCGCCGAGGAATCAGCGACGAGCAGATCGAGCGCATGGTCGAGCAGGGCGAGAAGTTCACCCGCTTCGCCCCGATCATCGGCCTCGTCATGGCACCGATCGCGTTCGCGATCATGGCGGCGATCTTCTTCATCCTGCTCAAGATCGTCGGCTCCGACGTCGACTACCTGCGGGCCTTCTCGACGACGCTGCACGCCTACTGGCCGGCCTCCGTCGTGGCCTCCGTGCTCACCGCGATCCTGGTCCAGCGGGTCGGCATGATCCCGCAACAGGAGTTCACCAACATCGTCAAGTCGCATCCCGGCGCCTTCCTGTCGCCGGATGCGCCGGCCTGGCTGAGCGCCGCGGCGAGCACCCTGAGCGTGTTCAACATCTGGATCGTCGTCCTGCTGATCATCGGGTTCCGGGTGGTCGGCAAGGTGTCCACCGGCAAGGCGGCGGTGGCCGCGCTCGTGCCGTGGCTGGTGTGGCTGGTGGCCAAGGCGGGGCTGGCCGCGATCTTCTGAACAACGGACGTCCGAGGACCGACGACCCTCGCTGTGGCGGTGGCGGCCTCCCGGCACCAGGACATCAGGAAGGTGAACATGAAGAAGTGGCTGATCGCGGTCGGTGCGCTCGCGGTGCTGGGCGTCATCCTGTGGGCCAGCCTGCGCGACTCCGGGCCCGCGCGGCGTCGAGGTCGAGGTGCAGGCCGCCGAGCTCCGCACCCTCTCGGCGCGGGTCAAGGCGACCGGCGAGATCACCCCCGACCGCAAGGTGGACATCTCGGCCAAGGTAGTCGGCGAGATCATCGACCTGCCGGTCGTCGAGGGGCAGCCGGTGCAGGCTGGCCAGCTCCTGGTCCAGATCGAGCGCGACCTCTACGAGTCCGCCCGCGACCAGGCGCGCGCGGCGCTGCGCCAGGCAGAGGTCTCGGGTCGCGGGTTCGAGATCCAGCTCGAGGACGCCGAGCGCAACCTGCGCCGAGTGCACGAGCTGCAGGCCCAGGAGCTGGTCAGCCAGGAGGCGCTCGACGCGGCCCAGCTCGCGGTCGACACCGCGCGGGTGCAGATCGATGCCCAGCGGCAGACGGTCGAGCAGGCGCGGTCGGCCCTGCAGCGCACCGAGGACGACCTCGCCCGCACGACCATCCGCTCGCCGATGGACGGGATCATCATCCAGCTCGACGCCGAGAAGGGCGAGACCGTGGTGCCCGGCTCCACCAACCTGCCCGGCTCGGTGATCATGACCGTCGCCGACATGTCGACGCTGCTCGCCGAGGTCGAGGTCAGCGAGGTCGACGTGGTCGACGTCGCGCTCGGCCAGCAGGCCGAGGTGACGGTCGACGCCCTCGACACGGAGCCGCAGCGCGGGAGGGTGGCCGAGATCGCCACCTCCGGACGCAAGGACGCCGCCCTGGGGACGATTCGCTTCCGCGTCAAGGTCGCGCTCGACGACCCCCATCCGGACCTGCGGCCGGCGATGACCGCGAAGGTCGCCATCCTGACGGCCACCAGCGAGGACGCGGTGACCGTGCCGATCCAGGCGGTGGTCAAGCGCGCCCTCGACGACGACGGCAAGGAGCTCGAGGGCGCCAAGGCCAAGGGGGTCGACAAGAAGGACGTGATCTATCGCATCGAGGACGACAAGGCGGCGGCCCGCACCGTCACCACCGGCATCTCGGACGAGCTCTGGGTGGAGATCAAGGACGGGCTCGCGGCCGGCGATGAGGTCGTGATCGGCCCCTACCGCACTCTCAAGAAGCTGCACAGCGGCGACGCGGTGAAGATCGGCGAGGCCAAGGACGAGGGTGAGGATGGGGAGGGCGGCGGCGAGGTCGAGGTCTCGGTGGACTGATGCTGATCGCGATCCACGATCTCCGCAAGATCTACCAGATGGGCGACGACGAGGTGCGCGCACTCGACGGCGTCGACCTCGAGGTCGAGCGGGGCGAGTACCTCGCCATCATGGGCCCCTCCGGGTCCGGCAAGTCGACGCTGATGAACCTGATCGGCTGCCTCGACACGCCCACCTCCGGCGAGTATGTGCTCAACGGCGAGCGTGTCTCCGGGCTCGACGACTCCGAGCTCGCCCGGATCCGCAACCGCGAGATCGGCTTCGTCTTCCAGACCTTCAACCTGCTGCCGCGGGCCACCGCGCTCGCCAACGTCGAGCTGCCGCTGATCTACGCCAGGATGCCGTCGTCGAAGCGGCGCGCCCAGGCCCGCCAGGCCCTCGAGCAGGTCGGCCTCGGCGACCGCATCAAGCACCAGCCCAACGAGCTCTCGGGCGGCCAGCGGCAGCGGGTGGCGGTGGCCCGGGCCCTGGTCAACCGGCCGTCGATCCTGCTCGCCGACGAGCCGACCGGCAACCTCGACTCGCGCACGTCGGGCGAGATCATGGTGCTGTTCGACGAGCTCAACCGGGCCGGCAACACGATCGTGCTGGTCACCCACGAGGAGGACATCGCCGCCCACGCCGGCCGCGTCGTGCGCCTGCTCGACGGCCGCGTGGTCGCGGACGTGCACCGGGAGCCGCGGGGGGCGGGCCCATGATCTGGGACAACTTCCGCATCGCGCTCGCGGCCATCCGCGCCAACAAGATGCGCTCGCTGCTGACCACGCTCGGGATCATCATCGGCGTCGCGGCGGTGATCGCGGTGGTGTCGATCGTGCAGGGCCTCAACTACGTGATCGCGACCCAGCTCGAGGGCGTCGGCGCGGCCTACATCCGGGTGCACTGGCGCGAGGACGAGACCAACCCCGACCTCGCGGGCCGCGAGGTGGTGCTGACCTACGAGGACGGCCTCGCGATCTTCGAGCGGGCGACCGCGCTCGAGTACTTCAACCCGATCTTCTTCCGCGGCGAGCAGCTGCGCTTCAGCGACCAGCGCCACGCGACGACCATGCTCGGGGTCGGCGCCTACCACCAGGAGGTCAACAACCACTGGGTCGACCGCGGCCGCTTCTTCTCCGAGCTCGACCTCGACCGCCGGGCCCGGGTGTGCATCATCGGCCGCGACATCATCGACGAGCTCGAGCTCGGCGACGAACCGCTGGGCAAGGAGATCATCGTCGGCCAGGCCACCTTCACCGTGGTCGGCGTGATGCAGGAGATGGGCGAGATCTTCGGCCAGAGCCGGGATGACCTGCTGCTGATCCCGATCACGACCGCGCGCGACCTCTACGGCCACGAGTCGTTCAAGCGGCTGATCCTCGACTTCCAGGCATCGAGCGCCGAGACCGTGGCGCTCGCCAAGGACCAGATCACCGAGGTGCTGCGCGACCGCCACCGCATCCCCGAGGGCACCGAGGACGACTTCCGGGTGGTGCTCCAGGAGGAGATCCTGGAGACCACCGGCTCGATCCTGGGCACGATCACCAGCGTGGTCGCCGGCGTGGTCGGCATCGCCCTGCTGGTCGGCGGCATCGGCATCATGAACATCATGCTGGTCTCGGTCACCGAGCGAACGCGCGAGATCGGCGTCCGCAAGGCGGTCGGCGCCCGCAAGTCCGACATCCTGGTGCAGTTCCTGATCGAGGCGGTGACCCTGTCGCTGTTCGGCGGCCTCATCGGGGTGCTCGCCGGCTGGGGGCTCGGCATCGTCGGGGCCAAGGCCATCCCGGGCTTCCCGCCGGCGCACGTGCCGATGTGGGCGGTCGCCGTCGGCTTCGGCTTCGCGGCGCTGGTCGGGATCTTCTTCGGGACCTACCCGGCCGCCAAGGCGGCCGCGCTCGACCCGATCGACGCGCTGCGCTACGAGTAGCCCCCCAGCCGACCCCCATCGATTCCCGGCGCCAGCTCGGCGCGGAAAGCTGGTGCTCGACCCCAAACGCGTTCGTGTCGCCGACCTGACGCCGGCAATCAATCTTGAGGAGAGAACCCAGGAGTGCGTGCGGCAGAGGCCGCTCCCGTCCACATTCCTTCCACAACAAGCGCTCGGAAGGCCACTGTGGTGCGAACCTCTATGGTCTCCGCAACTCCTCCGCAACGAGGGCCATCGCGCGCTCGATCGGGATGCGAGTGACGCCCTGCTGCTGGTCGACCCAGCCGTAGCTCGACAGGGTGCCGACCTGGTCGGCGTCGAGCTGCTGCAGCGCCTCGTACGGCTGCTCGTAGACCTTGCGGCTGCGCTCGCCCTCCTCCATGCGGTAGAACAGCGCCTGCAGGGCGACGATGATCACGAACAGCAGGATGGCGCCGACGATGCCTACCACCGCCGAGGCCGGAACGTCGGGGTCGTCATATCGCATCAGCAGCTCGCTCCACTTCTCACGCGGTGTGGAAGGTCAGCGACTCCTGGAGCCTCGGGTCGCCCTCAGGGATCAGGGAGTGCCTCTTCAGCCCGAACGCGAGCGCCAGGGTGTACACGCCGGTCAATCCCAGGAAGCAGAAGACGTCAATCAGGCCAAAGCGCGCCTCGCCGGGGCTGAACTCCGGGACGACCAGCCAGTACAGGTCGAGCCAGGTCATCACGACCATGTAGCTGCCGGCGACCGCCAGCAGCCGGGGCCGGCGCTTGACGGCTCGCGACACGAGCACCAGGAACGGGATGACGAAGTGGCCGACGAGCAGCGCCAGGCTGACCCAGGCCCAGTCCCCGGTCTGCCGCTTCAGGAACCACTCGGTCTCCTCCGGGATGTTGCCGTACCAGATCAGCATGTACTGGGAGAAGGCGATGTAGGCCCAGAAGACGTTGAACGCGAAGAGCAGCTTGCCGAGGTCGTGGAAGTGCTCGACCGTCACCGACCGGGCGATGACCGCCCTTCCACTGCAGGCCGACCAGGATCTTCGGCATGACCGCGAAGAAGCAGACCACGCTGACCGCGAAGTAGTAGACGCCGAAGATGGTGCTGAACCAGTGCGGGTCGAGCGACATCAGCAGGTCGAAGGCGGCGAAGTTGGCGCTCAGCGCGAAGAGCACCAGGCCGGGCCCGGCGGCGCGCTCCATGCGCATCGTCAGCTTGGGGTCGACGGTGGCGTCCTGCCGGGTTGAGTTGCGGTGGAAGAACCACGCGAGCCCACCCCAGATCAGGAAGTAGATCGACGAGCCGGATGACGAAGAAGCTCGGGTTGAGGAACCCGGACTTGCCGGCGAGCAACGGATCGTGCGCCGCCTCCTCGAGGTGCGACCAGTGGTAGAGGTGGTGCATGCCGAGCACCACCGGGATCGCGAGGATTGCCATCAGCCAGACGTTGCGGGCGATCGCCTCGGCGATGCGCCGCACCACCACGACCACCCCGCGCGGGTGATGTGCTGCAGCATGACGAAGAACAGCGCGCCCAGCGTGAGCGCCAGGAAGAGCGAGAAGCTCACCAGGTAGGTCTCGAGCAGACGTCCCCAGCCATGCTCCTGGGTCGCCGCCAGGCCGAGCGCCCCGGCGGCGCCGACGGCCGCGCAGGCGCCTGCGACCCCGAGCCAGAGCGGCAGCACCGGGTCGAGGTGGCGTTCCTCGGGCGTGATGTCTCCACGCTGCATCATGAGCTCCTCGCCTGTGCTCCCTCGCCGCCGTGCGCTGCGCCGCGGCGCGGAGCCGGCCGGGCAGCGGTCAGCCGTCGTCATCGCGCCACTCCCCTACCGCAGCTGCGCCCGCAGCTCGGGCGGCACGTCCTCGACGGTCGCGCTCTGGCTGCGCTGCAGCGCCCGCACGTAGGCGACGATCGCCCACCGGTCCTCGACCGCGATCTGCGGGCCGTACGCCGGCATGTTGCGGACGCCGTTGGTGATCGTGTTGAAGAGGTGCCCGCCGGCCGGCCCCGCACCAGCTCGGTGTGGAAGGACGCGCGGCGGGGTCCAGGTGCCCTCCTGCAGCGCGTCGGCGCGCTTCGCGACCATGCCGTCGCCGTAGCCGGCCAGCCCGTGGCACGGCGCGCAGTAGATGTCGTAGCGCTCGCGGCCGCGCCGCAGCAGCGGCTCGCGTCACCGGGACCGGGATCTGCTCGATCCACACCTCGCCGACGACGCCCCGGTAGAGCCGGTCGTCGTCGCGCAGCTCGCCCCGCGCCACCGTGCCGGCGACCGGCGGCCGCATCGCGCGGCGGTCGGCGAACAGCGCGGTTGCGCGTCTGCGGCCCTGAACTTCGGCTGGTTGTCCATGTCCTGCACGATGTGGATCCGCGGGCTTGCGGGCTCGTCGACCTGGCGCGCGCGCAGCGATCAGCGCCAGCGGCACCCACGACAGCACGACCATCACGACCACGACGTAGGTCAGCCAGCGCGGGATCTTCACGGTCGGCACCTCCTCCACCGCGACGCGAGCCGCCGAGCGACTCGAGCAGCTCCCGGGTCGCCCCGGATCGAAGATCGGGTCGCGCGCCTCGATGCTGATGAAGAAGCGGTCGTTGGTGGCGCGCTGGAAGCGTGCGGCTGCCGTGCAGCGGGTGCGAGAGCTGCGGCAGCCGGTTGAGGGCCAGCATGCCGACGAAGCGCGGTGATGGCCGCGAACAGCACGGTCAGTCTCGAAGGTGACCGGGATGTTGGCGGGCAGGCTGAAGAGCGGCTTGCCGCTGAGTCATGAACGGGTAGTCGATGGCGTTGGTCCACCACTGCAGCAGGATGCCGCAGGCCGGCGCCGGTGAGGCCGCCGCCCGAACACCAGCCAGGGCAGGAGCGTCGGCGCGGATGCCCATCGCCTCGTCGAGGCCGTGGACCGGGAACGGCGTGTGCGCGTCCCAGCGGGTGTAGCCGGCGTCGCGCACCCTCGCGGCGGCCACGAGCAGCGGCTCCACGCCGTCGAACTCGGCCACCAGGTAGCCGTAGCAACCGCCGGCCCGCGGGCTCGTCCTCGAGCCGGCTCATCGGGCACCTCCACGCCGGCTTGCCCGCTCGCACCACGTCGCCGTGGTAGTCGCCGTGCCCGGTGCTCGCCGTGGAGCGCGGCCGGGCATCACGCTCTTGACCTCGGCCATGGCGACCATCGGCAGGAAGCGGAAGAACAGCAGGAACAGCGTGAAGAACAGGCCGAAGCTGCCGGCGAAGCGTCAGCACGTCGACCAGCGTCGGCGTGTAGTAGCCCCAGCTCGACGGCAGGAAGTCGCGGCGCAGCGAGGTGACGATGATCACGAAGCGCTCGAACCACATGCCGACGTTCACCAGGATCGCGACGACGAACATCACGACCAGGTTGCGTGCGCACGCTTCTTGAACCAGAAGAGCTGCGGCGACGAGCACGTTGCAGGTGACCATCGATCCAGTAGGCCCAGGCGTAGGGGCCGAAGGCGCGGTTGAGGAACGCGAACCGCTCGTACGGGTTGCCCGCTGTACCAGGCGATGAAGAACTCGATCGCGTAGGCGTAGCCGACCATCATGCCGGTCGCCAGGATGATCTTGTTCATGTTCTCGAGGTGGCGCATGCGTGATCGATGTCCTTCAGGCCGAAGAACTGCCGCGCGCGGGATCATCAGCGTGACGCACCATCGCGAAGCCGCTGAAGATGGCGCCGGCCACGAAGTACGGCGGGAAGATCGTCGTGTGCCAGCCGGGGAGCTGCGACGACGGCGAAGTCGAAGCTGACCACCGAGTGCACGATCAGCACCAGCGGCGTGGCCAGAGCCGGCCAGCAGCAGGTAGGCCGTCTCGTAGCGGTGCCAGTGGCGGTGCGAGCCGCGCCAGCCCAGGGCGAGGACGCCGTAGACGATCTGCCGCGAGCTTCGTCGTGGCGCGGTCGCGGAGCGTGGCCAGGTCGGGGATCATGCCCATGTACCAGAACAGCAGCGAGACCGTGGCGTAGGTGCTGACCGCGAACACGTCCCACAGCAGCGGGCTGCGGAAGTTCGGCCACATCGGCATCTGGTTCGGGATCGGGAAGCAGCCAGTAGGCGAGCCAGACGCGGCCGACGTGGATGGCCGGGAAGATGCCGCGCGCAGATCACCGCGAAGATCGTCATCGCCTCGGCGAAGCGGTTGATGCTGGTGCGCCACTTCTGGCGGAACAGGAAGAGGATGGCCGAGATCAGCGTGCCGGCGTGGCCGATGCCGACCCAGAAGACGAAGTTGGTGATGTCGAAGCGCCCAGCCGACCGGGCATGTTGAGGCCCCAGACGCCGATGCCCGTGGTGATCAGGTAGCGCGATCATCGCGAACAGCACGCCGGTCAGCGACGAGCGCGACGGCGAAGGCGACGTACCACGCCGCGGCGGCGTCGGCCGCTCGGCGACGCCGCAGACCGTGTCGGTGACGACGCCGAAGTCGTGTGTCGCCGAGCACCAGCGGCGCGCGCCGCCGCGGGTCGTCGGTCGTGTTGTCGAGCAGCGCGCGGTGTCGACGGTCGTGGCGCTCATGGCTCAGGCCGTCTCCGTCCGTGATCGCTCCGACGGCTCCGCTCAGCTCTCGGGTTGCCGGGTTGCGCAGCCGGGCCAGGTAGCGCGGTGCGCGGCCGGATGTTCAGCTCGGCGAGCAGGCGCGTAGGCTGCGGTGATCGGCGTGCAGCCGCGCGACCACGGCTCGTCGGGTCGTTCAGGTCGCCGAAGACGATCGCCTGCGTCGGGCAGGCCTGCGGGCAGGCCGGCGCGATCTCGCCGTCGCGCGATCGGCCGCCGCTCGTTCTTCGGCCGCGATCTTCGCCGCCTCGATCCGCTGCACGCAGTAGGTGCACTTCTCCATCACGCCGCGGCTGCGCACGGTGACCTCGGGGTTGAGCTGCCATCTTGCGCGATCGTCGCGGCAGGTCCTTGTGGTAGTTGAAGAAGTTGAAGCGCCGCACCTTGTACGGGCAGTTGTTCGAGCAGTAGCGCGTGCCGATGCAGCGGTTGTAGACCATGTCGTTGAGGCCCTCGCGGCTGTGCACGGTCGCGGCCACCGGGCAGACCTGCTCGCACGGCGCGTTCTCGCAGTGCTGGCAGGCCACCGGCTGGTGCGACGACCTGCGGGTCCTCCGGCGTCGCCGCGTGAAGTAGCGGTCGATGCGGATCCAGTGCATCTCGCGGCCGCGGACCACCTGCTCCGTGCCGACGACCGGGATGTTGTTCTCGGCCTGGCAGGCGACGACGCAGGCGTTGCAGCCGATGCAGGCGTTCAGGTCGATCGCCATGCCCCAGCTGTGGCCCTCGTAGCGTCGTGCTCCTGCCACAGCGAGTCAGCGGCGGGTGCGTGACCATCGTGCGTGGCGAAGTCTCGGGGTCCTCGCGGTAGTCGTCGAGCGTCGCCTCGCGGACCAGGTCGCCGACGCGCCGGTCGCGCTCGCTCGAAGCCGATGCGCGTCGATGGCGTGATGGTCCTGGGTGCAGGCCAGCGGTGACGCTGCGGCCGGTCGCGGCTCGACGGTCACGCCGCGTGCGGACCGACGGCGCGGCGCGTGGTCGCGCAGCGGCGTAGGCGTCGACGCCGACGCCGTTGCCGACCGTGCCGGCGGCGCGTCCGGCCGTAGCCGAGCGGCGAGCACGGCACGCGTCCGGCGCGCCTGGCCCGGGCAGCACGCAGACCGGCAGCCTCGACGCTCGCGCCCGCCGGCGCGCAGCGCGACGACGTCGTCCGTGCTGCGACGCCGAGCGCGCGCGGCCGTGGCCGGGCTGAGCAGCGCGCGCGTTGTCCCAGGTGAGCTTGGTCATCGGGTCGGGCAGCTCCTGGAGCCAGCCGTTGTTGGCGAAGCGGCCGTCGTAGACCGTTGCGAGTCGGGCGCGAAGCACCAGCTCGAGCGCTCCGGCCGACGGCGCCGGCGGCGGCTCGTGCGCGAGCGCGAGCCGCGGCCACGCCGTCGAGCGTCGAGCTGGGGCGCGGCCGGCGGCGCCGGCGCTGCCGGCGACCAGCCCGTCGTGCAGGCAGCGCCGCCAGAACGCCTCGAAGTCCGGCGGCTCGCGCCGAGCTCGCGCACGGTGTCGCGGACGATCTCGCAGCCGGTCGACCGGCGCGGCCGCGAGCAGGCCGCCAGCAGCTCGATCGGCGACCGGCCCGCCGTAGAGCGGCTCGATCAGCGGCTGCGCGACGCTGCAGCGTGCCGTCCCAGGCGCGGGCGTCGCCCCAGGCCTCGAGGGAGTGGGCCTGCGGCAGGTGCCAGCGGCAGCGCCGCGAGGTCTCGTCGTCGTACAGGCTGAGGTGGAGTGCGTTCGGCACGCGCCGCAGCAGCTCGCGCGAAGTCGAGGTCGGCCGGCGCGTCGTAGACCGGGTTGCCGCCGAGGATGACGAGCGTCTCGCACCGAGCCCGCGGCCATCCGCCGCGACAGCTCGCCGATCGCCGCCAGGTGGCTCGGACGGTCGGGGTCGGCGAGCTCGAGGTAGCCGATCACGGTCGCCCGCGTTGCCGAGCGCCGCGTTGAGCGGTGGCGGCGAGGGCGTGCGCGAACGCGGCGGCTGGCGCGGCCCGACCAGCGACCAGCGCCCGCGCCCCGGTGCGCCAGCAGATCGCCCGCCAGGCTCGCCACGAAGGCTGTCGTGCGCGTGGCCCGCGCCGGCCCGGGCCACGCCCGCCGGCACCGGCAGGCCGAGCCGCTCCATCACGGCGCCCGCGAGCGCCGCCAGCACGCCGGCGACCTGCGATGCCGGCACGGCGCAGCCGGTGGTCGGCGCGACCGCCGGTGAGCGAGTAGCCCGCCTCCACCACGTAGAGCCGGTTCATGCCGTCCGGCCGGTCGGCGGATCGCGCGACGCGGCGAAGTCGCCGGGCGTAGCCGCAGCGCGGCCGGGTGCTCGAACAGGAGGTCGGCGTCGAAGCACGCGATCACCCGGGCCCGCTCGAGGTGCGGCAGCGACCCGCAGCGGGCGGCCGAAGGCCGCGCGCAGCCCGTCCCGCTCGTTGTCGCGGCGAGACCGGCTCGTACTCGTACCACGCGGCCGCGGGCAGCGCCGCGAGCAGGCGCTCGCGCAGCCTGCGCAGGCTCGGCGACGACGATGGCCTCGGCGAGCACCGCGAGGCCCTCGCCGCCGCGCGCGGTGCAGCTGGCCGCGCGAGCGTCGGCGCGCGAACGTCGTCCCAGCTCTTGGCGCAGTCCTGGCCGCCGTGCGCGCAGGACCGACGTGCCGGCTGCGGTCCGGATCGTAGAGCTCGAGCACGCTGGCCTGCGCGACGGCGACGGCGCGCCGAGGCTGTCGCGGATGCTCGGGGTTGCCCTCGATCTTGATCGGCCGGCCGTCGTAGGCTGGTCACGAGCAGGCCGAGCGCGCGCGCCGCCGAGCTCGCAGCGCGGTCGCGAAGTGCTGCGGGCACGCCCGGGATGCGCCCCTCGGGCCGGTGGGCGAAGGGGACG
Organism: uncultured Holophagae bacterium; assembly: GCA_963754985.1. GTDB lineage: Bacteria > Acidobacteriota > Thermoanaerobaculia > Thermoanaerobaculales > Sulfomarinibacteraceae > FEB-10. The sequence continues at coordinate 246,813 of CAVWIJ010000019.1, read as the reverse complement.
ATCTCCTCCTTCGGCCAGCGGCAGCCGGTGAGGCCGGCGAGGGCCAGCGAGGCGCCCATCACGCTGGAGGAAGCTGGCGGCGCGGTCGCCGGCGGCAGGCGGTCCCACTCGTCGTCGGGGAACTCGCGCCGAACCGCCGCCCGGAACTCGGGCGTCCGCGCCAGCTCGTCGAGGCTGCGCCAGTAGGTCGAGCCGGAATCGTGCGGTCAGCGATGACATGTCGAGCAGTCCGCGGGTGGGTTGATGTCGCCGGCCTCACGGAGCCGCCGGCCGAGCGCCAGCTGGTCCTCCGCGGGCACCCAGTCCATGCTCGGTGACGAACTCGACCGGCCGCAGGTGGCGCTCCGGGTTGCGGTGGCAGTCCAGGCACCAGCCCATGCTCAGCGGCTCCGCCTGGTACACGACCTCCATCGTGTCGACGCGGCCGTGGCACGACACGCAGCCGACGCCGCGTCGCACGTGCGCGCTGTGGTTGAAGTAGACGTAGTCGGGCAGGTCGTGGACCCGGACCCAGGGGATCGGCATCCCGGTCGCGTAGCTCGCGCGGACCGGGATCAGCTTCTCCGACTCCTTGCGGATCGCGGCGTGGCAGTTCATGCAGGTCTGGGTCGGCGGCACCGCGGCATGGGCCGCCGTCTCCACCGTGTTGTGGCAGTAGCGGCAGTCGATGCCGAGCTGCCCCGCGTGCAGCGCGTGGCTGTAGGGAACCGGCTGCTCCGGGGCATAGCCGACATCGGTGGCTCGTCGGGGAGAACCCCAGCCAGACCACCAGCGCGGCGTACGCAAGCCCGCCGGCAGCCGCGGCCGCGAAGCCCGGCCGGAGGACCCACGTCCATCGCGGGAAGACGAAGACCTTGTCTGAACTATCCCTCGCCATGAGGCCGTTTCCTCGCCCCGCTCTCTGGCTCCTTCGGTGGAGGCCCGGGTAGAATGCCCCCCATGGAGCCCATCATCGATCTTCGGTCGGATACGGTAACACAGCCGACTCCATCCATGCGACGGGCCATGGCTGACGCCGCGGTCGGCGACGACGTCTACGGCGAGGACCCGACCATCAACCGCCTCGAGGAGCGGACTGCCGAGCTCATGGAGCGGGAGGCCGCGCTGCTCGTGCCGTCGGGCACGATGGCCAACCAGATCGCCGTCAACCTGCTCTCCAGGAGGGGTCGCGAGGTCATCGGCGAGGCCCGCTGCCACATTTTCAACTACGAGCTCGGTGCCATGGCTGCGGTATCAGGGGCCCTCCCGCGCCCGGTCGAGACTGCCGACGGCATCCTCCACCCGGACCAGCTGCGGGCCGCCTACCGGGCGCCTGGCGGCTACACCAACTCGAGCTGCATGGTCGTGCTCGAGAACACCCACAATCTCGCCGGCGGCCGGGTCGTGCCGCCCGCGCGCATGGACGAGCTGGTGGCGGCCGCCCGCACGCTCTCCCTACCGGTGCACCTCGACGGCGCCCGGATCCACAACGCCGCGGCCGCGGCCGGCGTCCCCGCCGCGCTCCTCGCCCGCGGCTGCGACACGGTGATGTTCTGCCTTTCCAAGGGCCTCGGCGCGCCGGTCGGCTCGCTGCTGATCGGCGACCGCCAGCTGATCGCCGAGGCGAGAGGGGTCCGCAAGATGCTCGGCGGCGGTATGCGGCAGGCCGGCGTGCTCGCCGCGGCCGGCCTGGTGGCGCTCGACGAGGTGCTGCCGCGGCTGGCCGACGACCACGCGACCGCCCGCCACCTCGCCGAGCTGCTCGCCGAGATCCCCGGCATCGAGCTCGACCTCGCGACCGTCGAGACCAACATCCTCTGCTTCGGGCTCGGCGGCAGCGCCGGGGTGACGGCCACCGAGCTCGCGGCCCGGCTGCGGGACCGCGGGGTCCTCGTCCACGCCCTCGGCGCCAACCTGGTGCGGATGGTGACGCACTACCACATCACGATGGCCGACGTGGACGCGGCCGCGGCGGCAGTCCACCGAGCCATGACCGCCTAGGAGCGTCCATGCAGCAGGTCACCGCGATCGAGCTGAACCCGCCATACCTCATCTTCATCGGCGACATCCCGAGCCCGGCTTTTGCCAAGACCGGCTTCGGCATCGTCCACTGGCGGCGCGAGCTGTGTCTGGGTCAGTACCGCCTGCCGGGCGCCGGAGTCGACCTCGGCCTGCCCGATCTCACGCCGTCCCGGGCGGCGGCGGCCGGCGCGAGATCGATGGTGGTCGGGGTCGCCAACGTGGGCGGCTTCTACCCCGCCAGTTGGACCGACGCGCTGCTCGAGGCGGCCCGCGCGGGGCTCGACATCGTTGCCGGCATGCACACGCGCCTGACCGAGCTGCCCGGTCTCGCCGAGGCTGCCCAGGCCAGCGGCTCCCGTCTCGTGGACGTCCGGGTGCCGCCGAAAGGGCTGCCGGTGGGGACCGGCAGGAAGCGCACCGGGCTGCGGCTGCTGACGGTGGGCACCGACTGTGCCGTCGGCAAGAAGTACACGGCCCTCGCCCTTGAACGGGAGATGCGGGCGCGCGGCATGAAGGCCGACTTCCGCGCCACCGGTCAGACCGGAATCATGATCGCCGGGGTCGGCCTGCCGATCGACGCGGTGGTGGCCGACTTCCTCTCGGGCGCAGCCGAGGTCCTGTCCCCGGACAACGAGCCCGACCACTGGGACGTGATCGAAGGCCAGGGGTCGATTCTCCATCCGGCCTACGCAGGCGTCACCCTCGGCCTCCTGCTCGGCTCCCAGCCCGACGCCCTCGTCCTGTGCCACGAGGCGGGGCGCACCACGATCGAGGATATGCCCGACTTTCCGCTGGCGGAGCTCCAGGTGTACACCGAGCGCTACCTCGAGGCTGGCCGGATCACCAACCCGGGGATCCGCTGCGCCGGAATCAGCGTCAACACCTCCACGCTCGAGGCGGGCCAGCGCGAGGGGTACCTGCAGGCGCTAGCCGAGAAGCTGGGTCTGCCCTGCGTCGATCCCATTGCCGGCGGCGTGGGCCCGATCGTCGACCGCCTGCAGCGGGAGTACTGATCATGCCGATCTCGCTGAGCGTCCACACCGAGGACTGGCTGGCAAGCACGCCGTTCCGAATCTCGAACGCGGTCTTCACCAGCTTCCCGGGGGTTGTCGTCGAGATCGCCGACGGCACGCACGTGGGGCGTGGCGAGGGGCTCGGTGTGGACTACCTCGGCGAGACCCCGGCCACCATGACGGCGCAGGTCGAGGGGGTGGCGGAGCAGATCGTGGCCGGAGCGGGCCGCGAGGCCCTGCTCGAGCTGCTGCCGCCGGGCGGCGCCCGCAACGCCGTCGACTGCGCGCTCTGGGACCTGGAGGCCAAGCGCGCCGGGAGACGGGTCTGGGAGCTCGCCGGAATCCCCCTCAGGGAGATCGTCACGGTCTACACCATCGGCCTCGAGGACACCCCCGAGGCGATGGCGGCGAAGGCCGCGGCCGCGATTGAGCATCCGCGGCTCAAGGTCAAGCTCAACGACGACCGGCCGGTGGAGCGGATCGAGGCGATCCGGAAGGCGCGGCCCGACGCGGCCCTGGTGGTTGACGCCAACCAGGGTTGGACATTCGAGCTGCTCCAGGAGGTCGCGCCGCGCCTCGAGGACCTGGGCGTGCAGATGCTCGAGCAGCCGCTGCCGCGCGGCCAGGATCAGGCGCTCGAAGGCTACAGACCGTCGCTGCCGTTGTGCGCCGACGAGTCGTGCGTGCACGGCGGGGAGCTCGCGCAGGCCGCCCGCCGCTACCAGATGATCAACATCAAGCTCGACAAGTCGGGCGGCCTGACCCACGGCCTCGAAATCGCCCGTGAAGCCAGGCGGTGCGGGCTCGGCCTGATGGTGGGCTGCATGGGCGGCACCTCGCTCGCCATGGCGCCGTCGTTCGTGGCCGGCCTCACCTGCGACTTCCACGATCTGGATGGCCCGCTGCTGCTCCGAAACGACCGCTCGCATGGAATCGTCTACGCCGGCGGCGTGGTGACACCGCCCTCGGCGCTGCTGTGGGGGTAGGCTCGCGGCGGCCCTACTTCCGCTCGCTCGACCGCATGTCGTCGAGCTCCTCTCGCAGCTCGGGGATGTCGAGGCTCTCGGTGGTGACCAGGCGCCAGCCCGGCGCCTCCTTGCGCCAGAGCTGGGTGGTGGCGACCGGGCTGCCGGTGCTGCCGGCCACGTAGCCGCGCTCGCCGTCGGCGGTGCCCCAGACCACGAAGCGCAGGCTCACCCGCGCCTGATCGCCGTCGACCTCGACGACCGGCGGCTCGAGGTCAACCTGGAGCTCGGAAAAGCTGTCCATGACCTCCTGCACATTCCCGAGCACGGCCTCGTAGCTCATGCCCCACGGGTCCTGATAGCTGCGGGAGAGGACCGCGGCCACGCCGAGGAGCTGCTCGTTCTCGAAGGACTCGATCGCGTCTGCGACCTGGCGGCGAATGACCTGCTCCGCCGAAAAGTAGCGCACCAGCCACGCGCCGAGGATCACGGCGATCGCGAGCACGAGGATCACGGTCACGCGGGGCCTGCTCATCGCGGGGAGTGTAGCGCAGGAGCGTGCACGGCATAGGACTCCGTACCGCATTGGCCTTTTCGGCGGACGTGGTTGACCGAAGTGTCGTCAGACGGCACCTGCAGCATGAACTTCTCAGGATGCGCGCAGCGCATCCCGAGGAGCGTGTCGGCAGAGGCCGACAACAATGACCACGATAGGAACGCCTCCAGGGGCCTATGCCCGACACGCTCCTCTAGGTCCGCGGCACGTGGCCGAGCCGGCGGTCGATCGCCCCCTGGTAGAGCTCGCCGTAGCGCACCGCGGCGTCTCGCCAGGAGAAGCGGACCCTCATCGCGCGCTTGCGCATGGCGTCGAGGTGGCGGGGGCGGTTGTGCCACGCCCACAGCGACCAGCCCACGGTGTCGTAGATGGCCGCCGGGGTGAGGAGGTCGAACACGAAGCCGGTGCCGTCACCGGTGGCCTGGTCGTAGTTGACCACGGTGTCGGCGAGGCCGCCGGTGCGGCGGACGATCGGCAGGGTGCCGTAGCGCAACGCGTACATCTGGGTGAGGCCGCAGGGCTCGTAGGCGCTCGGCATCAGGAAGAAGTCGCTGCCCGCCTGCACCAGGTGTGCGAGCCGTTCGTTGAAGCCGATGTGCACGCCGAGATTCGGGTAGCGCCGGGCGAGCGAGGCCAGCTCGCGCTCGCACCAGGCATCGCCGTTCCCGACGATCGCGAACTGCAGATCGAAGTTGGCGCACATCCAGGCGAGGCTGCCATGCGCCGGGCCGCAGAGCGCGCCGAAGCCCTTCTGGTCGACGAGCCGGCTGACCATGCCGTAGAGCGGGATACTGGGGTCCACCGCCAGCCCGAACGCCTCCTGAACCGCCGCCTTGTTTCGCGCCTTGCCGCGCTTCCAGGCACGGTCGGAGTAGGTGGCGACGAGATACGGGTCGGTCTCAGGGTTCCACTCCGCGTAGTCCATGCCGTTGAGGACGCCGAACAGATCGCTGCGCCGGCGGCGGAGCAGGCCGTCGAGCCGGTGGCCGTAGGCCGGAGTCTGGATCTCCACGGCATAGGTGGGCGAGACCGTGGTCAGGAGATCGGCGGCATGCAGGCCCGCCTGCAGCAGGTTGACGCGATCGAAGGACTCGAAGCCGGCCCCGTGGAACAGCTCCCACGGCAGGCCGGCGCCCGGGAAGTCGGCCTTGTCGAAGACCCCCTGGTAGCCGAGATTGTGGATGGAGAGCACGCTGCCGGTGGCGGCGAAGGGGCCGCCACGCTCGACCGCGTTGAGGTAGACCGGCGTCAGCGCTCCCGGCCAGTCGTGGGCGTGGACCACCTGCGGCAGCCAGTCCAGGGCCCGGGCGAGCTGCAGGGCGCCGCGGCACAGCAGCGCGAAGCGCCTCAGGTTGTCCTCGAAGTCGGGCTTGCTCCGCGGCCCATAGATCCCGTCGCGGCCGTACAGCCCCTGGTGGTCGAGGAGGTAGACCGGGACCCCGGCACCTGTCGTCCGGCCCTCGTAGACGGCACACCACTCCTCGCCGCCGCCGAGCGGAACGCCGAGAGGTCCGCCGACACGACGCAGGGGACCGGTGTCGATGCCGTAGTAGCGCGGCAGCACCACCCGCACATCGTGGCCGAGCCGCGTCAGAGCCTCGGCGAGCGCTCCGACCATGTCCCCCAGCCCACCGGCCTTGGCGAAGGGGACCGCCTCGCTCGTCACCATCATCACCCGGAGGCCGCCGCCAGCCATGCCCCTCCCTCTGCCGCCGATGATACTGGATCGCCGCGCCCCTGGAAAAGCGAGGGGCCCGCCGCGACTCCTCCCTGCAAATGGCTCAGCTCCCGGGAGTTGTCAAAAGGAGCTACAATCCCCTTCCGGAGGAGAGGGCTGGCCATGGGCGAACACAGGAAAGCGCTGGGACCCAACACACGGGCGATCCATGCCGGGGCCCATCCCGACCCGACGACCGGCGCGGTGGCGCCGCCCATCTACCAGACCTCCACCTTCGCCTTCGCCGACTGCCGCCAGGGCGCGGCCCGCTTCGCCGGCGAGGAGGATGGCTACATCTACACCCGGATGGGCAACCCGACCATCGCCCGGCTCGAGGAGGCGGTGGCCGAGCTCGAGGGCGGCGCCGGCGGGCTCGCCACCTCCTCGGGAATGGCCGCCCTGTGCACCGTGAGCTTCGCGCTCCTCAATGCCGGCGACCACCTCATCGGCACCTCGTCGGTCTACGGCCCCTCCCGGGTGGTGATGGAGCGTGACTTCTCGCGTTTCGGCGTGACCTCGGACTTCGTCGACAGCTCGGATCTCGACGCGGTGCGCGAGGCGCTGCGGCCCGAAACCCGGCTGATCTTCATCGAGACGCCGGCCAACCCGACCATCGTCTTGTCTGACATCGCCGCCATCGCCGCCATCGCCCACGACCACGGCGCGCTGCTGATGGTCGACAACACCTTCGCGACCCCGGTCCTGCAGCGGCCGCTCGCCCTCGGCGCCGACCTCGTGATGCACTCGATGACCAAGTTCATCAACGGCCACACCGACGTCGTCGCCGGCATGATCGTTCCCGCCACGCAGGCGCTCCTCGACCGCATCCGCCCAGTCCACTCCTACCTCGGCGCGTGTATGGACCCCCACCAGGCGTGGCTGACCCTGCGCGGGCTGCGCACCCTCGGCATGCGGGTTCGCACGGCCCAGGACAACGCCGCCCGCGTCGCGGCCTACCTCGAGTCCCACCCGAAGGTCGAGTGGGTCCGCTACCCGGGCCTCGCCAGCCACCCGCAGCACGACCTCGCCCGGCGCCAGATGGACGGCGCCGGCTCGCTGATCTCCTTCGAGGTCGCGGGCGGCGTCGACGGCGGCTCCCGCCTGCTGGACTCGGTCGAGCTGATGACCCTGGCGGTGTCGCTCGGCGGCATCGAGACCCTCATCCAGCACCCGGCGAGCATGACCCATGCCGCGATGTCGCGGCAGCACCGGCTCGCCGCCGGCATCAGCGACGGCCTGGTCCGGGTCTCGATCGGCTGCGAGGACGTCGAGGATCTGATTGCCGATTTCGAGCAGGCGTTCGCCATGGTCGAGGTCCCGGAGCCGGTGGCGGCGAGGTAGCGATTCACCCAGCCGGGCTCGGGCGCGGAAGCGGGCGCGGAAGCGGAAGCGGCGATCGCCGCGCCGTCATGTCACCCCGAGCGAGCGAGCCCCGCGAGCGAGTCGAGGGGTCCCCCGCCCGCTTCCGCGCCCGAGGAGCCTGCCCTGAGCGAGCGGCGCATCCGCGCCGCGAGTCGAAGGGTCTCCGTGGTCGCACGCGGGACTCTCCGATCGTGAAGCGAATGTTGTTTGACGGGATCCTTCGACTCGGCGCGGCAGCGCCGCGCCTCGCTCAGGATGACGTTCCGACTGGCCTGGCTACGCCAGCCCGTCGTCACGTCAGATGAGCGCATCCTCCATCCAGCCGAGGCGGACCAGGTCGATGCGCTGTGGGTCGCTGACTCCCAGCTTGTAGCGGGTGTCGGCGATCTGGATGTGGTGGGGCGGCGGGCTGATCGGCCGCTCCTCGCCGAAGTGCTCGCGGCGCTTCGCCTCGATGATCCGTGCCCCGGTGGCGTCGACCGCGACCGGATCGATCCCGACGATGAGGCCCTTGTAGGGCCACACGAACGCGGGCGAGAAGCTGTGCGGCCCGACCCCGTGGAACTGCGGCGTCAGCATCACCAGCACGTTGAGCCGCACCTTGCCCTCGATCTCCGGCAGGTGCCAGATGGCCCCGAGCGAGGCGCAGGCGTCGCCGTGGTAGTCGGCCGGCCGCGGCACGAACATGATCATGTTCTTCAGGCAGGTGCCGAGGCCCGACCAGTGGTGGGTGCGCATCGGCCGCGTGTTGATGAAGGCCGTGGCGCGCTTGAACACCGGGTTCTCAAGGACGCCGCGGTCGTCGACCGCCACGTCGGCGGGCGCCACGCCGGCCCCGATGACCTCGACGCGGATCGCCTCCTCAAGGGCCGGGGGCGTCGCCAGGTTGCGCCACACGTTGCTCTTGATGCCGACGACCTCGCCGGGGCGGATCAGTTGCTTCCACGCGGCAGCCGGCTCGGCGACCCCGAGCAGCGCCGCCACGGCCTCGTTCAGCATCTCGTGCAGCACCACGCCGTCCGGGACGCCGGCCGCGTCGAGCGCGTCCGTTCGGCGAATCAGCACCACCCGGCTGCGCGCCGTCGGCTCCTGGCCTTCGGCATCGCGGCGGCCGGCGCCCAGCAGGCCGAACGCTGCGAAACCGCTCCCCACTTTCACGAAGTCGCGACGGTTCATCGATCCGGGCGCCATCAGCCACCTCCTTGTGGGAAGCCCGCGTCGGCGAGCAGCGCGCCCGCCAGCTTCCTCGCTCGCCGCCCCCACCACCGCCACGACGCGGGCATCGCGCCGCCGCACCGCGTGCCACCGTCCCTCCGACGTCGCCGCCGGGCCGCCTTCGGCCGATCCCGGGACGAGGCGGGCCGCGAGCCCAGACGCCGCCCGCTTGGCGCGTGCCGGCTCCGGGTAGTCGACCAGCAGCAGGTGGGCGCTCAGTCCGTCTCGCAGGTAGCGGGCGAGCGCGACCGGGGTGTCCGGAGCCAGCCCGAGCACCTCGCCCTCGCCGAGGTACAAGTGCGTGTCGAGGATCTGCTGGCTGTGCAGGAAGCGCACGGACGACGCATCGAGCCCGACCGCGGGCAGCTCGCCGACGATCGACGGGAGAGCACCGTTGCCGTCGATCAACGCTCCGACCGACCGACCGAGCGCGAGCACGGCCTCCCGCGCGGCGGCGCTCTCCGACTCGGCCGTCACCGACACGAAGTACGGGCCCTTCCAGAACGACAGCCAGCCGTAGCGATAGAGGCCATCGTGCCCGATGTCGACTCGCTCGCCGTCGCGGTCATAGGTGAACACGCCGTACGCATCCGCCTGCGAGGCCATCTCGAACACGTCAAGTGCAATATCGCTCTCGCCGGAGGGAGCGGAGTACCGTCGCGCCAAGCAGCCCTGCATCCCGTACGCGAGGTAGACCTCGGCGTGGCCGTCGATGTAGGAGAAGATCGACTCCCGGTCATAGAGCTCGCCGCGGTCGGCCGCCCGCCAGCCCAGCGCCTCGTCCGGCAGCTGGGCGCGCAGCCGCGCGATGCCCGCCCCCTGGTCGCGCCCACCACAGGTCGCGAGCAGCAGCGCCAGCACTGCCACGACAGCCCACCCGACGGCGTGTGTCAGCCAGATCCGGACCATGATCCCTCCGATCATACAGCCTATACTTTTCCTCGCTAAGTGCTTTCGAAGGGAATCGGCCGCGTGAGCCCTGTCGTCCTAACAGTTGCAGGCAGAAGAGTCGGCACAGCGATGCTGCTCCTGCTGATGTCATTCGCGCTCGGCGAGGTGGCGCTGCGCCTGGTTGACCGGGTCCACCCCAGCTTCATCTTCCACGACGATTCGTACAATCGCTTCCGGGTCAAGCCGGGATCGGATTTCTACGGATTCCCGGTGAACTCCCGCGGCTTTCTCGACACCGAGTTCTCGGATCCGGCGGGGGTCTTTCCGGATCGCCGCCCTCGGTGACTCCTTCGCCTTCGGCGTCGTGCCGTACGAGAGCAACTTCCTGACGCTGCTCGAGCATGACCTCGACCGCGCGAGGCCACGAGTCGAGGTCTTCAACATGGGGATTCCGCGCACGGCGCCTACCGACTATCTGAGCCTGCTCGTCGACGAGGGCCTCGTCCTCGAGCCTGATCTGGTGCTGGTCTCGTTCTACATCGGCAACGACCTGATTGAAACCTACCGCTCCCTGCACCGCGAACGCTCGCTGGTCGAGCGCTCCCACGTGATCTCGCTGCTGCGATTCGCACTCCGCCTCCGCAAGACCACCGAGTGGGGCGCAATCCAGAATCGACGCCACTACTCGGATGACGCGCCGACCTTCAGCCGCTCAAAACACCTCGCGATCCTCGCCGGCCGGGCGACCATCTACACGGCGGGCTGGGAGGGTTTCGACGAGTCGGTCGACGAGGCCGTCGCTGCGATCGACAGGATGGCCGCGCTGTGCCGCCGGCGCGGCATCCAGCTCACGGTCATCCTCATTCCGGAGGAGACCCAGCTCGACCCCGAGCTCCAGGCAGAGGTGGTCGGTAGCTCGGAGCTCCTTCGGGGTCGCACGATGGACTTCCTCCGCCCGAACCGCATTCTCGGCGAGCGGCTCGACGCCCTCGGGATTCCGTACCTCGATCTGTACCCTGCGTTTGCCGCGATGGCGCCCAGTCGGCGTCTGTACAAACCACGCGACACGCACTGGAATATCGCGGGCAATCGCCTCGCCGCCGATGAGATCGCCGACTTCCTCCTCGCGCAAGGCCTGGTTCCGCGCACGGACCCGCACTGACCGGGCGACGAGGGGCCGAGGCCATCGGCAGATCCTGGCGGGGCCGTCACTCAGTGGGCACTGACTTCGGGGCGTCTGGTGCCGGCAGCCAGCGCTTCAGGAAATCGGCCAGGGCGCGACCAACGATGGCGTTCCCGCGGGCGTTGAAGTGGGTGTCGTTGAGCTTGTAGAGGTGGAGCTCGCCGTCCGCCAGCGGCCGCGCTCCACGCAGCACCGGCAGCAGGTCCAGGCACGCGAAGGAATGCCCCTCCAGCCAGCGCCGGGTGATCGCGACCGACCGCATCCGCTTCTCGCGGGTGGCGCCAGGAGGTGCAACCTCGGACCACAGGCTGTCCTCGACCTGGAAGACGTCCGGAATGATCATCACCGCGAGCGGCACGCCGCGGGCCGCCGTTCGCATCTCCTCGAGGCGCGCCAGCCGCAGCGCGAAGCCGTTCCTGGGCTGGTCCACGCACAGCTGCGCCGCGCGGCGCCGCTCGATGGTCAGATACGTCTCCCTGTCGAGGGTCGGCGGCTCGGCCAGCGGATCGTCGTACCAGGGGTAGCGCTCGAGGATCTCCTCGCGCGTCCGCAGGATGTCGGCCTCACCGCCATGGCCGCCGCGGTCCTCCAGGGCCTGGCGCGCCCGCCGACCCTGGCGGGACAGGATGAGCAGCCGGCGCGGCACCTCGAGGACCATCAGGTTCGAGGCATTGAACCACCCCGCCAGGCTCGACACTCCCTCGGGCGCCGGCAGCGGCCAGCTCAGGTCGTTGCCGACGAACAGGTTGACGACCACGGCGTCGGGCCTGAGGGGAAGCGCCTCCCGCTCCAGGAGCAGCTGGTAGTGCGGGAGGTCGATGGCGGGCAGGCCCATGTTGTCGATGGTGACGCCGGCGAGGCGGCGCTCGGCGACGGTCGTGAAGTGGAAGTTGTGGTGGACGACGCCCGCGCTGAACGAGTCGCCGATGCAGACGACCAGGCGCCGGCCCCGCGCCTTGGGGAGGAACTCCTCGTCGTAGTGCCCGCCACTGTTGACCGGGAAGCCGTGACGCACGGTGCCGGCCGGGTAGCGCGACGCCTCGAGGCTCTCCTCGATGCCGGCGTCGGGCCGTGTGAGCAGCACCGAGGGTCGCCAACGGGCGGCGGCGCGCAGGCCAATCTCGCCAGCGACCACCAGGATGCAGAGGTTGAGCAGGAGGAGGTCGAGCGCCCGGACCACGCGCCGCGCGCGCCCGGTGGGACGCAGTGGCGGCACCAACATCAGGGCCGAGTAGACCGCGAGCGCGACGGCCGCGGCACCGGCCACGCTCCGCCCGTCCACCGCAACTCCGAGCACGACCAGTCCGGCCCATGCCCCGACTGTGCAGTACAGCAGCAGCCGGGCCGGCGACGCCGACGAGTCCAGCCAGTGGCCGGTCAACCAGCGCCGCCGCCGGACGGCGAACGCCGCCAGCGCCACCCCGAGCGCGAGGACGGCGCCGATGGCACCCAAAGCTGAGCCGGCCGCCGGTCCACGGCCGAGCGCCGCGGCGGCGAGCACCGCGATCCACACGCAGGCGGCAAGCGCCAGCAGCAGCAGGACCGCAGCGTGGTGAACGAGCACCCACCAACCAGCGGTCGTGACTCGGAGGCCCCTCTCGGTGCTCGGCTCCGCCGCTGCGCCGGCACCGCCGGCGCGAACTGGCGGCCGCTCTGTCGATCCAGGCGCTCGCTCGCTGTCGGACATCGCGCCGAGTATACGTGCCGGCCACGCCGATGCGTGGGCGGTGACCCGGTGAGGTTGTCCCCTGGGGGCGTGCTGTGTACCCTGGGCCGGGCCGCGCCCCTCGGGGCCGTGGCCCGCGAGCCTGCGAGGAGACCGACGCGAGATGCGCCCCTTCCGCCTGATACGTGCCGCTGCTCATCGCGGCCGCCATCCTGCTCACCGCAGCGCGGCAGCGTTGCCGGGCCTACCCGCCCCCGCGCGGTCGACGAGTGGATGGCTGGGCTGCTGGTGACCGACCAGCCGGTGGTGGTGGCGCCGAACCCGCAGTGGGTGGCGGATGCGGAGCGCAACCTGTGGGGCGTCGCGGCCTCCGGGACGCTCGCGGTCTACGTCACCACCCCGCCGGTCGATCCGCTCGTCGTCACGCTCGCCCTCGCCGCCGGTGATCCGTTGGCGCTGTTTTGCAGCTGGGACGGGACGCCGGTCGCGGACGACTGGATCGAGGTCGGGCCGGGCCGGCTCGTGCTGCGGATCCCGGCCGCGACGCTCGCCACCGGCAGCCACGCCCTCTCGATCGTGCGCACCGACCAGCCGCTGGTGGAGGGGGAGAGCTCCCGGCTCGAGCTGAGCGAGCTGAGCTGGCAGCTCGGCGGCCGCTCGACCCGCATCGAGCCCGGGCTACTCCACCGCTACCACTACATCGCGAGCTTCCTGCTCCAGGGAGTCACCGGGTCGAAGTCCACCGAACGGCTCGGCGGAGTGCTCTTCGAGGGGCCGCGGCGCGCGGCGCTCCCGCTGACCGCCGGCGAGGCGGGCGAGCTTCGCTTCAAGGTGCAGAACTCGTCACCCGGCGATGCCGTCTTCACGATCCGAGTCGGCGCCCGCGAGGCGGCGGCGCGGGTGGCCAGCCACGACAAGGCGCAGCTGTCGATCCCGGTCGCGGCCGCCGACCGCAAGCTCGAGCTCGGTGTCGAGGGGCCCCGGGAGGGGCTCTTCCTGTGGGGCGCGCCGCGGCTCGAGCCCGCGGCGCCGTCCGCCCGCACCCCGATCGTGCTCGTCACCCTCGACACCACCCGGCGCGATGTGGCTCCCCCCTACTCTGGGGACGACGCGCTGATGCCCCACCTGGCGGCGTTCGCCCGCCAGGCCACGGTCTACCGCCGCGCGGTCGCCAGCTCGCCGTGGACCCTGCCGTCGCACGCGTCGATGCTGACCGGGCTCTACCCCTCCCGCCACCGCGCCGGCGTCACCGACCAGGAGCTCATCTCGAGCCGGGTCAGCGCGGCCGAGCTGCTGCGTCGCCACGGCTGGCTGACCGCAGGCTTCGCCGGCGGGATGTTCTGCGGCTCACGCTTCGGACTGAGTCAGGGCTTCGCCATCTACCACGACCCGGAGGGATTCGAGGTCCCTGGCGACCGCCTGACCGACCTCGCCGTCGGCTTCCTGGACGAGTCGGCCCGAGTGCGTCCGTTCCTGTTCGTCAACTACTTCGACCCTCACTTTCCGTACCACGCGCCGGACCGGCTGCGCTCGGTCCAGGGGGCCGACCGCCTCGCCGGCGCCGTGCCCGACGGACCAATCTGGCGGCCGATTCTGGCCGGCGACGGGGCGGCCTGGACTCGGGCCGTGATCGACGACATCCCGTTCCCCGCGGAGGCCCTGGCGGCGGTGAACGCCGAGTACCGCGCCGAGGTCGCCTTCATGGACGAGCAGCTTGGCCGGCTGCTCGACAGCCTGCGCGATCACGGGCTGTGGGACGAGGCGCTCGTCATCGTCGTGGCCGACCACGGCGAGCTGCTCGGCGAGCATCGCGTCCTGGGGCACGGCGGGCGGCTGGACCCGGAGCTGGTGGAGGTCCCGCTGATCGTCAAGTTTCCCCACCAGCGGAAGGCCGCGACCGTGGACGAGCTGGTGTCGATCGTCGACCTCTTCCCGACGGTGCTCGAGGCGGCCGGTCTGGAGCCGCCGTCGAGCGACGGGATTCCACTTCCCGCCGCGGATCGGGGCCGCGCGCTCGAACGCACCATCGTGTTCAGCGAGGAGCACGCGATGGGCATCCACAAGCTGTTCGGCCGGCTGCGGGTCGCCGACGACCTCTACGGTATCGAGCGCCGCGCGCAGCGTGAGGTCGTCTGGGTAGACGGCCGCGACTGCTTCGCGCTCTCCGAAGGCGGCTGGACGGCAGGCGACTGCGCCTCCGAGTCGCCGATGGCGCTCGTCGAGGAGCAGCTGCAGCCGCCCCGCCTTCTCGCCGGGCAGCAGGTCCCTGACCTCGGTGAAGAGGAGATGGAGCGGCTGCGGGCCCTCGGCTACGCGCGCTAGCTCACTCGCCCTGCGCGGCCGGGGTGGGACCCTCGGCCGGTTCGAGACTCTCAGGGTGCCCGGACTCGAAGCTCTCGTCGGCGAGCACGCCGTCCGGCGCGGCCTCCGGAGTCGCCTCCGGCGCCGCCATGGACGCCCCACCGGCGGGCGCCGCCTCCTGCTCGGGCCCCGGTCCTGCGCAACCCACCAGCACCGCCAGCAACACCATCAGGGGAACGACCCTCATGCGCATCCCGCCAACCTCCATCCTGGTGCCGCAGAGCCTAGCCCACGAGCGGCGGCACGTCCAGGGGACCGCCCGCCGGCTCGGCGACTCCGGCGCCGGCTTGCGGCGCGGCGGTCTCGGACGGCGGGAGCGGGCGCTGCACGTAGAGCTCGTTGTAGCGCAGCGCGACCGCCCGCAGCGAGCCCTCGGCGGCTCCCCAGTGCGAGCGCAGGATCTCGCCCAGTGTTTCCGTGACTCCGGGGCTGTCCTGCCGGCGCGCCCGCCGCAGCAGCCCCACGATCCGCCGCGGGGCTGCCGCCACCTGCCGCGCCAGCCCGATCAGCGGGCTGGTGTCGGCCTCGTCGAGGACCCTGTCGAACACCCCGAGCGCCCAGCCGGCGTCCGCGCCCTCGTCGAGGTGGCCCGCCCGGATGATGTGGTCCATCAAATAGGCGCGGTGCCAGTACGCGCTCACCAGGCTCGCGGCATCGGCGACCGCCAGCACGTAGACCACCTTGCGCCACACGACCCGGGCCAGGTAGCGGACACCGGCGAGCGGCAGCATCAGGCAGCCGGCAACGCTCAGCAGCCGCGAGCCGCTCCGAGCAAGCCGGGTCCGTTCCTCGGGGCGCAGCTTCCGCCCGTGAGCCCGCGCGATCGCCGCCGGCATTCGCCGCCGGAAGCTCCTCTCGAAGGCCAGATCGACCAGCGGGATCGGGATCAGCGCGCTGAGCCCGGCGCAGGTCGCGTCGGCGTAGACCCGCCAGTCGAAGTCTCTCGCATCGTGGTTTGGCATGGCCATCCCCGCTTCCGCTTCCGCGCCCGCTTCCGTCGCCACGCCCGATTCTGACCCCATCTCGACTCGCAGGCGAGGACGCGTGCCAAGGCGCCCCGCCCGCTTCCGCTTCCGAGCCCGAATCCGCGTTTCGTCCGGTCGAATGGTACCCGAGCCGTCGCGGACCTCATCCGTCGAGTGGCGTCGTGAGCACGGAGGCGGCGCGAAGCTCATGCACCCGTCGGAAGCGGAAGCGGGCGCGGAAGCGGAGGAGGGGCTTCGTCACGCGCCGAGCCAGCGCCTGGGTGCGCTACACTCTCCCGCCATGTACGAGCTGGAACGTCGCTTTGCCGTCGAGGTCGTGGACGAGTCCTGCGCCATGGCGCGCCGCGTCCAGGACCGGATCGCCAGCACCGGTGACGCCGTCACCAAGGCCGACCGGTCGCCGGTCACGGTCGCCGACCTCGCCATCCAGGTCCTGGTGAGCCACCGGCTCGCCGAGCGCTTCCCGGGCGACGGCCTGCTCGCCGAGGAGGACACCGCCGCCATCGACGCCGATCCCGCGCTGGCCGGCCAGGTGCTCGAGCTGTCGCAGCAGGCGGTGCCGGGCCTGACGGCGGATGCCATGCGGCGCGCCCTCGGCCGCGGCGACCACGGTGGCGGCGTCGCCCGGCACTGGGTCCTCGACCCGGTCGACGGCACCAAGGGCTTCCTGCGCGGCGAGCAGTTCGCGGTGGCGCTGGCTCTGATCGACGGTGGGCGGCTGGCGGCCGGCGCCCTCGGCTGCCCGAGGCTCCTGCCAGCCGATGGGTCCCCGGGCGAGGGCGCGGTCTTCAGCGCCGAGGCCGGTCGCGGCGCCACGGAACGACGGCTCGGCGCGGCCGCGGAACGGGCGATCGCCGTCGACACCATCAACGATCCATCGCGAGCCGCCTTCTGCGAATCGGTCGAGTCGGCCCACGCAGCACACTCGGTGCAGGCCGAGATCGCACGCCGGCTCGGCATCCGTCGTCCCCCGGTCCGGATCGACAGCCAGTGCAAGTACGCGGTGGTCGCCCGGGGCGAGGCCTCGATCTACCTCCGGCTTCCCAGCCGCGCCGACTACCGCGAGAAGGTGTGGGACCACGCGGCCGGAGCCCTCATCATCGAGGAGGCCGGCGGCCGCGTCACCGACCTCGACGGCCGGCCGCTCGACGTGTCGGCCGGCCGCTTCCTCGCGCGCAGCCACGGCATCGTCGCCACCAACGGCCATCTCCACGAGGCGGTGCTCGCGGCCTGCCGCGAGGTGCTCGGGGTGGGCTGAGGTCGGTGCTCGGGAAGGGGCGACGGTCGCGGCGCGGCTGCGCCGCTCGCTCAGGCAGGCTCCGCGGGCGCGGCATCGGGACGCCCGTCGCCCATCCCAGGATCCCTGATGAGCGCCCCATCCAGTTCATCGAACCGCGAAGGCCGCAGAGAGCGCAGAGACCATCGCGAAAGTGGACCTCTGTCCGTGCTCCGCGCTCTCTGCGCACCCCGCGGTTCGATGAGTTCGCCGTCCTGGAGATCGTCTCAGGTCGCGGGTCGAATGGCCGGACTCGACACCGCAGCGGTCGACGCTGCCATCGAGCGGTCACCTAGCCCGTACCCTGGCCAGGTGGGGGCGGCAGGACCGGCCCCGCGTGCTCGAACTTGACCGCGCGCTGCCCGGTCGTGCAGGCCATGCAGGCGGGCGCCCCCTTGATCACCAGCTCCTGGAAGGTGGCGACCGGCAGGTAGTGGAGCGCATCGACGCCGAGCTCGACCGCGATCTCGCGGGCGTCGCCGCCGAAACGCGCGGCGATCAGCTCGGCCTGGGTCGGCGTGTTGATGCCCTGGAAGCAGGAGTCGATCACCGCCGGCCACAGGGTGCCGAAGAACACCTTGCCAGCGCCGGCCGCCCGCAACGCCCGCACGATGCGAGAGGCGTTGGTGCCGCGGACGATGCTGTCGTCGACGAGGAAGATGTTGCGGCCCGCCACCGCCTTGGCGTCGACCCGGAAGTCGAGCATCGCCGCCTTGTCGCGCTCCTCCTGGGTCTCCTCCATGAAGATCCGGCCACCGAAGCGGTACTTGGAGACCGGAGTGGCGTACTGGAAAGCACCGGCGTCGAGCTCCTTTTCGAGCTTCTGTGCGAAGGCTTCGGCGCCGGGGATCGGCGAGTGCGGGATCGGGACCACGAGGTCGATCTGGGCCACCACCTCGGGCGCCTTCTCCATCACATGGAGCGCCAGCGCGCGGCCGGCTCGCCACCGAAAGGAGCGCACGCTGTCGCCCATCATCGAGGACTCGACGTCCGCGAAGTAGATCAGCTCGAAGGCGCACGGGCGCGGATCCTGCTGGAAGAGAATCCGTCGGTCGAGCTCGAGTGAGCGGTCGACGCAGAGCGCGGCTCCGTGGGGCACGTGCTCGAGGACCTCGTAGTCGTTCTGCTCGAGGGCGAGCGTCTCCGAGGCCACCATCAGCGAGCCAGGGCGCTCCCGGCGACCGACCGCCATCGGGCGGAATCCCCACGAGTCGCGGAAGGCATACAGTGCGTCCCTCGTCACGGCGACCGCCGAGAATGAGCCGGTGACCCGCCGCTGGACCTCCTCGATGGCCTTGAACATCACCTCCCGCTCACCGGCAGTGGGGTCCTGCCGGCGCCAGTGCTCAAACCACATCGACAGCACCCGCAGCAGCGGCTCGGCGTCGCAGTGGTTGGCCAGCGCCTCGCCGGCGCCCTCGATCTCGGCGGCGATCTGCTGGACGTTGGTGATGTGCCCGTTGTGGGCCAGTGCGATCCCCGTGAAGGGATCGAAGAAGGGCTGGGCGTTGATCGCTCCCCCGCCGCCGAAGGTCTTGTATCGCGTATGCGCGATCCCGACGTCTCCGCGGATCTGGCCAAGCGGCTTGAAGATGTCGTCCGCGAGGCCCTCCCCCTTCTCGAGCGTGGCCTGGCGATGGACCGGGTCGAAGACGAACATCCCGGCATAGGCCGGCCCGCGGTGCTGGAGGAAGTGCGCGCCGTTGGCGAGGTCTCTGACCACCGGTCGCCCGCCCTCGCTGATCACGGCCACCACACCGCACATGTCGGCATCCTCCGCGGGCACACTATAGCTGAGTTTCGCAGTCCACGATGGCGGGGGGCAGGGGTTGGGGGTGAGGGCTTCGGGTGAAGTCAAAACCCACGCCCGCTTCCGCTTCCGCGCCCGCTTCCGAGCCCGGGAAGCCGGTAATGCCAAGGCTGCGTCCGCGATCGCGAACCCCAGTCCAAGCGCGAAATTCTCGATGGGCAGCGATTCTTCGCGATTCCAGACCACGGCGTCGTGGAGACGTGGCTGAATCGTCACGTCGGGCGCGGAAGGGGAAGCGGAAGCGGGAGGGGGCGTCAGTTGCGCTGGCGCTCGATCTCGCCGGTCATCGGGACGAAGCGAACCGGGATCACCGAGCGCTCCTGGAAGCTGTCGCCGGTCTTGGTGATCACCTTGAGCTCCTGGTAGAAGTCGCCCACCGGAATCACCATCCGGGCGCCGTCGCGCAGCTGGGTCAGCAAGGGGTCCGGAATCCGGTCAGGGGCGGCGGTGACGATGATGCCATCGAAGGGCGCCTCGTCCGGCCAGCCGCCATAGCCATCGGCACAGCGCACGTGGGCGCGGTCGTAGCCGAGCTCCCGCAGCACAGCCTCGGCGTGCTCGCACAGCCCCGCCTTGATCTCGATGGTGTAGACCTCGACGCCCATCTCCGCCAGGATCGCGGCCTGATACCCCGACCCGGTGCCGAGCTCGAAGACCCGGTCGCCGGGTTCGACCTCGAGAAGCTCGGTCATCAGCGCGACGATGTACGGTTGGGAGATGGTCTGACCTTCCCCGATCGGAAGCGGTGAGTCGCTGTACGCGGCGTCGCGATAGCTGTCGGGTACGAACAGGTGTCGCGGCACGGCCCGCATGCTCGCCAGCACCTGCGGATCCTTGACGCCACGCGCCTCGATCTGGGTGCGCACCATCTGGTCGCGGCGCGCCGTCCAGTCCGGACCGGGCGGCTCGCTCGAGTGGCCGCCCTTGGGGTTACAGCCGCTCACCAGCGCCACCACGACGGCGATCGCCGCCGCCGACAGCCAGCTGCCCACCTGCCCTCTCATTCGCAGCCTCGTGGTCCACCTTCCCGGCTCCGGCGCCGTCGATCGGCGGCCCGCACGGCCCTCGTGGGGTGCTTCCCGGCGCCCGACGGCGCGCGGACCTTCGTCGGTCTCATGGTAGACCAGACGCGCCGCGCGCACCATCCCGCGGCGGCTTCCCGCCCGGATGCCAGGCGCCGCGGCCGCGTTGCAGCCGCGGCCGGTGGTCGGCATCGTCGCTCTCCATGCCTGCATGGCTCCCTCCGAGCCGAGGGCGTCCCGCGAGCTTGCCGGTGCGGCTCGCGCCTCGATGTCCCGTGGTACAGATGCAAGTGACGTGCCGCCGGACGCCCCTTGACACGTCGCGCGCGGCCTCCCACCATGCCGCCCATGTCGGCTCAACGCTCCCCCCAGTGCACTCCTCGCACCGATCAGCCCACCCGCCGCGACCTGCTCATCGGCGCCGGGGCCGCGGCCATCGCCGCCGCTGCGACCGGCGCGACCCGCGCTGCTGCCGCGGCCGGGACCGGCCAGCCGGTGGCCGTCGCGTCCGCAAACGGGCTCGAGGCGGTGCGCCGCGCCGTCGAGCGGATGGCCGCCGGCGTCGCTCCGGTCGAAGCGGCGGTCGAGGGCGTCGGCCTGGTCGAGGCCGACCCCGAGGACCTGACCGTCGGCTACGGCGGGCTTCCCAACGCCGACGGCGTCGTCCAGCTCGACGCCTGCTGCATGGACGGGCCCACGATGCGAGCCGGAGCGGTCGCCGCCATCGAGGGCTTCCGGCACCCCGCCCGGGTCGCCCTGGAGGTGATGCGGCGGACGACGCGTGTCCTCCTGGTCGGCGAGGGCGCCGCCCGCTTCGCGCGCTCGGTCGGCTTCCGAGTCGCAGGAGCTCCTCACCGACCGCGCGCGCAAGATCTGGCTCTACTGGAAGGCCAACATGTCGGACCGCGACGACTGGGTGGCGTTCCCCGGGCAGACCGACGACCCTGACGTGGCCTGGTACATCGCCAAGTACGGAGCGATTCGGCCCACCGGCACCATCAACCTGTGCGCAGTCGACGGCGCCGGCAACGTCGGCGGCACCACCTCCACCTCAGGGCTGGCGTTCAAGATGCCCGGACGGGTGGGCGACTCGCCGCTGATCGGCGCCGGGCTCTATGTGGACAACGAGGTCGGCGCCGCCGGCTCGACCGGGCGCGGCGAGTCGGTCATCGAGGTCGCCGGCGCCCACACCGTGGTCGAGCTGATGCGCGGCGGGGCCTCACCCACCGACGCGTGCCTCGGCGCGCTGCGGCGGATCGTGGGCGCGACCCGGATCTCAGCCCTGCTCGACGACCGCGGCCGGCCTGCCTTCGACGTCAAGTTCTACGCCGTCAACCGCGCCGGAGAGACCGGAAGCGCGGCCATGTGGTCGGGCGGGACGTTCGCCGTCTGCCGCGCCGGCGCTGAGCCCGAGCTGATGGACTGCGCCTTCCTGTACGCGAAAGGCTGACCCCGGGGCGAACTGCTGGCCGTCTGTCCTCCGGAGTGGACACGACGTCGCCCAACGCCACCGCCCCGAGCCCTCAACGCGCTCCGCATCCCGCCCCGACTGGTGGCATGTCGCTTGCTCGGGGCATGGTTGGAGACGGCCCACGATGGGCGGCTCCGGGGAGGCGGCCATGAACGCGAGACAACGGCACACCATCGTCATCCTGGTCGTGGTGCTGATCAGCCTGACCCTGCTCGCGGCGCCGGCGCGCGGCGACGACTGGTTCGGCGTCGGCGTCGGAGGACACGGTTTCAGCCTGAGCTTCGGATCCACCGACTGGGCGGTGTGGGGCGCCTCGTGGCGGGACCCGGGCTGGTCGGTCGACTACCATGTTGCCCTCGCCGGCTACGGAGCCTGGGTGTGGGTCGACGGCCTCGGCCAGTGCTGGCAGCCGTGGGTGACCGCGGACTGGCGTCCCTTCACCCAAGGCCGCTGGGTCTGGACCTCGCTCGGCTGGACCTGGGTGTCGTACGAGCCGTGGGGATACTTCCCCCACCACTTCGGCTCCTGGGCGATGGCGCCGGCGGGCTGGGTGTGGGTGCCAAGCACGAGCTACCATCCGGCCAACGTGGTCTGGGTGTCGGGCGGTCCGTGGGTCGGCTGGTACCCGCGGCCGCCGTTCGGCTGGCACCACCATCATGGCCACCACGGCCACCATGACGAATACTGGGCGGGCTGGGACGACGCCCGTTACGCGACGTATGTCGACTATCGCAACCTCGGCTCCGACGATCTCGGGCGGTACGCGGTCGGTGCTTCGGCCGTCCGCGCCAGCGAGCCACGGTTGGCGGTCCGCAATGCCGTGGCCGCACCGAACCGTCACGAGCTCGGCCGGCGCGGGGTCGCTGTGCCCGAGATGAGCCTGGAACGCCGCACCGCTCGCGTCGCGGGCCGCGAGGTCGTCCTCGCCCGCCCGCGGGAGGCCGCGGACAGCGTCGAGCGGAACGCCGGCCGCGCCGTCGAGCGCGGGCTGGCGCCGCAGGCCGTCGCCACGCTCACCCGAAACTCGACGGGTCGCCAGCCGACCGCGGGGAGGCCGGTGGAGCCACAGCGCGCAGCCGCTGGCGGTCGAGTTGCTGCCGAGGAACGCAACGGCCGGACGGCCGCGCCCCAGAGCAGTCGCGCGGACTCCCGGCGTCCTTCCGCGGAGCTTCGGGAACAGCGTGAGCCTGTCGCACCGCGGCGGGCGGCGGGGAGCACGCCCGCGGTGCGCTCCAACGCCCCGGCGGCGCGCACGGCAGAGGCGCCCCGAGGGCCGGTGACAGCGGGTGCCACCCGCAGCTCGCGGCCCGCATCCGATCGGATGACGGACGCCCGGCGATCAGTGACCCGCAGCGTGGGAGCGGCGGCGGCGTCGGAACGCCCGGCGCCGGCGCCGACTCGATCGAGCTCGGCCTCCCGACCCGAGGCTCAAGGCCGTCGCGAGTCGGCTCGTCAGGAAAGCTCATCACGCGACGAGAGAAAGGGTCGCACGGAGGAACGAACGCGACGCAGCGACGAACAGCGGGAGAAGTCCGCGCAGGGATCCTCCCAGCGCGCCGCCCGTCGCTGACGGCACCACGGGAGCGGCCGGGGCGGCGCCGCGCCGCCCCGCTGCCGCTGCCTGCTGCCTCTGCTAGCATGAGCCCGATGCGCGCACCGACCCAACGAACGAGCGCCGGCCTCGAGGATCGCGTCCAGCGAACGCTGGAGCGCTGCCTGGACTGGAGCCAGCAAGGCCGGCACCGGAAGGTCCTGACCGAGGTCGAGCGGTTGCTGCGCCTGGTCCGCAACGACCGTCAGCTCGAGGCTCAGCTCTTGATCTGGAAGGCCCAGGCACTGCTCTCGATGGGCTTCCCGGAGCGGGCTCTGCCGGCTGCCAGCAGCTCCTGGCAGCAGGTGTCGTCACCACACGCGTGCCATCTCATGGCGACCGCCCTCCACGCGACCGGGGACAGCGACCGCGCCGCGGAGCTGCTGGCGATGGGCACGGAGCTCTTCCCGGACGCCATCCACCTGCCGATCCAGCTCGCGATGATCCTCGCCGACGAGGGCCGGATGCCCGAGGCCCTCGACCTTCTCGACGGGGTGCCGCCCTCGGCCCAGCTTCCCGACGACATGCAGGTGTTCCTGGTCGGGCTTCGAGCCAACCTCCTGGCCACGGTCGGCCGCTGGTCGGAGGCCGAGGCGGTGCTCGAGGAAGGGCTCGGACGCCATCCGGGCTCGTCATTGCTCCTCGAAACTCACCGATCCATCAACGTCGAGTGGAACCGCCAGCTTGCCGAGGCGTCGCTCATCGCCTCGTGGCGCGACGCGATGGGCCGGCTCGAGGGGGTCCCGGCCGAGGTCGACGACGCGATCATTCGCTTCGGCATGGTGCTCGAGACCGGCGAGCTCGTGGTGCTCGCGGCACAGCGGCTGTGGCGCGCGTTCAACGATCGCGAGCCGGTCCGGCTGCAGTCCCCGGAGGCCTGGGCGGCGGCGCTGCTGATGGGCGTGCTGGAGCTCGACGGCTTCCACCCCTCCGCCGCCGCGCTTGGCCGAGCGACCGCCTGCAAGGAGTCGACGGTGCGGTCCGCGCTGCGGCGCGTGCGACGCTACCTGGATACCCTGGAGCCGGGCTTTGCGCGGAGGGCCTTCGGCGCCGCGTCCAACCCCCGCCTCGACGAGTCCGCACCACCGAGCGCCTCCCGGCACAACACGGTGGTCCGCTTCCCGGCATGACCCAAGTTCGTACCGCATTGGCCTTCCGAGGGGTCGTGGTGGACTGGAAGTGCAGGGGGACGGCCACTGCGGCACGAACTCGTCAGGATGCGCGCAGCGCATCCCGAGGAGCCTGTGGGCAGAGGCCAACAACAGTGATGACGTCAGGACCTCGCACGGGGGCCTATGCCCTCAAGCCTCCCAGCGGGAAGCCGGCCGCCTGCCGCGGCAGCGGTTGCGCCCCTGTTTCAGGAACCTTTTGCCGCGTTCTCCGTTTCTTGAGGTGGCAGACGGTCACGCTCACGGACCCGACGGAGGCAGATCGATGGCAACCCGCACCCTGGCGCTCGCAACTGTGATCCTCTCCCTCGCGGCCGCTGTGGGGGCCGCCGAGCGCGCGCTCACCGACAGCTATCCGGCCGCCAACGTCGACTGGGTCAGCATCAAGAACGGCGTCGGCGACGTCGTCGTCACCGCGGCGGAGGTGCCCGACATCACCGTCGACGTCACCCTGATCCCCCGGCGCGGTGGCCTGTTCTCCTCGTATCGAAGCGCCGAGCAGGAGGTCGAGTCGGCGCGGCTCGACGCGCGAGTCGCCGACCGTCGCCTCAAGCTCGCGATCGAGTGCAGCTCACATGACCCCCACTTCGAGGCCCAGTGGGTCGTCGTGCTCCCGGCGCGGATGGCGCTCGAGCTCGCGGCCGGGGTCGGTGACGTTACCGTCCGCGGCGCCGCCGCCGGGGTTCGGACGGAGCTCGGCGTCGGTGACGTCGTGATCGAGGTCAGTGATGGACCAGTGACCGTCGACGTCGGCGTGGGCGACGCGACCGTCCGTGGACCGGCCGCCCGCTATGGCACGGTCACGGCATCTGGCGGCGTCGGCGACGCCGACATCCTCGTCGGTGATGAGCGAGTGACCAGCGACGGCTTGGTCGGACAGTCGTCCACCTGGCGTGGCGATGGCCCGCACTCGATCACACTCGAGGTCGGAGTCGGCGAGGCCACCATCCGCCTCGACTGACGGGTCGGCCGGGGTCGCGCTAGCCGGGGCCCTTCGGAACTCACCTACTTGGGGGTCAGCCCTTCGGTTTCCTTCACAGCTTCCTCGGCCTCCAGGTTCCAGCGCGCGCCGAGCCGGGCGAGCACGAAGCACACCAGCCCGAGCAGCAGCAGCATCACCAGCCCGATCATCTGACCCTGAAATCCGTCGTACCAGGCGGCGGCGGACTCGGCCAGCGAGCCGTCGACAAGGCTGAAGTCCACTCCTACGCTGAGGTGCTGGATCGGGGCTCCGAGGTCCGGGTTGCGGAGGAACGCGGTGATGACGCCGAAGATGGCTGCCCCGGCCATCAGCCCGGACGCGATCAGGATGCCCTGCTCGCTGCGCGCCTGGCGCGCCTTTTCGCTCCCTCCGGTGCGGCCGATCATGCAAGCCTGCGACCGCGCCGGCCAGCACCGCCGCGTTGATCGAGATCGGCAGGTACATGCCGAGCGCGAAGGCGAGCATCGGCACCCCGGCCATGAACAGCATCACTGCGATCCCGGCGCCGAGGCCGTAGAGCAGCCACGGCTGATTCGCCGGGTCCGCCATCAGGCCTCGCGAGACCGCCGCGAGCATGTTGGCCTGAGGGGCCGGCAGGACCTGCTCGTTGGAGACCATCAGCCCGGTGACCGGGTCCTTGACCAGGAAGTGGTAGCCGCTGTCCATCAGCGGGATGACCACCGCGACGACCAGCGCCGCGACCGCCATCCCGAGGAACTTCCAGCGCTGCTGGTTACGCGGCGTCGAGCCGAGCCAGTAGCCGATCTTGAAGTCGGTGATCAGCGCGCCCGAGGTCGAGAGCGCGGTGCACACCGCCGTGCCGATGATCAGCGCGATGATCATGCCGGCGGTCCCTGCCAGGCCGACCAGGATCATGCCGCCGATCGCGAACACGACGGTGATCAGGGTCATGCCCGACACCGGGTTGACGCCGACGATCGCGATCGCCTGCGCCGCCACCGGCGTGAACAGGAAGGAGAGCAGGAAGCCGACGATCATCCCCACCGCGCCGAACTTGAGGCTCGACAGCAGGCCGTAGCCGCCACCGGCGTCGGTCGCGGTGGTGAGGGCGACCACGAAGAACAGAGCTCCCATGGCGAGACTCGACCCTGCCTGGATCAGCAGCACCGTGCTCGGCGACATGTCGAGCTGGGTGCGCTCGGCAGCCCCGGCGCCGGTCCGCGCGGACTTCGAGAGGCCCTTGAAACCGAGGGTCACCGAGCGACGCCACGATCTTCCACATGCGGAGGATCCCGATGAGCCCCGAGACCGCGATCGCGCCGATGCCGATCGGCTTGACGAAGGCGCCGAAGATGGCGGTGGCGCTCATCTCCCGGATCGCGTAGCTGGTTCCGGCGAACGCGAAGGCATCGGTCTGGCGGCCGAAGAGGTAGACCAGCGGCACCATCACCAGCATCGCCAGCACCGAGCCGGAAGCGATGATCGAGGCGTAGCGGATGCCGATGATGTAGCCGAGGCCGAACAGCGCGGCGATCGCCGAGAGCTGGACCTCGATCCGGATTCCGGAGCCGACACCTCCAAGGAGCGTCGAGGACGAGAGGTTGGCGTTCCACAGGTGGAGCGCCTCGACCGAGAAGTCGAAAAGCGCGCCCACCGCGAAGGCGATGAGCAGGATCTTGCCCGCACCTCCGCGGTGCTCTCCCCGGTGACGAGGATCTTGTTGATCGCGGTGGCCTCGGGAAACGGCAGCTCGCCGTGAAGCTCCCTCACGAAGTACTTGCGCAACGGGATGATCAGCACCACTCCCAGCGAGCCGCCGATGAAGCAGGCCAGGAAGATCTGCCACCAGGCCGCAGACACCTGGTTGATGTACAGCGCCGGGACGACGAAGGTCGCGCCCGCGGCAACGACGCCCGCCGCCTGCCCGACCGACTGCACCATGACGTTCTCGAGGATGGTGCTCGCCGGTCGGCGCATCTTGCCGAAGAAGATCGCCAGGATCGCGATCGGGATCGAGGCCTCGATCGCGTTGCCGGCGCGCAGCGCCATGTAGGTGCAGGCCGCCGTGAACAGCACGACCATGGCCACGCCGAGCCCGATCGACCACAGCGTGACCTCCGGCCGCAGGTCGGCGGCGGCACGACGGGGTGATAGACCTCGCCGGGCTCCAGCTTGCGGTAGGCGTTGGCTGGCAACAACTTCGAGCTCGAGGGCTTGGTCTCGTGCATGCTCCCTCCATCCGCGCCGTTCTCTCGGGTCGGGGCACGCTACCACGGGGTCGCGATCGGCAGCAACACCGCCGGTGAAACTCCCCGGAAGCCGGACGTGTCAGTCCGGTACGCGACGGCCCAAAGAAAAACCCGGGCCGCTGGGGCCCGGGTCGCAACGGTTCTTTGCTCTGGGCTATTCGAGGACGACGAGCGCCACCCGCCGGTTCTGCGCGCGGGCTTCCTTGGTCGCGTTGTCGGCGACCGGCTTGTACTCGCCGTAGGAGATCACGTTCATGCGGTGCAGCGGGAAGCCGTGCTGCATGCTGCAGGTAGCGCATGACCGCCTCGGCGCGCTCCTGGCCGAGCTTGAGGTTGTACTTCTCGGAGCCGACGTTGTCGGTGTGGCCCTGGATCTCGACGTAGACGTTCTTGTTCTCGGCCTTGACCTTCGCGGCGAAGGCATCGAGCGCCGCCTTGGCCTCGGCCGAGAGCTCGCCTTGTTGAAGCCGAACTTCACGGCCTCGTCGGTCAGCGTGACCTCGTAGAGGAACTTGCCCTTGGCGAGCTTGCCGGCCTCCTGGGCGCGCGTCAGCGCGTCCTTGGCGGTGTCGGAGAGCGCGGTGATCTGCTTCTGCAGGTCCGTGTCCTTGGCCTGCAGGTCGGAGATCGACTCTGGGTGGCCTCGACCTGGTTCTGGACCTCGCCGATCTTGGCGGCCGTGCCCTGGTCACCTGTCGCACCTGCTCCTGGACGTACTTCTTGGTGGCGCAGCCCGTGGCGCCAGACCGGCAACAACCACGAGCACGACCGCCGGGACGAGAGTTTTCCGCATTTTCCACCTCCGTGTTTCCATTGTTGTGAGCCGATCGCGTCGGCATCGTTCGAGGACTATAACACAGTTTGGGGTCTCCGACATCCCGGCGCTGGCCCGCCGTGGTGCTCCACGCGGAATTCGTCTCACTCCTCGAGGCAGGCCGGCGCCTCGGGTGACACCTCTGCCGCACACCGCACGACACCGTCCTCGAGCCGAACCAGGACCGGAGTCTGCAGGAACCAGTCGACGCCGGGCGGGAGCTCGGCTCGTGCTGCACTCATCGCACGGGAAGGGCTGGATGCCCACGGTCGGGAAGCCCGTCGCGCTCGGGAACCGCGACCGCGGTGGTCGGAACCGCCAGCGGACCCACGAAGTACGCCTCCATCAGGGCATGGCAGTGCTCGCAGTCCTTGCGGTAGAACAGCACGAGCCGCGGGCCGACGTCGAGGTCGGTCGGCGCGCCCGACGATCCAACCGGCGATCGGCAGCTCGGACCACGCGCTTGCCGATCCAGTCGGCGTAGCGGGGCAGGTAGTAGCCCTCCACCGGCCCCGCCGCCGCGGCCGCGACAGCCTCAGAGGCGGTCTCCGCTGCCGGCGCCGGGGGGCCGACGCCGGTGGTCAGACCGAAGGCGAGGGCGACGCTCGCCAGACCCCACATCCCGGCCGCCACCACGTTGCGGGTGGGCAGCGACGCCGGCGTCGCGAGCCGCTCCACGCGCCGGCCGAGCAGCCACAGCCCGAGCAGGAAGCCGAGGTCCATCGCCAGGGTGACTGCCGGGATGAACCTGGACCGCTCCGAAGCAGCCGCAGCTCGAGGCGCCGAGAGCGACGTCGCCGATGAGCACGGGCAGGAACGACACGAGCATCGCGATGCCGATCGGCCGCGCCAGCCTCGGCAGGAGCCACATCACGCCGACCACGACGAGCTCGACGGCGATGCTGAACCTCAGCACGAACAGCGAGGTCGACGCCGAGCGCGCCGAGCCACTTGACCAGCGCCACCGGGAGGTGGCGTGGCGAGGCGTCGACGAGCTTGAGCACGGCGCCCGGCCAGCAGCCACAACGGAACCACGACCCGCGCCAGCGTCACGGCCACCGCGGCGCCCGCCTTTGCCATCCTCGACTCCGCAGCCCGAATCGCCATGTCATCCACCGTCCCGCCAGAGCATAGCTGCGCCTTGCCGCGGTTTCCCCGCCGGACCGCGCCGATCCACCGTCGTTTTACGAGTCCTTGACCTCGCGAACGCCGCCCCGGCCGAGCCGCTGCCAGACCTCGCGCTCGACCTCGTCGGCGACCGCCGTCGTCCGCTGGACCGCGTCCTCTGCGCGGTCGAGCATGCCGGCCGCCTCGGCGTCCTCTGCCATCGCCTGCAGGTTGATGGCGACGTTCATCGCCGCACCGACCGCCGCAGCGCGCGCCATCCCCGCCCCGACCCCGGCGTCCGACGCCGACGCCGGCATGCCGATCTCCAGGGCTCGCCGGCAGAGGGCGGCGACCTCCGAGCACGCCTCGGCCACCGTCAACGGGACCGCGGCCGCGTGCAGGGTGGCGCCCCGGCGCGCGGCCTCGTCCCCGGCCGCCGAGGCCGCCATGAGCTGCTGGAACGCCCAGGTGTCCTCATCGATGGCGTCGAGCAGCCGCTGCTTGAGCTCCTGGGCACGCACCGCCAGTGCCTCGAGCTCGTCACGCACCGCCGCGAAACCCGGCTTCGGGTGCGCGAGGTTCGCGACCATCGCGGCGAGCGCGGCGGCGAGGGCGCCTGCGAGCGCTGCGACCGATCCACCACCCGGGGCCGCCGAGTCGCGCGAGGTCTCGTCAGCGAAGCCCTGGACCGACAGCGAGGCCAGCGGCCGCGGCGGCGCCAGGATGTCCTCGATGATCTTCTGGTCCGGCACGAAGGGCGCGACGTCGTCGAGCCCGAGGGTGCGGATGGCCACCTGCACGAGATCGGACACCGGCACTCCGGGCGAGCGCTCCATGCGCTTCAGGTAGTGGTGGCCGGCATCGACGATCGACTTCTCGGGCACCAGGCCGACGAGCTCGGAGCCGGTCACCCGGATGCCGCGCGCGCGGGCGCTCTCGTCGCAGGCGTCGAAGGCAACGTGCAGTGGCGTCGTGTCCAGGTCGACAAGGTTCAGCGAAACCTGTGCGCAGCCGTACTCGGGGATGTACCAACCGACGCCCCGCACGGCCTTGAGCACGCCGGGCTGCTCGACCGTCCGGCCGTCGGCGTCGGTCACGGTGCGGCCCTTCTCGCGCACGTCGAAGGCGACCCGGTTGGCCCAACGCTTGTCGGTGGCGTTGAGGTTGACGTTGTAGGCCACCAGGAACTTGCGCGCGCCGATCACCGTGGCCCCGTACTTCGGGACGAAGTCCGCCGGCCCGTAGTCGGGAGCGAAGTCGGGGTCCTGGAGCTTCCTGGGCAGGGCCTCGTACTCGCCCTTGCGGATCGCTGCGAGCGAGCGGCGGTCCGGCCGCGTCGCCGCGTACTCGTACAGGTACACCGGCACGCGCAGCTCGTCGCCGACCCGGCGCCCGAGCCGGTGGGCAAGCTCCACGCAGTCCTCCATCGTGACCCCGGACACCGGGACGAAAGGCACCACGTCGGTGGCGCCCATCCGTGCGTGAGCGCCGTGGTGCTCGCGCATGTCGATCAGCTCGTACGACGAGCGGATCAGCTGAAATGCGCCTTCGAGCACGGCGTCGGGTTCACCGACAAAGGTGATGACCGTGCGGTTCGTCTCCCGGCCAGGGTCCACGTCGAGCAGCCGCACGCCCGCCACCGCGGCCGCCGCCTCGGCGATCGCGTCGTAGACCTCCTTGCGGCGCCCCTCCGAGATGTTCGGCACGCACTCAACGATTCGCATGGCTTCTGAATCCCTCTCTCACGATCGTTGCACCTCGGCCAGATCGTGACGCACCATCATCCGGACGAGCTCGCCAAAGGTCACGGTTGGCGCCCAGCCGAGCAGCTCCCTCGCCTTGGTCGCGTCGGCCTGCAGCTCGTCCACCTCCGCCGGCCGGAAGTACTTCGGATCCACCGCGACCCTCACCGCGCCCGAGCGGCGCTCACGCCCGACCTCCGAGTCGCCCCCTCCCTCCCACTCGAGCTCGAACCCGACCTCCGCGAAGGCCGCCTCGCAGAACTCGCGCACCGAGTGGGTCTCGCCGGTCCCGACGACGAAGTCGTCGGGCCGGTCGGCGGAGAGGATCCGCCACATCGCCTCGACGAAGTCGCCCGGCAAAGCCCCAGTCGCGCCGCGCCTCGAGATTGCCGAGGGTCACCCGGTCGCGCCGCCCGGCCACGATCTCGGCCACCGCGCGCGTGATCTTGCGGGTGACGAAGTTCTCGCCGCGGCGGGGCGACTCGTGGTTGAACAGGATGCCGTTGGCCGCGAACATCCCGTACGCCTCACGGAAGTTCACGGTGGCCCAGTACGAGTACAGCTTGGCCACCGCGTACGGCGACCTCGGGTGGAACGGGGTGTGCTCGTTCTGGGGCGTCTCCTGCGCCTTCCCGAAGAGCTCGGACGACGAGGCCTGGTAGAAACGCGCCTCCGGCACCTTCTGGCGCACCGCCTCGAGCAGGCGGACGGTCCCGATGCGCCGTCACGTCCCCGGTGTAGGTCGGCATCCGGAACGAGATCCCGACGTGCGACTGGGCGGCCAGGTTGTAGATCTCCTGGGGCCGCACGGCGTCGACGACCGTGGTCAGCGACTCCGGGTCTCCGAGGTCGCCGTAGTGGAGGAAGAAGCGCTCGCGCGTCGCGGGGTTGATCCGGAGGTGGTCGATGCGACCGCGGTTGAAGGTGGAGGCCCGGCGCACCACGCCGTGCACCTCGTAGCCCTTGGCGAGCAGCAGCTCGGCGAGGTAGGAACCGTCCTGGCCGGTGACGCCGGTGATCAGGGCCGTGCGCATGGCGCGAAGTCTAGCAGAAGCAAGCGGATAGTGACCAGCCGGAGCACGCACGCGGGCCTCTGCTCTACACGCTGCCAGCGGGCTAGCGATCGACCCGGTAGTTCGGCGCTTCCTTGGTGATCACCACGTCGTGGGCGTGCGACTCCTTGAGGCCCGCCGCCGTCACCCGGACGAAGCGCGCAGTGGTGTGGAGCTCGGCGATGTTCGCGCATCCCGCGAGCCCCATGCCGGCGCGCAGGCCCCCGACCAGCTGGGTGAGCTGCCCCGCGAGCGGCCCCTTGTATGCCACCATGCCCTCGATCCCCTCCGGCACCAGCTTCGCCAGGTCCTCGCCTTCCTGGAAGTAGCGATCGCGCGAGCCCTCCGCTTCCTTCATGGCGCCCAGCGAGCCCATGCCGCGATAGGCCTTGAAGGTCCGACCCTGGTAGAGGATCTGCTCGCCCGGCGACTCCTCAACCCCGGCGAACAGCGATCCGATCATCACCACGTCGGCCCCTGCTGCGAGCGCCTTCGTGATGTCGCCCGAGTAGCGGATGCCGCCATCGGCGATCACCGGAATCGAGCTCCGGTGAGCGACCGTTGCGCATTCCGAGATGGCGGTGACCTGCGGCATGCCCGCCCCGGTCACCACCCGCGTCGTGCAGATGGAGCCGGGCCCGATGCCGACCTTGATCGCGTCGGCGCCGAGCGCGATGAGGTCCTCTGCGGCCTCGGCGGTGGCGATGTTGCCGACGATCAGCGGCACGTGGGGAAAGTCCTTCTTGATCCTGCGCGCCGCCTCGAGCACGCCCCGCGAGTGGGCGTGCGCCGAGTCCAGGCAGAGCACGTCGACCTTGCGCTCGATGAGCGCCGCGCAGCGCTCTCCGAGGTCGCCGCTGACGCCCACCGCCGCCGCGACCCGGAGCCGGCCGAGGTCGTCCTTGCACGCGTGCGGGTACTCCTGGGCCTTCTTGATGTCCTTGACGGTGATCAGGCCCTTGAGGCTGCCCTCATCGTCGACCACCAGCAGCTTCTCGATCCGGTGCTTGTGCAGCAGCGACTTGGCCTCGTCGAGGGTCGTGCCGACGGGGGCGGTCACCAGGTCGTCCTTGGTCATGAAGTCGGCGATCGGGCGGTCGAACTCGGTGCAGAAGCGGAGGTCGCGGTTCGTGAGGATGCCCTTGAGCTGCCCGTGCTCGTCGACCACCGGCAGTCCCGAGATCTTGTAGGTCGCCATCACCTCGAGCGAGTCCCGCACGAGTCGGTCCGGGCGGATGGTGACCGGATCGACGATCATCCCCGACTCTGAGCGCTTGACCCGGTCGACCTGCTCGGCCTGCCGATCGATGGGCATGTTCTTGTGGATGATGCCAATCCCGCCGTGCTGGGCCATGGCGATCGCCATCCCGGCCTCGGTCACCGTGTCCATGGCGGCCGACGCGATCGGCAGGTGCAGGGTGATGTCGCGGGTCAGGCGGGTCGACACGTCGACCTGATTGGGGTGAACCTCGGAGCGTGTCGGGACCAGCAGCACGTCGTCGAAGGTCAATCCCACCGGCAGCTCGTTCGCCATTCGCTTACCTCCCCGCTTCGGACGCGACGCCGCAGCATCGCTTGTACTTCTTGCCCGAGCCGCATGGACAGGGATCGTTGCGTCCGACCTTGGGCTGGGTTCGCCTCACGGTCGCCGGCCGCGACGGACCGCCGACCGGAGTGTTGGCCGCCTGCTCCTGCTGCCGGTGCGACTCTGCAAGACCGGCCGCCTCCGGATGGTGGGACACAATCGGCTGGACCCGCCGCTTCTGCTGGTAGTCCTGAACCGGCTCGGCGTGGTACAGGAACTTGACGACGTGATCCTCGACCCGCTCCCACATCTCCTCGAACAGCGAGTACGACTCCCGCTTGTACTCGACGAGCGGGTTGCGTTGGCCGTACGCGCGCAGCCCGATGCCCTCGCGCAGGTGGTCGAGGGCGAGCAGGTGGTCCTTCCACTGGCGGTCGACGGTGTCGAGCAGCAGAAAGCGCTCGAGGCGCTCGAACTCCTCCGCGCTGAACCTCTCGACTCGCGCCAGGTAGGCCTGCTTCGCCCCGTCCGCGAGCCGCTGCTCGAGATCCGGCCGGTTGATCGCGGCCCAGTCGACGCCGAGAGTGTCGACGGCGATCGCGAAGTAGACCCGGTACTCGTTGGCGAGCGCGGCGCTCTCCCAGTCCGCCGGATCGGCCTCCTCGGGGCAGTAGCGGTCGACCAGGCCGCCGACGATGTCATCGACGACCCGGAGGATGTAGTCTCGGCCCTCGACTCCATCGAGAATGCGCCGGCGCAGCCGGTAGACCGCCTCGCGCTGCTTGTTCATCACGTCGTCGTACTCGAGCAGGTGCTTGCGGATCTCGAAGTTGCGACCCTCCACCTGCTTCTGCGCGCGGGCGATGGACTTGGTCACCATCCCGGACTCGATCGGGACGTCCTCCTCCATCCCGAGCCGGTCCATCATCTTGCGGACCCAGTCGGCGGCGAAGATCCGCATCAGGTCGTCCTCGAGGGACAGGAAGAAGCGCGAGGCGCCAGGGTCGCCCTGCCGCCCCGACCGGCCGCGGAGCTGATTGTCGATGCGCCGCGCCTCGTGGCGCTCGGTGCCGATGATGCGCAGGCCACCGGCCGCGAGGACGTCCTTCTTCTCGGCGGCACAGAGCTCCCGGTAACGCGCGACAGCCTGGCGGTGTGCCTCGGGATCCTGCGCCGGGTTCGCCTCGATCCGGGCGAGCCCATCCGGGTTGCCGCCGAGCACGATGTCGGTGCCGCGGCCGGCCATGTTGGTGGCGATCGTGACCGCGCTCTTGCGCCCCGCCTGTGCCACGATCTCGGCCTCGCGCTCGTGGTACTTGGCGTTCAGCACCACGTGCCGGATCTTCTGGCGCTGCAGCATCTTGGACAGGCGTTCCGACTTCTCGATCGAGACCGTGCCGACCAGCACCGGCTGGCCCCGCTCGTTGCACTGCCGGATCTCCTCGATCACGGCGCGGAACTTCTCCTCCTCGGTCTTGTACACGACGTCGGGATGGTCCGCCCGCACCATCGGCACGTTGGTCGGGATCACCGCCACGTCGAGGCCGTAGATCTTCTGGAACTCCTCGGCCTCGGTCTCGGCGGTCCCGGTCATCCCGGCGAGCTTGTCGTACATCCGGAAGTAGTTCTGCAGGGTGATCGTGGCCAGGGTCTGGTTCTCGGACTGGATCTTGACCTTCTCCTTGGCCTCGACCGCCTGGTGCAGCCCGTCGGACCACCGCCGCCCCGCCATCAGCCGGCCGGTGAACTCGTCGACGATGATGACCTCACCGTCCTTCACGATGTAGTCGCGGTCGAGATCGAACAGAGAGTGCGCGCGCAAGCCCTGGTTGACCGCATGCAGGATCTCGGTCTGCGAGGGGTCCCACAGGTTCTCGACGCCGAGCAGCTTCTCGACCCGCGCCATGCCCTGCTCGGTGAGGCTCGCGGTGTGGGCCTTCTCGTCGACCAGGAAGTCGCCGGTGATCTCCTTGTTGCCGTGCTTGTCCTCGATCTCCTCGCCACGGTTCAGCTTGGGGATGATGGCATCGACCTTGTAGTAGAGGTCGACCGCGATCTCGGATGGCCCGGAGATGATGAGCGGGGTCCTGGCCTCGTCGACGAGGATCGAGTCGACCTCGTCGACGATCGCGTAGACGTGCGCGCGCTGGACCATCCGCTCGAGCGTGAACTTCATGTTGTCGCGCAGGTAGTCGAACCCGAACTCGTTGTTGGTGCCGTAGGTGATGTCCGACTCGTACGCGGCTCGCCGCTCGACGTCGTTCATCTGGTTCTGGATGCAGCCGACCGTCAGACCGAGGAACTCGTAGATCTGGCCCATCCACTCGGCATCGCGCCGGGCCAGGTAGTCATTGACCGTGACCACGTGCACGCCGCGGCCGTGCAGCGCGTTGAGCGCCACCGCCAGGGTCGCCACCAGGGTCTTCCCCTCGCCGGTCTTCATCTCGGCGATCCGGCCCTCATGGAGCACGATCCCGCCGACCAGCTGGACGTCGAAGTGGCGCATCCCGGTGGTCCGCTTGGAGGCCTCGCGAACCAGCGCGAAGACCTCGACCAGCTCGGCGTCGAGGACCCCCTGGACGAGCTCGCTGCGCGCCCGCGAGTCCTCCGGCAGCTCGGTCGTCGCCTGACGCACCCGTTCCCGGATCGCCGCGAAACGGCCGCGCAGCGCCTGGTCGTCGAGCGTCTCGAGCTCGGGCTCGAGGCGATTGACTTCATCGATGATCGGCGCCATCCGCTTGAGGTCGCGCTCGTGCTTCGACCCGAAGACGATTTCGATTCCCTTTTCGATCAGGTTCATTGCCACGTCCTGGTCCCGGACCGCCCGGCCGTCGACCGGGGGCTCAGGCTCGATGATTCCAACAGCCGCGGCCGGCCGTGCATGCCCCGGAGCCGGGTCCGGGCAGCGTAGATGATGCGGGGAGCGATTTCAACGGCGGGACGCGGCAGCCGGGATGGGGTTGGCTCAGTTGAACGGGACCCTTCGACTCGCGGCGCGGTGCCCTGCGACCGCTCGCTCACGGGTCACCGGCCTCCTCGGGAGCGGACGCGGGCGCGGAAGCGGATGCGGAAGCGGGCACGGAGACGGAGACGGGGTGGGTGGGGCTAACCCCTAGATCCTAGCCCCTCGATCCTGGGTGGGCGGGGGCTGGGGCTCAGAAAGAGTCGAGGATGTAGTACAGCGGGTTGACGGCCTCGCCGTCGACGTGGACCTCGTAGTGCAGGTGAGGGCCGGTCGAGCGACCCGAGTTGCCGAGGGCCCCGATCTTCGCGCCCCGCCGAACCTCTTCGCCGGGCTCGACCTCGATCCTGTCGAGGTGGCCGTAGACCGTGGTGTAGCCGAGCCCGTGAGCGATCCGGATGGTCTTGCCGAGGCCGCCGCTGAGACCCGTGAAGACGACCACTCCGTCCGCCGGCGCGATCACCGGTGTGCCCCGCCGGGCGGAGATGTCGAGGCCGCGGTGGAGGGCGTGCCGCCCGGTGACCGGATCGGGCCGCCCGCCGAAGCCGTCGGTCATCAGGCCCATGGCAGGAGAGATCGACGGCGTCGCCGCCCACACCTCGTCGCGGTGAGCCAGCGCCTTCTCGACCTCGGAGAGCTGGGTGGCGATCCAGTCACCCTGGATCTGCAGCACCTCCGGGCTTCCGGGAAGCCGATCGTACTGACCGCCACTGCCGAAGCGGTCGGAGGGTACGACCCGATCACCGAGGACATCGGGGAGCGCCTCCATGCCGGCGGCCAGCGCGAGCTTGGCCGTCTGCTCTTCGAAGTCGTCGAGCCGGCTCTGGACCTCGGACACGGTCTCGGCCAGGCGCTGGTTGACCGCGGCCAGCTCCTGGTTCTGCGAGCGCAGCCGTGCGACCTCTCCGCGGCGGGTGATCGCCCCGCCGGTGTAGGAGATCGCGAGCACCGAGAGCAGGATGACGAGGGCGCACGCGCTGGCGGTGAGGATGAGTGCTCGTGTCGAGAAGGAGAACTTGAAGAACTTTGCCTGGCTGTGGGGGACGACGATGATCGTGTTCAGCCTTTGCGGCATGCTTCTCGTCCCCCCTCCCGGCTGGAATATCTCCGTCCGAAGACGCGATTGCCCCGAGATTCTGCCACCTCAAAACGGCGGTGTCAATTGCGGCGCGGTTTCGGACAGGCAGGCCTCAGTGCAGTGTGACCCAACTCAATCATGCAGCAGGACTTGAGCCGGAACTGCCGGCAGATGACCCGCCGCCGCAACCGATCGGACCGGCCGCCGCCCCAGGCGAATCGTCGTTGTCGTTTCCGGCCCCGCCGTGTGTCCCTTCGCCGCCCGGTCGCTCGGGGCCCTTGGCGGCCGCCCGCATCAGCTCCGCCATCTCCTCGAGCCGTCGCTGGCATCGACCGTACACGCTGCCCTCGGACCAGCCGCCGCTGGTCCTCCCACTCGCCCGGCGGGCACCCCGGTCAGCAGCTCGATGCCCTGCTCGATCGTCGCCACCTCCCAGATGTGGAAGCGGCCCCCGGACACCGCCTCGAGCACCTCGCGGTCGAGCTGCAGGTCCGCCACGTTGGCCACCGGCACGAGGACCCCCTGAGCTGCCGGTCAGCCCGCGGCTCTGCGCACACCCGGAAGAAGCCCTCGATCTTCTCGTTGACCCCGCCGATGGCCTGGACCTGGCCGTGCTGGTCGACCGATCCGGTCACCGCCAGGTCCTGGCGGATCGCCATGCCGCGACAGAGCGGACAGGATGGCGTAGACCTCGGTGGAGGACGCCGAGTCGCCGTCGATCCCCCCGTACGACTGCTCGAAGGTGATCGAGCAGCTCATGGTGAGCGGAACCCGCTGCGCGAAGGTCCCTCTCAGGTAGCCGGTGAGGATGCTCACGCCCTTGTCGTGGGTTGGCCCTGACAACCCGGCCTGGCGCTCGATGTTGACCACGCCCTCGCGTCCGAGGCCGACCCGGGCGGTGATCCGCGTCGGCTTGCCGAAGCGGTGGTGGCCGAGGTCGTAGACCGCGAGGCCGTTCACCTGCCCGACCTTGACGCCGTCGGTCTCGACCCGGATGACGCCGTCGGTGATCAGGTCGTGGGTCCGGTCCTCGGTGAGGCCGTGGCGGCGCTCGTAGGCTTCGTGGGCAGCCGCGACATGGACGGCGCGGATCTGCGCCACGCCCTCCCGCTGCGCGAGGTGGGAGGCCTCGCGCTGGAGGTCCGCGAGATCGGAGAACCGGCTCGAGAAGCGGCGCTGCCAGCGCGCCTGCCGCACCGCCTCCTCGAGCATGGCGACCATGCCCGAGCGGTCCATCGGCAGCAGCTGCTCGTCGGCCGCGACCTTGCGCAGCACCGACAGCACGTCCCGCGCGTGGGCGCGCGTCGTCGGCATGACCGAGTCGAAGTCGGCGAGCACCTTGAAGACCTTCGAGAAGTCGGAGTCGTAGCGGTAGAGCAGGTCGTAGATGCTGCGGTCGCCGATCACCACCACCTTGACGTCGAGCGGCACCGGCTCGGGCTTCAGGGCGCTGGCGCCGAGCACCAGGCTCTCCAGCGACTGGATCTGCACCCGCCGGAACTTGAGCGCCCGCTTGAGCCCGGGCCACACCCGCGGCTCGAGCAGCAGGTCCTCCGCGTTGAGCACCAGAAAGCCGCCGTTGGCGCGCAGCAGGGAGCCGGCGCGGATCTTCAGGAACGACGAGACGACCTCGCCCGAGGCGCTCATCGACCGCTCGATGGTGCCGAACAGGTTGGTGTAGGTGGGCTC
Organism: uncultured Holophagae bacterium; assembly: GCA_963754985.1. Taxonomy (GTDB): domain Bacteria; phylum Acidobacteriota; class Thermoanaerobaculia; order Thermoanaerobaculales; family Sulfomarinibacteraceae; genus FEB-10. The sequence goes on along the minus strand of CAVWIJ010000019.1, from coordinate 207,397 downwards.
GGTCTCCAGCACGACCGGCACGCCCTTGAGGTCCGCGTTGTCGACGGCCAGGTTGACCCGCCAGCGCACGAAGGGGTCCTCTCCCTCGGCTTCGGCCACGAAGAGGTCGAGGTGGGCGGTCAGGTCCTCGCGGAGCGCCTCGAGGTAGGGCTCGACCCGCGGGTCATCGACCGCCCTTCGGACCTGGTTGACGCAGTCCGCGAAGGTCGGCGCGAGCAGGTCGCGGCGAGTCTCCTCGAGCCGCTGCTGGGCCTGGCGCCGCAAGCTGGCCACGTCCTGGAACACGTCCTGCAGGCGCTCGGTGAGCCGCGAGTGGCTGTCCGTGATCCGCTTGAGCTCGTCCTCGGACGGGGGGCTCCCCTCCGCCGGCTGCTGGAGCTCCTCGAGCGGCGTCGGCCGGTCACCCACCACGGGCAGGATCTCCGGGCGGGTCATCGGGCCGGCCTGGACCTGGACCAGCGAAAAACCGGCCTCCTTGACCTCCCTCTCGAACGCCTCCACCAGCTCCCGCTCCCGCTGCTGCAGGTCCGCGACCGCCCGCTCGAGGCGGCGGCGGAACTCCTTGTCGCCGAGGATCCCGGGCAGGTTGGCCGACAGCTCCCGGACCAGGCCCTCCATCGCCAGCTTGAAGCGGCGGCCCGCGCCGGCGCGGAGGAACAGCGCCGACGGCTCCTCGGGCGTCCTGAAGTTGTGGACGAAGCACACGTCGTCCGGCGGCTCGACGTCGCTGGCCAGCTGGTCGAGAAAGCGGCTGATGGTGGTCAGGCGGCCGGTTCCGGAGAGGCCGGTGACGAACACGTTGTAGCCGATGCTCTCCACCGCGAGGCCGAAGGCGATGGCGTCGACCGCGCGGTCCTGGCCGACGATGGTGCTCGCCGGCTCGATCTCGGAGGAGCTCTGCCAGGGCACCCACTCATCCGGGCAGCGCCACGCCAGCTCGTCGACTGCAAGCTCCCGCACCATCGGACTCCCTCCCGTCGCCCGCCGCGGTCGTCCACGACCCGCCGTCGCCCTCAGCCCGCTTGTGAAGTCTCGCCAGCAGCACCGGCAGCAGGGTGATGCTGGCCACCGCCGTGCACACCGTGCCCAGGATCGCCGCGGCCCCGACCGACCGCAGGCCGGGGAAGTGCGACAGCACCAGCGACCCGAAGCCGGCCACCGTGGTCAACGCCGCGACCGCGACCGCCTTCGACGTCTCCGACAGCGCGTCGGGCGCCAGGCCCGACTCCGACCACCGGTGCAGCAGGTGGATGCCGTAGTCGACGCCGATCCCGATGATCATGGTCATCACGAAGATGTTCATGAAGTTGACGCGGATCCCGAGCAGCGCCATCGCGCCCACCATCCAGACCAGGCCCGACCGCGAGCGGGACCAGCGCGAGCAGAGCCCGGCGCTGGCTGCCGAGGTCGGCCCACATCAGCAGGTACACGGCGATCATCCCCAGCACCGCGGCGCGGGCCGCATCGCGCCACACGATCCGCCGCAGCTCGGCCGAGACCACCACCGGCGACGCCAGCACCGCCCACTCGTGGCGGGCCACGAGCTCGGCCAGCCGAGGCGGGACCTGGCGGCGCCAGCGGTCGGCGGGCGTGTAGCAGTAGATGACGGTCGAGACGCCGCCGGGAAAGTCGGCGACGTAGCGGTTGGCCACGCTCTCCAGCGCGGTGCCCCTGAGGTCGGACAGGGCCAGCGGCGCGTCGACCCGCAGCGCGCGAGCCGAGGTGGCGGATTCCCTCCTCGAACGCGACCGGGTTGAGACCGGCCTCGCGGAACGCCGCTGCCAGCCGGTCCTCGACGCCCTCGATGCGGGGCGCGGCCGCCGCCAGCCGATCGATCACCAGCCGTTGCGCCTCGGCCGAGGGCACCACGCTGGCGATGGTGTCGATGCTCGACAGGGTCTCGCCGTCGACCATCGCCTCGAGCTCGGGGAGGATCTCGCGCGCCCTGGCCATGGCCTCGAACTCGTCGCGGCCGTCGACCCGGACCATGATCGGCGTGAAGCGCAGCCCGAAGGTCTCCATCACCTCGGTCCGGAGCATGTTGGCGCGGTTGTCGGGCGAACGCATGTTCTGCATGTCGTCGTCGAAGACGAGCCGGGCGATGCCACCGCCTAGAACGACCGTCAGCAGTGCGGCGATGACGATCGTGGTCCGCGGCCAGGACAGCGCGACCCGGCACAGCCGGTCCGACCCGAAGGAGTGGAGGTACAGCCTGGGCAACTGGGCGCGCCGGCCGTACAGGAGCGTCAGCAGCGCCGGCAGGAGCAGGAAGACCGACAGCGCGAGCAGGAGGATGCCGGTCCCGGTCAGCAGCCCGAGCTCGGAGAGACCTGCGAAGTCGGTGACCAGAAAGGCGTAGAAGGTCGCCGCGGTGGTGACCGCACCGAGCAGCACCCCGACGCCGGTCTGCCTCCCGATCGCGTCGAGCGCCTGCTCGTGGCTCGCGCCCAGCTGCCGCTCCTCGACGTAGCGGCCGTAGAGCACGATGACGTAGTCGATTCCGAGCCCGATCAGGAGGGCCCCGGTGGCCGAGGTCAGGGAGTTGAGCCGGCCGAGCGCCAGCGCCACGAACACCACCGCGAGGCCGAGCCCGGTGACCATCGGGAAGATCGCGAACGCGAGCGCGGCTGGCCGGCGGAAGGCGACCAGGAACACCAGCAGCACCGCGACCAGCGTGGACACCACCTGGACGACCGCATCGCTGGTGATCAGCCGGCTGTCCTCGAGCGTGATCGCGTAGCCCCCGGTGAACTCCACCGCCGGCGGCGACGTCGTCCAGCCCTCGGCGGCCCACGCTTGCGCAGCGCGCGCGACCCGTTCGTCGAGGCCGAGTTCCAGGCTGCGACAGAACTCCAGGTCCTGGGCGGGTCCGGCCGGCTTGGCCAACATCAGCAGCATCCGGCGATCGCGGTCGATCAGGCACCCGGTCTCCTTGTCCACCGAGACGCCAACGCCGCCGAAGCGCGCGCGGGAGACCACCCCCGCCAGCAGGCCCATCGGGTCGACCCTCAGGAACTCCTTTGTGACCATGCTCTGCGGCGCGAGCAGCGCTCCCTGGATCCGAGAGGCCTCGTCCGGCAGCGACGCCTCGTCGAGCCGGTCGAGCAGGCGCGCAACCTGGCCTTCGTCGAGGAACAGGGTCGCCCGGTCGAGCAGCGGGACCGCCATCGCCGCCCCGCGTTCGACCCGGAAGGACACCCAGTCGATCTGATCCCACTCGTCGAGCTCGCGAGCGAGCAGGTCGGCGAAGTCGAGGATGCCCTGGAGCTCCGCGCCCTCGTCGATGCGGACGACGACCAGCAGCGTGTCGACGGATCCAAAGCGCTCGATGGTCGTCGTGAAGGCCTCGACCACCGGGTTGTCGCGCGGCACCAGGGACAGGATGTCGGTCTGCACGTCCAGGCGTGTCGCGAGCAGACCGGCGACCGCGCACGCGACCACGGCTGCGGCGACCACCACCCACGGGTAGCGGCCCCCGAATCGAATGAGAGCGAGCGGAAGCCGTCGCGGAAGCAGGCCGGCCTTCACTCCCCGGCCTCCGTCGGGGCCACGACGTGCCGGTTCTGCCAGAAGTAGACCACCATCGAGACCATGGTCAGGGCGATCGCGACCCACAGCGCGACCGTGGCCAGCGGCGCCCACACCGGGAACCTCAGCGAGAAGATGAGCAGCGACACCGCCACCGCCTGGCTCGTCGTCTTGGCCTTGCCGAGCCGGTTGGCCGAGATCGGGACCCCGCGTTCGAGGGCCACCAGCCGCAGGCCCGTGACCGCGAACTCACGCGCGATGATCAGGAAGACCATCCAGGCCGGCGCCACACCGAGCTCGGCGAGCGAGATGAACGCGCCGCTCATCAGGAGCTTGTCGGCGATCGGGTCGAGCAGCGCGCCGGTCACCGTAATCCGGTTGGTGCGGCGGGCTATAATCCCGTCCAGGATGTCGGTCAGCGCCGCCAGGAGGAAGATGCCCAGTCCCCAGAACTCCTTCTCCGGGAACTCGGTCAGCAGCACCACGACCAGCACCGGCGCCATGAAGATCCGAACGATGGTGAGGGTGTTTGGCAGGTTCCACATCTCGGGTCTCCCTTGGTTCCGGCGGTGCGCATTGGCCGAGAGCGCTCGCTGTCCTGGGGGCCGTTTCCGGCACGCCGATTCTACCGGTCTCCCGCACCACCGTCACCCCGCGCCGGCAACGCGCCATGCAGTGCCTGGCGCCGGACCCGGCTTCACCAACCCCTCACCATCGCCATAATGCACTCCGTTTCCCACTGCGCGAACCACCCGTCGCACGAGGCCAGGCATCGCTGCAGCAGCTGCGGCACCTGGGTCTGCGAGCGCTGCGCCCGCGAGCACGTCAATCGGATCTTCTGCTCACGGCGCTGCCGCAGCCGCGACCGGCTCGCGCGACTGTGGTCGCGGACAGCCGCCATCCTCCGCCAACCAGTCCCGGCAGCGTGGTCGATCGTGCTGACGACCGCCGCCAGCGTGCTGCTCGCGGCCGGCGTCGGCCGGCTGGTCGCGGAGCTGATCGAGGTCTCGACGCCCGCCGGCGGGGGAGCCGTTGAGAACGCGGTCCCGGTCCCCCAGGCACCTCCCGAGGGCCGCGTCGTGGTGCGAGACGGGGCGTGGATCCTCGAGCTTTCTGGCGAGCCCGGGACGTCGGTGCTGGTCGAGACCGGCGGCCGGCCGGTCGCGGTCGTGGAGCTCGACCGTGATGGTCGCGGCGGCTTCGCGCTCCCGGCGTCGGCTGATGGCGGCAGCCGCTTCCGGGTCTCGACCCTGTCCGGGCCGGCCATGGAGATCGGCGCGCCGCCCGTGGCGGCCGCGGTTCCGACTCCTCCCTCCCCTACCGCCACCCCCGCAGCCCCGACCGCAGACTCGACCGCTGCGACACCACCACGGGTGGCTCTGACACCGGCCGGGGCTGCCCCGCCGCGACCAGCAGCGACCGCGGCGGCGATGGCTGCGGCCATCTCGCCGCCGCGTCCCACCGCCTCCCCTGCCGAGTCGGTGCCGTCGGGAGCGGACGAGGGCGCTGGCTCCCCGCCGGTGCTCCACCTGGTTCCCGACGGGGGCGCGCGCCTCGCCCTGACCTTCGACGGCGCGGCATCGGCCAACGGCACCGCCGACCTGCTCGAGCTGCTGAGCGAGCTCGATCTCGAGGTCACGATGTTCGTGACCGGGGAGTTCATCGACCGGCACCCCGCTATCGTCCGGCAGGCGGCTCTCGCCGGCCACGAGTTCGGCAACCACACCTACTCCCACCCCCACCTCACGAGCTACGCCTCCAACCGGCGTCACGATCTCCTGCCGGCGGTCTCCCGGGAGTCCCTGCACCGCGAGCTCGAGCGAACCGAGGAGGCGTTCCGCAGGGCGACCGGCCGGGCGATGGCGCCGCTGTGGCGAGCGCCCTACGGGGAGGAGAACCGGCAGCTGAGAGCGTGGGCGATGGAGCTCGGCTACCTGCACTGCCGCTGGAGCTCCTTGCAGGGCGCGTCCCTCGACTCCCTCGACTGGGTGGTGGACGAGCACTCGTCGCTCTACGTGGACTCCGGGCGCCTCATCGAGCGGTTGCTCGCGTTCCCGAGGCTCGAGGGCGGCATCGTGCTCATGCACCTGTCCACCAACCGCCGGGTGCCGCCGTGGACCGATCTGCCCCGCTTCGCCGACGAGGTGCGCCGCCGCGGCGTGCAGATCGGGACCGTCAGCGCCCTGCTCGAGGCCTCTGCGGAATGGCGGCCATGGTACCAGCGAGCCAGGGCCCGCCACGACGAGCTGTCGGTGCGCTCCGACGCGCGGTGAGCGAGTTCAGGGAGACGGCAGGCCGAGGAACTCGCGAGCGGCCACCCGCCCGATCTCGACCAGCTCCTCGAAGCGATTCCAGTCGGCCCACGTCGCATACCCGATCCTGGGTTGAATGACCGCAGCCGCTCCCCGCAGCTGCTGCTCGCGCAACAGCCGGCCGGTCATCATGTGGGTCCGCATCATGGTGTCGAGCACCATGTCGTCCTCGCCGGCCGGCGGTATCTCCATTGCCACACTGACCGCGACGACAGGCCTGCCGAGAGTGCGTGCGGCTGCGACCGGGACCTCGGCCAGCACGCCTCCGTCGACCAGCCGGCGTCCATCCACCTCCACCGCTGGCACCACCCCGGGGATCGCGCTCGAGGCCCGGAGAATGGCGCGCAGGTCGCCTCGGGAGAACCGCGCCTCGGTCCCCCCCTCGAGATCGGTGGCCACCGCGATGAACGGCCGCGGCAGCTGGTCGGCGGTTGTCTCCGGGATCAGGAAGTCGAGGGCGTGCGTCAACTCGGCTCCGTCGAGGATCGTGGACCGGTTGACGGCGACCGCGATCACGACCTGGTTGCGGATCCGCCGCGCCGCCTGCAGCAGCGGGTGCTCGCGGGTGGGCGCGCGGGGCTGTCGATGCAACGGCCGCACCGTCGGCACGAGGCCGCGGCCGACCGCCTCCCGCCACTTCGCGATGGCCGCGTCCGCCGAGCCGTAGATCAGGTACATCGCGCCGATCACGGCGCCCATGCTGGTGCCGGCGATGGCGCGTATCGGCAGCCGCTGCTCGTCGAGCACCTCGAGCACGCCGAGGTGGGCAAAGCCGCGAGCGCCGCCGCCGCCAAGGGCCAGCACCGGCCGTCGGAGACGCCACAGCACGCGCCGCAGCCGCCCTCGTGACTCGCTCACTGTGCTCCCGTCCGGTCAGACCGCGCGTCGCTTCTTCGGCACCTTGATCAGCAGGCCGAGCAGGGCCTCGTGCACGCCCTCCGCGACCCGCCGCGACTTGTCCGAAATGTGGTCGAGGTCGTCGGTGCGCCCCCTCGGATCGATGTCGGCGATCCGGTCGCCCGCCTTGACCGGCACTCCGTCCCGCAGCAGGCCGCGGATGACGCCGGCGATCCGCGCCGTGACGGCATACGAGGCGTCCACCGGGACGCCCTTGCGGAACTCCTCGACGCCGTACACGGACACCACCGTTCCGACCCGCTCGCCGCGCTCGACGACGTCACCGATGTTCTTCTGCGTGAAGAAGATGCCGTCGCGGATCGCCTTGAGGACGCGCTCCTCGGCGTAGCCCATGATCTCGGCCGGCGGCTCGTCCTCGAGCTCGTCGCCGGTGTCGTCGAGCACCGCGCCGACGTCGGGCCCGCGGAAGGTCTCGACCACGGCGTGGCAGTCGCGCTTGGCGACGTAGCCCGGGCCGAGCGCGATCACCACCGGCGCGAGCTCGCGGGTCAGGCCCCAGTTCCGGCGCAGCATGGCGGCCTCGATGAAGATGTCGGGATGCCACTTCTGCGACGGTCTCGTCGAGCCCCATGACCGAGACCGCGACCTCGCCGGAGGCGTGGATCCTCTCGACGTCCTCCAGGTTCCGCGCGAAGCTCGCGCGGATCCCCTGAATGGTCTGGCGGCCGTCGAGAATCGCTTCGGAGAAGCAGACCTGGCGGCGAATCGCCTTGGGGTACCTGCGCTCGAGCATGAGGATCCTGGTGAAGCCCTGCGAGAACAGGTGCTGCGCAGTCGCGGACGCCAGCTCGCCGGCGCCCCGGATCAACAGTCGGTAGTCACCGGCATTCATGGCACCCTCCGGGCGAGCTCCCGAACCCTCGGCCACCCCAGCGCTCACGGCGCGCCGACATTCTAGCCCGGATATCAAGCCCCGTCGCCGTCAGCCTCGAGCACCAGCTCGTGGATGTCCGGCAGGTTGCGATAGAGCTCGGCATGGTCGAGGCCGTACCCGACCACGAACACGTCGTCAATCTCGGTGCCGAGGAAGGCGACCTCGACCTCGACCTGGCGCCGGGAGGGCTTCGACAGCAGCGCGACGACCTGGATCGATCGCGGGTGGCGGGCATCGAGCAACCGGATCACGTCCTTCAAGGTGGTCCCGGTGTCGACAATGTCCTCGACGAGGTAGATGTCGCGGTCGCGGACGTCGGCCGTGATGTCCTTGACCAGCACGACCGAGCCCGAGGTCGTCGTGCTCTTGCCGTAGCTCGAGACCTGGATGAAGTCGACCTCGACCGGCTGCCGCAGGAGGCGGGTCAGGTCGGTCAGGAAGTACACGCAGCCCTTGAGGACGCCGATGAAGATCGGCGAGCGGCCGGCGAGGTCGGCTTCAATGGCGGCAGCGAGCCGGCGCAGTATCGCCTGGATCTCGTCACGGCCGAGCACCTTGGTCCCGAGCATCTTGCTGTCCTTTCGTTGTCGATTTCGGCCCTCGTGTTGTATCCTGGTTGCCTATGAAGCCGACAAGCGTTCACCAGCTGAGTGAGCGGTTCACCGAGCTCTCAGATCGGTTCCGCTCGCTGTGGACCTTCTACCAGTTCCTGGGAGGCGTGTACAGACATCGCGGCCAGGGCGAGGTCCCGTACGTCTACGACTTCCAGGCCCTCTACCGGCGGCTTCAGGAGATGGTGCCGCGGGTCGGGATGGAGGCCGCCGGGTCCGCCCCGGTCGAGTTCGAGCAGGTCGAGCGGGAGCTCGGGCGGATCCACGGCGAGCTTTCGAAGATCGAGGCCAACCTGCCGCCGTCGCTGCTGCGCCGGTTTTTCGACCACCTCAAGCGGCAGGACGAGAAGATCCTGTATGCGCTCATCAAGTTCTACCTGAAGTCCCCCGAGCTCGGCCCGGACACTCTCGACAAGCTCGACCTCCTGCTGACCCGGATCGCTGAGAACCCGACCGCGGAGGGCCGGGTCTCGGTGCGCAGCACCACCGAGCTGAAGTCCAACTTCGAGCGGCTGGCGGCCTTCGCCTCGATCCCCGGGCTGCGCGTGTCCGAGGCGGCGCCGGTCGCGGAGGCGCTGCGCGACTTCCGCGCCGAGCTTCGCGGCGTGGCGAGCTTCGAGCGGCTTGTCGACTCCGGGGTCCTGGACCGCTACCGCAAACTCAAGCAGCGTCTCGGCCGGAGCTTCCTCCACCCGCCGATCCTGCTCGAGGTGGTCGCCACCAACATCGAGGCCAAGAACCAGTTCCAGCGGCTGTACCGGGACGAGGAGCTCAGGATCATCGAGGAGACCACCAAGGTCTTCGAGATCGAGCGCTTCCTCGAGCGCAACCCGGCGGTCGGCCACGACGAGTTGAAGCATCGCCTCGAGGCCTTCCGCGAGTGGTGGTCGAAATTCGACGCCGGCCGCCGCGACGACAACCTCAAGCGGGACGCGGTCATCGAGCTGCGGCGGTCGATGCACGCGGTGATCCGCGAGTTCGAGCCCCTGCGGCGGATCACCGACGCGGCGCAGCGGCAGGCCGAGGGCGGCGCGACCGCGCGAAGCACCCCGTTTTCACCGGACGTGCCCACCGACGTGATCGAGGGTGACCCGTTCCCCGAGGTCACCGAGACGGCGCGACCGGCGGCCCGCGAGGAGCGTGGAGGCGGCACCACTCTGACCGATGTCCTCGGCCCGGACGCGCTGCTCAACGAGGTCTTCCACCAGATCATGTTCGCGCTCGAGATGGTGGTCTGGGACCGTTCGCCGGAGCAGGCGGTCCACGCCCCCGAGCTGGTCGAGCTGCACCTCGAGCCGTGGGAGATCGCGGGCTACCGGAGCCTGGTCGAGGAACGCGTTGCCGAGGGCACGACCGAGTGGGAGCTCGAGGCCTTCTTCCTGCGCAGCGCCGCGCTGCGGATCAAGATGGACGGCGAGCGCCACCGGCTGCACCAGCTGGTGCCGAGCGAGAACGCGGAGCGGGTGTTCGAGATCCTCGAGCGCTCCGGGCAGAGCCTCGAGCGCGCCCGCGAGATGGACCACCGTTTCCAGTGGTTCATCGACGACCTGCTGTACAACGGCGACACCGAGCGCCTCGAGCAGCTCTACCGCTCCCGCTTCCGATTCCTGCACGCCTACTCGGGCCTCTGGCTCGAGCACCAGGCGTGCGGAGGCTTGACTCCGCTGTAGGATCCGCGTAACTACCCGTCTGATGGTGGAAGCTCTCGAAACGACCCCGAACCGACCGTCCCCGATCGCCGGCGGCATGGCCGCGGCCACACCGGGCGGCGCCATCCGCCGGCTGCTCGCGACACTCGCCGACATGGTGCTGCTCTGCTCCCTGTGCGTGGCGCTCGCGCTGCCGGTGGTCCGAACCGTCGACTGGACGGCGCTCCCCGGCCGCATCGAGGAGCTCACCGGGCTCCTCGGCGACACGGCCTGGGTGGGCCGGGTCAGCGGGGTCCTCGGCATGTGGATCGCGCTGTGGTGGTGCTACTTCGTCGTCGGCTGGGGCCTGCTCGGGAGCGACCCCCGGCAAGTGGCTCCTGGGCCTGCGCGTCATCGACCACCGGGGCCGCTTCCCGATCGGCGTCTCGCGGGCGGTGATGCGGCTGTTCGCGTACAGCGTGAGCTCGCTGACCTTCGGCATCGGCCACCTCATCCTGCTCTTCCGCCGCGACCGCTGCGCCCTGCACGACCTGCTCGCCGGCACCCGCGTCGTGCGCAGGCCTCGGCGAGCACCTACCGGTCCTCCTGCCACCTGATGGTCCGGCTGGCTGTCCCGTCTCCCCCGCTTCCGCTTCCGTGCCCGGTTCCCGTCCGCGTGCACGCCCGCGCCCGCTCTCGTCACGGCGAAGTGCTGCGCACGAAGCCGGATCCGCGCCCGAGCGCCTACCCAACAGCACGAGGTCGACGAGCCCGAGATGTCTCTTGAGAACGCATCAACCCTGAAACTGCCAAAGTGTCGGCCCTGGCACCCTGGCGTCCACCCCCAACTCAACGTGAACTGAGCGCCAGGCGCGCCAGGCTCGCGTCAGGCTGCGTCGAGCCGCGAGAGCCTCCCCATATCCCGCGCATTTTCCGCATTTTCCTGTTGACAATCTCGTTGCCCGGACCCACGCTGAGAGCATCGGAACAGTCTGTCGTGCAGATCGTTCGAATGGAGCATCGCAGGAGGACAGGATGGCGCTGCCGAAGGGGGCGCGGCTCGGCCCGTACGAGATCCTAGATGCGCTCGGCGCGGGCGGCATGGGCGAGGTCTACCGCGCCCGGGATGCCCGCCTGGGTCGTGACGTCGCGATCAAGGTGCTGCCGGCCCACCTCTCCGCGAACCCGGAGGTCCGCGCCCGTTTCGAGCGCGAGGCACGCGCGATCTCCCACCTCAACCACCCTCACATCTGCACGCTTTACGACATCGGCCACCACGACGGCACCGACTACCTGGTGATGGAGCTGCTCGAGGGTGAGACGCTCGCCCGCCGCCTCGCCAAGGGGCCGCTGCCGCTGCCGGACGTGCTGCGCCACGGGGTCGAGATCGCGAGCGCGTTGGACGTGGCGCACCGCGGCGGGATCGTGCACCGGGACCTCAAGCCCGGCAACGTGATGCTGACCAAGGCCGGGGCGAAGCTGATGGACTTCGGCCTGGCTCGCGCCACCGGGCTTCCGGTCGCGGCGGTCGGGCTGCCCGAGTCGCCGACGGTGAGCCGGCCGCTGACGGCGGAGGGGGCGATCGTCGGGACGCTGCAGTACATGGCGCCGGAGCAGCTGGAGGGGAGGGAGGCGGACGCTCGGGCCGACCTGTGGGCGCTGGGGTGCGTGCTCTACGAGATGGCAACGGGGAGGCGGGCGTTCGAGGGGACGAGCCAGGCGAGCCTGATCGCGGCGGTTCTCAAGGAGGCGCCGCGGCCGATGACGGAGCTGCAGCCGCTGACCCCGCCGGCGCTGGACCGTGTGGTGACGCAGTGCCTCGCGAAGGACCCCGACGAGCGCTGGCAGACGGCGCACGACGTCAAGCGGGAGCTCGAGTGGATCGCGGAGGGCGGCTCTGCGGTCGGGCTGCCGGCGCCGGTGGCGGCCCGCCGCAAGAGCCGCGAGCGGCTTGCCTGGGTGGTCGCCGCGCTGGCAGCGGCCGCCGCAGCGGCGTTCGGCGTCGGATTCATGCTGCGGGCCCCGGCCGAGCCGCGCCAGGTCCGTCTCGAGATCGCCGCACTCGAGCAGTTCACCTACGTCGACTCGCCTCGGATCTCGCCCGACGGCCGCACCGTGGCCTTCCGGGCGACCGACGCGAGCGGCAAGACCGCGGATCTGGCTGCGGCCCCTCGACAGCCTCGAGGCGCGGCCGCTGGCCGGCACCGACGACGTGCTGACGCCGCCCCATCTGGTCACCGGACAGCCGCCACATCGCCTTCTTCGCCGGCGGCAAGCTGAAGAAGGTCTCGGTCGAGGGCGGGCCGTCGCAGACCATCTGCGACGCACCCAGCGGATGCCGACGGGACCTGGAGCGCCGCCGACCAGATCCTCTACGACGGCAACGTCGACGATCCAATCCGCGTGGTCGCCGCAGGCGGTGGCACCCCGAGGGACGTGATCACGAAAAGCCCCGACGGCAGCCAGCTCATCGTCGGGTGGCCCGAGTTCCTGCCGGACGGCGAGCGCTTCGTCTACCTCGAGTTCGACACGAGCGGCGGCTCGAGGCTGATGCTGGGTGCCCTCGACGGCACGGCGCCGTCGCCGCTCGTGGCGTCAGACTCGCGGGCCCAGTACGTCGAGCCGGGCTACCTCCTGTACATCCGGGAGAGCACGCTGGTGGCGCACCCGTTCGACGCCGGCTCCGGTGAGCTCACCGGCGAACCGCGGCCGCTCGCCGACCAGGTGAACGTGGAACGTCCTCGATGGCCGACTTCTCGGCGTCCCGCGAGGGCACGCTGGTCTACCGTACGTCGACGACCATTAGCCGCCAGCTGCTGTGGCGGGACCGAACGGGGCGGGAGCTCGGAGCCGTTGGCGAGGAGGAGTTTTTCGAGTCGATGAGCGTCTCGCCGCAGGGGTCGCGCCTCGCGGTCGGCATCCGCAACCAGCAGGGCGACCAGAGCGACGTCTGGATCTACGACCTCGAGCGCGGCGCGAAGTCCCGCTTCACCTTCGATCCGAAAAACGACAACGTTCCGCTGTGGTCTCCCGACGGGTCCCGCATCGCGTTCAACTCGAATCGCTCCGGCAGCAGTTTGACCTGTACGTCAAGGACGCCTCCGGCGCGGGTGACGAGCAGCTGCTGCTGACGGGCGACGTGGGCCTGGCCCCCTGCGACTGGTCGCGAGACGGCCGTTTCATCGCCCTCATGCTGGCGGCCGCCGACACCTCAGTGGGACATCTGGGCGCTGCCGATGGACGGCTCGGGCGACGCCTTCCCGGTGGTGAAGACTCCGTTCTTCGAAGGCCGGCCCCGCTTCTCGCCCGACGGCCGCTGGATCGCCTACGAGTCCGACGAGTCCGGGCGTTCCGAGATCTACGTGCGGCACTTCCCGGGCCCGGGCGGGCGCTGGCAGGTGTCGACCTCAGGTGGGAGTGAGCCGTGGTGGAGCGCGGACGGCCGTGAGATCTTCTACCTCGATGAAGAAGAGAACATCGTGTCGGTCGCGGTCCGTGCGGCCGACGTCTTCACGGCCGCGCTGCCGGAGGTGCTGTTCAAAGCTCGGCTGTGCCCGAGCGGCCAGCGCAACCGCTACGTGGTGGCGAGCGACGGTCAACGCTTCCTGATGGTGTCACCGGTGGAGAGTCAGACCATCCCCCCGATGACGGTGGTGCTCAACTGGGACGCCGCGCTCGCCCGGTGAGCTGACGCAGCGCTGGCGGTGGGTCGGGTCTCTCCGTCCTCCCGTCCGCGCCGGCCGAGGTCGGCTGGGCAAACACTCCGGGGTACGCCGACGGCTTCGAGTCCGGCGACACCTCGGCGTGGTCAGCGACGGTGCCGTAGGCAGGCTGCGCGCATGCGGCAGGATGCCCTGCCGGCAGGATGCCGGCGCTACAACCGCCATCTCCGGCTCGCCAGCGGACAGGCGGCACGGTTACGTCCGCCGGGCCGGCGGCCGGCGCTTTGGCTGCCTGCAGGTGACCCGCCGCTTGCCAGGCAGCGCTGCTCTGGCTAGCGCAGCCAGCCGGCCCGTGCAGCAAGGTGGCAAGTGCCCAAAGCCCGGCGGCCACAACGACCAGCAGCACGAGGTATCGTCGCAGGTGAGCCTCGCTCGCTGGCTCGCCCTCGCCGGTGCGACCGTCGAGCAGGCGAATGTCCACGAAGCGAACCACGGCCAGGGAGGCGACGACTGGCCCAATAGGCGGCGTCGCGCCAGGTCGGGGGCCACCACTTCTGGTCGAGGATTCCCAATGCCAGGAAGGCAAGGGCCGCGTTGCCGACGATCATCCAGTAGAATCGGGCGAGGCAGCCAGACGCGGCGCCCTGTTTCTCTTCAGCCTGTTCGGTATTGCTCATAATGGCCGCCCGGAGGATTGCACGGGCCGCAGCGATTCGTCATCGCCCAGCCCGCGATTGTCCAGATGGCGGCCCGACCATCCGAGATCGGCCTGCGCCGGGACACACGCCCCGCCGCACCCTTGGTCGCTTGCAGAATATCCGCACCCACCGGTCTGAGTCAACGCGGAGCGCCGGCACCGCGCCGAGCGTACCGGACAGCCCGGTCGGAGCGCGCCGAGCGGGCAGTGCCACCGGGAGCGGCGACGCTCCTATCGTTCAGGATGCGCGCAGCGCATCCCGAGGAGCGTGTGGGGCAGAGGCCACCACCACAACCTCGTCAGGAGCGCGCCCAGGGGCCTATGCCCCGCACGGTCCTAGTCGAGGTAGCCGGCCAACGCCCGCGTCTTGTGCGAGCGGCGCAGCTTGTTCAGCGCGCGGCCCTCGATCTGCCGCACCCGCTCGCGCGACAGTTCCATGATGTCGCCGATCTCGCGCAGGGTCTTCGGCTGGTCGTCCTCGATCCCGAAGCGCAGCTCGAGCACCCGGCGCTCGCGCTCCGGGAGGTCGGCGAGGGCGTCCGCGACCGCGCGCTTGAAGGACTCGCGGAGCATCCGGTCGTCGGTGTCGGGCAGCGCCGTCTGCTCGAGCAGGTCGCCGAGCTCGGAGTCGCCGTTGGTGTCCACCGGGTCGTTCAGGGACAGCGACGACTGCGAGGCCCGGGTGAGGAGGCGAACGTCGTCGATCGGGATCCCGAGCTCCTCGGAGAGCTCGCGCTCGGTCGGCGAGCGGCCGAAGCGGTCGGCGAGCAGCGAGCGGATCCGCTCGAGCCGGTACAGGGTGTTCGCCTGCTTCTGCGGCAGCCGGAACGACCCCGCGTGCTCGGCGAGGGCGTGCAGGATCGCCTGCCGGATCCACCACACCGCGTAGGTGATGAACTTGACGTCCTGGCCTTCCTCGAAGGGGTTGTACTTGCGCGCCGCCTGGATCAGACCCAGGTTGCCCTCGTGGATGAGGTCGAGGAAGGGGACGTTGGGGTTGCGGTAGCGCTTGGCGAAGGCGACCACGAAGCGCAGGTTCGACTCGACGAGCCGGCGGAGGGACTCCTCGTCACCCTGCGCGATGCGCTCCGCCAGCGCCAGCTCCTGGTCGTGGTCGAGGGCGGGGTACTGCGCAATCTCCTTGAGGTAGCGGCGCAGCGTCGCCGTCTCGGTGTCCGGCGAGGCTCCGGCGCGCCGCTTCATTCCTCATCCACTGCCCGGATCGAGGACGACTCGACCCTCACGATGGCGTGGTACCGGGGCACCTCGGACTTCTGCTGCACGGTCTTGCGCAGCATCTTGGTCAGCAGCTCGTTCTCGGCCTGCAGCTTCGCGAGCTGCTGCTTGAGGTTGAGGATGATCTCGACGCCCGCCAGGTTGACGCCCAGGTCGCGGGTCAGTGACAGCACGGTCTCGAGGCGGTCGCAGGCATCGTCGTCGTACATCCGCGTGTTGCCCTTCGAGCGGGCAGGTTGCAGGAGCCCCTCGCGCTCCCACAGCCGGAGCGTCTGCGGATGAACGTTGTAGCGCTCCGCAACCCACGAGATCATCCGGTAGCGCGGTTTCGACTTCACGGCTCCTCCGCTGGCCTGTTGGGGGCAAGGGCCCACCAGGCCGAGCCTCTCACCCGATGGGATGCCCCTTCACTCTAACACCGAGGGCGATGCCGGCCATTCTGCGCCTGGGCGCTTTCCGCTCTCCATGTGGCTCAGGAACGTTGGTCGGCGTCGACGTCGACGTACTCGGCGTCGACAACCTCATCCTGCGCGCCTCCGGGCTGGCTCGCCGGACCGGCGTCGGAGCCCGCCCCTGCTCCGCCGCTGCCGGCCGAGCTCGCCTTGTACAGGGCGGCGGCGATCTGGTGGCTGGCCTGGGTGAGCCGTTCGTAGGCCCGCTCCATGCGGTCGGCAGGACCCTCCTCGAGCGCCTTCTTCGCGTCCTCGAGCGCGCGCTCGGCCTCGGACAGGTCGGTCCCCGCGAGCTTCTCGCGGTTCTCGGTGACCAGCTTCCCGGTTGCGTAGATGAGGCCGTCGAGCTTGTTCCTGGTTTCGATCTCGGCACGCTTCTTCGAGTCGTCAGTGGCGTGCGACTGGGCCTCGTTGACCATCTGATCGATCTCGGTGTTGGAGAGCCCCGAGGAGCTCGTGATCTGGATGTTCTGCTCCTGGCCGGTGCCGCGATCCTTCGCCGCCACGTGCAGGATGCCGTTGGCGTCGATGTCGAAGGTCACCTCGATCTGGGGAATGCCGCGCGGCGCGGGCGGGATGCCGACCAGGTGGAAGCGGCCCAGGGTCCGGTTGTCGCCGGCCATGGTGCGCTCACCCTGGAGGACGTGGATCTCGACCTGGTTCTGGTTGTCGTCAGCGGTCGAGTAGACCTTGCTCTTGCGGGTCGGGATGGTGGTGTTGCGTGGGATCACGACGTCGGTCACGCCACCGAGGGTCTCGACGCCGAGCGACAGCGGCGTGACGTCGAGCAGCAGCATGTCCTTGACCTCGCCGGCCAGCACCCCGGCCTGCACCGCAGCGCCGATCGCGACCACCTCGTCCGGGTTGACGCCCTTGTGGGGGTCCTTGCCGAAGAAGTCGGCGACCAGCTTGACGACCATCGGGATGCGGGTGGAGCCGCCGACCAGCACAACCTCGTCGACGTCCTTGGCGGCGAGCCCGGCATCCTTGAGGGCCTGCCGGCAGGGCTCGAGCGTCCGGTCGACGAGTGGCGCGACCATCTGCTCGAACTTGGACCGGGTCAGCCGGATGTTGAGGTGCTTGGGCCCCGAAGCGTCGGCCGTGATGAAGGGCAGGTTGATGTCGGTCTCCATGGTGGAGGACAGCTCCATCTTGGCCTTCTCAGCCGCCTCCTTGAGCCGCTGCAGGGACATCCGGTCCTTGGCGAGGTCGACGCCCTGGTCCTTGCGGAACTCGTCGACCAGCCACTCGATGATCAGCTGGTCGATGTCGTCACCGCCGAGGTGGGTGTCGCCGTTGGTCGACTTGACCTCGACCACCCCCGCGCCGACGTCGAGGATCGAGATGTCGAAGGTGCCGCCGCCGAAGTCGAACACGGCGATGGTCTCGTCGGCCTTCTTGTCGAGCCCGTAGGCGAGCGCCGCGGCGGTCGGCTCGTTGACCAGGCGCAGCACATCGAGCCCGGCGATCACGCCCGCGTCCCTGGTGGCCTGTCGCTGGGCGTCGTTGAAGTAGGCGGGCACGGTGATCACGGCCTTCTCGACCTTGCCGCCGACGTAGTCCTCGGCCGCGGCCTTCAGCTTCTGCAGCACCATGGCCGAGATCTCGGGCGGCGAGTACACCCGGCCCAGGATCTGCATCCGGGCGGTGTCGTTCTCCCCTTTGACGACCCTGTACGGAACGGTCTTGATCTCCTCGACCACCTCGTCGTAGCGGCGGCCCATGAAGCGCTTGGCCGAGAACACGGTGTTCTCGGGATTGGTCACCGCCTGGCGCTTGGCGACCTGGCCGACCAGGCGCTCGCCGTTCGGCGTGAACGCGACGACCGACGCCGTCGTCCGGTTGCCTTCCTGGTTCGGGATGACGGTGGGCTTGCCACCCTCCATCACGGCGACCACTGAGTTGGTGGTGCCGAGGTCGATGCCGATGACACGTGACATGATCGCAACCTCCTCAAGTTTCATGACCGGAGCGCAGTATAAAACCTGAGTGGTAGCTTGTCAAGTATCAGTCGATGAGGCGCACTCCCGGCCGCGCTCTGGCTCCGTCCGCCGCCTCGTCGGGCTCCATCGCCAGGTTTCGGACGATCGTGAGGCCAGGCGCCGGGTCGCCCTTCGCGTCGGTTCCGGTGGCGACGAGCCGGCCCTCCCGCGTCGACAGACGGTAGGGCCGCCGCCACGGGTCGCTGACGTCGGACGCGTAACCGGCGTCCAGCAGGTCGGCGGCGCTCTCCGGATAGAGCCCCTCGAGCACGTAGTAGGTCTCGGCCGTCCGGGAGAGCCGGACCAGCCGCAGCCAGGACGTCCCGTTGAGCACCAGGCCGTCCCACACCTCCGGCCGGACGCGGACGATCGGGTTGCCGCTGTTGAACGGGATCATGGCTATCGAAAAGGCGAGCACGGCCACAGCCGGAATCGCCAGCCACGGAATGGAAACCGGGCGGCGCGGCTCGGCCGAAAGGGTGGACTCGCGACTGAGGGAGCGAGCGATCTCCGCCTGCGTGGCCTCACGGACGATGCCGCGGTCGACGAGGTCGGCCAGTGCCTTGCAGGTTTCGAACTCGATGAGCGGGCTGCGCAGGATCAGCTCCTCGACCGAGTCGCGGCCGTTGACCAGTTCGTGGACGAGCGCCTGGTTCCGGCTCAGCCGGTCGCCGGGCGGCTCCGGCCGCGGCGCGTCCTCCGGCGACTCGGCGAAGCTGAAACCGAGATCGTCGAAATCGCGCTCCTCCGCCTCGATGACCTCGAAGCGGCGCGCCGGGTCGACCTTGGTGAGCACGGCGGTGCGGTCCGGGATCCGCTGGTCGATGAACGGCCACTCGTCGGTCATCCGGGCGCCTTCCATGATGATCGAGTCGGCCGCCATCGGCATCATCAGGTCGCGGTCGTAGTCGACGCTCTTCTCCTGGGAGAAGTGGTACTCGCCGTCGGACCATCGGAACACGCGGAAGACGATCTGCAGGATCTGTTGCTCGAGCGCGATCCGGATCGACTCGGGCGACACGACCCGAGAGTCGATCAGGATCCGCCCCAACCGCTGGAGGGTCTCCTCCTGGCGGCGCAACGCCGCGTCGAGCTCGTGCTCGGTCAGCTCTCCGCGTTTGAGCAGGATGAGCCCGATCCGGTCCTCCGAGTGCTGGTTGAGCGACGAGGACCCCACGATGCAGCCGTCGACGAAGGAGATGGTGACCAGCTTCTCCTCGTGCTTGAGCGTCAGCACGCCGGTCTTCCGCTGGAGGGAGATCAGCTGCAGGATGTCGGCGAACGAAAAGTCGCGCAGGGTCCCCTCGAGAGCCATCTCACCTCCCCTGCCAGGCGCCGACGACGCTGCGCACCCAGAGCACGAGGAAGACGGCCGTGAGGCCCACCTGCAACGGAGCGACGGCCATGAACGGATCGACGCTCGGCAGCACCCGGGGCGCCCACACCAGCGTCCCCAGCAGGCAGATCCAGGCCAAGAGTACCGGTCACCAGGCCGAGCCACGGGTGCTCGTCCGCCAGATCGTTGCTGCCCGGGATGAGCACCCCAGCGACGCGCCGTGAGGCGGTCAACACGGTGTTCCAGCGCCGGACGCGGGCCTGCTTCGCGAGCTGCAGGTCAACGGCGACCATATCGCGCTTGAGGAACACCGAGATGCACTGGCTGCACAACGAGTCGCTGTCGGTCGCGCTCTTGCACCTCGCACAGAAGGTCTTGCCGCACTTCCCGCAGCGCTGCGCCGTCCACATCCAACGGCGGCGCACCATGAGCAAGATGATGCCGAGTAGCCCGCACAGCCAGAACACCACCGACATCGGCGAGAACAGTGCCGGCACGAAGCGATCCTGGGCCAGCGTCAGCCGGCTCGCCGCCCTGGACTCGGATGGCAGGCGGGTCATGACGGCGGCCACGTCCTCGCGGCCCAGCCTCGGGTAGCGGATGCGGCCGTCGCGCCCCGGGATGCCGAGTGCTTGCCAGCTCTCGCCGGCAATCTCCTGCGCCGTCCTGCGGGCGGCGTCGCCATCCTTGAAACGCCGGGCCTGGTCGTACGCGAACGACAGATTGCGGTGGGCGAGCGCGTCGCGCGGATCGTCCTTGATCGCATCGTTGTACAGCTGGATGGCGAGCTGCACGTCGCCGTCCTCCAGCGCCAGGTTGCCGAGAAAGATCCGCGGGCTCGAGTCACCTGCGGCGGCGAGGATCGACCTCTGGAACTCGATCCGCGCCTGGTCGGCGTCACCGTGCATGCGGTGCATCTCGCCAAGCAGCACGTGAAACGAAGCGTCGCCGGCAAGCTCGCCCTCGAGGTCGCCGAGCTCGTGCAGCGTCGGGAAGTCGATCCGGCGCTCGTCGAGCATGCTCGCCACCCGGTTCTCGAGCGACGGCCAGCGCAGCATCGCGTGCTGCCATGCCGTCACCGCCGGCACCACGAGGGCCAGCACGAGGCAGGTGATGATCGCTGCGATTTGCTGGCGGACAGTCATGTAGGCCCAGCTCAGCGCGAACAGGTACATCAGCAGCCAGATCGGACCGCGCCCGCCGAACAGCGGCAGCACGAGGATGGCGCCTGCAAGCACGATTGCGTTGGCCGGCCCCAGGAACAGTTTGGCGAGCTCCACCGCATCGTGGGCGATGCGCGTCAGGAACGCCAGGGTCTGCGCAAGCACGGCGAGGAGGAGGGCCCAACCGATGCCGAGCAGCAACCACTCCACGACCGAGCCACCAAGCATCGAGCGGGTCGGCTCGAACAGAAACAGCGCCCACCACCCGGCGACGTACGAATGCGCCGCGCCGAAGAGGTCGCGCCGCTGCCACTGCCAACGCGCGACCAGGAAGTAGCTGGAGGGAATCTCTGGGTCGAGCTCCCGGGCCGCGCGCACGGCCATCCCGCCGAGCGGGTCCGGGTGGCGGCTCGCCCACGTGACCAACCCCTCAGCGTAGGGAGTGAGGCGCAGCGCCTGGCAGTCGGACGCTCGCGCCTGGAGCTGCCGCACGCGGTCGGCGAACTCTTCACGGTCGGATGCGGCGAGGGCGTGCTGGACCTTGACCCAGTCATCGGCGAGCGCCGACGCCGAGTCCCCGGAAACCGGGACCAGGATCACGGCCAGCACGCACAGCAACCGCCGGATCATCGGCGGGCCTGCACGAAGGCGCTGCGCAGTTGATACAGGACGCTGGAGAGGATCTGTGACTCCTCCGGTGACAGGTTCCCCCGAGTCTTGAGCTCGAGCGCGCCGAGGCAGTCGATGAGCCGCCTCGCCTCCTCTGGGTGGGGCGGCAGCCCCTCCGCTCCGACCATCATCAGCTCCGCCTGCTGGGCGACCATGGCGACCATGGCGACGAAGTCCTGGGAGGTCGCTGGAGGTGGGGCCGTCGCCGGCGCAGGCCCGGGCGCGGCCGCAACGCCAGCCGTCGCAGGCTGCGCGCCCTCTGGACGGTCGGGCCGTGGGTCGCCCTCTTCCGTGAACCAACGCCGATCGACGACCTTGATCTTGGAGGACGACCCTTCCGAGTCGCTCACCGATCCACCTCCGACTGTGGCGTCTCCCCTCACAATTCTACTCAATGCCTCCGGAAGCTGGGCTTTCGCTTCTCGAGGAAGGCGGAGGTTCCCTCCTTCATCTCGGAGCTGGCGGCGCCGACGCCGAACAGCGTCGCCTCGAGGAGGCAGCCATCCTCGAACGGCATGTCGAGCCCGTGGTGCACCGCCTCAATGCAGTGGCCCACCGCCATCGGGCCGTTGGCGAGGATCTGGCCGAGCAGCTCCTTGACGACCTGGGTCAACGCGACCGGCTCGCAGACGCGGTTGACGAGCCCGATCCGCTCGGCCTCCTCCGCGCCGCAGTTGCGCCCGGTCGTCAGCAGCTCGAGAGCGCGCCCGCGGCCGACCAACCGGGGCAGGCGCTGGGTCCCCCCGTAGCCCGGGATCAGGCCGAGCTTGACCTCGGGCTGCCCGAAGACGGCGTTCGACGATGCGACCCGCAGGTGGCAGGCCATCGCGAGCTCGCACCCGCCGCCGAGTGCATAGCCGTTGACCGCGGCGACCACCGGCTTGCGGAGGCGTTCGATGCGCGCGAACACCGCCTGGCCGCGCAGCGCGAACTCCTTGGCCTCCACCGGGCCGAGCGCATTCAGTTCGGAGATGTCCGCGCCCGCAACGAAGGCCTTGTCCCCGGCCCCGGTGATCACGACCGCGATGACCTCGGCGTCCCGTTCGGCGTCGTCGACCGCCCGATCGAGCTCGCTGATCGT
Organism: uncultured Holophagae bacterium; assembly: GCA_963754985.1. Lineage (GTDB taxonomy): Bacteria > Acidobacteriota > Thermoanaerobaculia > Thermoanaerobaculales > Sulfomarinibacteraceae > FEB-10. The sequence continues at coordinate 185,248 of CAVWIJ010000019.1, read as the reverse complement.
CGCGGCCGACAGCGCGTTGAGCTTGTCGGGACGGTTGATGGTGATCCAACGAACCCCGTCAGTGGTCGCGACCTTGAGGTTCTCGTACGACATGCCGCGGTCCTCCTTCGCTACTTCCCGAGCAGCCCCGCTTTGAGGTCCTCAGACGGCGGATGGTCGCCGAGCCACACCTTGAGCAGCCCGGTGCCGAAGTCGTCGCCGGCGATGGTCCCCTTGTCCTGGCCGTTCAGCGCCGCCGTCGTGCCGGCCCCCGGCACCACGGTCAGCACGATCTCGTCACCGTCCTTCATGTCCCCGAAGAACCCCATGAAGGTCGTCACCCGGTCAGCCAGGGCCGGATAGCTGTCGGGGGAGTTCGCCTCGAATCCCTCGCGCCACGCCTCGTCCATCTTGCTCTTGGTCGCCATGCCGGTCAGGAAGTGCATGACGACGCGCTTGGTCGAGCTCGAACCAACGATGGCGGTCGGGTCGGCCGACCGCTCCTCGAGATAGAGGCCCGCCGCGTAGACCTTGATCATCATCTTCTTTCGGAGTCCCATCCCGTTGAGAACGAGCGTCTTGCCTCCGACCGTCACCTGGTCCGGGAGGCTGACGCCCGCGAGCTCGCCCGCCCCTGCCGTCGTCACCGCCAGCATGATCCCCACAACGAGTGCCGTCCAACGCCGCATGTCTCACCTCCCTCGCGTGTCTGGTTCCGGGTCGGCATTGTATCCCACGTCCTTGGGACCGCCTGCTCGGCCGCCGGCGCGCCCGGGTGACAGGGCCTCTGCCTCGTGCCCGGTACTTGCCAACAGCCACGGCCTGGGAGAGAATGAATGAGTGTTCATTCACCATCTGCGACAGGCCCGGGCCGGAAGCACGAGACCGGCCTCCGGCCCCACCTGTGTGACGAAGCCAATGGAGGTGGAGTGATGCCGAGAGACATTCGAAAGGTCGCGGTGCTCGGTGCGGGCGTGATGGGCTCGGGCATCGCCGCCCACCTCGCCAACGCCGGGATCCCGGTCGCTGATGCTCGACATCGTGCCCCCGCAAGCTGGCGCCGAGGACGAGAAAGCAGGGGCTGACCGCCGACGATCCCCGCTTCCGCAACAAGTTCGCGCTCGCCGGGCTCGAGAACATCAAGAAGTCGAAGCCGGCGCTGCTCTACTCGAAGCGCTTCCTGCCGCTGATCGAGGTCGGCAACTTCGACGACGACTGGCAGCGCCTCGCCGAGTGCGACTGGATCATCGAGGTCGTCGTCGAGCGGCTCGACATCAAGCAGCAGGTCTTCGCGCGGGTCGAGAAGGTCCGCAAGCCGGGCGCCATCGTCTCCTCCAACACCTCGGGCCTGTCGATCAAGCAGCATGATCGAGGGCCGCTCCGACGACTTCAGCAAGCACTTCCTCGTCACCCACTTCTTCAACCCGGTCCGCTACATGCGGCTGCTCGAGCTCGTCGCCGGCGAGGACACCGATCCCAGAGGTCGTCGAAGTTCATCGCCGACTTCGGCCAGCTTCCGCCTCGGCAAGGGGATCGTCTACGGCAAGGACACGCCGAACTTCGTCGGCAACCGCATCGGCGTCTTCGGCATCGCAGGCGACGATCCACGCGATGATGGAGATGGACTACCAGGTCGACGAGGTCGACGCCATCACCGGCCCGGCGATGGGCCACCCCAAGAGCGCCTCGTTCGGCACCGTCGACCTCGTCGGCCTCGACACCTGGTCGCACGTGGTCAACACCCTGCGCGAGGGCTGCCCGGACGACGAGGGCGCGAGCCGTCTTCGAGGTCCCCGACTTCATCGACGAAGATGGTCGAGGAGGGGCTGCTCGGCCGCAAGACCAAGGCGCCGGCGGCTTCTTCAGGCGCGAGAAGGGTCCGGACGGCGAGCAAGACCGACTTCGTCCTCGACTGGAAGACCGGCGAGTACCGGCCCAAGGAGCGGCCGAGCATCCCGTCGCTCAAGGCAAGGCCAAGAGGCATCCACGACGTCGGCGACCCGGCATGCGCGACCTGGTCGCGGCCGACGACCGCGCCGGCGCGTTCGCGTGGCGGCTGACCGCGCGACACGCTGGTCTACGCCTCGCGCCGCCTCGGCGAGATCTCCGACACCATCGTCGACATCGACAACGCCCTGAAGTGGGGCTTCAACTGGGAGCTCGGCCCGTTCGAGACCTGGGACGCGATCGGCGTCAAGGCGACCGTCGAGCGCATGAAGGCCGAGGGCGTCGCGCCGGCGCCGTGGGTCGACGAGATGCTCGCCGCCGGGCCACACGAGCTTCTACCGCAGACGGCGCAGCGGCCGCGAGGTCTACGACCCGCGCGAGCAAGGCAGCTACGTGCCGATGCCGCAAGCCGGACAGCTTCATCGTGCTGTCGGACCTCAAGCGGAGCGCAAGCCGATCGTCTACGAGAACAAGGGCGCCTCGCTGGTCGACCTCGGCGACGGCGTCGCCTGCGTCGAGTTCCACTCGGCCCTGCAGCCCAAGATGAACCCGATCGACGACCAGATCATCGAGGTCATCGCAGCAAGGGCATCGAGATCGCGCGAGCGGGACTTCCGCGGGCTGGTGGTCCACCACCAGGGCGAGCAACTTCTGCGCCGGCGCCAACCTCGCTGATGATCCTCGAGGGCGTCGAGGCCAGCAGTGGACGGCGATCGACCAGATGATCCGCGAGTTCCAGGGCATGACGATCGGCCTGCGGCGCGCCCGGATCCCGGTCGTCACCGCGCCGTTCGGCTTCACCTTCGGCGGCGGCGCGAGATCACGATGGGCGGCGACCGCGTCTGCGCCGCGGCCGAGACCTACATCGGCCTCGTCGAGGTCGGCGTCGGCCTGATCCCGGCCGGCGGCGGCGCACGTCTTCATGCTCGAGCGGGTGCTCGAGGGCATCGACGAGCCGATCCTCTCCAACCTGCCGTTCCTCCGCCAGGCGTTCGAGACCATCGGCGATGGCCAAGGTCGCGACCTCCGGCGAGGAGGCGCGCGAGCTTCAAGTTCCTGCGGCCCTACGACGTGGTCGAGATCAACCGCGACCAGCAGCTGTGGACCGCCAAGCGGATGGCGATCGCGCTGGCCGAGGAGGGCTACCGCCCGCCGCTGCCGAGGCAGTTCGACCTCCCCGGCCGCGAGGGCATCGCGACGCTCGAGATGTTCCTCCACAACATGAAGCTCACCCACTGGATCTCCGCGCACGACGAGACAGATCGCCACGCCACCTCGCGCAACATCCTGTGCGGCGGCGACACGACCATCAACAACCCGGTCGACGAGCAGACCATCCTCGACCTCGAGCGCGAGGCCTTCCTCTCGCTGTGCGGCGAGCCGAAGACCCAGGAGCGCATCCAGTACATGCTCGTGAACAACAAGCCGCTGCGGAACTAGGCGGGAGGAGAAAGGAGCCTACGATGCGTGAAGCCGTCATCGTGTCAGTATGCCCGCACCCCGGTCGGCGGGCCAAGAAGGGCAGCCTCAAGGACACCCGCCCCGAGGAGCTTCGCCGCGGCCGGTGCTCAAGGAGCTGATCCGGCGCGACCCCCGGCCTCGAGCCGGCGATGGTCGACGACGTCATCCTCGGCTGCGCGATGCCCGAGGGCGAGCAGGGCATGAACATCGCCCGCATGATCAGCCTGCGCGGCCGGCTTCCCGGTCCGAGGTCCCGGCGATGACCATCAACCGCTTCTGCTCGTCGGGCTCGCAGACCATCGCGCTGGGCCGCCGACACGATCAAGGCCGGGCAGCAACGACATCGTCATCGCCGGCGGCGTCGAGTCGATGTCGCTGGTCCCGATGGGCGGCAACAAGCTGATCGCCGACCCCGATCTGATCGAGAGCAACGCCCAACGCCTACACCGGGATGGGCATCACCGCCGAGATCGTCGCGCGGCAGTTCGGCGATCACCCGCGAGGAGCAGGACGAGTTCGCCGTACCACTCGCACCAGCAAGGCGGCGGCGGCGATCGCGGCCGGCAAGTTCAAGGACGAGATCGTCCCGCTCGACGTCCGGGTCCTGCGACAACGGCAAGTGGCGGGAGCTTCGCCTTCGACACCGACGAGGGGCCGCGCGCCGACACCACCGTCGAGGGCCTCGCCAAGCTCAAGCCCGTGTTCGACCCCAAGGGCACGGTCACCGCCGGCAACGCCTCGCAGATCAACGACGGCGCGGCGGTCGTCGTGGTGATGAGCCGACGAGAGGGCCCAGCGAGCTGGGCCTGCCAGCCGATCGCCTTCGTCCGCGACTGGGCGGTGGCCGGCGTGCCGCCCGACATCATGGGCATCGGCCCCGCCAAGGCGGTGCCCAAGCTGCTCGCGAAGACCGGGCTCACGCTCGCAGGACATCGACCTCGTCGAGATCAACGAGGCGTTCGCCTGCCAGTCGGTCTACTGCGTGCGGGAGCTCGGCCTCGACCCCGAGAAGACCAACGTCAACGGCGGCGCGATCGCCACCGGCCACCCGCTCGGCGCCACCGGCGCGATGCTGACCGTGCAAGCTGCTCGGCGAGCTCAAGCGCCGCAACGCGAAGCGCGGCATCGTCACCATGTGCATCGGCGGCGGGATGGGCTTCGCCTACCTGCTCGAGATGGCCTAGCACCGCTGTCCGTTCAAGCCGACATCACGCCCCGGCCGCCAAGGCCGGGGCGTTGTCGTCGAGCCAGGCTTGTCGGCCGCGCGGCGACGCGCTAACCTAGGAGTGATGCGCGGCGTGATCGGCGTTCGTCGGGAGACCAAGAGCCCCTGGGAGCGACGATCGGTGGTGACACCCGAGCTCGCGCGCAAGCTGACCGAGGTGCCGGGACTGAAGGTTGTCGTCCAGCCCTCGGCGCGACGCGTCTACCACGACAAGGAGTACGTCCGCGCCGGCGCGGTGGTGTCGAACGACCTCTCGGATGCCAACCTCATCGTGGGCGTCAAGGAGGTCCCGCCCGAGAGCCTGCTTCCCGGCGCCGCCTACCTCTTCTTCGCCCACGTGATCAAGGGACAGCGCCACAATCTGCCGATGCTGGCGCGGCTCGCCGAGCTCGGCTGCACGCTGATCGATTACGAGATGGTGCGCGACGACGACGGGCGCCGCCTGATCTTCTTCGGGCGCTACGCCGGGCTCGCCGGCGCGATCGACACCCTTTGGGCCCTCGGCCAGCGCCTGCGATCGGAGGGGACCCGCTCCCCCTTCGAGGCCATCGCACCCGCCCACACCTACGCCAGCCTCGACGACGCCCGCGCTGCGGTCCGCACCGCCGGCAGGGCGATCCAGTCGACCGGCCTGCCCGCCGGCATCCCCCCGCTGGCAATCGGGATCGCCGGCTACGGCCACGTCGCCAGCGGGGTGCGGGAGCTGCTCTCCGAGCTTCCGATCACCGAGATCGAGCCGCAAGACCTGGCGGGCCTGCGGCCGCGCGACGTCGCTCGGTCGCTGGTCCAGGTTACCTTCAAGGAAGAGCACATCGTCGAGCCGCGTGACCCTCGCCATCACTTCGAGCTCCAGGATTACTACGACCACCCCGAGCGCTACCGGTCCGTCTTCGCCCGGTACCTGCCCAGGCTGACCGTTCTCCTGAACTGCAACTACTGGGACCAGCGCTACCCTCGCCTGGTCACGACGGCGGACCTGCGCGAGCTCTATTGCGGCGATCAGCCGGCCCGCCTCAAGGTCATCAGCGACCTCTCCTGCGACATCGGCGGCTCGGTCGAGTGCACCGTCAAGGCCACCGACCCCGGCTCTCCGGTGTACACCTTCGACCCTGCCACCGGGGTGGTCACCGGCGGCGTCGACGGCCCCGGCCCCGTGATCCTCGCTGTCGACATCCTGCCGGCAGAGCTCCCGCGCGAGGCCTCCGAGGCGTTCTCCTACCTGCTCGCCCCGTTCCTCGAGGCGCTCGGCGAGGCCGACTTCGGCCGGCCACTCGAGGAGCTCGATCTCCCCTCCGAAATGCGACGGGCGGTGATCCTGCACCGCGGGCGCTTCACGCCCGAGTTCGCCCGGCTCCAGGCCTACCTCGACTCGCAATGAGGTGTCGCTGTCGAACGCTGGCGGTCGCGGTCGCCCTGCTTGCCGTGGCCGGGTGCGGGCGGCCTGGCGTGTCCGGCGCCGGACCGGCGCGGTCCCCGGGCGGTGAGGCCGGCACCGTCGTCCGGAGCTTCCCGGAGCAGGTCGACCCTGGCGCCCGCTACCTCTTCTACCTCCACAACCAGTTCCTGGAGACCGCGGCGCCCGGGGAGGAGCACCCGCGCTTCGGCCCCTACAAGTACGAGGAGATCCTCGGCGCGCTGACCGATCGCAGCCTGATCGTGATTGCCGAGCGGCGGGAGGCGGACGCCGATCCTGCGGTGTGGGCCGACCGGACCGTGCGCCAGGTGCGCCGGCTGATCGCCGCGGGCGTGCCCGCGAGTGCGATCACCGTGGTCGGGTTTTCAAAGGGCGGCGCGATCGCAATCCTGGCGTCCGCGGGGCTGACCGAGGATGGCGTCAACTTCGTCGTTCTTGGCGCCTGCGGCCGCTGGATCGAACTTCGCCCGGACCTGGTGCCACACGGCCGGCTGCTGTCGATCTTCGAGGCCAGTGACGAGCTGGGCGGCACTTGCCGGCCGCTGCTCGACCGCGCCCCGGCGGGCAGCGTGACGCGGGAGATCGAGCTCGAGCTCGGCGATGGGCACGGTGCATTCTTCACCCCTCGCGACGGCTGGGTCGAGCCGACCCTGGAGTGGGCGCTCGGCGCTGGAGGGGCTGCGGGTTAGAGGCTAGGGGTTAGGGCTTCGCACCCCTCCTCCCCTTCCCGTGCCCATCTCCGTTCCCGTGGAGCCTGCCCTGAGCGAGCGGCGCAACCGCGCCGCGAGTCGAAGGGTCCCCGTTCCCGTTCCCGTTCCCGAGCTTCCCCGTTCCCCGTCCACTTTCCGCGCCCGCTTCCGATCTGTCGCCGGATTCCCGTGAACGGTCACCCGCTGTGGCGGGTGTCACAATTCGGGACGAGTGTCTCATCCGCGCCATGCTCTGACCTCGGCACCGGACTTGCATTCAGCCCAGTGGGATTCGGCGCAGCACTGCCCGCGCCGGGATTCCCCGGGAGGATCGAATGCTCGGTCGCCTGATCAAGACCGCAAGGCCGACCAACGGAACCAACGGCGCCAACGGGACCAATGGGACCAAAGGGATCAATGGGATCAACGGCAACGACCATGGCGGAGCCAACGGCCACGACGCGCCGGCGCCGCACAGCTTCATCGAGGTTGCAGCCGACTACCGGTGGACGTTGGAGGTCCGCCAAAGCCAGCAGCTGCTCGGTTCGATGTACAGCTCGAACCCCTTCGTGCTCATCAACTTCTTCCGCGAGTATACGGTGCTGTACGGAGCACCGGCCGGAAACCACGCGGTGTGGCTCCGCCACCGGCAGACGGACCACGGTGCTCCCCTGCAGCCGATGGTCGGTGAGGCGCAGTGGCTTGAGTTCCTGCGCAGCCTCGATCCGCAGCTCGACGAGCACCTCGCCGACATGCGGGCGTGCGAGGACCGCAGCAGCATGATCGACGCGGCCGGGCGGTCCACCTACCCGGACGCGATCCTCGAGGTCGCGTTCACCCAGGATGGTCGGACCTCCGCCGCGCCCCCGCCTTCGGCTTGAGCTCGCGCGCCGCAGGACACTTCGCGCCGACTCCCCACAGTCCATCGCCGCTCGCCGACAAGGCCGGCTGCCGTACACTGTCCCGGTCGCCGGTCGTCGACCGGGCGCACGACGGGGGTCGGATGGCAGTGCCGGAGAACCCAGCGGTCGCGAGGCTGACGCTCGGCGAGCTCGTGCCGCGCGGCGGCACGAACGACCCGGACCGCATCCTCGACCTCTTCCTGCAGTGGACTGCGGCGGTGGGATTCGAGCTCTACCCGGCCCAGGAGGAGGCGCTGCTCGAGCTGATGGCCGGCCGCCACGTCGTGCTCAGCACTCCCACCGGGTCCGGTAAGTCGCTGGTAGCGCTCGGTCTGCACTTCAAGGGGCTGTGCGAGGGTCGGACCAGCTACTACACCTCCCCGATCAAGGCCCTGGCCAGCGAGAAGTTCTTCGCGCTGTGCGACGAGCTCGGCCCCGACCGGGTCGGCATGCTGACCGGCGACGCGAGCATCAACCCCGACGCCGCGGTGATCTGCTGCACCGCCGAGGTGCTCGCCAACCTGGCGCTGCGCCTCGGCGACGCCCTCGACGCGCCCTACGTGGTGATGGACGAGTTCCACTACTACAGCGACCCGGACCGCGGCTGGGCCTGGCAGGTCCCGCTCATCACGCTGCCGCAGACCCGCTTCCTGCTGATGTCGGCGACCCTCGGCGACATGTCCGCCATCGCCCGCCACCTCGAGGCCGCGACCGGCGTCGGCGTCGCCGAGGTGAGCTCGGCGCAGCGCCCCGTCCCGCTCGAGTTCGACTACCTGGAGACCCCGCTGCACGAGACGGTCATGGCGCTGGTCGAGGGCCACCGCGCGCCGGTCTACATCGTCAACTTCACCCAGCGCGAGTGCGCCGAGCTCGCCCAGAACCTGACCTCGCTGCCGCTCGCCTCCAAGCAGGAGAGGGCGGCGATCTCGGAGGCGCTCGGCGACGTCCGCTTTCAGACGCCGTACGGCCGCGAGTTCCGGCGTTTCCTGTCATTCGGCATCGGCGTCCACCACGCCGGGCTGCTGCCGAAGTACCGGCGCACGGTCGAGCAGCTCGCCCAACAGGGGCTGCTCAAGATCATCTCCGGCACCGACACGCTCGGGGTCGGCGTCAACATCCCGATCCGCACCGTGCTCTTCACCGAGGCTCGCCAAGTTCGACGGCCGCAAGCTCACCCACCTCAAGGTCCGCGACTTCCAGCAGATCGCCGGACGTGCCGGCCGCAAGGGCTTCGACGATCGCGGATGGGTGGTGGCGCAGGCGCCGGAGCACGTGGTCGAGCGGCGCCGCGAGGAGGCCAAGGCGGCAGCCGGCAGCGGCAACAAGAAGCGGCGGCGGTCGCTCCAGAAGGCGGGCGAGGGCGAGGTGTCGTGGACCGACGAGACCTTCCGCCGGCTCCGCGAGTCGCCACCGGAGAAGCTCCAGTCCAGGTTCCGGCTGAGCTCGGGGATGATCGTCGACCTGCTGGAGCGGGACGCGGCCGTCAACGATCCCGAGCGCCGGAACTTCCACGCCATCCGCCGGCTGATCGCCGACTCCCACGAGGACGAGTCCTCGAAGGGGCGGCACCTCGCGCGCGCGGCCCAGCTCATCCGCTCCCTCCAGCGCGAGGGCATCGTGCGAATGGTGCGAGACAGCGCCTCCTCCTACTACTGGGCGACAGTCGACGACGAGCTCCAGGTCGATTTCTCGCTGTTCCACAACCTGTCGCTCTTCCTCATCGACGCGATCGGCCGGCTCGACGCGACCGCGGAAACCCACGCGCTCGACCTGCTGAGCGTCGTCGAGTCGGTGCTCGAGGACCCTGTGGTCGTCCTGCGCCGCCAGGTCGACCGAGCGAAGGATCAGCTGATCTCTCAGCTCAAGGCCGAGGGCGTGCCCTACGAGGAGCGGATGCGGCGTCTCGACGAGGTCACCCACCCGCAGCCGGCGGCCCACTTCATCCAGATCGCCTTCGACCACTTTCGGGGCCGCCACCCATGGGTCGGCGGCGACTTGGTGCAGCCGAAGTCGGTGGCTCGGGAGATGGTCGAGGAGTACCTCGGCTTCGGCGAGTACGTCCGCCGCTACGGTCTCCAACGCTCCGAGGGGGTGCTGCTGCGCTACCTGTCGCAGGCCTACAAGACCCTCGATCAGAACGTGCCAGACGCCCTCAAAAGCGATGCCGTGTGGGACATCACCGGCTACCTTCGCGCCGTCATCGAGCGCACCGACACCTCACTCATCGAGGAATGGGAGTCTCTGGTCCACCCCGAGCTCCGCTTCCAGGGCGAGTCGAGCCGGGACGGCCACCTCCGGCTGGTCGCCCGGGAGCTGCTCGCCGATCCGCGACGGCTCGCCTCGCGCATCCGCGGCGAGCTCCACGCGCTGTTCGCTGCTCTTTCCCGGCAGGAGTGGGAGGAGGCCGCGCAGACCGTCCGCCAGGGGGCCGAGGGCGCCGATACGCAGTGGCCGCCCGAACGCTTCGCGGAGACGCTCGCGCCGTTCCTCGAGCGCTTCGGCCGGATCGTCTTCGACCACCGATCCCGGCTCGCCGACAAGACCACCATCCGTCAGGTCGGCGAGCTCCAGTGGGAAGCGGTCCAGGTGCTCTGCGATCCCGAGGGCGAGGACCTGTGGTGCGTCGAGGCCGCGATCGACCTCAGCTCCATCGAGCAGCTCGACGGCCCGATCATCGCGGTGAAGAGAATCGGCACGTAGGGTGCCGAGCGGCAGTGAACCAGTGAGGCAGTGGTCGATCTGAACCGCGAGGACGCGAAGAACGCGAAGAGAACATCTGTCCTGGCGGGGACTTCCCGAGCGCCCTCCGCACCGGTGCGCATCGGGCGCCCGGCATTTCACATTTCGAGTTCGATGCCTGCCTTATTGGCGTCCTTTGCGCCTTCGCGGTTCGACATCCCCGTGATAGTCCGAGCCCCGAGCCCCGCCCTCAACTCGACGCGGCCGCGAGCACGCGGCGGGCGGGGTACGCCGCCACCGCGCGCTCGAGGATCGTCATCGCGCGCGCCAGCGTCGCAGCGTCGTACATGAAAGCGATACGTACCTCGTCCACACCGAGCCCGTCGGTCACGTAGAATCCTTCGCCCGGCGCCACGCAGACTGTCTCGCCGCCCTGCTCGAAGTCCCTGAGCATCCACACCGCGAAGCGCTCGCAGCTGTCGATCGGCAGCCGGGTCATCGTGTAGAAGCTGCCCTCGCTGCGGTGTGGCGTCACCCCGTCGAGCCGGCCGAGCCCGTGGAAGACCGCGTCCCGCCGCCGCTGGTACTCGACGCAGAGCTGCTCCGAGTACGAGCGGCCATCCGTCAGTAACGGGATGACCATGCGCTGCTCGGCGGTGGCGACCGACAGCCGCGCCTGGCAGAAGCGCAGCGTGACGTCGAGCACCTCGCGGTTGGCGGTGGCGAGGCAACCGATGCGCACCCCGCAGGCGTTGAAGCGCTTCGACACGGAGTCGACGACGATGATCCGGTTCGCCAGGTCGGCGTAGCGGGTGAAGGAGCGCACCGCGCCGCCGTCGAACACGAACTCCCGGTAGACCTCGTCACAGATCACGAACAGGTCGGCCTCGACCGCCACCCGTGCGACCGCGTCGAGCTCCTGCTCGGTGTAGACGGTGCCGGTCGGGTTGGAGGGATTGCAGAGCAGGATCCCCTTGGTGCGGGGTCCGACCGCGGCGCGCAGGCGCGCCTCGGAGCCGAAGTGGTAGGCGTCCTCGACCCGCAGCGTCACCGGTACCATGGTCACGTCGGCCTGCGCCGCGAAGCTGAGGTAGTTGGTGTAGCAGGGCTCGAAGACCAGGACCTCGCCGCCGCCGCCGGCCACCACCGCCGAGGGCGAAGGTGACGGCCTCGCTTGCCCCAGTGGTCACGAGAATCTCGTCCGCCGAGAATCGGATGCCCCAGCTCGCGAAGAACGCGCTCCACGCCTCCCGGGCCTCGGGCAGGCCCTCGCTCGGCGCGTAGGCGAGGCGGTTCAGGGGGAGCCCGTGCAGCTCCGCGATCATCTGCGGCGGAGTCGGCATGTCGGGCTGGCCGATGTTCAGGTAATGAACCTTGACGCCTCGCGCCTCGGCGGCCCTGGCGTGTGGAGCGAGCTTGCGAATCGGTGACGCCTGGAGCCGTGCCGACTTGGGGGACAGTGACGGCATGTCCACCTCCCGTCGGAGGGCATTGTAGTTGATCCTGTGCTTCCCAACCCCCGCCCGCTTCCGCTTCCGCGCCCGTTCCCGTTCCCGTTCCCGTTCCCGCTCGTTCGCTCCGTCCTCGAGAGCGCTTCGCGCCGATTCTCTGGAGGCGCTCCCCGAGGTGACTCGCGGCCTGCGGCCGCGGTGACCAGCCGTCACCAGCGGGTGGCCGTAGGCCGCAAGCCACTGCGGCCATGGCCACAGCCGCTGCCGTCGGCAGGTTGCCACCTTTGGCGATTTCAGGTCTCGAGCATCTCGGCAGGGGGAACGTCGTCCCGAAATCGCCAAAGATGGCACGCCCGCAGGACGCGCTTTCCGCGTACTCGCCTCGACTCCCGGGCGCGGGCGCGGAAGCGGGCGCGGAAGCGGGGTTGAAGATGGCCGTACAATACGGGAGATCCTCCCAGGAGGCGCCATGAAGGTGTTGCAGGGAATCCGCGACCTCAGCAGGCGGTCCAAGCGCGCACTCGCGTGGGACGTCTTCATGGTGTGGGTCGCGATCATCAACCTGTCGCTGATCCTCTTCGACCTTTCCTACCTGTGGTTGCGACCGACCTACTTCCGCTACCTCCCGGTGGTGACCCGGATCTACGACCCGGTCAAGGGGATCGAGCACGCACCCATTGACCCGGAGCCTCCTCGACGAGCTCGAGACGACGCAGGCGCTGGTGCAGCGCGATCGTGGCTCAGCTGAGCTGCCGGCGCATGTGAAGAGCCTGCGCGAGCTGACGCTGCGGGTGTTCCGCGAGAACCCCTTCGAGCGGTCGGGACAGTCGGAGCTGCTCGGCGTGCTCAAGCAGAAGCTCGCCGACTCGACCGGCGTGCCCCGCGCCGAGCTCGAGAACCCGCAGGTCCTCGAGCAGGCGGTGGCCGCCTTCTGGCCCACCGACCCCCAGGAGCTCCGGTACCGGCTCGACCAGCAGGATCCGCAGCTGGGGCGCGCGCTCGAGCTGAACTACCACCGCTCGTACGACCTCAACGGCCGACTCACGGACCACTTCTGGATGATCGACCTGCCGTTCCTCACCCTGTTCTGGATCGAGTTCCTCGCGCGCTGGTACCTCGCGCTGCGCCGCCGCACCCACGCCAAGTGGTTCTTCTTCCCGATCTTCAACTGGTACGACCTGCTCGGCCTGATCCCACTTGGGTACTTCCGGATCTTCCGACTGCTGCGGGCAGTCTCGATGTACATGCGCTTGCGACGCAGCGAGCTGACGAACGTCGGCCAAGACCTGTTCAGCCGCACCGTGGCCTACGTCTCGAACATCATCACCGAGGAGGTCGCTGACCGCGTGGCGCTGCGCATCCTGTCGGAGCTGCACGAGGAGATCTCCGACGGCACCCACACGCGGATCGTCCGCTCGACCGTGGAGCCTCGGCTCGACGAGATGCGGCAGGTTCTCGTCGGCCAGATCCGTACCATCCTCACTGACCCGACAACCCTCGCCAACCTGCGTGTCCTGCTGCATCTCAACCTCGATGCGGCCGTCGAGGAGTCGGAGGCGCTGCAGGCGGTGCCGATGCCCGGGGTGGTCCTGCGGCCCCTCGTCCGCGCCACCGGCGGAGTCATCCTCGACACCGCCCTGGAGGCGATCTCGGCGACCCTCGACTCCGAGGAGGGCCAGCGCGCGCTCGACGAGGTTGCCGCGTCGATCGTCGACGCGGTGGCCTACGGCCCGGGGCTCGCTCACGTCGAGAGGCTCACCAAGGACGTCACCCTCCAGGTCATCGACCACATGAAGGAGGTCGTGACGGTCAAGAAGTGGTCCCTTCCCCCCCCTGCAACGCGCGAGCACAGACCCAGCGGCTTCGTGAACCCCCGCCCTTCAATGCCGCCGGCCGGGCTGACGCCGGGCCGGCGGCATTGAAATTGACGATCAAACAGAACGAGTGTGGCGTGAGTCCTTCGCCCGTATCCACTTCCGCGCCCGCGCCCGCATCCGCCTCCACGCCCGCTTCCGTCCCGTTCCCGTTCCCGTTCCCGAAAGGGCGCTCACGGTCTGGGCGCACGACCGTCGCAGAACCCGAGCACGGAGACAGGCACGGGCATCCGGCTCCGCCCTAGGCTCCGCCGTGACGAGCGAAAACGGGTGGACACGATGACGTAAACCAGGTGTAAACTCGGCCGTGCTCGACCCCGCGTCGCCGCGCCGCATCCTCCACTGCGACATGGATGCCTTCTACGCCGCGGTCCACATGCGCGACGACCCGTCCCTCGCGGGCGCCCGGTCGTCGTGGGCGGCGACCCGGCCGGCCGCGGCGTCGTCGCCGCCGCGAGCTACGAGGCGCGGCGCCTTCGGCATCCACTCGGCGATGCCGGCGGCGCGGGCGATCCGGCTGTGCCCCGAGGCCGTGATCGTGCCTCCCGACTTCCGGCGCTACCGCCGGAGTCGGAGAAGATCCTCGCGATCTTCCGCGACTACACGCCCGTCGTCAGCCGATGTCGCTCGACGAGGCCTACCTCGACGTCACCGACCATCTCGGCGAGTTCCCGTCGGCCACCGCGATCGGCGGCCGACATCCGGCGCCGGGTCGCGCGGCGAGCGGCGGCTGACCGTCAGCGTCGGCGTCGCGCCCGAACAAGCTGGTGGCCAAGATCGCCTCGGACCACCGCAAGCCGGACGGGCTGACCGTGGTGCCCCCGAGCCGCGTACATGTCGTTCCTCGCGCCGCTGCCGGTGCGGCGCCTGCACGGCATCGGACCGGCCACCGAGCGCGCCCTCGCGGCCTGGGCGTCACCACCGTCGCCGAGCTGCGCGCACTCTCCGTCGACCAGCTGATCGCCCGCTTCGGCAGCTGGGGGCGCTCCCTCTTCGAGTACGCCCGCGGCATCGACGACCGCCCGGTCGCGACCGACCACGAGCGCAAGAGCCTCGGCACCGAGCGCACCTTCCCGCGCGACATCGCCGACCTCCACGCGATCGACGACATCCTCGACGAGATGGCGGCCGAGGTGGCGGGCGGCCTCGAGCACCGGCGGCTTGCCGCCTGCACGGTCACGGTGAAGGTTCGCTACCCCGACTTCGCGACCCACACCCGCTCGCTGAGCCTGCCGGTGCCGAGCGCCGCGACGGCGGTCATCGCGAGCTGCGCGCGGCTGCTCGTCCGCCGCACGGACGCGGCCGCCCGCGCGGTCCGCCTGCTCGGTGTCAGCGCGAGCGGGCTCATTCCCTGCGACCACGAGCAGCTCGCGCTCTTTGACCCCAGCCCCGCCTCCGACAGTGATACGTGATACGTGATAGGTGATAGGGGCGCGGCCCGCGCCCGCTTCCGCGCCCGCTTCCGCTTCCGCGGAGCCTGCCCTGAGCGAGCGGCGCGCCGCGCCGTGAGTCGAAGGGTCCCCGTTCCCGTTCCCGTTCCCGAAACCCCGTTCAGAATCGGCTTCGACGGCGCCCACCGTACAATCTCCGCGATGCGCCGCCTCGACCCCCGCGCGCGCCGGTGGCTGGCCGCCGTCACTCTCGCAGCCGCCGCCTACTGCGCCGGCACCGTGCTCGCGCCCTCGCTCGAGCACCGGGGGTCAGCGGCCGGCTCCTGGCTCCGGCTCGCCTTCGCGCCCACCTGCCATCAGCAGCCGGATCGATGCCTCGACCTGGGTGCTGGACCGCTCGCGGTCTGCGCGCGCTGCTCGGGACTGTACGCGGGCGGTCTGCTCGGGCTGCTCGCCACCATGCTCTCGGGCGTCCGACGGCGACCAACCCTGCCCACGCTCGTCGCGGCGTTGGTCCCGACAGTCCTCGACGTCGCGGCCGGGTTCGTCGGCCTGCCGAGCCTTCCCGAACTGGCCGCGCTTTCTCATCGCGGTCGCGCCGGGCGCGGTGTTCGGCCTGCTGCTCGCCGATGCGGTTGCAGACCTCGCGGCGCGCGTCGGTCCCCCACCGGAGTGCGAGGGACGCGATCCCGTACAATAGGAGCCACGCGAGGAGGAGACGATGAACGGCCAGGCCCCTTCCATGCTCAAGCCGGCACTGATCGCCGGCGCTGCCTTCGGCATCGCCGGAGCGATCCCCGTGCTCAACTGGATCAACTGCGCCTGCTGTGCGCTGATCATCGCCTGCGGATTCATGGCCGCCTGGCTCCACTCCCGGCAGAGCAAGGCCGCCGGGGTCGGATTCACCGTCGGCAACGGCGCGGTGGTCGGCCTCGGGTCAGGCGTCGTCTACGGCATCGTCACCGGGATCGTCAGTGCCGTGCTGTCAACCGTGCTCGGCGTCGGCGACTGGGACGACATCGTCGAGCAGCTCGAGGGCGTCGGCACGATGGACCCCACGGTCCTCGACCAGGTGAATCGGTTCATGGAGTCGACCGGGCCGAGCGTGCTCGCGCTGGCCGGGATCTTCTTCTCGATCGTGTTCGGCGTGATCTTCGCGACCGTCGGCGGGCTCATCGGCGGCGCCGTCTTCAAGGCGCCGCCAGCGGCTGTCCCCATGGCCTACGACCCGCTACCGCCGCCGCCTCCGGTGCAGCCCGCTCCGTAGCCGCACTCGAGCGGGCCCCACCCGGGGGTGCCCGACCTGCGAGCGTCAGACGGGCTCGCGCCGTGTCGCGGAATCGGGCCAGGGCGGCAGCAGCCGGATGAGCACCGCCAGGATCACGAACGGCAGGATCATCAGCAGGATCGCCGGCAGCAGGCCCTCCCGGGTGGCGAAGCCCATCTTGTAGACCGTGTACCCGAGGAAGGTCTTGGAGAACAGCTGGCCGCCGATCACCACGTTCCAGCGCATGGCGAAGATCCCGACCAGGGTGAGCACGCCCGCGACCGCATACAGGCCGCGTGCGCGCACGATTGCTCAGACGGACCAGCTGAGTCAGCGCCAGCAGACCGAGCGGCACCAGCGTGCCGAGGATGATCTGGACCACGATCTGCGAACCGAAGAGCCGGGTCTTGACCATGAAGTCGAGGCTGTGGAACGACTCGTCGGCCTCGTAGATCCGGTGCACGAGATCGAGCAGCTCGAGGCTGAAGTCGATGACGAAGGCATAGAAGAGGTAGCGGGCCACGGTGTCGAGACAGCGCATGTCGATGGCCGTGCGCCGAACCCACGACACCAGCATGTAGAGCAGCAGAACCAGAGCGATGCCGGACACGATTGCCGAGAACAGGAAGACCACAGGCATCATCGGCGTCGACCACCACGGGTTCGCCTTGACCGATCCGAAGATGAACCCGACGTAGCCGTGGAGCAGGAAGGCCGACGGGATGCCGACGATCGTGACGAAGCGCCCGACACGGTCGTCGATCTCGAGCGAGCGCGGGCTGATGTTGTCCGAGCCGAGGGCCATCGCCCGGTAGATCAAGCGCAGAACCCCGGTCCGCGATCTCGCCTGGAGCACGATGTCCCGCCGGTAATCGAGCCAGATCTCGACGACCAGCACGGCCATGAGGTACCACAGGTAGACGAAGCCGAACATCGCCATCGCCGACGTGGTGTGGGGCGTCAGGTACATCTCGAACGAGCGCTCGGGATGGCCGAGATGGAGCTGGAGCGGCAGCGGAGCGACGAGCAGGAAGGCCAGCGCGGTGAGCAGGGCGAGCCGGTAGGTCGGGCGCACCTCCTCGACCTTGAACACCCGCTCGAGCGAGGCGAGGATGAAGGCCCCCGCCACCAGGCCCGTGATGAAGGGATACAGGACGATGAGCACGCTCCACTGGAGCTCGATCTCGTTCGGGTACATGAAGCCTTCGACCTGGCTGAGCAGGGTTTCGACCTCCATCGCCCCCCCTATCGCACCGAGCCGTCGAGGTCGGCGTAGTAGACCTTCGCCCCGGTCGCCATCTGCGGCTTGAGCACGTGGACCTTGTGATCGCGGAGGAAGTCCTGGATCGGATCGGTGGGGTTCTTGAGGTCGCCGAGGGCACGCGCTCCGGTCGGGCAAACCTCACAGCAGGCCGTGGTCAACCCTCGCGTGATGCGGTGGTAGCACAGCGTGCACTTGTCTGCGGTCCGGGACCGAGGGTCGATGAACCGGCAGCCGTACGGACACGCCTGGACGCAGTAGCGACAACCCAGGCAGTAGTCCTTGTCGACCAGCACGACCCCGTCCGGGCTCTCGAAGGTCGCGCCCACCGGGCACACCTGCACGCACGGCGAATGGGCGCAGTGGTTGCAGAGCTTCGGCACGAAGAAGTTCTTCGACCGATCGTCAGCCGGCTGGCGCTCCGGGAATCCGCCGTATCCACCGTCGGGGGAGTCGACGACTGGCCGATCGACGTCACCCTCCGGCACATGGTATCGCTCGACCCAGGTCCGGAAGTACAGGGGCTCGAGCGGAACGTCGTTCTCGGCCTTGCAGGCCCGCACACAGTTGCCGCATCCGATACAGCGGCCGATGTCGATGGCCATCGCCCACCAGTGGCGGTGGATATCGTAACCGGGCGCCTGCTCGGGCACGCCGGCCAGCACGTGTTTCAAGGCGGCGGTGGCCGACGCCGAGGCGACGAGCAGCACCCTGCCGCTGCCGATGAGGAAGTCCCGCCGGTCGGTGGCCATGATCAACCCTCCTCGAGCCGGGGCGAGTGCGGGCGGTGGCAGGTGTCGCAGGCCTCGCCATCGGCGTGCTCCGCGGGGTCCACCTGCGGGAAGCCAGCCGGCTTGGCCATGGCCGCCACATGGCATCTCAGGCAGACCGTGGCGCCTTCCGGGAGCTCAGGGACCTGATCGGAAGGCTCGGTGGCGTGCGCGCCGAGCGCTCCATGGCACGCCTCGCACCGGATCGACTCGTGGCCTCCCCCGGCGCGGCTCGCCACCACGTCGTCGTGGCACTCGCCGCACGCCTCCGCGCCGGCGTGAACGAGCGGCCGCTGCCGATTGTCGTCGAGAGCTCCCGCCCGGAAGTGCCCGTACTCGCCGAAGTCCTCCGGCACCAGCAGCCCCCGAACCACGACGAACAGCACCGCGCCGACAACAAAGATCGCCGCCATCCGCAGCAGGTGCTCAGAATCCCTGAAGTCATACGCCACTGCCGACGCTCCTCTCGGGAATGGAGCTCTTCTGGCGCGGTCGGCGCGCCACCATCGCGTTGTCGAGCGGACCCGGGGCCTACCTTCGAATCATAGCGCAGGCGTCAACCACGTTCTCGGACGACCCGTCGCCCGACGGCCCACGGAGATGCCGATTGCGTCAGCCGTTCACCTGCGCGCGATCGCGCACCGTGGCGGCGACTGCCCTGCCGACCCGCCCCCGGCCTCCAAACCACAGGTAGAGCACCGGCAGCACCATCAGGGTCAGCAACGTCGAGGTGACGACACCAGACACGACCACGACCGCGAGCGGCCGCTGCACCTCCGACCCGATTCCCGACGCCCACACCATCGGCACTAGCCCGAGCGCCGTCGTCGCCGCCGTCATCAGCACCGGTCGCAGCCGCAGCTCGGCGCCCTCGAGCACCGCCTCGCGGCGGCTCGCCCCTGACGCTCTGAGGTTGCGGAAGAACTCGACCATGACGAGCCCGTTGAGGACCGCGATGCCGAACAGGGCAATGAAGCCAACCGAGGCCGAGACCGACAGGGTAAAGGCCGGAGGCCTCGAGCCCCAGCACCCCGCCGACCAGGGCGAGCGGAATGTTGGCGAGAATGAGCAGCACCGGCCGCACCGCGCGGAAGTTGAAGTAGAGCAACAAGAAGATCAGCGCCAAGGCTACCGGCACCATGAGCTGGAGGCGGGCCATGGCGCGCTGCTGTTGCTCGAACTGGCCTCCCCATGTCAGGTAGTAGCCGGTGGGCAGCGTCACTTGCTCGTCGATCAGGGCGCGCGCCTCGGCCACCAGCCCACCGATGTCGCGGCCGACCGCGTTGAGCTCGACCACCACCCGGCGCTTTCCGTCCTCGCGCGAGATCCTGGGCCGGCCCGGTCGACCAGCTCGACGCTCGGCCAGGACCTCCCGCAGCAGGACCCGGGCGCCGCCCGGAGTTGCCAGCGGCAGCTCGCGCAGGTTGGCCACCTCGGCCGTGAACTCGCCCGGCAGCCGGACCACGACGTCGGTGCGGCGTTCTCCGGCCCTCGGGCACCGTGGTGACGACTCGGCCGCCCATCGCGGTCTCGATGAGCGACTGAACCTGGTCGACGGTGACGCCCATGCGGGCCATCCGCCGCCGGTCCATCGCGATCTGCAGGTAGCCAAGACCCTCTACAGCCTCCACCTTGACGTCGGTGGTGCCGCGAACCGAGTCGAGCACCCGCGCCACCTCGTCGCCGAGCAGGGCGAGCTCGTGGAGGTCGTCCCCGAAGATCTTGACGGCGATCTGCGACTTGACGCCGGACAGCAGCTCGTCCACCCGCATCTGAATGGGCTGGGTGTAGCCGAACTCGACTCCCGGGATGGTAGCGAGCTGCCGGCGGATCGCATCTACCATCCCCTCCTTGGTGCGCGCGGTCTTCCACTCGTCGCGCGGGGCAAGCACCACGTAGATGTCGCTCTCGCCCACTCCCATCGGGTCCTGAGGAGATGTCCGACCGCCCGGTTCGGCTCACCACGTGGCGCACCTCGGGGAGCTCCATGATCGCCTGCTCGATCCGGCGCACGACATCGAGTGACTGCGGAAGCGATACCGACGGAATCTGGAACGGCTGGACGACGACCGAGCCCTCGTCCATGGTGGGCAGGAACTCGGTGCCGAGGGTGGGCGCGATCGCTGCCGCGACCGCGGCCAGCGCCAGCGCGACGCCGACGACCAGCTTCGGATGGTCGAGCACCCATCGCAGCTGCGGCGCGTAGATCCTGCGCACCAGGTCGGCCGGATGGCGGTGGCGCCGTCCGGCCGCATCCGGCGTCGGCCGCAGCAGCAGCGAAGCCAGCACCGGAATCAAGGTCATGGAAAGCAGCAGCGAGGCACCAAGGGCGATGCTGATGGTAATGGCGAGCGGCGCGAACATCTTGCCTTCGATGCCCTGCAGGGTGGCGATCGGCAGAAAGACGACGATGATGATCCCGACGCCGAACGCGATCGGTCGCGCGACCTCCGCGGTCGCCGGCTCGACGAGCTCGCGGCGGTCGCGGCCGACCGCGGCTCTCGACCTGTCAGGCGGACCGCGTTCTCCACGAGCACGACCGCGCCGTCGCCCAGCATGCCGACCGCGATGGCGAGCCCGGACCGCGTCATCAGGTTCGCCGAGATCCCTGCGAGCCGCATCGCGCGGAAGGCCGCGAGCGCCGCTATCGGCAGCTTGATCGCTACGACGGCTGCCGAGCGCAGGTTGCCCATGAGGAACAGAAGCACGAGCACGACGAGCACGGCGCCTTCGATCAGCGCCGCGGTGACGGTCCCGAGCGCCGCGCGAACGAGCTCGCTGCGGTCGTAGTACGGCTCTTCCCGGACGTGCTCGGCCGGCAGCGGCTGGCCTCCTCGTGCTTGGCGCGGGTCCCCTCGACGACCGCTCGGCCGTTGCCGCCGCGCAGCATGAGCACGATCCCTGCCACGAGCCTCGTCGGCCGTCACGGCTGACCGCTCCCTGCCGCACCTCGGGCGCGACCTCGACTGCGGCCACCTGTTGCAGCAGCACCGGTAGATCGTCGCGCTACGCCTCGGCCGTGTCTGCCGATGTCCTCGGTCCTGCGCGCGCGCAGCCGTCGCCTCGCACGACGTACTGCTCGCTCCCGCGCTCGACGAAGCCGCCTCCGGCGTCCGCGTTGTTGCCCGCCAGCGCGTCGTCTAGCTCGCGGAGCGTCAAGTCGTAGCGCGCGAGTGCTCCGGGTCATCGACGACATGGTACTGGTGCACTTGCCCGCCGAACGAGTCGATCGCGGCGACTCCGGGCACGGTTCGCAGATCTGGCTCAGGTCCCAGTCCTGCAGCGTCCGCAGCTCCATGAGGTCCCCTCGCCGGGCTCTCGAGCGCGTACTGGAAGACCTCGCCGATCCCGGTCGTGATCGGGCCGATCCGCTCTGCGAGCCCTCGGGAAGCCTCCCGCACCGCCGTGAGCCGCTCGATGACCAGCTGCCGGGCGAAGTACGTGATCGGTACCGTCCTCGAAGACGACCGTCACCATGGAGAGCCCGAACTTCGACAGTGAGCGCAGCTGGGACGAACGCGGCAGTCCTGCGCAGGCCTGCTCGATCGGGTAGGTCACCAGCTGCTCGATCTCGAGCGGTGACAGGGTCGGCGCCTGGGAGATGACCGTCACCTGGATGTTCGTCACGTCCGGGAAGGCATCGATCGGCAGCTGTAGAAAGGCAGCCCAGCCAGCCCCCGCGAGCAGCAGGGCGAGAACAATGACCACCAGACGGTGCTCGAGCGAGGCGTCCAGCAGCCTCCTCATGTCACTCGCCTCCTTGGGCGCCCTTGACGAGGGACGACTTGAGCATGAACGCCCCCTCGACCACGAGCTCCTCGCCGGTGGAAAGCCCTCCGACCACCTCGTAGGAGGCGCCGTCGGACTGGCCGAGCTCGACCTCGCGCAGCTCGAAACTGTCCGCGCCGCGGCGCACGAACACCGAGTCGCGGCCGCCGACTCCGATCACCGCGGAGCGTGGAACCGACGGGGAACGGCGCTCGCCGCCGCTCACCAGCGTTCCCTCCACAAACACCCCCGGGTACAGCGAGGCATCGCCGTCCGCGATCCGGGCCCGAAGGCGGATCGTGCGGGTGTCGGGATCCACCTGCGGGACTCGCGTCACCACCTCGGCGCTGTACCCGGCGCCGGGCCTGCCCACCGGCGCGAAGTCGACCACGTCCCCGGCGCTCACCCTTGCCGCCCGGTCGGGGGCGATCTGGAGCTCGAGCTCGATCCGGCTCGGGTTGCCGAGCACCATCAACGGCGCGAACTCCTGGACCCACTCGTGCTGGTGGACCGAGAGCTCCAGAACCACACCACGGGCGGGCGCTGCAATCGGCAGGTGCGCGTCCGGAGCCCTCGACTGGAGCACGCGATCGAGCTGCGCCGCAGGCATGCCGTGATCCACGAGCTCCTCGTACGTGGTGTCAAAGTCGAGCTGTGCGGAGAAGGCCTCCTGCTCGCGAAGCTCGAGGTCGAGGCGGCTGATGCCCTCCACCGCGAGCAGCTCGCGCCCGGCCTCGACCCGCTTGGACGCGAACGTCGAGCGCTCGGCGGCGCGGAGCAGCTCGCCCTGCATGGCGAGAATCTCGTGCGAGTGCAGCTGCGCCACGATCTGTCCCTCGTGAACCACATCGCCCGGCGCGACGTGGATTTCCTCGACCCGGCCCGAGACGATCGACTTGAGGATTACCGTCGATCCCGGAGCCTGGACGACCTGCCCGATCACCCGCTGCCGGTCCGAGAAGCTGCCCTCGGCCACTGGTCGAACCACGATCCCAGCGCGCGCCTGCTGGGAGGCGTCGAGCACGACCAGCTCTGTTGCCCCGGCGTCCACCACCGCCGCCACGCCGACCGCTATCAACCAGCCCCTCATGGAACCTCCTCTCCCCCACTCGGGGGCACCGGGAACACCGCCGGGTCGGCCAGGATGGACGCCAGCTCGAGCCTCGCCAGGAGCAGCTGCTCACGGGCCGCAATCGTCTCCAGCCGCACCTCGTCGAGGCGGTTCAAGCCGTCCAGATGAACGAGATACGAGCTCGCGCCGAGCCGGAACTGTTGCCGGAGCGAGCTCTCGATGCGCTCGAGCCCGTCGACGGCGGTGGTGAGGGCGGACAACCGCGTTCCCGCCGCCTCCGCCTCCGTGCGCGCCACGCGGGCCCGCCGCTCGAGCGCTCGACGGGCGCCCTCGACCAGCTCGTCGCTGGCCAGGGCCTCGGCCTCCGCGGCGGCCCGCAGCTGGCGGCCGGCGCGGCCGACCGGCAGCGGCACCGACACGGCGACGCCCCAGGCGTCGAACGACGGCGTACCGGCGACTGACGGCACGTGCTCCCACTCGACGGCGGCCTCAGGGCGCCCAAACGCGGTTGCGCCATCGAGCTCGGCCTGTGCCTTCCGGGCGGCCGCTGCGGCGCGAGCCTGGCGGAGCAAGGCCCCACTCTCGAGGGCCTCTGCGCTCAGCTCGGCATCGGAAGGCGTCCTCGTGGCGCCGGCCAGAAGCTCGAGGTCGCCTGGCCGGGGATCCTCGCAGCCCTCAGCGCACAGCTCGCGGAGCCGATCGAGGCGTCCGAGCGCCTCGGCTTCGGTGGCCGCGAGCTGCGACGCCTCCCGAACCTGCTCGAGATCGAGCTGCATCACCTCGCTGCCCGAGACCTCCCCCTGCTGGTAGCGAGCTTCGTGCAACGCAAGGGCCTCGTCGATGCGTGCGAGTCGCGCCCGGTGCACCGCGAGACGTTCGAGCCAGGCGGCCCGCTCGACCCACAGGGCGCCAACCTCGCGAGCGACGTGAAGGGCGAGCGTACTCCGATCGAGCACGGCGGCCTCGGAGGCGAGCGAGGCATAACGTCCGGCGGCCCGGCTCTGGCCCGGCAGGTTGAAGGGCAGCCCGAGCTGGAGCGCATCCTGGGCGTTCAGGGAGCGCTCGAACGAATCGTCGACACCCTCGCTGGTCCACGCCACGAACGGGCTCCCGGCCGCCCCTGCCGCCTGCGCACGGGCCTCGCCAGCGGCGGCCTCGTGCATTGCCGCCCGCGCCTCGGGCCAGTACGCCACAGCCGCCCGCACCGTGGCGAGAACTCGGTGCCGAGCGTCTCCACCAGAGCCCTCGGCTCTCACCGCGTGCGCAGCGCCCGCTATACACGCCGTCACCGATACCGCCACCATCACGATTGAACGGCTCGACCACTCGCTCGGTCGCACGTCCCTCACCTCCCAACCCATCGAAATAGCTTTCCTTGCCGTCCCGGAGAGCGCTTCCCCGGGGTCAGTATGGGCATCTCCACACGAAGGATCAAGGCAGAAACGCCCGCCCTAGCCACGAACCCCTCCCATTTCGGTGGCAACCCGGCGGCTTGTTCTCGCAGATCCCCCCTCGCCCTCGACACCGCGTGCACTGCATCGCGACCGACCCCTTTCCAATCACCATGTCTCACGCTGAGACACTACCGCTCACATGTTCGCGTGACGCCAGTCACATTTAAAGTCCTGGATCATCGTGTTTTACCTAGCCACTTGGCCACACGCTCGTGGCCAAATGTCTCATTGTCTCTCCACGTCTCACGCTGAGACACTTCGATACAACTTTCGCAACCAAGGCCTAATCCATTGTAAAAAAGCCACTTACAAAACCGCGGCCGACCCGGCGGTACCACGCGTGCCCAACGGTCGTTGACCGAGACCCCGCCCGCCCTCATCCGGAAGTTCTTTCTGTAAAGGTTACTTAGCTTGCGATTGCGTCTCAATACAAACACATGGCACGCTCCGTGCATTTGTCGGCGCCCAGTCAGCGAGCTTCGATCGTCGTGGATTTGCGCAAGAGCGCGTCAGCAGGAGGGGATCAACGTGAGGTTGTTAGGCGGACCGGTGGGTGATGTGCCTGGACGTCGCGTATGCGACAACGTCACGCAACAACGTCTCGACCGGAACGAGCTGAGAGAGCTGCCGGCCGCCCCCGCCTGGAGCCAGTCCCCACGATGCCGTGCACGTCACAGCTTCGCTTCTGATCACATCCTATTCACCTTCACCTCTGATCACAGCTTCGCCGCGAATCGCCACGCGCGTCGCTTACCGGAGGTTTCGATGCCAACCTAGACGGATCAGGGCCGAACTGTCGACTGGTTGATCGTCTCTGCGCTGGTCCCGACCCGCGCAATCAAGGGGGAAGTTGATGGACGTCGCTCTTTCTTACACCGCACTCCCGAACCTGCATCCGGCGCTGGTCCATTTTCCGGTGGCGCTGCTCGTGACCGCCCTCGGGTTCGACGCCGTGTGCCTGGTCGTCCGGCGCCAACCGTGGCTCGACTGGGCCGCCACGTCTCTTTACGTTCTGGGGACGCTCGCCTCGATCGCGACCTACCTTTCCGGTCGGCAGGCCGCCAACTCGATCCGTGGCCTTCGAGGTCAGGTCGAGATTGCAGTCTGGGATCACGGAGACAGCGCACTGCTGATGGTCGCTGCATTCGTGCTCGTCACCGGTGTGCGCCTGACGGTCTCGTGGCGCGAGCGCACGGCAGGCCGGGTGAGGTTCACCGCGTTCCGCATTGTCGCCCTGGCGGCGGCGCTTGCAGCCCAGGGTCTGCTCTGCTGGACCGCCGATCAAGGCGGCGCGCTCGTGTACCGCCATAGCGTTGCGGTGACCAGACCCGAACCAGACGCTCCCCTCTCTACCACCACCACCACGACCCAGGCGGCGGTGCCGCCTGAAGTTCCAGCCCGATAACACCTCAAGGAGAACCAGACATGCATCTCAACATCAGGAGCCACCACAAGATCTTCGCGGCGCTGGCGTTCGCGACCACAGCGATTTCCTACGCACCGCCGAGCGAAGCCATCCCTGCCTTCGCCAGGAAGTACAAGGTCGAGTGTTCGGCCTGCCACTCCGCCATGCCCTACCTGAACGCGGAGGGACGGCGGTTCAAGGAAGCCGGCTACCGAATCGTCTCGGAGCAGGGCGAGGTCGAGGACGAGATGGCGTCCGCGGCGACGGAACAGATCTCTGACACTTTGGCCTGGGACAAGGTCTTCCCGGTGTCCGCTCGCTTCAAGGGGTATGTCTACGATGACGTCAAGGGAGAGGAGTTCAAGCTCCGCCCGAGCCACGAGATCGAGATCTTCGCGGCCGGAAACTACTGGAAGGAAGGCTCTTCTTCCTCGAGATCGAGGGAGAAGACGAGGACGGATTTGATACCTTCGTGGTGGGGAGCTTCGGCTGGCACCCGCTCCAGGGCGCGAATGTCGTCCTCGGTTATCGCCCGATCCTGGCGGTCGACCCCTACAACTCGCTCCAGGACGGAGGCCGCCGTCTGACCGTTTCTCACAAGCTGCCTCTGGACGTGCGGTCGGGTGGTACCCGCTTCCGCAGTGATGCGTCCTATGCCACCTTCTACGGAAGGTCGGGCAAGCTCTACTACGCTGCGGGCCTGTCCGGTGGTAGCAGCAACCCCGAAGGGGAGGATCCGCGCGACTACCTCGCCCGGATCGCCTTCGACTTCACGCCGAAGATAATGGTGGGTGGCCTGTACTACACAGGCACCCGCGATCAGGTCGACGGCGAGCTCGACATGGCCCGCTACGGAATCGACTTCAACATCGACGTGGGCAACCTCTCGGTGCTCGGCATGTACTTGAAGAACGACGAGGAGATTGCCGGTTTCTCTGACGTGAGCAATGACTCCGCCTTCCTCGAGCTCTTCTATGTCACGAAACGCAAAGACGATCCATTCATCGTTCCGCTTGTCCGCTACGACTGGACCGAGCGCAGCGACGGTACCGTTGACTACGCCTTCCTCACCGGCCAGATCGGCGTCTACCCAATCCAGAACCTCAAACTCGGCATCGAGTACTCGCGAGACGTGCAGGTGGCCGAGGGTGTGGAGAAGTCAAACAGGCTGACGCTGCTTGCTGACGTGAACTTCTAATCGAACGAACAGGACCCAGTGTGCGGTTTTGTCGGCGCGTTTCTGGTTTGGAGTTTCGGCGATGGGGATGGCGCGACGCCGGCATCGCGTTTGGCCCGCTCGCACGCCGGTGTGTGCCCTCGGCCCGCGACCACCGGGCTACAGCGCATCGACCGCCGCAGCCCGGACAAACGGACCGCGCACAGGTTCCAACCGTTTCAAACTCTTCCACTCCCGGGGGAGGGCGGCTTGACTCCCCCTCCCCCGGGGAGCGGTCGCAGAGAAAGGAATCCCGATGAAGGTGACGGTCATCGCTCTCGTGATCGCGGTGGTCGCCGTGTTCGTCCTTGCAAACAGCGCCACCACGACCAACACGCGCGAAGCGACGTACTCGGCGGATGTGGAGGGGCTGTTCCTCAGCCACTGTCACAGCTGCCATTCCACGGAGGACCCGCGCGGCGACCTCGTGCTCGATCCCGGCACCGGCTACAGCCGGCTGGTGTCCGTCCCGAGCACGCAGGAGCCGAGTCTGCATCTCGTCGTGCCCGGAGACCCGGAAGCGTCGTACCTGTGGGCAAAACTGATGGGCACTACTGAGCAGGGGAAGGGCATGCCCCGCACCCTGTTCGGCGCAAAGAAGCTGCCCGCCGAGGATCTCGAAAAGGTGCGCCGCTGGATCGCAAGCGGGGCCAAGCCCTAGCCGGCGCCCCCGATCGAGGTCATCAGCCCGGCCTGCAGTGGATCGGAGACGCCGTCGCGCTACCGAGAGCGAGCTCGGATCAGATCACGGTGCCGTCGGGAATCACGCTGTTCTTGGGCACGACCACGACGCCCTCGCGGATCGCCCACCCCTCGCCGTCGGCCTCCTGGACCCCGGCCTCGTTGAGAATCCTCACCCCGCGCCCGATGCGGGCGTTCTTGTCGATGATCGCGTCGCGGACCTCGCTGCCCTCGCCGACGCCCACAGGCGGCGCGTTGGGGAAGTCCGGGTAGTTGCTGTCGAGGCCCATGATCAGCGTGCGGGTGATCTTCGCTCCTCGGATGTCCGAGCGCAGGCCGATGACCGCGTCCTCGATGGTGGAGTCGGCGATGCGGGAGCCCTCGCCGAGCACGACGCGATTGAAGCAACAGCCCGAGAGGCGCGCGCCGGGCAGGTAGCGCGGCCGGGTGTAGATCGGCCACGCCTGGTCGTGGAAGGAGAACGGCGGCTCCGGCTTCACCAGGTCCATGTGGGCGTCGAAAAACGCCCGGATGGTCCCGATGTCGCGCCAGTAGCCCTTGAAGAAGTGCGCCTGGACGCGGCGGCGCCCGGTTTCGGCCGGGATGATGTCGCGACCGAAGTCGACGAGGCTGCTGTCGAGGACCTCGAGCAGCGCCTCCTTGTTGAACATGTAGATGCCCATCGACGCGAGGAAGGGGAGGTCGGAGCGCACACCCTTGGCGGCGAGCAGCCCCGGCGCGACCTCCATGCCCTCGCGCGCCGCCGCGGAGGACGGCTTCTCTCGGAACTCGACGATCCGGCCGCTCGGGTCGACTCGCGCCGCCCCGAAGCTGGCGATGTCGGCCTCCGAGCATGGCTTGACGCCGACCGTGATGTCGGCCTCGTTCTCGACGTGGTCGCGCAGCAGCTGGCGGTAGTCCATGCGGTAGATGTGGTCGCCCGCCAGCACCAACACGTAGTCGCCCTGCAGCTCGCGGAACACGTTGAGGTTCTGACGGACCGAGTCGGCGGTGCCCTGGAACCAGGCCTGGCCGTGGGGTGTCTGCTGCGCGGCGAGGATCTGGACGTAGCCCCTGGAGAACGCGTCGAAGCGGTAGGTCCGCCCGATGTGACGGTGCAGCGACACCGAGTTGAACTGGGTGAGTACGTACATCCGCTCCATCCCCGAGTTGATCGCGTTGGAGATGGAGATGTCGATGAGACGGTACTTGGCGCCGACCGGGACCGCGGGCTTGCTGCGAAGCTGGGTCAGCGGATGAAGCCTGATGCCGCGGCCGCCGCCCAGGATCAGGACCGTCACGGAGTTCGCGAGGTCGTGGTCGAGGCTCATTTCCGCCCTCCCGTCGGGAGGTCAGTGTAACGCATCCTGCGGCGGGAATGATGGCCGTCCCGCAGCCGGATTTGCCCCCTTCCGCTTCCGCTTCCGCGCCCGACTGGAATGCGAAGGTCGCGCACGGTCTCGGATTCGCAACCGGAAGCGGGCGCGGAAGCGGGCGCGGAAGCGAGTGGAAGCGCAGCCCCCGCTCAGCGTTGCGGCCCGAGCCGTTCCAGCGCTGGGCGGCACTGCGGGTTGGCGCGCAACGCGGCCTGCCAGTCGCCCTCCGCCGCCGCCGGATCCCCCGCCTTCTCGTGGGCGACCGCCCGCAGCAGGCGAGCCGACTCGAGCAGCGCGTCGAGCTCGAGCGCCCGGTCGAGGCGGCGCAGCGCCTCTGCCACGTCGCCTCCGTGCTCGGGCTCGGCGAAAAGGTACGGTTTGGCCGAGCTGACCCACCCCCGCGCGTTGCCCGGGTCGAGCTCGAGCGCCCGGTCAACCGCCGCCCGGAAGGAGGGCTCGTACTTCTTGGCTCTGAAGTCGGAGCGGATCATGGTGGCGATGAGGTCGGCCCGGGTCCGCTGCACCTCGGACGTCTCCGGCAAGCCGTCAAGCACCGTGAGGCCGTCCTCGGCCGCCGCGTCGATGCGCAGGCCCAGCAGCCGCCGCTGCTCAGCCTCTCCGGGTGCGAGCCCCTCGAGCTGGATGCGCAGCAGCTCGGCGACCGCCAGGGCGGCCCGGGCGTGGAGGGCGGCAAGCTGCGGGGAGTCGGAGGATGACCGCGCCACACGCGCCTCGGACTGCACCGTGGTGGCCGCCGCCACGTCGTAGCGGCGAACCGCCTCATCGAGGGCGCGGCCGAGCGACGGCAGGTCCCGGGGCCCGCCGGCCCCTGCAACGGACGCACAGGTGAGCGCGACGACCATCGCGCGGCACAGGGTCATGGCGCCTCCCTCACGGTCAGCATCGCCGGCACCATCCACAGGGCAGCCGCGAGCGCGACCACCAACGCCGACCCGGCGAGCAACCCGAACTCCCGGATCGGAACGAAGGCCGACAGGCAGAGCGAAAAGAAGCCGATGCAGGCGGTCGTGGTCGTCACGAGCATCGCCGCTCCGACGTGGTCCGCGGCGCGCGCCGCCGCCAGCCGCCGCGAACTACCCAGCCAACGTTCGCGCTGAAAGGTCGCCAGCAGGTGGATCGTGTTGTCGACCGCGATCCCCAGGGTCACGCTCGCCACCATCACGGTCGCAGCATCGAGCGGGATGCGGGCCACGGCCATCAGCGCGAACACCACCACCACCGGCAGCAGGTTCGGCGGCACCGACAGCAGTCCCAGGCGCCACGACCGCAGGCCGAGCCCGATAACGACGAAGATGACGGCGCACGCGAGGCCCAGCGAGCGCAGCTGCGAAGACACCAGGTCTTGCTGGGCCTCGACCAGCCGCAGCACCATCCCGGTGACCCAACCGTCGACGCCGCCTGGCAGCTTCGCAAGGTCCTGACGGGTCGCAGCAACGAGCTCCAGGAATCTCCCCTCGTCCATCTCGTTGACGATCGCCGACAACCGCAGGGTGCGTCCGTCTTCGGCCACCAATCGATGCACCAGATCCCGGCCGCGTCCGTCGAGCCCCGCAAGCAGAGCCTCGCCCTCCTCCCGGGACGCGGGCAGCACGTAGTCTGCTGGATCGAACCCGTTCAGCCACTGCCGGAGCTTGCGCAGCAGGTCGAGGGGGCTCACCACCTTGGCGACCACCGGCGAGGCCTCCAGCCGGGCCTGGAGTCCCTCCACCACCGGCCACACCCGCGGATCGGTCCACGGCAGGTCGGTCTGGAGCACCACCTCGAGCGAGTGGAAGCCGGCGATCCGCTCGCCCACCGATCGGAAGGCCTTTGTCACCTCGTGATCGGACGGCAGAAAGGCCAGCGGATTGGACTGCACATGGATGAGCGGCACCATCGCCGCAGCGGCCACGGTCACCAGCGCGGCCACGCCCAGCACCAGGCGCGGCCGCCGCAGCGCGGTGCGACTGCTCCAGTGCGCACCGGCCAGGGCCACCGACCGCCGCGCGGGCACTCGCAGCAGCCGGATCAGCTCCGGTCCGAGCACCAGGTTGACAGGAAGGGAGACGATCAGCCCGATGGCGGCGAACACTCCGACCTCGCGCACGGGCGCCATGTCCGCCGTCACCAGCGACACGAATCCGAGCGCGGTCGTCAGCGCGGCCAGGATGCACGGACGGCTGGCATCAGCCACCGCCTCGCTGACCGCATCGTCCACCGGATGCTGCTCGCGGAGCCGCTGGTAGCGTTGGAGCACATGGATGCAGTTCCCCAGCGCGAGCACCCAGAGCAGCGACGGCAACGCGGTCGACACCATCTGGAGCTCGCAACCGGTCGCCACCATCAGGCCGAGGGTGAGGAGCACCGTCGCGCCGGAGCACACTGCGGCCACGACCATGCCGCGCAACGACCGCACCAGCAGCGCCAGCACCAGCAGCGAGACCGCCAGTGCCGCAGGGAAGGTGCGCAGCGCCTCCTGCTTCGACAGCTCGTCGAGCGCGTCCACGAGCACCGTCGAACCGACCAGCTCGACCTTGAAGCCGTGCGATCTGAGCGGCTCCACCGCCCGCTGCAGGTCAGCCACGATGCGGTGCCGCGCCTCCGGCTCCGCTGCGGGGTCAACCTCCACCAGCATTCCGGCGACGGCCCCGTCGTCGGAGAGCAGCAGGCCACGGTAGAACGGGGTCGAAGTGGCCTCGGCCTCCAGCGCCTCCGGATCCTCGCCACCGAAAAGGTCGCGGTAGACGGCAGCGAGGCTGTCGACCCGCGCGACGCCGGCCACCGCCTCGAGCCGCTCCTGGGCCACGACCATGGCGTCCAGCGACGCCGGGTCGAAGACCGGCGCGCCGCTCAGCGCCACCACCACGAACTCGTCGCTGCCGAAGCGCTCGCGGAACTCGCGGTAGCGCTGCGCCTCCTCGGGATCGGTGTCGACCCAGCGCTCGAGCCGGTTGTCGACCCGCATCCGGCTCGCCGCGACGGCGGCGGCCACCGTCAGCGCGACCAGCGCGACCGCGACCGCTCGCCGCCAGCTCATCGACCCGCCCCCAGCAGCTGCCACCCCAGCCGCAGCACCGCGCCACCGGTCGCGACCGGCGGGCCGCGCCGTGCAGCCAGAAAGCGGTGGAACAGGTCCGGCCGGGCGGCCAGGCCGGCGATCACCCGCCGCCGCAGCCCGGGCCGTCGTTCGAGGAGCTGAACCAGCCGGTTCAACCGTGCCGGCGCCCGCACCAAACGAGCCTGGGCTGCCCGATACCGACCGAGGTCGCCGGCGGCAACCGCCTCGACCAGCGCCTCGGCCGACTGGAGGGCGAGCGCCACCCCTTCACCGGTGATCGGATCGAGGCAGCAGGCGGCATCGCCGGCCAGCACGACCCGACCGGCATCGACCCTCCTCGCCCGAGCCCCGAACGGTCCGGCCCCGGCGTCGCGCGATGCCACCGGCGCGCCGGCCACCCGCGCGGCAAGACCCGGTAGCTTCGAGAGCAGGTCGTCAAAGCCGGCGGCCCGGCCGCTCCACATCAGCACCACCCCGACCAGCTCCGGCGCCACCGGGGTGACGTAGGCCTCGCAGCCGTCGCCCCAGTGCACCTCGACCCGGTCGGTCCACGGCGCGATGCTGTAGTGGCGCCGCACCCCGAAGCGGCCGGCCCGCGGCGGCCGGCCCTCGAGCCCGGCCCACCGCCGCACCCGTGAGGATCGTCCATCCGCGCCGACGACGAAGCGTCCCGTCAGCTCGCCGCCCGCGGTGGCGACGCCGTGCTCCGTCAGCCCGCTGACCTCGGTCCCCCACCGCAGCTCCGCGCCGAGCGCCGCCGCCCGCTCGGCGAGGGCACCGTGGAGGACCGATCGACGGATGCCCAGGCCGGGCCGGCCGCCGAACAGCCCCTCCGCGGCCGCGTCGCCGTCGACGTAGCGGATCCCGCGGAAGGGCTGATAGTGGCGCTCGGGCACCCGCACCCCGAGCGCATCGAGCTGGGCGACGCCCTCCGGCATCACGCCCTCGCCGCACGGCCGGTCGATCGGCGGCTGCAACCCGTCGAGGACCGCGACGCTCAGCCCGGCCATGCGGCCTCGGATCGCGGTCGCGAGTCCCGCGGGTCCGCCGCCGACGATGACGAGATCACGATCGTTCATCAGGCTCCAATCGCATTCTCGCAAAGGCCAGGCGCGAGCGGGCGGCGGCGGCCAGCATCCGCAGCGGTGTGGCGGCGGCCGGCGGATCGAGCTCGCCCGCCAGCCACCGGCGCAGCGTCTCGGCCCGGCGCAGCTTTCCGGATGAGGTCCTGGGCAGAGTCCCCGGGGTGAGCATCTCGACGTGGTCGGGCTGGAGGCCGGCGGCGGCCCGCACCGCGGCGGCGCACGCGGCCGCGATGTGCGGGTACGCGGTCGCGACCACCTCCCGCCGGGCTTCCACGAGCAGCAACAGGCGTTCCCCGGTGCCGTCTTCCGGCAGCCAGGACACGGCGACTGCACAGCCCGCTCGCACGCCAGGGACGACGCCCACGGCGTCCTCCACCTCGTGCGGCGAGTGATTGCGACCGTGCAGGATCAGCACGTCCTTGGCGCGACCGGTGAGGAACAGCAGCCCGTCGTGCACGAAGCCCAGATCGCCGGTGTCGAGCCAGCCGTCGCGCAGCACTGCGGCGGTCGCCTCGGGCTGGTCGAGGTAGCCCTCCATCAGCGATGGACCGGACACCAGCAGTCGGCCGACCTGGTCCGGGACCGAGCTCGCGGCCGTCGTCGTCGACGACCTTCAGCGCGAAGTCGGTCAGCGGCCGCCCGAGCGACACCAGCTCCATCCCGTTCGTGGCCTCCACCGCCTGCCCCTCCCGCGCCAGCCGCTCACGGTCGAAGCGGCGGCTGTCGAACGGGGTCTCGAGGGGCGAGAAGGTCACCGCGAGGGCGGCCTCCGACAGCCCGTACACCGGGGTCATCGCGGCCGGGCGAGAAGCCCCAGCGGGCGAAGCGCTCGCAAAAGCCCCGCAGCACCCGCGGCGCCACCGGCTCGGCGCCGTTGAGCGCCACTCGCCAGCACGAGAGGTCGACTCCGTCCAGCTCGATCGTCACGGACCTTGTCCAGGCACAGGCCGTAGGCGAAGTTGGGCGCCGGCGAGATCGTGGCGCGGTAGCGCGAGATCGTCTGCAGCCACAGCGCGGGCCGGGCGATGAAGAGCTCGGGAGGAATCAACGTCAGGGTGCCCGGATGCTCGAGCGCGGGCAGGACGCACCCGATCAGGCCCATGTCGTGGTAGAGCGGCAGCCAGCTCACCCCGCTGTCCACGGCCCGGCCCTCGGGCTGAGGCCAGAATCCCTTGAGCCGCAGGGTCTGCGCCACAACCGCGCGGTGGCTCAAGGCCACCGGCTTGGGGTCGACGGTGCTGCCGGAGGAGAACTGGACGAGCGCGAGATCGTCCGGAGCGACGGGGCAGGGACGCGGCGTCCCCTCCCGGAGCTCGTCGAGCACGACGCACCCGAGCGGCGGCCTCGCGGCCGCCACCGCCGGCCCGAGCAGGCGGCGCACCCGGCGGTCGGTGACCACGAGTCGCGCGCGCACCAGCTCGAGCATGCGCGAGGTCCGCGCCGCGTACTCGTCGAGGCGGCCAAGGCGCAGCGGCGGATAGAGCGGCACCGGTACTGCCCCCGCGAGCAGGACGCCGAGGAAGGCGTCGAAGAACTCGATCGAAGTCGGCAGCACGAGAGCGACGTGGTCGCCGGGGGCGATGCCGCGAGCCTGCAGCCGGCCGCAGGCGTCGAGGGCCCTCGACCGGATCGACGGCCACGAGAACCAAACGGCATGCTCCGCAGCATCGACGAAGCGCAGCCCGGCATCGCCGTTCCGGGCGGCACGCTCGAGCAGCTCAGGCAGAGTCGTGTGCTCGCCGCGCAAGCTGCCTCCCGACCTCCGCCACCAGGTCGCCGACGGTCTCGATTTGCGCCTCATTCGACGGGTCGAGGCAGATCCGAAAGCGGTTCTCGACCTCGACCGCGAGGGTCAGGATCTTGATCGAGTCGAGCTCGAGGTCCTCCGCCAGGCGCACGTCCGCTCGCAGCTCCCCGTCGACGTCGAGATGTCGGCGCGCCAC
This sequence comes from uncultured Holophagae bacterium, assembly GCA_963754985.1. Lineage (GTDB taxonomy): Bacteria > Acidobacteriota > Thermoanaerobaculia > Thermoanaerobaculales > Sulfomarinibacteraceae > FEB-10. The sequence goes on along the minus strand of CAVWIJ010000019.1, from coordinate 149,880 downwards.
CTCGCGGATACCGTCGAGAATCTCCTGGTCGTTCACGCTCGCTCGCCCGCCTCTCCAGGCGCGCCGCAGCACCTCGCCAGTGCGGCGTCCTCGATCCGGATCCGCTCCCGCAGCAGCATACCGTTGAGAACGCTGAAGGCAACAGCGGTGATCCAGGCGGTGTGCACCATCGGGAGCGCGAACAGCTCCAGCACCACGCCCAGGTAGTTCGGATGGCGCAGCAGGCGGTACGGACCGGTCCTCACCAGCGGTTCACCAGGCAGCACGATGACGCGCGTGGTCCAGCGCACACCGAGGGTGCGGACCGTCCAGTAGCGCAGCCCCATACCGGCGGCGACCAGACCGAGCATCGGTACGCCGAGCACCGGGACCCACGAACGGTCGAGGAGCCACACCTCGAGCGGGCAGCTCACGAGGAACGACGCGTGCATGAGCACCATCCACGGGTAATGGCCGGCGCCGACCTCGACCCCGCCCCGCGAGTTCATGGCCGCCACATTTCGCCGCGAGACCTGCAGCTCGACGAGCCGCAGGAGGGCGACCAGCGCCACCAGCACCGTGAAGGCGACTCGGCTGTCGATATCCAGGGCTGCCATCATGATGACCTCGGGCTGCATCAAAGGGGTTAGGGGCTGGGGGCGCCCGCTTCCGCGGAGCCTGCCCTGAGCGAGCGGCGCAGCCGCGCCGCGAGTCGAAGGGTGCCCGTGCCCGTGCCCGCTTCCGCTCCGCCCTTCCGATGATCTTTCCATGCGGCGCCCGCTACCACCGCAGCAGCACCAGCTCCGAGCAGAAGCCTGGCCCCATGGCGAGCATCAGCCCCCAGGTGCCCGGCGGCGGATCGCGGCGCTCCATGGCATCCTTCAGCACCAGCAGGACCGAGGTCGACGACAGGTTTCCGACCTCGCGCAGCGTGCGCCACGACGCCTCGAGGGCATCGTCGGGGAGCTCCAGTGCCTCCTCCATCGCCTCGAGGACCTTCGGCCCGCCCGGGTGCGACACCCAGACCCCGATGTCGGGCCTGGCCAGCCCGTGCTCGGCGAGAAAGCCGTCCACGTCGCGCCGCAGGAAGCGCCGGACCACCTCCGGCACGTCGGCGGAGAGCACGATCTGGAATCCGGCCTCGGTGATGTCCCAGCCCATCACCCGCTCCGAGTCCGGGTAGAAGATCGAGCGCGAGGCGATGATCTCGGGTCCGGCCGACGACCGCGCCGAGCCGACCAGGATCGCCGCCGCCGCGCCGTCGCCGAACAGCCCGGAGCCGATGAGATTCGGGATCGACAGGTCGCGCCGCTGCAGGGTGAGCGAGCACAGCTCGACCGACAGCATCACCGCCACCTCGTCGGGCAACCCGTGGAGGAGGTCCGCCGCCCGCGCCACCCCGGCCGCCCCGGCGAGGCAGCCGAGGCCGAACACCGGCACCCGCCGTACCCGCGCCGGCAGGCGCAGCCGGTTCATCAGCCGGGCGTCGATCGACGGCGTCGCCACACCGGTCACGGTGACGAAGACGAAGACACCGACGTCGTCCGTCGCGAGCCCCGCCTCCTTCAGGCCTTCGCGCACCGCCTGCTCGCCGACCTGCTGCGCGACCGCGATCCACGCGTCGTTCGCCTGTCCCCAGGTCGCGAGGCCCTCGTAGGCCTCCATCGGCAGCGCCAGGTGGCGGCCGCCGACCAGCACGTTGCGGTGCAGTGCGTCGAGCCGGTCGAGGTTGAAGACGCGGTCCGCCCAGTGCCGGCGGAACGCCGCCAGCAGGGTGTCCTGGTCGTAGTAGTTTGGTGGAAACGCCGATCCGACGGCCGCAATGCGCACGGGGTGGCACCTTTCTGCTCGCCACCTGCAACACGATCTCGCGCGCCGCCAATCCCGGTGCGCCGACTCTGAAAACCTGTGAGGCGGATCACGGCGTACGAACTGCGGCCGGACCACCGTCGCCCGGATGTCTGGAATGGGTATCATTTCTCACTGTACCGACATGCGCCGCTATCCTAGGGCGAGGATTGGAAACGAATGGTGATCGAGATTCTCCGCGTTGAAGCCGAAACTGCGGTCCTCGCCGTCGCGACGACCGTCCACCTGGCGATGCTGCTGCTGCGAATGCACCGGAACCCGGATGGTCGCCGGCACGACACCCTGCTCCTCCCGTCGCTGGTCTTCGCCACCACGCCGTGGCTGTTTTCGAGCTTCGGCGGAATCGCGGCCGGCCTCGCGGCCCACCTCGTGTGGTTCATAGCCTGCGAGCGGCTGGTGCCGAGGCCGGCGGTTCCTGCCGCCGTGCCCGCGGCCCTTCCCACCGCGCCGAGACCCGTTCCGTCGCCGCGGCCCGCCGCCTCGGTGCAGCCGGCGGCGAAACCGGCGGGCTGGGTCAAGGCCCCGGTTATTTCCGTGTTCCGTGAGACCCCCGACATCACGACCTTCCGCATGGCCAGGCCAGAAGGGTTCGAGTTCAAAGCCGGCCAGTTCCTGACCGTGCGCTTCTCGATCGACGGCAAGGCGGTGTCGCGCTGCTACTCGGTGTCGTCGGCGCCGGAGGCGACCGGTTATCTCGAGATCTCGGTGAAGCGACAGGGCCTGGTGTCAGGCTTGCTCCACGCGACGGTGCGGCCCGGCTCGCTGGTCGAGCTGATGCGACCGGCCGGCGCGTTCGTCTATCCCGCCGACGACCACCGGCCGGTCACCCTGGTCGCCGGCGGGGTCGGAATCACGCCGCTGATGAGCATGCTGCGGCACTCGCTGCTGGCGGATCCGACCCGGCCGGTGAACCTGCTCTACTCGGTCCGCACCCGAAAGGACATCGCGTTCCGCGACGAGCTCGGCTGGATTGGCCAGCGCCACCGAATGGCCAAGGTCGTCGTCGCAACCTCCGAGGAGCCGGCCGGCGACGGCTTCCTGTCCGGCATGATCAACCGCGAGCTGCTGGCATCGCAGGTCGAGGATCTCAAGGACAATATCTTCCTGCTCTGCGGCCCACCGCCGATGATCGAGGCCATGAAGAGGATTCTGGCGGAGCTCGGCGTCGCACCCGATCAGGTCCGCTTCGAGGAGTTCGCGGCCGCTGTGGCTTTCGCCAGCGCCCGTGCGGCGGGAGAAGCGCCCACTGTCGAGGTCGCGACGCCGGCGGAGCCCGCGGCGGCCGCCGCAGCCAGCGGCTTCCGACTTCACCTCGTGGTCAGCAACCAGTCGATCGCCGCCCCGGGTTCCCGCACCCTGCTCGAGACCTGCGAGGCGGCGGGCGTTTCCCTACCCTCGGCATGCCGCGCCGGCGTGTGCGGCACCTGCCGGAGCCGGATCGTCGATGGCCAGGTGAGGTGCGAGTCCGACCTGCTCGACCCGGCGGAGCGCGCCGAAGGCTACATCCTCCCCTGCGTGTCGTGGCCGACGAGCGACTGTGCGATGGAGGCGTGAGCGGATGTTCGAGCCGGTCCAGCCCGCTCGCGCCGACCGATCGCCCGAAGCTGCTTCCTCTCCCGCCCATCGCCCCGCGTCCCAGGTCGCAGCGATCCCGACCTTGAGCGACCCCGCCCGCTTCGGACTGCGGGTCCCGGGCTTCCTGCGCACCGGCATCGGCCTCGCCATTCTCGCCTCGCTCACGACTGTTCTGGTCGTGGTCGTCGGCCTCGACGGCTGGCGCTACTACTGGACTCCGCTGGACGTCCGCGCCTACACCGATCTCCACCCGCTGCTGCGCCCGTCGGGAACGGTTGGGCACGTCATGGGCATCACCGGCCTTTCGCTGATGGTCGTCATGCACCTGTACTCGCTGCGCAAGCGGGTAAGCTGGATGAGCCGGCTCGGTCCAATCAACACCTGGCTCGAGGCCCACATCTTCTGCGGGTTCTTCGGCCCGGTGCTCGTCACGCTCCACACCTCCTTCAAGTTCAACGGCCTTATCTCGGTCGCCTTCTGGTCGATGGTCATCGTGGTGGCCTCGGGCTTCGTGGGGCGCTACCTCTACGTCCGCATTCCGCGCTCGATCAGGGGCCACGAGCTCGGGCGCGCCGAGCTCGACGCCAAGGCGGACGAGCTCCGCCGGCGGTTTTCGGAGCTCGAGCTTCCGCCGGAGATGGCGACCAGAATCGCCGCCTTCGAGGCCGCCGCGGTGCCGCAGTCCGAGGACGACACGACGTGGATGGGGCTGCTGATCGGAGAGCCGAGGCTCCGTCTGCGGCTCTACTCTCTTTCCCGCGAGCTCCATCGAGTCGGCGCCGATCACCACCTGGTTTCGGAGCAGCTCAGCCTGCTCGCCGAGCGCGACCTCCTGCTGCGCCGGATCGCCTACCTCAAGAAGACCAAGCGGCTGTTCGACCTGTGGCGGGTCTACCACAAGCCGCTGGCCGTGCTCATGGGGATCATCGTTGTGGTCCACGTGGGCATTGCGTGGTATTTTGGATATGCATTTCCTGTGAGGTGACGCTGGATGCGAACCAGGATCGCAGCCCGTGCAGTCCGCTCCATTCTGCTCCTGCTGCTGATCGCCGCCGCGCCGGCCTGGGCGCAAGACATCGGGAAACTGGTGTCGCCAGGGCCATTGAGCGCTGCCCACGCCAAGCTCGAGGGGCTCAACACCTGTGAGAAATGCCACGAGCCCGGCAAGGGCGTGTCCTCGAAGAAGTGCCTGTCCTGCCACGAGCCGATCGCCAAGAGGATCGCGGAAAAGACCGGCGTCCACCGTGACGTGACCGGCGACTGCAACGTCTGCCACGTCGAGCACGCGGGCCGCGACGCCGACATCCGGCCCCTCGATAAGAAGGGCTTTGACCACCTCGAGGAGACCGGCTTCGCGCTCGACGGCCGCCATGCGACGATCGCCGGCGACTGCGGCAAGTGTCACAAGACGCGGTCCTACCTCACCCTCGACCCGGCCTGCGGGTCGTGCCACAAGGACAGCCACAATGGCGCCCTCGGCGCCGCCTGCGCCGCCTGCCACGTCACGGCGCAGCCGTTCGCCCAGGCCGCCACGAGCTTCGACCACTCCCGCGCCGCCTTCAAGCTGGAGGGCGCGCACGCCTCCGTCGCGTGCGCGAAGTGCCATCCAACCCGCCAGTACCGAGGCCTGAAGTTCGCCGAGTGCAGCGCGTGCCACCAGGACCCGCACGCTGGGAAGTTCGGGCCGACGTGCTCGTCGTGTCACACGCCCATCGCGTGGCAAACCCGGTCACTCGACCATGCGAAGACCGGCTTCGCGCTCACTGGAGCGCACGCGACGCTGCCGTGCGTCAAGTGCCATGTCCAGCCCGCCGCAAAGGTCAAGCTGAAGCACGACGAGTGCCGCGACTGTCACCAGGACGCCCACCTCGGGGTGTTCACCGAGGACTGCGCCGCCTGCCACACCACGACGTCATTCAAGGGCGGGACCTTCGACCACGCCACCCGGACCAGCTTCGCGCTAGTCGATCGTCACGCCGAGATCGCGTGCGTGGCCTGCCACAAGCAGCCGGCGCCCACTCCCGGTGCGCCCCGGACCGTCAACTTCCGGGGGGCGTCGAAGGACTGCGCGACGCTGCCACAAGGACCCCCACGCGGGAGCGCTGGGGACCGCCTGCGCCGAGCTGCCACGGAACCCGCGCCTTCGCGCTCGCCTCGTTCCAGCACCCGCGGTTCCCCGAGTTCTTCGCCGGCAAGCACGCCGGGCTGGAGTGCGCCAAGTGCCACAAAGGGGCCGCGACCCTCGAGCCGGGGCAGAGCCCCGTGTCGTCCCGCACCTACCGCGGCCTGTCGACGGAGTGCGCCACCTGCCACAAGGACGCCCACCTCGGCCAGCTCGGCGCACAGTGCGCCGCCTGCCACTCGGTCACGGCCCAGACCTTCAAGCAGGTCACCTTCGACCACTCGCGCGCGGAGTTCCCGCTCACCGGGAAGCACGCGACCATCGAGTGCATCACCTGCCACAAGACCGAGACCGGAGAGTTTCCGGCCGGCCCGGGCACCGCGATACGGTTCAAGGGCACGAGCGGCGCCTGCATCACCTGCCACAAGGACGTCCACCTCGGCCAGCTCGGCGACCACTGCTCGGAGTGTCACCGCACCGACACTTTCAAGCTGACGAGCCACGGCCACCGCGGCGACCCCGACTTCTTCACGGGTGGCCACGCGGCGGTCGAGTGCCGCTCCTGCCACCGCACGGTCGAGGCGGACTTCCCAGCAGGCCACGGCGAGGCGATCCAGTTCACCAACCTCGACCGCCAGTGCGCCACGTGCCACGAGGACGTGCACAGAGCGACGCTCGGCGACGACTGCGCCTCGTGCCACACGGTCCACGCGCCCTTCCGCGACCCGTCGCGGGCCTTCCACAAGTCGACCATGCTGCCGCTCGAGGGCCGCCACCTCCAGGTGCCGTGCGCCGACTGCCACTGGGACGGCCAGATCAAGGGGACGCCGACCCGGTGCTACGACTGCCACTGGATCCGGCGCCAGGACGACCGCTACCGCACCCGCCTCGGCAACGAGTGCGAGCAGTGCCACCGTCCGATCTCGTGGACGGCGGTCAACTGGGATCACGGGGTCGCGACCGGCCACGCGCTGCGCGGCGCGCACGCCACTCTCGACTGCGAAGCCTGCCACGTCGACGGCCGCTTCGAGGGCGGGCTCCCGACCGACTGTGCCTCCTGCCATCTTGACGACTACCAGGCGGCCGACGATCCAAACCACGTGGCGGCGGGCTTCCCCACCACCTGCGACAGCTGCCACAGCCCGAGCGACTCATCGTGGGACCAGGCGCGCTTCGACCACGGCAGCTACCCACTGGTCGGCGCCCACGCGGCGCAGCCGTGCGACGCCTGCCACTCGAGCGGCGTCTACCAGGGATTACCTTCCGAGTGCGTCGACTGCCACCTCGACGACTATGAGGGCACCGAGGAGCCGGACCACGCGGCCGCCGGCTTCCCCACCACCTGCGACGACTGCCACAACGCGAGCGACGCGTCGTGGGAGCAGGGCCACTTCGACCACGGGACCTACCCGCTGGTCGGCGCCCACGCGGCGCAGCCGTGCGACGCCTGCCACTCGAGCGGCGTCTACCAGGGATTACCTTCCGAGTGCGTCGACTGCCACCTCGACGACTATGAGGGCACCGAGGAGCCGGACCACGCGGCCGCCGGCTTCCCCACCACCTGCGACGACTGCCACAACGCGAGCGACGCGTCGTGGGAGCAGGGCCACTTCGACCACGGGACCTACCCGCTGGTCGGCGCCCATGCGGCGCAGCCGTGCGACGCCTGCCACTCTGGCGGCGTCTACCAGGGACTGCCCTCCGAGTGCGTCGACTGCCACCTCCAGGACTATCAAGAAGCGGACGAGCCCGACCACGTCGCGGCCGGCTTCCCCACCGATTGCACCCAGTGCCACGACGCCGCCGACCCCGACTGGGGCGACGGCGAGTTCGGTCACGACACCTACCCGCTGGTCGGCGCCCATGCGGCGCAGCCGTGCGACGCCTGCCACTCGAGCGGCGTCTACCAGGGACTGCCGTCCGAGTGCGTCGACTGCCACCTCCAGGACTATCAGGAGGCCGACGAGCCCGACCACGTCGCGGCCGGTTTCCCCACCGACTGCGCCCAGTGCCACGACGCCGCTGATCCGAGCTGGGGCGACGGCTCGTTCGACCACGGGACCTACCCGTTGGTCGGCGCCCACGCCGCCCAGCCCTGCGAGGCCTGCCACTCCGGCGGCGTCTACCAGGGCCTGCCGTCCGAATGCGTCGACTGCCACCTCGAGGACTACCAGGGCGCGGACGGACCCGGACCACGTCGCCGCGGGCTTCCCGACCGACTGCACCCAGTGCCACGACGCCGCCGATCCGAGCTGGGGCGATGGCGAGTTCGGTCACGACACGTACCCACTCGTAGGGGCCCACGCGGCGCAGCCCTGCGATGCCTGCCACTCCGGCGGCGTCTACCAGGGCCTGCCCTCCGAGTGCGTCGACTGCCACCTCGAGGACTACCAGGGGGCCGACGACCCGGACCACGTCGCCGCCGGCTTCCCCACCGACTGCACCCAGTGCCACGACGCCGCCGATCCGAGCTGGGGCGACGGCGAGTTCGGTCACGACACCTACCCACTCGTCGGGGCCCACGCGGCCCAGCCCTGCGAGGCCTGCCACTCCGGCGGCGTCTACCAGGGACTGCCCTCCGAGTGCGTCGACTGCCACCTCGACGACTACCAGGGGGCGAGGACCCGGACCACGTCGCCGCAGGCTTCCCGACCGATTGCACCCAGTGCCACGACGCGGCCGATCCGAGCTGGGGCGATGGCGAGTTCGGTCACGACACCTACCCACTGGTAGGCGCCCACGCGGCGCAGCCCTGCGAGGCCTGCCACTCCGGCGGCGTCTACCAGGGACTGCCCTCCGAGTGCGTCGACTGCCACCTCGACGACTACCAGGGGACGACCGACCCGGACCACGTCGCCGCCGGCTTCCCCACCGACTGCGCCCAGTGCCACGACCCGGCGGATCCGGACTGGGGTGACGGCATCTTCGACCACGGCACGTATCCGCTGGTCGGTGCCCACGCCTCCCAGCCCTGCGACGCCTGCCACTCCGGCGGCGTCTACCAGGGACTGCCGTCCGAGTGCGTCGACTGCCACCTCGACGACTACCAGGGGGCGGAGAACCCGGACCACGTCGCCGCCGGCTTCCCCACCGACTGCGCCCAGTGTCACGACCCGGCGGATCCGGAGTGGGGTGACGGCATCTTCGACCACGGCACGTATCCGCTGGTCGGCGCGCACGCCTCTCAGCCCTGCGACGCCTGTCACTCCGGCGGCGTCTACCAGGGCACTGCCTTCCGAGTGCGTCGACTGCCACCTCGACGACTACCAGGGCACGACCGACCCGGACCACGCCGCCGCCGGCTTCCCCACCGACTGCCAGCTCTGCCACGACCCGGCCGATCCGAGCTGGGATGAGGGTCAGTTCGATCACGGAACCTATCCCCTCGTCGGCGTTCACGCCTCCCAGCCCTGCGAGGCCTGTCACTCCGGTGGCGTCTACCAGGGACTGCCGTCCGAGTGCGTCGACTGCCACCTCGACGACTACCAGGGCACGACCGACCCGAACCACGTCGCCGCCGGCTTCCCCACCGACTGCCAGCTCTGCCACAACCCAGCCGACTCGAGCTGGGACCAGGGTCAGTTCGACCACATCTGGTTCCCGATCGCGACCGGCCAGCACTCCGGATTCGAGTGCTCCGAGTGCCATCCCAACCCGACCAACTTCTCGATCTTCACCTGCACGACCTCGTGCCACCCCCGCGGCGACACAGACAACGAGCACCAGGATGTCCCGGGCTACGTCTACGACTCCCAGGCCTGCCTATTCGTGCCACCCGGACGGCGGAGGCGACCTCGGAGGCCGAGGGCGATCACGGGCACAGCAGCGACGAGCGTGGGGGCAGCGATGAAACGGGCCGGCTTCTCCGTCGGTGCCGGCTCCCGCTTGCTCGGGGCTCTCCTCGCGGTGGCGGCGGTGGCGGCCGGCGCGCGGCTCGCGAGCGCCCAGGCGATCCCGGCGAGCGGCCGCTTCTCGCTCTACACCGGCTGGTCGGAGCGGGAGACCGCCGACGGCGCGACCTCCGACTTCACCGAGGTGATCGCCAATCTGTCGCTCGAGCCGCCGTCGGGATGGGACAACCTGTTCGAGTACGGCCTGGATGCGCGCTTCGCCACCTACCCTTCCTCCGACCGCGACCAGACGGTGTCGATCTACGAGGCGTTCGTCGGCGTCCACTCCCGCGACGGTCGCTGGTCGGCCAGGCTCGGCCAGATGTGGGTCCGCGAGCTCGGCGGTCTCGGCTCGGTCGGGGGTCTGCACGGCGAGTACCGGCTGGCCGAGCCAACAGGCATCGGGCACCTCCGCTTCGGCCTCTTCGCGGGCCTCGAGCCGGAGTACTACGACGGAGGCTTTGCCGACGAGGTCCGCAAGGGCGGCGTCTACGCCGCGGTCGACGGCGCCCGCGGCCGCCGGCACGTGCTCGGCTTCGTGACGATCCGCAACTCCGACCTCACCGAGCGCTCGGTCGTGGTGTTCAACAACTTCGTGCCCGTGGCGCGCAGCTTCAACATGTACCAGGCCCTCGAGTACGACACGCAGGGGCCCGGCGACCTCGGCGACTCGGACCTCTCGTACTTCTTCATCAACCTCCGCTACAGCCCGGTCAAGGTCCTCGACCTTCAGGGGACCTACCACCGCGGCCACTCGATCGACACCCGGTCGATCACCCGGGACCAGCTCGAGGGCCGCCCCGTCTCGCCGGAGGCCCTCGACGGCCTGCTCTTCGAGTCGGGGAGGCTGCGGGTCACCGTCCGCGCCACCCGCTTCCTGAGCCTGTGGGCAAGCGCCGGCCAGGACCGGAACGACTGGGCCGACGAGGCCCGCGATCGCTTCCAGCTCGGCGTCAGCGCCCGCCAGCTCTTCGGCACCGGCTTCGACGTCACCGTGTCGAGCTCGCAGTACGACGAGGGTGACGAGTCGTACGACTCGCTGTACGCCTCGATCGGGACCTCGGTCGGGTCGCGGGTCTACTTGAGCCTCGACTACAACGAGTCGTTCGCGGTCTACCACTACGACGACGGCAACGGCGGGACCGTCGAGCTGCGGCCCGACAGCAGCCGCTACGCTCTCTCCTGCAACCTCAACCTCAACCGCACCTTGTCGTTCCTGCTCGTGGCCGAAACGGCGAACAGCGACGACTTCGACGAGAAGCGCGTTCTCGGCGGGCTCGTGGTTCGGTTCTGAAGAGCCGTCAGGAGCCCATGACCTCGGCCTCGATCGCCGAGAGGTCCGGCACCTCGGGGTTGGCGGCCTTGATCTCCTTGAGCCGCGCCAGCGCGGCCGCCGCCTCGTCGTGGCGGTGCAGGTCGAAGTGGAGCACCACCACCTTGTTGTAGACCGCCTGCCAGTGGTCGGGTGAGATCCCGATCGCCTGGTCGAGGAGGGCGAGGCTGCGCTCCGGCTGCCGGAGGTTGCGGTAGACGACGGCAAGGTCGGTCATGACGTTGGGGTCGCCGCTCTCGATCTCCATCGCCCTCTCGTACCACAGCCGCGCTTCGGTCCAGCGGCCGGCATCGAAGTAGAGGTTGCCCAGCCCGACCATCAGCCGCGGTTCGTTGGGCGTTCTCGCGAGCAGGCCCTCGAGCTCGGCGGCCTGCGCAGCCAGCCCCTGGGCCCCACCGCCGGTGGCGTTCGTGGTGGTGGCGTCGACCGGGGGGTGCCCCTCGGGAAGGCCCTGCTGCCCGGCTGCCGCCGCCTGCTGCCTGGCCGCCGCCTTCGCGGGCGGCACCTGCTGGCGCTCGGCGAGCACGTAGCCGAGCACGAGTCCGACCATCGCTCCCAGGACCAGCGTGAACCATGGGTTCTTATGCACTCTCGACCCTCCATTGCGACCCTGCCGGCGCGTTGGCGGACACCGGGGCCGGCATCATACCCGGTCTTCGCTGCCGGCTACACCCCCTGCTCCGGCGCGACCGCGGCACGGCGGGCGGCGACGATGACGACAACGCTCAGCGCGTAGGCGACCGCCGCGCTCAGGTACGGGAGCTCCGGACCGCCCCCCCCGTACACCCACTCCGCCCAGAAGGGACCGAAGATCCGGGCGAGGCTGGACACGCCTTGCGACACTCCCATCACGGAGCCGACCTCGTGGCTCGGCACCAGCCTCGAGGTAAATGCCGACAGCGACGGCGCCAGCAGCCCGTGGCCCACCGCCAGCACCGCGAGCACCAGGAGCAGCCGCCCCGCGGACCCGGCGAACGGCAACGCGCCGGCCGCTGCGGCCGCGATCGCCCCCCCGACCACGATCAGCCGCGGCTCGCCGAAGCGTCGTGCCAGGCGGCCGACCAGCCCGCCCTGAACCACCGCGCCGAGCACGCCGGCATACACGAACATCCAGCCGACCGTGGACATCTCCATGGCGAAGCGGAAGCGGAGCAGCTGGGCAAAGGTCGTCTCGAAGTTGGAGAACGCGAAGATCACCAGGAACACCGTCGCCAGGCAGGCGCCGACCATGGGGTAGCCAGTCAGGCGGCCGAGGCTGCCCAGCCTGTGGGGCGGCTGACCAGCCGCGGCGTCCGCTGGCGCGCTGCGGGTCTCCGGCAGCGCGACCGCGACCAGCACGAGGGCGACGGCCGAGGTCGTCGCGGCCGCGACGCCGGGCAACCAGTGCGCGATGTTCACCAGCACGGCGGCTATCGCCGGGCCACAGATGAACCCCAACCCGAACGCGGCGCCGATGATGCCCATGCCCTTGGTGCGATCGCGCTCATCGGTGATGTCGGCGATCACCGCCTGCGCGGTCGAGATGTTGCCGCCGGAGATCCCGTCGATGATCCGCGACGCGAACAGCATGGCGAGCGACCCGGCGAAGGCGAACAGCAGGTAGCCCGCGACCGATCCCGCCAGCGACAGCAGGAGAACGGGCCGGCGGCCGTAGCGGTCGGACAGCCGGCCGAGGATGGGAGCGAACAGGAACTGCATCGTCGAGAACGACGCCATGAGCAGGCCGAAGACCACCGGCGACGGACCGTACTCCTCGGCGTACAGAGGCAAGAACGGGATGACAATGCCGAAGCCCACCAGATCGATGAACACGATCAGGAAGACGATGCCGACCTTGACTCGATGCTGGCGCATGCACCCCTTTCGCCGCCGGTGGCCGCCGGGCGTCTGCGGATTCTACTGGGCAACAGCGGGAAGATGACAGCGCACGGCGCCGCGACCGCCCTCCCCGGGCTGAGCTGCCCGCCCCGTCTGACGTTCCGCAGCACTCACGGCCGCGCCCCGTCCTCGATCCAGCGCCGGAAGCGCTCGAGCTCGGCCGCCGGCAGGCGTTTCGTGCCGACGATCGTGCGCGGCATGCCGTCGCCGACCGGCGCCGCGTGGTCGAGCTTGCGCCACAGGTACGAGGCGTCGAGGTCGCCCGGCTCCACCAGCCGCATCGCCGGGACCTGCACCGAGCCCGGGCCGACGAGCGCCTGCCAGCCCCGGCCGGCCTCGAGCACCAGCCCGGCCTTGGGCTCCTCCGCGGTGTGGCAGGACAGGCAGCGCTTCAGCACCAGCGGCTCGAGGTGGCTCGCGTAGGACGCGGGCTCGCCATCCGCCAGCTCGGGCAGACGCGGGGCGCTGCAGCCGACCCCGGCGAGTCACGACCAGCGCGAGCACTGTCATCGCGAAGCACCTCAACGCCTCCACGGCCCCCCCAACCCCGTCCGGGACGCCCCGTATTCCGGGCTGGGCCCGCGACTCGGCGGCGTATCCTTGGGCCGGAGGTCGCGCATGGACACGAAGGACGGGCATTTCGCCGCCGAAGAGTTCCGCCGCCAGGGCCACCGCATGGTCGACTGGATCGCCGGCTATCTCGACGGCGGTGCGCGCCGGTACCCGGTGCTCGCGCGGGTCGCGCCCGGAGAGGTGGCCGCACGGCTGCCGGGTGAGATGCCGAGCGCCGGCGAGGATCCCGATGCGGTCTGGCAGGACTTTCTCGACGTCGTGCTGCCGGGCGTCACCCACTGGAACCACCCCGGTTTCATGGCCTACTTCGGCATCACCGGCTCGGGGCCGGGCATCCTCGGCGAGCTGCTGTCGGCCGGGCTCAACGTCAACGGCATGCTGTGGCGGACCTCGCCGGCGGCCACCGAGCTCGAGCTCGAGGTCCTGCAGTGGCTGCGCCGGGCGCTCGAGCTGCCGGATGACTTCTTCGGCTTCCTCACCGACACCGCCTCGGTGTCGTCGATGCTCGGCCTGGCCGCCGCCCGCGAGGCCGCCGGCCTCGATATCCGCCAGCGCGGCATGAGCGGCCGCAGCGACCTGCCGCCGCTGCGCGTCTACGCCTCGGACCAGTCGCACTCGTCGATCGCCAAGGCCTGCGTCGCCCTCGGCCTCGGCCTCGACGGCTACCGGCCGATCCCCCACGACGCCGAGTACCGGATGGACACGGCTGCGCTCGCCGCGGCGATCGCGGCCGATCGCGCGGCCGGTCGGCTTCCGCTCGCGGTGGTCGCCACCGTCGGCACCACCTCCACGACCTCGGTCGACCCGGTGCCGGAGATCGCGCGGATCTGCACCGCGGAAGGCCTCTGGCTGCACGTCGACGCCGCCTACGCCGGCTCGGCCGCGCTCTGCCCAGAGCTGCGGTGGGCGCTCGACGGCTGCGAGCTCGCCGACAGCTTCGTCTTCAACCCCCACAAGTGGATGTTCACGCCGATCGACTGCTCGGCCCTCTACACCCGCCACCGCGAGCTGTTCCGGCGCGCCTTCTCGCTGGTCCCGGAGTACCTGACCACGCCGCTCGGTGGCGAGCGCACACGCGATCGACCTCATGGACTACGGCGTCCAGCTCGGGCGCCGCTTCCGCGCGCTCAAGCTCTGGTGGGTGCTGCGCTGCTTCGGCCTCGAGGGCATCCGCGAGCGGATCCGCGCCCACCTCCGGCTCGCCCAGGGCTTCGCCGCGTTCATCGACCGCGAGCCGGCCTTCGAGCGGATGGCCCCGGTGCCGTTCTCGGTGGTCTGCTTCCGCGCGCAACCAGCCGGGATCGAGGGCGCCGATCTCGACGGCTTCAACCTGCGCCTGCTCGAGCGCGTCAACGCCTCCGGCGAGGTCTTTCTCTCGCACACCCGGCTCGACGGCGGCATCGCGCTGCGCGTCGCGATCGGCAACCTCGGCACCACCGAGGCCGATGTCGAGCGCTGCCAGCAGCTCCTCGTCGAGGGAGTGGGAAGCGCGGGGTAGCGGGTCTACCGTCGGTCCCGGGTTTCGGAGTCTATCCCCGCCCCTGGGCCTTTCAGCGGTTTCGGATCTGCCCCACGCAACGTTCTTCGATCTTCAATCTTCAATCTTCGATCGGACGGGGGTCGTGGGCGGAACGAGGCGTCGCGTCCAGGCGGCGAGCAGCACGGCGAGCGCGAGCAGGCCGGCGCCGGCCGCCTGATGGGCGGTGGCGATGGTGACCTCAACGGTGGTCGGATGGCCGACCACGGCGCGGCCCTGGGTGACCGCGAGGGCCGCGATCCCGAGGGCGACCTGGACGCAGACCAGGCCCATCAGCAGCTGGCCGAGCCGCGGCACCGGCCAGCGCCCCTGGTACAGCCCCCAGGCCCGGGCGCCGACCGCGATCGCCATGATCGTGACGAAGGCCGCGAGGGTGATGTGGATGATGAGTCCCTGCGCGAGGTGGCGCTGGATCGCGCCGAGCACGAGCTGCACCACTAGCGCGCCGACGAGCGTCGCCTGGAGGGTCCGATCGCCGGCCACCGTCGATACCCGCTCGGGCACTGGCGCGCTCCTCCAGTGGCGGCTGGTCGCGGCGGCCACCACGACCATGGCCGCCATGAAAACCTGACCCAGCACGCCGTGGAGGATGGCCAGGCCGATGCTCGGCGCCATGTCCGCCGCGGCGGTCGAAAGCGTGAGGCGCCCGGTGACGCGCAAGCCGCCGAGCAGCCCCTGCACCGTGACCACCACAACTGCCGCTGCGGCGAGCGCGCGAACCCACGACCGCGGATCGACCCGCCACAGCCGAAAGGCGACGGCCAGGGTTGCCAGGCCGACCAGCGCCCCGAACAGCCGGTGGGCATGCTCGTAGTAGATGCCGCCGGTCATCCGCGAGATCGGATAGAGGAACATGTTCGAGCCGAAGGTGTTCGGCCAGTCGACGACGGCGAGCCCGGCCTCGTTGCTGGTCACCAGGCCGCCGGCCACGACCAGCAGGAAGGTCGCCGCCACCGCCACCTTGGCCAGCATGGCGGTCCAGTCGGTGACCACGACTGCTCCCGGAGGCGCCGTGGCCAGCGCCGCGGCCGCGCCCGCGAGCGCGGCCACCGCAACTACCGATGCCGGCAGCCACCACAGCGTCGCCGAGCGAAGGGCGCCGTCCGGCCCGGCGACCAGGCTGCCGAGGATCAGCAGGTTGATCACCCCGGCAACGGCACCGCCAGCCGCCCCAGAGCTCCAGCGCCCGGTGCGACGCCCCGCGAACCACCCCCAGCCGGCCACCGCCGCCAGCATCAGACCCCCGATGAGGGCGCTCGGCGCGGTCACCGCAGGCAGGCGGCCGACGTAGGCGATCGCCCACATCGTGACCGCGGTGGCGAAGCCGAGCGTCAGTGCGGAATTCCGTGCGGAGCGCGGGTCGCGGGCAGCATCCATGGTCCCCTCCAGGGAAATGGTCGTGCCGGCGTCGAGGTTATACTTCCGACGTCCGCGCCTATGATCGCAGACTCGGGCGTGGAATTGACACCGTGACCGTCTCGAGCTCGACCCTCGCCGATTCCAGCATCGCTGCGAGCCCGCGCCCATGGCGCGGGGTGCTTTCCGCCTACCTCGAGCTGGCCAAGGCCCGCCTCGCGGCGATGGTGGTGCTGACCGCCGTGGTCGGCTTCCTGCTCGGCGCCCGTGGCTGGTCGGACCCCGCCGCCCTGCTGTGGACGGCGGCCGGCACCGCACTGTCCGCGTTCGGTGCCAACATCCTGAACCAGCTCGTCGAGCGGGATCGCGACCGCCGGATGCTCCGCACCCGCAGTCGTCCGCTGCCCTCGGGCCGGGTCAGCAGCGGCCAGGCGATTCGCTGGGGGACGATCTCGTCGCTCGCCGGGCTCGCGATCCTCGCCGCTGCCGCCAACCTGCTCACCGCGGGCCTGTCGCTGCTGACCATCGTGCTCTACGTCGCGGTCTACACCCCCCTCAAACCCCGCACGCCGCTCAACACCGTGGTCGGCGCCGTGGTCGGCGCCGTGCCGCCGATGATGGGGTGGGCCGCGGCCACCGGCCGACTCGAGCTCGGCGCGTGGATCCTCGGCGGCGTCCTCTTCGTCTGGCAGGTGCCGCACTTCCTGGCGCTGGCCTGGCTGTACCGCGACGACTACGCCCGGGCCGGCTTCAGAATGCTCCCCGCCGTCGACCGCCCGGGCGACCTGACGGCGCGGCTCGCACTGCTCTACATCCTGTCGTTGCTGCCGGTCACTTCCGCGCTGACGCTGGCCGGCGTCTCCGGCCGCGGCTTCCTGGTCGCGTCTCAGGTGCTCGGGCTCGTCTTCGCCGCCCTGGGCTGGGCCTTCCTGAAGCTGCGCACCGATCCGGCGGCGCGCCGGCTGTTCGTGGCCAGCATCCTCTACCTGCCGCTGCTGCTGGCGGTCATGGTAATCGACATGACCGCCCGGGGACCGGAGCTCGAGCGATCCGCGCCGCCGTCGATCGCGGCCGCGATCGTGAGCTCCGGCGTACCGACCGACAGCGGCGTCGGTCGCTGAGGGCAGCGTGCCGCGCCTGCCGTCGCTCGTCCGTAGCGGCTGGTGGGTGGCGGTGGCTGGCGGCGCCGTCGCGGTTAGTCTGCTCGTGCTGGCGCTTCGCGCCCCGAGGCACGAGCACGCTCTCGGAGACGGCCGGACACTCGCGAGCTATGGCTTCGACCTGAGCTCGAGCCTCGTGCCCGCGACCCGGATCGTCCCCGCCGGCATGCCCCGCGACGGTCTGCTCGCCCTGACCGAGCCGGCAATGCTCAGCGTCGCCGAGGTCGAGGCCAGGAACCGCGAGGGGCGCGGCAAGTTTCTGCTGCCCCACGACCGGGTCCTCGGCGTCGAGCTCGCGGGCGAAGCGCGCGCCTACCCGCTGCGGCTGCTGCGCTGGCACGAGGTGGTCAACGACCGGGTCGGCGGCCGCGAGGTGCTCGTCAGCTACAACCCGCTGTGCGACTCTGCGGTGGTCAGCGACCGCACGGTGGGCGGTGAGACGCTCGCCTTCGGCGTATCAGGTCTCGTGCTCAACTCCAACATGCTGCTCTTCGACCGCCGGGCGGAGCCACAGGCGTCGAGTCTGTGGTCGCAGCTCGAGGCGCGAGCCGTGGCCGGACCGGCGGTGGCAGCCGGCGCCAGGATGGAGCTGCTGCCGGCGGCGATCGCAACCTGGGAGCAGTGGCGCGTGCGCCATCCGGGCACCTCGGTCCTCGCGCCGGTCGAGCGACTGCGCACGCTGTACAAACGCGACCCCTACCACTCCTACTTCGGCTCGGACCTGCTCCGCTTCCCGGTCGAGCCCCTGCCGGCGTCGGGGGAGCTCGCGCTGAAGGACCGCGTCCTCGTCGTGACGGCGGGCGGCCGCGACACGGTCTTCGCGCTGCGCCGGATTGCGGATGCCGTTGCAGCCGGCCGCGGCGCGTGGGAGGCCACGGCGGCCGGCATCCCGCTGCGCATCCACGTCGAGCTCGACTCGGGCGCCGCCCTGGTCGAGCCCGTCGCCGACCCCGGTCCGGGCTTCGCCACCCGCCAGTGCTTCTGGTTCGCGTGGTACGCCTTGCATCCCGAGAGTCCCCCACCCCTGCCGGCCAGCGAACAGGATTGAGGCGTCTACGGGTTGGCCCGTTTCCGCGCCCGCTTCCGCTTCCGCTTCCGATGGCGAGACGACCGCTTTGACTCGGCAAACGCTCGGAAGCGGGCGCGGAAGGGGGCGCGGAAGCGGTTGGGCGCGGACGCAATCCCCCAAACCCAGAGATCCTCCTCAGGGCACCGTGGCCGACCACGCCGAGGAATCGCCGGACTCGAACCCGTCCTCGAAGGGCAGCAGGCTCCCGGTCGTGAACGAGAACACGGTCGACGCGGCGCCGGCCCCGCACAGGTTCTCCGACCGCACCCGCCACAAGTAGGTAATGTTGCCCTCGAGGTCGCTCGAGGGCGTGAAGCTCGTCCCGAGGATCCCCGTCTCGACGATCGCCGGGCTGCCGAACCCGGGATCGTCGTCGACCTCGAGGGTGTAGGCGTCGGCGCCGGCGGCCGCGGTCCACTGGAACACGGGCCGCAGCGGCTGGCCGGTCGCGCCGTTCGGCGGCGCGGTCAGGGCCGGCGGCGCCACGACCACCAGCACGTCGAGCGAGACCTGCGTGCTGTGGCCCGAGCTGCCCGAGGCGGTGCCGCTGATCGTGATCGGGTAGCTGCCGGGCGCCGCGCCGCCGGTGCTCCCGATCGTCAGCACGCTCGAGCCGGGCGGCGTCACCGGGTTCACGGAGAAACCGGCCGTCGCCGGGCTGCCGCTCGCCGCTAGCGTGACCGGGTTCGAGAAGCCGCTGATCGCGCCGACGCTGACCGTGTACTGGGCATCGTGCCCGGCGCAGATCTGCACCGTGCCGGGGTTGGCGTCGAGAGTGAAGTCCGCCGTCGGGGGCACCGACGCCTGCACGACGATGTCGTCGATGTGCCAGCCGTCCTCGACGGTGTTGCTGTCGGAGGTGAGCCGGAAGCGGACTCGCGCCGTGGCCACGCCGTCGAGCTGTGGCAGCTCGAGCGCCACGGTCTCCCAGGTGGTGTGGTCGATGCCGGAGAAGCTGGTCACGGTGCTCCAGCTGCCGCCGCTGTTGGTCGACACCTCGACGTGGCCGTAGTCCCAGCCGCTCTCGAGGTCGTAGATGTGGGCGAACTCGAGCGTGGTGCCGGTCATCCCGGTGAGATTGAGGACGGGCGACGTCAGCGAGATGTTGCGGTTGCTGGAGTACGGGCCGCCCGGGCTGTCGGTCCACGAGTGGGTCGGGCTCGCCGACGACTCGGTGGTGATCGCCCACGGCGCCTGGGCCGTCCATCCGATGTTGCCGCCCTCGACGTCGTCGACGAGCACCTGCGTGTAGGGGGCGAGGTAGAAGTCGAGCGGGGTCGTCTGTCCGAGCAGCGCGGGCACGTTGCCCGAGGTGAACGGCGCGTAGCCGTCGGCTGTCGCCGTCACGTCGTAGGTCCCGGCCGGCAGCATCAGATCGTAGCTGCCGTCGCCCGGGCTGCTGGCGGTCGAGAACGGGCCGGCGGTCACGGTCGCCGCCAGCGGCTGGCCGCCCGAGGCGCTGCGGACCTCGCCCGCGATGTGGGCCGCCTGGGCCGGGTCGAGCACCCAGAAGAAGGCCGCGCTCACCACGCCCCAGTTGCCGGCGCTGTCGAGGGCCTGAAGGTACACGGTGTGGCGGCCGTTACCCAGGGCGCCGGTGGCGACGGTCGCGCGGACCTGCTCCACCGTGCTGTTGAACTGGCCGTCGACGGCCACCATCGCGATCGGGGTCGCGCCGGGCGACCACGGCGGAATGTCCACGAAGAGCTGCGCGCCCGCGATCGGCTGGGTCGGCTCGCCCGAGCCGGCCTCGTAGCGAGTGTCGTTGGCCGTGGCGTTGACGGTGACCGGCTCGCCGGGGGCGACGACGGTCGGCAGCGGTGACGGCGCCACCACCTCCGGCCCGGCCGCCAGCCGCCACGGACCGCGGGCGGCCTTCGCCGCGTAGAGCAGCATCTCGAGATTGTCCGGGTAGATCGTCGACTCGAAGGGGGCGCACTCCTCGAAGAAGTCGGTGCCCATCTCGATCGTGAAGGCCGCCGTGCCGAGCCGGCCGTAGGCCCAGTCCTTGGTTGATGCCGTCGACCGGGTACAGGCTCCCGATCTGCGCGTGGTAGCCGTTGAAGTAGCCGAGCTTGCGGCCGAGGGTGAGGTACTGGGTGGCGTTGGGCGCCGTCGGGGGGTCGTGGAAGCCGAAGGCGGTCAGCACGTCGCCGCCGTAGCTGTGGAGGTCGATGAAGACGCCCGTCGTCTCGGGCGGCGCCGGGGTTGTCAGATCGTCGGGACGGAAGTCGGGAAAGCTGGCGAGCACGTAGCTCTGGACCGCCTGGGTCTCCGGCTCCGAGCCCGCGCTGGCGCCCCGGAAGGTCTCATCGCAGGGGTCGCGAGCTCGAGCCGCCGCAGCAGCCCCAGTAGAAGTCGAAGTTGCGGTTGAGGTCGGCGCCGCGGTACGGCGAGCTCGCGCCGCAGTAGGTGCCGTTGGTGTTCTTGCGCCACGACTCGCCCGCCTCGGCGTGCTTGCGGCCGTCGGGGTTGGTCTGGAGGAGGATGTGGATCTCGTGGTGGTCGATCAGCCAGGTGATGTCGGGGTCGGCGCCGTAGTTGGCGAGCAGGTGCTCGGCAAAGCGGGTCGCGGTTTCCGCGGTGGTGTACTCGCGAGCGTGGATCGCCCCCTCCACCCACAGGTCGGGCTTGTCGCCGCCGATCGACTCGTTGGTCAGGCGCAGCACCCGCAGGTCATAGCCGGGCAGCCCGCCTGCCGCCGTCTTCTCCCAGGAGTCGCCGATGTCGAGCCACGCCGTGAGCTCCGGGTAGGCTGTCGCCAGCGCCTGGCCGGCGGCCAGCGTCTCCTCCACGGTGCGGTAGCAGGGGTAGCCGGGGATGCCTTCGACCTGATCCGGGAGCGCCGTGAGGAGGCGGTTGTACTTGCCGGTTCGCTTCCCGTCGAGCGACACCTCGAAGCCGAGGTCGAGGAGCCGCAGGTAGCCGAGGGCATCGACATCGACGATCAGGAAGCCGGCGGCGAGGTCGACCTCCCAGGGCTCCGTCCAGCTCGCGATCGCCTGAATCTCGGCGGGTTGCGACACCGCGACGCGGACCACCAGCCGCTCGTAGCCCGAGGCCAACGCCTCGTCGACCGTCGCCGGCAGCGACGGGGGCGAGCCGGCAGCCGCGCGGCCGGCCGTACTCCCGGCCGCGACCGCCAAGGCCACGATCCACACGAGAGCTGTCGTGCGGGCATTTCGCATCATGTCGCACCCTCCGCAACCGCTTCCAGGCGCACATGGTAGCGCACAGCTCGCGCGCGTTGACGAGGCGGACAGCCAGGACCTAAGATCCGCCAGTGCCGGACGGCAGCCCACGGAGGGAGTTGATGACGGTCGAGCGATTCAGCTACGACGACGCGATCGTGCGCAAGTTCACCCTGGTAACCCTGGTGTGGGGTCTGGTCGGGATGGTCGTCGGCCTGCTGGTGGCGCTCCAGCTCGCTGCGCCGAGCTTCAACTTCGGCCTGCCATGGCTGAGCTTCGGGCGGCTGCGCCCGCTGCACACCAACGCGGTGATCTTCGCCTTCGTCGGCAACGTGATGTTCGCCGGCGATCTACTACTCGACGCAGCGGCTGCTGCAAGGCGCGGATGTTCTCGAACGCCGCTCAGCTGCGATCCACTTCTGGGGCTGGCAGGTGATCATCGTCGCCGCGGCGGTCACCCTGCCGCTCGGCTTCACCCAGGGCAAGGAGTACGCCGAGCTCGAGTGGCCGATCGACATCGCGATCGCCGTCGTCTGGGTCGTCTTCGCGGTCAACTTCTTCTGGACGCTCGCGCGGCGCCGCGAGCGGCACCTCTACGTGGCGCTCTGGTTCTACATCGCGACGATCGTCACGATCGCGATGCTGCACATCGTCAACAGCCTGGCGGTGCCGGCCGGGCCTGTTCAAGAGCTACTCGATCTACGCCGGCGTGCAGGACGCGTTCATGCAGTGGTGGTACGGCCACAACGCGGTCGCCTTCTTCCTGACCACGCCGTTCCTCGGGCTCATGTACTACTTCCTGCCCAAGGCGGCCGAACCGGCCGGTCTATCTCCTACCGGCTCTCGATCGTCCACTTCTGGTCGCTGGTCTTCATCTACATCTGGGCCGGCCCGCACCACCTGCTCTACACCGCGCTGCCGGCACTGGGCGTCGACGCTCGGCATGCTCTTCTCGGTGATGCTCTGGATGCCGTCCTGGGGCGGCATGCTCAACGGCCTGCTCACGCTGCGCGGCGCCTGGGACAAGGTCGCAGAGGACCCGGTCCTCAAGTTCTTCGTCGTGGCGGTCACCTTCTACGGCATGTCCACCTTCGAGGGGCCGCTGCTCTCCGATCACGAGTCGGTCAACGCGCTCTCGCACTACACCGACTGGACCATCGCCCACGTCCACGCCGGCGCGCTCGGCTGGAACGGCTTCATGGCCGTCGGCATGTTCTACTGGCTGGTGCCGCGCCTCTTCCAGACCGAGCTCTGGTCGAAGAAGCTGGCCGAGACCCACTTCTGGATCGGCACCATCGGCATCCTGCTCTACATCGTCGCGATCTACGTCGCCGGCCTCACCCAGGGCCTGATGTGGCGCGCGTTCGACGACGACGGCTACCTGGCGTACCCCGACTTCGTCGAGACCACGCTGCGGCTGATCCCGATGTACTGGGTGCGCGTCATCGGCGGGACCGCTCTACCTCGCCGGCGTCCTGATGCTCGCGGTGAACATGCTGATGACCTGGCGCCGCCGGCCGGCGACCTACGAGGAGCGCGATCCACGAAGCGCCGCCGCTGCAACCGCGCACTACGCGCCGCACCCCGAGCCCGCGTCGGCGCTGCGCACGTCCGGCGCGCACTTCGCCGACACCGGCTACCGCCTGGAGCGCTTCTTCGCGAGCCACTGGCACCGGCGCTGGGAGCGGCGGCCGGTCAGCTTCACCGTGTGGGTCACGGTCGCCGTCGTCGTCGGCGTCGCTGTTCGAGATCATTCCGACGTTCCTGATCCGGTCGAACGTCCCGACCATCGCGACGGTGCGCGCCGTACACGCCGCTCGAGCTGGTCGGCCGCGACATCTACCTCGCGGAGGGCTGCTACAACTGCCACTCGCAGATGATTCGGCCGATCCGCGCCGAGACCGAGCGCTACGGCGAGTACAGCAAGCCCGGCGAGTTCGTCTACGACCATCCGTTCCAGTGGGGCTCGCGCCGGATCGGACCGGACCTCCAGCGGGTCGGCGGCAAGTACCCGCACCTCTGGCACGTCCGCCACATGCAGGACCCGCGGGCCATCACCCAGGGCTCGATCATGCCGGGCTACCCGTGGATGCTGACCGCCGCGCTCGACGTTGGCGCAATACCCAGGACGATGCGGGCCCACCGCGCGCTCGGGGTGCCGTACTCGGACGAGGACATCGACGGCGCTGTCGAGCACGCCGCGATGCAGGCGCGGACCATCGCAGACGATGTGACGGCCCAGGGCGGGCCGCCCGGCCTCGAGGGCAGCAAGGTCGTGGCCCTCATCGCCTATCTGCAGCGCCTCGGCACCGACATCACCCGGCCCGAGCCGGCGCCGCAGCCCGCGGACGCTCCGCTGGAACCCGCCGCCGGCGCGGACGCCGTCCAGGTCGCGGAGGCGAAATGAGCCTCTCCGACATCATGGCGGCCGCAGGCCTCGGCTCGTGGGCCGTGCTCGGCCTGATCGTCAGCTTCGCCACCTTCTCCTCGATCGTGGTCTGGGTCCTCGTCCGGCGCCGGAGCTCGTGGGATCACGCCCGGCACCTGCCCCTCGACGACGGCGACACCACGGCCCCCGGCAGCGGAGGATCGCTCCGATGAACGACTCGACCTCGAGCCTCGATCCCGGCGGCTCGCGCCGCGACCACCTGCTCGACCACTCCTATGACGGCATCGAGGAGTACGACAACCCGCTGCCCCGCTGGTGGGTGATGCTGTTCTGGGTGACCATCATCGCCACCCCGCTCTACATCCTCTACTTCCACTTCGGCCCCGGAATGTTGTCCATCGAGCGCTACGACGCGCAGATGCTCGCGTTCTACGACAAGCAGGCGCAGGAGCTGCTCGCACTCGGCGAGGTCACGGAGTCGACCCTGGCTGGGCTAATGGGCGACGCGAGCATGATGAACGGCGGCAAGAAGATCTTCCAGTCCAAGTGCTCGCCCTGCCACGGTATGTTCGCCGAAGGCGCCATCGGCCCCAACCTCACCGACGGCCACTGGATTCACGGGCCCCAGCTGCTCGACATCTACCGCACCGTCCGCGAGGGCGTGCCGGAGAAGGGCATGGTGGCGTGGGATCGGCAGCTGCGGCCGGGCGAGCTGCTCGCGGTGTCGTCCTATGTCGGCAGCCTGCACGGCAGCAACCCGCCGAACGCGAAGACTCCCCAGGGCACGCCTGCCGAGCGCCAACCGCCGGCCGAAGGCGCACCCGCCGGCGGCGCACCCACCGAGCCGGCGGCGGGCAGCCCCGTCGCAGCGTCGTGACGGGACGCCGATGGCGGCCACCTCGAATGCGCCCGAGGCCGAGGAGCGGGTCCTCTCGACCCTCAACCGCGACGGCAGCCGCCGTCTGATCCGACCCAAGCTCTCCGCGGGCCGCTTCTATCGCCGGCGCCTGGTGACCGCCTGGGCGCTGATCGCCGTCTTCACCTTGATGCCGATCCTGAGGATGGGCGGCAAGCCGCTGATGCTGCTCGACATCCCGCGCCGCGAGTTCAGCTTCTTCGGCGCCACCTTCCTGCCCACCGACACCTTCCTCCTCATGCTGCTGCTGTTCGGGATCTTCGTCGGCATCTTCCTGCTGACCGCGCTGCTCGGCCGGGTGTGGTGCGGCTGGGCCTGCCCGCAAACGGTGTACATGGAGTTCGTGTACCGGCCGCTCGAGCGCTGGATCGAGGGCGGCCGGGCGCGCCAGCTCGCGCTCGATGCCGGCGGGCCTGACGCCCGGCGGATCCTCAAGCTCGCCGTGTTCTTCGCGATCTCGGCCCTGCTCGCCAACACCTTCCTCGCCTACTTCGTCGGCTGGGACCGGCTGATCGCCTGGATGACCGGCTCGCCGGCGCAGCACCCGGCCGCCTTCGCGGTGATGCTCGGCACGACGCTGCTCATGTTCCTCGACTTCGCCTGGTTCCGCGAGCAGACCTGCATCGTCGCCTGCCCGTACGGCCGCTTCCAGTCGGTGCTGCTCGACCGGCGGTCCCTGATCGTCGGCTACGACGCCGGCCGCGGCGAGCCGCGCGCGCCGTGGCGCCGCGGCGAGCAGCGTGCCGCCGGCGACTGCATCGACTGCCGGCTGTGCGTGTCGACCTGCCCCACCGGCATCGACATCCGGGACGGGCTGCAGATGGAGTGCATCGCCTGCACCCAGTGCATCGACGCCTGTGACGCGGTCATGGACCGGGTCGGCCTGCCTCGCGGCCTGGTCCGCTACACCTCGCAGGAGCAGCTCGCGTCGGGGCCGCGGCGCGTGCTGCGGCCGCGCGTGGTGGTCTACTCCGCGATCCTCGCCCTCGCCTTCGGCGCCCTGGCCTTCTCGCTCGGCGACCAGGAGAGCGCCGACGTGACCCTGCTGCGCGGCCTCGGCGCGCCGTTCCAGGTGCTGCCGGGCGGCGAGGTGTCGAACCAGCTCCGGATCAAGATCGCGAACCGCTCCGGAGGCGACCGCTCCTACGCCTTCGAGGTGACCGGGCCGGCCGGGCTGACCATGATCGCGCCGGAGAACCCGCTCTCCGTCGCTGCCGGCGACAGCCAGATGACGGCCGCGTTCCTCACCGCTCCGGCGCCGGCCTTCGCGTCGGGCGAGCTCGCCATCGTGCTGAGGATCCGCGACGGCGTCGACTTCGACCGTAGCTTCGACTACCGCCTGCTCGGACCGGCAAGACAGCCATGACGCCCATCCTGCCGCCGCACGTGCGATGGCCCGCGCTGATCGTCGGCGCCCTGGTCCTCCACGTGGTGGCGTCGCTGGTCACGGTCTTCATCGCCACCTCCAATCCGTCGTATGCCGTGGAGGAGGACTACTACCAGAAGGCCCTCGCCTGGGACGAACGGCGCGCCCAGGAGCGCCACAGCCGCGAGCTCGGCTGGCAGCTCGACGTCGAGGTGGCGCCGCCGCCGGCGGCCGGCAGCGACCCGACCCTGGTGGTCCGCCTGGCCGACGGCAACGGCCAACCGCTCGACGGGGCACGGGTTGCGGTCGCGGTCTTCCACAACGCCCGCGCGGACCAGATCCTCCGCGCCGAGCTGGCGGCGACGGGCGCCGGCGCCTACGCCTGCCCCCTGGCCATGCGGCGCCCCGGCGTGTGGGAGCTACGCTTCGTCGTCGACCGCGGCGGCGAGCGCTTCACCCACACCGTGCGGCGCCACCTCAATTTGAAGGCGCGATGACGGCCTTGCGCGTCGAACCCGCTTCCGCGCCCGCTTCCGCGTCCGTAGCCGTCTCCGTCTCCGTGCCCGTGCCCGTATCCGTGCCCGATCGTTTTCGCGGAGCTTCCAGCGAAGGCCAGCCACCGCCGGACACGGCACACGAAGCGACCACGTCCGTCGTGAGTCGGATACGGAGACGGAGACGGGCACGGAGGACCGGCGAGCCGAGCTCGGGGAGACGCACCTTCACTCGTGACTGTCTCGCGTTCGAGGCGTCCTGGCCATGACCGCCCTCCTCGGAACCGTGTTCGTGGCCAGCCTCGCGGGGTCCCTGCACTGCGTCGGGATGTGCGGCCCCTTCGTCGCCTTCTATGCCGGCGGTGACGCCTCGCGCGGCGCGCGGAGGCTCCTGAGCCACATCACGTACAGCGCGGGCCGCCTGGTGGCCTATGCCACGCTCGGCCTGGCCGCTGGGTCTGTCGGCGCAGCCCTCGACCTGGCTGGCTCGCTGGCCGGCTTCCAGCGGGTCGCGGGGGTAGCGGCAGGCGCCATCATGATCGGCTGGGGGGTGCTCGCACTGCTCCGGCTCCGGGGCGTGCGCGGGCTGCCAACCCGGGCCGGAAGCGCGGCCTGGCTGCAGCGAGCCTTCCGGGTCGTCGCCGACGCGCCGCCCGTGCTGCGCGCGGGATCGGTCGGCCTGCTCAGCGGCCTGCTCCCGTGCGGCTGGCTGTGGGCCTTCCTGGTCGCCGCCGCCGGCACCGGAAGCGCGGTCAGCGGCGCGGCCGTGATGGCCGCGTTCTGGCTCGGTACGGTGCCCGCCCTGCTCGCCGCCGGTCTCGGAGCGCAGCTCCTTGCCGCGCCGCTGCGCCGGCACGTCCCGGCGGTGACCGCCGTGCTGCTGGTCGCGCTCGGGATCTTCGCGATCGTCAGCCGGCCCGCCTCGGTGGCGGCGGCGGTCGCGGCTCGCGAGCAGTCGCTCAGCCACGGCAATCCCGGCGTCGGGCGGCGACCACGCCTGCTGCGACGAGTGATGGTGGCGGCCGTGGCGATGCCGCTTCTACAGCAGGGTCGGCAACGGGTTCCATGAGCGCGACACCCACTCGCGGGTCCGATGGTGCAGGAGCCGAGACCGCCTGCAGCCACTGCGGCCTGCCCGTGCCGGCCGGTCTCATCGAGCCCGGCGCCGCGGAGCAGTTCTGCTGCTCCGGATGCCGGGTCGCCTACCAGGTGATCCGCGGCGCCGGCCTCGAGCAGTACTATGCGATCCGCGAGCGCGTCGACGCGCCGAACCGCCCGGCGCTCGGCTCCGGCCGGCGCTACCAGGAGTTTGACGAACCGGCGTTCCTCGAGCTCTACGGCCGCGCGGCCCCTGCCGGCCTCGCCACGATCGAGCTCTACCTCGAGGGCGTCCACTGCGCGGCCTGCCTGTGGCTGGTGGAGCGCACGCCGCTCGTCGTTCCCGGGGTCGCCTCGTGCCGGCTCGACATCGGCCGCTCGCTGGCCACAGTGGTCTGGGACCCGACCGCGACCCGTCTGTCCGATGTGGCGGCCTTCCTGGACTCGCTCGGCTACCCGGCCCATCCCTACCAGGGCGTCGAGCGCCGCGACCTCGAGCGGCGGTCGGACCGCGCCTTCCTGATCCGGATCGCCGTTGCCGGCGCGGTGGCCGGGAACATCATGCTGCTCGCCTTCGCACTCTACGGCGGCGCCTTTCACGGTATCGAGGCCGAGTACTCCCGCCTCTTCCGCTGGGCGAGCCTGCTGCTGAGCCTGCCGTCCGTGCTGTGGTGCGCGGGGGTCTTCTACCGCGGCGCCTGGGGCTCGCTGCGAACCCGCATGATCCACATGGACCTGCCGATCTCGGTCGGAATCCTTGCCGGCTTCTCCTGGGGCGCGATCAACACCGTGCGCGGCTCGGGTGAGATCTACTTCGACTCGGTCACGGCCCTGATCTTCCTGCTGCTGGTCGGCCGCTTCATCCAGCGCCGCCAGCAACGCAGCGCCGCCCGCGCCACCGAGCTCCTGTTCACGCTCGCCCCCTCGACCGCACGGCTTGTCGAGGGAGGCACCGTGCGCGAGGTGCCGGTTGTGGCCCTGCGGCCCGGAGCGGTGGTCGAGCTGCGGGCCGGCGACTCGGTGCCGGCCGACGGCGTGGTCATCGAGGGCTCCTCCACCCTCGACCTGTCGCTGCTGACCGGTGAGGCGCGGCCGGTCGAGGTCGCGCCAGGCTCGCCCGCCCACGCCGGCACCGTCAACCTCGCGAGCCGGATCCTCCTCGAGGTGCGCTCGACCGGCGAGGACACTCGCGTCGGCCGCCTGCTGCGGCTGATCGAGGAGTCCGCGCGCCGCCGCGCGCCGGTGGTGAAGCTCGCAGACCGGATCTCGGGCTGGTTCGTCGCCGCCGTGCTGGTGCTGGCCCTGGCCACCCTGCTGATCTGGCTGCGGCTCGACCCGGACCACGCGGTGGACCACGCGGTCGCGCTGCTCATCGTCAGCTGCCCCTGCGCGCTCGGCCTGGCCACCCCGCTGGCGGTGGCTGCGGCCATCGGTCACGCCGCCCGCGGCGGCATCCTCATCAAGGGCGGTGACGCGCTGGAGCTCCTCGCGCGCCACGGGCGGATGATCCTCGACAAGACCGGCACTCTCACCGAGGGACGGCTGGCCGTGGTCCGCTGGACCGGCGATGACGCGCTGCGGCCGGCGGTCGCGGCGATCGAGGCCCACTCCTCCCACCCGGTCGCGATCGCGCTTGCGGCCGGACCACCGATCTCGGCGGATCAGCCAGTGGCCAATGTCGTCAGCCATCCGGGCCGCGGTATGACCGCCACCTGGCAGGGCCGGCGGTTGTTGGTCGGCTCGCCGGGCTTCGCCGCCGCGAGTGGCATCGCCCTCGACGGTGACTGGCGCACAGCAGTCGATGCCGCCGTGGTGGACGGCCTGACCCCAGTCGTAGTGTGCATCGACGGCACGGCAGCGGCGGTCGCCGCCCTCGGCGACCCGATCCGGGCCGATGCCCGCAGCACGCTGGAGAGGATCCGCGACATGGGCTGGACGGTCGAGGTCCTGTCCGGGGACCATCCAGGCTCGGTGGCAACAGTGATGCGGCAGCTCGGGATCGAGCATGGTCGCGGCGGGGCCGACCCCGAGACCAAGGTCGAGCTGGTGCGGGAGGCGGCGGCCTCGGGCCTGGTGGCGATGGCCGGGGACGGCGTCAACGACGCTGCCGCACTGGCGGCGGCCTCGGTCGGCATCGGGGTCCACGGCGGCGCCGAGGCGGCGCTCGCGGCAGCCGACGTCTACCTCGCGCGGCCGGGCCTCGCGCCGATCGTCGAGCTGCTCGAGGGGTCGCGGCGCACCCTGCGAGTGATCCACCGCAACCTGGTGTTCTCGCTCCTCTACAACGCGGCCGCAGTGTCGCTGGCGATGGCCGGCCTGATGCACCCGGCGCTGGCCGCCATCCTGATGCCCGCGAGCTCGATCACGGTCGTGCTCTCGTCGTACCGTGCCAAGACCTTCTAGCAGCGTGTCGGGCATAGGCCCCTCGGCGCGCGCGGGTCGTAAACCTCTGGGTGTGTGACGCGTCGCGGTCGTTGGCTGGCCTACGCCCCGCGCGCGCCGAGCAGGATGCGCTGCGCGCATCCTCGCGCATCCTGACGCGCGTCAGGTCGCCTTCGTGTCCTCCCGCGGCGCCGCCGCCGGCGCCGAGAACCACTCCTCCTTCGGCACGACCTTGGGACGATCCGGGTCGCCCTCGTAGGCGGGCGTCATGATCTGGACGTTGTACTCGTTGAAGACATCGAGGATGTTGCGGTGCAGCTCGGCGTACAGCCGGGGCATCACCGACGCGTCGTTGGTGTACGCGTTGATCTCGTAGGTCACGCAGAAGTCGCCGAGCTGCTTCTGCAGGACGAAGGGGGGCGGCTGGCGGAGAAGCCCCTGAGTCCGCTCCGCAGCCATCACGAGCATCGCCTCGACCTGCCGCCAGGGGGTCTCGTAGCCGATCCCGACCGTGGTGTGGAGGATCAGCCCCTGGGACTGCGCGTACGAGCTGTAGTTGGTGACCTCGCTTCCCAGGACCAGCGAGTTGGGGACGACCACGTCCTCGTTCTTGGGCGTCCTGATGTTGGTCACCTGCAGCCGGATGTTGGTCACCTCGCCGACGATGTCGCCGATCCGCACCCGATCGCCGACCCGGTAGGCACGACGGTAGGTCATGGTGTAGCCGGCGATGATGTTGGAGATGATGGACGAGGACCCCAGGGAGAAGATGATGCCGGCGAACAGCGACACCCCCTTGAAGGCCGCGGTCTGCGAGCCCGGGATGTAGGGGTAGGCGACCACCAGCCCGAAGCCGATCAGCGCCAGCCGCACGATCTTGTAGGTCGGCTGGGCCCAGTCCGGATCGAAGTTGGCAAAGGTCACCGTCCCCCGGGCCACCGCCTCGAAGAACAGCCTGACCAGCTTGATGAACCAGCGCATGACGACAATCAGGATGGCGAGGAAGATCAGGTTCGGAATCGCGGCGAGCACGCCCGCGGCCCATGGTCTCGAGCGGACCGACGATCCAGTCGGCCAGCCGCAGGTGGATCCATCGCGTCGATGGAAAGAGCCCGAAGACGACGTGCATGTACAGGAACGCGAGAACGACGACTGCCAGGTTGCGCAGCGTGCGCAGCGCGGTCCGTACCGCATGGCCGACATCCTCGATGCGGACCAGCTTGAGCGGCTCGACCTTGAGCGCCTGAATTCGACGATGAACCAGCCCCGTGATCTTGGCATCGAGCTGCCGCCGCAGCACGATCACGAAGAGCGATGGCCGCGATGAGCAGCAGCGTGGCGACGACCGCCTTCCAGACGCCGGCCAGCAGCGCCTCCCGGGTGCGGGCGCTGCGGTAGGCCGGCGATCGCCTCGCGGATCCGCGCCTGCACCACCATCGCCAGCTCCGCCTGGTGGACACTCCCTCGAGAGCGGCATCGGCGCCGCTCACCATCATCACCCGCAGCTCCCCGCCCATCAGGGCGAGAGCACCTTCCGACTCGACGATGGCGACGTCCTCGGTCTTGAATGCCGGATCGCGGGCGAGGCCCACGATGCGATCGGCGATGAGGCCGGCGCGCTTGTGGGCCGGCAATGCGGACACGCCGCGCACGCGGAACAGGCCGTGCCGTCGATCTCCACCGTGGCGCTGTCGACAGCGGCCTCGAGCACGACGGTCTCGTCGTCGTCTCCAGCCGCTCCGACCGCGCGCGGGAAGAAGGCCAGCACCGCGAACAGGCCGAGCGCCAGCGCCAGGCGCCCCAGAACTCTTCAGGTCTCTCATCGCACGCCCTCCAACGAACCAGTCTCGATCGAGCGCCGGCTGGTCGCCCGACTATCGCCATCCGACGCCATTGTCGGCGACCTCGCTGTCCGGTTCCCGAGCGCTCTGGTCACCCGTCCAACCGTCACGGTCACGATCATACGGTCAACCTGCGCTTTTCGCCCCCAACTCGCGGTCGAAGCCGTCCGTAGTTTTGCTGTGTCGGTGACACCGCTGGGACTGCAGGACCCATCCTCGCTGGTCGACGACCAGACAGAGGCCGGGCGCGGAGACGGGCACGGGCACGGCTGCGCGCCGCCGTTGAGCACCCGTTCGTCATGGTTTCAGCCCGCCGGTTGGGTGGCGACAATGGAATGCGGAGCTCGTTCTCCGAGATCATGAGGGATGAGAGGATCGAAGCGTGTCCGTCGTCTACATCGCCCTGCCGGTCGCCCTGCTGCTCGCCCTCGCCGGGGTGATCGCCTTCATCTGGGCGGTTCGTTCGGGCCAGCTCGACGACCTCGAGACCCCGAGCCTGCGCATCCTCGGCGACGACGACCATCCCCACCTCCTCCCAACCCGCCCACCGATCGAAGACCGAAGACTGAAGAACGAAGAGTCTCCGCCCCCGCCGGCCGAACGGCGTGTACCGCGATCCCCGGTCCCTGTGGGTCGGCTCGGCAGTCTTCGATCCTTGCGATCTTCACTCTTCGATTCAGATGATGAGCATCGCGTCGCCGTACGAGTAGAACCGGTACCTCTCCCGAATCGCCTCGCGGTAGGCCGCCAGCACCCGCTCCCGGCCGGCGAAGGCCGACACCATCATCAGCAGCGTCGAGCGCGGCAGGTGGAAGTTGGTCAGCAGCGCGCCGCAGCCGCGGAACTCGAAGCCCGGGGTGATGAAGAGCTCGGTCCACGCCGCACCGGGCAGGATCCGTCCGCTGCCGGCCGCTAGCGCTGCCTCGAGCGCCCGCACCGACGTCGTGCCGACGCAGACCACGCGCCGGTTCTTGTCGAGCGCCCGGTTGACGGCGCCCGCCCCCTCGTCGGAGAAGCGGTACCACTCGCTGTGCATCCGATGGTCCGCGATCTCCTCGACCTGGACCGGACGGAAGGTGCCGAGGCCAACGTGCAGGGTCACGAATTCCGTCTCGACGCCGCGGCTCGCGATCCGGTCGAGCAGCGCATGGTCGAAGTGGAGGCCCGCGGTGGGCGCGGCAACGGCGCCGGGCTCGCGCGCGTAGACCGTCTGGTAGCGGGCGCGGTCCTCGTCGGTCGACCCGCCCGGCCGCTCGATGTACGGCGGTAGCGGCGCTTCGCCAAGGCGATCCAGGCGCACGAGCTCGAGCGGCGGCTCGAAGCGCACCCGCCACCTCCCCTCCTCGAGGCGCTCGGCCGGCCGGCAGGTGCCGCCGTCGGCAAGCATCAGCTCCTCGTCGCGCCGCGCCCGCGCGGCCGGTCGCAGGAGGGCCTCCCATGCGGCATCGTCCACCCGGCGCAGGAGCAGGAGCTCGAAGCGCCGCCCGGTCGAGCGCCGGGCGTACAGTCGCGCCGGAATCACCCGCGTGTCGTTCAGCAGCAGCAGATCGCCCGCCGCCAGCAACTCGACGACGTCGGCGATCCGCAGGTGACGGATGACCCCGCTCGTTCGATCGAGAACCAGCATCCGCGAGACGCCGCGCTCCGCGGCGTGCTGCGCGATAAGCTCCTGCGGCAGCTCGTAGTCGAAGTCGGAGACGTGCACGGGCGGAGTCTAGCTCGGATATCTCAGCGAGGATCCAGGATCCCGGGCCCGGGCCCCCGCCCGCTTCCGCTTCCGCTTCCGAGCCCGTCTCCGTGCCCGTGTCCGTGTCCGTTTCCGCGCCCCCGCCCGCTTCCGCTTCCGCGCCCGCTTCCGACCAGGACGATCCCACCACGAATCCGTCACCCGGACACGGGCGCGAAGAACAGCACCGAGTCCAGGGGCAGGACCGGAGCCGGAACGGCGGCCCTTCAACTCGCGGCGTTGGGGCCTGACGGGAGCGAGGAGCGCGCCAGGGCTCCGAGTCGAATAGGCACCGCTGGCTCAGGGCACACTCCTCGGGCGCGGGCGCGGAAGCGGGCGGTAGAGCTGCCCGGAGTCTCATCGCCCTGCACCACTTGACTTCCCATCCGCTCCGGCCGAAGGTTCTCGGTGCGGCCGCGATCCCGCGGCCCGTGAGGTGAGACCATGACCGAACATGCCGCGCTCGCCAATCCGTTGACCCTGATTCTCGACAAGGACCGCGCCGACTTCACCCGCGCCGACATGCTGCGAGTGGTGCGCGAGCAGGGCATCGAGCGCCTGACCTTCCACTACACCGGCCTCGACGGCAAGCTGCGCGAGCTCAAGCTCCCCTTCACCAGCTACGAGCAGGCGGAGCGGATCCTGGCCGCGGGCGAGCGGGTCGACGGCTCGTCCCTGTTCAAGGGGCTGGTGGACGCCGCCTCCTCCGACCTCTACGTCGTGCCGAGCTACACCACCGCGTTCCTGAGCCCCTTCGATCCCCTGAGCCTCGACTTCGTGTGCCGGTTTCTCGATCGCGACGGCACGCTGGCGTCCTTCACCCCTGACAACGTCCTCGCGATCGCCCACCGCAGGTTCCACGACCGCACGGGCCTCGAGCTGCACGCCCTCGGCGAGCTCGAGTTCTTCCTGATCCGCGAGGGCGGGCCCGAGTACTACAGCGCCCAGCGCCAGATGGGCTACCACGCGTCGTCGCCCTTCTTCAAGGGCGGCGAGGTCGTCAACGAGATGGTCCGCCACCTCACCCAGATCACGGGCTCGGTCAAGTACGCGCACGCCGAGGTCGGCTACATCGACGCGGTCCGCTCCAACCTGCCGCTGCTGGCCGGGCGGCGCGCCGAGCAGCACGAGATCGAGCTGCTGACCCGGCCGATCGAGGAGATGGGCGACTTCATGGCGCTCGCCCGCTGGATCATCCGCAACGTCGCGCACCGCCACGGCATGCTCGCCACCTTCGCCCCCAAGATCGAGGAGGGGGTGGCCGGGAACGGCCTCCACTTCCACCTCGAGCTGGTCCGCGACGGCCGCAACGTCATGACGACGCCGGACGGCACGCTGTCGACCGAGGCTCTGCGCCTGATCGGCGGCCTCGTCCACTACGCCTCGACCCTCTCCGCCTTCGGCAACACCGTGGCCGCCTCGTTCCTCCGGCTGGTCCCGAACCAGGAGGCGCCGACCCGGATCTGCTGGAGCGACAACAACCGCTCGGCCCTGATCCGGGTCCCCCTCGGCTGGTCGCAGCACAACGCACCTGGCGAAGGTCGTCAACCCCAACGAGCGGGAGGGTTACGAGGACCAGCGCGGCCGCCAGACCGTGGAGATCCGCTCGCCCGACGGCTCGGCGTCGTTCTACCTGCTGCTCGCCGGGATCACCACCGCCGCCGAGTACGGCCTCACCGACCCCGGCGCCCTCGAGCTCGCCGCCCGCACCCGGGCCGACGGCAACGTGTTCGCCGACCGCGAGCTCCTCGCACGCCTCGAGCCGCTGCCGGCGAGCTGTGTGCAGTGCGCGCGGCTGCTCGGCGAACGGCGGGCGATGTACGAGCAGTTCGGCGTCTTCCCGCCGGCCGTCATCGACCACCAGATCGCGCTGCTGACGCGCGAGAACGACGAGCACCTCAACCGCGAGTTCAGCCAGCTCACCGCCGAGGAGCGGCTCATCGCCACCCGCGAGCTGATGCACAAGGACATCCACAGGCATTGAGGATCTGGGGAGTAGGATTTGGGGGCTCGGGCTCTACACGCCTCCGCTTCCGCGCCCGAGCCCGAGTCCGTTCCCGATCCCGATCCCGTTCCCGTTCCCGACTTCCCCTTCCGCGCCCGCTTCCGCTTCCGCTTCACGGCGACCATGACGACGCCTTGAGCACCTGCCAAGCGTCCACCAGGATCATCTGGGCGCGGAGGCGGGCGGAGGCGCGGAACTACACCACTGCACGGAGAAGGCACGGCCGGGGCAGGCTCACCCCTACTGCGCGGCCAAGCAGCGCGCGAGCCGCCGGCGCAGCGCGGGTGAGGGCACGGCGGCGAGCAGCGCGTCCCGGTCGCTCTCGTCGAGCCGGCGAGTCGCGGCGAGGGTGGTGGCCGCCCACAGCCGCTCCGAGGGCCGCTCGAGCATCCCCAGCAGCTCGACGACGTCGCCGATCGATCGCGGGACGCCGGCCTCGAACAGGCGCTGGAGCGCCCGCCGCCGCGCCCAACCTGCTGGGAAGCACTCGAGCACGGCGCCGAGCTCCTCGATCCCGGCCTCGTCGAGCCGGCCGGCTGACGCGGCCAGCCGCCGCAAGCGGCGCAGCAGCGAGCTTTCGGCGCCGAGCTGCATCGCGAGCCCTGCTCCCGCCGGCGGGTGAGGCGCCGGGCTCGCCGCGAGCTCCGCTGGCCCACGATCAGCCCCGGCGCGGCGAGGGCCAGCCTCCGGGGCGGCCCGCGTCCCCGGCTTCTTCGCAACGGCGGGAGGCCGCCGGCGCGCCGGTGCCGCCGGAGGCCGCTCGCCCGCATCCCCGGGGCGTGCGGCGCCAGCTTCGCGCTCGTCCGCGCGTGGAGCACGTGACGGCTGCGCGCGATCGCTGTCGGCCGTCGGAGCCGCGGGCGGCGCCGGTTCCTGCCGCCTCGGGTCCTGCGGAGCGGGAGACGGTGGGCCATGCTCCGCCGCCACCTTGTCGGTCGACTCGCCGGGCGCACCGGGGGCATGCGCCGGCTGAGCCTCGTCGTCGACGAGAATGTCTGCAGCGGTGTCGAGCAGCTCGCCGGCGGCCGCGCGGCGCCGCTCCGGCTCGCCCAGGCCGCGGATGGTGTCCAGCACGGCCGCCGGATCGGCCTGCTCGGCGCGGTGGAGCATGCTCAGCAGATTGGACGGCGACGTGCCGCCGCGTCGCGCGAGCTGCTCGACGAGATCCTCCGCACCGTCGATGCCGAGCTCGCGGGCCAAGCGCCTGCGGTCGTCGGCGGACAGCTCCCTGACGCTTCGCCAGCCGCGGGCCAGCAGCTTCAGGCGCTCGATCGGGCTCGAGCTGCTCCGGATCTGGTGGAGCAGCCACACCAGCTCGTCCGAAACGGCCACGGCGCCCTCCTAGTCGCCTTCGCCGCTCCGGCCCTTGGCCTGCTCGGGCTTCGCGCCAAGGCCCCCGGCGACCGCCGCCGGCAGCTTCGAGATGTCCTGCAGGAAGCTCGACAGGTTGACGCCGGCGAGCTGCTGCATGATCGGGTTGAGCTGGGCGAGCACCTGGACCACGTCCTCGGACAGCTTCGCCGTCCCGGTCCCGCTCCCCGGCCCGCCGCCATGGCTGATGATCGTCGCCGAGCCGGCGCGGGCCAGCGGCTCGGACACCGCGGCCGCGATCTCCGGCAGCACCTTGAGGGCCTCGATCGACAGCCCGGCCTCGTTGTAGAGCTTGAGCGCCTCGGCGAGCAGCCGCCGGGCCTCGGCCTCCGCCTCGCCCTTGGCCCGGATCGCGTCCGCCTCGGCCAGTCCGATGCTGCGCCGCTTCACCGACTCCGCCTCGGCGTGGGCGAGCCCTTCGGCCTTGATCGCCGCGGCCGCTTCCTCGCGGCGCTTGCGCTCGGCCGCCGCTTCGCGCTCGACCCGGTACTGTCCCGCGTCCGCCAGCCGCTCGGCCTCGTACTTCTTGGCGTCGGCGTTCTCGCGGATGGTGGCGTTGAGCTCGAGCTTCTGGCGCTCGACCTCCTGCTCGGCGATGCGGATGTTCTGGACCTTGAGCTCCATCTCGCCGGCCTTGACGGCCAGGGCGTTGGCGACGTCCACCTGCCGGCGGATGTCGGCCACCTTGAGGCTGAGGTGCTTCTCCGCGTCGGCGATCTCGGTGTCGACCGAGAACTTCTTCTGCTCCTTGTTCTGGCGCGCCGATTCCTCCTCGATCTTGGCGTCGCGGTCGGCGACCGCGGTGGCGACTCGGGCCCCCTTCAGCGCCTCCTGGATCTTGGGCTGGCCGAGGGCGTTGAGGTAGCCCTCGTCGTCCTGGATCTCCTGGAAAACGAACGACCGGAACTCGAAGCCCATGCCCTCGAGGTCCTTGTGGGCCTCGTCGCGCACGCTGTCCTGGAATCGCTTCTGGTCGCGGTAGAGCTCCTCGACGGTCAGGGTGCCGATGATGCCCCGGAGGTGGCCGGCCACCGTCTCCTTGATGGTGCTGCGGACGTTATCCGGCGACACCCCGAGGAAGCCCTCGGCCGCCCGCCGGATGTGCTGGATGTCGCCCGACACCTTGACCTGGGCGACCGCTTTGACGTTGATCGGAATGCCCTGCACCGTGTAGACGTGACGAAGGTCGATCTCGAGGGTCATCATGCGCAGCGAGAGGGTCTCGACCTGCTCCCACACCGGCATGACAAAGGTGCCGCCGCCGCGGACGATCCGGAAGCCCTCGACCTCGCCGGTGTCGCCGCGCACCTTCTTGCCGAAGAGCTTGCGCCGGCCGTAGACGATGAGGGCCTCGTCCGGGCCCGCCTTCTTGTAGCGCGAGCGCAAGAGAATGTAGAGGAACAGCAGGGCCACGCCGAGAGCGATGAGGGCCGTCAGCACCGTGGTCAGCTTCATGGGGTGCCTCCTGTCGGACCTGGCGAGCGGCAATTCCGGTTCCCGCACAGGGTAGCCCCGCGAATGGCGGCGGCGCAAGCCGACGGCAAAACACCGGCGGCGGCCATGACTCTGGCATCCCCCGCTTCCGCGCCCGCGCTTCCGCTTCCGTTTCCGAGCCGGTCCTCCCCGGCCATGGCTGTCGATCCCCCGCTTCCGAGCCCCCTTCCGCTTCCGCTTCCGAGTCCGTCCTCTCCGCCCGTGGCCGTCGATCCCCCGCTTCCGCGCCCCCTTCCGCTTCCGCTTCCGGATGCCTCGTCGCGAGCCCCGTTCGCAACGATCGGAAGCGGGCGCGGAAGCGGAAGCGGGCGGGGGACTCGTCCCCAGCCCCCAGCCCCTACCCCAGCAGCCGGCCAAAGTCCGGCCTGAACGCGCCGACGACATGGCGCGGCCGCCACCACGGGAAGCGCTCGAGGCGCTCGATCGCCACCAGGTCGAAGCGGCAGGGACGGTCCCACAGCGAGAACCGGCTGAGGTAGGCGGCGGCGGTCCGGGCGACCGCCAGCCGCTTGTCCCGATCGAAGGCTTCGAGCGCCCCGCCGTAGAGCTCGCTCGACCGGGTCTTGACCTCCACGAACACGAGAAGCCCGCCGCGCTCCACGACCAGGTCCAGCTCGCCGGCGGGTCCCCGCCAGTTGCGGTGCCGCAGCCGGTAGCCCTTGACCAGGAGCAGGATCAGCGCGGCCCGCTCGCCGCCGCGTCCGAGCCTCTGATGCCGCGGCCGGCGATCAGCCGCCACCGCCGGTCAGCCTCTTCAGCCACCCCTTTCGCTCGAGGCTCAGGGGCTGCTCCGCGGAGCCGAGCCGGGAGCTGTGGCCCGAGCGGTCGGTTGCCACGACGTAGAACAGCACGCGGTCGTTGCCGTGCTGCTCCGGGGTGATCCGGAGTGGATAGAGGCCACCGCCCTCACTCGCCAGCGCGATCTCTTCAAAGCCGGCGGCAGGGTCGCGGCTGACCCAGGCCGTCACCCGCTCGACCCGGTAGTCGTCGCGGACCTCGATCGGCACCACGGCCGTCTCGTTCTTGCGGAGCACCGGCTCGAAGCCGGCAGCCACCGCGATGGTGGGTGCCCCGGCATCCATGGTCTCGAGCTGACCCTCGAGGCGCTCCCGCAGCGCTCCGAAGCGCATCGCGAACGCCATGGTGGGGGTGGTGCCGTCCAGCAACCCCAGACCCTCCTCGGGCGCACCCCGCTCGCCCGCCGCGGCCGCCCGCCGGAGCACTGACTCCATCTCGGCCTCGAGCTGCAGCTCCCGCTCGCACGATTCGATGCGCGCGGCAAGCCCGGGACGATCCGGCCACCGCCGCTCGAGCTCGCGCAGTGTCGATCAGCGCGGACTCAAAATCGCCGGCGGCGATCGCCGACTCCGCCTGCCGCTCCACCGCTGCCCCCGCCTCGTCACGGACTGTATACGCCCGGCTGTGGCCGGGCAGGGCGGCGATCATCTCGCCGGCGCGCTCGATCACGATCAGGGGATCCCCGGCCCGCTCGGCGTCGCGCAGACGCTGGGAGGCGGCAAGAGCTTGCTGCGCGCGCTCGAGCTTCCCGGCGAGGACGGGGTCGGCGTCGAGCTCGTCGCGAGTCAGGCCGGACAGTGCGGTCACGGCCCGGCGAAGCATCGTCACGCTGCCGGCCTCGAGGCCACCGTCAAGGTCGCGCAACGCCTGGTCGCGGTCGGACTCGCCGATGGACGCCACAAGCTCCTGGTAGAGCTCAGCCTCGGCGCCGCTGAAGCGCGACACCGCGTCGTCGGGCAACTTCTCGAGCAGGGCCCGGACCGCGGCCGGGTTGCCCTCGGCCCACAGCCGCTCGGCCTCGATCAGGATCGGATGGACGGCCTGCAAATCATGGCCGACCGCGGTAGGCGCCGGCCGGGGGCGACCCGGCGCAGGCAGCGCCGCGGCACCGACACCCTGCCCGCCAGTCCGATCGGGGCCGATCAACAGCCAACCCACAACCCCGACGAGAACCAGCCCGACAGCCGGAGCAGCGAGAACCCACGGCGGCACTCGTCGCCGGCGGCGAGCGACGGGCGAGGCGGGCGCGGCGGCCGGCGCCGCCGGGGTCTCGCGCACCGGCTGCCGCTCGACCTCTGCCGGCTGCGGCGTCGGCTCGTCAGGATCAGCGGCGGGCGACAGCGCGAGCTGGAGGACAGGCGGTTCCGGCGCCACCGGCTCGTGGATGATCGGCGGCGGCGGGAGCTCCAGCGGTTCGGTGATCGCGCGGGTCTCGAAGGCCGCCGACTCGAGCTCCGGCGGCCGGGCCGGGTCCCCTCCCGCGGCAGGCTCCGGCGACGCCAGCAACCGCCGCAGCTCGGCCGGGGACCCTGCGCGCTGCGCCGGGTCGCGGTGCAACGCGGCCGCCAGGGCAGCCTCGAGGCCGGGCCGGTCCTGTACCGTCGCCTCTGGCAGGCGGACGACGGGCCGGTCGCTGTCCGACTCCTGGAGCTCGGCGCCGAGCAGGTCGCAGACCACGAGCGACAGCGAGTAGAGATCGGCGCGGCCGAGATCGGCAGAGCGCACGGCGTCCGGACGCACCAGCTCCGGCGCCGACCAGCGATCGCCGGGCTCCGGCCACGCGCCGGCAACGACACCAGCCCGGTACGCTGCGGTGCCGTAGCCGGTCAGCAGCACCGACTCGTCGAAGGCTACCAGGAGGTTGTCGGGCCGCAGGTTGAGGTGGGGGATGCCGGCCGCCGCGAGGCCGTCGACGGCATCGGCCATCTGGCGGGCGATGCCGACGCGGCGCCGCGCTGGAGCGTCGCGCAGCCCGCTCACCGGCACTGCCAGCTCTATCATGTCCATCACAAGGAAGGCCTGGTCGTCGGGTGTAAAGCCGTAGTCGACGACCGTCGGCACGCCGCACGCGCCGCCGCTGCGTGCCGCCTCGGCCGCTTCCAGGAAGGCGGTGCGGCAGGCCTCGGGAACCGACGCGGCGGCCGGGTACACGAGCTTGATCACGACCCGCCGCGAGCTCGCGGGGTCGAGCGCACGGAAAACGGTCGTGTACGGCGTCGACCGCAGGACCTTTTCGAGCCTGTAGTCGTCGAGAACGTGGCGTCCTTGGCTCATCTGCTCCGTTCGGGCCCCCGCGGGAGCCCGGGCCTCCACCCAGAGGTTCCCCTCAGGGCGCTTCTTCGGACGCCCCCTCTGCCGCCTTCGGCCCCTTGGCGGGTGCCCGGATGATCGGGCTGAACGTCTCGCGGATCCCGTCGACCGAGATGCTCTCGACGTAGTAGAAGTACTCGACGCCCGGATCGATCGAGGTGTCCCGGTACTCGTAGTAGCTCGGCTCGTCGACCGTGCCGGCGCCCGGGATCGGCTGGCTCGTCAGCCGCTCGAAGGGTCCCTCCTCCGAGGTCGACCGGTAGATGTCGAAGCCGAAGTTGTCGACCTCGCTCGCCGTGCTCCACTTGAGCCGGTTGAACAGCGTCTCCTCCGGAGCCGGGGTCGCGGCCGGCGCCGCCGCCTGGGCCGGCGCAGCGGGCGTCCTGGCCGTGGGCTCTGCCTCCGGCGCGGAGACTGCCGTACTGCTCCCCCCAGACCCGGCGCACGCCGCGAGCACGATCACCGCGACGGTCAG
Organism: uncultured Holophagae bacterium; assembly: GCA_963754985.1. Lineage (GTDB taxonomy): Bacteria > Acidobacteriota > Thermoanaerobaculia > Thermoanaerobaculales > Sulfomarinibacteraceae > FEB-10. The sequence continues at coordinate 107,683 of CAVWIJ010000019.1, read as the reverse complement.
GAACAAACGCGTGAGCTGCTGCCTCATGATCTCCATCCCTTTCTATTGTCTTCGCCTGCCGGACCGCCACCCGCCTCCACCACTGCCTACTCCACCTCCGCAACCGGCAGCTCATCGGGCGGCGCCGGCTGCTCGACCCCGCCGGCGGTGTCGTCCGCCGGCGCGGACCACCATCCGACGGCGTCATACCCGGAGCGGCGATCCAGCGCCCACACGCGGATCCCACTCCCCCCGGCGAGCTGAGCCGCAAGCGCTGGGGAGAGGTCGACCGTGAAGCCTTTGGCCTTGACCTTCACGGCCTCGCTGTGTACGACCTCGAGCGACTCGTCGACCCACTCCACCACGCCGTCGCCCTTCAGCTTGGCGCCCACCACCCGCCCGCTCACCCGGACCCCGCCCCCTCTCGGCGTGACGTCGAGCTGTATCGACCCCTGCGGCACCGCGAGTGGGATTGCCGGGTCCCCGAGCAGGTTGTAGGTCTCGACGAGCGTGCGATTCTGGGTCTGGCGCTTGGCGTTCATGATCGCCACGCCGACCGGAGTGCCGGGCGTCGTCACCCCGTCGAGGATCAGCTGGCTGTAGCTCCGGGACGGGCTGTTCCGCCACGAGGCGGCGAACACGCCGATCGCCCCCCGATCCGGGACCCTGAGAAAGGTCTCGCCGATCGAGTCCTGGTTCGGGTGGTCGAATGGAGCCGAGTAGCAGGTCATGCTGAGCACGAAGGCCAGCCGGCGCGTCGGCGCGAGCTGGGAAACGTGGTCGAGAGTGAACAGGTCGTGGTTCTTGCGGAAGTCGGGCGGGCCGGTGCGCCAGATGTGCCGGCCGCCGTGGCCGAGGAAGTGCACGATCAGCTGCCCCTCGTTGAAGCGCTCCTGAAGGGCCGCCTGGTGCCGCTCGTTGCTCGCCTCTTCGGAGCTCGGGTAGACCTTGAACGCCGAGTAGCCCTTGTGAACGAGCCCGCTCGCGAGCCCATCGCTGCTCGTCTGGAACATCGGGCTCTCGTTGGTGATCCAGAGCGCGTTGCGGTGCCACGGTCCGGGCTCCGGGTCCCGGGCGTAGGCAATGGTCTTGGCGACGATCGCCTCGACCTCGGCAGGCTCGACGACCGGGAAACGCCCGATGGCGAGGTCGGGGAAGTAGTCGTCCCCGTCGACCGCCACGAACCAGTTGTCGCTCGCCGAGTGGCCCTCGTGCGACGTGTAGTTCCAGGTCGGGATGAGCTGGCGGTCGTTGATCGCCGGCCGGCCGGAATAGCTCGGAACGTTGCGGCCGGGGAACCTGGGGCCCTCCTCGAACTGGCTGTCGACCCAGCTGGCGTAGTTGCGGTCGTCGACCTCGGCGTTCTTCGTGTCCCAGCTCGCGTCACCGACCAGCAGGACGAAGCGCGGGGCCGGCGGCTGCCAGTTGTGGTAGGCGTGGGCGATGAAGTCGCGGACCGCCGTGGGGTCGATGATCCCGAAGTTGAACTCGTCGTAGATCTCCTCGACGTCCACGACGGCCACCTCGAGCCCGCGCTCCCGGTGGAACTGGGCAAGGGGCTCGATCGCCGCCATCAGACGCGCGTGCGCGATGATCAGGTAGTCGGCCTGGCGGTCGACGCCACGCCATCCCGACGGGCGGTCCCGCTCGATCCGGCTCGCTCGCAGCCGGTCGCCGCCAGAGATGAAGAACTCGTCCGCCGCCGCGAGCTCGAACCGGACGGTGGGGGTGTCGCCGAACCCCGGGATGCCACTCGACGTGATGAAGGGCCGGACGCGCTCGCCGGCCGCGGTGAAGAGCACGAGGGGGGCGCTCGAGCGGGCCTCGACGACGCCCGGAGCCGGTGCTTCTCCGCCTCCGGCGGCCCGCACCAGGTGGATCTGCCGGCGGCCGGGGACCTCACCCGAGTGGGGGTAGGAGACCTCAACCCAGTTGAGCATGACGACGTCGACGACCGAGTCGTCGCTGTTCGCAGAAGGGCGGCTCGGCACGCGCAGCTCGAGCGTGTCCGATTCGGGGAGGAAGAGCGCGTGGTCGATCCCCGGCAGCTCGACGGTGTACGCCTGGACTCCGTTCCACTCACCGCTGCCGATCTGCTGCCCGTTCAGCGTCACATCGAGGTGGTGCTCCGCCATGCCGGCGATCTGCCTGGGGTGGGGCCTGGAAACGCCGCGCACGCCGATCCGCAGCGCGACCGTCGAGCCCGGCTTGCGGACCAGCCCCGGCAGCTTGAGGGTGATCGACGTCGGAGCGGAGTCGATCTGGGTGAGCTTGGCCCAGAACCAGAGGTCCGCGTCCGCCGGCGACTCGATCTCGTCCGCGCGGACCCGGATCAGCAAACGGTCCCACTCCCGATGGACGACCCGCTCGAGCGGCAACGGATCCGAGACCATGACGGTCGCTGTGCTCGTTCGAGCCGTCATCCGCCGGCTCTGTCGATCGTCGAAGCTCAACCAGTAGACGTTCAGCTTGGAGTACTCGTGGTAGTAGAGACCTTTCGACGAAAGGCGCTTCCCAACAAACTCGATCGTGTCGCCGGGTCCAAAGCTCCCATCGCCGCCGTCCTCGATCCAGATCGGGACGAGCTCGCCCTGATTCCTCATCCCGATCAGGGAGCTTTCGAGCTCGCCCGGCTCGAGCCCAGCGTCGACCAGCTCCTCGTGGCTCAGGGAGTAGACCCCGGTCTCCTCGATGAAGACCTTGAATTCGGGAGTCGGCGTCGCCGCAGCGTCTCGAGCGAGCAGCGCCATCGTCACGATCAACAGCAGTCGGATCATAGATCTCCAGGGTCGTCGGCCGCCGCTGCGCCTGCCAGAGGAGGCCTCCGGGCCGGTCATTGGACATATCCTAGCGCGCGGAGCATCTCGAGGTCCTCGGTCGAGGTCCCGGCCGCCACCGAAGCCAACGCGGAGAGGTAGCGCTCGACCTCGGAGGAGAACCACGCCGAGTTTTCGGCGCCGGCCACGAAGAAGTCCTCGCCGTCGAGCCCTCCTTCGCCGCTGACCCGACCGATGTGAAAGAGTCTCGCCGTCGGGCTCCCGGTAGTAGGTGCCCTTCTCGGCCACGCGGTGGACGACCAGGCCCGCCCGCTCGGGCTGCTCGGGGTAGCTTCGCCGCGCCACCAGCCGCCACTCGGCCGGGGCGATCGCCTCGCCTCGGACCGCGCCCGCCAGCGAGCGGCCTGGCAGGTCCGTGATCGGCTCGAGCCTGAACCAGTCGAGCAGGCTCGGCATCAGGTCCAGGGTCTCGACGGCCGCCGACACCACCCGTCCCTCACTCTGGCCCGGGAGGTGGACCAGCAGCGGCACCTTGATGACCGGCTCGAGCAGCCGCTCGCCGTGGCCCCAGAACGAGCTCTCGCCGTGCGCCTGGCCGTGGTCGCCGACGATGACGACCAGGGTCGCCCCGTCGAGGCCGAGCGCGGGCAGGGCCGCGAGCACCCGCCCGAGCTGGGCGTCGAGAAACGCAACCTCCGCGTCGTAGAGGTCGACGATGTGCTGCCGGTCGGCGTCCGAGAGCGCGGCGTCCGCGGCAGGATCGTTGAGGCCGACCAGCCAATCGGTCGAGAGCGCATCCGGCAGCGTACCGGCGTAGCCGGCGGTGAAGCGGGCGGCGGTCTCGGCCGGAGGGTCGTAGGGCTCGTGGGGGTCGTAGTAGTGCAGCCACAGCGCGAAGCGCTCGTCGCGGTGGCGCTCGAGCCAGCTCACGGCGTTGTCGGTCACCACCTCTGCGCCGACCTGGAAGACCGACGGGTCCGGCCGGTCGAAGATCACCTCGTCGAAGCCGAGGCGCTGCACGAAACGGGCCTCGACGACCCCGGCCGACACGATGGCGGCGGTTCGCGCCCCGGTGGCTGCGAGCCGGTCGAAGATGCTCGGCGGGTACGACTCCTGGACCTGGCCGTTCCGGGTGACGCCGTGCAGCTGCGGCGGCAGCCCGGTGAAGATGGTGAGGTGCGAGGGCAGCGTCGTGGGCATGCTGCAGGTGACGTCCTCGAAGCGGGCCGCCGAGGCCGCGAAGCGGTCGAGCACCGGGGTCGTCGGCCTGCCGTAGCCGTAGCAGCCGAGGTGGTCGGCGCGCAGGGTGTCGAGGGTGATCAGCAGCAGGTTGGAGGGCGCCGCCGGATCCGAAGCCGTGGGCGCGCACGCCGGACCGACCACCGCAACGGCCAAAGCCGCCAGCACCCGGCAACCGCCGGACCGCCACCCGAGACGAATTTTCATCCGCAAAACGCTAGCACACCCCACCGGCGGGCGCGCCGTCAGGGCAGCAGGGACCCACCGAATGCGAGCACCTCGAGCAAGCCGGCCGCGACGATCGCCGCCAGCCAACGCCAGGGCGCGACGCCGGCCGCCGCCGGATCGCCCTCGAGCCGGGCCTCCAGCCAGGCCACGGCGCCGCCGACGCCGAGAAAGGCGACCGGGAGCAGCTGGATCCGGTATCGGCTCTTGACGTGGAGCCAGAAGAAAATTGCCAGGTTGTAGAGGACGAACAGGAGCAGCACCGTGAGCCATCGGCGGTCCCGAAAACGCCACAACGCGAGCCCGAGCGGTGCCAGTGCGAGCACGAGCCCGTACAGCAGATAGCTCGAAGCGCGAACCGCCCAGGAAACCGCTGGGTCCGCTTGGCGGTAGCCGGCCGAGTAGCGCTCCACGGCGGCGCCACCGGGCAGCTGGTTCGTCAGGTAGCAGTCCTTGTCGAAGAGCCGGAAGTACTGTCGCCCGAGCTGAGCGCGCACGAGGCTCGGCCACGTGTGGGTGTCGAGGTAGCCCCCGATCTTCTCGCGCAGGATCCGGTCACGCTCGACAAATGCCTCGGCGCTCGCCGCGTACTCCCGATAGAGGCCAGTCACGACGTCGATCTCGAAGTCGGTGCGCGAGCGGTCGTTGAGGCCGACCCAGAGGTTGAACGCGGACGAGTCCGAGATCATCACCCGGCCGGTCCGGCGGTGCTGCTCGACCACGGCCGGCGTAATCGTCAGCACGAGCGCGACGGCAAACACGAGCGCCCTCGCAAGCCAGCGGCCGGCTGGCCGGCGGGCGAAGGCCGCCACGACGAGCACGGGAAGAAACGGGCCGAGCAGGCTCTTGGTGAGCAGGGCGAGGCCGGCCGCCACGCCCGCGACGCCGCACCACTGCGGTCGCTCGGCACGGACGGCGAGCAGCCAGAGCACGGCGAGGAACAGGAACAGGTGCAGGATCTCGGGCCACAGGTAGTGGGCGTAGGCCGCCAGCGGCGGGAAGCCGAGGGTCAGGGCCGCGGCGACCGCGGCGGCGAGCTGCGATCCTGAGAGGCGCCGCACCAGGTCATGGAGCAGCACCGCAGCGGCCGCCAGCAGGCAGGTCTGCACGACCTGGATCCACAGCACGGTCGGCCCGCCGACCGCCATGATGCCGGCGAGCAGCCGCGGGTAGAGCGGCGGCCACAGCGGGTCGGGCCACCAACCCGGGTCACCCGCGAGCAGCGCCCTGGCCGACCGCCAGTAGGCCATCTCGTCGCCCCACAGCGCCTTCGAGACCGGCCGGTAGTAGAGCCACCACAGCGTGCCGTGGACCAGAGCGACCGCGACCGCAGCAACGGCCAGCACGCGCGGGTGGATCCGCCAGGGTGCCGGTTCCTGGTCGACGAGCATCGACGGCAGGATACTAGGGCCGACGTGCCGGGAGTAGGTTCCCCGCTCCATTCCGCTTCCGCTTCCGCGCCCGCTTCCGAATGGCGGCCGCCGCCCGTCGGCTCGCGCGCCCACCCGCCCTCTCCCGCCGTTCTGCCGCGCGGTCCGGTCCCGGGTGTCCGGACCGGCGGCAAGACGGAATCGGACCCGGAAGCGGAAGCGGGCGCGGATCCGGCTTCGTCCTGCGGACTGCGCCGTGACACCAGCGGGCGCGACGGACCCGCATCGACCCCCTCCCGTCCTCCCGACTCCGCTGACAGCTACAATCCGCCCGATGACCACGACGGCCGCCGATCTCGCCCGCCGGCGCTGGCTCGTGCTGGCGTCCGCCGTCATGAGCTTCTTTGCGGTCGGCGTCAGCTTCTTCGCGGTCCCACCGCTGGTCCCCCAGCTGGTCGAGAGCTTCGCACTCGACCACCTGCTCGTCGGCATCCTCATGGGATCGATCGCTGTGCCGGCGATCGTCCTCTCGATCCCACTCGGCTCTGCGGTCGACCACTGGCCGGCCAGGGCCACCGGCAACGTCGGGCTGCTCCTGATGGCGGCAGGCGGGACGCTGTTCGCCCTCGCGTCGAGCTTCCCACTGCTCCTGCTCGGACGGCTCGTGTTCGGGGCCGGCGGCCTGCTCATCAACCTGCTGCTCGCGCGGCTGGTGACCGCCGCGTTCGCCGGCCGCGAGCTGTCGCTGGCCATGGGCATCTTCAACTCGGTCTACCCAGCGAGCATGATCGTCATGTTCACGCTCCACCCGGTGTTGCTTCGCGCCGCCGGCTGGCGCGGCGAGCTGCTCGCGTTGGCGGCGCTCGCGGTGGCCGCCCTCCCGCTCCACAACATCGCGCTGCCGGCAGGACCCCGCCCTGGGTCGGTCGCGGCCCCGAGCCCGCGCTCTCGCGGCCGGGTGACGCCCGCCCTGGTGGCCCTCGCCGCGGCCTGGATGCTGTTCTTCGGGGTCTATGCCGCGGTCTTCACCTTCGCCCCCGAGTGGGCGGGCGGCGATGCCGCCGCGCTGCGCACGGTGGCCCTCATCGCGTGGGCGGCGCTCGTCCTGGCACCGGCTGCCGGAGCCGCCATCGACCGCGCCGGGCGTCCGGCGCGCTGGCTCGCCGGCGCGCTCGTGCTGCTGTCGGCGGCGCTGGCGGCGATGGCCTTCGAGGCGATCGGCAAGCCCGCCGCGATGATCGTGGTCGGTGGCGCGGCGGCCGTCGCGCTCACCGCAACCTACTCGCTGCCTGGCCGGCTCGTGCCGGCGGCCAACGTCGGCTTCGCCTTCGGCGTCATCACCGCATTCTCCAACCTCGCCACCCTGGTCGGCCCGGCCACGATAGGGGCGCTCCGCGACGCCGGCGCCGGCTGGGGAACGCCGTGGACGATACTCACCGCCGCCGGCGTCGCCGGCGCGCTCATCGCGATCGGGATCCGCGAGCCCCGCAACCCCGCGTCGTCCGCCTCGGCAAATCCGGGCGCGGGGAAGGTCTAGCCCGGATATCTCACCGGGTTTCGTAGCGAGGGCTGCGAGGTGCCGTGCGCAGTGGGGATTTCGACCCGAGGAGCGCGGAGGCGTACTCGCCAGTACGCTCGAGCACCCCGAGGTGAGAAAGCACCGCTGAGTGCGGTACATCGCTGGCCGCAGTAGAAAGTTGGTGAGATATCCGGGCTAGGCCCTCGCCCCCAGCCCCTGGCCCCCGGGGCTGCGGGAAGACCCTGGAAAGCAATCGGGAACGGGAACGGGAACGGGGACGGGCGGGCGGGAGGAGCCTCACGATGCCAGCCCCTTGCCCTTGGGTGGGAGGGGGCGGGCATCAGCCGGCCACGAAGTCGAGGCGCGGCACCCGCGGGATCAGCCCCGCTCGATGGGCGCGCTCGAGGAAGAGCCGGACCGCCTGCCGGCCGCGCTCGCCGTAGTCCACGGTCCGCTGGTTGACGTACATGCCGACGAAGCGGTCGGCCGTGGCCCGGTCGAGGCCGCGGGCGTAGCGCAAGGAGTGGTCGAGCGCCGGCTCGCGGTTTGCGAGCGCGTACTCGATGGCTTGCCGCAGCAGCCGGGCGAGCCGCCTGATCATCTCGTCCCCGAGGTCGCGGCGGACGACGTTGCCGCCGAGCGGCAGCGGCAGGCCGCCGGTCTGCTCCCCCCACCACACGCCGAGGTCGACGAGCGCGTGCAGCCCCTCCTCGCGCCAGGTGAGCTGTCCCTCGTGGATCACGACCCCCGCCTCGAGCTCGCCCGATACGACCGCGGGCACGATCTCGTCGAAGGGCCGCACCACGGTGCGAAGTGCCGGGTTCCAGAGCCGAAGGGCGAGCGCGGCCGAGGTCAGGGCACCCGGGACAGCGACCTCGACCCCTGCCAGCTCGACCTCGTCGAGCGGCCGGCGAGCCACCACCAGTGGCCCGTAGCCCTCCCCCATCGAGGCTCCGGAGGCGAGCAGGGCATAGCGCTCGTCGAGGTAGGCGTAGGCGTGGATCGACACCGCCGTGACCTCGTAGCGGCCCTCGAAGGCCGCCTGGTTCAGGGTCTCGATGTCCCGGAGCACGTGCTCGAACTCGAGCTCGCCGGTGTCGATGAGGCCCTCGGCGAGGGCGTAGAACATGAACGCATCGTCGGAGTCCGGCGAGTGCGCGACGCGGATCAGGGTCATGGAGCTCCACCTCCGAGAGGACTCTGAATTCTAAACGATTCCGCTTCCGCGTCCGCGCCCGCTTCCGACCTCACGATCTTGCGGATCGGGTCGGTCGTGGGAGCACACGGCCTCGAGGATTCAGACCGACGCAACCACGTCTGGCTCCAGGTGCAACGAGTCGCATCCGGCAGCGGAAGCGGGCTCGGGGTTGGACTGAACCCCTTGACCCCTCTCTAGGGAACGGTCGCGCTCCAAGCCGAGGTGTCCCCCGACTCGAAGCCGTCGGCAAAGCCGAACAGGCCCTCGCACTCGTCAGGGATGCCGTTGTTGTTGCTGTCCACCGAGGTGCCGATCTGGATGTCGATGGCGTCGCCGACACCGTTGCCGTTGCAGTCGTAGTCGCCGATCCGCAGGTAGTAGACGTCCTGCTCACCGTTGAAGGTGGCGGCGTAGGCAACGTGGGCGCCGACCAGGTCCGACACCATATCGTAGTAGTCGCCGATCTTGTTCTGGTCGGGCCAGCCGAGGTGGGGGTCCCACGCCGGCGACAGCGGCTCGTTGGCCGACCAGCTCACCCCACCGTCCAGGGAAAATGCGTAGAAGAGCTCGGAGTCGAAGCCGCCGGGGTCGTTGCGGCTGTCGTTCCAGATGACGTCGATGCGGCCGTTCGGCGCCACCGCCATCGTCCCGAACCACTGCCACGCGTTGGTGCCGGCCGGGTCGTCGTTGACCCGCACCGGCACCGACCAGGTTGCGCCGCCGTCGTCGGAGCGGACGAAGTGCACGTCGAGCGGGTCCGCGCCAGGCGGGTTGACCGAGGCGAGCACGTACACGTTGCCGTGGGTCGCACCGCCCGAGTGATCAACCGCGATCCACACCTGGCCGAGCAGGCCGCCAGGGTTGGGCCCGGGATCGATCCCGTACTCGAGGGCGCCGCCCAGGACCACCGGGTACGCGGCGTCGAAGCCGAGCGGCGCTCCCGGGTCGGCGACCGTCGTCGACACGGCGACCGCGAAGGCGTCGAAGCTGTAGCTCGTGGTGCCCGCCACGTAGACGCTCCCATCGGGCCCCACCGCCGTGACGCCCCAGTAGGGCTGGCTCGGGATCGGGACCGGGTACTCGAAGCTCTGCGCCCCGTCGGTCGAGCGGTTGAACCAGTTGTCGCCGCAGCATCCGGCATAGTCCCAGGCGGCGTAGATGTTGCCTTCGCCGATGCCGGCGGTGCGGTCCACGGCCATCCAGGCCTTGTCACCGCCGTGCGCGTACACCAGCGGACCCCAGGTCGAGCCGGCATCGACCGAGGTGAAGACGTCGCACCAGTAGTTGCCATTCACGCTCAGGCTGTTGTAGTAGAAGGTCCCGTCGGCTGCGGCCTCGAGCACCGGGTCGGAGCGGAACACCCCCGGGTCGAGCACGCCGGGAAAGGTCCACGAGCGCCCGCCGTCGCTCGAGTAGCCGACGCCGGCCTGGCGGAAGTTGTTGGCGATGGTGTCGAACTGCCGCCAGCCGATGGCCATGCGGTTCGGCTGGGTCGGGTCGACCGCGATCGACGGCTCATTCGCGGCGTCGCCGACGATGTTCTGGCCGTTCTCGTCGACGTTGACCTGGGTGCTCTGGTAGCTGCCGAACGTCCATTCCCCGGCCGGGCTGGTCCGGCGCGTCTCCTTGGCGACCGGCACGTAGGGATCGTCGAGCTGCTCGAGGGGCTGGCGATCGCCGGTTGAATCAGCGGCCGCCGTGCGCGCCAGGACCTGTTCCTGGTCACTGCCGGCCGCGACCACGGCCGAAGGTGCCGCAAGTGCGAGAGCCAGCACCACGCCGATCGATCCGGCAGCGCGCGCACCCCAGCGAAGCTCGAGCATACCGAGATCCTCCCCGCGTGATTGTACCGGTTTCGGGAACGGGAACGGGAACGGGAACGCGTACGAGTGCCGGAATCAACGCCTCGCCTTCTCGGTGAAAGCCCGCAGCAGCCCCGCTGTGGACGAGTCGTGTCTCTCGAGCTCCACCGCCTCGCCCGCGAGCAGGCGGCGCTCCTCGTCCAGGATCCGCGTCGCCAGCACCTTGCCGAGCTCGACGCCCCACTGGTCGAAGCTGTTGATCCGCCAGATCACCCCTTGCGCGAAGATCTTGTGCTCGTAGGCGGCGATCAGCATCCCGAGCGTCCGGGGCGTGAGCTCGTCGAGCAGGATGGTGTTGCTGGGGCGGTTGCCCTCGAAGACCAGGTGGGGCAGCAGCGCTGCCGCCTCCGCGGAAGGGAGGCCCCGGCGCTCGAGCTCGGCCCGCGCCTCGTCGGCGGTACGGCCGACCATCAGCGCCTCGCTCTGCGCGATCATGTTCGCAATCAGCTTGAGGTGATGGTCCGCGATCGGGTTGTGCGAGCGCGCGCAGCCGATGAAGTCGCACGGCACGAGCCGGGTGCCCTGGTGGATGAGCTGGAAGAAGGCGTGCTGGCCGTTGGTGCCCGGCTCTCCCCAGAGAATCGGACCGGTCTGGTAGCCGACGCGCCGGCCATCGCGGTCGACCGACTTGCCGTTCGACTCCATGTCGGCCTGCTGCAGGTAGGCGGGCAGGCGCGCCAGGTACTGGTCGTAGGGGAGGACCGCGTGGCTCGCGGCGCCGAAGAAGTTGGCGTACCAGACCCCGAGCACTGCCATCAGGACCGGGATGTTGCGCTCGAGCGGCGTCTCGAGGAAGTGGCGGTCCATGGCGTGGCCGCCCTCGAGCAGCTCCTCGAAGCGCGGAAAACCGATCGCAATCGCCACCGGCAGCCCGATCGCCGACCAGCTCGAGTAGCGGCCGCCGACCCAGTCCCAGAACTCGAACATGTTGTCGGGGTCGATGCCGAAGGCCACCACCGCCTCACGGTTTGTGGACAGCGCCGCGAAGTGGTGCGCGACCGCCGCCGGGTCCCCGACCCCGTCGACCAGCCAGCGCCGCGCGGTCGCCGCGTTGGTCATCGTCTCCTGGGTCGTGAAGGTCTTCGAGGCGACGATGAACAAGGTTTCTGCCGGGTCGAGGCCGCGCACCGCCTCCACGAAGTCGGTCGCGTCGACGTTGGAGACGAAGCGCACCGCCGGACCATCGTGGAAGGGGCGCAGCGCGCCGGTGATCATCTCCGGGCCGAGGTGAGAGCCGCCGATGCCGATGTTGACCACGGTGCGGATTGGCAAACCGGTCGCGCCGCGGTGCGACCCGTCGCGCAGCGCGGTCGCGAAGCGCCTCATCCGGTCGAGCACGGCGTTCACCGCCGGCATCACGTCGCGTCCGTCGACCAGAACCGGCCGTTTCGACCGGTTGCGCAGTGCCGTATGCAGCACCGCCCTCCGCTCCGTCCAGTTGATCTCCTCGCCGCCGGCCATGGCGGCCGCGGCCTGCTGCACCCCCGAGGCCTCGGCCAGCGCGATCAGCAGGCGGAGCGTCTCCTCGGTGATCCGGTGCTTCGAGTAGTCGAAGAGCAGGCCATCGACGGCCACCGAGAAGTGGCGGAAACGACCAGGGTCCGCGGCGAAGAGCTCGCGCATCTCCAGGAGGTGCACGCGGCCCCAGTGCTCCGCGAGCGCCCGCCACGGCGGAGTCTCGAGGAGCGGCGTCCCTGCCCGGACGAGACGGTCGATCTGACTGTCGAACACCATCTCTGCCTCCGTTCGCCACCCCGCGGTCGCCCCGGAACAGGATAGCAAGCGGATCAGCCGGCGTCGGCCTCGGACGCCGCCCAGGCCAGGGAGCGCGCCGGATTGTCGGCATGCAGCTCGCGCAGGTGGTCGGCCGGCATCAGCCCGCGCCCGGTGAGCTCGTCGAGGAAGCGGCGTGCGCAGGCGAGCCCGGCGGCGCCGACCCATTCCCCCGGCAGCCTCTCGGCCCCGCGCACCGCGTCGTGCCAGGTCGCCGCCGCGAGCTCGTGCAAGCTCGGCATCAGCCACGCCGTGCTGAGCGGCGCGACGCCACAGCTCCGGCAGCCGGCCGTGGTGCGGCGCCATCCGTTCGACGAGCCCGCGCCGGGCGGCGTCGTCGTAAAGCGCCGAGCTCACCAGCACCACCTGCGCGGCACGCCAGCAGTCCGGGAGTTGCTCGCCGGCGCGCAGCTCGAGAAAGCCGCGTGGCCGAACTTCGAAGAAGAGGGTCGTCAGGTGGTAGTCGAGATCGTCTTGCGTCGGCCAGCCGTGCAGCGGGTGTCCTTCCTCGATCCAGCGGCCGAAGCTGAACCCCGGGCTGCCTGGGTCCCAGCGGCCGTCGCGGCCGCGAAACAGCATGACGTCGGCGGACAGGGCGGCCTCGGCCCACTGGCCGCGGGGATCGTCGGTGCTGCCGTCGACGAGCGCGGGCGGGAATCCGCTCCTCGAGGGATCGAGCTCCTGCCAGGCGCGCGCGCGGCTTGACGCCCAGCCGTCGCCGGGCGAGCACGCGAAGCTCGCGGTGATCAGCGGGCTGATCAGGTTGGCCGCCAGCCAGCGCTCCTGCCACACGCCGTCGGGGCCGAGGTCGAGGTTGACCTGGAGGCTCGCGGTGTGGCGCATCATGATCCGGCCGGCAGTGCCGCGACGGTCATAGTAGGCGGCCTGCGCGGTGTAGCGGCCGAAGGGGAGCTGCTGCGGGACGTCGCCGACATCGTGCCAGAGGTCGATGCCGGCGGCCGCGAGCACGACCTCGTGCGAGGCGAAGGCGCGGCGCAGTCGCGCCAGCACCAGCCGGCTGCCCTCGAGGGCGTCGCGGGCCGTCAGGTAGACCGTGGTCGAGTGCTCGACCTGGCCGCCGGGCTCGAAAGTGAGCCGGCCGCCGTCTCGCAACGGGTACTCCCAGGGGCCGACCGGGCCCCCCTGGCGGCTGCCGACCTCCGGGCTCGAGCTGGCGAGGTCGTCGACGATCTCGAGGACCCCGGGTGTGGAGCCGCCGCTCAGCGGGAGACGACCCGCCGGCCGCCCGTCGCGAGACCGGCGGACCGGGAAGAACTCCGGCTCGAGGCCAATCCGGTCGAGGTGCGGCCCTTCGCCTCGCGCCGGGAAGGCGATCAGGCCGGCCCGCGCCCGTGCTTCATCCCGAGAGAGAGCCTGCCGTCTGTCGTCGGTTGGCACCGTGCGCGGGACCTCCAGCTTCCCGATCAACAACAGCCGGAGGGTGCATTCTGTTTCACTGCGCCGGACCTGTCGACGTCGGAATGCGCGCAGCGCATCCTGCTCGGCGCGCGCGGGGCGTAGGCTCGCCAATGACCACGACGCGCCACACACCCTGAGATCTACGACCAGCGCGCGCCGAGGGGCCTATGCCCTACACGACCTCCGACGCGCGGAAGTCCCGCGCGTCGCGGTCGTCCGCGGCGCTCACCGCTGCCACCACCGGGCCGCAGTCCTCGAGGGCCCCACCGAGGTGGCGCAGGATCGACTCGAGGGCCGCGCGCGCGGGCTCGTCCATCTCGAGGAACTCGAGCCCCGACCGATAGACCAGCCCGCGGCCGCCGTTGTGGCCGTTGACGAACTGCGCCCGGCTGCGCTGGACGCGGACGCGAAGCTTGACGTCGCCGTTGTCGCCAGGCACCCACAGGTCGCAGGCGCCCGCAGGGGGCACCGCCGAGCTCGACTCGACCATCATGCCGTGGCCCGACACGTCGACGATCTTCACCGGGATCGACGACTTGATGCGGGCGTAGATCTCCTGGTCTGCCTGGTACCGCTGGCTGCGACGTCGTTCGCGCATGCTGCCTGCCTCCGCGTCCAGGTCAAGCAATTCGGATGCCAGAGAGCGACTCTCGGTCCAGGCCGGCGCCGACCGCGGTCTGTTCGAGCCTGGGACGGCGTGTCCCAGGCTGGTGCAGGGACGCCCCGCCAAGCGCGTTGAAGGACCGTCAGCCATCCGCCTCCGCTTCCTCGCCCGCTTCCGATCCGTTCCCGTCCCCGTTCCCGTGCCCGAACGGCGCCCCTCCCACGGCGACGTGTGTCGGCGTAGCCCACCGGGTGAAGCCGCAGGCCAATGGCGGAGACCGATCCGCTTCCGGGGGCAGCCAAGATGGCTACCCTACAAGGCGGCCTTGTGGCGTGGGCATCCGGCCCGCGGCATCCGGGCGCGGAAGCGGGCGCGGGCGGGGGCCCTATCCCCCAGATCCCAGATCCTCCTCAGGGCACCGTCGCCGACCAGGCGCTGGTGTCCCCGGACTCGAAGTCATCCGCGAACGGCAAGGGCACGCCCAGGTTGTAGAAGACCACCACCGACGGCTCGCCCGAGTAGCCGATGGCCAGGTCGGGCAGCGAGTCGCCGTTGATGTCGCCGAAAGCGATGGCGGTGCCGACGCTCGACGAATCGTAGCTCCAGCTCGGCGCCTCATCGAGCACGCCGTTCCGGTTGAGGTAGATGTGGGCCTGGCCGTTCGAAAAGTGGACCTCGGCCAGGTCCGGGTCGCCGTCGCGGTCGATGTCGCACCAGCGCAGGTCGCTGTGGCCGAAGTACGTCGCCGCCGCCGACCACGTCGGGGTCAGCACGCCGCCGTCGTTGGTGTACAGGAGCGTCGGGTCGTGGCCCAGAGCGAGGTCCTGCCAGCCGTTGCCGTCGGCGTCCGCCCAGCCGACCCCCTTGTCGGTGTCGGTGTCGCCGGTCGTCCACACCGGCACGGTGGCGAGCGTACCGTCCTGGTTGCGATAGACCCCGCTTTCGAAGTTCGCCCATTTCGACACCGCCAGGTCCTCCCAGCCGTCGCCGTCGAGGTCGCCGAAGTCGAGGAAGTTCTGGATCGAGGTCTCGGCGGACTGCCACGACGGGCTCGACTCGAGCACCCCGCCGCTGTTGATGTACACGTACATCGGCCGGTAGGGGTCCTGGGACGAGTTGCCCTGGTTGGCGGTCACGAGGTCGATGTCGCCGTCGTGGTCGACGTCGAAGGGCTTGGCATAGTTGGTCCACGACACGTCGGCGGCGAACCAGCCGGGGGTCGTGGACGGCCCGCCCGGGCCTCCGAAGTAGATCACCGAGGCCGCCATCTCGAAGCCGCCGTTGGCCGCGAACACGTCGGGGTAGGGGTCGTCGTTGATGAGCGCCACCTGAATGTCGCCGGTCGAGCGCTCGTCGGCCGAGACCCAGGACGGGCTGGCTTCGAGCTCGAAGCCGGTGTTGAGGTAGATGAGATTCTCCCAGTCGGGGTACGGCGGATAGGACTCGGAGTGGTAGCAGCCGACCACCAGGTCGACATCGCCGTCGAGGTCGACGTCAGCGGCCTGCAGGCCGCCCACCTGGACGCGGAGGGCGTTTTGCCAGTCCGGCACTCCCGCGTAGGGAACGTCCTCGTCCACGATCACCGCCTCGGCCCCCTCGAGGCTCGACATCGCCACCACCTCGTGGCCGTCGGAGGAGACCTCGATCCGCGGCGCCTCGGCGATGACCGCCTGGCCGCGCACGATCGCACCGACGCCGATACTCAGGGCAACGATCCACCCGCGCATGTCTCCTCCTCGGCGTTCAGGCGCGCCCGGAGCGGCGGCGCTGCGCGCAGCGTGCGGCGCCCCAGAGCGCGACATCGGCCTTCAGCACGACCCGCACCGGCATCGCCTCGAGCAGGGGCCGCATCCGACCCTTCTCCAGGAAGCGGGCCAGAAACACTCCCTCCTCCAGGACAGGAAGCAGCTTCGGGGCGATGCCGCCGGCGAGCCAGACGCCGCCGGTCGCCATCATCGTGAGCGCGATGTCGCCGGCCACGGCGCCGAAGAGGCCGGTGAACAGGCGGACGGCGCGGGCCGCCGTCCCGGTGGGGTCAGCCGCGCCCGCCGCAGCGATTGCCGCCGCCGCGTCGCCGGCACCGGGCTCGGCGGCAGCCGGCTGGAGCCCGTCCCTGCCCGCGAGGACCTCGTGGATGGCGACCAGACCGGGCCCGGACACCACCCTCTCCCAGCTCACCCTGCCGTGGGCGTTCTCGAGCCGTCGCAGCAGCTCGCACTCCTCGTCACCGGAGGGGGCGAAGCCCGCGTGGCCGCCCTCGCAGGCGAAGGGGTGGTGACGCCGGCCGTCCCAGAACAACCCTGCGACGCCGAGCCCGGTGCCGGCTGCGACCACCGCCGCGTTGCCGGCCGCGCCCGACCGCCCGGCCTGGAGGACGCGCCGCTCGTCCTCGCGCACGTCTCCGACGCCCCACGCCGCTGCCTCGAGGTCGTTGAGCAGCGCGACCTCCTCGAATCCGAAGCGCGCGGCGAGCGCGTCGGCCTCGACCACCCACGGCAGGTTGGTGATGCGCACGCGGCGGCCCTGGACCGGGCCGGCGAGCCCGAAGCCCGCGCGGCTGCACTCGGCCCCCGACTCGGCCAGAAAGGCGGCGACCGGGCCGTCGAGCGACGGCCAGTCGCGGCTCGGAAACGCCGCATCGGCCAGCTTGCGCAGCCTCGGCCCCCGGCCTTCGAAGAGCGCCAGCCGGGTCGTGGTGCCGCCGACATCACCGGCAAGGATCCTCACGCTGCCCTCCGCTGGGCCCGCTCCGCGGCCACCGGCGCCTCCCCTGCCGACCATGATAGTCGGGTGAACCGGCGACCGGACAGCCGAGATCGTGTACGATCCCCGGCGCGCCGCCTCCCGCCTGCGCCGCGTCGAGGGCAGGGCGGCGGCGCCTGCCCACAGCCAGGAGGAACCATGACCCAGCGGACCCTGACCATCATCAAGCCGGACTCGGTGGAGAACGGCAACATCGGCAACATCATCGCCCACCTCGAGCGCGAGGGGTTCCAGATCGTCGCCGCCCGGTCCCTGCGGCTGACCCAGGCCCAGGCCGGCGCGTTCTACGCGGTCCACCGGGAGCGCCCTTTCTACCACAGCCTCGTCGCGTACATGACCTCCGGACCGGTGTGGGCGATGTGCCTGGAGCGGGCGGACGCCGTGCACCACCTGCGGGCGGTCATGGGCGCGACCAACCCGGCCGACGCGGCGGAGGGAACGATCCGCGCCGCCTACGGTACCTCGATCGAGCGCAACGCCATCCACGGCTCGGACTCGGCGGAGAACGCGGCGATCGAAGTCGCGTTCTTCTTCGCGGCGTCGGAGCTCGTGTAGCGCCAAGAAGGGGATGGGGCGCTCCCCGCTTCCGCGCCCGCGTCCGCGCCCGCTTCCGATGAACGACGCTGACGGACTCCAGCTCCGCCCTGTCCGACCGACCGTGAGGCATCGCCCGACTCCTCGACGAGCCTGGTGCGCCCGGATGTCGCCGACGACATCCCGGGACGGCATCCGGGACGCGGACGCGGAAGCGGGCGGGCCGTCGGGCACGGAGAGGGAGACGGAGACGGGCACGGAAGCGGAAGCGGGCGCGGAAGCGGGTGGTCGGCCCTTTCTCTGAGGCCGTGATTCGCTGCCATTGCGCACTTCCACGGAGGTATACTCCTCCCCCATGCAACGCGTGAGCTGGGACCGCTACTTCATGAACCTCGCCCGTGCAGGCGGCGACTCGGTCGACCTGCCCCCGCAAGAGCGTCGGCGCGGTGATCGTGCGGGACAAGGCCATCCTCTCCACCGGCTACAACGGGTCGGTCCGCGGCGCGCCGCACTGCACCGAGGTCGGCTGCCTCATGGAGAACGACCACTGCATCCGGACCGTCCACGCCGAGGCCAACGCGCTGGTCCAGGCCGCTCGCCACGGGACCCGCCTCGAGGGGGCGGAGATCTACGTCACCGCCTCGCCCTGCTTCAACTGCTTCAAGCTGATCGCCAACGCCGGAATCCAGACGGTCTACTACGGCAATCTCTACCGCGACGACCAGGTGCTCGAGTTCGCGCGCGAGGCGGGCATCCGGATGGTGCATCTGGGCCTCGAGGAAGACCAGGCAGCCCCGAACACCCCATGATCGACGTCGACCTCAACGCGGTCGCGGTACCGCTCGACTGGAACGAGCTGTTCGGGCGTGAGGCCGCAACGGACGTCGAGATCGGATCCGGCAAGGGCCGCTTCCTGCTCGCCCTCGCCGCGATCCGTCCCGAGCGCAACCTGCTCGCAGTCGAGCGGGCCGGCCACTACCACCGGCTGTGCTGCGAGCGGGCCGCCAAGCGCGGCCTGTCCAACATCCGTCTGCTGCGGACCACCGCCGAGGATCTGCTGTTCCGACTGCTGGCGCCCTCGACCGTCGCCACGCTCTTCATCCTCTTCCCGGACCCGTGGCCGAAAAAGCGCCACCACAAGCGGCGGCTGATCACCCCCGGCAACGTCGCCGCCATGGCCGCGACGCTTCGCCCCGGGGGGCGGCTGCTGGTCAAGACCGATCACGCCGGCTACGCCGACGTGATTGCCGAGGTGCTCGCGGGCGAGCCCCATCTCCGCGCGATCGACGCAGCCCAGGCCTTCGCCGAGCTGCCGGTGAGCGGCTTCGAGCACAAGTACCTGGACCAGGGCCGCGAGATCGCCCCCTTCGCCTGCGAACGAGTCTGAGCCCAGCCGCCTGCTGTTCCATCCTCGAGCCCGCATCCCCTTCCGCGCCCGCTTCCGCGCCCGAGCCCGAGTGACACCCGCTGCAGCTTCCGCTTCCGCGCCCGCTTCCGTCTCCATGCCCATGTCCGCTCGTTCGCTCCGGCCTCGAGGTCGCTTCGCGCCGATTCTCTGGAGGCGCTCCCCGTGGTCTACTGGCGGCCGGCGGCCGCGGTGACCAGCCGTCACCAGACGGGTGGCCGTAGGACGCGCTTTCCTCGGACTCGCCACGCCTCCCGGGCGGGGAAGCGGGCGGGAAGCGGGTCTCGCGGAAACGGGAACGGGGATGGGAACGGGAACGGGGGCCACGCCGCGGTCACTGCGGCGTCAGCTCACCCGAGACTTCCTGTCCCGGAGCTCAGCAGGAGGTGCCAGCGCACCCGCACCTGCGCGCGGCTCGCCGTGAACCGCACCGACCCGGTGGTCAGCTGCTCGGCAGGACTGACAAAGTTCTCGCGGAAGCGCACGGCGTCGGCGACCTCGCCGACGTGGGCCTGCCACTCTCCCCCCGCCGGGTGCCCAGCTCGATCGAGTCGAAGGACCCTCGATCGCTGACCAGCACCGAGCCCTGCGACGCCGCGATCTCAAGCCAGTTGCTGACCCCGGAGACCGCCGACGAGAAGGGGCCGGTGTTGACCATCGTCACCCGGACGCTCCCGCCCGAGCGCGCCAGCTCGACGCGCAGCTCAGGCGCCGGCCCCTCGCCTGCGAGATACGCGAACAGCGCCTCCTCACCAATGCCCAGCCGGGCGCCGGCCGGCGGCAGCGGCACCAGGTCCCAGCCGACAACCTCGGGCAGCGCCACTCGATCGATCTCCGCCAGGCTCGCGTGGAGGCGCGACACGTCCCACCAGCGCACCGCCACCATTTCGCCCGGACTCCAACGACGGCCCGACCACTCGAGCTGCTGGCGCACGACAAAGCTGCGATCGAGCTCGGACGTGGTCCGCACCTCGGCGTTCTCCGGCTCGGTGAGCGGCCCCAGGTCGTCGCCCCATCGGCCGAGCGCCGGACGAACGACCGGCGCCATGGCGATCCCGATCCGCACCCCGACGCCGAGCCCGGCCAGCGGCCCCAGCTTCCTGGCAAGCGGCAGCGTTCCACTCTCGCCCGCGCCACGCAGGCCCTCATGCCCGGTGCCGAACGCCGGCACGACGCAGCGACCGGCGGCCGCGGCAACCCGCTGGCCCTCATCCTCGCCGAGCTGGCCGACCGACAGCACCGGAACCACCGGCACGCCGGCGGCGGCCGCCAGCCGCGCCACGAAGTCCGCGGTGCCGGCCGGCAGCTCCGGGAGATCGAGCAGAATCTCGGCCGGCGATGCTCCTGCCTCCTCGGCCGCGACCGCCCGCCAGACCGCAGCCGCCATGGCGGTGTCGAGCCCCTCGCGCGCACCCTCCACCTCGAGCAGGAGGCCCACCGGAAGGCTGCCGGCGATCGGGGGCTTGGGGGCGAAGCGGAGGACCGGGGCATCACCCGCGAGGTCGACGACGCCGCGGCGGACCACGACCTCGTCGATGCCGGCGCGCGCAAGCTCGGCGGCGGTGAGCTCGTCGAGGCCACTCTCCGACAGCCAGACGACGGATCGCCGGGGGTTGCGCACGGTCTCGGCGCCAGGGGCCCGGCGGTCACCGTCAGAGCAGGACGACGCCAAGAGCACGACGATCGCCGCCACCGGGATGCAGCGCATGGCCAGATGGTATCAGAGGCCCGGGTCCGCGGCCGGAAGCTCGATCCGCACAACGAGCCCGCGCTCGCCGTTGGCGGCCGTCACCCTGCCGTGGCAGCGGGTCACCACGTGGTGGACCAGCGCCAGGCCGAGCCCGCTGCCCGAGGTGGTTGTCGAGAAGTGCGGAGAGAAGAGATCCTGGAGCTGGTGATCGGGCAGGCCGCCGGCCGTGTCGTCCACCTCCAGCGTGACCGCATCGCCGGACCGGCGGACCCGCACTCTGACCTCGCCGGCGGCGTCGCCGATCGCGTCCACGCTGTTCTTGACGAGGTTGCCGAGCGCTCGCTGCAGCCACTGCCGGTCGGCCCGGACCTTGCAGCCCCCGTCCCCGGGGAGATCGGCGACCAGGCCGATGCCCCGCCGCTGATAGATCGTCAGCCCTCCCAGAGTGTCGGTGACGAGCTCCCCGAGATCGAAAACCTCGGACTGCCAGCGCTCGAGCGCAACCAGGTTCGAGAAGGAGTTTGCGGTGTCCTGAAGGCGATCGACCTGCAGCGCGATCTCGCGGCAGGCGTCGGCGGCCAGCGCCTCGAACTCCGGGTGGCCGGCGCGGCGTGCCGCCTCCAGCTCCTGCACCCACAGCCGGATCGGGGTCAGCGGGTTCTTCACCTCGTGGGCCACGATTCGCGCGAGCTGGTTGAGCTGGCGCAGGCGATCCATCCGGACCAGATCGGTGACGTCGTCCACGACCGCCACCAGGCCGCGGCTGCCGTCGGGAAGGGGCACGCCCGCCACCCCCACCCGCCAGGTCGTCTCCTGGCCGGAGACCGGCTGCACGGTCTCGGCCAGCGGGGAGCCGTCCGGAGCCCCGCGCGCGGCAACGCCGCGGACGATTTCGAGCAGCCGCCTGCCGTGCTCGGCGCGCAGCGCCTCGGCGCTCGGGTTGGCGAAGCGCAGCTCACCGCCGGCCTCGAGCACCATGACGGCCGGTGCGAGGGTCGACAGGGTGATCCGCAGCAGCTCCTCCTGGGACCGCAGGCTGGTCTCCCGGCGCTGAACCTCCGCGTTCATCGAGCGCACCGCGTCGAGCACCTCGGCGAGATCGGTCTCGACCGGCCGTCGAACCTCCGGCAGCGGCTCGCCGTGGAGCAGCCTGCGCGACAGCTGGACGAGGTCCAGCAGCGACACGCTCAGGCGTCGCTCGATGCGCGAGCTGAGCGCCAAGGCCAGCACGGCCGCCAGCAGGGCGCCGGTCAGCAGCCAGTCGACCGCTGCCAGCGCCGCGTCCTCGAGCCGCGGGTCGAGGCGAACCAGCTCGAGCAGCAGCCTCTTCCCCTCGAGCTCGACCGGGCCAGCCGCGACCAGCGTGTCCCCCGACCGCACGACCACCGCGTCGTTGCGGCCGATCAGGTAGGAGCGGAGGGCCTCGGCCGGGGGGAGCTGCGGCAGCGCCCCGGTGGCGAGCAGGTCGGGCCGCGACACCGCCACGACCTCGGCGCCTTCGAAGAGCAGCACCTCGCCCGCCCAACCCGCCGACACCCAGCGGGCGATCTCGTCGTCGACCGCAAAGCCTCCGCTGAGCTGATCGGCCGTGTACCGCGCGGCACCGAGCGCGTCGAGGCCGACCAGCTGGTCGAAGCGCTCCGCTTCACCGGTGAGCCGGAGCTGGAGGAAGACCGTGAGCACCGCCAGCGGCATCACCACGCCGCCGGCCACGAGCAGGCGCAGGCGACCGCCAAAGGTCGAGAGCTGCTCCCGCCGCAGGGTCGGCGGGAGGGCGATCAGTAGCCCGGCCAGGGCCCACAGGCCGGCGATGGCCGTCCGCAGCACCCAAACCACGGGTGCCGGGTAGCGGCCGATAGCTGCCACCAGCCACTCGCCACGGCGCTGCAGCCTGCTCAGCGTCCGCTCGCCACCGACCCTGATCCAGGCCCAGCCGCCGCCGGCGTGGTACAGGCCGCCGGCCGTCGCGGCGTCGAGGTCGGCGATCTCCGGATGGAGCGTGGCCGCCACCGTGCCCGATCGGGTCAGCGCGGCAAACCAGATGGGCTTCCTCCTGGCGGCGCCCAGCGGCTGGCCGCTGCCCCAGTCACCAAGCATCGCCCACGGCTCGGTGGCCACCCACAGCTCGAGTCGCGCGCCGGAGGGATCCTGGAGCTGCCACTGCCGGATTCTCCGGACGCTGTCGCCGGCCGGGGTAAGATCACCCCACACCGACAGCACGAGCGACGACGCGTCGAGCAGCCGCAACTCCGACGGAGTCTGCCAGCGCGGCAGCCCCCAGCGCTCGGCGAGCGCCGGCGCCGCGTCGTCGAGCCGGCACGCGGCGGGGGGCGCCGGCAGCACGTCGGCGAGCTCGACGTTGTCGCGCGGCAGCACCACGCTCGCTCCGTCGCGTGCGGCTCGCGACAGCTCGAGCGGCACCCGCGCCACCTCCAGCACGAGGCCGAGCAGCGCGATGACGCCCGCCACTGCCAGCCGGAGCTCGAGAGTGAGCGGGTCTCGCGCGGCCAGCCGCGGCCAGCCTGACACGGCAAGCGCCATCGCCAGCATCCAGACTCCGCCCAAGCCCGCGCGCAGCAGATGCGACGGAAGCGGCGACATCGGCATCGCCCCCGCACCCACGACGCAGGCCACCGCCGCCGCCACAAATCCCGCCACCAGCAGTCGCGCCCACGCAGCCGGCAGAGAGCGCGCTGACCTGCACACCGCGAGGCCCGACAGCAGGAGTACGACCGCCAGGCCGACGTCGGCCATGGCCCCAGCCCCGCTGAAGCAGGCCAGGGCCGCGGCAACCGCCACCAGCCACGCCATGCGTGGCCGCCAGAAAAGCGCCGTGATCACCAGCGCGAGCCAGGCCGCCGCTCGAGGCACCTCTTGCCGGCGGTTGGCGGCGCCGAGACCGACCGGCACCTCGACCCCGGCTGCGGACACCGCCTTCAGCAGCTGCCGCTCCGGAGCGTTCTGCCCGAGAACCAGCGTGCGCCCGAGCGGCGCCCGCAGGCCCCACACGCTCGAACCCTCGAGCGGAGTCCAATCGGCGACAGTGACCGCCCCGACCAGGCGGCCCTCGACCAGCACCGGCTCGCGCACGTAGAGCACGGCGCCGCGGGCCGACCACACCACGCCGGGCCTTCGATCGCCGAGCGGCCGCACGCCATGGGGATAGGAGCGCTCGTCGCCGCCCCACGCCACCAGCATCCCGCGATCGTCGGCGAGGTAGGCCGTGCGCCCCGGCCGGCCACCGACCTCCCGGTCGAGGATGGCGAAGGGCCGGAGCGGGTCGAACGCCTCACCGCTCCCAGCGAACAGCCGCAGCAGCTCGGGGTCGGCCGCCGCCCGCTCGGCGCTGTGCAGCAGCTCCTTCACATGGTCGTCGAGCTGCGAGCTCAGGCGCTCGGGCGAGAGTGGCCGGCCGGCACCGGCCAGCATCCCCACCACGCCGATGCCGACCGCCAGCCACGGCAGCCAGGCCGTGCCGCGCGGGCGGGAGAGAACCAGCAGGAGCGCGGCGGCCGCCGCGCCTGCCCAGGCCGCAGGCTGCCATCCGGCCCACGGCGTCAGCAGCACCAACGCAGCCAGAGCGAGCCACCACGATCGGCCAGCGCTCGGCGCGACTCGCTCGCTGCTCATGTCTCGAAGTATAGGGTTGTTCCGCGCCCCGAGCGTGGGCCGCCACCAGCCGCGACGCGGCGACAGCAAGGGCACGGAGCCCCTTCGACTCGCGGCGCAGCTGCACCGCTCGCCAGGCAGGCTCCGCGGAAGCGGTTGCGGATCCGGCTCGGTCACACGTCGCCGGACAGAGCGGCCGGGCGGCTAGATCCTAGTCCCGAGATCCTAGTCCTATCCCTCATCATGGTCTCGATGTCCCGGGCGCTGGTCGGCAGTGCGGCCGACAGGCACTCGTTGCCGTCGGCGGTGACGAGGTGGTCGTCCTCGATGCGCACGCCAAGGGCCTCGTCCGGGATGTAGATGCCGGGCTCGTTCGTGATCACCATGCCCGGCTCCAGGGTCACGTTGTCGCCGCCCGGATCGTGCGCCTCGAGGCCGAGGAAGTGGCCGAGGCCGTGGATGAAGTACTGGCCGAGGTGTTCGCCCTTGCTGTCCCGCAGATTGGATCGCTGGAAGGTGTCGTAGGCGATCGTCCGCAGGTCGAAGACGGTGACCCCGGGCCGGATCGCGGCGGCCGCCCGGTCGTGCGCCCGGAGAACCAGGTCGTAGATCGCGCGCTGGCGCTCGCTGAAGCGACCGTTGACCGGGAAGGTCCTGGTCAGGTCGGCGCAGTAGTAGCCGAAGCGGGCACCGATGTCGACCACCACCAGCTCGCCGTCGGCGCAGACATCCACGTTTTGGTCGTAGTGCAGGGTGGTGCCGTTGAATCCGGACCCGACGATCGACGGGAACGCGATGCCTTCGGCGCCCTTTTCGCGGAACGCTGAGTACACCGCGCCGTCCACGGCACCCTCCCTGACGCCGGGCCGGATCAGCCGCGCTGCGCGGCGATAGCCCTCGACGGTGGCCGCGACCGCCTTTCGCATCAGTGAGATCTCGCCGGGCTCCTTGACCATCCGCAGCGTTGCCATGTGGTCGCCGAGATCGCGGACTTCGAAGCTCGGCACCCGCTCGCGAAGCGCCGACACGAATCGGTGGGTGGCAGGCAGCGGCGACGCAGTCGGCACTCCTGGGTAGCTGCGTCCACAGCAGCGCTCCGGGCTCGTTGAGCCAGCCCATCAGTCGCCCCTCGAAGCCCGGCACCGGCCGGCGGCGGGCATCCAGCACCACCTCGTACGGATCCCGGGACAGCACCTGGTCGAAGCCGAGCAGCTCGGCGGTCTCCTCGCCGGGTCCGAGCTTGGGACCGGTCCAGCGCTCGACATTCTCGTTGCGGGGCGGCAGAAACAGGATGTCGGCTTTTTCCTCGGGCCGCAGGACGAGCACCGCGTTCGGCAGCTCCACCCCGGTGAGGTAGAAGAAGTCAGGGCTCTGGCGGAAGGTCCCGACGTCGCCGTAGCCGCGGTCGTCGCCCGCGCCCCACAGCACCACCGTGCCCCGTCCGACCACCTCGGCGAGGCGCTTCCGCCGCTTCCGGTAGACCTTCGGTGACTGCAGCTCCGCCGCATAGTTGCCGCCGCGCATGTCCCGTGTGCCCATGGCTGACCTCCGATACGGGCGGATTCTACAGGGGACGAGCCTGAACTCGCTTCCGCCTCCGCGCCCGAGGAGCCTGCCCTGAGCGAGCGGCGCAGCGGCGCCGCGAGTCGAAGGGTTCCCGTTCCCGATTCAACCCGCCTCCGCTTCCGCTTCCGCGCCCGCTTCCGGGCTCTGTCCGCTTCCGACTCCACGCCCGCTCCCGGACTCAGCCCACACCCCCCGGCACCCGGTCTCGTTCCTATGCTCGATCCCGTCCCTGTACCCGGGACAGTGGCTGGACACCGGCGCAGACCTGTTGGAAAAGGGGTGGGACCAGCATGGGCACGTATTCGGGCCCGGGCGCGGAAGCGGGCGCGGAAGCGGCTGAGGCCAGACTCGCGCCCCTGGACCTGCCGACCTTCCTTTACACCCTCCGCCATGCCTGTGTAGACTGTGCCGCGTCTGCGGCGCGGCAGGCCCGAGCGAACCCATCCCACGAGCTGGAGGGAGCATGGCGGTCGGAATCATTGGTTACGGCGCGTTCATCCCGAGACGACGCATCAAGGTCGAGGAGATCGCCAAGGTCTGGGGTGCCGATGCGCCCACGTTACAAGCGCGGTCTCGAGCTCCACGAGAAGTCGGTCCCGGCGCCGGACGAGGACACCATCACCATGTCGGTCGAGGCGGCCCGCAACGCGCATCGCGCGCGCCGGCATCGACCCGGCGGACATCGGCGCCGTCTACGTCGGCTCGGAGTCCCACCCCTACGCGGTGAAGCCCTCGGGCACGGTCGTCGCCGAGGCCATCGGCGCCGCACCGGAGGTGCACTGCGCGGACCTCGAGTTCGCCTGCAAGGCCGGCACCGAGGGGATGTTCGTGGCGCTACGGCGCTGGTCAAGGCCGGCGAGATCGAGTACGCGCCTCGGCGATCGGCGCCGACACC
Organism: uncultured Holophagae bacterium; assembly: GCA_963754985.1. GTDB lineage: Bacteria > Acidobacteriota > Thermoanaerobaculia > Thermoanaerobaculales > Sulfomarinibacteraceae > FEB-10. The sequence goes on along the minus strand of CAVWIJ010000019.1, from coordinate 81,256 downwards.
TCCCAGGGCGCGCCCGGCGACGCCCTCGAGTACTCGGCCGCGGCCGGCGCCGCCGCCTTCATCTTCGGCGCCGACGACGACAGATCGTCGCCGACGGTCGATGCACACCTACTCGTTCATGACCGACACGCCGGACTTCTGGCGCCGCGAGTACATGCACTACCCGCGCCACGCCGGCCGCTTCACCGGCGAGCCGGCCTACTTCAAGCACACCACTCGGCGCGGCGCGCGGCATCCTGGAGAAGGCCGGGCATCAAGCCCGACGGACTTCGCCTACGCCGTCTTCCACCAGCCCAACGGCAAGTTCCCGATGCGGGTCGGCAAGATGCTCGGCTTCACCGAGGAGCAGATCGAAGACCGGCTGGCTGTCGCCCTGGCTCGGCAACACCTACTCGGGCGCCTCGCCCATCGGCCTGACGGCGATCCTCGACGTCGCCAAGCCCGGCGACCGCATCCTGATGATCTCCTTCGGCTCCGGCGCCGGCTCCGACGCGCTTCATCTTCACGCGTCACCGAGCCGCATCCCCGAGGTCCAGGGCCTGGCGCCGCACGACCCGGCTCCAGCTCGACGAACAGCAAGATCTACCTCGACTACGGCACCTACGCCAAGTTCCGCGGCAAGATCCGGATGGCGCGAGTGAGGAGGAGGACGATGCGAGATGTCGCCGTCATTGGAATCGGGCTCGTCACAGTGCGGCGAGCTGTGGGACGAACTCGCTGCGCACGCTCTGGGCCGAGGCCGCGCTCGAGGCCCTCGAGGACGCCGGCGTCGACCGCGTCGACGCCATCACGGTCGGCTGCATGTCGCCCGGGCTGTTCGTCGGCCAGGAGCACCTGGCGTCGCTGCTCGCCGACGAGCTCGGCATGGCCGGCGGTCCCGGCGACCCGCGTCGAGTCGGCCTGCGCCTCGGGCGGCGCTCGCCCTGCAGGCGGGCTTCGCCGAGGTCGCGTCCGGGCTCGCCGACATCGTGCTGGTCAGCGGCGTCGAGAAGATGACCGACGTCGACGGCGACGACGCGCACCTACGCCCTGGCGCACCGCCGCCGACCAGGAGTGCGAGGTCTTCCACGGCGTCACCTTCCCGGGCCTCTACGCGATGATGGCGCGCGCCCACATGCAGCGAGTACGGCACCACGCGCGAGCAGCTCGCCCAGGTGGCGGTCAAGAACCACGACAACGGCCTGCTCAACCCGCACGCCCAGTACCGCCATGAAGATCACCGTCGACGACGTGCTCGACGCTCGGCCATGGTCGCCGACCCGCTGCGACCTCCTCGACTGCTCGCCGATCACCGACGGCGCCGCGGCGCTGGTGCTCGCTGACCCTCGAGACGGGCGCGCGAAGCTCGGCAAGGAGCCGCCCGCTGGTCAGGATCGCCGGCATCGGCCACGCCACCGACCCATCGCGCTCGCCAACCGGGCGCGACCTCGCCGACGCTGCGCGGCGGTCCAGCGCTGGCCGGCGAGCGCGCCTACAAGATGGCCGGCGTGAAGCCGGCGGACATCCACCTCGCCGAGGTCCACGACTGCTTCACGATCGCCGAGATCATGGTCGCTCGAGGCGCTCGGGCTCGTCGAGCCGGGCAAGGGCGGCACGGCGGCCGAGCGCGGGCGCACCGCGCTCGGCGGCAAGATCCCGGTCAACCCCTCCGGCGGCCTCAAGTCCAAGGGCCACCCGGTGGGCGCCACCGGCGTCGCCCAGATCGTCGAGATCGTCACCCAGCTGCGCGGCGAGGCCGGCGAGCGGCAGGTCGAGGGCGCGCGCGTCGGCCTCGCCCAGAACATGGGCGGCACCGGCGGCAGCGCGGTGGTGCACATCCTGGAGGTGGTGTGATGTTCTCCCCAGCCCGCTCTGGCGCGAGTATCCCCCAGCGCTACCGCCTCGAGGCGGCGCAGTGCAGCAAGTGCTGCGCAAGGTCCTCTTCCCGCCGCGCCTGATCTGCCCGGCGTGCGGCGGCCGCGAGTTCACCGACCGTGGTCCTGCCCCGAACCGGCAAGGTGGTGACCTTCACCGTGGTCCGGGTGCCGCCGGCGGGCTTCACCGAGCAGACGCCGCTCCCGATCGCCGTGGTCGAGCTCGACAATGGCGTCCGGGTGATGGTCCAGATCGCCGACGTCGGGACCCGGCCTCACTGCGGATCGGGATGCCGGTGCGGCTCGAGTTCCGGCGCATCCAGCTGGGACGGCGAGGCCGGCGTGATCTTCTACGGCCACAAGGCCGTGCCTGCCTTGTAGGGTAGGCAAGATGCCTGCGCTACAACGCTGAAATGCGACGCTACAACCGTATTTCCGGCGGCGCCGGGCGGTACAGATCTGGTGACGGAGGCGAGGTCCACGGCCATGCTGCCGACCTACCAGATCCTGCTCACCGGGCTCGGCCACAACGACGTGCACCGATTGGTGACACTGCTCGAGTCCTTCGATGTCGACTTCCACCGCATCCCGTGGAACGGGCGGCTGCTGGTGGCGGTCCAGCGGACGGCGTTCGATGTCGTGATCGCCGGCCATCCCGGGCTCGAGCTGCCGGCGGACGCGCTGCTCGTCGCCCTGCGTGATCCCGAGTCCGCGAGCCGGCACGCCGGATTGGTGCTCTTCGCCGATCCAGAGTCCACCGGTGACGCCCACCGATTGCTCGGCCGCGGGGTCAACCGGGTCGTGTCGCGCATCGACCCCGACCGGGTGATCCAGGAGTCCGTGCTGTCGCTGATCGACGTGCCGCGGCGGTTTCAGGTGCGAGCCCCAGTCGAGATCTCCGCTGCTGCGAACCACAGCTCTGAACCGGCCTATTGCCACACCGAGAACCTGTCGATGTCCGGGATGCTTGTCAACTGCATGCGGCCGGCGCCGGTCGGCTCCCTGCTCGACTTCGCGCTGCTCTTCCCCGAGGAGGAGCGGCCGATCCGGGGACGCGCCCGCGTCGCCCGCATCGCCGACCCCCGCCGCGAGAAGGTGCTCGGCCTGGGCGCCGCCTTCGAGTCCTTCGCCCAGTCCGATCGCTCGCGCCTGCGCAACGCGCTGTCGAGGAGGTTCCAGTGATGTCGAGCGCCGAGCCCATCGACGTCGAACGGCGTCAGACCCTGTTCACGGGGATCGGTCACAACGATGTGCACCGGCTGGTGACGACCCTCGAACCCTTCCCTGTCGACTTCCACCGGGTCCCGTGGTCGGACCGACTGATCGCGGCCGTCACCGGACGCGAGTTCCACCTCATCTTCGCGGCGTACCCGCCGCTCGGCATGTCGCTCGAGTTCTTCGTTTCAGCGCTTCGCCACCCCACCTCGGCGAGCCGCGAGGCCGGGCTCGTCGTCCTTGCCGACCCGCGCGCCCTGGCGATCGTGGGGAGGCTGCTCGGACGAGGCGTCAACCGGGTGAACTCGCGCAGCGACAGTTCCGAGGCCATCCTCGAGTCCGCGCGACCGCTCCTCGACGTCGCTCGGCGGGTTCGTGTGCGCGCCCCGGTCGAGCTGACCACCGCCGGCCCCGGGAGCCTGATCACGGCTCGCTGCCTCACGGAGGATCTGTCGACGACCGGCATGCTCGTCCGCTGCCCTGCGCCGGCGCCGGCCGGTGCGACCGTCGACTTCGAGCTCGCGATGCCGGGCGAGACCGCCCCGATTCGTGGCCGGGCGCGGGTCGCCCGCCAGACCGACCCGGCCCGCGAGCAGATCCTCGGCGTCGGCGCGAGCTTTGTCTCCTTCTCCGGCCGCGACCAGGATCGCCTGCACGCCGCCCTCCAGGCGTTGTAGCGCAGGCATCCTGCCTGCTTATAACGCAGGCCCCGAGCCCGCGGCATCCCGTCCGCTTCCGCTTCCGCGCCCGCTTCCGGACGAGGCAGGCAGGATGCCTACCCTACAAGGCAGGCAGGATGCGTGCGCTACAAGGCAGCCAAGATGGCTGCGCTACAACGCTACGGCACGACCGCGGACCAGGCCGAGGCGTCGCCCGACTCGAAGCCGTCACCGAAAATCGTCGAGTAGCAGCTCACTCGGCCGAAGCTGAAGTCGTCACTGAAGATGTACTTGGGGTCGCCGGAGCTGCCCTCGGTTTCGCGGAACTCGACCGTCGCGAACCCGGCCGGGTCGATGACCCCGAAGAAGCCGTGCGACGTTCCGATGAGATTGCTGCCGCCGAAGTCGATCACGGTGGCGCCGTCGAGCACGATGTTGATCCGCGCGCCCGGCGTGTTGCTGACCAGCCAGCCACCCACCGCGTACAGGGTATCGCCGGCCTGTGCGAACCAGCCGTCGCCGACGCCGTTGCCGAAGTCGCCGTGGGGCAGCTCGTAGAAGCCCCACAGCCCGGTGCGAGCCGGGCCGCTTCCCGTCGTCAGCTCGCTGTTGACATTGTTCGGCAACCAGGTGACGCCGAGGTTCGTGACTGACGGCACGGTCGCCGGCGAGCGCGCAGCGCCCCACGCCGCGTCGCTCTCGAAGCTCTCGCGGTCGACGCAGATGCCCATGGCGGCAACGTCAGCCAGGAACAGCGACTCGTCGGTGTACTCCGTGGTCTGGGCCGCCACCGGGACCGCGGCCAGGGTCGAAAGCAGGACGGACAAACTGACGACGCATCGGGTGATCATGCGAGGCCTCCTTGGCGATGGGTCGCCGGCTGTGGGCCTGCCTTGTGTCCGCCCCGACCGGGGCGACGACGGCTCCGGGCCGGGCGGCTGCGGACCGTGGCAAAGCAGGGTGGGGCCGCCGCTCGGCGGCCCCGGGGGAAGGGGGAGGGGAAGGAAGGTACCGTTTCGGTGGTGGAAGCGATGGAGCTGAATCCCGCTTCCGCACCGGTCCGCAGCGGTGAGTCGAGGGTGCTGGTCGCTCCCCAACTCCGCATGCCATTTCAGATAGCAACCGGCGTGCCAACCTACTCTGGCACGGAAGCTCTCGCACCATGTCACGCCATTTCAGCAACTTAGACGATTCGACCGCCATGGCCCCGCTGTCTCGTTCTCCTGATTCGTGAGACAATTTCTCAACCTCGAACACCAGCCCTCGAGCTCATGATCGCCCCAACTGGATGTTCGTCAGCATCATAGCTCCTGGATCGAGTGTCTCACCCCTGATGAGACAGCTGCCTCGCTGATGAAACACGTCGCGGTCCCCTCGTGGGGTGCAGGCAGGATGCCTGCCCTACAAGGCAGGCAGAGAACCCGGCGGCGGGAGCGGCCTGTGGCACAGGCCGGTGGGCGGTCTGGGAGGATCCCGGCCATGTGCCACCCGCTCGTGGCGCCGCGTCGCCGCGGCGCAGGCCGCGAGCAAGCCCGCGCTACAAGGCAGGCAGGATGCCTGCGCTACAACGCTACGGCACGACCGCGGACCAGTGCGACAGGTCTCCCGAGTCGAAGCCATCCTCGAAGAGCAGCGTCCCATCGTCGTCGCGGATGGTGACCGTGATCGACGGCGTCAGCAGCACCGCGTTCCCAGGGTTCGACAGCTCGAGGGTGAAGCTCTCGTCCGGCTCGATGTCTGGGTCGTTGACGATCGCGATCGGCACCGTGGTCGACAGCGCTCCCGCGGCGATGAACGCCGTGCCGCTCACCGCACCGTAATCGGCGGGCGCAGTGGCCGTGCCGTTCGCGGTGACGTAGTCGACCGTGATGTCGAAGCCGCTCGGCGCCGACAAGGTCAGCTCCACCACCGCCTGGCCGGCACTCTCGAACACCACCACATCCGCGCCCGACAGGTCGGCCATCGGGTCGTCGTCGAGGATGGTGACCGTGCCGGTGGACGGCGTCCCGATGGTCGCGCCGACCGGGTTTGAAAGCGTCACCCCGAACTCCTCGTCCGGCTCGTCGAGAAGGTCGCCAAGCACATCGAGGGGTACGACCGCGGTGGTCGCGCCGATTGCAAAGTCGGCGGTGCCGGATGCCGCCGTGTAGTCCGCCCCGGCCGAGGCCGTGCCGCCGCCGGTGGCGTAGCCGACGCTGACTGGAATGGTGCTCGCCGGTGTCAGCGTGATCGTGACCTCGACCCCAATCGGCCCGGCGTCGCCCTCGATGACCGAAGCGCTGCCGATCGTCAACACCGACAATGGCGTGTCGGTGACCGTGATCGAAACCGTCGCCGGCGCGCTGGTCGCCGTACCGTCGTTCACCGTGAACGTGAAGCTGTCCGGTCCGAGGTAGCTGGCAGCCGGCGTGTACGTGACGGCGGGCGGCGTCCCGGTCAGGGCTCCGTGCGCCGGGGGCGTCACGATCGAGTAGGTCAGCGGATCGAAGTCGATGTCGCTGCCGGTCAACGTGACCGCCACAGGGGTGTCCTGGGGCGTCGTCACCGATTGCGGGTTGGCGACCGGCGGGTCGTTCACCGCCGTCACCGTGATCGAAACCGTCGCCGTGTTGCTGAACGCGGCGCCGTCCCAGACCCGGAAGGTGAAGCTGTCCGGCCCGTGATAGTTCGCGGCCGGCGTGTAGGTGACGTTCGGTGGCGCGCCCGTCAGGCTGCCGTTCGCCGGGGGCGTCACGATCGAGTAGGTCAACGGATCGAAGTCGATGTCGCTCGCAGTCAACGTGATCGCCCGCGCCGTGTCCTCAGGTGTCGTCACTGCCTGCGGGTTGGCGACCGGCGGGTCGTTGACCGCCGTTACCGTGATCGACACCGTCGCGGGGTCGCTGAACACCGTCCCGTCCCACACCCGGAACGTGAAGCTGTCGGGACCGTGGTAGTTCGAAGCCGGCGTGTAGGTGACGTTCGGCGGCGCACCTGTGAGTGCACCGTTCGTCGGCGGCGTCACGATCGAGTAGGTCAGCGGATCCCCGTTGGGATCGCTCCCGGTCAGGGTGATCGCCTTCGGGGTGTCCTCGGGCGTCGTCACCGCCTGCGGGTTGGCGACCGGCGGCTGGTTGACCGAGCTCACCGTGATCGACACCGTCGCCGGAGCGCTCGTCACCGTCCCGTCGTTGACCGTGAACGTGAAGCTGTCCGGACCGGCGTAGCCCGCTGCCGGCGTATAGGTCACGTTGGGCGGCGTCCCGGTGAGCGCGCCGTGCGCCGGCGGCGTCCCGATCGCGAACGTCAACGGATCGCCGTCCGGGTCGCTCCCGGTCAGCGTGATCAATCTCGGAGTGTCCTCCGGCGTTGTCACCGACTGTGGGTTCGCAACCGGCGGATCGTTGACCGGAGTCACCGTGATCGACACCGTGGCCGTGTTGCTGAACGCGGCGCCGTCCCAGACCCGGAAGGTGAAGCTGTCCGGACCGGCGTAGTTCGCGGCGGGCGTGTAGGTCACGTTCGGCGGAGTCCCGGTGAGCGCACCGTGTGCTGGCCCCATCACGATCGAGTACGTCAGCGGGTCACTGTCCACGTCGCTGGCCGTCAGCGTGATCGCCCTGGCCGTGTCCTCCGGCGTCGTCACCGCCTGCGGGTTGGCGACCGGCGGGTCGTTGACCGCCGTCACCGTGATCGACACCGTGGCCGGGGCGCTCGTCACCGTCCCGTCATTCACCGTGAAGGTGAAGCTGTCCGGCCCGTGGTAGTTCGCGGCCGGGCGTGTACGTCACGTTGGGCGGCGTCCCGGTGAGCGTTCCGTGTGCCGGACCCGTCACGATCGAGTAGGTCAGCGGATCCCCGTCGGGATCGCTCCCGGTCAGCGTGATCGCCTTCGGGGTGTCCTCGGGCGTCGTCACCGCCTGCGGGTTGGCGACCGGCGGGTCGTTGACCGAGCGTCACCGTGATCGACACCGTCGCCGGCGCGCTCGTCACCGTCCCGTCGTTCACCGTGAAGGTGAAGCTGTCCGGACCGGTGTAGTCCGCTGCCGGCGTGTAGGTCACGTTGGGCGGCGTCCCGGTGAGCGTTCCGTGCGCCGGCGGCGTGCCGATCGCGAAGCTCAGCGGGTCGCCGTCCGGGTCGCTCCCGGTCAGCGTGATCGATCTCGGAGTGTCCTCGGGCGTCGCTACCGACTGCGGGTTCGCCGCCGGCGGGTCGTTGACCGCCGTGACCGTGATCGACACCGTGGCCGTGTTGCTGAACGCGGCGCCGTCGCTGACCCGGAAGGTGAAGCTGTCCGGGCCGTTGTAGTTCGCGGCGGGCGTGTAGGTCACGGCTCGGCGGCGTCCCGGTCAGCGTGCCGTGTGCTGGCCCCGTCACGATCGAGTAGGTCAGCGGGTCGCCGTCCACGTCGCTTGCCGTCAGCGTGATCGCCCTGGCCGTGTCCTCCGGCGTCGTCACCGCCTGCGCGTTGGCGACCGGCGGGTCGTTGACCGCGGTCACCGTGATCGACACCGTCGCCGGGGCTGCTGGTCACGCGTCCCGTCGTTCACCGTGAAGGTGAAGCTGTCCGGGCCGTTGTAGTTCGCGGCCGGGGTGTAGGTCACGTTCGGCGGCGTGCCGGTCAGCGTCCCGTGGGCCGGTCCCGTCACGATCGCGAAGGTCAGCGGGTCGCCGTCCGGATCGCTCCCGGTCAGGGTGATCGCCTTCGGCGTGTCCTCGGGGGTGCTGACCGCCTGCGGGATTCGCCGACCGGCGGGTCGTTCACCGCCGTCACCGTGATCGACACCGTCGCCGGCGCGCTCGTCGCCGTCCCGTCGTTCACCGTGAAGGTGAAGCTGTCCGGACCGTTGTAGTTGGCAGCCGGCGTGTAGGTCACGTTCGGCGGCGTGCCGGTCAGCGTGCCGTGCGCTGGGCCCGGTCCCGATCGCGAAGGTCAGCGGGTCGCCGTCCGCATCGCTGCCCGGTCAGGGTGATCGCCTTCGCCGTGTCCTCGGGCGTCGTGACCGCCTGCGGATTGGCCACCGGCGGATCGTTCACCGCCGTCACCGTGATCGACACCGTCGCCGGCGCGCTCGTCACCGTCCCGTCGTTGACCGTGAAGGTGAAGCTGTCCGGACCGTTGTAGTTCGCAGCCGGCGTGTAGGTCACGGCTCGGCGGCGTGCCGGTCAGAGCTGCCGTGCGCCGGCCCGGTCCCGATCGCGAAGGTCAGCGGGCTCGCCGTCCGGGTCGCTCCCGGTCAGGGTGATCGCCTTCGGCGTGTCCTCGGGCGTCGTCACCGCCTGGGGGTTGGCGACCGGCGGATCGTTCACCGCCGTCACCGTGATCGACACCGTCGCCGGAGCGCTCGTCACCGTCCCGTCGTTCACCGTGAACGTGAAGCTGTCCGGGCCGTTGTAGTTTGCAGCCGGCGTGTAGGTCACGTTCGGCGGCGTGCCGGTCAGCGTGCCGTGCGCCGGGCCGAGTCACCGATCGCGTAGGTCAGCGGGTCGCCGTCCGGGTCGCTGCCGGTCAGGGTGATCGCCTTCGCCGTGTCCTCGGGCGTCGTCACCGCCTGCGGGTTCGCCGTCGGCGGATCGTTCGACCGCCGTCACCGTGATCGACACCGTCGCCGGCGCGCTCGTCACCGTCCCGTCGTTCACCGTGAACGTGAAGCTGTCCGGACCGTTGTAGTTGGCGGCCGGCGTGTAGGTCACGTTCGGCGGCGTGCCGGTCAGCGTGCCGTGCGCCGGCGCCGTCCCGATCGCGAAGGTCAGCGGGTCGCCGTCCAGGATCGCTGCCGGTCAGGGTGATCGCCTTCGCCGTGTCCTCGGGCGTCGTGACCGCCTGCGGATTCGCGACCGGCGGATCGTTCACCGGCGTCACCGTGATCGACACCGTCGCCGGCGCGCTCGTCACTGCCCCGTCGTTGACGCGTGAACGTGAAGCTGTCCGCGCCGTTGTAGTTCGCGGCCGGCGTGTAGGTCACGGTCGGCGGCGTCCCGGTCAGAGCGCCGTGCGCCGGGCCGTCCCGATCGCATAGGTCAGCGGGCTCCCCTCCGGGTCGCTCCCGGTCAAGCGTGATCGCCCTCGCCGTGTCCTCCGGGCGTCGACACCGCCTGGGGATTGGCCACCGGCGGGTCGTTCACCGCCGTCACCGTGATCGACACCGTCGCCGGAGCGCTCGTCACCGTCCCGTCGTTCACCGTAAACGTGAAGCTGTCCGCCCCGTTGTAGTTCGCAGCCGGCGTGTAGGTCACGGTCGGCGGCGTCCCGGTCAGAGCCCCGTGGCGCCGGGCCGGTCACGATCGCGAACGTCAGCGGATCGCCATTGGGATCGCTGCCGGTCAGCGTGATCAGCTTCGCCGTGTCCTCGGGCGTCGATCACCGACTGCGGGTTCGCCGTCGGCGGATCGTTGACCGGCGGGATGATCGAGAAGTTACGCACGAAGTCGTCGCCACCCGTGCCATTCCCGTTGCCGTCGAGCGCGTTGCCGGCCCAGTCCCGAATCGAGGTGGTGCCGCACACCAGCAGCCGGTAGCTCCCCAACGGCAGGCCCAGCCCTCCGTTGATCGACACCGCTGCCTCGAGCACGCTGCCCGAGGTGTAGACCACCGCATCAACCGCAACCTCGACGTCTCCTGCAGCCACGCCCCCAGCGCAGTTGACCGTCTGGAAGCCGTTGCCGCCGTCGTTGATGAGCAGGTAGTTCGCCGGGTTCGTGACATCGTCAGGATCAACGTCCCCCGCGCAGGTCCTGCACGGGCTCCGAGTAGTACACCAGCAACTCGCTGATGAACGCGTCGGTCGCCTCACCCTCGCGCGAGCACCCCGTCGCCCGTGTCGTCCACCGAGTTCACCAGCACCACCCGCGGCGGCGTGGCATCGGCTGTCGCCGTCGCGAGAATGAAGTCGTCGGCAAACACGTGCCGCTCCTGCCCAATCTTGCCGTCCGTCTCCTCGAACCGGAACGACGTGAAGCCTCCAGCGTCGATCACCCCGAAGTACTGCTCCGCTCCAGGCGACAACCATGCCGAGCCCGATCGGCACCCCCCCGTCCAGGATCACCGTCAGGTTCGGCTGCAGGCTCCCCGTGAAGTACCCACCAACACCGACCAGTGCAGAGCCGCCTCCCTCCTTCGTCCCCGTGACACCGTCCTTGAAGAGACAGTGATCCGGCGGGTTGGTGATGTCGCACTCCTCGGGCGTCCCCGTCGCATAGCCGTGCTCCGGGTCGTACACCCCCCACAGGCCAGTGTGCGCCGGACCGTTGCCGGTCGTCAGCTCGTTCGACGCCGGCGGGTCCGGATGGTTCGTCCGCCACCGGATCCCCTGGCTCAGCACCGACGGCTCGGTCAGCGGAAACCGCGTCACTCCCCACACCGCGTCATTCTCGAAGCCCTCGCTGACGCTGCTGTACCCCAGCTCGCCGAGCTTCGTCAGGTACGCCGCCTCCTGCCAGCACACGAATTGGGTCGGACCACCCGTGCACGCCGACAGCACCACCGTCGCCTGATCGGTCGTGCCCCCGACCGCCGCCTCGTAGGTGAAGCTGTCGAAGCCCGGAAAGCCGGGGCCGGCGGTGTAGCTGAACGACCCGTCCGGGCACAGGTCATAGGTCACCGGGTCCGAATCGCACTCCAGCGTCCCGAAGCTCGGAGAGCCGATCAGCGCGACCGTGGCACCCGCGCCTGCCGCCGGACCGCCGTTGTAGGTGTCATTGTCGAGAACCCCCGGCACCTCCACCACCAGAGGCTGCGCGTACCGAACCCCGTAGGCATCGTCCACCGCGATCAGCGTCTGGGCCCCAGCCACACCGGTGAAGACGAGGAATACCGCCAGCGCAGCGCCGAGCCGAACGCACCGAGTCATTGTGGTCTCCCTATAGCGTCATCGATCATCACGTCGTTTGCCGCCCGGAGGCGGCAAACGCTCATTCACGTCGTCATGCGAGCTGACGACATCCTCGGAAATCCACGGCGTCCGCGCTGCAGGTGCCCCCGCCCAGCTCACAAAATGGTTCTGCCGCGATGGCGCTGAATCGGAAAAAGAGGGGCCGCGACAGCGCGACCCCAGGAGGAGGGGGAAGAGTGGTCGTCGGTCGGTGCACTGAAGGTTGAGGCCAGTTGTTGCAGGCACCGTGCACGATCGCTTTCTCAAGAGCCTCTCGCGTCTCAACCTCCGTATGCCCATCTAGTAGCAACATGCGTGCCAGCAATTTCCGGTCCCGAGATCCGTTACAAGTCGTTTCAATACAGCAACTTCACGTTGAGACACGACTGAGCGGGGACTGTCTCGTGTCGTCAAGCCGTGAGACGACTTCTCGCGTTTGACCACTCGATGACGGTGGACGAGAGCTGTTAACCTCTCTATTATCAGCAGCTTGATACCATCACTGAGTGTCTCACTGACGGTGACACACCAGGCGGGGTCGTGAAACAGCTGCCGACTTCACGGTAGCCAGTCCGCGGAGATCGATACAGCAGGCAGGATGCCTACCCCAAAAGGCAGGCAGAGAACCCGGCGACGGCAGCGGCCTGTGGCACACCGGCCGGTGGGCGGTCTGGGAGGATCCCGGCCTTGTGCCACCCGCTCGTGGCGCCGCGTCGCCGCGGCCGCAGGCCGCGAGCAAGCCTACCCCACAAGGCATCCCGGATGTGGCAGGCAGGCAAGATGCCCACCCCACAAGGCAGCCAGGATGGCTACCCCACAACGCTACGGGACCACCGCAGACCACGCCGAGACGTCCCCTGACTCGAAGCCATCCTCGAAGAGCAGCGTCCCATCGTCGTCGCGGATGGTGACCGTGATCGACGGCGTCAGCAGCACCGCGTTCCCAGGGTTCGACAGCTCGAGGGTGAAGCTCTCGTCCGGCTCGATATCTGGGTCGTTGACGATCGCGATCGGCACCGTGGTCGACAGCGCTCCCGCGGCGATGAACGCCGTGCCGCTCACCGCACCGTAATCGGCGGGCGCAGTGGCTGTGCCGTTCGCGGTGACGTAGTCGACCGTGATGTCGAAGCCGCTCGGCGCCGACAAGGTCAGCTCCACCACCGCCTGGCCGGCACTCTCGAACACCACCACATCCGCGCCCGACAGGTCGGCCATCGGGTCGTCGTCGAGAATGGTGACCGTGCCGGTGGACGGCGTCCCGATGGTCGCGCCGACCGGATTCGACAGCGTCACCCCGAATCCCTCGGCCGGCTCGTCGAGAAGGTCGCCGAGGACCTCCAGGGGCACCACCGCCGTGGTCGCGCCAATGGGGAAGTCGGCGATGCCGGACGCGGCCGTGTAGTCGGCACCGGAGGTGGCGGTGCCACCGCCCGTCGCATAGCTCACGCTGACCGGGATCGTGCTCGCCGGGGTCAGAGTGATCGTGACGTTGACCGAGACCGGCCCGACGTCGCCCTCGATGATCGAGGCGTTGCCGATGGTCAGCACCGACAGCGGCGTTTCGGTGACCGTGATCGACACCGTGGCCGGCGCGCTCGTCACTGTCCCGTCGTTCACCGTGAAAGTGAAGCTGTCCGGACCCACGTAGCTTGCAGCCGGCGTGTAGGTGACGTTGGGCGGTGTGCCGGTCAGCGAACCGTGCGCCGGAGGAGTCCCGATCGCATACGTCAGCGGGTTGCCGTCAGGGTCGCTGCCGGTGAGGGTGATCGCCAACGCCGTGTTCTGCGGCGTCGTCACCGACTGTGGGTTTGCCACCGGTGGATCGTTCACCGCCGTCACCGTGATCGACACCGTCGCCGGCGTGCTGAAGGCCTGCCCGTCCCACGCCCGGAAGCTGAAGCTGTCCGGACCGTTGTAGTTCGCAGCAGGAGTGTAGGTCACACTCGGCGGCGTCCCGCTGAGCCCACCATGAGCCGGGCCGGTCACGATCGAGTAACTCAGCGAGTCAAAGTCAACGTCGCTCGCGGTGAGCGTGATCGCAATGGCCGTGTCCTCCGGCGTCGAGACAGCCTGCGGGTTTGCCACCGGCGGATCGTTCACTGCCGTCACCGTGATCGACACCGTCGCGTTGCCGCTGAACACGCTCCCGTCCCAGACCTTGAAGGTAAAGCTGTCCGGACCGTGGTAGTCCGCCCCCGGCGTGTAGGTGACGTTCGGCGGCGTCCCAGTCAGCGCGCCGTGCGCCGGACCCGTCACGATCGAGTAGGTCAGCGGATTGCCGTCCGGATCGCTCCCGCTGAGCGTGATCGGCTTCGGCGTGTCCTCCGGCGTCGTCACCGCCTGGGGGTTCGCCACCGGCGGGTCGTTCACCGCCGTCACCGTGATCGAAACTGTCGCCGGCGTGCTGAAGGCCTGCCCGTCCCACGCCCGGAACGTGAAGCTGTCCGGACCGTTGTAGTTCGTCGCCGGGGTGTAGGTCAGGTCGGGCGGCGTGCCAGTGAGCGTTCCGTGCGCCGGAGGCGTCACAATCGAGTAGGTCAGCGAGTCAAAGTCAATGTCACTCCCCGTCAGTGTGATCGCCCTCGCCGTGTCCTCGGGCGTCGATACCGCCTGCGGATTGGCGACCGGCGGGTCGTTCACCGACGTCACCGTGATCGACACCATCGCGGGGCTGCTGAACACGGTCCCGTCCCACGCCCGGAAGGTGAAGCTGTCCGGCCCGTGGTAGTTCGCAGCCGGCGTGTAGGTCACGTTCGGCGGCGTCCCGGTCAGCGCTCCGTGCGCCGGGCCGGTCACGACCGAATATGTCAACGGATCACCGTCCGGATCGCTCCCGGTCAGGGTGATTGCCCTTGGCGTGTCCTCGGGCGTCGTCACCGACTGCGGGTTCGCCGTCGGCGGATCGTTGACCGGCGGGATGATCGAGAAGTTACGCACGAAATCGTCGCCACCTGTGCCATTCCCGTTGCCGTCGAGCGCGTTGCCGGCCCAGTCCCGAATCGAGGTGGTGCCGCACACCAGCAGCCGGTAGCTGCCCAACGGCAGGCCCAGCCCCCCGTTGATCGACACCGCTGCCTCGAGCACGCTGCCCGAGGTGTAGACCACCGCATCAACCGCAACCTCGACGTCACCTGCGGCGACGCCCCCAGCGCAGTTGACCGTCTGGAAGCCGTTGCCGCCGTCGTTGATGAGCAGGTAGTTCGCCGGGTTGGTGACGTCGTGTGGATCAGTGTCCCCCGCCAGGTCCTGAACGGGCTCCGAGTAGTACACCAGCAACTCGGTGATGAACGCGTCGGTCGCCTCGGCCTCCGCGAGCACCCCATCACCCGTGTCGTCCACCGAGTTCACCAGCACCACCCGCGGCGGCGTCGCATCGGCTGTCGCCGTCGCGAAAATGAAGTCGTCGGCAAACACGTGCCGCTCCTGCCCAATCTTGCCGTCCGTCTCCTCGAACCGGAACGACGTGAAGCCTCCAGCGTCGATCACCCCGAAGTACTGATCCGTTCCAGCCGCAACCATGCCGAGCCCGATCGGCACCCCCCCGTCCAGAATCACCGTCAGGTTCGGCTGCAGGCTCCCCGTGAAGTACCCACCAACACCGACCAGTGCAGAGCCGCCTCCCTCCCTCGTCCCCGTGACACCGTCCTTGAAGAGACAGTGATCCGGCGGATTGGTGATGTCGCACTCCTCGGGTGTCCCCGTCGCATAGCCGTGCTCCGGGTCGTACACCCCCCACAGGCCAGTGTGCGCCGGACCGTTGCCGGTCGTCAGCTCGTTCGACGCCGGCGGGTCGGGATGGTTCGTCCGCCACCGGATCCCCTGGCTCAGTACCGACGGCTCGGTCAGCGGAAACCGCGTCACTCCCCACACCGCCTCAGTCTCGAAGCCCTCGCTGACGCTGCTGTACCCCAGCTCGCCGAGCTTCGTCAGGTACGCCGCCTCCTGCCAGCACACGAATCGGGTCGGACCACCCGTGCACGCCGAAAGCACCACCGTCGCCTGATCGGTCGTGCCCCCGACCGCCGCCTCGTAGGTGAAGCTGTCAAAACCGGAGAAGCTCGCATCTGGGGTGTAGCTGAACGACCCGTCCGGGCACAGGTCATAGGTCACCGGGTCCGAATCGCACTCCAGCGTCCCGAAGCTCGGAGGGCCGATCAGCGCGACCGTGGCGCCCGCGCCTGCCGCCGGACCGCCGTTGTAGGTGTCATTGTCGAGAACCCCCGGCACCTCCACCACCAGAGGCTGCGCGTACCGAACCCCGTAGGCATCGTTCACCGCGATCAGCGTCTGGGCGGCCGCCGGCGAGGCGAGCAGCGCCGAAGCGCGATGAGAATCGCGCGCGCCCTGGCCGGCGATGGGGCCTGTGCGTCGCGCATCCTTCGTTGTCCATGGTCTTCTCCAGCCGGCGCCCGCGCGCCTGCGTCGTGTCACCGGACGATTGCGGCCCTCAGCAGCCGGCCATCGTTCGTGCCGTCGAGCCCGTTGCCGTTCACCTCGGAGACCATCGCGTCAACCCCACCGGTTTCCCCGGCGCCCGGCTCGTCCAGCACCGTGATGCGCAAGCTCGCGCCTCGAACCGGTCCCGCGCCATAGTCGTCGACGAAGCGGTTGTGCTGCCGGTACTCGCCCGGCAGGAGGCTGTAGCCTTGCTGATGGAGCACCGCGCCGTCCGCCGCCAGGAGCTCGACGCTGACCTCGCTGGGCAGGCGCGTCCCGTCGCCGGCGGTGCGCGTGTTCTGCAAGATCAAGTTTGCGCGGGTGGCCGCGTCGTGGCTGAAGCCGCCGACCCGCCCTTCGCCGCCGCCGCGCACCACGCCGTCGTCACCCCTGGGCAGGATGGTCTGGCCGTAGGTGACCGTGCCGCCCCCGGGCGCCGGCTCCTCGGTGTACGTCCGCATCCAGAGCAAGGGGGGCGCCGCCGGCTGCGAGACCGCCAGGCTTCCCACCGCCGGAGGAGCGTAGCCGAAGAGGTCGCCGAGGACGTTCCCGGCGAAGACGCTCTCCCCCACCGCCAGCGGGATCACCCGTGAGTCCGGCGTGCCGCCGTTGTCGCCGCCGGCCGGGAAGTAGGCGAGCTCGACCTCGGCAGCAGTTTCGGCGGAGCTCATCACCACGATGTCGGAGCGCCAGTCGCTGGAGTTCGCGCCGCGGATCACTGCCGCTCCCGGCAGCCACTGCGGGTCGCCGCTTCCCGCCACCTGGCCGATCATGTAGCTGCCGTCGCTGGTCGTGTTGTCGATGATGCTGGTGTAGGCGACCACACGGCCGTCGACCCCGGTCACCTCGAAGCGGTGCAGGCTCTCGGCCTCCGGCGTGTTGGCCGGATCGGGGAGAAGATCCGGGAAGACCTGACCGAACAGCGAGTTGAGCTGAACCCACGACCACGGCTGGACGGCGAAGCTCCGCTGCGCCGCGAGCACACCGTCCCGGGTGTAGCCCCTGACCAGGACCGAGGAGCAATCGCCGTCGGTGGCGAAGCCGAGGTTGGTGCGGTAGCGCCCGGCGAGGGCCGGAACCAGCACCGGAGAGCCGGCCGGCTCGGCATCGGCCCAGCGCACACCGGGGATCTGCTGGCCGTATCGCTTCGCCGCGTCGACCCGATTGTAGGTGTTGGCGCTCACCAGCAGCAGGTTCCGATCACCGGCGGTCACCCGCCACGACACGGCGCCGCTGCCCTGCCGGCCGAACACGCTCGCGACGACGTCCTCGAGCATCAGGGTCTCGTCGCTTCCGACAGTCACCGTGACCGGGGCGCCGGCCGTTCCATCGGCCGGGCTGAAGCGAGAGCTCGACCGTGGCGTTCGCAATCGCCGCGTTGTGCAGGTAGAGGTCGCTGTGCCAGTCGGATCCCTGGGCACCTGGGAGGCTCGCGACGCCGGCGACGACGCCGTCCATCACCGGGGCGACGACGCCGCCCGACAGGGCGATTGTGATGTCGTCGAGGAAGATCAACTTCTGGTCCTCGAGGGTGCCCTCGATCTCGCGAAACTCGAAGCTCGTGAAGCTGCCGTCGACAACGACCCCGTAGAAGCGATGCTGCCCATCCACCGGGCCGAGCCCGATCGGATTGACCTCGTCGCCGTCCAAGATGAAGTCGAGGTTGCCGCCGATCGTGCCCCTGAACCAGCCGCCGACCGCCGCCATCGGCTCCGCCGAGCTGCCGAGGACGCCGTCCTCGATGAAGTCGGTCGGGTTGGGAACGCTCTGATCGCCGTGCGGGTCGGAGAACAGCCCCCAGTCGCCGGAGTGCGCGGCGCCACCGCTCGTGCTGATCTCGTTCGCGGGGTGATTCGACGTCCAGGTGATCCCCTGGGAGATCACCGAGGGCAGCGCATTCGGGCTGCGCGCGGCGCCCCAGGCCCCGTCGTTCTCGAAGCCCTCGGCCACCGTCTCGAGGCTACCCACGGCCGCCAGAAACGCGGCCTCATCGGTAAACGTCGTGACCTGGGCTGCCGCCGGCGGCACCACGCACACGGCGAGGGCGGCCGCCAGAGCAAGCATCGTTGGTATTTTCATCTTCATCCTCCGGCGTGATCTCCCTTCCACATCAGGCCGCCCGCCTGCGCCGTCGGGCTCTCGCCGCCGCCGCGGACCGGGCCCATCAGCCTTCGCGGCAAGCCCGCGGAGCATCTGCAACAGTGACCCACCCCCTGGGAAAACGAGGCAGACACCCCAGTTCGCTGCTCGGCTCAAGGAGGGTTGCGGCTGGTTGCTCGGTGGCGGAACGATCGCTGGCCATGTTACGGGAGTCCTGCGCGCATGGTACTCCGGTCCGACCTCGGTGTAGCAACGCTCGTGCCAATGCGCCAGATCCAAGAAGAATCACACCAAATCGCTGGAGGAGCTCAACTTAGATCACCAGCGTCGAGGCCTCGAACTGTCTCACGGCCTCGGGAGACGAGACAATACCCCCCACGACGTGGCTCCCGACACACGGCGACCACTGGCAACTTCCTCATTCTGAGCACTTTGCCGTCGACACCCGTGTCTCATGCCGGGTGACACACCGCCCGCCGCTCTGGAACACGGACGAGCACTCCGGCCGCCCGGGGGCTCAGGCCCGCCCTCGACCAGTGTCGGTGTCCGACGCCGGGTTCACAGCCTGCCACATCCTGATTGCGTTGTGGGGTAGGCATCCTGCCTGCCTCATCCTGGCTGCCTTGTGGGTGGGCTTGCTCGCGGCCTCCGGCCGCGGCGACGCGGCGCCACGAGCGGGCGGCACATCGCCGGGGTCCTCCCAAACCGCCCACCAGCGTGTGCCACCAGCCGCTCCCGTCGCCGGGTTCTCAGCCTGCCTTGGCAGGCAGGATGCCTACCCTACAAGGCAGCCAAGATGCCTTCCCTACAAGGCAGCCAGGATGCCTACCCTACAAGGCAGCCAGGATGGCTACCCTACAAGGCAGGCAGGATGCCTACCCTACAAGGCAGCTAGAATGCCTACTCCACGACGGCCCGCAGCAGCCGGCCGTCGTTCGTGCCGTCGAGCCCGTTGCCGTTCACCTCGGAGACCATCGCGTCGACGCCGCCGGTCTCCCCGGCGCCCGGCTCGTCGAGCACGGTGGCGCGCAGGCTCGCGTGGGTGACCGGGCCAACGCCGTAGTCGTCGACGAAGCGGTTGTGTTGCAGATACTCGCCCGGCAGCAGGGCATAGCTCTGCTCGTGGAGCACCGTGCCGTCAGCAGCGAGGAGCTCGACGTTGACCTCGCTGGAAAGGCGCGTCCCATCGCCGGCGGTGCGGGTGTTCTGCAGGATCAGGTTCGCCCGGGTGGCCGCGTCGTGGCTGAAGCCTGCGATCCGCCCCTCGCTGCCGGGCGCAACCGTGGCGGTGGCAGTCAACGGCAGGATGGCCTGGCCGTAGGTGACCGTGCCACCGCCGACAGCCGGCTCCTCGGTGTAGGTCCGCATCCACAGCAACGGCGCCACCCCGGCGTCGGCAGCGACCTCGAGGCTGCCGACCTCCGGCGCCGCGTGGCCGAAGAGCTCGACCAGGATGTTGCCCTCGAAGGCGCTCTCCCCTGCCGCCAGCGGCACGGCCTCGACGTCGAGGGGACCACCGTTGTCCTGACCCGACGGGTAGAAGGAGACCTCGGTCGAGATCGCGCCGCCGGAGGGGTTCATCGAGTACCACGTCCGAACGCCAGCGGCTCTCGTTGGCTCCGCTGATCACCGCCGCCCCGGGCAGCCACTGGTCATCACCGCTGCCCGCCGCCTGCCCGAGGAAGTAGCTGCCGTCGTTCGTCGCGTTGTCGATGACACTGGTGTAGCCCACCACCGGTCCGTCCACGCCGTTGACCTGGAAGCGGTGCAGGCTTTCAGCGACCGGCGTGTTGGCCGGGTCCGGAAGAAGGCCGGGGAACACCCTCTCGAACAGCGAGTTGAGCTGAACCCACGACCACGGCTGGACGGCAATCGTTCGCTGCGCGACGAGCGCGCCGCTACGGTCAAACCCCGCCACCGCGACGATGGTGCAGTCGGCGCCGGTGGCGAAGCCCAGGTTGCTCCGGTAGCGGCCGGCCAGCGCCGGGACCGTCACGTGCGAGCCGGCGTACCGGGGGTCGCCCCAGCGGGCGCCCGGAATCTGCTGCCCGAAGCGCTGGACCGCGTCGACCCGGTTGTAGGTGTTGGCGCTCACCAGCAGGCGGTCGGCATCGCCCCCAACCACCCGCCAGAAGATCGCGCCGCTGCCCGACACTCCAAACACGCTCGCGACGACATCCTCCAGCGCAAGCGTCTGGTCGGGCCCGACCGTGACAGTCTCGGGCGCGCCGACGGTGCCGCCGGCGGGGCTGAAGAAGAGCTCCACGATCGCCTCATCGACCGCCGCGTTGTGCAGGAAGAGGTCGCTGTGCCAGTCGGAGCCCTGTGCGCCCGAGACGCTCGCGACCCCTGCCACCACGCCGGTCATCGCCGGGGCGACCGTGATCGTGCGGCTCGCCGGCGTCGGGTCGGCGAGCCCGTGGCTGTCGGTCGCGGTGAGGGTCACGGTGAAGATCCCGGGCTCCTGGTAGACGACGTCGCCCGGCGCCAGCTCGGTCGAGCTGCGGCCGTCGCCGAAGTCCCACAGCACCGTCACCGGGTCGCCGTCAGGGTCGCTCGCCGCACCCTCGAAGAACACCGGCTCGCCCGGCGCGACCGTCAGGTCGGAGGTCGGCAGCACGATGACCCCGTCCGGCGGGTGATTGGCGCCGCCGCCGATGACGGCGACCGTGACGTCGTCGACGAAGATGAACTTCTGGTCCTCGAGGGTGCCCTCGATCTCGCGAAGCTCGAAGCTCGTGAAGCTGCCGTCGACCACCACCCCGTAGAAACGCTCGCGTGCCGTCCACCACGCCAAGCCCGATCGGGTTGGCCTCGTCGCCGTCCAGGATGAGGTCGAGGTCGCTGCCGACCGTCCCCCTGAACCAGCCGCCGACCGCCGCCAACGGCTGAGCCGAAGCGCCCATGACCCCGTCCTCGATGAAGTCGGTCGGGTTGGGAACGCTCTGATCGCCGTGCGGATCCGAGAACAGGCCCCAGTCGCCGGAGTGCGCCGCCCCACTGCTCGTGCTGATCTCGTTCGCGGGGTGGTTCGAGGTCCAGGTGATCCCCTGGGAGATCACCGACGGCACCGCCTCCGGGCTACGCGCGGCTCCCCAGGCGCCGTCGTCCTCGAATCCCTCGGCCACGGTCGCCAGACCACCCACGGCCGCGAGAAACTCGGCCTCGTCGGTGTAGACCGTGGCCTCGCCGACGCCTTCCACAAGCCGCTCGAGCACCTCCTCGGCGGCGACGAGGTCGATCCGGCCGTGGCCGGAGCTCGAGTCCGGGCCCGGCTGCCCGAGGTCGACCGCGCCCAGCTCGAGCGCCCGCTCGAGCTGCTCCACGGTGGCCTCGGGATGGGCGGAGAGCAGCAGCGCCATCGCGCCGGACACGTGGGGCGCCGCGATCGACGCGCCGCGTGACCCAGGCGTACAGGGAGCCGAGATCGGTGGTGCGGATGTTCACGCCGGGCGCCACCACCTCCGGGTAGATGGTGCCGTCACAGGCAGAGGGGCCCCTGCTGCTCGAGACGTGAAGGCTGTCCGCCTGGTCCACGAAGCCGACCGCGAAGCCGGACGGGTTGTTCGCCGGCGACACACTCGTGTCACTGTCCGGCCCGTAGTTTCCTCCCGCGAACACGACCGCGATCTCGGCCGCCTTCAGCGTCTGGAGGTCCTGCTCGAACTCCAGGGCGCAGTCATCGATGTTGCCGAGGCTCCAGGAGCCATTGACCACATCGGCGCCGTCGTCGGTGTCCGGATCGCCGTCCGGGTCGAGCATCCATTGAAAGCTCTCGTGGATGGCGCTCAGGGTCCCGCTGCCGGCGTCGTTGAAGATCTTCGCCGCGATCCAGGTCGCGTCCGGCGCCACGCCGACCGCGCTGCCGCCGGCGTCGCCTCCGACCATGACCCCCATCGACTGGGTGCCGTGGCCGCTGCGGTCGTGCGGCGTCGGGTGCTCGCCGTAGGGATCGAGCCAGCTGTTCGCTCCGCCGCGGTAGCTTCCGGCCAGGTCGGGGTGGGTCGGGTCGACGCCGGTGTCCATGCTGCCCAGCACGACGCCCTCCCCGGTGTGGCCGTCGGACCAGAGCTCAGCCGCGCCGATTCGGCTCAGGTTCCACTCGGCCTCCGAGATCTCGCCCTTCGGTGGGCTCGGACCGGTGACGACCGCGTCGAGCGAGATCTTCGCCACGCCGGGCGCCTCGGCCAGGGCGCTGATCACCTCAGCACCCGCGGTGACGGCAAGCCCGTTGATCGCCCACAGCTCGACCCGCCGGGTGACCGAAGGGTCGTCCAGGAGCGGCTCGACGGAGGCCACAGAGACCTTCGACTGCGCCCTCAACGCCCTCACGATCCCGGTCCGGCGCAGCGCCTTCTCGTGCCCCGTCAGCAGGCCGAGATTCGGGCGCCCCGCGAAGCGGACGACCACCGAGGCCCGGCCCCCGGGACCGAGCCCGTCGAGCGTCGCCCGAAGCTCGGGGTCGATGACCTCGGCCCGCGCCGCCGGGGTTGCAAGGAGCAGAGCCAGGCCGGCGGCGAGCGCGCAGCGAAGGAGCCAGCCGAGCGGTCCCGTCATTCCGTCACCCTGCTGCCGGACGGCCCTTGCTCGCTTCACTCGACCGTCAGGTTCTCGGCGCGGAACTCGCCGATCACCACCGTCACCTGGTCGCCGGCCTTCACGAGGTAGCCGGCGTTGCCGAAGAACATCCAGTAGATCTTCCCCTGCTTGGGCGTGTCGGAGTTGCGCAGCGGCCCGATCTTGGCGGTCTCGGGCACCACCAGCACCTTGCCGGTCTCCTGGTGGATCAGCGCCGGATGGTTCTGGCGGACGAACAGCTCCTTGGCCTTGGCGGGGTCGAGGACCCGGTAGCGGAAGTCGATCATGTGGTTGTTCGCGGTGAGCCGGATGCTGGTGACCTCGATGCCCCACTGCTGGTCGAGATCCACCGCTTCGTGTTCCGACTCCTCGACGTCGTCGGCCTCCGCACCCTGCGCGTCATCCTCTGCGGCAATCGCCACGTCCTCGACCTCCGGCTTGTCCTGGGGAGGCGTCGGCGGAGTGTCGTCTCGCAGCGATGATGACGGGCTGCAGCAGCAACCCCGCCGCCAGCGCGGCGGCAGCGACGGCGAAGCGGGCGTTCGCAAGCACTTTGTCGAGCGTCAATACGAGAGTCATCGTTCACATCCTCACATCAAAGGGTCCGGGGGCCGGCCCCCGGACCCTCATTCTACTCGCGCGAGCCGGATCCCCGTGGGCCGGACGGCGAGGCGCCGTGGCGCTGCCGGCTCGGCCCGCTCCCCCACCCCGTCGGGGGATGGAGGCAGGGTCGGCTCAGGGAACTCACGCATCAACAGGGCCGGCGGGCAGTCAGCCCGCCGGCCCCTGGTTCGAACGGTTATGGGATCTGGATGGCATCCAGATCGAGAGCAGCGTCGGTGCCCAATCCGGCGGCAGTGCCGTCGAAGTACACCGACCAGGTTCCGTTGTTGTAGTAGACGACGTCCTCGTCCTGCACGTTTCCGAGGCCTGACGCGGCTGGCATCGCCGTGTCCGCCGCCGCGAACGACAGGTAGAAGTGGGTGGCATCGACGAACACCAGGCCGTCGACGTTGGCGACGCCCGGCAGCGGCTGACCGAGTGCCGTGACGTCGACCACGCGGCTGAACGCCGTGCCGTTCCAGGAGTAGATGTCCGCGTTGTCCGCGGTTCCCGCCACAGCCGGCGGGTTCGAGTTGAGCGACGGTCGAGAAGTAGAGAACGCCGCCCTCGATGTCGAAGGCATCGATGCTCTGGTCGCCGGCCGGTCAGCCCGGCGGCGGTCATGTCATAGGCCACCGACCAGACGCCATTGTTGTACTCGACGATGTCCTCGTCCTGGACTGTGCCGAGGCCCACGATCGTGGTGTCTGGTGGCGAACGACACGTAGAAGTGGGTCGAGTCGACCATGACCAGGCCATCGACGTTCGCCGCCAGCGGCAGCGGCAGGTTGGCAGCTGCAGGAGCCACCGTGGCGTCGAAGATCCGGCTGAAGGCGGGGGCATAGGTTCCGGGAATCGATCCGTTGCCGGTCGTTCCGTCATAGTCGTAGAGGTCCGCGTTGTCGCCCGTGGCCGGTGGCGCAACGACAGCCACGCCGGGCACGTTGGCGTTGCCGGACGTCGAGAAGGCCAGGGTGGGCAGCACGGTGATGGCCACGGTCGCCTCGGCGCTCGAGGTGATTCCGTCGCTGACCGTGAAGCTGAAGCTGTCGGCGCCGTAGTAGCCCGAGTTCGGGGTGTAGGTCACGTTGGGGAGCGTACCGCTCAGCACGCCGTTGGCCGGAACGACTGCACCAGCCGCGTAGGTCAACGGGTCGCCCTCAGGGTCGCTGCCGGTCACGGTGATCGCGATCGGCGTGTAGATCGCCGTCGTCACCGACTGCGGGTCGGCCGTCGGCACGCCGGCGTCAGCCACCGGGGCGACGGTGAGGGTCACGGTCGCCACGTTGCTCGGCGGTCCGGGCGTCACCAAGTCCACGGCCCGGTAGCTGAAGCTGTCGGTACCGTAGAAGTTGAGGTTCGGGGTGTAGGTGAAGGAGCCGTCGGCGGCGAGAGCCACCGACCCGTTCGACGCGTTGCTGACCAGGCTCGCCGTATACGGTGGCGCGGCGATCGGAGTGACGCCGTCCGCCGCGTGTGTCATTGGTCAGCACCCGGGCGTGCCCGCGATGATCTGCGTGTCCTCGGACCCCGCATAGGCGTCGCCGTTCGCGATCGGCGTCGGGGTGGAGTCGAGATACACGAGCATCCCGCCGCTGGTCGCCGCACCGTTGGTGAGGTTGAGCGCCCGGTCGTACAGGGGGTAGGTGCCCACCGTTGCGACGTTGATCACGGTGTCAATGGTCTTGCCGGGCTGCAGCTCGAGCCCGTACTGGCTGAACGCCACCGGGAGGAGGTTGCCGTCCTCGGCGATGACATCCATGTAGAGCCCGCCGTCGAGGGTCGGCACCACGGTGTCGAGGCCGGCGTTGACGAAGCGCAGCACGACGTCGTTTCCAGCACCAACATAGACGGTCTCGGTGTTCGGGAAGGCCTTGCCGTTGATCAGAGAGTACTGCGGCTTCCAGCCGAACACGAAGCCCTCGTCGGCGACCGACATGGTGTTCTTGGACACCCGCGCGCCGCCGTACGTGGCGGGGTTGGCGTTGATGTTCGGGTCGATCGCGCTGTAGACCAGCACCTGGTCCTGTGCGTAGGGAACGCCCGGATAGGCCTCCCCAGTCGGCTCGTCGACCACCAGGGCGCCGTAGAGACCCATCGGCACGTGGGTGCGGATGCGGCTGGTGGCGCTCTGGTAGAGATAGGTCCCGGCATCGGGCGTGAAGGTGTAGCTGGCGGTTCCGCCAGCGGATGCCTCGGTGGTGAAGACGCCCGCAACGCCGCCGGTCGCCGTGCCCGGCACGCCGGGGACGAAGAACGACACCGTCTCGGTCAGGTTGTTGGTCAGGTTGATGGTCAGGGTCTCGCCCGCAGTGGCGCGGATGACCGGGTTGGGAAGGGTCGCGGAGCCCGCCGTGCAGGTCGACCCGAGGACGTAGCCCCAGATCGGCACGAAGACGCCAGTGGTGACCTCGGCCGTGCCCGTCGTGGCGCACAGGTCAACGGTCGTCTGCGCGAAGGAGGGCGCCGCCGCGAGGGCGAGGGCGGCCAGCCCGAAGGCCAGTCGCTTCGCGTATTGAATGCAGGTCGTGCGGTTCATTTCAGTTGCCTCCTTCGCCTATGGGATCGGCGTCCCGGGCGGCTCGACCACCATCATGGAGAGCATGCCGCCGGGGAAGATGTCGTAGTTGGTGAGCTCCTTCTCGGTGTGCGAGTGCCACATGAAGAAGAAGCCGTTGTTCGGGTTGAGGCCGCCCTCGCCCGGGGGCAGGGGCTCGCCGGTGCCCAGGAATGGGCTGCCGGAGAACCAGCCGCCGAAGGCCAGGTTCTGCTTCTCGGGCAGGGTCACGGGGAACGCCTTCCCGTGATCAGGGCAGTACTCGTTGGTGACCGCGTCGAAGCCCGGTGACGGCACGTTCGAGCCGTTGCAGGTGTGCGCCGGCGCCCCGTCGGCGGGTGTGCCGTAGATGTCCCAGCCGAGCTTCTCGCCGGTCCAGGTGAAGATCGCGTCGACGGTCTGGCCCGGCACCGACAGGGTCGTGAACTTGGCCCGCGAGGCGAGCGCACTGGTGTCGGTCAGGAGCATCCGGCCGTAGCGCGCGATCTCGTAGTAGTGGTTGCCGTGGAGGTGGAGCGGGTGCTGGTCCTGGTCGCCGCCGATGATCCGCACCAGCACCCTCTGGCCGGGCACCATGCGCGGCGTGCGAGTTGTAGGGCTGGTGGGGCAGCCAGTGGACGTAGGTGCTCGCCAGGATGTCGGGCGCGGTGCGGCCGTTGATGAACCAGTAGACCGGCCAGCGCGCGGTGTAGTCGATCTCGGCGAAGCGGTGCTGCTCGGCGAGCTGGTGGATGTAGCGGGTCCATCGAGCTGAGCAGGAACAGGTACTCGTGGTCGAACTGGCTGCGGGCGTCGTCGTAGGCGTGTGTCGGCGCCGTGCCGATCCGGTGGGCCGCACGATGAGGGCGCCGAAGAGCCCCATCTCGACCTGCAGCTCCGGGCTTGGTGCCGGAGTAGTACATGTAGGTGCCCGGCTCGGAGGCGGTGAAGGTGTAGGTGACGGCCGTGTCCTCCGGGACAGGCCTCTCGTGTCAGCAGTCCATCCTGGGTACGCCGCCGGTGGCTGCCACCGCGTGGCCCGGGAAGACCATCGAGGTGCACCCCGAGCTCGCATGCAGCTGGTTGGTCAAGGTGATGGTCACGAGGTCGCCCTGGTTCACGATGATCGTCGGGCCCGGGTACTGGGGCAGGCCGACGCCTTCGCGAAGGTCGAGATCCTCGTAGCCCCAGAACTCGTAGGAGCCGCCGTCCGCGATGCTCACCTCGCCCTCGCCGGCGGCGAAGTTGAACGTGGTGAAGCCTTGGATGCCGTCGATCCTGGCCTGTGCCCCGGCGCTGCCGGCAAACGCCAGCACCAGTGCCGCGGCGCCGGCCGCGAGGGCCCAGGAGGTCAAGTGTCGGTTCTTGGTCGTTTTCATTGTGTTCCTCCGTGCCCTAGTTGATGACGATCTTGGTCATCATGCCGCCGAGATCCTGGGCCTCGTGTAGTTGGCCAGGAACTGCACATCGGCGGCATAGAGGTAGTAGTCGCCGGCCGGGACGCCGGTCGTGTCAAGGATGACGTCCGCCGTCATGCCGCCGCCCAGGGTCACCGAGTTGGTGAGGTAGTGGAGCTTGGTGGTGCCGTCATCCGCCATGAGCTCCTTGGCGTCGATCGCGACCACGTTCATCGGGATCGAGGGGCTCGACAGGGTGTGGACTTCGGTGACGTTGAGGTTCGACAGCCGCAGCAGCACCTGGTCGCCCGCGGTCGCGGTGATCAGCGAGCTGACCCGCTGCGACTGGATCCCGCCGTTCTCGGCCGGGGCCGGCGAGCGGCGTTGGGATTGATGGTGTCGGGGTAGCCGCGGCCGTTGATCATCGGGTAGCGGTCCCACATCAGGGCGAAGGGAAGCGGCTGGACGTTCCAGCTCGCGTCGTGGAAGTCGGGGTCCCAGCTGCCGAGCTGGAGCGGGAACTCCCGGTCGTAGGCGGTCGAGCCGTCCTGGTCGTTGTAGGCGTAGCCGCACGGCACGCCCGGGTACTGGTTACCGGGAGCATCGCACTCCGCCGGGTTGCCGGCCGGGACGCCGGCCGCGCCGAGCCAGCTCTGGGCGGCATGCACGTAGAGGTTGCCGAGCATGCCCATCTGCATGTGCTCGGTCGCCTCGACGTGGCAGTGGTAGATGAAGGTGCCGGGCTCGGCCAGCTCGTAGAAGTAGGTCAGGGACGAGCCCTGGTTGATGGCGATGCCCGACTCGGGCAGGCCGTCGAAGATCGTCGAGGACTGCGGGAAGCCGTGGAAGTGCACGGTGTGCGAGTCGAAGAGGTCGGGCCGGATGACCATGCCGACGTTCGACAGGGTCAGGTAGAACTTGTCGCCCTGGTCGACCGCGATGGTCGGCGCCGGCCAGTGGCGCGCCGAGCAGCCCGGCCTGCATCACGTCCGCCGCCGGCACGCCGGTGACGTCGGAGAAGCCGAACATGTACCGCGGCGTGCCGTCGGCCATCACCGCGAAGCCGTCGCCGCCGGTCAGGTGCTTGCACACCACGCCGAGCGCTGCCGCGTCGGCGGGCTCGTCGTACCTGCCCGACGGCGGGCCGGTGGTGCGGATGTCCTCGCAGTCGCCGTCGCCGGTGCTGTCGCACGGGCACTGAATGTTGACCTGAGCCGAAGCCGGGACGACCGTGAGCACGACCGCGGCGACCAGCAGCATCAGGTTTCGGTAGAGCCTTCTGCTTTCCATGATTCTCTCCTTCTAAGGTCGGTCAGAACCCCCGCCGGGTCGCCCCGGCGGGGATTCGCCGCGGTTGTGTTATTCAGTCACGCGTGTCGTCGATCGGCTGCTCGTCGGCGACGGCGCCGAAGAGGCCCTTCAGCAGCTGGAGTTGCCGCGCACGCTCCGCCGGACTCGACGCACTCGTCGGCGCCGATGTCATAGCGCCGCTCCGCTGTGGCCTGGCGTTGCCGTCGTAGTCGGGGGAGATGCCGTTCGTCGTCGCGTTGCGAGGCCGTTCGTCTGCGCCGAACAGGATGTGGTAGTCGCCGATCAGCGTGCCCGGCAGGCCGTCGGCGATGACGGTATCGTCGAAGAGCGTCAGCGGCCCGAAGCGTCGGCTTGATGTAGTTGCCGCCCTCGTCGAAGGCCGGCGGCGCCTGGATCGGGGTCGTGACCTCGAGCTGGGTCGATGCTCGAGCGCGCGCCGTTGAAGTACTCGTTGACGAAGAGCGTCGCTCGGTGTCGCTCGGAGCCGGCGCCGTCCACCCGCCAGGGGTGAGCGAGGTTGTCCGGTGCCGGCAGGGTGCCCGCCGTCCCGATCACGCCCAGGTCGCTGAACACCGGGGTCGTTCCGCAGCCGAGGCCCGGCGTGTGGTCGCCGAGCTCGGGGCAGAGGCCCCAGGTGCCGATGTCCGTGCCGCCGGGAGTGCCCGCGACGACCTTGAAGTAGAACTGGCGGTTCTGCCAGACGATGTTGTTGGTGAACGCGACCGGGTTGGAGAAGGTCCGCCGCCGGCCCGGGCTGATGCGCCGGCAGCAGCGCCGCGCTGTGGGCCCTGGACACGATGCCCGCGCCGGCCTGCGGCGTCGACTGCTCCGGGCTTCCGGGCGCGAAGGCCTCGCCCGCCACCGCCAGGCTGTCGTTGTTGGCGATGGTGTTGTTCTGGATCGAGACCTGGACCGCGTCCTGCAGCGAGATGCCGCCGCCGGCCAGGCCCGCCACGTTGTCCACGATGATGTTGTTGTGGAGGTCGACCCGGTACCAGCTACCGGGCTGCCCGGGTTGTCCTGCGACGTCCTGGCCGTTGACCGCGGCCAGGCGGATGCCGCCGCCGTCGCCGGCGCCGGCCGAGTTGCCCTGGATCAGGTTGCCGGTGACCTGGACGTTACCGGCGCCCGGGCTGAGGCCGCCCACCGTCAGCGGCGCGGCGCCGCCGATGAAGATGCCGCCGCCGGAGACCGTCTGGGCCTGGTAGAAGCCCTCGTTGAAGAGGACCTTGTTGTCGGCGATCAGCGGCACCGGGCCGTTGCTGCCGTCACGAGTGCTCAGGCCGGTGTGGCCGATGCCGGCGCCCTCGCCCGAGGTGAAGTTGCCGCAGATCCAGTTCCTGGTGATGGCGTACGAGTCGGAGCCGGTGCCCATCGAGATGCCGCCGCCGGTGCCGCCCGAGCCCGCCGTTGAACACCACCTGGTTGTGGTGGATCGAGACGTGGTCGTTGTTGCCGTTGGTGTAGCCCAGCGTGCCGGGATCGATCAGGATCGGATGGCCGACCCGGATGCCGCCGCCGTAGAAGCCCTGGTTGTTGGAGATCCGGTTGTTGGAGATCTGCAGGTAGTCGGTGTAGCCGTTGGCGATGATGCCGCCGCCGGTGTCGGCGCCCCGGATGGTGAAGCCGTCGATGCGGGCGTCCCGGTTCCGACCGAAATCGAACGACTGATTGCCGTTGGCCCTCGCGAGCACCAGCACGCCGGCGCCCTCCTCGGTCCACAGGGTGGCGGGCTCGGGCGCGCCGGGAGCCGACCTCCTGGCCGGGCAGCAGGTCGACGCTGTCCGCCGTTGATGAGGCCGTCGACCAGATTGCGCCAGATCTGGAGCTTCTCGGTCGGCGCCTTGATGGCGTTGATCACCGTGCCCTCGCCGAAGCCCTGGAGCTGGACCGGCTTCCACATCACGACGAGCTCGTTGTAGACGCTGGGCCGGACCATGATGAGGTCATTGGGATTGGCCGTGTTGATGGCGTCCTGGATCGTGTGGTCGAGGATCGGCATGTTCGTCGGCGTGGCCGGGCCGATCAACCTTGCGGTCGATCCCTGGCGCAGGCCGAACTGGACCGTGACGCCGTTGACCGAGGACAGGCCGCTGTCGCCTCGGGTGACCGTGAGCTGGCGGCCGCCGACCGCGCCGATGGCGGCAGCGTCCGCGACCGTGGCGGTGATCTGGGTGTCACTCCACGTGGCGATCGGCAGACTCAGGGTGCCCAGTGTCACCGTTCCGGTGACTCCCCCGAAACCGTGGTCGCGGAAGATCTGCGGGTTGGTCAAATCCGAGCCGGCTGGACACATGCCCGCGGCCGGGTCGCAGTAGTTGGGGTTCGGAACCGCGATGTCACCCATCGAGGTGATGGTGATGGTGTGTGGTCCGAGCGGCGTTCCGTTGTTCTGTCGCGGAATGTAGGGGCCGCCGCCAAGCGGGTTGGTGGTGACGCTGGCGCTCTTGATCCGCGGCGAACCGTCCGGGTACTCGCAGTCCAGCGGGAACTGAGCCGGCCCGGTGAAGGCCGCCACCGGAACCACCGGGGTGTCGAGGTAGGTCGTGGTCCCCGGCATGTACTGGAAGTTGTAGCAGAAGGTGCTGTACTGCTCCTTCCAGTTCGGGTCCGCCTGCGTTCGGGTTGTCGCCCGGGTCGTTCATGCAGGTCGTCAGCATGTTGGGCGACATGCCGCTCGGCTGCGGCAGGTTGGCGGTCGCCGTCGACGCCGCAATGAAGTTGTAGATGACCGTACTGGTCGGAGAGGGTCTTGCCGATGATCCGGCCGGTCCAGTCGCGGATCGTGACCGGCACGAACGGCGGCGCGAACTTCTCACCGAACTGCGGCGAGTTCGGGTCGAACTCGGCCGTGGTGTCGTCGAGGATGAAGCCGAGGCCGTGCGCGGCGATCGGCACCTCGGTGAACAGCCAGAAGTCGGCGGCCGCGTTGGCGCCGGCCGACACGGTGACGAGCTTCTTGTCGCACAGTGGCCGGAAGGTGCCTGCGAACGGCGCCTCGATCATCTGGTCCGGGAACAGGGTCAGGTAGAGCGGGACCCGCGTGGGAGTGCCGACGCAGGGCGGCGGCAGCAGCTCGGGGGCCGGCTCGTACTCGTCGCCGAAGTCGACGTTCTTGTCCTCGGGCCCTGATGATCTCGTAGCCCGGGGGCGGGACGATCTCGACGATGTACTCGCCGGGAATCAGGTAGCCGACGTTGGGATCATCCGCGGACTCCACGAGCCAGGTCGGGCAGCCGCCTGTGCAGTCGAACTCCGGACCGAAGGCGTAGCCGCCGTCGAACACCGCTGGCCGCGCCTGGTTCCAGTTGCGGATGCCGTCGAAGCAGTCGGTGGCGTAGAAGGTCGTGGCCGTCCGGGGTCCACTGGAACCCGCCGGTCGCGCCGTTGCCCCACTTGCAGCCGGTCGGGATATTCGCGTCCCAGCTGTCGGTGACGGTGGAGTCGAGCAGGGTCCCGTCAGCGGCGCGGAGGTTCACGGTCACGCCTGGGATGCCCGGCTCCCACACCTCGGCGGCCGCGTACTGCGGGTTGTTCTCGGCGCGGGTCACCGCGTAGAACACGATGCCCGAGATGCCGCCGTTCTGGCCGTCCGGGTAGTGGCGCTTGCCCCACAGGAAGGCGTTGGTCTGGCCGATGAAGCCCTGGAAGCCCTGCAGGAGGGCCACGCCGCGCTCGGCGCGGTAGGTCGCGTTCTCCTGGCAGATCAGCGGGTTCTCGACGCAGAACGGATCGGGCGGGGTGGTCTGGTCCTGGGGCGTGATGGCGCCGCCGAAGCTGATGTCATTGTCGTCCAGGGGCGCAGGCCCCAAGACCGGCGTCGTGACGACGCCGCCGTCGTCGACCACCACGGTCACACCGGTGGCCTGGAAGCGCAGGAAGTCGACCTCCGCGACCAGCCACGAGAAGAACGGGAAGACCTGGTCGAAGGCGAAGGCGCCGAGTCCGTCGGAGACATTGGTCTGGTTGATGGTGCCGTCGCGCCAGCGCAGGTTGAACGCCTGCTCGAGGGCGCTCGGGCCCTCGGTGGAGTCCCACACGCCGTTGGCGTCGAGATCGTCGAACACCCGGTGCTCCTGGCGGTGGAACCACTGGAACACCGGCACCGGGCCGAGGTCACATGTGGCGGATGTGGGGGAGCAGGTGGCGCCGGGCTGGTTCCCGATCGAGACTCCAGCGAAGGCGAAGATGAGGTCGAGGGCCGTGTCCCAGACCACGAGCTGGTAGTCGCCCGGCGGGACGTTGGGGATCGCGAACTCGCAGTCGCCGAAGGTCGGCGCGGCGAAGAGGCCGGGGCCCGGAAGCCCTGCCACCATCTCGTTCAATCCCACCCAGGGGGTCGTGTGGCCGAAGCAGGTGCCGGCGTTGAAGGCGTAGTCGGGCGGCCGCGACAGGTGGTTGTTGACGATCTGGCCGGTGATCGTCGTGTTGCCGGCCGGGATACTGTTGAACTTCTTGACGAAACCGATGAAGACGTGGAATCCGGGCGGGCCGAACTCGGCGAAGAACGCCGGCTCGCCGGCCTTGACCCAGGCGTCGATGACCTTGGTGCCCTCGATGGTCGCGGTCTGCACGTAGCCGGAGCCGGCCGGCGGAACCGCCTGGATGCCGTACTTGCCGGGCGCCAGGTTCTTGATCGTCAGCCGGCCGTCGGGGCCGGTGATGAGCGGGTGCCAGCCGATCGACGTTGCCGGCCGCGTCGTACTCGGTGCCGAGCGGGTTGCCGAAGGCGTCCTGGCTCTGCGTGCCGGCCGACGCGCCGTAACGGCCGCCGGCGTCCTCGACCAGGATCTGGAAGCCGGCCATCGGGTTGTCGGGATTGCCGTCGCCGTCACCGTCGGTGGTCGGGTCCTCGCCCGGAAGGTCGGGCGCGTTGTTGATCGAGTTGTTGTCGTGGAAGATCAGGATCGAGATCTGGGCGGTCGGCAGCGGGTACTGGTTGACGTAGACGGTCGTCGGCGGGATGTTCCCAGCCCGCATCCGTCTTGAAGCCGGCGCCGCCGATCGAGGCGCCCGGAGCGCGGCACCACCGACACGTAGTAGTAGGTGTCCGGCGCTCAACGGAGCGCCGGCACGACCTCGTTGCACGTGAAGTCAGGGCCGATCAGGTCGTCGTAGTTGACGCAGCCCTTGCCCACCACCGGCATGTAGCTCTGGTGGAAGCCGACGGACAGGGTCTCGCCGCCCGGGATGCCGTCCGACGCCTGGGCCCAGTTGGGGTCGAACGACGTCGGGATCGCGAAGCCCGCGGCGTCGGTCTGGACGTGGTAGGTCTTGTCCTGCTCGAGCAGCCAGCGGTACTCGGTGACCGGCGACTCGTTGCACGTGGGCGTCGCCGGTGGACAGGTGACCGAGTTGTCCACTCCGATCACCGTGAGGCCGGGCAGGTTCGTCGCCAGCGCCGGGGTCGAGCCCAGCAGCGCGGCGAGCAGCAGTGCACCGGCGACCGCGGCCACAAGGCCCGGTCCGCCGGCGCGCCGAACGTTGAGAGTTCGCGTACTCATGGAGACTCCTCCTTTTTCATCGCGTTGTCGTTCCAAATGCCAAATTCAACCGAACGCATCGCATACCTCCCGTCGGTCGTGATCGAGTTCCTGGTTGCTCTTTGATCTATCGTCACTGATTCCCTCTCATGTCGTGAGTTTCGGTGCGGAGCTCGTAGCGCCAGCGCAGAGCCACCTGGCGGATCTTCAGAGCACTGTCGCGAACAATGCCGTCGAGCAGCAGGCAGCCGTCGTGCTCGCAGCCGTTGCGGTCGGCGTTGGCGAGCTCGAGCAGCTGGTCTGAAAGCTCGAGGGCGCGCGCGATGTGCTCGTCACAGTCCACTCGTCGTCTCCATCCCTGCGGTCCGTGTTGGAGCAGGATCTGTCGCGACCTAGAGCAGGAAGCATGCCAACCTGTTCGTGCGTCTCAGAGCTATTATGTAATTCATTGTGATGAAACAACTTGAGAATAATCGGTGTGACGACGGTCATCCACGAGGGGTGTTTCTCGATCAGGGCGCGAGACACCCCCTCGGAGCCTGTTCGGGGCGCGGACGGCGTCCCTGGCGAGCTCCGGATGGCGATGTTAAATGGCTCGATCTATGGATTTTCGTTTAAATCTCGCCAGTCGACTGCAGTCGTCCCCGAGGCGGCTCACGCTCCGGTGAGACACTGAGACAGTGAGACACAGGCACGGGGGCGTCGGCGCGCCCCCGTCGTCAGGTGTAGGCGCGCATCCCATGCGCGCCCCCACGGTCGACCCCATACCCGACGCGATGCCCGCCGGATCGCGACCCTGGCGCGCGTACGACGCGCGCCGACATGACGAACGACGACCGTACCGCGGGTGTAGGCGCGCATCCCATGCGCGCCCCCACGGTCGACCCCATACCCGACGCGATGCCCGCCGGATCGCAACCGTGGCGCGCGTGAGACGCGCGCCTACATGGCGGACGACGATCGTGCTGTCGGGTGTAGGCGCGCATCCCATGCGCGCCCCCACGGTCGATCCCATACCCGACGCGACGCCCGCCGGATCGCGACCCTGGCGCGCGTACGACGCGCGCCGACATGACGAACGACGACCGTACCGCGGGTGTAGGCGCGCATCGCATGCGCGCCCCCACCGTCGACCCCATACCCGACGCGATGCCCGCCGGATCGCAACCGTGGCGCGCGTGAGACGCGCGCCTACGGCGCGTGACGAACCGCAGCGACCCAGTCCTTGTTGTTATGGGATGCGCACGCGCCGGCACCATCTGCCAGACCAGGTGTTCACGGACGACTGTCGGTTCGTCTCCCTCACCTGCTGCACGTGCGATCGGCGCCCGGTCTTCAACGACACCGTCTCCTCGATGGCGGTTGTCAATGCGCTGTATGGGCTGCACGGCGTCGACCAGCGGGTCCTCGCCTTCTGCGTCATGCCTGATCACGTCCACGTCGTCGTTGCGCTGAATCGGATTCCACCCGGGAGATTCGTGCAGGCGGCAAAGTCCATTGCGACACGAAACCTGCGCGACACGGGAACGCACACCAGCGTCTGGCAGCGCGGCTACTACGATCACGTCATTCGCAGACGTGACGGGTTGTTTCGATCGATCAGGTACGTTCTCCTCAACCCGGTTCGCAAGGGTCTCGTCGACTGCTGGTGGGAATGGCCATACTCCGGGTCCTGCCAGTGGGCCGAGATCGACGATTCGTTCCTCGACGATCGGGTCGCGCAGACTCCGGTGTCCTCGACGGCGCCCATCGACGTGGCGCGCGTGACGCGCGCCTACACGACGGACGACGATCGCGTGGGGTAGGCGCGCATCGCATGCGCGCCCCCACGGTCGACCACGCGCACCCGGCGCGACGCCCGCCGGATCGCAACCGTGGCGCGCGTGAGACGCGCGCCTACACGGCGGACGACAATCATGTGTCGGGTGTAGGCGCGCATCGCATGCGCGCCCCCACGGTCCATTCCATACCCGATGCAATGCCTGCCGGATCGCAACCGTGGCGCGCGTGAGACGCGCGCCTACATGACGGGCGACGATCACACGTCGGCGGACGGAATGGCGCGCGTGAGACGCGCGCCTACGGCGCTCCTAATGAATCACCCACTCGCTCCGCTTGACGAGCTTCGGCGGATCGCTGTCGTCGAGCTGCACGACGTAGCAGCCCTTGGATGCGTAGCGCTGGCCTGGCCCGAAGCTGAGCCTGGGGTAAATCGACGCGATCGAGTAGGTCTCGTCGCGCATCATGTCGGCGAGGTCGAAGAAGTAGTCGCG
Source organism: uncultured Holophagae bacterium (assembly GCA_963754985.1). Classification (GTDB taxonomy): domain Bacteria; phylum Acidobacteriota; class Thermoanaerobaculia; order Thermoanaerobaculales; family Sulfomarinibacteraceae; genus FEB-10. The sequence continues at coordinate 44,960 of CAVWIJ010000019.1, read as the reverse complement.
GTAGAAGTCGTCCCGCATCATGCTGATCATCTGGGCCAGCGCCCAGGACAGGAAGTAGACCCGGGCCTGAACCTCGTAGTTCGTGACCGGAAGACCCTTGGCCTTGAGCCAGAGCTCGACGGCCAAGCGCGACTTGCCCACGTCTTCGGGGAGCGAGCCGGGATGGGTGATGAAGGTGAATGGCCGCAGCGCGGCAGGCAGCGTTTGCACCTTCTCGCCGAGCAGGCCCTCCGACACGAAGACCAGCGGCGGTCGCGGCTCGGCCGTGGCCAGGGCCGCAAGCTCGGCCAGGTCGCCCGGCTCGAGCCAGAGCGCCAGCGCCGCGCCCGGGTGGTCCGACGCGAGACGCGACCAGAAGGCGGCGTCGACCACCTGATCGGGCGCGAGCACGCGATCTCTCGCCGGCGGCAGGCCCATCGTCATCCGCGCCGTTGCGAAGCCGGTCGCGAGGTCGCGGGACGCGCGGCTGTCCCGCAGCACCTGTATGACCGGCGCATCCCGAGCCGGGCCGTCGAATCGGCGCAGGAAGCGCGCCGCGGCCTCGCCCTCCTGGTAGGAGCCCTTGTCGAAGTACAGGGTGTACCAGTCCGTTTCGGACACCACCGGATAGTCGGTGATCGGCAAGAGGTTTGGAACCTGGTAGCGCTCGCAGAAGGAGTGGATGGGCGCCCAGTCCCCTTTCACGATGCCGCCGAGCAAGGCGAAGACGGGCGCCTCGCGGTAGTAGTCCTCGAGCTGGGCGGACCAGGTCGAGGGCTTCCCCTGGAGCTCCCACACCGCGAGCGAGTATCGGCGATACGGGTTGTACATCTCCTCCATCTCGAAGGGACCGTGCTGGGCGCGCCGCTCGTTGTGGCGGACCTGGCTGTTGCGGTCGCGGACGACGGCCTTGAGCGGTTCCAGCATGGCGTCCCGGTCCTCGATGCTGACGTCGCGGCTGACCACGGTCGCAAACCGGAGAGTGGTCTCGTCGACCCCTGGCGAAAAGGTCGCCGACAGGTTCTTGAGGTAGTGGACCAGGATCTCCATGTCCGTGGTCGACATCTTGTAGCGCGGCATGACCCAGTTGAACTCGCGATCGTTCGGGTCCTTGCCGGCCCAGATCGCACGCGCCACCAACTGGTCGGTGTAGGCCTCGCGGAACGGCGGCGGGCTGAGGTAGTCCGGCACCTTGGTGGTCTCCCGCATCTCCCTCCCGACCAGCGGCTTGCGGAGCCACGACCAGCAGGTCGGCAGGGTGATGACCGTGCCCTCGAGCGATCCCCTGCCGCTGCGCAGGTGGCAGCTCTGGCAGCTGAACATCGTGCTGTCGACCTCGATGTCCTCGGCCACGAGCGCCATCATCGGCTCGCCGGAGGGCAAGACGCCCTCCCGGTACATCCGCTCGCCGAGCTTCAGCGCCTCGTCCGCGGACAGCCCGGCGACCTTCGCCTGCTTCTGGGCGAGCCCCGGTACACGCGACGCCGACCAACACCGCCAACGCCACCGCAACCGCGACTGATCCGTGCCTGGTCATTTCTGCACCCCCGCCACAGCTGCGCCGCCCGAGGCGCGCGTGAGCTCCGCCATCAGGTCGGCGCTGCCGGCAAAACCGTACAGCCGCACCCAGCTCCCGTCGGACGGCGTGCGGATGAAGATGAGCGGACGGTGCGACATCTTGTCCGGGATGAAGGCGTCGAACGAGCGCATCACGGCGTCGATGTCCGCCCGGGTCCCGGTCAGAAACTCCCAGCCGGGCTTCGCCCGGTACTTGTTGAGGTAGGCCGTCAGCTCCTCGGGGCCGTCGTTCTCCGGGTCAATGGTGATCGACACCAGCGTCACGCGATCGAGGTCGCCGCCGAGCTTGCGCTGGATGCTGGTGTAGCCGGCCGACAGCACCGGGCAGATCGTGGTGCAGGTGGCGTAGATGAAGTCGACGAACACGGGCTTGTCGGACAGCAACAGGTCGCGGAACTTGACACGGTCCCCATCCTGGTCGATCAGCGTGACGTCGGGCGGATCGACCGTGACATCGGTGCGCGTGAAGCGGGGATTGTCCGCCGTCCAGCCAACCCCGGAGAGAGTCGCCGCGGCGAACGCGACCACGAGGACCCGAGCCACTCCGATCACATGGAGTCGTGGGGCCATTCCGACTCGAGGATGCGACATCGTCCAACCTCCGGACCTTCAGTAGCCTCTCATTGTAAAGCTGCCGAACACCACCGGAAAGCTCGCGAGCCCAACGAACAGAATCGCCGCCACGATAGCGGCCTCGAGCCAGCGTCGTTCCGCCCGGTCGGCGGCCGCGGCGAAGCTCGGCCGTCGCCGGAAGCAACTGCACGACCGCCGGCAGCAGCCCGAGCACCACCGCGGTGAACAGGCTCGCGTAGAGCGGGTAGCCGATCGCCCGGTACTGGAGCTGGAGCACGTCGAAGGGGCAGTGGTGGGTCGGCAGCTCGTAGATGTATAAGGACAGGAACGAGACCATCGCAGCGAGCGCCACTGCCAGGAAGGCGAGCGCGAGCCCGGCGGTGACGATCCTGGTGCCGGCGGCCGGGCGGAGCCGGCAGGCCGTCATCGCAGCCACGAACGCGAGCGCACACCCGTAGAACCCCGCCATGGTCGGGAACACCGGCAAGCCGGCGAGATCGCTCGACACGCCGCTGCCCGCTGAGCTGAACAGCGAGCCGCAGCACGAGGTGATGACCTCGGGGTCGAGGCCGAGAAAGTAGCGCGCCTGCAGCACGAGGTCCGCGGCCACCAGCGGCGCCAGAACCAGCAGGGCTCCGTACTTGGCCCGGATGACCGGAAAGTCGCCGGCGCGGTGGTCGAGGCCGTTCAGCGCGATCCACACCGGCGCCGCGAGCAGGATCAGCAGCTTGACCGGCAGCACCCACCAGCCGACAGGGTTCGCGTTGAGCGAGCCGGTGGCGCACATCGCGCCGACGAACAGGCGGTGGAGGTCGTCGACGGTGTAGAGGAAGAGCAGCGACGAGGCGATCTCGATGACGAGCGCGACCGACGCCAGCGACGACACCAGGAAGGTCCTGCGCTCGAGCGCGAGCTGGCGCGCCGAGCTCGACGAGAAGTCCCAGCGGCGGAGCACCTGCACGCCGACGACGCAGGCCGCCACGAGCAGGGCGAGCGCCACCGCCGAGCCGCCGAGCAACGCGAGCACGCCGGGGTGGAGGATCACGACCGTCGCTCGCCGACGATGCGGCCGTCCCGCATCTCGAGGATCCGGTCGACGATCGGGTGGTCGAACACGCGGGGGTCGTGGGTGGCGATCACCACCGTCCGGCCGTCGCGGTGGATGTCCTCGAGGATCACCAGCAGCTCCTCGGCGAGCCGGCGGTCGAGGTGGGCGGTCGGCTCATCCGCCACGACCACCTGCGGGTTGTTGACCAGCGCCCGCGCGATCGCCACCCGCTGCTGCTCACCGCCCGAAAGCGTCCGCACCTTGCGCGACGCCTTGCCGTCCATCCCGAGCCGCGCAAGCGCGCCGTGGGCCCTGTCCCTCATCTCCCGCAGGCTCACCTCGGTCGGATAGAGCGGCACCAGCACGTTGTCGATCGCCGGCAGGTCGGGGATCAGGTGGAACTGCTGGAAGATGAAGCCGAACCTCCGCCGTCGCTCCTCGGTGAGCGTGCTCTCGGCGAGCTTGGCGACATCGCGGCCGTCGACCACGATCCGCCCCGAGGTCGGCCGGGACATGCAGCCGATCAGGCTGAGCAGCGAGGTCTTGCCCGATCCGCTCGGGCCCTCGAGGACCAGCACCTCGCCGCGGTCCACGTGCATCGTCACCGCTTCGACCGCGCGCACCTCGTCGGCGCGACCCGGGTTGTAGGTCTTGCTGACGCCGTCGGCGGCGATGAAGGGTGTCGCCACCGCGCTCATCCGCGCATCACCTCTTCGGGGTCGGTCACGGCCGCCTTCCACGACGGCGCCACCGTGCTCGCGACATACGGCACCACCGTCAAGAAGCCGAGGACGAAGAGCTGGTAGACGCTGACGGACGGCGTCAGGCGGAACTCCGGGAACAGCACCGACCAGCCCTGGATCACCGGCGCCAGCAGCGACGCGCCGAGCAGGAGGACATGGACCAGCGCCGCGATCAGCCCGAGCAGGAACGCGGTCAGCGAGATCGCGGCGCCCTCCCAGAACTTGAGCTCGAGCACGTCGCGGGTGCTCCAGCCGAGGGCCTTGAGCACTCCGATCTCGCGCCGCTCCTCGGCGCTGATCCCGGTCGCCTTGTCCCAGGCCAGGATGCAGAACGCGGCGAGCGCGCCGGAAAAGACCGCGAGCAGCATGCCGCTGCGCCACGAGAAGACCGCGTCATAGGTCCGCAGGATCTCGGAGCGGGTGATCGGCCGACTGTCGGGGAAGATCCGCTTGACCTTGGCGGCCACGGTCGCCACCTCGCCGTCGTTGAAGACCTCGACCGAGAGGTCGACCGCGCGCCCTTCCGGGATCCCGAAGAGCTCGACGAGATCGGCGTTGCGGAACACGACGAGGTCGTTGGTCAGGATGCTGGAGGGCGACCGGAACTCGCCGACGACGTCGAAGATCACGCCGAGCCCGTCGTGGGAGATCAGGGTCAGCTCGTGACCAACGCCGGTCGACCGGACGCGGGCCACGCCCTCCCCCACCGCGCACTCGTACGGCGCCGACGGCAGCCGGCCCTCGAGCAGCTCGAGCTCGTACGGGGCCTCGTCGTCGATACCGACGAAGCTGAGGTTGGACTCTGTGAAGGCGTCGAAGTAGTAGCCCCAGTAGCGGGGCCGGACCTCGCCGACCCCGGGCAGGGCCCGGATCTCCTCGGCATACTCGATCGGGATCAGGTCGTGGCGGCCGGCCGCGACCCGCTGCACGACGAGGTCCGGGGCGCCGAGCAGGATCTGCTCGGCCTCGCCGCGCAGGGCGTCGGTCATCAGCAGGATCGACGCCAGCACCGCGATCACGAAACCGTAGACGGCGATGATCGCCAGGTTCTTGAAGCGGCGGCGCCACAGCGACGAGAGTGCGAACTCGAGGATCTTGAGGCGGCGGCCCATGATCGAGGCCTACGGCCCGGCCGGCTGCCGGAACGAGGTCATGTCTGGCACTCCCACCACCGAACCGGCCGGAAAGTGCTCGAGCGACGACGGGAGGTCCTGGAAGGGCGAGAACAGATCGGCCTGCGACGGGTGCCGCGTGTAGCGCGCCTCGGTCCAGACCGCGAGGTCGGTGAGGCCGAGACGAGCTGCAACCGCGCGCTTCGCCGCGATCTGCTTGGCGCCGGGATCGGCAGCCACCGCTGCTGCGTGCGCGACCAGTGCCGACCACCGCCGCGAGCTCGATCGCGGTGAGGAGCAGGAAGAGGCGGTGCCTGGAGGTCGTCACGGCTTCACGAGCTCGGCCGTGACCTCGCCGAAGCTCACGATCCGCTTGCCGGCGTGGTCCTTGAGAAGGGTCTCGGCGTGGCCGGGGTCGGCGGTCGGCACCAGCTCCGCGCCCATCGGGCCCATGACGTCGCTCCCGATGACGTAGGAGGCGGTGCGGCCGTCGATGGGGCGGGTCGAGTAGTAGTCGGTGACGAGCACCGCGGCCACCTGATCGACGGTCGCGCCCGGCTTGAAGGTGCCGAGGTCGAGCAGGTAACGGAACATGTCCTTGGGCCCGTCGAAGAACACCACGGTGCCGTCTGCAAAGCGCACCGACGCGATCCACTGCGGGTACTTCGCCACGTACATGCCGCACACACCGCAGCGGTCCTTTGGGCCCGGCGCCGGCGGCGCCGGATCGACAGCCCAGGCCGTCTCGGCAATCGGCAGCGCGACGAGAACCCAGAGCATGCCGAGGATTGCGAGCGAGACGCGCATGGTGGGTCATCATGGCCGGAGGCTCGAATCGTTGTCAAGCAGGGGCAGCCAGGGTGGCAACCCCGCTGTACAGTCAAGGTAACGGGCAGCCAAGATGGCTACCCCACAAAGGGTGACCCCACCCCCCACTGTCATCCTGAGCAAGGAGCGAGCCGCCAGGCGAGCGACGCGTCGAAGGATCTCCTCAAGTACCGAGCACCGTCCCGCGTGACCCCACCCCCCACTGTCATCCTGAGCAAGGAGCGAGCCGCCAGGCGAGCGACGCGTCGAAGGATCTCCTCAAGTACCGAGCACCGTCCCGCGTGTCCCCACCCCCCACTGGCTCCTGCGCGGAGCCGCCAGGGAGCGACAGGTCGAAGGAGCTCCTCAAGTACCGAGCACCGTCCCGCGTGACCCCACCCCCCACTGTCATCCTGAGCAAGGAGCGAGCCGCCAGGCGAGCGACGCGTCGAAGGATCTCCTCAGGTACCGAGCACCGTCCCGCGTGAGCTCGGGAGACCCTTCGATTCGGCCGCAGGGCGGCCTCGCTCAGGGTGACAGTGAGAGAAGGGCCCTCCCTCAGGGTGACAGGTGGTAGGGGCAAGGCGGCCTCGCTCAGGGTGACCCCACCCCCCCACTGTCATGCTGAGCGAGCGGCCGCTGGCGCGACGAGTCGAAGCATCCCCCGACGATCGGCGCCGCCCACGTGCCCACCGGGACCCCACGGTGGGAGCGCTGAGCGGCGTTGCTTTTTTGGGGGCCGGTGCGTAGCGCGAGACAGCGTCTCACAGTGTCTCATCGTCTCGATCACGCGAGACAGCGCGGCGGCCGCGGGCGGAGGCCTCGCCCGACAGCTGGGAAGTCACTCTGTTTCAACGACCTGCGCCGTCGGCGCGGGCTCCGGGCGGCGCCGCTCCAGGACAACCACCGGCTCGGCGAGCGTCTCTCGGGCTGGGCCACGACCGTCTCGCGGCGATCGAACGCCGGCCGCCGAGGTAGGTTATGTGTCAACTCATCAGTGACTTAGCCCTGGAACCCAGAATACGGCACGAAGCTTGCTTCCCGGATTCGTTGATCGCGACGGCTTCACAAGCCCTGCCGAGTCGAGAGATGATGGCACTGCGAGCGTTGTCGTCGCATCAATGTGGAATGGGGGTGCCGAGCGCATGAACCGGGCGCCGCGGGTTGCGATCGCGTTGCTGCTGCTGGCAGCGCTGACGGCGTCGCTCGCGAGCGCCGGCCTCGTGCACGCCATCGCCCACTCCGACGACGAGTCGTACTGCTGCTGCCCGAGCCCCGAGGAGTGCCACTGCACCGCCAACTGCTGCAACCATGGGCCGGCGGCGGAGCGTGACACGGACGCAGCCGATGGGCCGGCCCTCAGGTCGTCGGTCTCATGTCGTTTCCCCGTGCTGCCGGACGGCAGCTTGTCGCGGGCCGCCGGGTCCGACGTCACTCCCTTCACGGTCACCGCCGGCCAGGTTCACGCCGCCCCCGTCCATCCCGCGGCGCGGATGGTCGAGCTCGCCGGCGTCAGCCAGTACGACACTCTGCACTCGACCGCATCACCTCGCGCTCCTCCGGGCGCGGCTCGGCAACGGTGTTGATCCACCCAGCACCACGGGACCGGCGACCGGCCCGGCCGTCGACACGACGGACCGCCCGCTCGGGATCGCATCGCCGGCTACCGGTCCCACAGAGCCCGGAGGAGGGACGACCGGCCAACCATGACAAGGCGTTTGCAGGATCGCAGGATCCGAGCGCGACGCCGCGGGCCACCATCGCCTCCCCTCCACGACCTCCCGCATGGGAGCCCGGAGGACACGATGAAACAACGACACTCTCGAACGGCGCCGCCGCTCCTGTTGGCGGCGGCCCTGCTTGTAGCCACCGCATCCACCGCGCCGGCCGGGACTCTGGCCGGGGTGGTCATTGGGCCCTCCTCCCACGGCCTGCCCGGAGCCGTGGTCACGATCAGCACCGGCTCGACCGATGCCGCCCGCCAGGTGGTGACCGGTGAGGGCGGCGAGTTCCGCGTCGCCGATCTCGAGCCGGGTCAGTATGACGTCACCAGCTCACTCCCCGGGTTTTACCCATCCACCGTTTCCGCCGTGGCCGTGGCAGGCGACGGCGTCAGCAGGATCTCGATGACCCTCGCGAGCTCGACCTTCCACGACACCATCGACGTCGCCTCGGCGTCGCCGCTCGACTCGGTCGAGGCGCCCGAGATCCGGGACAGCGGCGCGCGCGATCTCGGCGAGGCGCTCGCCCGGCAGCCCGGCGTCTGGAAAGCGCGCAAGGGCGGCATCGCCAACGACGTCGTGCTCCGCGGCTACCGGGAGGACAACCTCACGGTGCTGATCGACGGCGCGCGCGTTGCAGGGGCGTGCCCGAACAAGATGGACCCGCCGGCCTTCCACCTCGACTTCGCAGAGGTCGACCGGGTCGAGCTGTCTCCGTCCGCCGGCAAGATGGCGGCGCAGGGGAGCCTGGGCGGGCTCATCAACGTCGTGACAAAGAAGCCCGGGCAGGGTCTCGACGCCGACGTCAGCATGACTGGAGGCAGCTGGGACATGATCAACCCGGCCGCCACCGTGAGCTGGGGCAATGAGCGCTTCGGGGTGCTCGGCGGGCTGTCCCACCGCTCGAGCGCGGCGTACGAGGACGGCGCGGGAGTGAGCCTCACCGAGATGGCCAACTACTCCGACGCCGCGGACGACGTCGACGCCTACTCGATCGACAGCGGATGGACGAGGCTCTTCTTCAGCCCCGCCGACCAGCACGAGCTCCACCTCTCCTACGCTCGCCAGGAGTCCTCGGACGTGCTCTACCCGGGCCTCATGATGGACGCCGTCTACGACAACACGGACCGGCTCTCGCTCGGCTATCTGTACGCGCCCGAGGGCGGCGGCGCCCTGCGCGCGCTCCGCGCCACCGCCTATGCCACGCAAGTGGGCCACTGGATGGTCGACAGCCTGCGCGTCACCGGGTCCCCTGCGCCGCGGGGTTGGAGCATGGGCACCGACGCGAGCACCGACACCCTCGGCGCATCGGCCGAGGCCGAGGTCGGGAGCTTCGTGCTCGGGTTCGAGGCCTACCGCCGCACCTGGGACGCCTGGACCGAGATGGCGGGCATGGGCTACATGCGCCAGTTCTCGATCCCGGACGTCGACCTCACCGCGGTCGGACTGTCGGCGCGCTGGCGCCACGCGATCGCGTCTGCGACCTCGATCGAGCTCGGCGGCCGCTACGATTGGATCGAGACCGCCGCCGACCCGGCCAAGGCCGACACCGACCTCTACTACGCCTACCACGGCCTGCGCGACACCGCGCGTTCTGACGCCGACCCGTCGCTGTCGGTCAGGTTGACGCACGCCGCGAGCGGCAGCCTGTCGCTGGGTGCGAGCCTCGCCCGGACCACCCGCGCCCCGGACGCCCGCGAGCGCTACTTCGGCCTCCGGCGGATGGGCTCGGACTGGGTCGGCAACCCGGCGATCGACCCGCCGACCTCGACAGCTGCCGAGCTGTCGATGACCTGGAGTGGCGCTGCCGGTGTCCTGACCGCCGCCGCCTGGTCCGACTGGGTCGGGGACTACATCACCCTCTACCAGGCGCCAAAGCTCAACATGGTTCCGGGGGTCATGAACGCGGCCGCCCAGAGCTACGCCAACGTCGACGCCCAGCTCGTCGGCGCCTCTGTGGACGGCACGATGCCGCTGAGCTCGCGCTTCTTCCTGTCAGGCGGTGCGGCCTGGATCCAGGGCACCAAGGACACCGACGCCGAGCTCGGGCTCGAGTCGGAGAACCTCGCCGAGATGCCGCCGCTCACCGGCCGCATCGCCCTGCGCTGGCAGAGCCCGAGGTACTTCACGGAGCTCGAGGGCGTCGGCGCCACCGAGCAAGATCAGGTCGATGCCGACCTCTCCGAGCAGCGGACGCCGGCCTGGGGCATCGTCAACCTCAAGGCGGGGGCGAACCTCGGCCACTGGCGCGTCACGCTCAACCTCGACAACCTGTTCGACCGGAGCTATCACGAGCACCTGTCGTACCAGCGCAACCCCTTCAGGTCCGGCTTCACGGTCAGCGAGCCCGGGCGGAGCTTCAGCGCGATGCTCGGATGGAGGTTGTGACGAAGACCGCCATGATCCGCAGTGGGGTGACCGCGGCCGGCCCTCCCCGGCCGCGGCTGCCGGCGTCACTTGGTGGTGCCGTCGCCGAGGTGCCGGTAGAAGGTCGCGCGCGACACGCCGAGCAGCTCTGCGGCTCGGGTCCGGTTGCCGCCAGCCAGCCGCAGCGCCTCGGCGATCGCCTCGTCGGTGAGGGTCTGCGCGGCGCGCCGGGTGGCGACCTCGGCCGGCCGCGCCGCCCGCATCCCCGGCGGCAGGTGCTGCACCTCGATCACGTTGCCCTTGCTCTTGATGAATGCGAACTGGAGGGCGTTCTGGAGCTCGCGGACGTTGCCGGGCCAGTGGTGCGCCATCAGCGCGGAGACGACCTCGTCGGAGAGAAACACGCGGCGCCCGCCCGCGGCGGCTGCCTCCCGGGCGAGAATGTGCTCGGCGATCAGGGGCAGGTCGACCAGCCGATCGCGCAGCGGCGGCACGGTGATCGGCACCACCGCCAGCCGGTAATAGAGGTCGTCGCGGAAGCGGCCCGCCTCAGCCTCGCGGAAGAGGTCCTTGTTGGTGGCGCAGATGACCCGGACCTCGACGGTCACCGTCTTCTCACCACCCACCCGCTCGAAGCTGCTCTCCTGCAGCACCCGCAGCAGCTTGACCTGCATGGCCGGGCTGAGGTCCCCGATCTCGTCGAGGAAGATCGTCCCGGTGTCGGCCAGCTCGAAGCGCCCCTTGCGGTCGCGGACCGCCCCGGTGAAGGCGCCCTTGACGTGGCCGAACAGCTCGCTCTCCAGAAGACCGTCGGGAAGCGCCCCGCAGTTCACGGGGACGAACGGGCGGCCGGCGCGGCCGCTCTCGAAGTGGATGGCGCGGGCCACCAGCTCCTTGCCGGTCCCGCTCTCGCCCATGATCAGCACCGGCACGGCGACCTCGGCAACCTCCCGGATCGTGTCGAAGATCGCGACGATCTTGGGGCTGGTGCCGACGATCCCGGCGAAGGACTTCTCCGTCTTCAGCAGATCGCGCAGGCCGCTCAGCTCGGTGACGTCCTCGAGGATGAGCATGGCCATCGCCTCGTCGCGGTGCGTGATCGGAACCGCGCTGACGAGCAGGGTCATCTGGTGGTCGCGACCCTGGTCCTGCCGCTCGAAGGTGCATCGCTGGCGAGTCGTGGTGCGGCCCTCCAGCGCCTCCGTGACCGGGGTCCGGATCTGGCAACCGAAGCACTCCTCCAGCGAGCCGCACATCCCGGGGTTGGCCATCGCCCGGCTGCAGTGGAGGGCCTCTCCGGCGCGGACCTCGACATTGACGGCCGCGTTGGCGCGGAACGCCTCCTTGAAGCAGCGATTGGCCATCCGCACTCGGAACAGGTTATCGAACACCGCCACCGAGAAGGGGGCGGACTCGAACAGCGCCGACAGGAAGCCGCGCTGCTCGTCGAGCTCGGCGTTGGCTTCCTGCAGCCGCGTCAGGAGCTCGGCTCGCTGCCTGTCCATCCCGTGCTTGTAGAGCGCAAGCTCGATCGAGGTCTCGAGGTCGCGGTCCGAGAAGGGCTTGACGATGTAGCCGAGCGGCTCCGCGGCCTTCGCGCGACCGAGGGTCTCGGGATCGGCGAACGCGGTCACGAAGATCACCGGGATGTCGATGCGGTCGCGGATCGCGCGCGCGGCCGCGATGCCGTCGAGCTCACCGCGGATCCTGACGTCCATCAGCACCAGATCCGGACGCGCCTCCTCGGCGAGGCGCACCGCGTCCTCGCCGCTGACGGCCCAGCCCGCGACCTCGTACCCCAGCTCGACCAGCCGGTGCTGGAGGTCCTCGGCGACCACTCCCTCGTCCTCGACGACCAGGATCGTCCGTCGCCCCTCGGCTACCACTGTCGACTCGCCTCCACCGCTGCACAGGCACTCCGAACACGTGCGACGACCATCCACCGACCGCCGCTGGCCGCTGCAGCCTTGTTCTGCGCCTCAGGATACACCACCGGATTGCGACCTGCTGTCACGTCCGGCCGGAAACCCGGCCGCCGGCGCTGCTTTGGGGACCTCGCGGCGCGACCGAGGGCGGTGCGAGCGTGAACACCGTGGCGCCGCCGTCAGGCCGAGATGGGGGGCTCGGCTCCCGGCGGTCGCCCCGGGGAGCGCCCGCGACCGCCCGCGTCGCCATTGTCGAGGACGAGGGCGTTGTCGCCCTGTACCTCCAGTCCCTGTTGACGGGCTGGGGCTACGAGGTCGTCGCCACCATCGCGTCAGGAGAGGATGCGGTGGCGTTCGCGCTCGAGTCGCCACCCGACCTCGTCCTGATGGACATCCAACTGCGGGGCGAGATGGACGGCATCACGGCGGCCCAGACGATCAGCGCCACGCACGACCTCCCGATCGTCTTCCTCACCGCCTTCTCCGACGACAGCACCGTCCAGCTCGCGGGCTCGTCCGGCGCCTACGGCTACGTGCGCAAGCCCTTCGACGAGCGCGACCTGCGCATCGCCGTCGAGATGGCGCTCGTCCGGCACCGCGCCGATCTGACACTGAGACACCGCGGCGAGTGGCTGGACGCCACACTGTCGAGCGTCTCCGACGGCGTGATCGCAACCGATCGCACCGGCCGGGTCAGGTTCATGAACCCCGCCGCCGAACGCCTGATCGGACGGTCGCAGTCACAGGCCGTCGATCACGAGCTGTCCGACGTCATGTGCGCGGCGGTGGGGGGCGACGACTGGTCGGCCGCCGAAGCGGTCCATGGCGTGCTCGCCAGCGGTCAGGAGCTGGAGGGGGGCCCGATCTTCACGCTGGCCAGGAGCGACGGCACCGAGACCACGCTCGAGCTGCGCGCGGCGCCGATCCGCAGCTCGCGCGATGAGGTCACTGGATCGGTGCTCCTGTTCCACGACGTGAGCGAACGGCGCCGCCACGAGGAGCAGCTGCTGCGCCTCGCCCACCACGACCCACTGACCGGGCTGCCCACCAGGACCATGTACGAGGAACGCCTCGGCCAGGCCCTCGACCAGAGCCGCCGGACCGGTCGTCCGGTCGGCGTCGTCGTCGTCGACCTCGACCGTTTCAAGGAGGTGAACGACGGGCACGGGCACGCGGCCGGTGACCGGTTGCTGGCGGCGGCCGCGGACCGGATCCTCGGCTGCCTGCGGAGGTCCGACACCGCAGCCCGGATCGGCGGCGACGAAATCGCGATCGTGCTGCCCGACCTGGAGACGCCCGCCGGCGCGAGCCGGGTCGCCGCGAAGCTGGTGGAGGCGTTCGGCCGGCCCTTTACCATCGACGGCCACGAGCTGGTGGCGACGATCAGCGCCGGCGTATCGGTCTTCCCACGCGACGCCGAGGACGCCGCGGAGCTCCTCGAACGGGCCGACGAAGCCCTGTACCGCGCCAAGCAGGCCGGCCGTAACCGCGCCGTCGCCCACGGCGGGTCGGCGCCCAGCCCGGACGAGCCATTGCGGCTTCTCGAGCGGGACCTGCGGCGGGCGTTCGATGACGGCCAGCTCGAGGTCCACTACCAGCCGATCTTCTCCCTTCCCGACCGCCGGATCGCCGGCGCGGAGGCCCTGGTGCGCTGGAGACATCCGGACCACGGCCTGATTCCTGCCGCCGGTTTCCTGGGCACTGCGTTCCGATCAGGTCTGATCTCCCCGATCACCGACCACGTCCTGACGACGGCCTGCGCGCAAGCAGCCGGATGGGGCTCTCAGCGCAGCGGCCTTGCGATCGCGGTGAACCTGAACGACTCCCAACTGCTCCGTCGCGACCTGGTCTCCACCATCGAATCGGTCCTCACCAGGAGCCGCCTGGACCCCGGACGGCTGCAGCTGGAGGTTGCCGAGCATGTCGTGACCGACCGGCCGTCGCCGGCGACGAGCGCGAACCTCGACGGCCTGCGCCGGCTGGGTGCGAGGGTCACGCTGGACGGCTTCGGCTCGTTCCAGGGAGCCATGGTCTCGTTGCGACGGCTGCGGCTCGATGCCCTGAAGATCGACCGGTCGCTGGTCAGCGGCGTGCCCGACGACCCGGCCGCCTGCGCGATCGTCGAGGCGGCGCTGTCGAGCGCGCACGCGATCGGGCTCGAAACCGCGGCCGCCGGCGTCGAGAATGAACGCCAGCTGCGCTGGCTGGCTGCTCACGGCTGCCGCTACGTTCAGGGATTCCTGCTCGGGCCCGCCTGCCCGGCGGACGACTTCGAGCGGCTCTGCCTCTCGTGAGTCGCTGCGCGCGCCCTTGAGCGCTCAGGGGGACCGCAGCGGGAAGCGAACCACGACCCGTCGCCCGGCGCCGACATCGTGGTCGATCGTCCCGCCGATCTGCTGGACGAGCAGCCCGACCATGTGGAGCCCGAAGCCGCTCGGCGCGGCGGCGTCGTGACCGATGCCGTCGTCCTCGACGGCCAGCTCGACCTCGCCGGCGCCGCGTTCGCTGAGCCTGACCCGCACGGTGCCTTGGCGCCCCTCCGGAAAAGCATGCTTGAGGGCGTTGCTCACGAGCTCGGTGAGGATCAGTCCGCACGGGATCGCCCGCTCCAAGTCGAGGGTCACGTTAGAGATCTCGCGGACCACCGTGATCCGACCCGACGCGTCATCCTGCGACTGCACGAGCATGCGGGCGACCTGGCCGATGTAGACGCCGAGATCGATGTGCTTGAAGTCCCCCGACCGGTAGAGCTGCTCGTGGACCAGGGACATCGTCTTGATGCGGCCGCGCATCGCCTGGAACACCTCGCGCGCTGCGGGGTCCTCGATGCCGCGCTCGTGCAAGCTGAGCAGACTCGAGATTACCGCCATGTTGTTCTTCACCCGGTGGTGGATTTCCTTGAGCAGGATCTCCTTTTCCGCCAGCGCGCGCTCCAGCGCGACCTCGCGGTCGTGCCGGTCGGTGACGTCGCGGCCGACGGACTGGTACTCGACGAGGATGCCCCGCTCGTCGAAGAGCGCCGTGTTGGCGAAGCTCACCCACCGCGTCGTGCCGTCGGACGCGGTCCACGTGATCTCGTTTTCTCCGGCCGGGCGGTCGGGTGTGAGAGTCTCGAGATGGAGCTGGGACTTGCGGCGCATCTCGTCGGACACGAAGCGCCACAGGCTCTGTCCGATCAGCTCGAAGGCGTCCCGACCGGAGTACCGGCACAGCGCCTCGTTGACGAAGGTCAGCGTGCCGTCCGGCAGGAATCGCGCGACGAACTCGGTCTGCTGCTGGACGATCGCCCGGTAGCGGTTCTCACTCGTCACGAGGGCGCGGTTGAACGCGTCCCGCTCGCGCTCGAGCCGGTCGCGCACCAGACGGGCGTGGAGAATCGGGCCGACATGATTGGCAATGTCCTCCAGCTCGCGCAGGTGCTCCCCCGTGTAGTCTCGATCACGATTCGCCACCGCCAGCAGCCCGATGAGCTCGTCGCGATCGATGATCGGAACGACGATCGAGCGGCTGGTCGGGGGGTGGCTCGGCTGCGCCGGCTCGGGTCGGTTGGCGAGCACGGACCTCCGATGCACCAGCGCCTCGGCCCAGGCTCCGCCCCAGCTCTCCCTCGGGATGACGACCGGATCGCGGCCGACGCGGCGCCGCTCCGGCAACGACGGTGGCATCGACGGCACCACCAGGTTGCCCTCGTCGTCGATGTAGCCGAAGATGCCGGCGCGACTCTCCAGGAAGGTCATCACCTGCTGGAGCACCTGCTCGTACATCTGGTTGTCCGGGACGGTGAGGAAGACCTCGGCCACCGCGTTGTGCAGCGCGAGCTCGCGCTGCGAGGCCGCGAGCTCGGCCTCGCCCTGCTTGCGGGCGGTCGCGTCCGCGACCATCGCGATGAGGTAGCGGGGCTGCCCGTGCTCGTCGCGGACCAGGGACACCGTGTTGTCGACCCAGATCGCCGTGCCGTCCTTGCGCAGGAAGCGGCGCTCCGAGCTGAAGGTCTCGCGCTCCCCTGACAGCGCCCTGGCGACGTTCTCGGCCGCCGCCTCCACGTCGTCAGGATGGGAGAGCTGCTGGGCGCGCATTCCCTTCAGCTCGTCGGCCGTGTAACCGGTGATCTCGCAGAATCTCGAGTTGAAACGCACGAAGTCGCCGTCCGGGGTGACGTGGGCGACGCCGACCGCCGCCTGCTCGAAGGTGTGCCGGAAGCGCTCCTCGCTTTCCCGGAGCGCATGGACCATGCGCTCCAGGTGCCGCGAGTGCTCCTCGAGATCCCGGATCATCGGCCGCGAGATCGCCACGAACAGCCACGCTCCTGCGACCACCAACCCCATCGAGATGACGACCGCCAGCAGCCCGGCTCTGACAAACGGCGCCCGCACCTCGGCCATGTCGATCTTGGAGACAATCCCCAGGTCGAGCACGGCCACCGGCTCGTAGGCGGCCAGCACCAGGACGCCGTCGTGGTCGATCCCGATCATCGTTCCGGACAGCCCCTGGAGGGCACGGTGCATGGGCTGGGCGCGCTTGAAGTCGAACGGCAGCCGATCGTCCGCCTCCAGCGTCTCCTTGCCATGCCGCATCAGGAAGGCGATGTCATCGCCATCGCGTTGTGCCAGCACGGTCTCGCCGGTCTTCGCGAACACCTCATACCCCGCGTGGGCTTCAAAGAACTGAGTCAGCGTCGCGAGCTCCGCCTCGTGCGAATCGCGAAGGCTGTCCATGATCTCGAAACGCGCCATGGACTCGATCCAGCGCGCTTGGCCCTGGGCGCTTTCGGCGAGGCGGCGACGCTCGACGTCCACCGCCGTGTGGTACAGGACAGTGATGGCGATGCCGGCGACCGCGATCGCCACCGCCGCCATGATGGCGATCAACGCCAGTACGCGCCACTTCTGCGACACCACCTGCCTCCCTGAACGCGCCACGACCCGAGACACCTTCCCGCGGCCGCCCTCGTCTGCTTTCGCGGCGGGGTCGACCAGCAACCTCGTTCCCGGCACGGTGCGCCCGCCAACTATGCCAAATGGCGGACTCGATCGCAATCATCGTTGCCGCGCCGTCGCTCCGGTCGCTCACCGCCCTGAGGTTGGGCGGCACCCAGTCCTAGCCCGGATATCTCACCAACTTTCTACTGCGGCCGGCGATGTACCGCACTCAGCGGTGCTTTCTCGCCTCGGGGGCTCGACGTACTGTCAACTATTCCGCCCCCGCCCATCACAGACCCGCCGCCCCCTCCCACACTCCCACCACCCGCCCCGGCGGTTCGCCTCCGCTCCCCTCGGGTCGAAAACCCCACTGCGCACGGCACCTCGCCACCCTCGCGACGAAACCCGGTGAGATATCCGGGCTAGGAACCGCTCGTGACTATGGTCACGGCAGTCGTATGAAAAAATGCCTATATATCCAAGTGTAGAAATTGGAAATGGAGGTGAATCGTGACCTCTCTGGGAAAGGACTGCCCGCGCCGAACAGGAGACCCACGTTTGGAGGCTGCTTCCGATCCGGAATCACGACCGCACCGCGCGGCCGTCGCGCGCGGACGATGCGCTCGGCGAATCGGGACTGCTGGAGCTGTTGGGCTTCTCGCCCTGCTCCTCATCGTTCCTGGAACGGCCGACGCCCGGGACCCGATCACCATCGTCCTCTCGACCGATCAGCCGAGCTACCCGCCGGGCGGCGCGATCACGGTCACCGCGCTCGCCACCTACGCCGACGGCTCACCAGTGCTGAGCGTGCGCTCGACCAGGGTGGAGCTGAAGGACCCAGGCGACCACCCGGTGCTCCGCGGCGTCCTCACCAACCAGGGCGGCGGCTCCTTCGCATGGAGCGCGGTCATCCCTGCCGGTGGCGGCCTGGGCGAGTGGGAGGTCAAGGTCAGGATCGTCGATGCCGCCAACCAGCGCGGCGAGGAGGAGATGCCGGTGCAGGTGGCGAGCGCCCCACCCGTCTGCCTCGACGCCGACGGTGACGGCCACCAGGACTCGGGGTGCGGGGGCGACGACTGCGACGACTCGGATCCGACCATCCACCCGGGCGCCCTCGAGATCTGCGGCGACGGCATCGACCAGGACTGCAACGGCGTCGACCTGCCGTGCGGCGCCCCGCACAGCGGCCTGACCTGGAACGGGCCCGGGACCTGTCTCCCTGCCACACCAACGAGGCCCACGAGGTCCACGCGTCGGTGATGTACCAGTGGGAGGGCGGCGGCCCCTCAATGGACCACGGACCGGCGGTCCAGGGCAAGATCTGACGGACGCGGTCAACAGCTACTGCATCAACATCCTCGGCAACTGGAACGCCTGCGGCGAGCTGTCACGTCGGCCTCGGCCGCCGCCCGAGTCCGAGGCCAGCCCGGAGCAGCTCGAGAACATCGACTGCATGCTGTGCCACCAGCAGGCGTACCGCCGCAAGAAGGTGGACGGGGTCTTCGTGCCCGACACGGCCGCCATGACCATCACCATGGACGAGGCGGTGCAGCACCGTGCACCGGCCGCAGCGCTCGAACTGCCTGCAGTGCCACGCCAAGGCCGGCGGCGGCGACGCTGTCAAGCGGGGCGACATCACGCTCGCCCACGCCGCCACGACGGACCGCTCCTTCGACGTCCACATGGCGACCACGGGCGCGAACCTGCGCTGCCAGCAGTGCCACACCTTCACCGAGCACCGGGTCGCCGGGCGGGGCTCCGACCTGCGCGCCACCGACTCGGACGTGTCGCTCGAGTGCACCAACTGCCACGCCGCCCAGGCCGCGGGCGGGCACGACGACGCGCCTACGTCGACCGCCACACGGCGCGGGTCGCCTGCCAGACCTGCCACATCCCGGTCTACGCCAAGGACGCCAGCGACACCGCCGCCAGCGAGGCGACCGAGATCCACCGCACCTGGCTCGACACCCACGCCACCGCGCCGCCCTTCCACCCGGCGTCGGCATCAAGGCCAACGACCTGATTCCGGAGTACCGCTTCTGGAACCGCTGCAACCGCAACTACCTGCTCGGCGACCTGGCGACGGTCGATCCCGCGACCGGCCGCTACCCGACCTCGCGGCCGCTCGGCGCGGTCGCCGACGCTGCCGAGCAAGCTCTACCCCTTCAAGTACAAGACCGCCGACCAGCCGATGACGATCGGGCCCGAGCCAGCTGATCGCGCTCGACACCGCGGTCTTCTTCGCCACCGCCGACGCGGCGGCCGCCACCGAGGCCGGCCTGGTCAACATGGGCCTGCCCGGCGGCACGGCCCTACGCCTGGATCGAGACCGACACCTTCCAGATGCTCAACCACGAGGTCAGCCCGTCGGAACAGGCGCTGCCGTGCGCCGACTGCCACGGCGCGACCGCCCGGATGGACCTCCAGGGTGAGCTCGGCTACGCGCCGAAGGACGAGCTGTCGGTGCTCTGCGTCCAGTGTCACGAGTGGAAGAGCCCGAAGAGCTTCGTCGAAAGCCACGACAAGCACGTCAAGGACAAGCGCAAGGACTGCAGCTGGTGCCACGGCTTCAGCCGGCCGGAGCGGGGACTGCAGATGCCGCCGGCATAGGCGACTCACGACCGATCAGCGACCGAGGCCGGCCCCGGGGCCGGCCGTTGTGTCGAGGAGTGGGCTAGGACCGTGTCGGCATAGGCCCCCGGGGCGTTTTCTGACGTGGTCACTGTTATTGGCCTCTGCCCACACGCTCCTCGGGATGCGCTGCGCGCATCCTGAAGATGGGTAGCGATTTCTCATGAATGCTGGAGGCTCAACGCCTCCGCCGCTTCCGTTATCCTCCAGACGGAGTTTGTGCTGTGGCAGCCAGGATGGCTGCGCTACAGGCAGGCGGATGTCAACCCCGGGCAGCCAAGATGGCTACCCCACAAGGCAGCCAGGATGGCTGCCCCACAAGCTACTCGGGAGGGCGCTCGGCCGACATCTGGATCATCTTGGCGCCGACCGAGCGGGCGACGTCGAGCACGTGCACGACCACCCCGTAGTCGGCGTCGCGGTCGCCCCTGATGATGATTGCCTGGTCTGGCGTCTCGCCGACCATCTGCCGGATCTTCCCTTCGAGCTGGTCCTCGGGCACGAGCTGGTCGTCGATCCACACCGTGCCGTCGGTGGCCACCACCACGACCGACGATCTGTCCGCGACCCCACTCCCCGCCTGCTCGGCAGTCTTGGCCTCGGGCAGCTTGAGCTTGAGGCGCTCGTCGGAGACGAACTGAGCGGTCACGGCGTAGAACATCAGGAGGAGGAAGACGCAGTCGATCAGCGGCGCCATCTGGACCTCGGCGCGGCGCCGGCCCTGCAGCGGGGTTAGCCTCATGATGCTACCTCCGACCTCTCGACTGCCTCGGCCGGAACCCGCACCAGGTGCAGGAACTCGACGATCTTGGCCTCCACCTCGGACAGGATGGCTACCGCCCGCGCCTCGAGGAAGGAGTGGGTGAACAGCGCCGGGATGGCGATGATCAGCCCGGCCGCGGTGGTGATCAGCGCCTGAGCGATCCCCGCCGCGAGCCCTTCAGCGAGGTTTGACCCGGCGGTCGCCACCACCCCGAAGATCTGAATCATGCCGAGCACGGTCCCGAGCAGGCCGAGCAGCGGCGCGCCGCCGACGATGGTCGCGAGCGCCCCGAGGCCGCGCTGGAGGCCCATCAGCTCGCGGCGGCCGGTGTCCTCCAGGATCTCCTTGAGCTCATCGTAGGGAGCGAAGCGGTTGGCCACCAGCGCTGAGACAAGGTGGGTGAACGGGCCCGGGTTCATCCTGCAGTAGTCGGTGGCAGCCTGGTACTGGCGGCTCACCAGGTAGTGTTGGAGGGTCGTAATGGTCGCGTCGCGCAGATAGTTCTTCCGGCGCAGGACCCACAACCGCTCGATGATGATCGCCAGCGCCACCAGCGACAGCACACCGAGCGGAATCATGACCGGGCCGCCGGAAATCAGAATGTCAACCACGTCTCGCTCCTTGCTTCGGTCCGCACCTCGCGTCCTCGCTCATCGCCGGGGAGGACTCGTGTTGTAGTAGAAGGTAATGGTAACTCCCTCCCGCTCGACCCCGGTGAGGTCGCTCGGCAGGGGGTCGAAGGCTGACGAGTCGGCGATCGCGTCGCGCGCCGCGAAGTCCATCGGCGGCCTGCCGGACTCGTTGGTGATGATCAGCCCGGTCACCTCACCATTGCGCTCGATGAAGAAGCGGATCCGAACCACCCCGCTGACACCGAGCCGTGCGATCTCCGGAATCTGCCAGTTTCGCCGGATCTTGCGCAGCATCTTGGCCGCGTACGGCCCCCAGTCATACCACTGGGTGTCGAAGGACAGCCCGCCCTCGTCGACCGTGCCGCCGTCGCGATCCGGGTTCTCCGGCAGCCCGCCAACCCCTGGCGGCAGCGCCCAG
This sequence comes from uncultured Holophagae bacterium, assembly GCA_963754985.1. Classification (GTDB taxonomy): domain Bacteria; phylum Acidobacteriota; class Thermoanaerobaculia; order Thermoanaerobaculales; family Sulfomarinibacteraceae; genus FEB-10. The sequence goes on along the minus strand of CAVWIJ010000019.1, from coordinate 23,744 downwards.
CTGCCGGACGGCGGCAGCGCAATCCTCGGCTCCTCCGCGGGCGGCTCCGGCTGCTCGAGCTCGCCGGCGCCCTCTGCCCTCGTCTCGGACCTCGCTTCCGGCTCGCGAGCGGGCGCTTCCTCTGGCGGCCGGCGGGGCTCGCGCTCGGGTGGCGGCACCTGTCGGTTCGGCGGGGCCGCCTGCTGCGGCACTGCACCCCGGCCGAAGAGCTCGGCGCCGGCCGCCTGCACCAGCTGCTCGGTGGTGCCGGCCGAGCCCGGGCTGTCCGCCCCCGCCTCACCCTCGCCGCCGTGGGCGCGCCGGTCGATATCAGAGAGCGGCACACGATCGCTCGCTGGCGGTTCCTCGCGGTCATCCGCGAGATCGACGAACTCGAACTCGAGCGGCCGCTCGGCCTGCTCGCTCGGCGGCGTGGGCTCGAAGATCGACGCAGCGGAAAGGCTCACCGGCCACACCTTCTGCGCGCCCGGAACGATCACGAACAGCAGCAGCAGATGCAGCAGCAGCGAGGCGCCGAGCGCCCTTCCGAAGATCGAACGGTGCCTCTGCACGCCTCTACCCTAGCAAGTTCCCTGCCATCCCGGTCACTCGGCGATCGCCAACGCCCGTCCTACGTGACCCCCGGCCTTGCCGCGCCGCGAGCCGGCCATCGGCTGTCGAAGTGCAAGGATAGCTCGAGATAGCTCAAGAATGCTCAAAGGAACCCCACGCGCGCGCGGCGCCGCCGTGCCGCCCTGGCAGGGACGGCAGGCCAGCCTGACCGGTCGCTCTGTCCCCGCCGCAGGACGGTACCTCCTTCGAAGCGACGTCGCGGCGATCGCCGAGGGCTGGAATGCCGGCGCGGGCCCGATGGGTTGCCCCTCCTGGAGCTAGCCCGGATATCTCACCGGGTTTCGTAGCGAGGGCGGCGAGGTGCCGTGCGCAGTGGGGATTTCGACCCGAGGGGCGCGGAGGCGTACTCGCCAGTACGTCGAGCACCCCGAGGCGAGAAAGCACCGCTGAGTGCGGTACATCGCTGGCCGCAGTAGGAAGTTGGTGAGATACCCGGGCTAGACCCGCCTGTCGGGAACTCCACACAGCAAACCAACAACACACGGGAGGAACTCCATCATGAAACGGATCACTGTTGCCACGCTGGCCTTGCTCGTCGGGCTCGCAGGGGTCGCGAGCGCGGCCGACACCTGGACGATCGACAAGGATCACTCCGACGTGACCTTCAGGATCAAGCACCTGATGTCGAAGGTGAGCGGGCGCTTCGCCGACTTCGACGGCACCATCACCACCGACTTCGGCAACCTCGCCGCCTCGGCCGTGAGCTTCACCATCCAGGCCACGAGCATCGACACCAAGAACGGTGATCGCGACAAGCACCTGCGCTCCGCGGACTTCTTCGACGTCGAGAAGTACCCGACCATCACTTTCACGAGCTCCAAGATCACCAAGACCGAGGACAACAACTTCGCGGTGACCGGCACCCTCACCATGCACGGTGTGGCCAAGGAGGTCACCCTGCCAGTGACCTTCCTCGGCGCTGGGCAGGATCCCTGGGGCAACACCAAGGCCGGTTTCGAGATCGCCACGACCCTCAGTCGGACGGGGTACGGCATCGTCTGGAACAAGGCTCTCGAGACCGGCGGCTTTCTGCTCGGCGACGAGGTCGAGGTCATGATCAACCTCGAGGTGGCCAAGAAGTAGGATCTAGGATCTAGAGAATAGGATCTGGGGGCGGGGCTCGACGTCAGAGCCCCGCTCGATTTTGTAGCGCAGGCTTCCTGCCTGCCTTGTGGGGTACCCATGAGAAGGCCCGTGTCAAGTCGATAGGCCCTGCACAAGAAGAGGTTGTTCTCCTCATCGGGTTCACGGGTTGCCGTACCAGCTGCTCTTCGTGCCGCTGCGTGTCCCGGCACTCGCGGGTTTGGTGTCGGATCAGGTCCGCACCTCGCACCCATCGGGATCGAGGCGTGCGAGCCGGGGCTCGTGCCCCTTGCGCGTGTCGCGCTCCAGAGAGCCGTCTGGATCTCCAGGCCGTGTCCAGGGGGTACAGGCATTTGGGCTGCCGGTGAGGGCGCCAACCGCTTGTGGCTCACGACCTGGTCGCATTGGATGTGAAGAGCAGCTCGAGCCGGAATGGGTCCACTCAGGCTTTGGGATTTCACCACCCCCACAACGGGATCCCATTCCGGCAAATCCATCAGCAGAAGGCCCGTGCGGGATCGAACGGCACCTGGTCCCGCAACACGTAGTAGCAGGCTCGCGCCATCTTGTTCGCCAGCGCCCTCGACGCCACCATCAGATGGCAGTGGGTTCGCTTGCGGTCGTAGTAACGCTTGGCAAGAGGCTCGAAGCGGATCGCGTGATGGGCCACCTCCGAGTAGGCCCACGACAGATATTTGTTGCCGTTCTTCCGGTTGCCTCTGCCCTTCCTCTTGAAATTGCTCATCCGATCGCTCGGCACACATCGACAGTACGAGGCGTAGTTCCCGACCCCGCGAAAACGCCCTATGTCTCCGGTCTCGCACATGATCGTCAGCGCCAGCACCTTCCCAATCCCCGGAGCCGTCTGCAGCAGGCCAAACTCCTCTCGCAGCTTGCCGATCTCCAAAGCCCGCCTCTCCACCGACTTGATCTGCGCCGTCAACACCCGCACGACGGGGAGCATCACCGTGATCGACTCCACCACCAGCGGATCGCCAATCACCTCCCGGATCTCCTCACAGTCCCATTTCTGAATGTCCTCTGTCGACACCTGCTTGCCCGTGCTCCGGGCAAAGATCCCCTTGAGCGACAGCAGGTGCGCGGTCCGCTTGTGGACCAGGAACATCCGCCGCCGCAGAAGGTCCCGAAGCCCCCGCTCCTCGACCGGCATGATGTGCCCCTCGGGCAGGATCCCCAGCGCCAGCAGGCTCGCAATCCACCGCGCATCGTGCTTGTCGTCCGTGTACTTCAACCCGCGGTGCGCCGTCGCTCTCGTCGGGTTCATCAGCCGGACGTCAAAACCCGCCCGCATCAGCCCATCCACCAGCCAGTACCAGTTGTAGGTCGACTCCACCGCGATCGTCTCGAGCTCCTCCTTGTACGGCTCCAAGAAACCCAACACCGCCGGCAGCTCGTTGCGAAGCCTCCGGCACTCCACGTCCCGTCGCTGCTCGTCCAAGACCGCCACGTAGCTGTTGTTTGAATGCAAGTCGATTCCGCAGTACAGTGACATTGGCTCCTCCCCCTTTTGGGTTTGTTCTTAAGTCCGAGGATAACTCCCCGGACGGAGGAGCCTTCTCTATGAGTCTCAGGCTTGCTCGCGGCCTCCGGCCGCGGCGACGCGGCGCCACGAGCGGGTGGCACAAGGCCGGGTCCTCCCAGACCGCCCACCGGCCTGTGCCACAGGCCGCTCCCGCCGCCGGGTTTTCAGCCTGCCTTCACCCGCGCCGTTCGAGCCAGCGGCGCAGCGCCTCGGGGGTGTTGCAGTTGGCGACCACCCCGGGGTCGTCGACGGCGACCTCGACCCAGCCGACCGCGGCCAGAATGTCGCGCAGCGTTCCGCCCGTGAGCACCTCGCGAGCGATTCCGCTCGCCACCTCGCGGGCGAGGAGGATCGGGTGACCGTGCTTGCCCTGGTAGGTTGGCACTCCCGCCACCGCCTCGACCGCCGCCAGCTCGCGAATCGCCACCGGGCCGACCAGTGGATGGTCGACCGGCAGCACCACCACGGCCCCCCAGGAGGCATCTGAGATGAGGTGCCTCAGCCCCCACCGCAGCGAGCCGAGCATGTCGAGCCCGGGCCCCGGCAGCGGAATCTGCCGCAGCCCCGGCAGCTCGTGCCCGGCGTGCCGCGGCGGCAGCGTGGCAGCCACCGGCCGCGCCCCGGCCGCGGTCATCGCCTCGCAGCACGCCTCGAGGAAGGTGCGGCCGTCGGGCAGCCGCGCAAAGGCCTTCGGCTCGCCGAATCGCCGCCCCTCCCCTCCCGCCAGGATCAGCCCTGCGAACGCCACAGGCAGACCCGTCGCACGCCCGGGATCTGGTCGGTGACCGCGCCCTCGGAGACCGCCCGCACCACCGCCTCCGGATCCTCGACCACGGTGCCGCACAGCACGTCGAAGCCGAGCTCGAGCAGGCAGCGCGCGAGCGGCGTGCTCGGCCCGAGCATGACGGAGAAGGCATCGCGGCGCATCCGGCCGACGATCGCCTCCACCGAGTGATTGCTCACGGCGCTGCCGGTCACCGCGACGACCTCGGCATGGGGCAGCAGCTCGTCCATGCTCGACTCCTCGAGGTCGCCCGGCTGCATCCGGCCCGCCCGCTCGAAGACCCACAGCTCCCGGCAAACCGCCCGCAGCCGGTCGGTGAACGGGAAATGGCCGATGACAGCCAGCAGGCGCCCCTCGGCGCGCTCGTACAGCAGCTCCCTGGCGTTGCCGTCGACGGCTTCCGCGGCCGCACCGGCGAGCAGAGCGTTGACCGCCGCCAAGCCGACCGCGGACTCGGGAGCCGAGGCCGATCGCAGCCGCTCGGCGAGCACGACCGGGGGGAGACGGTGCAGCGAGCCCGGCTGCCCGATGGGCGCGGCAGAGTGCTCGTGGGCATGCGCCATCGTCGCCGCGAGGCCGGCACCGATCGAGCTCCGGACCACGGTCCAGTACGGACCGACGCGGACGTCGATCGTGGCTGCATGGGCGGCCTCGGGTGATGCCGTCGCCTCGGCGATGATCCGGTCGATCACCGGCAATGCGGTCGGTGAGTGGTCGGGCATGCCTCAGGTTCCCCTTCCCGGCGAGGGCTGTCAATGACACCGATTCGCGGTGGCGCGTTCGGATGCGGAATCGGGAACGGGAACGGGAACGGGAACGGGTAAGTGGCGCTGACCCCCAACCCCTGTTCCCCAGCTCCTGTGTGGGCGTTGGCGAGTGATAAAATCCCCGCGTGAGCCCGACGATCAATAACTCGTCTCAATATCCACGCCGGTCGCCGCGGGCGTGGAGGGGAGGGTCGAATGCCCGATCATGAGCGTGAGCCGAACCGGCACCAGGGAGTGACGAGGCGCGGCTTCCTGGGCACTGTCGGCGCCGGGGCCGTCGTGGCGGCAACCGGCGTGGGGTTGGTGAGGCAGGCGGGGGCCGAAGAGCAGCCGGAGCATGCGGGCGGGATGGTCCCGGTGGCGCTGCGCATCAACGGGCGGGTCCACCGCCTGCTGGTCGAGCCGCGCTGGACGCTGCTCTACGTGCTGCGCGAGGAGCTCGGCCTGACCGGCACCAAGGTCGGCTGCGAGCGCGGCGAGTGCGGCGCCTGCACCGTGCTCATCGACGGCGTCGCCGCGCTACGCCTGCCTGACGCTGGCGGTGGAGGCCGAGGGCACCGAGATCACGACCCTCGAGGGGCTGATGAACGGCGAGGAGCTCGGCGCCGTCCAGCAGGCCTTCGTCGAGGAGGACGCCTTCCAGTGCGGCTACTGCACGCCCGGCCAGATCATGGCCGCCGAGGGCCTGCTGCGGGCCAAGCCAAGCCCGACCTCGAGGAGATCCGCGCACGGCATGAGCGGCAACCTCTGCCGCTGCGGCGCCTACGTCCACATCTTCAAGGCGGTCGAGACGGGCCGCCGAGCTCAAGAAGGGGGGTGGACGATGAACAGGCCCAGGCGACTACTTCATCGACGGCGCCGGTCCCCGAGACGCCCGCGCCGAGCCGAGTACCCGGCGCCTGGACGAGACCCGCGTCGTCGGCAAGCCGCCGGCCGCGCGTCGACGCCTACGAGCGGGTCAGCGGCACCGCGGTCTACCCCTCGGACGTGATCCTCCCCGACATGCTGTACGGCGCCATCCTGCGCTGCCCGCACGCCCACGCCCGCGTGCTGAAGGTCGACACCGACGGCAGCGCGCAGATGCCCGGCGTGCGCGCCGTGCTGTCGGCGGCCGATCGCGAGGCGCGACATCGCTGGCACTACAGCGGAGGTGACTCGCCAAGCTCTTCGACCCCGCATGCCGGTTCGAGGGCGAGGCCGTGGCCGCGGTGGCGGCCGAGACGCCGCAGCAGGCGCGCGACGCGGTGCGGGCGATCGCGGTGCGACTACGAGGTGCTGCCCCTCGTCGTCGACCCGGCAGCCGCGCTCGCGCCGGGCGCGCCGCTGGTCGGCGGCGAGGGCAACCGGCAGGGCGAGCCCGACACGTACGAGCGCGGCGACGTCGCGGGGGCTTCGCCGAGGCCGACGTCGTGCTCGAGAAGACCTACCGCACCGAGTACGAGATCCACACCCCGATGGAGCTGCACGGCTGCGTCGCCCGCTGGGACGGTGGCCGGCTCATGATCTGGGAGTCGCTCCAGGGGGTCTACGTCACCCAGAGCGTGATGTCGCGCGTGCTCGGCCTGCCGCTCGCCAACGTGCGGGTGATCGGGCACTACATGGGCGGCGGCTTCGGCTCCAAGCTGCAGCCGGCCAAGCACACGGTGATCGCCGCGCTGCTCGCCCGCAGGACGGCCCGGCCGGTCAAGCTCTTCCTGTCGCGCGAGGAGACGATGCTGGTCGCCGGCAACCGGCCCGGCACCGCGATGCGGCTCAAGGCCGGCGTGAAGAAGGACGGCACCCTCACCGCGCTCGACTTCGAGAGCCTGAGCTCGGCCGGAGGCCACTTCGGCGGTGGCGCCGGCATCGTCGACTGGGTGGTCAAGGACCTCTACACCTGCCCCAACGTGCGCACCCGCAACGAGCTCGTCTTCATCAACGCCGGGCCGGCGCGGCCGTTCCGCGCGCCCGGCCACCCGCAGGGCGCGTGGGCGCTCGAGCAGATGATGGACGCGCTCGCCGAGGCCATCGAGATGGACCCGGTCGAGCTGCGGCTGCGCAACGTGCCAGCTGTCAGCCAGGCACGCGGCGATCAACCCTACACCTCGACCGGCCTTCGCCAGTGCCTCGAGGAGGGCGCCGGGGCTTTCGGCTGGTACGAAGCCCGGAAGGCGTCTCGCGGCGAGGGCCACATCCGCAAGGGGCGTCGGGATGGCGGCCTGCCTCTGGGTCGCCGGCGGCGGCGGGCCCCCGTCGACCGTGATCGTCAAGATGTTCGCCGACGGCAGCGTCAACCTCAACATGGGCGCCTCCGACATCGGCACCGGCACCAAGACCGTCATGGCGATGGTGGTCGCCGAGGAGCTGGGCGTCGACCCTGACGCCATCCAGATCGAGAACGCCGACACCGGCACCACCCAGTTTGCAACCTCCTCCGGCGGGTCGCAAGACGGTCCCCACCGAGTCGCCCGCAGTCCGGGAGGCGGCCGCGCTCGTCAAGAAGCAGCTCCTCGAGTCCGCGGCCGAAGACAAGAGCTGGCCGCTCGACGACCTCGTGCTCGTCGAGGGCGCCGTGGTGCGGCGCTCCGACCCATCCGCGCGGGTCCCGGTTCGCGAGCTCAGCCTCCTCGAGCGGCGGGGCGTTGTGGTCGGGGTCGGCTACCGCGGCCCCAACCCGGAGGGCAAGATCGTCAACCCCTTCGCCGCCCAGTTCTGCGAGGTCGAGGTCAACACCCGCACCGGCGAGGTGACGATCCTGCGCTTCGTCGCCGCCCACGAGTCCGGGCAGGGTGATGAACCGGCTGACCTTCGACAACCAGGTCGTCGGCGGCATCGCGATGGGCATCGGCTTCGCCATGACCGAGGAGCGGGTGCTCGACGCCGGCACCGGCAAGATGGTGAACAGCAGCTTGCACGACTACAAGATCCCGACCGCCCTCGACGTGCCGGCGGACATCAGATCGGTGGTCATCGATCCGCACGACCACGAGTGCAACACCACGTCGACGAAGGGCGTCGGCGAGCCGGTGACGATCCCGACCGCGGCGGCCATCGCCAACGCCATCCACCACGCCACCGGGGTGTGGGTGACCGACGCGCCGACCAACGCGGTGCGTCTGATCGAGCTCCTCGAAGCCGAGCGAAAGGGGGCCTGACATGCTGCCCAGCTTTTCGATCGTGCGGCCGACCTCACTGGAGGAGGCCCTGTCGCAGCTCGCGGCGGGCGACGCGCGGATCCACGGCGGCGGGACCGACCTGCTCGGCTGCCTCCACGACGGCGTGTTCGCCACGCCGAAGGTGATCAGCCTGGGCCGCGTCCAGGAGCTCCGCGGGATCTCGCGGACCGCGGACGGCGGACTCGCGCATCGGCGCTCTGACCACGATCTCCGAGCTCATCGCGAACGGCGACGTGGCGGATCGCTACCGGGCGCTCCCCCAGGCCGCCGCAGGTCGTGGCCAGCCCGCAGCTGCGCAACCAGGGCACCCTCGGCGGCAACCTCTGCCAGAAGCCCCGCTGCTGGTACTACCGCGGCGAGTTCCACTGCCTGCGCAAGGGCGGCGAGAAGTGCTTCGCGTACGAGGGCGAGAACCAGTACCACTGCATCTTCGGCGGCGACCTCTGCTACATCGTCCATCCGTCGGACACCGCTCCGGCGCTCGTCGCCCTCGGCGCGGTCTGCCGGGTGAGCGGCCCGAGCTCGAGCCGCTCGGTCGCAGTTGATGCGCTTCACGTCAGACCGTCCGAGAACCCGCAGCGGGAGACCGTGCTGGAGCCGCAGGAAATCGTGACCGAGATCGTGCTGCCGCCTTTGCCCTCCGGAGTCCGTTCGAGCTACCGCAAGGTGCGCGCCCGCGCCTCCTGGGACTTTGCCCTGGCCGGCGTCGCCATGGCGTTGCGCTTCGACGGCTCGGCGGTGTCCGAGGCCCGGGTCTTCCTGTCGGGCGCCGCGCCGGTGCCGTGGCGGGCGGCTGGCGTCGAGCAGGCGATCATCGGCCGCTCGCTCGACACGGCCACCATCGCGGCGGCCGCAGACGCGGTGATTGCTGGCGCCGAGCCGCTATCGAAGAACGGCTACAAGATCCCGTTGTTCCAGGGACTGATCGCCGACGAGCTGGAGAAGATCGCGCTCAGCCGCTGAGCGCGGCCAGCGGAGCCTGACGCACCCCACGCATGGTGCGCCGGGGCGCGGGCTGTTCCGGCCACCCCTGGCGACGGGTGGGCTCCTCGACCGGGAGCGGTGTGATCGAAAGGGTACCGGCCGGGTGTGAGACAATGTCGCAGCGCCGCGGCGCCCCGCCCGTCCGCGGAGTGCATTCTCCGACTGGAAGGATGATGATCATGGTGAACACCGACAGCAGGCGCCTGCTCACGCGGGCGGCGATCGCAGCGTCAGTCGTGCTCGGATTGGGGACTGTCTGGGCCGCTCATCCGCCTGCGCCCACCGGCCTCGAGGTGGGATCGATCGAAACCGAGCCCTGGACAACCCGGGGCGGCATGCAGATCAGCCTGGAGACCGGCTATCCGCTCGCCGTTTTCGACGTTGGATTTCGGGTGCGGCCCGGCGCACCGGAGGACCAGGCGCGGGAGTACCTGCGCTCTGCCGCCCGCGAGCTCGGGCTTCGGCAGCCCGACCTTGCCGACCTCCGGCACCATGCGACCCGTTCCGGCGCATCCGGCAGCACGGTGCGGTTCCGGCAGACGTTCGGTGGGTTGCCCGTGCTGGGGGCCGAGGTCACCGTGACCATCAACAACCAGAACCGCGTGGTCTTCGTGGCCAGCTCCTACGAACCGCTCCTCGCGATCGACCGTCTCGAACCGGAGGTCGACGCGACGGCGGCCCGCGCGATCGCGCGTGCCCACCTCGGGGTGGAGGGACCGATCCCGTTCGAGTCCAACCAGCTCGCGGTCTTTCAGGGCGGGCTGACGACGCGGCTCGTCCACCGTGTGGTGACGGCGCCCGAGCGCACGCCGCGCGGTGAGTGGGAGATCCTGGTGGACGCCCTCGACGGAACCGTGCTGCGCGCGGCCGACATCGCTCTCTATGCGCCGGTCGACGGCAACGGCAACGCCTTCGACCCCGACCCCCTGTCGTCGGCGCAAGCGACCTACGGCGACCCCGGCTACGTCGACGGCGGCGACGTGGACACGCCGCAGCTGACGGCCGAGGCCTTCGACCGGGTGCTCCCCGGCATCACCGAGAACGCCGGCACCTATGAGCTGCGCGGCCCCTATGCCTACATCCTGGATTGGGACACGCCCTTCAAGGGGATCTTCAGCCAGTCCTCTCCCACCTTCGACTTCACCCGCCAGGCCGATGCCTTCGAGGCGGTCAACGGCTACTACCACATCGACACCTTCATGCGTTACGTGAACGAGACCCTCGGGGTGACGGTGATGCCCTACCAGTACTCGACCGGCGTGGTGTACGACCCCAGCGGCTGGAACGGCGCCGACAACTCCTCCTACAGCACCGGCACCGGCCGCCTGACCTTCGGTGAAGGGGGCGTCGACGACGCCGAAGACGCCGACGTGCTCCTCCACGAGCTCGGGCACGGCCTCCACGACTGGGTCACCCACGGCGGCCTGTCCCAGGTGCAAGGCCTGAGCGAGGGCGTCGGCGACTACATCGCCGCCTCCTACAGCCGCAGCTTCGGCCAGTGGACGCCTGCCGATCCGCAGTACCACTGGGTCTTCAGCTGGGACGGCCACAACCCGTTCTGGCCCGGCCGGATCACCAACTGGATCGACACCCATCCCTGGCCCAGCGGCCTTACCGGAAACATCTACAACGACGGCATGATCTGGTCGGGGTGCATGATGCGGGTGTGGGACGCCGTCGGCCGCGAGCAGAGCGACCGCGCCTTTCTCGTCGGCCTCGGCATGACCAACGGCGGCTCCAACCAGGACGTCGCCGCCCACGCCGTGCTCCAGGCAGCCCAGGACCTCGGCTACCCCTCGGACGAGGTGACGGCCATCGCCACTGCGCTCGCGAGCTGCGGCTACACGGTCGAGATTCCAGGCGGCCCCCTGTTCGAGGACGGCTTCGAGTCGGGCGACACCGGGGAGTGGAGCACGACGGTGCCTTGAGGGGAGGGGTGAGGGGTCAGGGCCCCCGCCCGCCGCTTCCGCTTCCGCGCCCGCTTCCGATGGCTCCCGAGTCGAGGGGCTCCCGCATCGGGCTCGGAAGCGTGACGCGGAAGGGGAAGCGGGTCTTGCCCTCTCGCCCGCAGCCGCAGGTCGCGAGCAAGCCTGACGCCCACCAACCATCCTGGCCGCCTTGGTGGCAGGTCTGGCAGCCTCCCGCCGACAACCATCCTGGCTGCCCGCGTCGCCAAACCACTCAGAATGAAAGGTTAGCTGATCGAGGCCCGGGCCTCGCTCCGCCCGTCCCTGCTATCATCGGCCAGGCACCCGTACGGGAGGTCCGATGGCCTTGCCCGCAAAGCCTGAGCGCTACCAGCCGAAGCACAAGGTCCGCTTCGTCACGGCGGCCGCGCTCTTCGACGGCCACGACGCGGCGATCAACATCATCCGCCGCCTCCTGCAGGCGCACGGCGCCGAGGTGATCCACCTCGGGCACAACCGCTCGGTCGCCGAGATCGTGGACGCCGCGATCCAGGAGGACGCCCAGGCGATCGCGGTCTCGTCCTACCAGGGCGGCCACATCGAGTTCTTCACCTACATGATCGACCTGCTGCGGCAGCGCGGCGCAGGTCACGTCAAGGTGTTCGGCGGCGGCGGCGGGGTGATCGTGCCGCGCGAGATCGCCGAGCTCGAGGCCTACGGCGTCGCCAAGATCTTCTCCCCCGAGGACGGCCGCGCGCTCGGCCTCGACGGCATGATCGAGCACATGATCGAGGCCGCCGACTTCGACCCCGCAAGCGCTCGCTCCAGCGGGCCCGCTCGGCGCCACCTCCGACCGCTGGCGCGCCGTGGCCCGCGTCATCACCCGCGCCGAGGAGGGCCTCGAGGTCGAGCGTGCCGGAGGCCGGCCACCCCGCACCGGTCCTCGGCGTCACCGGCACCGGCGGCGCGGGCAAGTCCTCGCTCACCGACGAGCTGGTGCGGCGCTTCCTCGCCGACTTCCCGGCGCTCACGCATCGCGATCCTCGCGGTCGACCCGACCAAGCGCGCACCGGCGGCGCCCTGCTCGGCGACCGCATCCGCATGAACTCGCTCGGCTCGGACCGGGTCTACATGCGCTCGCTCGCCACCCGCCAGGCGCACCGCACGCTGTCGGCGCACATCGAGGCGGCGATCGAGGCTGTGCCGGGCCGCCGGCTTCGACCTGGTGATCGTGGAGTCGGCCGGGCACGGCCAGGCCGACTGCGAGATCGTCGACCTCGCCGACCTCTCGCTCTACGTCATGACCCCCGAGTACGGCGCCGCGATGCAGCTCGAGAAGATCGACATGCTCGACTTCGCCGACTTCGTGGCGATCAACAAGTTCGACCGGCCCGGGGCGCTCGACGCGCTGCGCGACGTGCGCAAGCAGTTCCGGCGCTGCCACGACCTGTTCGACGGGCCGGGGACGACGAGCTGCCGGTCTTCCCGACCTGCGCCAACCAGTTCCACGACCACGGCGTCAACGCCCTCTATCGGGCTCGTGCGCCGCCTGGCAGCCGACTGCGGCGCGCCGTGGACGCCTCGAAGGCACCTCGAGCCACGCCCAGCCCGCGGGCCTGCCCGAGCGCCACCCCCTCATCCCCGGCGACCGCACCGGCTACCTGCGCGACATCGCCGGCACCTGCGCGGCGACAAGGCGTGGGCGGAGGAGCAGGTCCAGGTCGCCGCGCGCGCTCTACCAGCTGGTCGGGGCGCGCGCGATCCTCTGCGCCCGCGAGGGCGACGGCTCGCCCGACGGAGCTCTGGGCGCTGTTCGAGGAGATCACCGGCGCCGGGGCCGCCGCCGAGCCGCGGCTCGCCGACCTCGACGCCGAGATCCGTCGCCTCGCCCACGAGCTCGACGACGACTCCCGCGAGCTGCTCGCGGCCTGGCCGAAGATCCGGCGCGACTACGCCGCGCGACGAGTTCACCTACACCGTGCGCGGCACGGAGATTCACGTCCCGCTCACCTCGATCTCGCTCGCCGGCACCCACGATCCCAAAGGTCGCGCTGCCCGACCCGCAGGACTGGGGCGACATCCTGCGCTTCCTCTTCCTCGAGAACGTGCCCGGCGCCTTCCCGTACACCGCCGGCGTGTTCCCGTTCAAGCGCACCGAGGAGCTGCCGACCCGGATGTTCGCCGGCGAGGGCGGGCCGGAGCGCACCAACCAGCGCTTCCACCTCTCGCCGAGGGCCAGGAGTTCGCCCGGCTCTCGACCGCCTTCGACTCGGTGACCCTCTACGGCGAGGACCCGGCCGAGCGCCCCGACATCTACGGCAAGGTCGGCGAGTCGGGGGTGTCGATCTGCACCGTCGAGGACATGGAGCGGCTCTACGCCGGCTTCGACCTGTGCGCGCCCACGACCTCGGTGTCGATGACCATCAACGGCCCGGCGCCGATGATCCTGGCGATGTTCTTCAACGTCGCCGGCGCGCCAGCAGGCCGCAAGCGGCTGATCGCGACGAGCCGGCTCACAGGCGAAGCACAGCGAGGCGCTTCAGCCGGTCGTCGACGGCAAGGACTGGGAGGCGCATCGAGCCGCTGCTCGCAGCCGGGCGAGTGGGACGACGCGTCCTGCGCCGACACGATGCAGGTCATCCGCGGCACCGTCCAGGCCGACATCCTCAAGGAGGACCAGGCCCAGAACACCTGCATCTTCTCGACCGAGTTCGCGCTGCGCATGATGGGCGACATCCAGCAGCTGGTTCTGCGACCGCGAAGGTGCGCAACTTCTACTCGGTGTCGATCTCCGGCTACCACATCGCCGAGGCCGGCGCCAACCCGATCACCCAGCTCGCCTTCACCCTCGCCAACGGCTTCACCTACGTCGAGACCTACCTCGCCCGCGGCATGGCGATCGACGACTTCGCCCCCAACCTGTCCTTCTTCTTCTCGAACGGCATGGACCCCGAGTACACCGTGATCGGCCGGGTCGCGCGCCGCATCTGGTCGATCGCCATGCGCGAGCGCTACGGCGGCAACGAGCGCTCGCAGAAGCTCAAGTACCACATCCAGACCTCGGGCCGCTCGCTGCACGCGCAGGAGATCGCCTTCAACGACATCCGCACCACCCTGCAGGCGCTGCTCGCCCTGGCCGACAACTGCAACTCGCTCCACACCAACGCCTACGACGAGGCGATCACCACCCCGACCGAGGAGTCGGTGCGGCGCGCGCTGGCCATCCAGCTCATCAACGCCCTCGAGTTCGGCCTGCTCAAGAACGAGAACCCGCTGCAGGGCTCGCACATCGTCGAGTGGCTCACCGACGTCGTCGAGGAGGCGGTGCTCGAGGAGTTCGAGCGCCTCTCCGAGCGCGGCGACGTGCTCGGCGCCATGGAGACCGGGTACCAGCGCGGCAAGATCCAGGAGGAGTCGCTCCACTACGAGCGCCTCAAGCACTCCGGCGAGTACCCGATCGTCGGCGTCAACACCTTCCTCGATCCGAGCGGCCACGATCGGCGGCGAGATCCCGCTGACCCGCGCCACCACCGAGGAGAAGAACGCCCGCCTCGCCCACCTGCGCGACTTCCACGCCCGCCATGCGGCCCGCGCCGCCGGAGGCGCTCGCGCCGGCTGCAGGAGGTCGCCCGCACCGGCGGCAACATCTTCGAGGAGCTGCTCACCACCGTGCGCTCCTGCTCCCTCGGCCAGATCTCGAACGCCCTCTACGAGGTCGGCGGGCAGTACCGGCGCAACATGTAGTCCGATTCGCTGGCGCGAATCGGAATGGAAGATCGTTCACGAACGACCTTCACCGGCTGGGCGCCAAGCACCTCACGTGTCGGCCTGGCTCAAGCCTCGGAGAAAAGCAACCGCACCGAAGAGTCCCACGGCGGCCGAAGCGACCGGTCGTCAGATGAGAACCCCGCGCGTCGCCTGCGCTCGGGCGTACAGCAGCAGGAAGATCGCAACCGCCCAGATGACCACGGTGAAACACCGTGCCCTCGCCGCCCATGATCTCGGCGCCGTTTGACAGAACGAGCGTGTAGATCGAGCTGACGCGCCAGGCCGGCGAGCGAGACCGCGAAGGCCCACACCGCCCAGCTGCGGCGCAGCAGGAGGCCGACCGCCCCGGCCAACCCACCCCAGACGCCGAAGGCCCAACCCGCGACCGCCCACGCCGGGAAACCGTAGAAGTAGTCGAGCTGCTCCTCGGTGAACTGGCTCATGTAGAAATCGAGCTTGAGCTGCGTGGCCAGGTAGTCAAAGGCGCCCGTCAGGCTCCACAGCAGCGCCACGACGCCGACGATCCACAGATGAACCGGCGCCCGTGCACGCTCTGCTCCCGCCGACGAATCCAAAACAGTCATATGTCTCCTCCTCGTGATCGCGGTTTGGACATTCCTCAGTCCGCCAACAGCTCCGAGCCGTCCGTCTTCCCCCATTCGTCGGCGCGCCGCGGATGAGATTCGCTTCGCCGTGCCGCATCTGCTGGGCGGTCTTCTTGTTACTCAGGGTCGATCGCAACAGCCAACATCGACCGGCGGCGCGAGCGTACTGCAGGAATCACGCACTCTGCGGAGGGAGACCATGAGCCCGATCGCTTGACATCGCCATCTGAATGTGGTGAGATGGCGTCTCGATTACAGTGAACCGATCAGAACCATCCGAGCGGGGACGGCCGCCGGGGGTCGGCAGGCTGGAGCCAGCTCTTTGACGATGAAGGAGATACAATGTCACGGTCAACCAAGATCGGAACGGTGCTTGCAGTGGCGGCGCTGCTGCTGGCGACAGGCGCACAGGCTCAACAGGAGCCGCCGCGCCCCTACGTGTACGGGATCTACTTCGAGTGCGACGTGGCGCGGCAGGAGCTCGCCGACGAGATCTTCGAGATCGCCTATCTGCCAGCCTTCGAGGCCGCCGTCGCCGACGGGACGATCACGTCGTTCGGCTGGCTCGCCCACCACACCGGCGGCGAAGTGGCGACGCGTGCTGTACCACTCGTCTCCCGAGATGGGCTCGCTGCTCGGCGCCCTCGAAAAGGTCAACGGCGCCATCGACGAGAAGTACCCGGAGTTGGGCCGCGCCTTCAGCGAGGTCTGCGGCACCCATGAGGACTACATCTGGCAGGGCGTTGCGGGGTCGCGGGGCGCCGACGTCGCTCAGCCGCGCGGAGAGGTCGGTTTCTCGGTCTACCTGCAGTGCGACATGGACCGGGAGTCCCGCGCCGACGAGCTGGTCAGCACCGTGTTCGCGCCGGTCTACAACCGCCAGGTCGCGGCCGGGAGGCTCGCCTCCTGGGGCTGGATGGAGCACATCGTCGGCGGCAGATGGCGCCGGATCGCGACCATGACCGCCAACGATGAGGCGAGCCTGATGGCGGCTCGCGCGGCCATCATCGAGGAGATCGACCACCGGCAGCTTGGAAGAGGCCGGCCGGGAGTTCGACTCCATCTGCAGCAGCCACCAGGACTACATCTGGAACATCCAGCACGAGAAGCCGTGACCATCTGACAGTTCGCAAACGATCGCCGGCGGCGTCCGATGGGGCGTCGCCGGCGACTGGCGCTGCTCCGTCGACCGGGCGTGATAGCTGTCACCCGTGGCGGTTCTCGGCCGGCGGTACAGTCGAGGCCAATGAGATCCTGGGCAGCGTGGCTGCGCGCGGCGCTGGGGGCGGTCCTCTTGACGGTCGCGGTCAGTCCCGCGATCGCCACCGACTACGAGGTCGGCGAGGGCACCGGCATGCTGCTCCGCCATCGGCGACGTACCCTGGGAGAGCCTCCTTCCCGGGCGACCGGGTCCTCATCCACTGGCGCGCCGAGCCCTACCGGGAGAAGTGGGTGCTCTGCCGCCGGGGAACCGAGCTGGCGCCAATCGTGGTCTCCGGCGTGCCGGGCCCCGCCGGCGAGCTCCCGGTCATCGACGGCCGTGACGCGGTGACCCGGCTCGCCCTCGACTACTGGAACGAGGTCCGCGGTGTGATCAAGATCGGCGGCGCCAGCGTGCCGCCCGACACCCTGCCGGCCTACCTCGTCATCGAGAACCTCGAGATCCGCTCCGGCCGGCCCCCCTTCAGCTTCACCAACGACAGCGGCGGCATCGAGTCGTACGCGAGCAACGCCGCCGCGATCTACGTCGAGAAGGCGGAGCATCTCGTCATCCGCAACTGCGTCCTCCACGACTCCGGCAACGGCCTGTTCATCGGCGCCTTCGACGGCGCCACTCAGGACATCCTGATCGAGCGCAACTGGATCCACGACAACGGCATCGAAGGCAGCTACTACGAGCACAACACCTACACGGCGGCGATCCACATCACCTACCAGTTCAACCACATGGGAAGGCTCCGCGCGGGCTGCGGCGGCAACAACCTCAAGGACCGTTCGGCCGGGCTGGTCGTGCGCTACAACTGGATCGAGGACGGCAACCGGCAGCTCGACCTGGTCGACGCCGAGGACAGCCCCGTGCTCGTCAACCACCCCGACTACCGCCGGACCTTTGTCTACGGCAACGTGCTGGTCGAGGGCGACGGCCAGGGCAACAGCCAGATCGTCCACTACGGCGGCGACAGCGGGACCATCGACGACTACCGCAAGGGCACGCTGCACTTCTTCCACAACACGGTGGTCTCGACGCGCGCCGGCAACACCACCCTGATGCGGCTGTCGACCAACGACGAGCACGCCGACGTGCGCGACAACGTGGTCTTCACCACGGCGGCTGGGTTCTACCTTGCCCTGCTCGACAGCTCCGGCGTCATGGAGCTTCGCGACAGCTGGCTGCGCGCCGGCTGGGTCGTCAGCCACGGCAGCTTCGACGGCACCTTCATCGACCAGGGCGGCAACCTCGAGGGAACCGACCCTGGATTCGCCGACCTCGCGACGCAGGACTACTCCCCCGCCCCGGGCAGCCCGTTGGTCGACGCGGGAGGCGCCCTCCACCCGGAGACCATTCCCGACCACGAGCCGGTGTGGCAGTACCTCCGCCACCAGTCAGCCGCCCCGCGACCCGACGACGGCGCCCGCGACCTCGGCGCCTTCGAGGCCGGGCTGGTGTTTTCCGACGGGTTCGAGACCGGGGACGCCGGTCAATGGTCGGCGACGGTGCCGTGACCGCTTCAGTTTCGGCGAGTTCTGGAGCATACTGGTCGGCAGCGTTCACCGGCGCACACGGTCGCGGAGGGCACTGAGGTGTATCCGACCACGGTCGAGGAGGTTTTCGACTTCGCGATCGCGGCCGAGGTCGAGGCGGCCCGAATCTACCGGGATCTCGCTGCCCAGGTCACCCGACAAGGCCTTCGCGCGCTCTTGCTCGCGATTGCGGACGAGGAAGAGGCGCACCGGGAGTCCCTCGAGCAGGTCCGCGAAGGTGATCTGTCCCTGTTCGCCAGGGGGGCGCCGGAGATCGAGCTCTCCGCCCCGCTGGCGGTTCCCGCCCTGGCGCCCGACGCATCTCCCGCCCAGATCCTGCTCGCCGCGGTCGATGCCGAACGGCGGGCCTTCGTCGTGTACAGCGAGCTTGCGGCCGCCGCCGGCGACCCGGGTTTGACGACCCTGCTCCAAGCGCTCGCAGTCGAGGAGACGAGACACTGGCAGAAGCTCGAGCAGGCCTACGACGACTACATCGTTGGCAGCCTGCGCGGCTGAGCTCACTTTCGAGCTCGGGCGTCTCCGGCCCCGGGGGCCCCCGCCGGAAAATAGCCGCCGCACCGCGAAGTCGACCGCAGCGCTCTCTTCCCAGTCCGCATCGGCGGCAAAACGCCGTTGACTTTACTTGAAACGGAACTATATTGAATGAGTACGGTTCCCAATCATAGACGGTGCCCGCTCCCTGACAGCCGTCGGCATCGTCGGTCTGGAGGAGCACATGGTGACGCGACCCCGCAGTCCGGCCGGCCATGCCGTCGGAACCGGGCTGGCGGCAACCACTCCTACCAGCTCGAAGCGGCTGCCCATCTCCTACACCTACGTCGTCGCCGCGGTCGTCCTCGCCGTGCTGTTCTGGGTGGTCGAATCACTCATTCACGTGGCGATCTTCCGCCAGGGCAACTTCCAGTCCCAGCTGCTGACCCTCGATCCGCACGAGATCTGGAAGCGACTCCTGTTCGGGGCGATCATCATCGTTTTCGGTGTCTACGCCCAGCACGGCATCAACATCCGCCGCCGCACCGAGGTCGCTCTCAAGACCAGCGAAAAGAAGTACAGGACTCTCATCGAAAAGGCGATGAACCCGGTTGTCCTGTTCGACGACGCTGGACGATTCCTCGAGTTCAACCAGGCCACGCTGAGCTTCTTCCAGCTTGACGACGCGGCGCTGCGCTCGATGAGCTACCGACACGTCGGCTTGCCCGAGGACGCCTCGGGCCCCTACCCGGACCACGTGTTCCGGCCCCGACTGGCCGATCCGAGATCGATGTCCGCGTCAACGGCGGATCAAAGTCGATGGTCTTGAACATCGTTCCGTTTGCGCTCGAGGGTGCCTCGGCGCCGCTCTACTACGGAGTCGGCCAGGACATCACCGAGCGCAAGCAGGCCGAGCAGGACCTCCGGCTCGCCCACGAGGAGCTGAACCAGATCTTCCAGACCGCATCGTCGGCGATGCGCGTGATCAGCCGGAACTTCACCGTCCTCAAGGTCAATCAGACTTTCTCCGACCTCTCCGGGGTCGATCAGGATGCGGCCATCGGCACGAAGTGCTACGAGATGTTCCCGGGAGACCGGTGCCACACCGACGAGTGCCCGCTGCGCTGCGTGCTCAGCGGCGCGAGCCAGATCGAGTACGAGCTGAGCAAGAAGCGGGCCGACGGATCAACCGTCACCTGCCTGCTCACCGCGCGTCCCTTCCTCGACGCCGAAGGGCGGGCGATCGCCGTCGTGGAGTCGTTCAAGGACATCACCGAGCTGTCGCGCGCGCAGGACGCGCTTCGGACCGAGCGCGACAAGCTGCGCCACATCCTTTTCCAGCAGGCCGAAGGGGTGTGCATCCTGCGAACCGACTTCACCATCGAGTACCAGAACAAGACACTCCGGCAGCAGATCGGGGACTGCGAGGGAGTTCCCTGCTACCGGGCGTTCCGCGCCGCCGACGCCCCGTGCGAGCCATGCCAGATGCACCGCGCTCTCAGCCGGCGCCGGCTGCGGCGGTGCGAGCTTGACGCAGCCGGCGGAAAGATCTTCGAGCACACCTATACCCCGTTCCGCGACACCGATGGCCTGGAAAAGGTCGTCCTGTCGCGACGGGACATCACCGATGTCGTTGCCTCGCAAGCAGCTGCGATTCGATCCGAGCAGATGGCCGCTGTTGGCGAGCTGGCCGCTGGCGTCGCCCACGAAATCAACAACCCGATGAACGGCATCATCAACTACGCACAGATGCTCGTCAACAGGGTCCGGGACCATCATGAGGTCAAGGAAATCGCCCGGAAAATCGTCAAGGAGGGCGACCGGGTTGCGACCATTGTTGCGAGCCTGCTGTCGTTCGCGCGCCGCGACTCCGACCGGAGGACCGTGACCTCCGTCGAGAGGCTGCTCAGCGAGTCCCTGACCCTGATCGGCGCCCAGATGCGCAACGAGGGCATCGTCGTCGACGTGAACATGCCTCCCGACCTGCCGGCGGTGCTGTGCGTCGAGCACGAGGTTCAGCAGGTGTTTCTCAATGTGCTGAACAACGCCCGATACGCCCTCAACCGCAAGTACGCCGCTTCGACCCCGGGCGACGGCAAGCGCATCGAGATCACCGCGGCGGGAGGAGGACGTGGGCGGGCGTCGCTTCGTCAGGGTGAGGATCCGCGACTTCGGCATCGGCATCCCGGCCGGACATCCTCGACAAGGTCACCCACCCCTTCTTCTCCACGAAACCGAAGGGCGAGGGCACCGGCCTCGGGCTCAGCATCAGCAGTGACATCATCCTCAAGAACGCCGGGCACCTCGTGATCGAGAGCCGCGAGGGCGAGTACACGATGGTGAACATCAGACCTGCCCGAGATCGCGCCGGTCGCCCCCGAGAGGACTGCATGAGCGGCGGCAGGGTCCTGATCGTCGACGACGAGGAGAGCGTTCGCTTCACGCTCTGCTCCTTCCTCGAAGATGAGGGCCGCCGGCCACGGCGGCCGCAAGCTTCGACGCAGCCGCGGGGCTCCTCGGCTCGACCGAGTTCGACTTGATCTTCATCGACATCATCCTCGGCAGCGGCAGGTCGGGCATTGATCTCCTGCGTCACGTCAAGCAGGTCACACCGAGCAGCGAGGTCATCATCATCACCGGCGCGCCCACCGTCGATACCGCCTCCCACGCGCTGCGGCTCGGGGCCCTCGACTACATCGTCAAGCCGGTTCGGCAGCACGTTCCGCACCACCGACCTCGCGCTCAAGCACAAGGTCCTGCGCGAGACGAAAGAGAGCTACCGGCTCAATCTAGAGGCCATCTTCCGCAGCGTTCGCGATGCCATCATCACCGTCAACGGGAAGCTCGAGGTCGTCGAAGCGAACCCGGCGGCGGCCGAGATCTGCGGTGTCGTTCGCGACAAAGCCACTGGTCGGCCATTTGCCGAGCTGGTCCAAAATTGTTGCGGCTCGTGCCTGAAGGCGCTCGAGGACACGGTCGGCCGGCGGGAGCCGGTCGAGCTGCCCTGCATCGAGTGCGGCACGGCACGCGAATGCCATACCAGGTCGTCGCCATCACCGCGACGCCGTTGCTGCGCCACGATGGGAGCTTCTCGGGCGGCGTGCTGGTGGTTCGCAACAAGACCCGCGTCGTCGAGCTCGAGCGCTGCCTCGCCGAGTCCCGCGAGATGGGGAGAATCGTCGGCAGGAGCGAGCCGATCGAAAAGCTGCGATCGATGATCCGATCGCTCGCCGACGTCCACACCTCGGTGCTCGTCACCGGCGAAAGCGGCACCGGCAAGGAGCTGGTCGCGGACGCCCTCCACGCCGCCGGTAGCCGTGCGCGGCGTCCGCTGGTCAAGGTCAACTGCGCGGCGCTGTCCGAGGGCCTGCTCGAGAGCGAGCTCTTCGGCCACGTGCGCGGGGCGTTCACCGGCGCGGTCCGAGAACAAGATCGGCCGCTTCGAGCGCGCCCACGGCGGCACCATCTTCCTCGACGAGATCGGCGACATCACGCCGCGGATGCAGGCTGCGCTTCCTGCGCGTGCTCGAGAGCAAGGAGTTCGAACGGGTCGGCGACTCGACGCCGATCAAGGTCGACATCCGGGTCATCGCGGCCACCAACCGCAATCTCAAGGAGCTGGTGGCCCACGGCGACTTCCGGGAGGACCTCTACTACCGGCTCAAGGTCTTCGAGATCCACCTGCCGCCGCTGCGCGAGCGCCGCGAGGACATCCCGGCCCTGGTGAGCCACTTCCTGCACCGCTTCAACGTGGAAATGTCGAAGCGCCTGCAGGGCGTGGACGACGCCGTCATGGACCTCTTCCTCCGCCACCGCTGGCCGGGCAACGTCCGCGAGCTCGAGAACACCCTCGAGCACGCCTTCGTCCTCACCCGTCGGCAAGATCTTCACCCCGAGGATCTCCCGAGCAATTTCATGAAGGCCACCGGTCCCGCATCGACTCCCGGCGCCGGAGATCCGACAGCGGAGGTCCGCGCCATCTTCGCTGCGCTCGAGCAGTCCTCGTACAACAAGTCCGAGGCAGCGCGCCTGCTCGGTATCAGCCGGCGGACCCTCTACCGAAAGCTCGAGCAGCACCGCATCACGGTCTGAGCCGACCGCCCGGCGACCTCTCGTTCTGATCCAGTCCCGAACCGCGGTCTGAGGTGTGTCATGGCACAAGGTGTGCCACTCCCACTGTGCCCTGGCACAGCTGGATAGCTCCCTGCGGCGCTCCTCAATCCGCCCGGACCCGCACGTGGAGTGCTCCCTCACGCTGCAGCTAAAGCCCTTGCTGGAATCACTCTTCGCGAGCCGTCCGGGGAAGCTCGACGCGGTGCCGATCTGGGCTGCCGGCAGCTGGCACGTTTCTTGATGATCCAGCCGGCGCTGGAACACAACGCGAAGGGAGGACGCGAGGCCCACAACCGGGCAAAGGACCTTCCAGTCGGACACACGCGAGGCGACGCGGCGGTGCGTCCAACAGCGGCGCGGGCTCCTCGCAGGCTCGACCGGACATCGCGAAAGGCATCGGGATCCAATCAGGAGGAGAGATGTCCAGGTTCCGTGAACCGGCCCACTCAGACTTTCCACCGGCAACCGATCGCCGTTCCAACCACAGGCACGTCGATCACGAGGAGTTGGGCCCCCAGCTCGGAGGGTTCCGCGGCAGGGACCGCGACGTCGGACAACCCCAGGGCGGGGACCCGGCCGTCCTGATCGGCGGCTCACTCACTCCGCCCATCGCCGCCCCTGCCCATCCTCTGCCGGTTCACGGTCTTTTCTATTCCAGCCGGTGGTCTGCGTGCGTGCCCGCTGTGCTGCGCGTCAGCGACGCCGGTTCCCGCCTCACCCCGCGCCTGGAATCGACGGCATGTCATCGGAAGGAGGTGGTGAATCGAGTCGTTCCGCAGCCACCTGCGGACAGCTGCCCCGAGAGGTTGACCGCCGCACACCCGCGGACGACGTCGACCGACGGGCTCCCGCAAACCACAACGACGATCTCGAATGGGAGAGAGTGCGATCATGAGGTACACGAGGATTCTGCTTATGGTGATGGCCGCCGTGCTGTGCGTCGCCGTGTCCGGCTTCGCCCATGACGGCCCCGGAATGAAGCACGCGACGTTGGTGATGGGCCAGACCATTCCGGTCGGCTACGTCGACGTCCACAACACCGGCAAGTACGTCGTCAACGAGGTCGACTACGGCAGCAAGCTGATGGTACGCATCGCATCCGACAACCCCAACTGGGCGGTGCTCAACGCCCAGGCCTGGGTCAGCTTCGACCCCGTCCCGGTCACTCGAAAGGGCGCCCCGATTCCGG
>CAVWIJ010000018.1:0-521269 GCA_963754985.1 uncultured Holophagae bacterium | reverse complement strand
GGCGGCCCGCGGGATCTCGAACCAGTCGCGGGTCGTGTTCAGTCGTCTTTTCCATTGCCCATCCTCGTTGCGCCAACCTCAGGCAGGCCGTCCGGGAAGCAGCATCCGCTCAGGCGTGAGCTTGCAGGTCCATGGACACAGTGAGTTCTTCCAGCCGTTCACCAGCCGATGGCCAGCGAAGACGCTGCCGGGATCCTTCACCGCGTCGCCCTCGACGCCATCGATGATGTTGTAGACCTGCGTGAACCCCGCCGCTGCAAGCAGGTTGACGGCCATGGCACTTCGGCCGCCGGATCGACACGTGACGAGCAGCGTGATGTCCGCCTGGGCCACTTGCTGCACCCGGGCGACGAAGTCCGCGAGCAGCTGCATCGGGAACTGCTGCTTTTCGGGGTCCCACTCGTACGACTGGGCGGCGACCGGAATCTTCCACGCCATCGGTGGATGACCGACGAACAGCCATTCCTCGGGCGTGCGGACGTCGACGATCATCACCTTCTCGGGCGCAGCCATCCATTTCTCATAGGCCTCTTTCGCGGTCACATACAGCCCGAGGACGGTCTGTTTTCGCTCGGGGATGCATACGGTTGTTTCCGTCATGTCTCGTCTCCTGGTAGCACCCGTCGGACGTCACTTCGCTCAATCATGCCGCCCTTCCCTAGAGACGCGCCACGAAAAGGCTCTCTTGGAGTGATCGAACTTGCGTTGCGCCCGGCCTGCCGCCTTGGCGCCCGCCGCTTTGCGTCGGTGATCTCATCGACCGCAATTCACTTGCTCGCGTTCTCCCACATGAGATCCGGGTCGAAGTCGTAACCCCAGGGAAGACCGAGGTTCTTCCAGCCGTTCCTCATGTGCTTGCCGTGATAGACGCTGCCCGGGTCATCGACGCGGTCGCCTTCGAAACCGTTGATGATGTTGTAGACGTTCGTGAAGCCGGCTTGGGCGAGCACGTTCACCGCCATGGCACCTCGACCGCCGGTCGCGCACATGGCCAGGATCTTGTCGGTGGGTCTGCAAGAGCTCTGCACCGAGGAGACAAAGTCCGGGTTGAGCTCGCCGCTGCAGCCCGGCGGCCTGCCGCCTGGCGCCGCAGGCGCCTTGCTGTCGGCTGGCTTCTCGAACTTCGGAAAGACGAGCGGGACATTCCTGGCCATCTCGGGATGCCCGCCGAAGATGTACTCTTCGAAGGTGCGGACATCGAGGACGGTCACACCCTCGGGGTCGGCGATCCACATCTGGTAGGCCTCCCGGGCCGTCACGTACAGACCCAGGGTCGTGCGATTCGTTTCGGGGACTTGCGGCGTCGTCTGAACCATGACTGTTTCTCCGGGTTGCGACGGTTCCTTGAGCCTTAACGCCAGGTCACGTCGAAAGGTCGTCTGGTCGGAACCCGCAGGTAGATTTCGGTGGGATATCCGATCACGAAGGTCCCGAACGGAACGTGCCCGTCCGGCGGATCGAGCAGTTCGAGCAAGGGCGGGTAGCCCTGACTGGCGGTGTTGATGCTGCCGGCAAAGGTGCTGCCCAGGCCGAGTCCGGTGGCCGCCAACTGCATGTGGGCAATGGCGATCATGGCGGCCGGCGCCGCCGTCCGCTCTTCCTTCGGGGCATAGGCTTGGAGGACGCATGGGGCTCCCCGCGAAATGGGGTCCTTGCCGGCGTCCCACGCTCCGACGAACACGTCCAGGTTGGCTTCCTCCCACAGCGCCGGGTTCTTCTCCTTGACGACCTTCATCCAGTCGATCGTCATCTCGGCGACGCGCCGAACCTTCGCGGGATCGTTGATCACCATCCAGTGCAGGACATGGTGACGGTTCGCGCCGTGGGGCGCGTAGCGGGCCACATCCAGCAGTTGCAGGATCTTCTCCTTCTCGACCGGCTTGTTGACGTAGCCACGAATCGAGCGCCTGGAGATCAGGAACTGGCGGACCCTGTCCCACCTGGGGACGAGATGAATGTCGATCAGCTCGCAGTCCTCGGGGCTCATTGAGCGCTGGTGCATGGCCCCGGTCGGACAGATGGCCACGCAATGGCCGCAGTCGATGCACTGCTCCCAGCCGTTCTCGATGGGAACCGGGAACTCCTTCTTCGTGATCAGCCCGCCAGGGCAGGCCCGAATGCAATTGCCGCAGGTGATGCAAAGGCTTTCGTCGACCTGGATCATCGTATCCAGCTTGTAGGCAGTCGTCATCTCTGCATCCCTCAGGTCTGATCGTGGGAACCCGGCAACGCGCCTCTGTCGTCACGCGTCGCCCGCGGCAGGGGAGAGGACTGCTGTCATGCGGCTCGCCCCTTGCCCCAGCAGTTATCGATCGCCGAACGCTCCTCGCGCTTATCCGAGCCGCAGCGAAGTACCCGCTGGAAGTTTTTCGCCGGTCTTCTTCTTCCACTGTTCCTCGATCAGTTCTTTCGCCGCCTGCTGGAGGAACTCGGGCGCCGCCCACTTCTCAACATCAAAGTCGTTCTGGATGTAGCCGTGCTTGAGCATGAAGTTCTTGCCGATCTCGACGCAGGCCAGATTCTGGGGCGACAGGTTGGGCACCATGTCGACGTCCTTGATGCCTTGGTAGGTGTCCTCGGGGTCCTTGTAATACGTCTGCCGGTCGAGGATCACCGCTGCGGCATGCTTGTGCTCGTTGGCCCAGCGGCCCACCTTGATCATGCTCTTCATGTACGTGACGACGAGCTCGGGGTGCTTCTCGGCCATCACGTCGGTGCAGGTGATGATGGCAGGCGTGTTGGCAACCTGGATGGTCCAGTCCGGATACCTGGCGAGGTCTTCGATCGCCTTCATCTTCCCGGTCGCCTCCTGGAGGTGTTGGAACTGCTTGCTCAGGGTGTAGATCGCATCGACCTTTCCCTTCAGCAGCGCCGTCTCCAGCGGGCGAAACGCCAGGTCATGCTTGTGGTCACGCGTGGCCCAGAGGTCGGTCGGATTGATCATCGGCGCCAGCATCTTCGGGTCGCTGTACCAGTCGTCCGGGTAGGGAAACTCCACGATCTGCACGTCGTCCATGGTCATGTCGTTCAGGCGCAGCATGCTGTCGATGCCCATGTGCTCGGTGATGCGCCACCAGTCGTTCTTGACGGTGTTCAGGCTCTTGGAAAGTCCGACCTTCTTGCCCTTCAGGTCCTTCATCCGGTAGATCGGATCCCCGGCCCGCACCATCATGCAGCCGCCCTCGTAAACCCACGTCGCGCCCAGCAGCCGGGTCCGCCGGATGTCGGCGTTCACCTGGATCGGCGGATAAAGGCCGCCGAAGCGGATCAGGTTATCGAGATTGTGGATGTAGTGCGGGTAGAAGTCGTTCTCGCGGCGGCTGCGGAAGAACGAGTAGTCGACACCGATCTTCTTGAAGTCCGTCTTGCACCACCCCAGCTCCTGGTCGATGTTGTTGGCCGACACCATCGGGCAATTGGTGAAGAAGACCTCTTTCCAGTTCAACGGAACGGTACTGAATTTCGTGCCCTTGGTCATTGCATTCTCCTTTGCTCGTTGAGGCGGTGTCGGCATCGGCAACGGTTTCGCTCTACCCCACCCATAGGCAATTTTTACTCCGAGCCGAGACGTCGCGCGAGACCATCTGAGACATTGAATGGACTTTCTGGGACAGCTCGGGCTATGCTGTATGCGTGAAGTCAGACAAGCTTGAAAGAGTTCCCGCAGAGCGGCGAGGCCCAACACGCGAAGCCAAGGAAGGAACGCTCCGCGTCGGCACGGCGATGGCCATTCCGGCGGTCCTCCAGAGCCTGGGTGCAGACCCAGCCGAGGTGCTGTCCGAGGCCGGTCTAGATTCCCACCTGTTCGACGATCCCGACAACTTGATGTCTCTCGCGGCACGGGGGCGCCTGTTTGCACACTGCGTTGCCAGGACGGGCTGCCGACACTTCGGACTCCTCGTCGGACAAGGGGCTGACCTGCACTCCCTGGGCCTCGTCGGTCTGCTGGCGAAGTTTTCGCCGGATGTGGCCACGGCACTGCGCAGCCTGACTCGGCACTTTCACCTTCACATGCAAGGCGCGGCGACGACTCTGGAAGTCCAAGGCGCCTCCGCGCTGCTGTGCTACGAGATTAGCCATCCGCGGGTGGATGCCATCGACCAGCAAACCGATGGTGCGGTCGCCGTGATGTTGAACATCATGCGTGGATTGTGCGGCGCGCAGTGGAAGCCCGCGGAAGTGTGGTTTCAGCACCGCCGCCCCGCCGACGTGCGGCCGTTCAGCCGATTCTTCGGCGTCATGCCACGCTTCGACGCAGAGCGAAACGGGCTGGTGTTCTCGGCGATCTGGTTATCTCGCCGCCTAGCCGACACCGATCCGGAGTGGCGCGCGCTGCTGCAGAAGCAGATCGACGCGCTGGAGATCCGGCATGGCGCTGACTTCCCGGCCCAAGTGCGCAGCGTGCTGCGCTCTGCGCTCGTAACCGGGAACGGCACGGCCGACCAAGTCGCCTCGCTATTTTCCATGCACAGACGCACGCTTCTTCGACGGCTGAATGCCTTCGGAACCAACTTCCAGGAATTGGTGGATCAAGTCCGCTTCGACGCGGCTCGACAGATGCTGGAAGAATCAGCGATGAACGTCGGACAAGTCGCCGTATTGCTCGAATTCGCGGATGGGCGCGCCTTCGCACGGGCGTTCCGGCGCTGGAGTGGCAGCAGCCCAACAGATTGGCGCTCGAAGAGAATCCTCAGCAGAAACGATTGACTGAATCCCGGCACCCCGTCGCACTGACCCGCCGCGGCACAAAGATTGCGAGCGATCCAAGGACTACAAACGATCCAAGGTCTGCCCTTAGGCAACTCTCCTTCACATCCGAAAACGCCGCTCATGGCCGGGGACAGCTGGCTGACCGTCCCTTCCCATCGTCAGTTCGATGTTCCATTGCGGACCATCCACAGCAAAGTGGAGGCCGAAGCAGTCGCGACTACCCGCTCTCCCTGGCAGTCCGACTCTGCCGCTTCCGAAAATCAGGCGCCGGCGCCTTCCTCACCAATTGAGCCCCTCCTGGCTGCCGCCGGCTTCGAAGCCAGGCCTCGACCTCAGCTAGATCCCACACCACGCAGCGCGCGGTGAGGAAGAACCGCTGCGGGAATTCCCCGCGGCGCTCCAGTTCGTAGATCGTCGAGTCCGCCAGCGGAACGATCTGACGTAACTCGCTGCGGCGGATCGTGCGCCTCAGCCCCTTGGGGTCGGCAGGCGCGGCCTTGTACAGCTCCCGGATCGCCCGCGCGTCGAACGCGCCCAACTGCTCGGTCTCGCGCACTGCCTCCCGAAGCAAGTCGGCACCGTCTCGGCCGGCGGCGCGATCGTCATCGATCGCTCCGTCGAGCCGAGGATCCATCCCCTTCGGTTTCGTGACGCCGGCGGCACGCGCCGTGTCCCCGAACTGCCTTCCGCGTTTCATTTGCACCCCCGTTCCCGGTCGAGAAGCTGCCCTGGCGTCCCGCATCTGGGCCGCACGTAGCGCCGCCGCCGACTGACTTTCAGACACCGTAGACCTCGCGTGGGCCGCCACCGACGTGGCGCCCCGCGACCCTGGGGGCTTCGGCTGGGCGTCCTGGCGTCTGTCGCCATGGGTCGCCGGCTATCGACATCTATCGAGAGCCCCTTGGTGTTCGGTTACGGAATCCGCCGCAAAAGTGTCGGGAAGTCGACCATCTCCCCACTAATTCGTCGGCTCTACGCAATTAGCGTCGCTTGTCGCTCTGTTTCAGTCTCCTGAACTGCGCTCGATCTCCTCCCCGTCCGCGCAACGACGGGGGGAGTCATGGCGCTCAAGGCGGGAGAGGGTCTCCAGCGATGGGAGATCGCAGTATCGAAGAAGCTGGTGGGTGAGTACAGAAGGCGGTCGAGAAGCCTCGCGCGCGAGGAGTTCGACGATCTGATGCAGGAGTGCATGGCGCACTGGATCGTGGTGCGCCGCAAGCTCTCGCCCGATTCGGATGCACCGCCAGTGGCCTACATGGCTCAGGTCGTCCGCAACAAGCTCACGGATCTGATCCGCGAGCAGGCCGCCGACAAGCGCGCAGGTGAACAGGACGCGCTTTCGCTCGACGCAGCACTCGACGGCTCGGAAGATGGCGTGACGCTCGCCGACCTCCTGGCCGACAATGAATCCGCCGAGCAAGACGACGCCGATGTCGTCGATCGACGCCACGCTCGCATCGACATCGGCCGCGTCCTGGAGCGGCTGACGCCGGTGCAGCGGCAGCTGTGCCAAATGCTCGTTGATGATTGAGTGGGAGCAGCGGCTCGGCGCGCGGGGGGCAGGGGCCCCACAATGCGTCGGTGATGCCCGGTCGGCCGGCTGGTCTGCTGGTCTGTGTCCCTCCCGCGCCGAGAGGGATGCGCTGCGCGCATCCTGAGAGAGTGAATCAGAATTTATCCTAAGCGCAGTCAGAACAGAAGGATGCGCGTCGTTGTGGCGTTTTGTTCAAATTGGGACACCGAGCCCCGCCGGTCGCAGAATCCAGAACGTCATCTAGAATCAACAGGAGACACCAGAAGCCCGGAGCGGCAGCGAAAAGGGGGATTTCATGGCGAAGTTCATGTTCCAGGCGTCGTACACGCCGGCCGGCGCCAAGGCGCTGGCACGCGAGGGCGGCTCCAAGCGCCGCGGAGCGGTCGGCGCCGCCATCGAGGCACTCGGGGGCCGGATGGAGTCGTTCTACTACGCCTTTGGGAGCCGCGACGTCGTCGTGATCGCGGATCTGCCCGACAATGTCTCGTCGGTCGCGCTCACGCTCGCGGTGAACCAGACCGGCCTGGTGACTGCGAGCACGGTGGTCCTGATCACCGCGGACGAGATGGACCGGGCGGCCAAGAAGGCGGTGAGGTATCGCGCTCCGGGCCAGAAGAAGCTCGCGCCCGGGAAGAAGTAGCCTCCCGCGCTGCCGCCCCCCGCATTGCGTTTCGCCCCCGCGAGACCAGGTGAAGGCCCCGGAGGGGGTGTTCCGGCAGCCATCATCGGGGTCTGGCGACGATCACAGTGATAGAATCCGCCGCGCCCGCTGGTTCAGCTTTACCCGGCGGGCCGGGGCCGCGGTCCCGTGGCCCCACCACGAGGTCATCACCATGGCCAGGAGACGAGTCGTCATCATGGGCGCCGCGGGACGCGATTTCCACAACTTCAACTGCCTGTTCCGCGACAACGCGGACGTACGAGGTGGTGGCCTTCACCGCCACCCAGATCCCGGACATCGAGGGCCGCGTCTACCCGCCGGCGCTCGCCGGGCCGCTCTACCCGCAAGGGCATCCCGATCTACGCCGAGGACGAGCTCGAGAAGCTCGTCAAGCGAGCACGACGTCGACGAGGTGTGGTTCTCCTACTCGGACGTGTCCGCACCAGTACGTCATGGACAAGGGCTCGCCACGTCATCGGCGTGGGGCGCCGACTTCGGCATCTGCTCGGCGCAGCAGCACGATGATCCCGTCGACCAAGCCGGTCATCGCCATCTCCGCGGTGCGCACCGGCGTCGGCAAGTCGCAGACCACGCGCTACGTGTCGCGCATCCTCAAGAAGCTGGGCAAGAAGGTCGTCGCGATCCGCCACCCGATGCCGTACGGCGACCTGGCCAAGCAGGCGTGCCAGCGCTTCGAGACCTACGAGGACCTCGACACGCACGAGTGCACCATCGAGGAGCGCGAGGAGTACGAGCCGCACATCGACAACGGCTTCGTCGTCTACGCCGGCGTCGACTACGAGATGATCCTGCGCGAGGCCGAGAAGGAGGCCGACGTCATCCTCTGGGACGGCGGCAACAACGACACGCCGTTCTACAAGCCCGACCTCCACATCACCCTGGTCGACCCGCACCGCGCCGGGCCACGAGCTGACCTACTACCCGGGCGAGACCAACCTCCTGCATGGCCGACCTGCTGATCGTCAACAAGGTGCAGACCGCCGACCCGGTCAAGGTCGAGGAGGTGCTCGACAACTGCCGCAAGTACAACCCGCAGGGCGCGGGTCATCAAGTGCGCCTCGAAGATCATCGTCGACAAGCCCGAGCTGATCGCCGGCAAGCGCGCCCTGGTGGTCGAGGACGGCCCGACCCTGACCCACGGCGGCATGACCTACGGCGCCGGCTGGTTCGCGGCCAAGAAGCGCCGGGGCCGCCGAGATCGTCGACCCCAAGCCGTACGCGGTCGGGCACGCATCGCCGAGACCTACGAGAAGTACCCGAACGCCGGCGAGATCCTGCCGGCCATGGGCTACTGGCGACCAGCAGATCGCGCGACCTCGAGGCGACCATCAACGCCACCCCGTGCGACGTCGTGGTCGAGGGCACGCCGATCGACCTGACCCGCATCCTCAAGGTCAACAAGCCGATCGCCGAGCGTCACCTACGAGCTCGAGGAGCTCGAGCCCGGCGTGATCGAGGAGATGGTGCGGGCGGTTGTCGGCCGCTGAGGGAGGCCCGATGGCCGCGCGCGCGACCTCGGTCCTGCTGTGGGTGCTGGCCTTCGTGCTGGCGGTCGCGCTGGGTGCCTTCCAGCGGATGACCGGGCCCACCTATCCCGATGCACGGGAGCGCGGTGGTAGGCGCGAAGGAGCTCCGGTACTCCCTGCCGCGGACCCACGGCGGCGATGGCGGCCTGCGCGTGCATGTCGCCGGGGCGGGCGGAGAACGTGCGGGGTGAAGTGAGCTGGCGTCGCTTCCCGACCGACGAGCCGTGGCAGTCGCTGCCGATGGCCCGCGAACGACGAGGGCGAGCTCGAGGCGGTGATCCCGCACCAGCCGCCCGCCGGCAAGGTCGAGTACCGGGTGGTGCTCGACGACGGCGGGCGAACGGTCACCATCCCGGAAGGCGATGCGGTGGTCGCCCGCTTCCGCGCCGAGGTCCCGGCGGGCGTGCTGATTCCGCACATCCTGGCGATGTTCACGGCCATGATGCTCGCCACCCGCTCCCTGCTTGAGGAGTTCCGGCCGCACCGCCCCCGTCCGCGACGGCTGGTGCTGGCGACGATGGTGCTGCTGGTGGTGGGCGGCCTGTTCCTCGGCCCGGCGGTGCAGAAGTACGCGTTCGACGCCTGGTGGACCGGCTGGCCGAACGGCACCGACCTGACCGACAACAAGACCGCACTCGCGACACTCGCCTGGCTGCCCGCCACCCTGCTCGCACTGCGCAACCGGCCGCCTGCGCGCCGCCGTCATCGTCGGCTGGCTGGTGATGATGGGGGTGTTCCTGATTCCGCACAGCTTCCGCGGGTCGCAGATCGACTGGTCATCGCACCAGGCCTTGCCGCCGGCGGTCGAGCAGAGTCACTGATTGCGCCTGCCGGCGAGTGCCGGCAGGCGCCACCCACTTACCAGTCGACCTCGACCCGCCGGGGCGTGCCGCCGAAGCGGGCGACGAGCACGCAGCGGTTGCGCTTGCCGTAGTCGTAGAGGTCGCGGGTGACGCGCACGTCGTCGCGGCAGTAGGCCATGATCTTGTCGAGCTCGCCCCGGCGCCACCACTCGAGGGCCTGGAGCCCGTCGGCGGTCTTGCCGACGCCGAGGGTCGGCTGGACCACGCTGTCGAGCTTGGGGCGGAAGCCGAGCCTGGCCTCGAGGTCGCGCATCAGGTCGACAGTCGGCAGCTGGCGAAGGTCGCGGTCGGTGTAGGCCCGCAGCACCTCGTAGTCGAAGCCGACGATGTTGTAGCCGACCACGAGGTCAGCCTCGAGGAGGAGGTTGATGAGCTCGGCGACGTTCTCCTCGGTGAACTCCAGGAACCGGTCGAGGTCGTAGCGATAGGCGACCGCGGCCGACACGCCGAGCTTGTGGAACTGGGTGCGGCCGCCGACCTCGTCGAACGAGCGCTGGGTCTCGACGTCGAACACGACGACCTTGCGGCCGGTCCCGACCTCCCGCCTCGGGTTGTCGTCGAAGAGGCCCATCTGGCCGTCCCATTGCTCCACCGGTGATCCTCCTGTCGTGCGGCGCCGGAGTGTAGCATGGGGTCGGTGAAGGTCTCGTTCCACCCTCCGCTGCTGCTCGCACCGGCCGGCGTCGACCCGCCGGCGGCGGAGCTGCGCCGCTGCCGGCACGCGGCGCTGTGGCTGTCGGTCGTCATCGAGGCCGTGGCAGGCCGAGCGCTCCGGGCACCTCCACCTCCTGCAGGAGGCGGGCGAGAGCTCCTGGCGCGAGGTCGATCTGACGCGCCACCCGCTGCGCGCGCCTGGCTGGGAGCCGGAGTCCCCGAGGCGGAGGGCCTGGTGGCAGACCTCGCGCAGGCGCTCGCCGGCCGCGCGCTGAGCTTCTTCAGGATCCCGGAGATCGGGCTGGTCTCGGAGATCGGGGAGGGGAGGGAGGACTTCCGCCGCCGCGCCACCGGCGGTCTGCGGCCGCAGCTCCAGCGCCGGCTGGCGGCCGAGCACGGGGCCGGAGCGAGGGAGCAGTTGGCCTCCGAGCTGGCGAAGCTCGCCTCCTCGATCGAGACCCTGGAGCTCGGGGACGTCGGGCGCTGGGTGCGGCGTGCCGAGCTCGGCGTGCTGCTGGTGGCGCCGGGGGTGCGGCTCGAAGCGCCACGCTATCGCCCGCTGATGATCTGACAGGGGCTCCCTGGATTCAGCGCGGACGATCGGGAACGGGGACGGGAACCCTTCGACTCGCGGCGCCACAGCGCCGCTCGCTCAGGGCAGGCTCCGATGGCGTCCGGAAGCGGGCGCGGAAGCGGAAGCGGGCGGGGGCGCTCATCGCCATTCCCGAACCCCTCGCCATCCGCTCGGCGCTCTCGCCGAGCGGCCCGGTTATACTCTCCGCCGTGATCGAGGAAGATCTGCTCGTCGAAGAGTCGACCGGCCCGCCGGTCTCACTCGGCGTGTTCTCGGGTCCGCTCGACCTGCTCCTGCACCTCATCCGCAAGAACGAGGTGTCGATCTACGACATCCCGATCGCCATCATCTGCGACCAGTTCCAGGCCCACATCGAGGCCATGCAGGAGCTCGACCTCGAGATCGCCGGCGAGTTCCTGTGGATGGCGTCCTGGCTGCTCGCGCTGAAGTCGCGCCTGCTCCTGCCCCGCCACGAGGACGAGGAGGAGGACCCGCGGCAGGAGCTCGTGGAGCGGCTGCTCGAGTACCGGCGGGTCAAGGAGCTGGCGTCGATCCTCCACGAGAAGGACGTGGTCCGGCGCTGCCTGTGGTCGCCAGGCTTCGAGCCGGAGCTCGACCCGGGCGAGGTCGAGCTCGACTGGGAGGAGGTCGACCTCCGCCTGCTCGCCAAGGCCTATCTCGAGGTGATGGAGCGCTTCGCGGTGTCCCACCCGCCGCCGCTGCAGATCCTGCCGCTGCGCTACCGGGTCCACGACAAGATGCGCGAGATCTACCGGCGGGTGGTCGCGGACGGCCTGCTCGCGCTGCTGCGCGACCTGCACCGCCGAGCCGACGTCGAGGAGGTCGTGGTGCTGTTCGTGGCCACCCTCGAGCTGGTGCGCGTCGGTGCGGTGTGCGCGGAGCAGGGCCGGCCGTTCGCCGAGATCTACCTGCGGCCGGGCCCGCGGGAGCTCGACCTCGAGGATCTGGAACGCCTCGATCGCGAGGAGGCCGCCGATGGAGCGTGAGCAGCTGCGCGCCCTGGTCGAGGCCATCCTGCTCACCGCCCGCGGGCCGGTCACCAGCGACGCGGTGGTCGAGGCGCTGGCCGAGGACGGCGTCACCGCGGAGGACTTCAACTCGGTGGTCGAGGCGATCGCCGCGTCGTGGGAGCGGCCGGACAGCGGCGTCCGCATCGAGCGGGCGGCCGGCGGCTGGCGCTGCATCACGCCGCCGCAGCTCGACCCCTACCTGCGCGCCTTCCACGGCGTCGCCGCGCGCCAGCGGCTGTCGCAGGCGGCGCTCGAGGTGCTCGCGATCGTGGCCCACCGCCAGCCGGTGACGATGCCCGAGATCAACTTCATCCGTGGCGCCAACTCGACCGGCGTGGTGCGCACCCTGCTCGACCGCTCGCTGATCCGGGTCGCCGGCCGCAAGAAGGTGGTCGGCAAGCCCTTCCTCCTGCGCACCACCAAGGAGTTCCTGGTCCACTTCGGCCTCGACCGGCCCGAGGACCTGCCCGACCCCGAGCAGCTCGTCGCCTCGGACGAGGAGCCGGTCGCCGACTGACCCCCGAGAGGGGCGCGTCAGACCGTGCAGCCCGTTGCGACTGCCAACTCCGTGCAGACCTGCTTCATGACCTGAGGGGGGAGGTGGGCGACGAAGCTTCGGAGCCGGGCCTTGTCGACCGTTTGAACGTGATCGAGGTTGACTGCAGAGCTGCGCTGGAGCCCGTGCTCAGGCCCGACCACGACCTCGCTTGGAACACCATGAATCGTGGACGTGATTGGAGCGACCATCACCGTTCTCAGCAGAGGGATCACGGCCTGGCGGCTGAGGATGACGACCGGCCGCCGTTTGTCCGGCGCGGCAAACTCGTACATCCAGATGTCGCCACGGCTTAGTCGTCGGGCCACACGCCATCCTCGTCCCAGCCCTGGAGCTCATCGCTGACCCTGGAATCCTCGCCGTACCCGGCGGCATATCGAGCGTCCAGGTCGGCTTCATGACGCCGCTTGAGGTAGGAGGCGGCAACCTGGCGAAGAACCCGGGATCGACCCACGTTCTGGACCTGCTCGTCGGCATCCAGACCGTCTGCGATCGTCGTGAGAGGTTGGGGGCCGTGACCCTTGGTGGCTGATGTCGGCACGCCGACGGGATCGGAGACGGAGGCCAGTTCTTCCTGGTCGGGGTCAAAACCTCGAGGTTCTAGATCCTGGGGCGAGTCGGGGGAGGGAGGAGTTGGGCAGGGACGTCGGGCCAGAGCGCAATGCCAACCGTCTCGGCGAGCTCGCGCAGGCGCTGCTCGAGGCGCTGCACGGCCACCACCCGCACCCAGTCTGCCCACAGGCCGCCGGCGAGCGCGGTTGCAAGTGCGGGGAGCAGGCCGCCGGTCCAGCCGCCGATCAGCCAGACCGCGGCGGCGAAGAGCGCCACTCCGCCGGCGCCGGCGGCGTGCGCGGCGTGGGTCTCGACCGGCAGGCAGCTCACCCGCAGCTCCCAGCCCTCGTGGTCGTGAACCAGCTCCAGCGTCACCTGCTCGTCGACCTCGCGGCGGATCAGGCCGTAGACCAGGGTCTGCCAGGGCAGCAGCATTTCCCAGCGGTCGCTGTGCGACGCGACCTGGCGCGCGCCGAAGTGCGCTATCGCCTCCGCGACGACGGCCTCGGCCTCCGCTGGGGCTTCCTCCGCGATGGTGATCCAGCGCAGCTCGAGCGGCGCGGATGGGGCGCGGCGGATGATCTCGGGCAGCCACATGGTTCAGCCAGGGCGCGTCATCGAGGCGCGACGAAGCCGGGCTCCTTCAAAAGTGCCTTGTCAAAGGTCGCCACCGCGTCGGCACCGTGGGCGTGTGCCTGCTCGCGAATGAGATAGTCCGCGAAGTCCCCTTTCCCACGGCGGTACGCCTCCAGAGCGGACGCGAGCCGATCGGTGGAGGCGAAGACAAGAGACCTCGCGCGAAGCAGCGCTCCTAAGGCATCAGCGATCTCGGCCCGGGGCAGCCCATAGGCCGAAGCCAGCACCCAGACGGTCTCGCAGGCCACGATGTCGCTGATGAACAGCGACTCGTCGCGCGCCACCGCCTGTTCGATGAGTCGTGCAGCCTGGCGGCTTTGCTGTGGATCGTCGTCCACGAGATAGCGAACCAGCACGTTGGTATCGAGCGCGATCATCGCTTGCTCGCCTGGGCGCGAATCGCTGCCTCCATTTCCGCGAGGGTGACGCCGGTGCGTTTCGGCTTGAGAACGCCCTTGAGCTCGCGGAGGTCGATGGTCTCCGGCTCGACGACGACTCTCCCATCATCGAGCACGCGAAAGGCGACCCGGTCGCCGACCCGCAGGCCGAGCTCCTCACGCACCTCCTTCGGGATCGTGATCTGGCCCTTCGAGGTCACAGTTGCGCTGGGCATGTCTTACTCCCCAAAATCTTTCCTTACTACAGTGTAAGGAAAAGCTTCATTCACGTCAATCAAACCTGTAAACGGGCGGAGGCGGTCCGCTTCTATGCGTCTCCGTGCCCGTCTCCGTTTCCGTGCCCGGGCCCGAACTCGACACCGACCTCGTGGAAACGGAGACGGAAACGGAGACAGAGTCGGGCACGGGCAAGTGTGGGGAAGGGGCGATGGGTATACTGCGGCGACGGGCTGCACTGCGAGCACGGGCCCGCGGCAGGGGAGGGATCATGGGCTCCGAACAACGGGTGCCGGCGATCCGGGTGATGATGTTCCCCCGCGACACCAACCCCGCGGGCACGATCTTCGGCGGGCGTGATCCTCTCCTACATCGACCAGGCCGGCGCCGAGGAGGCCAAGCTCCACGGCGCCGACACCGTGGTCACGGTGGCGATGAAGGAGGTCGTGTTCCACGAGCCGGTCTACGTCGGCGACCTGATGTCCTTCTACACGGAGCATGTCCGCACCGGACGGACCTCGGTCACCGTGCGGGTCGCGGTCGAGGCCGCCCGCCACCGGGACCGGCGCGAGGT
Source organism: uncultured Holophagae bacterium (assembly GCA_963754985.1). GTDB lineage: Bacteria > Acidobacteriota > Thermoanaerobaculia > Thermoanaerobaculales > Sulfomarinibacteraceae > FEB-10. Next base: position 506,763 of record CAVWIJ010000018.1, on the reverse strand, counting down.
GGTGCCGGTGACCGAGGCCGAGATCACCTACGTCAACGTCGATGCTGACCGCCGGCCGACCCCGCTGCGGGGGCCGGAGACGCCGCCTTCCCGATGACAGGATCGAGCGCCCACACCGAGGTCGCGGAGCTACTCGATCGCGCGGTGCGAGCGGGCATGGCGCCGGGCGCGGTCGCGGCCTGGGGACCCGGCGGCGCCGACCCGCCTCGACAGGTGGCGGCCGGGTATGCGCGACTGGTACCGGTCCGCGAGCCGGCGACCGAGTCGACCTGGTATGACCTCGCCTCGCTCACCAAACCGCTGGTGACCGGCACCCTCGCGCTGCTGGCTGTTCGCGAGCGAGAGCTCGGGCTCGACAGCACGGTGGGGAAGGTCATCGGCGAGGCCGCGGGCCGCCCGATCGGCAACGCGACGGTCCGCCAGCTCCTCGCCCACAGCTCCGGCCTGCCGGCATGGGCGCCGCTCTACGCGCTCGCCGGCGAGCCGCAGCTGGCGGTCGAGGCGGTGCTGTCGCTGGAGCTCGTCGGATGGCCGGGCCAGCGGGTGGAGTACAGCTGCCCCGGCTTCATCCTGCTCGCCGCGATGCTGGAGAGGGTGTTCGGGCAGCCGCTCGACGTCGCCTTCCGGGAGCGGGTGGTGGAGCCCCTCGGGCTCGCGCGAGGCCGTGGGATTCCGTCCCAGACCTACGTAGCACCGCTCGCCGGCGGGGCGGCGGAGCCGGCGATCGAGCGTCGGCTGTGCACTGGGAGGGATCTCGATCCGTCACGGATCCCGAGGGTGGGTCCGGGCCTGCCCGACGACGGCAACGCCCGCTTCCTGTCGGGTGTCGCCGGCAACGCGGGCCTCTTCGGGACCGCGGCCGGGGTCCACCGCCTCGCCAGCCAGTACCTGCGCTCGGCAAGCCAACTGTTGCATCCAAACGAGATCGCAACCGCGACGGCGATCGCAGCCGGGGGCGACGGCGGCCAGATCCGGGGGCTCGGCTGGCAGCTCGCGAGCTCGCCCGGCTGCTCCGCGGGGCCGGCACTTCCTGCCTCGGCCTTCGGCCACAGCGGCTTCACCGGCACCTCGGTCTGGGTCGATCCGCGGCGACAGGCGGTGTTCGTGCTGCTCGCGAACCGCCACCATCCCGGACACCACGAGGTCGACCTGCACCCACTGCGGCGGCGGTTCCACACGCTAGCCGTCGCCGACCTCGCCAGGCACTGATCCAAGAACAAAAATCCAAGATCGACGACTGACGAGACTCTCCCCTGGCAGGGGAGGGGGTCAGGTCCTCAGCGTCGTCATCCGGTTGATCGCGAAGAGGATGCCGAGGCCGACCGGCGCCCAGGCCCCGATCAGCGGCGGCAGCACCTCGGCCTCCCCGAGCTTGGAAAAGACGATCACCAGGATCGAGTAGGCGATGCCGAGTCCGAGGGCGAGCGCGACTCCTTGCATGGTCGTCACCCGGCGGCCACCGCGGTTGAGGGCGAAGGGCATCGCCAGCCAGACCATGACCACGGCCGACAGTGGATAGGAGACCTTCTGGTGGAGGCGCACGACGAGGCGCGACGGCTGGTAGCCGGACTCCACGAGCTCGCCGATGTACTGGCGAAGCTCCCGGAACGACATCTCGGAGGGGCTCGAGTACTCCTGCCCGAAGTAGTCGGGTCCCTCCGGCACCTGGAGCCGGAGCGGCCGCGTGATCCGCCGGAACTCGTCGGTGCCGTCCGGGAAGAACTGGCGGAACCAGCCACCGTCCGCGACCCAGGCGCTGCCATCCCAGTGGGCGCGGTGCGCGAACTGGTGCAGGCGCAGCCGCATGTTCTCGTCGGTGCGGTAGATGGTGAGGCGGTAGAGGGTCTGCCGCTGGCCGTCGTAGCGCAGGAAGTTGTAGAACGTCGTGTCGTCGCGCGAGAGCAGCCATTGGCGGTCCGTCACGCGGTAGGAGCGGGCCCCTGTCGCCTTGCCCTCGATGACGTCGAGGAGCTGCTCTTTCGTCCGATTGGCTCCCGGCACCACGTGCTCGGCGAGCAGCCACATCACGATGCCGCCGGCGACCGCGACCAGGAGGGCCGGCACCATCAGGCGATAGAGCGAGATCCCAGCACCCTTGAGTGCGGTCAGCTCCTGCTGGCGCTCCAGGGCGGTGAGCAGGATCAGCACTGCGATCAGCATGCCGAACGGGAGGACATCGATGATGACCTGCGGCATCAGGTTCCAGTAGTAGGCGAGGATGACCGTGGCGGTCGCCTTGTGCTTTGCCATGTCGCCAACGTGCTCGGTGAGGTCAACGACGATGTAGAGCGCGATGGTGCTCAGGAGCACGAGCAGCAGGGGGGCGATCAGCCGGCGCACCAGGTAGCGGTCGAGGAGCACCGGGAAGCGCGTCGTCACCTGCTGCCAGGTGGCCTCGCCGGGGTCCGCCGCGGGCTGCCGCGGCCCTGGGCCGGCCCACGCGGCAGCCTCCCGGCGGTGCTTTCGCCAACGCCTCCACTCGCGCAGGAGCCGGCGCAGTGGTCCTTCGCGTGGCGCCCGCTCGCCCAGCCAGCGTCCCATCCGCGCCATGAGGACCAGCGACAGCAAGGCCAGCGCGATGTTCGGCAGCCACATGCCGAGCCACACCGGAACCCGTCCCTCGCTGGCCAGCAGCTCGCCGTTGTTGCCGACGACCCAGTACACCAGCACCACCGCCACCGAGATCACGAAGCCTCGTCCCCGCCCGCCGGACCGCGACCCGATGCCCAGCGGCACCGCGAGCAGGGCGAAGACAATGCACGCCGCCGGCACGGCGAAGCGCCGGTGGAGCTCGACCGCTGCCAGGCGCAGCTCCTCGTCCTGTTTCTCGGGATCGCCGCCGGCCGCGGGCGGTTCGGCGGCGGGCGCGTCGCCGCGCACGATCGCGGCGAGCTCGAGGGTGTCGAGCTCGCGCATGGCGCGGTCGTAGCGCACGCTCCCGGCCGCCTGCACCTGCGGGCGGAACCTCAGCTCCTGGTTGGCGTTCACCCGATAGGTCTCGGGTGATGCGCGCGGAAACTGGTGCGTCACCGCGTCCTCGAGCTCGATCCACGGCTGCCGGGTCACCGCCGCGGCGACCGCGTCGCTGGCCAGGTCCTCCCGCGGGCCGGACTCGGCCCCCAGCGAGACGACCCGTCCGCGGCGGGCGAGGGTGAGCCGCTCCTCGCCGGCGCTGGTGTTGTCGAACACCAGAACCTGCTCCCAGTCGCCGGTCGAAGAGTCGACCTGGCGCACATAGAGCAGGATGTTGGGAAACTCCTCATAGAAGACCCCGGGCTGGATCCGGCCGAGGTTGCGGGCCGCCGAGAAGACGCGGATCCGCAGCTCCTTGAGCGAGCGGTTGGCGCGCGGGATCTCGACCGTCGACAGGAATCCGGTCAGGATCGCGAGCCCGACCCCGACCGTGACGATGGGACGCACCAGCCGACGCGCCGAGATCCCGGCGGCCTGGAGGGCGACGATCTCACTGTCGACGCTCAAGCGGCCGACAGCGAGGAGCACCCCGAAGAGGTAGCCCATGGGGATGGTCAGCACGACGACGTGGGGGACGCGTCACCAGCAGGACGGAGAGAGCGTCGCGCACCGGCAGCCCACGGACGAAGATCTGCTCGATGAGGCCGAACAGCCCGCGCATCATCAGCAGAAAGGTGTAGGTCACGAAGCCGAGGATCGCCGGCGCCATGACCTCTCGCGCGACCATGCGGTCCAGCTTCACTCCGGCAGACCTCCACGGCGAACCCGAATCATCGTCATCGACCGTCCGTCAGCCGCGACGAACCTCGCCGCCACAGTCTACCGCGCCGCCCGCGAATCAGGAGACGGCATCGACCGGTGGTCGGGCGCAGGGGAGTGCCCACAGCTTTTCCACAGGCCCGGGCTTTTCCACAGGCTGAAGGCCCAGATGCAATGTCCGATAAGATATATTATGTCAACCTACGACCATGACGAGTAATTCTGTGGGCCTTTACGAACTGCGGCGCATCAGGCCTCGGGATCAGCCTCCGGACCGCTCCTCAGCTCGTCGAGGATGGTCTCGAGCGCCCGGATGACCTCTGCCCTCTTCGGCTGCTCGGTGGTGCGGAAGGACAAGGACAGGCTCACGACGCGGTCCGGGCTGCGGAATCGGAGGGTATATGGGCGTGTGGGGCGGGTTGGCGGATGAGCACTTGCTTGCGTGGCCTCGTCGGCGGGGTCGTCGTTAGTGAGTTGGCGGCGACGTTCGCGGATCGCCTCGCGGTCGAGCTGGTGGGTGGCGATGTCGTCGACAAGGCGGAGCATGGCCGTGGTGGTGCGGGCCTTGGTGATCTCGAGGAGGATTCCCTTCGCGGTGATGTCGGCATGCCGACATGCCTGGCGGACCTGTTCCGGGAGATCGAGGACCCTGAGGGTCTCGGTCACGGTGACGCGCGAACGTCCGACCGCCTCGGCGACGCGTTCGTGGGTGTAGCCGTACTTGGTGATGAGGGTGTGAAAGCCCTCGGCCTCCTCGAAGGCGCTGAGATCCTGTCGCTGGAGGTTCTCGACGAGCGCGATCTCGAGGGCATGCTCGTCGCTGACCGCGATCTCGATACAGGGGACCTCGGAGAGCCCGGCTTGCATGGCAGCGTGGAAGCGGCGCTCGCCTGCGACGAGCTGGTAGAGTCCGTCCTCGCGGCGGCGCACGAGCAGGGGCTCGAGGACGCCGTGCTTCTGGATGCTCGCCATCAGGTCAGAGAGGTCGCCGAGCGTCGATCGGGGCTGGTCCTGGTTGGCCGTGATGGCGGTGATCCGGAACATCCGGCCGATACCCTCCCCCATCCGCTGGGCCAGCTCGTCCACGAAGTGGCGGTCATGGCGCATGCGCTTCTTTGGGGGCAGGCCGACGCCGGGCTTACTCGGATCCGACACGCTGCAGAACCTCCTCGCAGAGGCGGTAGTACTCGTAGGCGCCGCTCGAACGGGGCGCGTGCTCGAAGATGCTGACCTGGTGGGCCGGTGCCTCCTCGAGGCGTACCGACTTGGTGATCACGGTCTTGAAGACGAGGCGACCGAACACGCCCTTGATCTCCTTGAGCACCTGCCGCGACAGGATGGTGCGGCGATCGAACATGGTGACCAGAACTCCCAGGAGCTGGAGCTCGGTGTTGGGCCGGGCCTTGATCTTGTCGATTGTCTCGAGCAAGTCGTCGGTCCCCTCGAGGGCGAAGTACGAGGACTGGATCGGGATCAGCACATGCGTGGCCGCAACCAACGCGTTGACCGTGGTGAGTCCCAGGGTCGGCGGCGTGTCGATGATCACGGCATCGAAACCCGCCTCCAAGCGCTCGAGCGCGTCCTTCAGCCGGTAGGGGGCGTCGAGCTCGCCGACCATTGTGACCTCGAGCTTGGCCATCGCGATTCTGGACGGAGCCACCCACAGGTGCTGGAGGCTGGTGGGAACGATCACCTGCGCGAGCGGCAGGCTTCCGCGCAGGACGTCGAACATGTTTCCGTCGAGCTCATCGAGGTCGACGAAGGACATCGTTGAGTTCGCCTGGGGATCGAGGTCGACGAGGAGGGTGTCGAGCCCCTTCTGCGCGAACCCGGCCGCGAGGCTGATCGCGGTTGTGGTCTTGCCGACCCCGCCCTTCTGATTGGTGATCGCAACGATCATGTGGCGCCCCGTTGCCTCCGGTGCCGATCATTATGGGGGGACCTGCGAAGGGGTGTCAATTTTTCGTGTTACATCTCGTACTCGCCGAGGTCCTCTGGCCGGAGCCGCTCGAGGATCGCCTTGATCGTCTCGTCCTGGTTCGGCTCGGCGACCAACGATCGGGACAGCACCTCGGGATCGACCAGGATCGCCGAGTTGGTGCGCAGGGCCAGCGCGATGGCATCCGACGGTCGCGAGTCGACCTCCCGGGAATCGCCGGCGCTGTTGACGAGATGGATCGAGGCCAGAAATACGCTGTCGGAGAGAGTGTGGATGAAGATGTGGTCGACCGAGTAGCCGGTGGCGCCGACGAGGTCACGAATGAGATCGTGGGTCATCGGCCTTGGGGTCAGCACGCCCTCGAGCACCAGCGAGATCGCGTTGGCCTCGCAGACTCCGATCCAGATCGGCAGGAAGGTGGTCTGGTCCGCGTTCTGCAGGATCACGACCGGCATGTTGGACACCGGGTCCATGACCAGGGCTCGTACCGTCATCATGACCGGCGGGCGGCGCTCGGTGTCCGTGGTGCTCATGCCTTCAATGTGTCGGCCGCCGGGCGGCTTGTCAAGCTGGAGGAAGGAACGGCAGCCTGTGAGGGACGTGATCCCCGACCGCTTCGCCGATCAGCGAGTGGGGGGCGGCCCGCACGATCCGGACGTCGACCACGTCGCCGACGCTCTCGGTGCCGGTGCGGGGGAAGTTGACGACCCGGTTGTCCTCTCCCCTGCCCTGCCAAACCCCCGGGTCGCGGCGGCTCGTGCCGTCGACCAGCACCCGGGCCACGGTCCCGACGACTGACTGGTTGAGCTCGAGGGAGATCCGATCGGTGACCGCGAACAGCCGCTGGAGCCGGTCCTTGCGGACCTCCTCCGGCACCGGCGCCGGGTAGCGGGCGGCCGGGGTTCGCGGGCGCGGTGAGAAGGCGAATCCGAAGACCTGCCCGAAGCGGAGCTGTTCGACCAGCTCAAGGGTCGCGACGAAGTCCTGCTCGGTCTCGCCTGGGAAGCCGACAATGACGTCCGTTGACAGGTTGATGTCGGGCACCGCCCTGCGGATCCGGGACACCAGCTCGACGTAACCATCGCGAGTGTAGCGCCGGTGCATCCGCCGGAGGATCCTGTCCGACCCGGCCTGGACCGGAAGGTGCAGGTAGCGCGACACCGATGGCCGGCGGGCCAGCACCTCGATGAGCTCGTCGTCGAAGTGGCGGGGATGCGAGGTGACGTAGCGGACGCGCTCGAGCCCGTCCACGGCGGCGACCGCCTCGAGGAGCGCGGCGAAAGGGGCGCCGGAGGAGGGACAGCGGTAGGAGTTGATGGTCTGGCCCAGCAGCTCGACCTCGCGCAGCCCGGAGGCGACCAGCCCGCGCGCCTCGTCGAGGATCTCAGCCATCGGGCGGCTGCGCTCCCGTCCTCGCGTGTACGGAACGACGCAGAACGTGCAGAACTCGTTGCAGCCCTCGACGGCCGTGATCATGCCGCGGGTCGGGCTCCGGCGGACCACGTCGCGGCCATCGGACCCCGCAGCCGGTTCGAAACCGATCAGCAGGGGCCGCTCGCCGCGGGCGACGGCGTGAAGCGCCTCGCCGAGCCGGCCCACCTGGCCCGGGCCGAGCACGAAGCGGACAAGCGGCGAGCGATCGAGCAGCGCCTGCCCCTCCTGCTCCGCAACACAACCGCAGACCCCGACCATCGGCGGCGGCGAGCGCCGTCCGAGCTCGCCGATCCGGCTCGTGATCTTGCGGACCGGCCGCTCGCGGACCGAGCAGGTGTTGAGGAGGACGAGATCGGCACCGGAGACCTCGGGCGCCGGCTCCAGCCCATGACGACGCAGCTGGCCTTCCAGACGCTCGCTGTCATGGTGGTTCATCTGACAGCCCCAGGTTTCGATGAAAAACGAACGCATACCTTCGCTCCGGCGTGGCCCTCGCCCGTCGTGGAGAACCCGCCCCCCCGTCGCTCAGTTCCCGGGGGTGGGCGTCGGTGTGGGAGGAGCGATCCCCCGGAACCATCCGGGCTCGCTGCCGGCCTTGCGCGCCTCAATTCGAATGTTCTTAATCTGCTCTCTCTCAATTTCTAACTGTGACTTGAGACGTTCTGACCGCGCCAAGGCTGCATCCAGCTGCACCTTGATGACGCCGTCGCGATAGGCGGGGTCATCCCAGGCATAGAAGTCGCGCCACAGGCCCGGAATCTCCCGGTCCAGGATGGCGATCTGCTCCTCGATCGAGGCGACCAGGTCGATCTGCTGCTGGTAGCGACGGGTCCAGTACTGCCGTTTCTCGTCCTGTGCGAGGTTCGAGGCGTCGGCGACTGCGTCAGTGACCCGCGCGTCCTGGTCGCTGCCGGCGCGGTGCACCGGCCGCCGCGCGGCAGTGCCCGACCCGCCGCCCGAGGAGGTCTCCACCGACGTCAGGTGCCCCTGGGCAGCATAGTCGGCGAGGTTCTCGTTGGTGATCACGATCGGCGTCCGCGTCGCTGCCGGGGTCGGCGTGGGCTCGGGCTCGTCGGCGGCCGCGACGCCGATCGCGATCAACAACGGCAGCCCGAGGAGGATCGCGGTCACAGTGTGGTGGCTCCGTCGTTCGGCGTGCTCCATGGCAGCCTCCCTGCGCCTCATGGGTCGCTGGTTCCGGTGCGCCCGTACCGGTCGTCGAGACGCACCACGTCGTCGAGCTCCGAGGTCGACACCTCGAGCAGGCGGCAGCTGGTGATCGCGGTCATCCTGTGGAGGGTGCCGGGGGGCACGTGGAACACCGCCCCGGCCTCGAGCCGGTGGCTGACCAGCCGCTCGGCGCTGTCGCCGGCCAGGAAGTCGACCACTCCATCAAGCACCCGGAGCGTCTCGTCCTTGCTCCGATGGTACTGGAGGCTGAGCGACTCGCCGGCGTTGATGCTCAGGATCTTGCCGACGTAGCGCTCGGTGTGGGCGAAGATCTCCTCCTGCCCCCAGGGTTTGACCACGAATCGTGCGTTGGTGATCCCCATCGCCTCAACCCTACACTCGAATCTTGGTCTTCGCGAGCACGATGGCAAGACGCTCGAGCAGAAACTCCTCGACCTCGCGCGCGGTCACCATGGCCAGAGCCTGGCGGGCCATGTGCACGGACTCCCGGTACGAGAGCTGCCGGATCAAGGCACGCACCACCGGCACCGCCTGCGGGTTCATGCTCAGGCGCATCAGGCCAAGCCCGACGAGCAGAGGGACCATCAGCGGGTCGGCAGCCATTTCGCCGCAGATCGTCACCGGCACTCCAGCGGCGTCCGCCGCCGCCCGCACCCCGGAGATCATCCGCAGCACTGCCGGGCTGGTCGGCCGGTAAAGGTGCGCGACCTGCTCGTTGGATCGATCCACCGCGAGCGAGTACTGGATGAGATCGTTGGTCCCGATCGACAGGAAATCGGCCTCGCGAGCCAGGTCCTCCGCCATGACCGCGGACGCCGGGACCTCCACCATTGCGCCGAGCGGGACCTCGTCCGGGACCGCGCAACCCTCCTGCGCGAGCTCGGCAGCGAAGCCGGCGCACCAGCAGGCGGGCGACCCGAAACTCCTCGATGCCGGAGATCAGAGGGAACATGATGCGGACGCGGCCCGCCGGGTACTCGCCGGCCAGGCGCAGCAGGGCGCGGAGCTGGGTCCGGAAGAACTCCGGCTGGGAGAAGCAGAGGCGGATGCCGCGCAACCCGAGCACCGGGTTCGCCTCGGTGGTGCCGATGACCTCGCGAGCCAGCTTCTTGCCGCCGAGGTCGAAGGTGCGGATGGTGACCGGCCGCCCGTCCATGCCCTCGACGAGCTCGCGGTAAACCGCCAGGTGATCTGCCTCCGACGGCAGATTGGGGCTCAGCTTCATGTACAGGAACTCGGAGCGATAGAGCCCGATGCCGACGACATTCCAGTTGACTGCGGTCGCCACCTCGTCGAGCAGGTCGATGTTCGCCATCAGCTCGAGGGCGTGACCGTCGCGAGTCACGGTCGGCATGGTTCGCATCTGCAGCAGCTGGGCCTGCTGCTCCCGGTGCTCGCGCTGCCGCGACTCGAACTCGCTGATCTCCGCCGGGTTCGGGTCGAACACGATCCGGCCTTCGAAGGCGTCCACAGCGACCTGCTGGGCGTGCTGCGCGAGCTGGCAGACGCCGTGCGCCCCCACCACCACCGGGATCCCCAGCGAGCGCGCGATGATCGTGGTGTGGGCGGTCGGTCCGCCCCTCTCGAGGACGAAGCCGAGGATCTTGTCGAGCGGAAGCTGCACCGTCGTCGACGGGGCCAGGTCGCTGGCGACGAGGATCACCGGGTGATCGAGGGCTTGCAGCTCGCCGAGGTCGAAGCCGTGGAGCGCCTTGAGGATCTGGGTGGCGACGTCGAGCACGTCAAGCTTGCGCTCGGCGAGGTGGGCGTCGGGCAGGGCCTCGAAGCGCTCCACGAACTTGGCCACCACTTGGTCGAGTGCCCACTCCGCGTTCACCAGCTGCGTGCGGATGATCTTCTCGACCGGCTCCAGGAACGAGGGATCCGAGGCGATCAGCTGGTGCGCCTCGAAGATCCCGGCGTACTCCGCGCCCATCTGCCGGCCAGCCCGCTCCTGGTTCTCCCGCATCCCCTCCACGGCAGTCGCCACCGCCCGGCGCAGGCGCTCCACCTCAGCTTCGACCTCGCCGGCCGGAAGGCCGATCCGGACCGTCGAGATCGGCAGGCTTTCGTGGATCACCGGCTTGCCGATCGCGATGCCGGGGCTGACCCCCATGCCCGAAAGCGAGGTCTGGCTCATTCCCCTTCCCCGAAGCGCTCTTCGAACAGCGCGACCACGGCGCTCACGGCATCCTCCTCGTCGTCGCCTTCAGCGCGCACGGTGAGCGGCGTCCCCTTGGTCGCTGCGAGGGTCAGCAGGCCGAGAATAGACTTCGCATTGACCTCTTCCTCGCTGGTGCCGACGAAGATCTCGGATCGGAAGCTGTTTGCAGTGTGCACGAGCTTGGCTGCTGCACGGGCGTGGAGCCCGAGCCGGTTGATGATCTGCACCTGCCGCTGCGTCATTCCCGTTGACTCCTGGTTGGTCGACTACTGATCGGCCGCGTGACCCGGGCGGGCGTGCGGTTCGGCCCATTGTAGCCGTTGTGCGTCAGCTGGCGCGAACGTTCTTCGATCGAAGGAACTCGCTGGCGACGCGAATGCTCTTCTGGGCAGCGCTCGTCAGGCGCTGGGCGATCTCCCCGAGCGGAAGCTCCTGGCCCCGCAGCGAGCCCAGCTTGACGAGCATCGGAAGGTTGACGCCGGTCACGATTTCCACCCGATCCGGATCGAGGAATGGAAGCGCCAGGTTGGTCGCCGTGCCGCCGAACATGTCGGTCAGGATGAGCACGCCCTCGCCCGTGTCGAGCTCGCGCAACCGCTGCTTCAAGGATCCGCTCGCCGAGTCGGAGTCCACGTCCCAGGGCAGCGCCATCGCCTCGGTCCGGTCGGCGAGCTGCGGGTCGATGGTCTGGGCGGCGTTGAGAATGGAGATTGCGAGATCACCGTGGGTGAGCACCAGCACCGGGATCATGAGTACCTCCACCGATCCATGTCGCGGTGGTGGACCACCACCTCGTAGCCCGCTTCACGGATGGCAGCGCCGATCCGTTGCGCCACGAACACCGAGCGGTGCCGGCCGCCGGTGCACCCCACCGCGATGGTCACCTCGGCCTTGAGCTCGTGGGCGTAGCGGGGCAGCAGGTAGAGTAGCAGGTCCATGAGCCGCCCGATCGCGTCGTCGACCTCGGGAAACTGGCCAAACCACTTGACGACCGCCTCGTCGTCGCCAGTGAGCGAGCGCAGCTCGTCCTGGAAATATGGGTTGGGCAGGAAGCGGACGTCGAGCACCACGCTGGCGGTGACCGGGACGCCCTGCAGGTAGGAGAAGCTCTGCACGGCGACGACCATCTTCTGCGAGGTGTCCTCCGAGCCGGCGAGCGACAGGATCTGGCGCTTGAGGTCGTGCGGCGTGAGGTAGCTGGTGTCGATGATCAGATCGGCGAGCTCGCGCACCGGAATCAGCGAGATGCGTTCGTCGGCGATCGCCTGCTCCAGGCTGCGGTCGCGCAGGGGATGGGGCCGGCGCGCAATCGAGAATCGACGCATCAGGACGATCGGCGTCGCCTCCACGAAGACGATCCGCAACGTGCTGCACATCGCGGACAGCTCGCGGAAGATCTCGCCGAACTTCTCGGTCAGCCCGCGGGTCCGCACATCGACCACCACCACCAGCCGCTCGAGCTCGGCCTTGGAGGTCGCGAACAGCTCGGGGACGAGCTCGAGCGGAATGTTGTCGACGCAGACGTAACCGAGATCCTCCAAGCTGCGGCTGAGGACCGTCTTGCCGGAGCCCGAAAGCCCGGTGATCACGAAGGGCCCGCGGTACAGGTGCTCATTCATCGGCGGCCTCGTCGGCGGCCTCGGCGCGCCGGGCGGCGGTCTCGTTGATCGCCTCGAGGAACTCGCGCTCGTCCTGGATTCCGCGCTGGGCCAGCATGCATTTGCGGACCGCCGTCTCGACCATGATCGCGAGGTCGCGTCCCGGCGCCACGACCATGGTGTAGAGGGGCACCTCGATTCCCAGGATTGTCTCCGTTGTCGCCCAGTGGTGCGGCTTCTCCATCATCTGTTCACGCCACTTCTGCTCGAGCTTCTTCGACTCAGGGCTGAGCTTGACCAGCCGGATCACGAGTGACACCGGGACGGACGGCGAGGTTGCGGTCATCCCGAAGTGGTTGCGCAGGTCGATGATGCCGACCCCGCGCAGCTCCAGGTAGTTCTCGAGCAGCGCGTGCGGCGACCCCAGCAGGCCGTGCGCGTGGGTCCGGCGGATCACCACCAGGTCGTCGGCGACCAGCCGGTGACCGCGATAGACGAGCTCCAGGGCGCACTCGCTCTTGCCGATGCCCGCGTCGCCGACGATCAGTGTGCCCAGCGAGAAGACATTGACCAGCACGCCGTGGAGCTGGATGCGGGGCGCGAGCTCGTCTTCGAGGAAGGACGAAAGGCTCCCAATCAGATCCGAGGTGCGGGCCGGCGACGCCAGGAGTGGAACCCCCTGCTCGTCGCACCGGCGCAGGACCTCGTCGCTCGGGCGCAGCCCCTTTGCCGACACGATGCACGGAACCTGGAGATCGACCAGACGAATCAGCCTGGAGGCGGCCTCCGCGGGTTCCATGGTTGCCAGGTACGAGTACTCGGACTCGCCGAGGATCTGGACCCGCCCGGGCTTGACATACGGCAGGTAGCCCGCGAGCGCGAGCCCCGGCTTCTGGAGCCTGGGGTTGGTGATCGATTGCCGCCCGAGGCCCGCCTCCCCCGCCACCACCTCGAGGTGCAGGGCCTTCGGCCGCTCCCCTTCCAACAGCTGCCGGACCGTGATCGAGCGACCCTGTGCGTTCACAGCGCCTCCGTGTCCGCCGCTGTCCGCGGGCGGGCGATCACGCCCCGAGCAGCCGACTCGGGCACGGCGCGACCGCGCGCTCTGCGACGCCGCAGACCTTCATCAGGACTCTGGGGTGATCAGGCCGAGATCCTGTCCGGCCCGCCGGTAGAGAACGTTGATGGCGTCGCTGGACGAGTTTCGAAACACCAGGAAGTCGCTGCTTGATCTCTCCAGCTGCATCACCGCCTCCTCGACGCTCATCGGCTTGACGGTGATGGTGCTGCGCTCGACGATCCGCGCCTCGCCGGCGGGTGCGGGCTCCGGCTCCGGTCCCTCGGCCGGTTCCAGCGTCGGCTCGCTGCGGCCACCTCGGCTCTTGTGGTCCTTCAGTCGGGTCTTGGCGCGCCGGGCCTGGATCTCCAGCTTGTCGATGGCGTCCTGGATCGCGGTTGTCAGGTCCTTGTTCTGGCTCGTGGACTTGACGGCGAAGTCCTTTCCCCGCACCGCCAGGTCCGCTACGAAGAGGTGGCGCTCCTGATCCACCTCGAGCCGCACATCCAGAATGTCATTGAAGTACTTCTTGATCTTGGCCAGTTTCTTCTCGGCAAGCTGTCGAGCGTCGTCCCCCAGATTCACCTTGCGCGCAATGTACTCGATCTTCATCGGGGTCCTCCCATCTCAGAACACTTTCCGCCGCTTGTCGGATGACGCCAGCAACATCTCCTCCCTGTACTTGGCAACCGTCCGGCGGGCGAGGCGGACGCCCTCCCGCTGGAGCATCTTCATGATTTTCGAGTCGGACAGGGGCCGCGCTGGATCCTCGGCGTCGATCAGCTTTCGGATCCGCTCCTTGACGACCAGCGACGAGATGTTCTCCCCCCGGGCCGAGTCGACACCGGAATGGAAGAAGAACTTCATCGCGAAGAGCCCGCGCGGCGTGTACATGTACTTGTTGCTGACGACGCGCGAGATGGTCGACTCGTGCATGCCGATGTCCTCGGCGACCTGGCGCAGCACCATCGGGCGGAGGTGCTCGATCCCATGTTCGAGAAAGTCGCGCTGGAACGACACGATGCTCCGGGCGACCTTGAAGATCGTGCGTTGGCGCTGGTCGATGCTCTTCATCAGCCAGACCGCGTTGCGCATCTTCTCGCGCAGGTACTCCCCGACGTGTGGATCCACCGCGCCCCCGTCCAGCATCCTGGCGTAGCTCGAGTTGATGCGCAGCTTCGGAAGCCCGTCGTCGTTGAGGGTGATGCTGTAGTCGCCGTCCTTCTCGCGAACGTAGACGTCGGGCTCGATGTACTGGCTGCGATCCCGGGTGTAGCCGCGGCCCGGTTTCGGCTCGAGACGGTGGATCACGTCCAGCAGCGGCCGGAGCTCGGCGACGTCGACGCTCATCGCGGTGGCGATCTTCTCCCAGCGCTGATGGAGCAGCTCGTCCCAGTGCTCGGCCAGCACCACGCGCACCCGGGCGAGCAGCGCGAATTCGTCCTCGTCCGCAGCCGACGCGGCCAGCGCGGCCAGCGCGTCGACCTGGAGGATCAGGCACTCCTGAAGGGTGCGCGCGCCGACGCCGGTCGGATCGAGCAAGCGCACGACGGCGAGGGCGTCGGTGATCCGCTCGCCGTTGAGGCCGCTTGCCCGTTGAATTTCGTCGTCGGTCGCATGCAGGAAGCCATCCTCATCGAGGTTTCCGATGATGAACTCGCACGCCGCGATCAGCTCCTGCGGGCAGTCGATGAGGTGGAGCTGCCAGAGCAAGTGGTCAGAGAGGTCCGGCGCCGCAGAGACCACGTTCTCCAGCGGCAGCTCGTCGTCCCGGTCGAAGCTGACCATCGACGGACCGTCGAGGTGGCCGTCTCCGAGGTAGTCGGCGAAGAACGCCTCGACGTCGATGTCGGCGTAGGTTTCCTCGGCCGACGGGAGCGGGACCTCGTCGGGCGCCGGCGCGTCGGGATCGTCCGCGGGCGGGTCCTTCGCAGGCACCGGGAAATCCACCGCCGCCGGCGCAGCGGTCTCCTCGCCGGCCTCCTCGGCCTGGCTCTCCGCGGACGAGGCGGTGGTCGGCTCCTCGCCCGACGTGGGCTCTTCCTGGGTTTCGTCGACGTCCAGGATGCGGGTTTTCCAGGATTTCCTGGGACAGCGTCTCCTCGAGCTCGAGGCGGGACAGCTGCAGCAGCTTGATCGCCTGCTGCAGCGACGGCGTCATTACCAGACGCTGTGCGAGCCTGAGCCGAAGCTTCTGTTCAAGGGCCATGATGGCTGATGCGTGAGATCACCGCGCGGTCGCCGTGAGCGACGGCGGCGAGTTACAGACGGAAATCTTCTCCCAGGTAGATCCGCCGCACGTCCTCGTTGTCGGACAGCCCAAGTGGATCCCCCGTAGCAAAAATCTTGCCGTCCTTGATTATATAGGCGCGATCGGTGATCTTCAACGTCTCGCGGACGTTGTGGTCCGTGATTAAGATGCCTATTCCCAGTGCCTTGAGATGTCCGATGATGCGCTGGAGATCGATCACGGCGAGCGGGTCGATGCCGGCGAAGGGCTCGTCGAGCAGGATGAAGGTCGGGTCGATGGCCAGCGACCTCGCGACCTCGAGCCGCCGCCTCTCCCCCCCGGACAGCGTTTCGGCGCGCTGGTGGCGCAGCCCGCTGAGCCCGAAGTCCTCGAGCAGCGCATCGATGCGGCGCTGGGCCTCGGCCGCGCCCGTGCCGAGCGCCTCGAGCACCATCCAGATGTTGTCCTGGACGTCGAGGCGCCGGAAGGCGCTTGGCTCCTGTGCCAGGTAGGCGACGCCGGCTCGTGCACGCTTGAACATCGGCCAGGTGGTGATGTCCTCGTCGCCCAGCAGCACCTGGCCCCCGTCCGGCTCGACGAGGCCGACCATCATGTAGAAGCAGGTCGTCTTGCCGGCCCCGTTGGGCCCGAGCAGGCCGACGATCTCCCCGGGAGCAATGCTCAGGGAGACGCCGTCAACCACCTTGCGGCCGCGGTACGACTTGCGCAGCCCTTCGGCGACGAGGTCCACGGCTTGCGGGCTCAGGGCTCCTCCTGCGGATAGTAGATCGTCTCGGTGCCGCCGGCGACGGTGACACTACCATCGGCCTGATTCCAGGTCAACGAAGAGCTCGACACGGCCGAGCCGTTGGCATCCTCGAGACGCACCGGCGAGCCGGTGGCGTGGACCGTCCCCAGCTCGACGTCTCGGATTGCCTGCTGGGCGGTCATCGTGCGCCCGGTGGCGAGCTCGCGCAGCTCGACGTCTCCGATCGCCTCGATCCTCCGGATGCGGTCCTGGTCGTCGAATGCCGCGCTGAGCTCGGTCGCCGAGAGCACGTTGGCAGGGTCGCTGTAGCGCACGTCGCCCCGGAACACTGCCTGCCCGCCGAGTCGGCCGTAGTTCAGCGACCGCGCCGTGATCACCACCTGGCCGTCGCCGGACCCCTCCTTGTCGAGCTGGCTCGCCGGGAAGGTGGCGCGAACGTGCCCGGAGGCCTCCAGGAGCTCGCCTTCCTGGCGGTACGACACGTCGTCGGCGGTCAGCAGGCGCTCGCCTTGCCACAGCCGGGCACCGTCGCGCAGCCGGTAGCTCGCCCCGGACTGGGTGATCTCGAGCAGCTCGGCGGCGAAGTGCATGGGCGTCGCGGGGTCGCCCGCCTCCGCGCCGAGGATCCCGACCCCGGTCAACGATCCCTGTACCTTGCCGCGCGCCTCGAGGCGCCCCTGGCGGTCGTTGATCTGGACCTGGTCGCAGGCGACGCGCCCCCGCGGCGAGCTCACCGACGCCCGCTCCAAGCCGCTTGGGTCGCCGTGGAGCATCGTGATCCCCGCCACGGCCGAGAATCGGGCGCGGTGTCCGGTGGCATCGCCCTCGTCGCTGTGGATCACCACCTGCTGCTCGAGCTCCATGTCGGTGGCCTGTCCGTTCCTGAACCATACCCGCGCCGTCGCAGCCTCGGCCGAGCGTGGCTCGCCCTCGACCGGGATCTCCTCCAGGCAGACACCGTCCTCGGCGCGGAGGTTCAGCGGGCCCTCTGGGCCGATCACGCCGCGCAGGATCCGGGTCCGCAGCCGGCGCTCGTAGAAGGCGCCGCCAAGGCGGAAGGCCACTGAGGCCCAGTCACCCGTCGTCGAGGCGTCGATCTGCCAGTTGCCCTGAGCGTCGCGCTCGGCGACCACGGTCTCGGCGGACAGCTCGCTCGTGCCGCGGGTGCCGTCGCCGGGATCTCGGGCTTCGACACCTCCACTGAAGCTGATCCGGCGCGGCGGGCCGTCGGCCTCGACGAGATCCACGATCGCGTACGGAGCGCCGACCCACGCTCCGCCGCGAACGACCCGGCATCCCCGTGGAAACTCGATGATCTGTCGACCTCGCTGATACTCGATCGTAGGAGCCTCCAGGGTCGTGCCTCCCGAGGTCAGCAGCGCGCCGTCGGCCAGCACGAGACGGTCGTCGCTCATCTGGTACATGGCGTGGCCGGCCTCTGCGACGGTGGCTCCGTTCATGAACACCACCTCCGAGTTGGTGACGAAGCGGCGGCTGCTCGCCTCGAAGTGCCCGCTCTCGGTCGTCACCGTCGCGCCTCCGGGAAAGCTGACGTGGATCGGCCCCCGGAGCTCCGCGTCTCGGGTCTCGATGTTGAAGCTCGCGCCGGCCGCGGTCACCACCGGTCCGGCGACGCCCGCGTCGTAAAGCTGCAGCTGGACACCCTCGATCTCGTGCCAGCCCGACGAGCGCCCGAGCGTCCGCAGCGAGCGCAGCGCGAAGATTGCCCTGCCGGCGATCGTCTCCACGTACTCGAATCCGGTGTACACGCCGACAGCGGGATCGTCCGGTTTGCTCTCGGGAAGCTCGCCGGAGCGATCGCTGGCCGGCCGCGCCATGCTGCGCGAGCGCTGCACACCGACGGCGACCAGCGCCCCGACCGACACCACCATCAGGATGGCGGTGACGACGCGGATCGACCGGCGCGTGAGCGCGTTCATGCGGGCTCCGGCAACAACAGCAACCGGCACCTCTCCCCAACGAGGGTAGCGCACTCCGTGGCGGCAAAGCGCCGGCGCAGGGTTGCCGTCTCGAATGCCGGGATGATGGAGCGGCAGCGCCGACCGGCGTCTGGTCACGGAAGCTCGTGCTGCGTTAGCCCTCTTGGCTGGTGGAACCGGTCGAGGTCTCGGCGATCGGCCACTGTGGCAAAGACTGCCTCTGCGGTTTGGTGACGAGGCAGCCGATCGGTGGACGCCGGGGACGGGCGCGCACGTGGCGTTGCGGGTGGCGTGGGAGCCGGTGATCTCACGCGGGCGCCCCGTTGCGATGGGTTAATGTTCAACAGCGTGCAGCTGACAAGCTGCTTTCAGGATGCGCGCAGCGCATCCAGAGGAGCCTGTGGGCAGAGGCCAACAACAAGAACCACATCAGAAGCGCGCACAGGGGCCTATGTCCTACAGGCTCCTACCGGTCAGAGTACACGCCGAGCGTCCGGTACTTCTTGTACCGGCGCGCGACCAGCGCGTCGGCCTTGATCTTGCGGAGCTGCCGGAGGTGACGGCGGAGCGCGCCCCCGACAATCTCCGCCATCGCCCGCGGGTCCATGTGCGCGCCTCCTGCCGGCTCGGGGAGCACCTCGTCGACGACGCCGAAGTGCTTGAGATCGCGCGCGGTCAGGCGCAGGGCCTTCGCCGCGTCCTCGGCGCGGTTCTGGTCCTTCCACAGGATGGCTGCGCATCCCTCGGGCGAGATCACCGAGTAGATCGCGTGCTCCAGCATCAGGACATGGTCGCCGACGCCGAGCGCCAGCGCCCCGCCCGATCCGCCTTCGCCGGTGACGACGACCACGATCGGAACCGGTAGCCGCGCCATCTCGATCAGGTTGTCCGCGATCGCCTCCGCCTGTCCCCGCTCCTCGGCGTGGATCCCGGGATAGGCGCCCGGAGTGTCGACGAAGGAGATGATCGGGCGCCGGAAGCGCGCTGCGAGGTGCATGATCCTCAACGCCTTGCGGTAGCCCTCCGGCCGGGGCATACCGAAGTTGCGGCGCAGCTTCTCGTTCGTGTCCGGCCCTTCTGGTGGCCCACGATGGCCACCGCGTCCCCGTCGAGCAGCGCGAACCCGGCGACGATCGCCGGATCGTCGGCGAAGCGCCGGTCGCCGTGGAGCTGCATGAAGCCGCTGAAGATCGAGCCGATGTAGTCGAGGGTGTAGGGGCGCTCCGGATGGCGCGCAATCTGGCACCGCTGCCACGGCGTCAGCGAGGTGAAGATCGAGTCGACCGTGATGGTCAGCTCCCGCCGCGCTTGACGCAGCCGCACCGCGGCCCGGCGGTCTCCCGCGGCGGCAGCCTCGAGGCCGGCGATCTCGTCGCGCAGGCGCTCGATCGGATCTAGGAAGGGCGTTGTTGATGAGGCCACGGGGGTGGACTTTAGCAGAGCCCCCGACCGAGGGTCAAACCGACGCGCCGGCCGCGCGCGGCCGGACCAGCGCCGGGAGGTAGTCCTGCGGTGCGGCGTATCCGAGAAGCAGGAGCAGAGTCGCCGCGAGGTTGCCGAGCCCGGGTCGCTCGATCCCGGGCGCGGCCTCGAAGCGATCGGCCGCATCCCCGGCCAGCAGCCACGGCACCGGGTACAGGGTGTGGCTGGTCTTGATCACCGGGGAGCCGTCATCGCGTCCGCTTGATCTCACCGGTCGCTGCGTCCACCTCCAACATCATGTCGAGGTTGCCGTGGTCGGCCGTGACGATGAGGGTGCCGTTCGCGGCGGCTGTTGCCCGCTCGATCGCGCCGACGCACTCGTCGACCACCTCCATCGCGGTCACGGCCGCGGCCAGCACCCCGGTGTGGCCCACCATGTCCCCGTTCGCGAAGTTGACCCTCAGGAAGCGCTGCGCTCGCCGCTCCAGACGGTCGACGACCACGGCGCATACCTCGCGCGCCTTCATCGCCGGAGCGAACTCGAAGGGCAGATCGTCGGACGGCACCTCGATCCACTCCTCGAGAACGTCGTCGAACTTCTCCGAGTTGTTGCCGTTCCAGAAGTAGGTCACGTGGCCGAACTTCTGGGTCTCGCGCGACGGCGAGCTGCGACACGCCGTTGTGAACCAGGTACTCGGAGACGGTTCGTGAGATCGCCGGCGGCTCGACCAGGTAGCGAGTCGGGGATCCGGAGGTCGCCGTCGTACTGCATCATGCCGGCGTACTCGACCGCGGCCACCGCTCCCGATCGAACTCCGTGAACTCTTGCTCGGTGAAGGCGCGCGAGATCTCGATGGCACGGTCGCCCCGGAAGTTGAAGAACACCACCGAGTCGCCGTCCACGATCGGGCCGAGCGGACGGCCGTCCGGCCCGTCCACCACGAACGGCGGCAGGTCCTGGTCGATCACCCCCGGGTTCTCGGCGCGCAGCTCGACGACCGCCTGCTGCGCCGAGGGGAAGCCGCGACCGCGCCCCAGCACGTGGGTCTCCCAGCCGCGCCGCACCATCTCCCAGTCGGCGCCGTAGCGGTCCATCGTGATCCTCATCCGGCCGCCGCCGGAGGCGATCGCTGCGTCGACGCCCGAGGCTGCGAGCTCGGCCAGCACCGCCTCCAGCCGGTCGAGGTAGACGTGGTAGGTCACCGGGTCGACGTCGCGGCCGTCGGCCAGCGGGTGGACGCGGATCCGGCGCACCCCGTCAGCCGCGAGCCGCCGCAGCAGGGCGAACGAGGTGGTCGATGTGGCTGTGGACGTTGCCGTCGGACAGCAGCCCGATGAGGTGGAAGCGTCGAGCCGCCCGCGACAACGTTGCGCACCAGGCGCTGCCACACCGGACCCCGGAACAGGGCACCGGAGGCGATCGCGTCGTCCACCAGCTTGGCGCCCTGCTCGAAGATCCGTCCGGCGCCCATGGCGTTGTGGCCGACCTCGGAGTTGCCCATGTCAGTCGTCGCTCGGCAGGCCGACCGCGGTGCCGTGGGCCGCCAGCCTCAGGAACACCGGGCGCGGTCGCGAACAAGCGGTCGAGGTGCGGGGTGGAGGCGAGGTCGAACGCGTTTGCGGGATACCCCTCCGCGCGGCCTCGGTAGAGTCCGACTCCGTCCAGGATCACCAGCACGAGCGGACCGTCGATGCCCGGGAATCGCGGATGTCGTGCCAGATTGAAATTGGTCATGTTCGTCTCCGAAGGCTCACGCAGCAGCCGGCGAGAGCAACCGTCGTCTCGGTCGTCGTCATTCCACCTTGCCGGCAGCGCGGATCGCCGTGCATGAGCTTTCGGGAGGCCGCATGGAGGGCGGGCGGGGCGCGCCGATCCCGCGCGCGTCCAGCGCCGGCGGTCAGCTCGCCGCTGCTGCCTGGGGCCGGAGCAGGACGACGCTGATGTTGTCGTGCCCGCCGCGCTCGTTGGCGGCCGCGATCAGCGCCGCCGCCGTGCCCTCGAGGGAGCCGCCCTCCCGCAGGATCTCGAGCGATCTCCTCGTCGGAGAGCATCGAGTTGAGGCCGTCGGAGCACAGGAGGTAGAGATCGTCCTCGACGAGCTCCGTCTCTAGGATGTCCACGCGCGGCTCGCCGCTGCCGCCGAGTGCCTGGGTCACCACGTTCTTCAGCGGGTGAGCCCGCGCTGCCTCCTCGCTGAGGAAGCCCGCAGCCACCTGCTCGTGGACCCACGAGTGGTCGTCGGTCAGTAGCTCGAAGCGCCCCTTGCGGAGCCGGTAGGCGCGGCTGTCTCCGACGTGGCAGATCACCAAGGTCCGGCTGTTCGAGGGTGCATGGCGACGACGACCGTGGTGCCCATGCCGCGCAGGTCGGAGTCGCGGCGGACCGCCCTCGTGACCCGATCGTGCCCGGCCATGATCGCGTCGACCACCCGGTTTGCGGTCGCGCTGCGCGCCATGTTCCAGTGCTCGGGCCAGGTCTTGTTCTCGACCGTCACGTGCTCGGACAGGTTGCGGATGATCTCGTCGGCGGCGAGCCGCGAAGCGACCTCCCCTGCCGCGTGGCCGCCCATGCCGTCGGCGACCAGGTAGACCCCGAGGTTCTCGTCGACGAGGAACACGTCCTCGTTGAGACGACGCGTCATGCCGACGTCGGTCGAGCCCCAGGACTCGATCACCAGACCCGGCTCCGGATCGCTGCGCACCCGCCTCATCCTTTCCGCCGCAGGCGTCCGAACAGGCCGTCCCCCTTGGAGTCGGTCTCCCCACGAATGGTGGCCAGCACGCTCTTGGCCTTGTCGCTGGTCGGATCGAGGGCGAGTGCGTCGTGGGCGAGGCGTTCGGCGCGGCTCGCCATGCCCGCTGCCAGCGCTGCTGCCGCCGCGTGGGCTTTGTACACGGCGTTGTGTGGATCGGCGGCCGCCGCCCGCTCGAGGTAGCGTAGCGCGTCGCGCTCCCGACCCCGGACCCGGCCGAGCGCCAGCCCGAGGAAGTAGTTTGCACGGTCGAAGTCCGAATCGTGATCGACCGCCGCCTGCAGCTGCTCCACCGCCTCCTGAATCTTGCCGGCGCGCAGCGACTCCGCTCCCCTGGCCGCGAGCCGCCGCGCGATCTCCCGGGCGTCGATCTGGTTCCCGCTGCCGCCGCTCGAGCGCTGCGCCAGGTCGCGGTCGTAGCGGTCGCGGCTCTCGGGCCGGCTGAGGACGTTGAAGGCCTCCGTGATGGCCTGGAAGCGCTGCTCGGCCGCTTCGCGCTTCCCGCCTGTAAAGCGGTCCGGGTGATGGTCTTTTGTCAGCCGCCGAAATGCCGCTCGAATGTCCTGCTCGGAGGCGTCGCGCTGGACGCCCAACGTGTCATAAAGCGTGATCCGGTGTGCCATGCGCCGTGAAACCCAGCCTGCTTTCCCTCAGACGGTCCATGTCTACCACAGCCGGCACGGCCGCGCAAACAGCGCCGGCCGCGCCCCGGTGCATCCCCTCACCGGCGCCGCGAGTGGAACTCCAGAGCCCGGCGGCGGACGACCGGGTTGATATTGCGATCGCGCGCCAGTCGGCTGAGGTCGCGGACCGACAGCCGCGGCAACAGCCGGAGGGCGGTCTGTAGCGGCGTCTTGGGGTTCTGGGCCAGCGCCTGAATCACCCCGTACTGCTGCATCCACCGCCGGTTGCTCGCAATGATCCTGATCGCCTCGTCGGAGATGCTCCTTGCCGCGGCGAAACGCTCGATCTCCGACTCGGTCAGCTTCGGGCTCGCGAGCACCGCCCGGACCACGAGCCGGTTGCGCGAGTTGATCAGGATGGTCCGCTCTTCGCGGAGCCCGAGCAGCGCGGTGACGATCATCTCCTTGACCGTCATTCGCGCCAGCCTGCCGTAGGTGCTCGAGCCCGAGCCGCTCCGCCTCCTCGCGGACCCCGGGGTCGTCGTCGGTGGTCGGGTAGGGCAGCAAGTGCTCGTTGGGGATGTGGGCGCCGATCGCGCGCAGCGCCGCAAGCGCCTCCTCGATGGTGGTACGTTGCGCCTCGGCGTCCGCGAGCTGCCCGCTGATCACCTTCTCGATGAACTCCTCTTCGAACTCCCGCACCCGGCGCAGGACGACCTGGGAGACGCGAGGGTTCGCGCGGAGGTCGTCGAGGATCTCCAGGTGCGCCAGCAGGCGTACCTGGTTGGTCATGATGATGTCCTGAATGAGCGGGCTGCCGTTGCGCGCGAGCACGCGCATCGTCTCGTCGGAAGTCTGGGCGTGGACGGCGATCGCGGACCACATCGCCTCCTCGGATCGGACCCTGCTCAACATGTCGAGCACCACCGGTTCGACCTCGTGGTGCTCGATCCACTCGATGAGCGTCGGCAGCGACTCGCCCTGAAGAGACTGCGTGGCTGTGGCCGCGAGCTCCGGATCAGGGTCCGACGCCAGTACGGCCTGCAGTCGGAAGAGGTCTTCGCGGGGGATCGGCAGCAGGCCCTGCGCCGCAAACAGGCGGACCTGGCGCGCCACCTGGCCGGACATGATCGCCTGGAGCAGCTGTTTTCCGGAGGCGATGCCGCCTTCAGTCATAGATCGGGCCGGCACCGAGCTCGGTGAGCCCCTCGAGGCTCGCCTCGGCGTGGACGACCTGTCCGGGCACCCCGAGGTCGCCGTAGAGCACGCCGCCGACCATCAGTCGCGCCGCCGAAGCGTTGCCGACGGTGAGCTTGACCGGCCCCTCGAGCTGCAGCTCGAGCGACTCACCACCCGCCAGCAGGCGCTGCTCGCTGCGCCCCTCGCGATCGCGGTAGCGGATCCAGCACTCCTCATTCGGTTCGACCAGGATCTTGAGGTCGACCAGGCCGGTGTCGGGAGGGGCCTCGGCCGCGGCCGACACCGCCAGCGGCGGCGCGAGAGGCGTCCCGACTGGTGTCGCGGCGGCCCGCTGCACCACCAGCCGCGGCTGCTCGACGAGCGCCGCCTGGCCCGGCTCGGAGCCGCTCAGGATGACGATCCCGACCACCACCAGAATCGCGGCGCAGACCGAGATCGGGAACCAGAAGCGCCAGCGGATCGTCGGTCCCCCGTCGGGCTCATCGACGAAGGGCGGGCGCCCCGCTCCGGACGTGAGCAGATGGCTCTCCCAGGCGGCGTCGAACTCGACGACCAAGGCCTCCGGGTCACAGCCCATGACGCGCGCGACCTGGCCCACGAAGCTGCGGCTGAAGACTCTCTCGGGCAGGTACTGGAAGGCCCCGGCCTCGAGCGCCTCCAGCACCCGCTTGGAGATCTTCGTTTCGAGGCTGATGTCGTCCAGGGACAGCCCGAGCTCGAGCCGCAGCCTTTGCAGGCGTTGCCCGAAGGTCTCAGGATTCGCAGCCGGCGTGGGCGCTTCGAGAATCATCCATCGGGCATTCTACCACTCGTCGCAAACCCTTGTCCTCTTTCTCCTTGAGCGCCAGGGCTGCGGCCCGTACCGGCTCGGGAACATCAGGCCTCACGGCCACCGTCTCGAGGTCGCTCGAGCGCAGCTGCACCAGAGCGCTGAGGGCCACCGGGAGCGGCGTGTGCCGGCAGCGCACCAGCGCGGCGCGGACTGTGTACGACTGGCCCCAGCGGTGATGGCGTGCTAGCTCGCCGTAAAACGGCGGCGCAGCCTCCACGGTGTTGAGGATCAGGAGGACGTCGTTCTCGGACAGCCGCGGGTTGTCAAGCAGCGCCGCCAGCACCCGGCGATCGCCGGCCTCGATCAAGGGACGAAGCAGCTGCCGATGCACCCGACGCGCCAGCGCGACCTTCTCCCCGAGGCTCATTCGGGTGAGCACCGCGACGAGCTTCTTCTCGGCGTGACGGCGCACCATCGGCGGCGTCCGCGGGCTCTGCGCGAGCGCCAGCAGCGATGTCCAGGGAAGCGTGGCGAGGAGGTCCATCGAGCGGGCGAACGGAAAGCCTCGAAACGAGGCGAGGAGCTCGCGCACGGTGTGCGCTCCGAGCAGCCCCTGGGTGTCGGCAATGGCCTCCGCCACATCGACCGTGCAGTAGGGATTGCGGAGAGCGTCGAGAACGTCCTGCTCCCGGAGCTCGCCGCCGCGCACCAACGCCGCCAACTCCTCCGAGGACATGTCGGCGACTCGGGTCACGCTCATAGGTCGATCGTAATCCGTCTCGTGACGGGTGGAGTCCACTTCTACACAGGATTGACATTGTCGTCGTCAGGGCCGGCTCGCTCCGGCTCGAGCATTCGCCGGACCCGGCCGCGCAAGCGGACCACCTCGAGGGAGGCGAGCGCGGCCTCGTCATCCGGCAGCCGGGAGGTTTGGAACCTGCGGAACGCCAGCTTCGTGAGCAGCCGCGAGAGCACCACCCGCTCGGAACGGCGCGGCCACCAGTCTGCTCGGATGCGACGGCGGTAGAACGGCGTCACCTCCGGGACCCATGGCGGCACCAGCTTCAGGCTCGCCTCCTGCTCGAGCTGGTCGCGCAGGATCCCGTGCTCCCACTGCAACAGCAGCCAGAACGCGCCCAGGTAGCAGCCGTAGAGCACCGGCATCGCCGCCAGCGCCGGCCAGCGCTCGCGGCTGCCGGAGAGGAACGACAGCGCGGCGTTCCAGCCGCCGTGAAGGGCAATGCCGACCGCCAGCCCGCCAGCAGTCCAGACCACCCGCGCGAGCGCGCCTCTCGCCAGGAGAGCGAGCCCGACGAAGCCACCCACCACGCCGCTCGCCAGGCCGTGAACTCCAGCCGAGAAGAGGGTGCGCTGCAGGACGAGTGGAAGCGTCGCCGATGGCAGGCCGGCGGGCGCGGCAATGACGACCAAGAGGTTCTCGATGCTCGCGAAACCGAGCCCGGCCGCGGTGCCGTACACCAGACCGTCGGTGGGGCTGTCGAACTCCGCCGAGTAGCGGGCGACGAGGACCACCGCGGCGGCTTTGAGGAGCTCTTCGAGCGCGGCGCCGGCGAGCGTTCCGAGCGGCGCGTCGAGCGCCGCGGCCGCCGCGCCCAGTGCGCTCACGGACAGCACAGCCGCCGCGACGCCGCCCCAGAGGAACGCGCCTGCCACCAGCTGCAGCGGCTCGCGGTCGTATCGATCCAGCCACCACAGGAAGACCACCACCACGACCAGCAGCGCGGTCGAAACCAGCAGTCCGGCGGCGGTGGCGATGGCGGCGAGCGGCGTCACGGCAGCACCAGGTCGAGCGCGTCGAGGGGGTGGGCCGCGCACCAGGCTCGCGCCGCGGCGACGTCCTCCTTGATCTGCACCATCAGCTTCGTGGTCGAGGCGAAGTGCAGCTCATCGCGCAGCCGCTCCAGGAAATAGAGCCGCACCCGCTCGCGGTAGACGTCAGCCGTGAAGTCGAGGAGGTGGCTCTCCATGGTTACGTGCGAGTTCTCGTACAGGGTTGGCCGCACCCCGATGTTCGTCACTGAGGGAAAGCTCCGCCGGAAGGACGGGATGTGGACTGCGGTGATGTAGACGCCCTTTCGGGGCACCAGCTCGTTCTCCCAGCCGATGTTGAGGGTCGGGAAGCCCAATCTGCGGCCGAGCCGCTTGCCCTCGAGGACTGCGCCGTCGACGAAGCTGTAACGCCCGAGCAGGCCGGCGACCTCCCCCACCCTGCCGTCGGCCAACGCCTCCCGCACGCGGGTCGAGGATACGATCGCTCCGGCGTACTCGACGGTGGGGGCGCTCTCCGCGGTGAACCCCAGCTCGCGGCCCATCTTCCGCAGGAGCTCGACGTCGCCGCCGCGATCGGCGCCGAAGCGGAAGTTGGCGCCGATGTAAACCTCGCGGATCGCCAGCCGTTCGACAAGCACGTCGCGCACGAAGGCCTCGGCGGTGCTGCGCGCCAGCCGGTGGGTGAAGGGCACGACCAGCGCCGCACCGATACCGGTGCGCTCGATGAGCTGAAGGCGCTGCGGAAGCGTCGTCACGAGCCGTGGCGCCTCGCGCGGCCGCAAGAGCTTCACCGGGTGGGGATCCAGGGTCAGCGCCGCGGCCGTCGCGTCGAGCTCAGCGCCACGCGCGACCACGTGCCGCAGCACCGCCTGGTGCCCGATGTGCACGCCGTCGAAATTGCCGATCGACAGCACCGAGCCGCGGGGCGGCTCGTCAAGCCCGAGCGGATCGCGATAGACGTCCACCACTGCCTCAGCCCAGCACCGGGAGGGCCGTCGCCGCCCTCGGCGTTGCTGCCCGGGTGACCGCAACGAGGCGGCCCACCAGGTCGTAGGGATGGGCTTCGGTGACCTCGACCTCGACCAGCGACCCGGCAGCTGCGCTGCCGTCGTTGATGAGAAGTCGGCCGTCGATCTCGGGCGCCTGGCGCTGCAGCCGTCCCTCGGTCAGCAGCTCCATTTCGAGCAGCGGCCCGGCGACGATCGCCGGCAGCGTCCTGCCCACGAGAGCACGGTTGAGCGCGTGGGAAATCGCCTGCTGCGCCGCAAGCACGCGATCCCGCCGCTCGGCCTTGAGCTCCGCCGGGACCGGATCCCCGAGCTCGGCCCCAGGATTCTCTTCCTGCCACGAGTAGCCGAAGACCCCGAGATGATCGAAGCGCGCCTGCGCGACGAAGTCGAGGAGCTCCTCGAACTCCCGCTCGCCCTCGCCAGGGAAGCCGACGATGAGGGTCGTGCGCAGCGCGATCGACGGCACCGTCGCGCGCGCGCGGTCGATCAGCTCGAGGTAGCTGCGGCTGTCGCCCCCGCGCTTCATCGCCTTGAGCACGCGGCGGCTCGAGTGCTGGAGCGGAATGTCGAGGTAGGGCAGGAAGCGGGGCTGGCGCGCCATCAGCTCGAGCAGCCCATCGTCGAGCGTCGCTGGGTAGGCATAGAGGAAGCGGAGCCATGGCAGCTCGGTCTCCTCGAGCAGGCGCTCGACCAGGAGGCGGAGCCCGCGCCGACCGAGGCCCAGATCCTCTCCGTAGCGGGTGGTGTCCTGGGCGATGAGAATCAGCTCGCGGACGCCCGCGAGCTCCAGGCGCCGTGCCTCGGCGACGAGGTCGTCAAGCGGCCGCGACCGGAAGCGGCCGCGCATGGCCGGGATGTGGCAGAAGCTGCACGGGTTGTCGCAGCCCTCCGCAACCTTCAGGTACGCGTACCCCGCCGTCGAGACGACGCGCGGGTGGTCGTGGCCGTAGAGGCGGAGCGCCCCGCGCTGGTCGGGGAGGTGGCCGGCGAGCTCGCCGCGGGCTCCCTCGACCACCTTCTCGAGCTCGTCGAGGCCGACGAAGGCGTCGATCTCCGGGATCTCTGTGGCCAGCTCGCGGGCGTAGGCCTGCGCCATGCAGCCGGCGACCACCAGCCGGCGAACCCGTCCCTGCTGCTTGCTCTCGGCAACCTCGAGGATGGCGTCGATGGACTCGCGCTTGGCGTCGTCGATGAAGCCACAGGTGTTCACGATGACCACGTCGGCCGCCGCCGCGTCCGCGGTGATTTCGACCCCGGCACGCTGGAGGTGCCCGAGCATGAGCTCGCCGTCGACGAGGTTCTTGGCGCAGCCCAGGCTGATCATCCCCACCCGGATCGTCTCCGAGGGGCGCTCAGCCCGAGTGCCGGCACGTCGTTTCATCTGGCCTCCAAGCCGTGGATTCTAGCAAGTCGAGAGCGGCCGTCGCTGGCCGGTCACGCCGCGGCCGGCCCGAGATACTCGGCGACGGCCATGGCGGCGCGGCGGGAGGCCCCCGGCTCGCCGAGCCGGCGCCGCACCTCGCGCAGCGCGACGCGCTGCGCATCCGCGCCACCACCCAGCAGGCCACGGGTGGTGGTCACGAGCTGCTCAGGGTTCCACTCGTCCTGGAGCAGCTCGGGCGCCGCCCGTTCGCCGGCGATCAGATTGGCGAGCGCGACGTGCGGCACCCGCACCAGCAGCCTGGCGGCCCACGCGGAGAGCGCACGCAGCCGGTAGCCGACCACCATCGGGACCCCGAGCAAGGCGCACTCGAGCGTGGCGGTGCCGGAGGCCGCCCAGGCCAGCGCGCACGATGCGTGGGCGGACCTCCGCCCCTCGCCAGCGACCCGGCGCAGCCTCGGGTCCCGGCCGCGAGCGGCGAGGACATCGTCGACGACGGCTCTCATCCCCGGGGCCTCGACCAGGACCGCGTCCGACACTTCGGCGGGGCCGAGGCGCTCGAGGGCGCCGAGCATCGCCGGCAGGAGCTGCCGGACCTCCATCGCGCGCGATCCAGGCAGCAGCGCGAGCCGGCCCTCGACCTGGGCGGGCGGGTCGTCGAGCAGCCCGTCTCGGCTCAGGTCGTCGAGCAGGGGGTGGCCGACGTAACGGGCAGGGACCCCGTGCCGCTCGTAGAACGGAGCCTCGAAGGGAAGGATGCAGAGAACCTCGCGCGCGACCTGCCGCACCGTCCGCACCCTCCCCCGCCGCCAGGCCCAGAGCTGCGGGGAAACGTAGAGCACGACCGGGATCTGCAGCCGCCGCAGCCGCGCCGCCAGCCGCAGGTTGAAGTCCGGCGAGTCCACCAGCACCGCGACCTGCGGCTGCCGCAGCTCCGCGCTGCGGACCAGCGAGCGCAGGATGCCGCGCAACCGCGGGAGCTCGCGCACCACCTCGACGAGCCCCATGTGCGAGAGCTCCTCGCTGCGCACGAGGCACTCGAGGCCGGCGCGCTCCAGCCGATCGCCGCCGACCCCGAAGGCATCGATTCCGGGACGGAGGAGGTGCAGGCTGTCGAGCAGATTGCCGGCGTGGATGTCGCCAGAGACCTCGCCCGCGACAATCAGGATCCCGCTCACGTCAGGTCCTCGCGATCACGCCCACGTACGCGAGATGGACGGCCCAGGCGGCGACCACTCGCCGCCGTCGGCTGGTTCGAGGCACCCTGTCTTCCATCGCTCAGGGCACGGCGTACATCAGCCACCCGAGCACGACCGATCCGACGGCCATGATCAGGAAGGCCTTGCCGAACAGCCGCAGCCGGTCGCGCGACGAGCGGCGCCACAGGAACGCGAAGAAGACCGACACCAGCAGGGCGTGCCAGAGCATGAGGAAGAGGTGATCGACCACTTCAGTCCTTCTCCCCGCGGGCGATGTCGGATACGTCGAGCACCAGCAGCAGGTTCATCAACCCGCCGGTGTAGAGGAAGGTGTTGCCGTACGAGAAGCCGACCGACACCGGGTCACCGCCGCCCTCCAGTCCGAAGGGCAGTCCGTCGAGCAGTCCGCTCAGACCGTTGACCCAGGCGAGGCGGACGAGGTACAGGAGGCCGTTGCCGAGGCACGCGATCGTCGCCAACCACGAGAAAGGCTCACCGGGGCGCGGCGTGCCGAGCTCGCCGTTGATCGTGACGCCGGTCGCGAAGGCACAGACGACAACCGCGAAGAACACGAGCGCGCGGTGCCGCTTGCCGAGGATCCAGTGCCCGATACCCGGCACCAGCCATGCCGCCGCCAGCAGCAGCGGCGGGGCCTTCTTTCCATTCGGCTCGCCGCCCCCGGCGCCGCGGTCGCTGTCCTTCGTCATCTCGCTCCCTCCGTCTCGATCGCCGCCCGCAGCTTGTCGAAGGTCGTGCCCAGATCCTCCGGGATCACGCGGGTCTCGCTGATCACTCCCATGATATTCGTGTCGCCCCGCCACCTCGGCACGATGTGCAGGTGGAGGTGCTCCTCGATGCCAGCGCCGGCGGCGGCGCCCACGTTGAATCCGACGTTGAAACCGTGCGGAGCATACGCCACCCGCAGCGCCCGCAGCAGGCTCCTCGCGGTGATGATGATTTCCGCCAGGGCCGCCTCGTCCAGCTGCTCGAGGTCGGAGACGTGAACGTTGGGCGCGACCATGCAGTGGCCGGAGGTGTAGGGGTACAGGTTGAGCAGCGCGAAACACCGGTTGCGGCGCAGCAGCGTCAGCGTGTCGCGGTCACGCTCTGCGGTCAGAGCGCGGCAGAAGATGCACGCATCACGGTCTCGTTGGTCCACGGTGGTCACATACTCGAAACGCCAAGGCGCGAACAGCGTCTCCACCTCGACGGACCGTTACTGGAGCAGCTCTTCGCGGAGGTGCTTGCCCGGCTTGAAGTACGGGATCTTCTTGGGCGGAACGTGCACCTTGTCCCCGGTCTTGGGGTTGCGGCCGTTGCGTTCGCCGCGCCGGCGAATCCGGAACGAGCCGAATCCCCGGAGCTCGACCTTCTCTCCGCGGCTGAGGGCGGCAGTGATGCTCTCGAGAATGACCTGGACCACCTCGTCCGCCTGCTTGCGGGGCAGGTCCGAGGACTCCGCAACCATCTCCACCAGGTCGGCCTTGGTCATCGTCATGAGGCGTGCCTCCTTGGTCGATCGCGGCGCGCCGGTCGCGCGCCCTCCCCCGGTCAGCTGTCCGTGCCCGCTTCCCCGTCCGCATCCGACGGTTCCTCGCGCGAGCCCTCTGCCTGATCGCCTCCGGCCGCCTCTTCCGCCTCGCTGTCGGCGGCCGCCGGCTCCGCCTCCACCAAGCCCAAGCCGCCGGCGCGCAGCGCCGCTGCCATTGCCGTCTCGGAGGGCTTCGCGGTGTCGACCTCCTCGCCGGCCTCGACCGCCTCCTGCGCTTCCTGAGGAATCCCGTGCATCGACAGGCCGATCCTGTTTTCGTTCCAGTCGATGCGCAGGATCCGGCAAGCAACCGCTTGGCCGGTCGTGAACATCTCGGCCAGGTTGAGGCCGCCCTCTCGATCGATCTCCGAGATGTGGCACAGGCCCTCGACGCCGGGAGCGAGCTCGACGAACACCCCGAAGTCCGTAATGTTGGTCGTCCGTCCGCTGACCACGTCGCCGACGCCGTGGGTGTTGGCGTACTCCTCCCACTCATTGGGTAGGAGCTCCTTCATGGACAGCGAGATGCGCTGGTTGAGGGCATCGATCGAGGTGATCACGGCCTCGATCTCCTGGCCCTTCGTCACCACTTCGGAGGGATGATTGATGCGGCGGGTCCAGGACATGTCCGAGATGTGGACGAGTCCGTCCACCCCGGGGATGATCTCGACAAAGGCCCCGAAGTCCGTCAGGTTGCGCACGACGCCGTGGATGCGGTTGCCCACGTGGTGGGTCTCGGCGACCCTCTCCCAGGGATTCGCTTCGGTGGCGCGCAGCGACAGCGACAGCCGCCGCTTGTCGGCGTCGACCTCCGAAACCACGACATCGACCTCCTGGTCGTTCTCGAGGATCGAACGCGGGTTCTTGACCTTCTTGGTCCACGACATCTCGCTGACGTGGATCAGCCCCTCGACGCCCTCCTCGAGAGCGACGAATGCGCCGTAGTCCACGATGCTGACCACTCGCCCCGTGACCCGCTTGCCGATCGGGTACTTCTCGGGCACCAACACCCAGGGATCCTCGAAGCGCTGCTTATAGCCCAGCGAGACCCGCTCCCGTTCGCGGTCGAACTTGAGGATCACGACCTGGACCTCGTCGCCGACGTGGAAGTACTCGCTGGGATGGCCGACCCGGCCCCAGGAGATGTCGGTGATGTGGAGCAGCCCGTCGAGGCCGCCGAGGTCCACGAACACCCCGTAGTCCGTGATGTTCTTGATCGTGCCGGAGACGAGCTTGCCCTCCTCGAGCTCCGACATGGTGGCCTCTTTGATGTGGCCCTGCGCGTCCTCGAGGACGGCCTTGCGCGACAAGACGACGTTGGAGCGCCGGCGGTCGAACGAGATGATCCTGGCCTCGACCTCGGTACCGATGTAGTCCTCGAGCCGTCGGTTCGGCCGCAGATCGACCAGCGAGCCCGGCAGGAAGGCACGGATTCCGATGTCGACGGAGAGGCCGCCCTTCACCCGCTCGATCACCTTGCCGACGACCGGCTCGCCGCTCCGGTACGCCTCCTCGATCCCCCGCCAGGTCTTGAGCTTGGTCGCGCGGTCGCGGGACAGCCGGAGGCGCCCCTCGACCTCGTCGAGGCGCTCAACGAACACCTCGACGTCGTCGTTCACATCCACCGTGACCTTGCCGGTCCTCGGATCCGTGAACTCGGCGACCGGTACCGACCCCTCGCACTTGAAGCCGATGTCGATCATCACCTCGTCCTGCGTCACCGCGACCACCACCCCATGCACGACCTCTCCCTCGCGAAGTGACTGCATGGACTTTTTCATCAGCTCTTCCATCGAGAGCTGGTCGCGCTCCTCCACCTCGCTCCTTTCGTCGTTGCTGCCAAGCTCGCTGTTCAAACTCGATCCTCCTCGCCAAAGACACCTCGGGTGCCCTTAGCTTCCGTGGTTCGTAGACCTTACGGTGTCCCGCCTGCTGCTGTCAAGCGCCCGGCGCCGCCACCTCGCCGAGCTCGTCAAGCAGGCGCCGCACGACCTCCTCCGGGCTCTGGCCGGTGGTGTCGATCACGATCACGCCCTTCGCCACCTGCAGCGGTGAGTCGGCGCGGGTGGTGTCCTGGAGGTCCCGCTGCTGCTGCTGGCGCCTCACCTCATCCAGGCTGGGCGCCGTAGCGCCGGTGAGGTCCTTGTGCCGGCGGCGCGCCCGCTCCTCGGGCGAGGCGGTCAGGAACACCCGCAGCCGGGCGTCCGGAAACACCACGCTGGTGATGTCGCGCCCCTCCATGACCCCCCCGGACCGCAAGCCCAGCGCCCGTTGAGCGGCGACCAGCCGCCGGCGAACCGCGGGCAGCGCCGAGACCGCTGACGCCATCATGGCGACTTCGGGTGTGCGGATCTCGTCCCCGACCTCGCGCCCGTCGACCACCACGCGCAGCCCGCTGTCGGCCGCCTCGAGCTCGATCCTGTGGGAGTCGAGTAGCCCGGCCACCCGGGCGGCGTCGGCCGGTCCGAGCGGGGGCACGATCCCGTCTCGCAGGGCCAGCCACCCGAGCGCGCGGTACATCGCTCCGGTGTCGAGGTACGGGAGTCCAAGCCGGCGCGCGAGCAGCGACGCGATGGTCGACTTGCCGGCGCCGGCCGGGCCGTCGATCGCGACGATCAGCGGGGCCAGACTCGTGCTGCGGGTCGGATCAGGCACGTTCCCGGTGCTTCCTTCCGGGCCCGGGGCAGGGTCGGTGGCCCCGGCGGCGCCCTCCGGCTGATGGCTTCGAGGTGTGCGACCTGCCGGCCAGCTCCATCACCCGCCGTCCTTCTTCTCGTCGCCCGCCACGTTGGCCGTGGTTGGCGGCTGGACGGGGCGGCGGGCCGCGAGGTGCTGCGCCACGAGCTCGACGGGGAGCTCGACGAGCGGCCGCAGGGGATCGGAGGTGGCAATCCGCACCGTAGTGCGACGTCCCACATCTGCCGCCGTGACCCCTTCCGCGAGCGAGACCCGCAGCGAGTGGATCGGCTGGCTTCCCGCGCTCTCGAGGGTTGCCGAGACGAGCTTCGGGTCAGCCACCTCCAGGCCGGTGATCTCGAAAGTCCCCCGGCCGGCATGCGCCACGCGCACCAGGGCGCTGGCGCCGCCCGGCCCGCCCTCGCTCGGCCACAGCCGGACCAGGTTCGGTCGCAGGTCGATTGCCCGCTGCACCCGGACCATCAGCGGCAGCTCCAGCGAGGGGGCGCGCGGATCGTTGGTCGCGAGCACGATCGTGCCGTTGTGCTCGACGACCGCCGCCGGGGCGTCGACCGTGGCGACCAGCCACAGATCACCCGGCTGCGGAGTGATGCGCCCGACCGCCTCGTCCCCGTCCTGGGGCTGAGCGAGCTCGAACCGGAGCCCCTGCTCGAGGCTTGCCTTCACGAGGCGTGCCTCCAGCGGCTGGCCGTCGGCGCGCCGGAGCAGCAGCCGCTGGCTCACCGAGGAGCCCTCGACAGTGTTGAGGTAGAGCCGAAACCCGGGAGCGGCCACGATCGGCGTGACCGCGTTGAACGCGACGCTCAGCCGCAGACTCTGGGCTCCTGGAGCATCCGATTCGACCGAGATGCTCTTCGACAGGCGTCCACTGTGGCCGCTGTTGGTCTTGACCTTCGCTGTGAGCTGTCCCGACCCACCTGCCGGGATGACCGAGTCGAACTCGGTGACGGCGCAGCCTCAGGAGGGTTTGGCGCGCACGATGTGCACGTCGGAGTCGCCCGCGTTGTGGAAGCGGAACACGGCCACCGCCTCGCTCCCGGCGACGACGTCGCCGAGGTCGATGGTGTCCTGCTCGACCCGAAAGGCCGGAGGCGACGCCACCTCGTCAGCGGCCACCGGCGCGGTCGCGGCGAGGACGCCGATTACGCCAATGGCCGCGGATGCAATCTTCCCTGCCATCTTCATTCGCAACCTCCAATGCGGCCCCGGGACCCGTCGGCTGTCGGCCGCGAGGCGGCCGACACGCAACGGCGGACGCTCGGGCGCACGCAGCGGGGGCGATTGTACATCGTCGACCGCTCAGCGCGCCGCGCGGCGGACCAGGTCGCCGCGAACCCCGGCGACGGTGACCCGCAGTGGGACGCTCCGCGTGGCGCGGGCCAGCGCCTCCTGGGCCAGCTGGACCAGCCCGGAGCAGCACGGCACCTCCATGACCATGACCTCGAGGGAGCGGATGCCGCCGTGGTCGATCATCGCCGCGATCTTGGCCACGTAGGCCTCCTGCTGGCTGTCCAGCTTCGGGCACGCGATCGCGAGCGCGCGGCCGTCGAGATGCGCCTGGTGAAATCCGCCCACCGCGTACGCGACACAGTCGGCCGCCAGCAGCAGCTCCGCGTCGTGCAAGAAGGGTGCGGTCGGCGGCAGGAGATGGAGCTGGATCGGCCACTGCCGAAGTCGCGATGCCGCCGCTTGGCCGTCCTCGCGGCTCGCAGCGCCAGGTTCGAAGGCGAGCACCCGGGACCCCGGGCAGGCCGCCGCCGCCTGGCGGCCGACCACCGGCAGGCTTGCCTCGGCCGGCGGCGGCTGCGGTGACCGCAGCGCCGCAAGGTGCCGATCAACGGCTCGCTGGTCGAAGTCCCCGGCTTCGCGCTGGACCACGGTGATCGCGCCCTGAGGGCAGTGGCCGAGACAGGCACCGAGGCCATCGCAGTAGACGTCACCGACCAGGCGCGCCTTGCCGTCGATGATCTGGATGGCTCCTTCGGCACAGCCCGGCACACAGTCACCGCAGCCGTCGCACAGCCGTTCGTCGATGTGCACCACGTCGCGGACGGGCACCTCAACCCTCCCCGCGATCGCGGAGCATGGTCAGGATCATCGTCGAGTCGGCGGCTGCCCGCAGGGCGTGCGGTACCTGGGCCGGCATCACAACCAGCTGCCCGCCCGTCACGGTGACCGGGCGGCCGCCGATCGTCAGCTCGAGCCGACCCGTGACGACCTGGACCAACGCATCGAAGGGCGCCGTGTGCTCGGCGAGCTCCTGCCCGGCTGCGAAGGCGAAGACGGTCACGCTGCCGGTCGGGCTGCGAAGCAGCACCCTGCTGACGATCGCCTCGGGTGCGACCTTCACCAGCTCCGAAATCGCAACCACCTCCGACGGAACCATGGTGACGCTTCGGGACGAGTTCTTTTCAACCATCTTCACCCCCAGGGTGCAGTGTGGCGCGCGCGGCACGAGTGGTCCTTGACCCAGGTCAACCCGCCTGCCCGGCGCGCGGGTAGACCGCCGGTCCGGAGATCACCGCCACCGTGTCGCCTCCGCGCGTCCGCCGCCAGCCGTCCACGACCGCCGCCGGGTCGTTTGCCGGGAGGAATCCGAGGCGCCGCGCCAGCGCATCGTCGAGGCGCGATACCAGGTGCACCCGGTGGCTGGCGGTCAGCGTGACCAGCCGCAGCGTGGTGTGGCCGTACTGGACCCACTCGCCAGACAGGCGCTCCAGGACCGCCTCAGGCCGCGGATCGCCGAGGAAGGGTTCCATGGCAGGCGAGCCGCTGCCTTCTGCCAGGTTGGCCACGAACAGCAGCTCTCCGCCCGGCTCCAGAAAGCGGCAGGCGGCGTCGAGTCCTTTGTGGGCCTGGATCAGGGTCGCGTCCGAGGGCGAGCCGCCCGCCGATGCGACGCCGAGCGGAAACTGGGCGGCATCGACCTCGTACCAGCCGCGCGCTCGCTCGACCGCCGCGGCGAACGCGGGGCGCCAAGGTCCGGCGGCAGCAAAGGCCGGGCTCCCGTCGCCCCCGGGGACCAGGCAGAGGGCGCAGTCGGGCGGCCGCAGGTCGGCGGCCGCCGCGATCTCCTCAGCGACCGGGTTGCCCGCCAACACCCCCGGCTCGCACCCGGGATCGCGCTCGAGCCGCCCGTCGCGCCGCCGCAGCACCCTGGCATGGTTGGTCTGAATCTCCCGGTATCCCCCCACGCCGGGGAAGACCATCTTCGGGCCCCCGCCGAAGCCGGCGAAGTAATGATGGCGAACGCCGCCGATAGTGATCAGCAGGCTCGCCTCCACGGCCAACCGGTGGAGGCGGATCGCCGTGCCGTCAGCCAGGTTGCCGGCCTTCACCAGGGCGCTCTCGTCGCGGGCGTCGTGCTGGACGATGCGCACTCCCGCCGGGAGCGCACCGACCAGGCTCGCGAGCGCGGCCTGATCGATCGGCGGATGGGTCCCGCAGGCCACGAGCACCGTCACCCGGCCTCCGTCGATGCCGGCGCGGGCCAGCCGGGTGAGGACCGCCGGCACGACCGCCGGGAGCTCGATCTTGCGCGTCGCATCGGGGACGACGATCGTCGCCCCGCTCGGCCCGCGCGCGAGCTCGGACAGGGGCGGGCCCTCGAGGGGTCGATCGAGCGCCGCACCCACCAGCCGCGCGAGGTCGCGGGCGCCGGGCGGCGCGCTCGGTGCGAGCGAGCGCACGCGCAGCCCCCGCAGGTCGACCGCAAGAGCATCGCTCCCGGACGGCAGCTTGACGATCACCGGCCCACCATAGCATCGCGACGCCGACCCGCCCCGCCGCGGCCGCGCGCGCGGTTTACCCTGGCGACGGCCGATCCGCGGGACTACCTTCTGGGAACAGCCCTAGCACGTTGCGCTCGTACTCCTCGAGGGAGGCGTAGGCCCGGAATGGGAGCCCCCGCGCCCCGTCCGGGTCGGGCAGCGGCGCCGCGCCGGACTGCTCGATCAGCCTCGACAGGAACGCCCGTAATGCCTCCTCCGGCTGCGCCCCCGGAGCCAGGGTCCGCGGGTCGAAGTCGGTGCTCATCAAGCGGACCACGCGCAGCTCGCTGCGGTCGCTCCACGGGGCGTCGAGCAGGAGGTCGACCACCACCATTGGGCGCTTGTCGGAGCGGGCAACGCCGCCGACCGCGATCGCCTCGACGCGCCGCAGTGCGAGCCGCCGGGTGGCACCGTCCACCACGATCACCAGCACCTCATCGTCGAGCGCCTGCGGCACCGCCGCGATGATCTGCAGCAGGTGCGGAGGTTGCGGGACCAGCCTCGCTTCGTCGCCGGCCGGGCGAGAGTCGGCGTCGGCCTCTGGAGCGGTGCCGTCTGCCGCGATCGTGGCGAGCTCGGAGCGAAGCTCCACCGGAAGATCCGGCCGCGCCAGCGCCGCACGGGCGAGCGAGGCTGCCGCGCCGGCGTCGACGGCCGAGGCTGCCCGGGCGAGGCGCACGAGCGGCCCGATCCGGGCGTTCCGGCCCGACGGTTCGCCGCGCCAGCGCCAGCGTCGCGACGGCCGTCTCGCGCTGTCCGTCCCGGGCCAGGATCTCGACGACCCGCGACGCGAGCGCCGGATCGACCTGGAGCCCGGGCCACCCCACCACGAGCTCGCCCCAGTGCGCGCTGACGAGCGACTCGTCGTCGGTGCGGAGTGCCGCCTGGATGATCCGCAGCAGATGAGGGCCCGCCTGCTCCGGCCGCCCGCTGTCCACCGAGGCGTTCCACAGTGCGAGCACCGCGTCGACGTTGTCCGGATCCTCCCGGACCGCCGTGGACAGCAGCTGCAACGAGCGCTCGATCTCACCCTTGGCACGGGCCTCCAGCGCGTGTTCGACGGCCGGGTTCGAGTGCACAGTGATCTTGGCCTCGATCGCGCGGTGGATGAAGCGCTCTTCGATCCGCCAGTAGGAGACGGCCGCAGCGACGGCGAGCCCGAACGCGAAGCCCCAGACGTGGGCCCAGTGCGCGACCCCGCCGCCTCCAGTGCCCGGTGCCGCCACGTCCCAGGACTGGGCGAACACCAGCTCACGCGCGAACCACAGCGGCAGCATCACCCACGCCGGCGCCGAGAATGTCCCGGGGCGGAACGGGAAGAAGAAGTAGAGGAACCGGATCCGGGTCCTCCAGTAGCGGACCAGGAAAGCCCCCATCACGCCCGCAACCGCCCCGGAGGCGCCGATCAGAGGCTCATCGAGCGTCGGGTAGCGTGCGGCAAACATGAGCGCCGACACTGCCCCCGCAGCGAGGTAGAAGCCGGCGAACAGCGGGCGACCCCATACGTCCTCGATGAAGGGCCCGACGAGGAAGAGGAAGAACATGTTCCCGAGCAGGTGCAACAGGCCGCCGTGCAGGAACTGGTAGCTGATGAGTGCCAGCGGCTTGAGCTCGGCCGGAACCAGCCCGAAGCGCCGGAAGGGCGAGTCCCTCGCCTCCTCCAGGGATCGCAGCGCCCGCGCGGCAATCCGGTCGAGCTCAGCCTGCTCGTGCCTGATCTGCCCCGGATGGCTGGGGGGGTCGCCGCCGAGGGCGCGGCTCGCCTCGAGAAACGCGCGGAACTCCTCCTCGGGAATGTAACGAAACAGCTCGCGCTCGAGCTCCGGGCCGACCTCGAGGTACGGGTGGGAGCTCAAGAACTGGAAGAGCTCGGTGAAGTCCCTATCCGCCTGCGTCCCGCCGGTGTCCGCGGCCAGCGAGATTACCAGGAACACCGCGGCGCACAGGCCCATCAGGCCGAAGCTGACCCAGGGCAGCCGCCGCACCGTGCTGTGCTCGTGGCCGTAGGGGATGATCATCAGGCGCGTTCCCGCTCACCCCATGGTTCCAGGGGCAACGGCAGTTGATAAGGACCTGCCGCCGCCTGGCATGGGGCTCAAGGGAGGATTCTCGCTCCGAGCTCGTCGACGAACCACAACCGGCATGTGAGCTCGACGCCGCAGCGCTCGGCGACGCGCTCCCACATCAGCCGGCGGAGCTCGGCCACGTCGCGCGCCGAGCAGGCGGCGGTCGTGACGATCGCGTTCGGAGACCAGTCGGCGACCCGCGCGCCGCCGAAACGCAACACCTCGCAGGAGGCACGAGCGAGCAGCTTGACGGCCGAGCCTCCGGGAGGGTCGTGGAACACGA
The DNA here is from genome assembly GCA_963754985.1 of uncultured Holophagae bacterium. Lineage (GTDB taxonomy): Bacteria > Acidobacteriota > Thermoanaerobaculia > Thermoanaerobaculales > Sulfomarinibacteraceae > FEB-10. Next base: position 466,211 of record CAVWIJ010000018.1, on the reverse strand, counting down.
CCGGCGCCACCCGACCGCGCAGCGGGCCGACCGGCCGTCGGGTCGCGACAACCCGCATTCCGCGACCCGCCTCGGGAGGCTCGCCGAGGGTCCGCAACCGCGCCCGCGTGATCACCGCCCGGCCTTCGGCAAGTCCAGCCGTCCACGACCCGCTGCTCGCGGACGGCGCGACGCGGGTCGTTCCCGCCCCCGGCCGCGCCACCTCGATCCAGTCGACGGCCCCGATCAGCGCCGACGGCTCGCCGCCGGCGGCGGCCCGCAGGTCGCCCCCGGCGCTGCCCGGTTCCCCGACGAGGGGCTCAAGCTCCGGGGCCCCGAAACGTGCCAGCGAGCCGCCCACCTGTGCCAACTTGGCACCGGCCCCGATGACGAGCCCGTCGCCGTCCGCCGTCCAGCGCTGGAGCTCGCCAGCGAGGTGCAGGAGGGGAATCCGCAGGCCTCGGTCCGGCGCGACGATCCGGCTGCCGGCCCCGACCACCATCCAGCGCAGGCCGTGGCTGGCGAGCAGATCGATCGCCCGCTGCCCCGCCGACGCCGTGCTGCAGCGGATCAGAAGGTCTCCCAGGCCGCCGATCGCGAGTGTCGTCCACGCCCCGAGGTCAACCCGTTCGTGAACCTCGAGGTCGCCCCCGAGGCGAAACTCGCGCAGCAGCGATTTGAGGGTCGAGGGCAGGTCACCCACGCTGACGAACTCCCGGATCAGCGGCCTGGCATGGTGTTTGCTTCTGAGCGTGCCAGCCAGTCGACGCAACGAACTGGTTCACGCATCATACCTCCTCCTTCCTCCTGCGGACCGAACGGTCCGCTCTTTTTTTCTCAGGAGGTCCGGCCGCCGAGGCCCAGGCAGCGGACGTGGTAGAGGAGGGTCTGTCGGGAGATGCCGAGCTCGCGGGCGGCTGCGCTCCGGTTGCCGCCGTGGCGGTGGAGCGTGCTGCGCAGCAGCCGCCGTCTGAAGTCCGCCGTCGCCTGGCCCCACCGCTGAGGCGGAACCGACTCAGCGTCGCCGAACGGGAGCATCGACCGGGCCACGAGGCCCCCGGCGGCCATTACCATGACAAGCTCGACGACGTGTCGCAGCTCCCGCACGTTGCCAGGCCAGTGGTAGCGGAGCAGCGCGATTTCGGCAGCCTCGCTCCATCGGCAGGTCGCAACGCCGATCCGGCGAGCCGCCTCGTCCTCGAAGAGGCGCCGCAGCAGCGGCAGGTCCTCCATCCGTTCCCGCAGCGGCGGGACCCGCACGATGGCCGGCGCCAGCCGGTAGTACAGATCGGCACGAAAGCCACCTGCCTCCATGATGGCCCGGAGGTCGCGGTGGGTGGCGGACACCAACCTCGCGTCGACCGAGTGGAAGGTGGTCGAGCCCACCGGCCTGACCTCGCCGGACTCCAGCACTCGCAGCAGCTTGGCCTGCAACGGGAGATCGAGGTCGCCGATCTCGTCCAGGAAGAGGGTCCCCTGTTGCGCGGCGCGCACGAGCCCCAGGCGCGGTCGATCCGCGCCGGTGAAGGCCCCGCGCACCGAGCCGAAGAGCTCGGCCTCCAGCAGCTCCCTCGGAATCGCCGCGACGTTCACCGGCACGAAGGCTCCGCTCCTGCCCGACAGGCTGTGGATCGCCCGCGCGACGACCTCCTTGCCAACGCCGGTCTCACCCAGGATCAGAATGGCGAGGCCGCTCGGCGCGATTCGCAGCAGCTCCGCCCGCACCCGGACCGCCGCCGGAGAAGAGCCGTGGATCCCGGTCCCCGCCTCAGCGCCGCCGGTCGCCAGGTCCGCCCCGGGGGCCGCCGCTGCCAGCAGGCCGGCGAGCATCGTCCACACCGCACCTTCGCGCAGGCGCCCGCCCATCGGAGTGACTCGCAGGCGCCCGCTCGTGATCTCGGCCCCGGCGCGACCGGATCCGTGCCGCCACATCGGACGGCTGGTGCCGACGCAGCGGACCTCGATCCCGCTCAGACCGAGCGAGCCGAGCAGGCGCCTCGCCTGTGCCTCGCTCAAGGACTCGGGATCACCTTCGTGCACGAGCACCGCGAGCGCCTCGAGCACCGCGGGATCGACCCCAGCCCGCTCCCCACCGACCTCCAGCAGCCCCGCTTCCTCCCCGCTCCGGGTCACGGCAGCGGGCTCCCGGCGCCGGGCTCGCCGGCCACCGTCCGCCACGCCTCCCAGAATCCCGGGAACGACTTGCTGACGCTGCTCGGGTCGTCGAGCTCGAGGGGACCGGCGTGGAGGGCCGCCACCGCCATCGCCATCGCGATCCGGTGGTCCCCGGCTGCCGTCACTCGGCGGGCCTCGCCCGCCTTCTGCTCCACCGGCGCCATCACCCGCAGCTCCGGTCCGGCGACCTCCACCCGGGCGCCGAGGCCGCGCAGATTCTCGACCATGGCCGACACCCGGTCGCTCTCTTTGTGCCGGAGCCGTTCGATCCCGGAGATCCGCGACCCCGGGGGCAGCGACGCGGCGACCGCCGCGAGCACCGGGAACAGGTCGGGCGCGTCCGAGAGCTCGGCGGACACCGGGCGCCGCGCCGGTCCCTCGACGAGCAGCCCGTTCGCCGTCGCCGTACAGCGGATCCCGGCCTCGCCCAGGATCGCGGCCACCGCACGGTCGCCCTGGCGGCTCTCCGGCGACGCCCCTTCGATCTCGACCCGGCCCCCGGCGATGGCCGCGGCGGCGACGAAAACGGCTGCCGCCGACCAGTCGCCCTCGATCGCCAGCTCGGTCGGCCGCGGCCGGCCCGCCGGCACGCGCCAGCGCCCAACCGCGCGCTCCCATGTCGCCTCGATGCCCAGCTTGCGCAAGGTGTCCACCGTCAACTCCACATAAGGAGCGGAGGGCAGCGGGCCGTCCACCTCGAGCTCGAGGCCCCGGCGCATCAGCGGCGCAGCGAGCAGGAGCGCGCTCACGAACTGAGATGAGAGCTCGGGTCGCACCGACACCCTGCCACCGCCGAGCTGGACGCCGTCGACTGCGACCGGCAGGCATCCGTCGGCGGCTTTCAGCCCCGCACCCAGCGCGGACAGTGCGTCGAGCAGCGGCCCCATCGGCCGCTCGCGAAGCCGGCGGCTGCCGTCCACCACGAACCGGCCTGGGGTGGTCGCGAGCAGCGCCAGGATGAAGCGGGCCCCGGAGCCGGAGTCGCCCAGCCACAGCGGGACCCGTTCTTCGACCGGCGTGCGCTCGCCCACTCGCAGCTCCTCACCCCAGTCGATGGGCCAACCGGCTGCGGACAGGGCACTCGCCAGGACCCGGGTGTCGTCGCAGTCCAGTGGAGCGCGAATGACGCCCCCTCCGGCCACCGCGCAGCCGACGAGGGCCCGATTGGTCAGGCTTTTGGACGGCGGGACGAGGACCCGGGTGGCGAGGCTGCCTCTCGGTCCGGGCAACCTCACGGAACGCGAAGCTCCGTCTCTGACCCGGCCGGCAGCGGCTGTGGTTCGAGCGCCGCACTGCGCCAGGACCACGACCCGTCCTCCGCCACGGCCAAGCAGCCCCGAGTCTCCATCCAGGCCGGGACCACAAGCGCGAGCCGATCGGCGTCGCGACAGGCCCAGGTGGTGTGGAAATGACCCCACAGCAGCACATCGACGCCCTCGGCCCACGCCTCGGATGCGGCCCGCTGGAGATCTCTCACTGGCTTGCGGTACCTGTACTTGCGGTTGGTGGCCGCGAGCCGCGCCTCCATGTGGCTGACGATCGCAACCGCTAGCGACGCCGGCAGCAGGCGCGCCCAGAGCCGGGCAGGCCGGGACTTGGACACGGCGGACCAGAACCGGTACTGGAGGTCGCGCAAGTTCACACGGTCACCGTGGACGACCCGGAAGGAGCGCGCGCCGGCCTCGAACTGGTAACGGCGGCCCGTCCAGTCGACGTGGGCGGCGAGCTCGGGCTCGTCGAGAAAGAAGTCGCGGTTTCCCTCGATCAGGAGCACCCGGACGCCGCTGCGGCGGGCGCGGTCCCATTCGGCGAGCACGAGGCGGACGGCCGAGGTCCAGAACTTGGCCATGCCGATGAGATACTGAAAGGCGTCGCCCAGGTAGATCAGCTCACCGTAGCCCGCTTCGACCGCGCGCCCCACCAGCGCGGCCATCTCGGTCGCGTCGCTGCCACCGTGGCCGACGTGGGCGTCGGCGATGATGAGCCTCGTCACACCGGCATGGTACAGGAGTCCTTTGGGAGGAAGGCGAGCGCTCCCGGCGGATATACTCAGGGTGTCGCCCATGCGGAGGGAGTCGCCAGCTCGTGCGCCGTTCATTGGTCGCCTCGCTGCTCGCCGCCGCCCACCTGGCCGGTGGGGGGGTGGGGTCTGCGTCGGCCGCGCAACCCGCTGCAGCTCGTCGCGTGGCGCCGTCGATCGCAGCCGAGCTCGCTGCCGGCGCGCAGCGCTTCCCGCTGATCGTCCACCTCGCGGCGTCCCCGGAGGCGCGGCTGCCTCTCGCACCGACGCCGAGCCGACGTGACGAGCTCCGCCAGGACGCCGTCGCCGCTGTCATCGACTCTGAGCTGGAGGCTCTCGCGGAGCAGCTCAGCCCCGTCGAGCGGGCGTCGCTGCGTCCATTCCTGCTCCAACCCGCCTTTGCCGTCACCCTGAGCCGGGAGGCACTGCTCGAGCTCATCAAACGTCCCGAGGTGATCGAGATCGAGCCTGACCTCCGGTTCACGGCGCACACGGCTGAAGGCCTCGAGATGATCGGAGCCACCGGCCTGCACGAGCTCGGGTGGGTCGGTGAAGGCACGGCGGTCGCCATCGTCGATACCGGGATCGACCCGCTGCATCCCACCCTCGGCGGCGTTTCCCTGCCCAACGCCAAGGTCGTCCGTGGCCTGGACACCGCCGACCTCGACGACGACCCGACCGACTGCAACGGTCACGGCACTGCTGTGGCGTCCATCGCGGCCGGCACCTCGTACCAGTGGAGCCCCCAGCTGCGCTTCGCCGGCGGTGTCGCCCCGCAGGCCAGGATCCTGGCGTACAAGGCGAGCCCGGACGCGGATTGTGGCTCCTTCCCGCTGTCGGCCGTCGTGACCGCCATCGAGGATGCGCTGCTCCACCGCGCCGGCGATGGCTACCAGCTCGCAGCCATCAACCTCTCGTTCGGCGGCGGCGCCTTCGCAGGCCCCTGCGATGGCTTCGCCACCAGCTACGCGAATGCGGCCGCCGCGGCCGCCGAGGCCGGAGTGACCATCGTCGCCTCGTCCGGAAACGAGGGAACGACCGGAACGATCGCCGCTCCTGCATGTGTCGGGGAGGCGCTGAGCGTGGCCTCGGTCTGGGATACCGACTCCGGATGGGTCGGCTACAGCTTCTGCCTCGATCCCGAGTGTGCCTCGCGCTGCGACGACAGCTTTCGACCCATTGGCGCGGTTACCTGCTACAGCAACACCGGCCCGGTCCTCGACCTGCTCGCGCCATCCGAGTACCTGCGGGCGGCCCGTGCCGACGGGCAGACCATCGAGTTCGGCGGCACTTCGGGCGCGGCCGCCTATGCGACGGGCGCGGTCGCGCTGCTCCGCCAGGCAGCGCCCCAGCTCGAGCCCGGCGCCATCCGTCAGCTCCTCCAGCTGAGCGGCGTACCGACCCTGGATCCGAGAAGCGGCCTCGTTCGCCCGCGGATCGACCTCGCGCGCGCCCTCGCGGCTGCCGGTCGCATCCACGCCTCCGCCGAGCCCGGCACCGACATTCCGCCTGGCGGCACCGGTCCAATGGTGTCCACCGTGGCGGTCGACCAGCCCGGGATGATCGGCTCGCTCCGCCTGCTGCTCGAGGTGATCCACCCCGCGCCGGAGCGGCTGGAGATCGCGCTTATCGGCCCGTCAGGCACCCGAGCGCGGCTGCACCATCACGGCCCGGGCACCTTCCCGGCCTCCGGCGCCCCCTTCCACCAGGACGGCCTCTGGGGCCTGTACCCGGACCAGCTGGAGCCGGTGGACAGCCTCGGCCTTTTCGCCGGCCAGCCCGCTGCCGGGAGCTGGCGATTGGAGCTCTTCGACGCCGGACCGGCGGGAGGAGGCGCGGAGCTCGCGCGGCTCGTCGGCTGGTCGCTGTTCATCGAAGCGTCCCAGCCGCCGGCAGCCCCCACCGCGACCACTGCCGTCATCCCGGTCGTCGCTCACGTCTACGGTGCCCACGGCGCACTGTGGAACTCCGACGTCCGGATCTTCAACCCGTCCCCGGACACCACCGCCGAGGCCCGGCTCTACTTCGTTCCCTCGTCGGCCGATGGGACCCAGACCTACCGGCACAGCGAGCTCGTCCTCCCTCAGCACACCATCCTGGACCTGCCGGACGTCGTCGCCCGTCGTTTTGCCGAGGCCGCACCGCGCGGGACGCTCATCGTCCAGACCACGGCGCCGGGGCTCGTGGTCAGCTCGCGGACCTTCACCGGCGACGCCGCATCCGGGAGCTACGGCCAGTTCATCGGCAGCGTGCTGCCTTCCCAGCTCACCGGGCTCGGCGAGCCGCCCCTCGTCATCGGCGAGCTCGGCGCCGGCGACGACATCCGCACCAATTTCGGGCTGACCGAGGTTGCCGGTGCAAGCACCACGGTGACCGTGGCCCGCTTCGACGGCGCGACCGGCGTTCCCCTGGCCGCCCCAGTGGTGATCACGGTCGCTCCATTCTCCAACTTCCAGCTGGGGCTCGCGCAGCACCCTGGCAGCTCGCCGAGCTACGCCACGGTCACGGTCACGGCGGGCGCAGGGCGGATCACGGCCTACGCGTCGCTCGTGGACAACCACACCGGCGATGCGGTCTTCATCCCGGCCGTCCAGCCACCCACGGTCGACCGACTGCTGATCCCAGTGGTCGCTCGCCATTCCGGCCGCGCGGGCACGCGGTGGCGCAGCTCCCTGCAATTGGTCAATCTCGCCCCGGCCACCGTCACCCTCGACCTCCGGCTGCGGCCCCGCCAGGGCGCCCCGGGGCCGCCGGCCCATGCGAGCGCGACCCTCCCGCCGGCTCACGCCCTCGCCATCGCGGATGTGGTCAGCGAGCTCTTCGGCCTCGATCAGTCGGCCGGCTCGCTCGAGATCAGCCTGCGCAGCGGCCCGGCCACGGTGGTCGCCACGTCGCGGACCTTCAACGCGTCGCCCGAGGGGAGCTACGGGCAGGAGGTGCCCGCAGTGACTGAAGGCGTCGGCCCGCGGGCTGTCATTACTCACGTCGACGGCGCGGGGCTGCAGCGCGCTAACCTCGGGCTGTGCGAGGTCGCCGGCCTCACGGCTCGAGTACGTGCCACGATCGTCGACGCCCGCGGCCGCCAGCTCGGCCAGCCCCTGACCCTCGAGCCCGGGCCGTTCGAGCTGGTACAGATCGACGACGTGTTCGCGGCCGCCAGCGCGCCGCCCACCGCCAACTGCCGCATCGAGCTCGAGCAGCTCTCCGGAGGGGGTGACGTCGTCGGCTACGCCTCGGTGGTCGACGGGGTGACGGGCGACGCCATCTTCGTTCCGGCGGTCGCCCGGCCCGAGTAGTCGCCTCCCCTCACCCTCGCCGCCGCCGGCGCAGGAGCCGCCGTCTCCTGCGGTGCTCCGTCCCGCATGAAGGCGCCGAACCGGTTTCCCAACACCAGCCACGAACCCGCGACATTCCTTTTATAGCAGCATGTTCATGGTGAGGTGTATCACCCGCACCACCATCCCACCACCATAGACTCGACGGAGCGGAGTCGATCGTGCAACGCCTCGCCCGAGTGCTCTTCGTCCTTTCCCTCGCCGGCCTCGCGGCCGGCGGTGCCGGCGCCACGACCACCGTGCTCCTCGGCGAGACCGTGGTCTGCGATGCCTCGGCGTCGGAAGGTCACCCCTCGTCATACGAGTGGTACGTCACCGAGCCGGGAGGCACCCCGCCCAGCCAGCCGACCTCGACCGCGGTCAGCTACCCCTTGCTCCTCGACGCGGTCGGGACTTGGTCGGTCGAGCTCATTGCCTACTACAGCCACCAGGCGCCTGGCGGAGGCGCCTACCACGCGCACGCCAACACCACGATCGAGGTCGAGGTCGTGGTGGCGGAGCTCCAGCTTTCCAGCACCCGCATCACCACCGAGGACAGCCTGATTCTCAACGGCACCGGATCGCGCTGGTCGAGCTGGGTGAACCCGACCGTCATGTGGCGGATCGACTGGGTCGCGTATCCCCCGTGCAACATCTCCTCGCCGCCCGACCCCTCGGCTCTGCTGTGCGTGCTGCCGCCCGGCTTCTTCGAGCCGGGTCCGCACATCGTGTCGCTGAGGCTCGACGACCCGGCCAGCGGCTCCTACAGCCGAGTCACCGCCGACTTCGAGGTCGTGCCGGTGGTTGCGCTCGCCGTCGACTTCAGCTGGGAGCCGGTGAATCCCGACCCCGGCGACTTGGTGCAGCTCGAGATCCAGGTCCAGCCACCGGAGGCCGAGTCCGAGTTGGTGACAGCCAGCTGGGACTGGGACGACGGCCAGATCCTGCAGCAGCCCTGCCAGCCTTACGGCTGCCTGTTTGCGAGCCACGTCTGGGCCCAGGAGGGCTGGTACGACGTTCACCTGCTCATCGAGACCGCCGACGAATCGGCCGAGGTCACCCGGACGATCCAGGTTGGTGACCCCTCTCTGCCGCCGGTCGCAGCGTTCACAGCCGTGCCGTCGGACCCTCTGCTCGTGCGCCCGGTGAGCTTCAGCTTCACCGGGTCCTGCGAGGAGCCGTGCAGCTACAGCTGGGACTTCGGCGATGGCGCCTCGGCCTCGATCCCCAGCCCGACCCATGCCTACGCCGTCCCCGGCAGCTACAACGCCCGCCTCACCGTGACCAACGACGGCGGAAGCGACAGCGAGGAGCTGCCGATCGCGGTCTCGCCGTGCTGGACCCCGGGAAGCCCGGTCCAGTCCGGGAGCTGCTACGGCGGGCCGGTGCAGCTCACCGCGGCAGCCGGGGTCGCCTGGTTGTGGAGCACCGGTGCCACGACGCGCTCGGTCACCGTCGTCCAGCCCGGCCCTTATTGGGTCGACGTGAACAGCGGGAGCTCCTGCTGGGGACACGCCCCGTGGACGGTGGTCCTCGACAACTGCGGCGATCCTGGCGGCGACGCGAACCTCGACGGCAGCACCGACGTCGCCGACCTGGCGGCACTGCTGCGCGAGCTCGCTGACGGTGACGGCACCGCCGTCACCGACGCGGGCAGCGGCGATCTCAGCGCGCCGGGTGGCGACGTCACGCGCGACTGGCTGCTCACCTCGGCCGACGTCGAGGCGATCCTCGACATCGTGTTCGGGCTGCCCTGACCGCTCCTACCGGTTCTTCTTCGCGAACTCGTCCATGAAGCTCGCGAGCGCCTCGACGCCGTCGATCCCCATGGCGTTGTAGATCGAGGCGCGGCAGCCGCCCACCGAGCGATGACCCTTGAGGCCGAACATCCGCTTTGCCTTGGCCTCGGCGACGAACTTCGCCTCGAGCTCCTCGGAGGGCAGGCGCCAGACCACGTTCATGACCGAGCGGCTGCCGGGCTCGACCGGGCATCGGTAGAAGCCGTTGCTGCCCTCGATGACGCCGTACAGCAGCTCGGCCTTGGCCCGGTTGCGGCGCTCCATGGCGGGCAGACCGCCCTCCGCCTTCACCCACTGCAGCACGTTGCGAACGATGTAGATCGAGAAGGTCGGCGGGGTGTTGTAGAGCGACTCCTCCTTGACGTGGATGCCGTAGCGAAGCATCGTGGGCAGGCCTTCGTTGGCCTTGTCGAGCCACGATCGCTTGAGGATCACGGCCACCACGCCCGACGGGCCGAGGTTCTTCTGGGCCCCGGCGTAGATGAGCGCAAAGCGGTTCGCGTCGAAGGGACGCCACAGCAGGTCCGACGACATGTCGGCCACCATCGGCACCGCGCCGGTGTCAGGGAACCGTTGGTACTGGGTCCCCTTGATGGTGTTGTTCGAGGTGATGTGGACGTAGGCCGCCGCCGGGTCGAGGTCGAGCTCGCTCTGCTCCGGGACGCGGACGAAGCCGTTGCCCTCCGAGCTGCCGGCCACCCTGGCCTTGGCCACGATGGTGGCCTCCTTGTAGCGCCTTCTGCGCCCACGAGCCGGTGATGATGTAGTCCGCCGAGCCGCCCTTCGGGATGAAGTTCATCGGCACCATCGCGAACTGAGTCGAAGCGCCCCCCTGGAGGAAGAGCACGACGTGGTCATCGTCGAGGCCGAGCAGCTCGCGGAACAGGTCCATCGCCTCGTGGTGGACCGCGTCGTACTCCTTCGAGCGGTGGGAGGTCTCCATCACGGACATCCCGGTCCCCGCCCAGTCGATCATCTCGTCCCTCGCCCGCTCGAGCGCAGACACCGGCAGGACCGCCGGACCAGCGTAGAAATTCCAGCTCCTCATGGATCCTCTCCCTTCAGGCGGTGTGGCTGTCGAAGTCCTCGAGGATGTGAACCACCACGTCCCCGATCCGCAACAGGTTCTCGGTGCTCGATGCCCCGATGTGGGGCGTCATCACGACGTTGGGAGCATCGTACAACGGGCAGGCCGGATCCGGCGGGTCCGAGTAGAACACGTCGGTGGCGTACGCGCGTAGCTTGCCGCTCTTGAGCGCTTCCGCCACGTCGGCTTCGGCGACGCACTTGCCGCGCGCCGTGTTGACGATCACGATCCCGTCCTTCATCGTGGCGATGGTCTCGCGGTTGATCATGCCGCGGGTCTCGTCGGTGAGTGGCACGTGGAGCGACAGGTAGTCGGCCTGCTTGAACAGCTCCTCGAGCCGGACCAGCTCGACCAGCTCGTGCCCCTTGAGCAGCGGATCGTAGGCGATCACCCTCATGCCGAAGGCCTGCGCCCGCCGCGCCAGCTCGGTGCCGATGTTCCCGGCGCCGATCAGCCCGAGGGTCTTGCCCATCAGCTCGGTGCGCTTCAGCTCCTTCTTGAGCCAGTGGCGCTGGGTCATGCTGACGTGGCCGTCGACCAGCCGGCTCGGCACCGCGATCATCAGGGCGAAGGCCAGCTCGGCCACCGCCACCGCCGAGGCCTCGGCGGTGTTGAAGACCTGGATGCCCTTGGAGCGGGCGTAATCGACGTCGATGTTGTCGAGGCCGACGCCGCCGCGGATGATCAGCCGCAGCTTCTTGGCGCGGTCGATGTAGGCGCGGTCGCACTTGGTCTTGGAGCGCACGAGGACCACGTCGACCTCGGCCACCCTTTCCTTGTCGTCGGTGACCTCGCCGAAGGCCGTCAGCTTTCCCGGCAGCGACGGGTCGAAGGCATCGGAAATCAGGATCTTCATGGGGTCTCCTCCGTTCGTGTCAATCCTCGAGGGGTCGTACGATCAAGCCGTCGCGGAGCTTGGGCTCGAACCAGGTCGACTTCGGCGGCATCACCAGGCCGGCGTCGGCGACGGCGAACAGCTGCTCGATCGAGGTCGGATGCACCGCGAACGCCACCGCGAATCGTCCCGAGTCCACCAACCGCTCGAGCTCGCCGAGCCCGCGGATGCCACCCACGAAGTCGATGCGCTCGTCCTTGCGCGGGTCGCCGATGCCGAGCACGGGACCGAGCAGGTTTTCCTGGAGAACGGCGACGTCGAGCGATTGCACCGGGTCGTCGGTCGGGTAGGTGCCAGCCTTGGCCGTCAGCCGGTACCACTGCCCGCCCAGGTACATCCCGAAGCACCGCGGCCGCTCGGGCTTGCCGCTCGCGACCTGCGTGACCTCGAAGCTCTTGCGCACCTCGTCGAGGAAGGCCTGCGGCTCACGGCCGTGGAGGTCCCTCACCACCCGGTTGTAGTCCAGGATCTGCATCTGGTCGTCGGGGAAGATCACGGCGAGGAAGAAGTTGTACGGCTCGTCGCCGCGGTGTGCCGGGTTCGCGTCCCGCCGCAACGCACGGATCCTGGTCGCGGCCGCCGAGCGGTGGTGGCCGTCGGCGACGTAGAGCTCGGGCACCGCCGCGAAGGCTCGGGCGAGGCCGTCCCGGTCGCTCGGGTTCGCGACGACCCAGACCACGTGCTGGATCCCGTCAGGGGCGACGAAGTCGTAGGCCGGCGGCGCGGCTGTGCAGGCGCCGGACGATTTCGTCGATCTCCGGCCTCGCTTTGTAGGTCAGGAACACCGGTCCGCTCTGGGCGTCGAGGGCGTCGATGTGGCGGGTCCGGTCGTCCTCCTTGACCAGCCGCGTGTGCTCGTGCTTCTTGATGAGGTCGGCCTCGTACTCGTCGACGCTGGCACCGGCGACCACGCCGGTCTGCACGTGGTTGCCCATCCGCTGCCGGTAGAGGTACAGGGCGGGCTCCCCCTCGCGCTCGAGCACGCCGTCCTCGATCAGCTTGCGGAGGTTGTCCGCGCCCTTTGCGTACACCGCCGGCGAGTAGACGTCGGTGCCTGGCGGAAGGTCGATCTCCGGCTTGCCCACGTGCAGGAAGGACAGGGGGTTGCCGGCGGCCATCTGCCGCGCCTCGTCCGAGGACAGCACGTCGTAGGGCGGGCTCGCCACCTGTGCGGCGTACTCCGGACGCGGCCGCCACGCGCGGAACGGTTGCAGTCGTGCCATGGTGCACTCCTCCAAAAGGCCCGCCCATCGTCGGGCACGTGAAATCTATCACAAACAGTCAAGGACAGCCACCCGCCGTAGCGGCCCCCCGCCCGGCGGCGCACGGCGGACGGGAGCCCGCGGTGCATCCCGGCCCCTTCGGGAATCACCTGCGGTGCGTCGCGGTTCGACAGTGCGTGAGAATCCGTCTCCTGTTGGCCGCCGGACTCGCCCTGCTCCTCGTCGCGAGCCTGGTGCCCCCGTGTGCGGATGGCTGCGGTCTGCTGGCCGGCACGCCGCACGTCTGCTGCAGCCCGAAGGCGGCGCCAACAGCGGCCGTAACCGCCGGGTGCTGCGCAGACCGGGACCCAGGCCCCTCCTCGACCCCCTGCCGTCCTTCGCCGGGGTCCGTGGCCTCCGACTGCTCCTGCCTCCACGCTCCGGCCACGCCGCCGGCCGCGGCCACCGGCGTGGCGGCGTCCAACGCGCCGGAGCTCGAGGCGCAGCCCGTGGTCACGAGCTGGTGCACGGACAGCGGCGGTACCGTCGGGAAGCGGCCGGCCGACGGTCACCCGGCCTCCAGCGCTCACGACCCTCCCCTGTTTCTTCTCGGCTGCGCCTATCTGATCTAATCTGAGCCGTCACCCCGACTCAGAGTTGAGGAGCCCTGCTCCTCGGTCAGGAGGCTGAGCCCATGAAGCTGCTCACATATTGGATCGGCGCGGCCGCCGCCGTGGCGGCGGCTCTCGTCCTCGTCCCCTGCGCGACCGCGGGCACTGCGGCTCCTCGGGTGGAGGAGCTGGTCACGCAGGCCCTCGAGCGGTCGCCGTCGCTTTCAGCACTCGAGGCGCGCCTCGCCGCCGCTCGTGAGATGGTGGCGCCCGCCGGTGGGCTGCCCAACCCGATGGCCGAGACCATGCTGCAGAACATCGGGCTCGACGACCTCACCATCGGCGACATGGACATGTCCATGCTGGCGTTCGAGGTCCGCCAGGAGCTCCTGTGGCCCGGCAAGCGTTCGGCGGCGCGCGACCGCGCGACCGCTCAGGCCGAGGTCGAGGCGGCCCGGCTGGAGCTGGCCCGGCGCGAGCTCGTCGCGACCGTGCGCGTCGCCTATGCGCGACTGTACGCTTTCGATCGCGAGCGGGAGACCCTGCTCGCCGCCACCGAGCTGCTCGACATGCTCGCCGAGACGGTCGCGGCGCGCTACGCCGCCGGCGAGGCCGAGCAGGAGGCGGTGATCAAGGCCCAGCTCGAGGGCTCGCGGGTGGCCGAGCGGCTCGACGACCTCGTCGCCGAGCGCTCGCGGACGGTCGCCGGCCTCAACCGGCTGCTCGACCAGCCCGGCGGCGCTCCGGTCGGCGAGGTTGCTCAGCTGCCGCCGGCAACCTTCCCCGACGGCCCATGGGAGGAGCTGGCCGCGTCCAACGGACCCAACGTGGCGGTGGCCGCACGCGCAATCGAGGAGGCCGAGCGGCGGCTCGAGGTGGCGAGGCTCGAGCTCAAGCCGAACCTATCGGCCGGCGCCGGCCTCGGCTATCGAGGCGACCTCGACCCTGCACTGATCCTGCGCTTCGGGGTCGAGATTCCGTTCTGGCGGGAGGAGAAGCAGAAGCCGACGATCCGCGCCGCCGAGCACGAGCTCGAAATGGCCGAGGCGGAGCTGCGGGACGCCGTGGCCCTCGCGCGGGCGGAGGCGGCTCGCCTTGCCGCCGAGCGGGAGCGCGCGGATCGGCAGCTCGTGCGCTATCGGGAGGCGATCGTGCCGCAGACGAGCGCGGCCGTCGACGCGGCCCGGGCTTCCTACCTGGCGGGCCGCGGCGACTTCTCGACCGTCGTCGAGGACTTCGAGCTCTGGCTCGAGGCCCGCGCCGAGCTCGCCCGCCGCGAGGCGGAGCGCTTCGAGGTGTGGGCCGAGTTGGAGGTACTGGTGACGCCTGCTCCGATGGTTGAAGGAGACGCGCCATGAAAGCTGCGCCGACCGTCGCCGTCGTGCTCGCCGCCCTCGCGGCCGCAGCGCTGTTGAGCCTCTTCGGATGCGGCGCCGCCGACCAGGGCGCCGCCCAGTACCACTGCCCGATGCACCCGACCTACATCTCGGACCGGCCCGGAGACTGCCCGATCTGCGGCATGCGGCTGGTGCCGGTGGAGACCCGGACCGCGCCGACCGCGGTGCCGGCGTACGTCTGCCCGATGCACCCGGAGGTGACCTCGGACACGCCGGGAAAGTGCCCGAAGTGCGGCATGGAGCTGGTCCCGACGGGTGCCGCGACCTCGAGCCACACCGAGGCTGGACACCCCCCCACCGAGGCCGCGGCGGCGGGTGGCCGCAGGGTGCTCATCTACCGGAACCCGATGGACCCCTCGGTCACCTCGCCGGTGCCGGCTGAAGGACGCGATGGGGATGGACTACGTGCCCGTCTACGCCGACGAGCAGCCCGAGACAGCAGCGGCGGACATCGCAGGGCACGCCGCCGTGGAGATGAACTCCGAGGGCCTGACGCTTGCCGGAGTGCAGACCGCGCCGGCGGTTCGAGAGCGCCTCGCGCGGACGATCCGCACGGTCGGCACCGTCACCGCCGACGAGACCCGCATCCGCCACGTCCACACCAAGATCCCGGGCTGGGTCGAGAAGCTCTTCGTCAACTTCACCGGGCAGCTCGTTGCGCAAGGGCGAGCCGATCCTGTCGATCTACTCGCCAGGAGCTGCTGGCGAGCCAGGAGGAGTACCTGCAGCGCGCGCGAGACGGCCAGCGCGGTTCGCCGCGTCCGAGCTCCCCGAGGTCCGGAAGGGTGGCGAGGACCTGGTGAGGGCGGCGCGCCGGCGGCTCGAGCTGTTCGACGTCCCCGAGGCTTCATCGCCGAGCTCGAGAGCACCGGCGAGGCGCAGCGCACGGTCACCCTCGTGGCGCCGGTCTCGGGCTTCGTGACCGCGAAGGACGTCTTCGAGGGCCAGCAGGTCGAGCCCGGCATGGAGCTGTTCACCATCACGGACCTGTCGCGGGTCTGGGTCGAGGCCGACTTCTACGAGTACGAGGCGCGCGCCCTGCGCGCTCGGCGCAGGAGGCGGCCGTCACGCTGCCCTACGACCCGGCACGCGACTCGCCGGGCCGCATCGCCTACATCTATCCGACCCTCGACACCGGACACCCGCACGCTGCGAGGTCCGCTTCGAGTTCGCGCAACCCCGGACTGGCGCTCAAGCCCGGCGATGTTCGCCAACGTCGAGCTGGACGCCGAGGCCGTGGAGGGGATCGTCATCCCCGACTCGGCGCGTCATCGACACCGGCGAGCGGCAGGTCGTGTTCGTGAGCGTCGGGCGACGGGCGTGTTCGAGCCGCGCGAGGTGACGGTCGGCGTCCGCAGCGACGGCAAGGCGCAGGTCCTCTCGGGCGTCGCCGGCGGGCGAGCAGGTCGTGGTCCGGGCCAACTTCCTGCTCGACTCGGAGTCGCGCCTGCGCGCCGCCATCGCGGGCGACGGGAGCCGGCGGCCACGCAGCATGGAGGCCGGCCAATGATCCAGAGGATCATCGAGTTCTCCGCCCACAACCGGATGCTCGTGCTGCTGGGCGTGGCCGCGCTCTGCGTGCTGGCCGTCTACACCCTCAAGGAGATCCGGCTCGACGCGCTGCCCGACCTCTCCGACACCCAGGTGATCGTCTACTCGCGCTGGGACCGCTCGCCCGACATCATCGAGGACCAGGTCACCTACCCGATCGTCACGGCGCTGCTCGGCGCGCCGAAGGTCAAGGCGATCCGCGGCTTCTCCGACTTCGGCTTCTCGTACGTCTACGTCATCTTCCAGGACGGCACCGACATCTACTGGGCGCGCTCGCGGGTGCTCGAGTACCTGTCCAAGATCCAGGCACCGCCTGCCCGAGGGCGTGCAGACCGAGCTCGGGCCCGACGCCACCGGCGTCGGCTGGGTCTTCCAGTACGCGCTCGTCGACCGCTCGGGCACGCACTCGCTCGACCAGCTCCGCTCCTACCAGGACTGGACGCTGCGCTACGCCCTCCAGTCGGTGCCCGGAGTGGCCGAGGTGGCCTCGATCGGCGGCTTCGTCAAGCAGTACCAGATCACCGTCGACCCCAACCGGCTCGCCGCCTACGGCATCCCGCTCGACACGGTGGTCGACGGCGATCCGGAGCTCGAACAACGAGGTCGGCGGGCGGCTGCTCGAGTTGGCGGGCGCCGAGTACATGGTGCGCGGCCGCGGCTACGCGCGACTCGATCGCCGACTTCGAGCAGATCGTCGTCAAGGCCGGCGCCGGCGGCGTGCCGGTCCTGCTCAAGGACGTCGCGCCGCGTCGAGCTCGGCCCCGAGATCCGCCGCGGCGTCTCCGACCTCGACGGCCTCGGCGACCACGTCGGCGGCATCGTGGTCATGCGCCACGGCGAGAACGCCCTCAACGTCATCGAGCGCGGTCAAGGAGAAGCTCCAGGAGCTCGAGCCGTCGCTGCCCGAGGGCGTCGAGATCGTCACCACCTACGACCGCTCCGACCTGATCCACGCGCGCCATCGACACGCTCAAGCACGAGCTGACCATCGAGATGATCATCGTCTCGCTCGTGATCCTCATCTTCCTCTGGCACATCCCCTCGGCGATCGTGCCGATCCTCACGATCCCGATCTCGGTGCTGCTCGCCTTCATCCCGCTGTACTACATGGGCGTCACGGTCAACATCATGTCGCTGGCCGGCATCGCCATCTCGATCGGCGTGCTGGTGGACGGCGCCATCGTCGAGGTGGAGAACGCCTACAACAAGCTCCACCACTGGGAGGCCGGGCGGCGGAAGGGCGACTTCCACGAGGTCCGCCTCGAGGCGCTGCAAGGAGGTCGGGCCGTCGGTCTTCTTCTCGCTGCTGGTCATCGCGGTCGCGTTCCTCCCGGTCTTCGCCCTGGTCGACCAGGAAGGCCGGCTGTTCAAGCCGCTCGCCTATCTCGAAGAACCTGGCGATGGCGCTCGCCGCGCTCCTCGCCATCACCCTCGACCCGGCGATGCGGATGCTGTTCACGCGCATGGACCCGTTCACCTTCAAGCCGCGGTTCCTGGCGTGGCTCGCGACGCAAGACGCTGGTCGGCACCTACTACGCCGAGGAGAAGCACCCGATCAGCCGCGTGCTGTTCCGCGGTCTACGAGCCGGCGTGCCGCTTCGTGCTGCGCTTCCCGAAGGCGGTGATCGCCACGGCGCTGGCGCTGGTCGCGGTCAGCGTTCCCGTTCTACTTCAAGCTCGGCTCGGAGTTCATGCCGCCGCTCAACGAGGGCACGATCCTCTACATGCCGACGACCCTGCCCGGGCATCTCGGTCGCAGCAGGCGCAGGAGCTGCTGGAGACCGCAGGACCGGGTGCTCAAGTGCGTTCCCCGAGGTCGAGCGCGTCTTCGGCAAGGCCGGCCGCGCCGAGACCTCCACCGACCCGGCGCCGTTCTCGATGATGGAGACGACGGTCGTCCTCAAGCCGGAGGCGCAGTGGGAGCGCGAAGCCGCGCTGGTACTCGTCCTGGGCGCCCGGATTGGCTCAAGCCGCGTGCTCCGGCCGATCTGGCCCGACCGCATCTCGTGGGACGAGCTGGTCGACGAGATGGACCGCGCGCTGCAGATCCCCGGCGTCACCAACGCCTGGACGATGCCGATCAAGGCCCGCATCGACATGCTGACGACCGGCGTGCGCACGCCGGTCGGCATCAAGATCTTCGGCGCCGACCTCGCGGAGATCGAGCGGATCGGCGAGCAGCTCGAGGGCATCGTGCGCGAGATCCCGGGCACGCGCAGCGTGTTCGCCGAGCGGGTCACCGGCGGCTACTTCGTCGACTTCGTGCCGCGCCGCGACCAGCTCGCCCGCTACGGCCTCACCATCGACGCAGCTGCAGGACGTGATCATGAGCGCCATCGGCGGCGAGAACGTCACCACCACCATCGAGGGGCGCGAGCGCTACCCGGTCAACGTGCGCTACCCGCGCGAGCTGCGCGACGACGTCGACCGGCTGCGAGCGCGTGCTCGTGCCGACGCCGGCGGGCGCGCAGGTGCCGCTCGCCCAGCTCGCCGACATCCAGCTGCGTCCAGGGGCCGGCGATGATCCGCGACGAGAACGGCTTCCTCGCCGGCTACGTCTACGTCGACATCGCCGGCCGCGACATCGGCGGCTACGTCGAGGAGGCCAAGAAGGTCGTCGCGCGAGAAGCTCGCGCTGCCGCCGGGCTACGTCCTGCAGTGGAGCGGCCAGTACGAGAACATGATCCGCGTCCGCGAGCGGCTCAAGGTCGTCGTGCCGATCACGCTGGTGCTGATCTTCCTGCTGCTCTACGCGAACACCGAGTCGGCCTTCAAGGCGGTGGTCGTCATGCTCGCGGTGCCGTTCTCGGCGATCGGCGCGATCTGGCTCTTCCACCTCCTCGACTACAACGTCTCGATCGCGGCCTGGGTCGGGATGATCGCGCTGCTCGGCCTCGACGCCGAGACCGGCGTGTTCATGCTGCTGTTCCTCGACCTCTCCTACGACGACGACAAGAAGCGCGGCCTGCTGCAGACCGCTCGCCGACCTCGACGAGGCGATCGTCCACGGCGCGGTCAAGCGGGTGCGGCCCAAGATGATGACGGTCGCGGCCGCGTTCATGGGCCTGCTGCCGATCATGTGGTCGACCTCGGCCGGCGCCGACGTCATGAAGCGGATCGCCGCGCCGATGATCGGCGGCCTGGTCACCTCGTTCCTGCTCGAGCTGCTGGTCTACCCGGCGATCTACAAGCTCTGGCGCTCCGCGCAGCTGCGGCGCGCCCCGCTCGACGGCCTCGGAAGCGCCGTCGCGGCCGCCCCGGCGGAGCCCCGATGAGAAGCCACGACCAAGCTGTCGCCGGCGCCGCGAGCGCACGGCGCGACTCTCCCCCTCCAAGGAGGAAACCCATGCTCCCGAAGACCGCTCTTCTCGCCATGCTCGTCCTGGTTCTCGGATCGGCCGGCGGCGCTACCGCTGACACCGCCTTCAGCGGGATCTCCATCCCAGTACGAGGCGATCCGCCAGGCGCTGATCGAGGATTCCACGGCCGGCATTCGCGAGCACGCTCAGGCCATCCAGTTCATCGCCTCGCGGCTCTCACAGGACTTCAGCGCTGCTTCAGCGGGAGTCGCCGATTCCGACGCACGGGCCGTTCGCGAGCTCCTGCCGGAGATCATCGAGCGTTCTGGCGCGCTCGCGACCGCCGACGGCCTCGCCGCCGTTCGCAATGCGCTCGCCGAGCTCAGCAAGCCGCTGGTCCGGTACCACCAACTGGTTCAGGGCGACCGTCCGGTCGTCGTCTACTGCCCGATGGAGAAGAAGAGCTGGCTCCAGCCGGACGAGGCGATCGGCAACCCGTACGCACCCTCGATGCTGCGCTGTGGCGAGATCGTCCAGCGCTGACCCGTCGTTCCGGAGGAACCACGACCATGGCCGATACCACCCACCACCGGCTCCCGCCGGTCGTCCCGAAGCCCGGCGCCGTGGACCCCGTCTGCGGGATGACCGTCGACCCCGAGCGCGCCCAGCACCGCTTCGAGCACGCCGGGACGACCTACCTCTTCTGCAGCGCCTCCTGCCGGGAGAAGTTCGCCGCCGACCCTGGCCGCTTCCTCGAGGGCGAGCGCGGCCGCCACGGCACCCCTGCCGCGGCGATCCACCCGGAGCACCCGCCCGTCCTCGAACGAGAAGGCTCCGATGTCCTCTACACCTGCCCCATGCACCCGGAGATCGTGCGCGACGGCCCCGGTAGCTGCCCCATCTGCGGCATGGCCCTCGAGCCGCGCACCGTCACCCTTGATGACGAGGCGAACCCCGAGCTCGCCCACATGTCGCGCCGGTTCTGGATCGGGGCCGCCCTCGCCGCGCCAGTGGTCGTCATCGCCATGCTCGAGCACGCGCCCGGCGGATGGCTGGCCGGCCTCGCCCCGCACGGCGTCTGGACCGTCGTCCAGCTCGCGCTGACCACGCCGGTCGTCCTGTGGTGCGGCTGGCCGCTGCTCGAGCGCGGCTGGCGATCGGTCGCGACTTGGCATCTCAACATGTTCACGTTGATCGGCCTCGGCGTCTCGGTGGCCTTCCTCTACAGCCTGGCCGCCGCGCTGGCGCCCGGGCTCTTCCCTGCCTCCTTCCGGGGTGCTCATGGCTCCGTGGGCGTGTACTTCGAGACGGCAGCGGTCATCACGGTGCTGGTGCTCCTCGGCCAGGTCCTCGAGCTGAAGGCTCGAGGGCGGACCTCTGCGGCCCTCAAGCAGCTTGCTCGGCCTCGCGCCCACGACCGCCCGCCGGATCCTCGAAGACGGCAGCGAGGCGGATGTTGCCCTCGACCAGGTCCGAGTGGGCGACCGCCTGCGCGTCCGCCCCGGCGAAAAGGTGCCGGTCGACGGAGTGGTGGTCGATGGCCGGAGCGCGGTCGACGAGTCGATGATCACCGGCGAGCCGGTGCCGGTGGAGAAGTCGGCGGGCGACACGGTGATCGGCGCGACCATGAACGGCACGGGTTCCCTGATCGTCGAGGCCAGCGGGGTGGGCGCGGACACCATGCTCGCGCGGATCGTGGCGATGGTGGCTGCTGGCCCAGCGCAGCCGCGCCCCGATCCAGAAGCTGGCCGACCAGGTTGCGGCGTACTTTGTGCCGGCGGTGGTCGGTGTGGCGGTGTTGACCTTCGTCGCGTGGGCGCTGGTCGGCCCGCCGCCGCGGATGGCCTACGCTTTGATCAACGCGGTTGCCGTCCTGATCATCGCCTGCCCGTGCGCACTCGGGCTCGCCACCCCGATCTCGATCATGGTGGCGACCGGCCGTGGGGCTGGCGCCGGCGTGCTGTTCAGGAACGCCGAGGCGATCGAGGTGATGCGTGACGTGGACACCTTGGTCGTCGACAAGACCGGAACCCTCACCGAGGGGCGCCCGCGCCTCGTCCACGTGTCTGCCGTCCGGGAGTTCGACGAGCAGGAGGTGCTCGCGGCCGCCGCCGGGCTCGAGCGCGCCAGCGAGCATCCTCTGGCCGCTGCGGTTCTCGCCGGTGCGGCGGCGCGTGGTGTGCCACCCGCCCAGGTCGCGGACTTCCAGTCATTCCCTGGTCGCGGTGTGACCGGCACCGTGCTCGGCCGGCGAGTCGTGGTGGGCAACCTGGCCCTTCTCCAGGAGAACGGCATCGCCGCCGAGGTGCTCGCCGAGGAGGCCGACCGGCTGCGCGGCCGGGGGCAGACCGTGATGTTCGTGGGCATCGACGGTCAGGCCGCTGGCCTGCTCGGCGTCGCCGACCCGATCAAGGCGACGACGCCCGCCGCCATCGAGGCCCTCCACCGTGAGAGGATTCGGGTCGTGATGGTGACCGGTGACAACCGAGTCACCGCGGAGGCGGTCGCCTCGGCGCTCGGGATCGATGAGGTCATCGCCGGGGTGCTGCCCGAGGCCAAGGCCGAGGTGGTGGCGAAGCTGCAGCGGGAGGGCCGAGTGGTGGCGATGGCCGGCGACGGTATCAACGACGCCCCGGCCCTGGCCCGTGCCGACGTCGGCATCGCCATGGGCTCCGGCACGGATGTCGCGATCGAGAGCGCCCACGTGACGCTGGTCAAGGGCGACCTGCGAGGGATCGTCCGGGCGCGCGTCCTGTCCCGCGCCACCATGCGCAACATCGAGCAGAACCTCTTCTGGGCCTTCGCCTACAACCTGGTCGGCGTGCCGATCGCCGCCGGGGCGCTGTACCCGTTCTTCGGCATCCTGCTGTCCCCGATCATCGCGGCCGCCGCCATGAGCTTCAGCTCGGTGTCGGTCATCGCCAATGCGCTGCGATTGAGCCGAGTCCCGCTCGCTGACAGTTCCCCGCGGCCGTGACCTCCGCGGCACCGTGGCCGACGTGGCCGGTCACTTGGTGGGCGTGGGCGCCTCGTTCGGGGCCTTCGTGAGCGTGACGCCGGCCGAGGCGGCCTGGGCGCGGAGCGCATCCAGCTTGGCCCGCTCGGCCTCCAGCTGCGCGGCGAGGGCATCGCGCTCGCCGCGCGCGGGGTCGATCACTCCGGGCGCCCGGAACTGGGGCGCGGTGTCGACCTTCGGGTAGTGGGGGTCGGTCGGCGGCGCGGCCAGCTGCTCATCCATGGACTGCAGCCGCGTGGCGATGTCGTCCACCCGCGCCTGCTGCTCGAGCAGGCGCGCGGCGAGGTCGTTGGCCGCAGCCGGAGCGGCGGCAACCGGGCCCTGCGGGGCATTCGGTCCCGGGCCCGGCGGGACGGTGGCAGCGCCCTGGGAAATGGCGGCCCCGGCACCGGTCGCCTTCAGGTTCTGGTTCGTGATCACCAGGGAACCGGAGCCAGTCTCCCCGGCGGGCTGGAGCCGGAGCCCCGCCGCTGCCGCGGCGAGCGACCCGGGAACCGCGGTTGGCGTCGGCGCAGGTGGCGTCGGCTGCGGCGGATCATCCGCGGTCGCGAAAGGCGACGCCGCCAAGGCCAGCAGCATGCCGGCGGCCAGCAGCCGGTTCAGCGAGCGCGATTTCGAAGCGTACGCCATGTTCCACCTCCGCCTCTCTCACAGCGGTTCCCCACAGCTCGATTTTAGGACAATCCCGCCCCTGCGCGGTGTTCTGCCTGTCTCGACTCGACGTCCCGCCGCACTGTACGGCCATGGTCAGAGGAGTTCCAGGCATTTCGCGGGCCGCGGCGGCGTTGTTCGTCGGCAGGACCAGAATTCGCGACCGCCAGGCGTCATGACACGGCTCCGACCGCGCTGAAAAGGACACGACGATGCACTCACACCACGCTCGACGTCGCGGCACCGCTACTGCCGCGCAGGTGCTGCGCTGATGACCGCCGCGAACACCCTTCGTGCGGCTGCCGCCGCCGCGGTCCTCCTCGTCGGCGCGCTCGCACCGGGAAACGCCGGCGCGCAGACCCTCAAGCTTGCCGACGGGCCGGCACAGGAGCTCGACTTCGATCGCCCCGAGGCGTGGGGCATGGCGTGGACGGGTTCCCTCACCCTGCTCACCAGCCTCGGTCCGCCGCGCCCGCGCGAGGCCGGCGAGCTCGAGCTCGGTCTCGAGCTGGACTGGATCCCGAGCCTGAGCGAGGACGAGCGGCGGGTCGGCTTCAACGGCACCAAGGTCGAGGACTTCAATCGCCTCGACGTGCTGCCGCGACCCCGGCTCGCGGTGGGTCTGGGCTGGGCGACGACGCTCGAGCTCGCGTATCTGCCGCCTGTCACGATCGAGGGGTTGACCCCCAACCTGTTTTCGGCCGCGATCGAGCGACCGGTGCTGCGCTCGGGCGACTGGACCCTCGGCCTGCGCGCCTACGGCCAGGTCGGCACCGTGGAGGGCGACATCACCTGCCCTGCCGACGAGGCCGCCATCCCACCTGGGGAGCCGGGGAACGAGTTCGGCTGCATGGAGCCTTCCGACGACGAGGTCAGCCTGCGCTACCTGGGACTCGCGCTCACGGCCGGCTGGCGGATACCGGGCACCAGCGACTCCGACCTCCACTTCGGGGTCTATGCCACGCACATGGACCTCGAGTTCCAGGTCGACGCCATCACCTTCGGCTTCCACGACCGCTCCCTGCTCCACGCCGACGGCTGGACCACCGCGGTCACCGCGGGAGCCTCCTTCCCGCTGTCGTCCAGGGTCCGGCTCGGCCTCGAGGCCTTCTACTCGCCTCTCGATGTGGTGCGCCCACCGGCCACCGGCGCCGAGAACGACGCGTTGTTCAACCTGCGTTCAATGTTCAGCTACGCCTTCTAGAGAGGTGCAAAGATGTCGCGACACCTGGTGCCACTGCTCGCCGCGCTCGCGCTCGGCGCCGGCCTCGCAGCCGCCGCCGACCCGCAAACCCTGACCCTCGACCCTGCCAAGACCGACGTCCGCTTCACCCTTGGCGCCACCCTGCACACCGTCCACGGCTCCGCGCCCCTCGCCCGGGGGGTGGTCGTCTTCGATCCTGACGGCGGCGCGGCCTCGGGGGAGATCGTGGTGGAGGCGCGCCTCGCCGAGACCGGAAACGACAAGCGGGATCGCGACATGCACGAGAAGGTCCTGTTGAGCCCCCGCTTCCCGTCAGTGGTGCTGCGGCCCGCCAGGATCGAGGGGAGCGTCCCGGCTTCTGGGAACGCAACCATCACCGTCCACGGAACCGTCGAGCTGGCCGGCCGCCCTCACGAGATCGCGGTCCCAGTCGAGGTCATCGTGACGGGCAACGCGGTCGCGATTCGCGCCGAGTTCGAGCTGCCCTACGTCGACTGGGGCCTGGAGGACCCGAGCAAGTTCCTGCTCGCCGTCGACAAGTACGTCACCGTGACGGTGGCCGGTTCGGGGACACTTTCCGCCGGCGGCGTGCAGCCCTCAACCGAGAACCAGCCGCAGCCGTAGCGGAACGGCCCACCCCTCCGGCTGCACCTCGAGCAGGAAGGGGGCGCCTGGTACAAGTCCCGCCGGCATCTCGAAGTAGATGAGGTCCGCTGTGCCGTCGCCCCGCGCGAGCGTCACCCGGTCAATGACGGTGGTGCGCCGCGACTGGCCCATGTCCGGGAAGAAGTTCGACTCGCGCAACCGGCGCTGGCGCGCCCACACGTCGACCGGGATGCCGTTCGCCGTCGCGATGCGGCGATCGATGGAGGCCTTGTCGTACGATTTGCGCAGCTCCTTGAGGTCGGCCATCGGGAACCGCCGGCCGTCGGGCCCGATCAGGCTGAACGAGGCCCGGCCGAGCCGCAAGGTCTCATCGCCGAGGTTCTGGACGCCGATGATCATCGGCAGATAGGGCTCGCCGAGCCGCTGGTAGGTCACCGAGAGGTTCGCCCACAGCTGGCCCACCTCGCTGCGCTCGCTGAACACTACCTGCCCGTCGCCGGCGATCGCGAGCCCCGCGGCGAGAATCCCGAGCAGCACAACCCACCACCGGCTCATGGGACTAGGGTACTCCCTTCACCTCACGCACATCGCGATCGCAGGCCGCCCCATTCCCGCGGCGGCCGGACACGCTGCGTGTGCGCCGTCGTTTTGCTAGAGTAGCGCCCGCCACGGAGGGTGATGGACATGAGAATAGTCTCCGTCGTCGCGCTCGGCTCGCTCGCCATGCTGGTGCTCGGCTTTGCGCCCGCCGGCGCCGACGCCTGCACCAGCTTCTTGATCGGCGGCCACGACGGCCGGCTGATGGCCTTCAGCTACGACTGGCCCGTGCCGGGCGGCCGGCTGATGGTCAACCCCGACGGCCTCGTCAAGACCGCGCTTGTCAAGGACAGGACTCAAGCCGGCGAGCTGGACCGCCAGGTTCGGCAGCGTGACCTTCAACCAGTACGGCCGCGAGTTTCCGAACGGCGGGATGAACCGCGCCGGCCTCGCCATGCATGCGCTGTGGCTCGATGGCAGCTCCTACCCCGCCGCCTCCGACGGCCCGGCGATCGATGCGCTGCAGTGGATCCAGTACTGCCTCGACAGCTTCAAGTCCGTCGCCGAGGTCGCCGAGAGCGCCCGCACCATGGCAATCTCGAGCCCTGCCTCCCTCCACTTCTTCGCGTGCGACGCGGCCGGCAGCTGCGCCGTGATCGAGTTCCTCGACGGGTCGACGGTCATCCGCGCCGGCGACGAGCTGCCGCTGCCGCTGCTCACGAACTCGGCCTACGCGGGCTCGATCGGCGCTCTCGACCGCAGCCTCGGCTACGGGGGCGCGGTCGCCCCGAGCGCCCAGGACGAGTCTCTCGATCGCTTTGTCCGCACCGCGAACCGCCTCAACACCATCCGCGTCGGACGACCCTGGCGCTCCCGCTGGAGCGAGCCTTCTCGATGCTCGGCGAGGTCGGCACCGGCGACCAGAACCAGTGGCGGATCGTGTACGACCTGCGAGCCAAGGTCATCCACTTCACGGTGCGGGGAAAACCGAACGGGTGCGTCTGGGCCTCACCGCCCTCGACTTCCAGTGCCGCGAGGGCGCGGTGAAGACCCTCGACCTGGCCGGTCCCATCCCCGCTGACGCTGCGGCCGCCCTCAAGCCATACCGCCCCGAGGACAACCTCGAGCTCGTTCGCTCGAGCATCGCCCGAACCGAGTTTCTCCAGCCTTTCCCGGAGGAGCGGCTGCTCGGCATGGCGGCGTACCCCGGTGGCCTCCAGTGCGCGCCGCCCCGTCAGCCGGCCGCTACCGGCACACCGTACCCGGTCGACTAGGAGCGTGCCATCCGGGAGAAGCCCAGCAGTGAGCCGAGTCGCCGCCGAATCAGCCCGCGGGCGGGGCGAGCGCCGCGTCGACTGCCGGCGGCAGCACCTCTGAGGTGTCGCCGTCGATCCGCAGCGTCAGGCCGACGAGGGTGTCGTGCTCGGTTTGGCCGCGATTGATCACCGCGTAGGGGACGCCGCGTTCCACGGCCAGCAGCGGGATCGACGCCGCCGGGTGGACCGACAGCGAGGAGCCCAGCGCCACCACGAGGTCCGCGTTCCTCGCCGCCGCGATCGCCCGCGACAGGTCCCGCTCGCGCAGGCTCTGGCCGAAGCTGATGGTCGCCGGCTTGAGGTGGCCGCCGCACGCGCTGCAGCGCGGCGGCTCGCGGGTCGCGGCGAAGGCGGCGAACTGAGGCTCCGGGTCCGACGTCGCGTGGCAGCTCATGCACTCGACCTCGAGATTGGAGCCGTGAAGCTCGACGAGCAGCTCGGCGCTGGTTCCCGCCTTGCGATGCAGGCCGTCGATGTTCTGCGTCACCACCGCCCCGACCCGCCCCGCACGCTCGAAGCGGGCGATGGCGTGGTGAGTGGGGTTCGGCTGCGCGTCGCGGATCTGCGGCCACACCTCGAGCTTCTGGTCCCAGTACTCGACCCGCGCCGCCGCGCTCGCCATGAACTCCCGGAACTCCACCGGCCGCCGGGTCTTCCAGAGGCCGTCCGGGCCCCGGTAGTCGGCGATGCCGCTGCCGGTGGAGATACCGGCGCCGGTGAAGAAGAGCACCCGGTGCGCCCTTCGCAGGAGCTGCGTGAGCGCCGTCCGGTCGCCGTTCATGGCGCTGGCTCGGGCAGCAGCAGGGCGTTGAAGAGCAGCTTGTAGGTTGCCGCCATGGACGCCCGGTAGTGAGGGTTGAAGCCGAACAGCACCAGCTGGCCGCGGCCGCTGCGCAGCCACACCATCGCGGGCTTCCCGGCGAGCTGCTCCTCGCCTTCGATGTACCCGCTCAACAGGATGTCGCCCTCCGAATAGGTCGCGATCACCCGGCGGTCGGCGTCCGCCCGCGGGATCGAGGTCGCGAACACCGGCCGGCCAACCGAGAACACCCCGACCTCGGCC
This sequence comes from uncultured Holophagae bacterium, assembly GCA_963754985.1. GTDB lineage: Bacteria > Acidobacteriota > Thermoanaerobaculia > Thermoanaerobaculales > Sulfomarinibacteraceae > FEB-10. The sequence continues at coordinate 438,489 of CAVWIJ010000018.1, read as the reverse complement.
GGCATCCCCCAGGTCAGCGGATGGTCGGCAAGGAGCTTTGCCCGCAGCAGCGAGCCGGGCACGTCCAGCCCCCGCTCCTCGAGCTCGTCCGCGACATCCCGAGCCGGCAGCGGCGGCAGCTCCTCGCTGTCCTCCTTGCCCCCGAGCTCCTCGAGGAACAGCTCGGTGGACGCCTGCCACGACACGACGACGCCGCCCGCGGCCAGAAAGGCGCGCAGCCTGCCCAGCCCCTTTTCGGAGATCGGCTTTGCGTAGTCCGGAGGGTACTCGGTGGGTCGGTAGTCGTCGTCGTCGACCTTGCGCTTGCCCTTGGTCAGGATGTCAGCGCCGACATCGGGGAACAGCAGCACGTCAAAGTCGGCGGCGAGGTCGGTGGACTCGAAGTCGCCGGGGCGCAGCACCGTGTAGGGCACCGCGTAGCCATCGAGGAGGCAGCGCGTCCACCCCGCGTCCATGTCGTGGAAGTAGGTCTCGACGAGGCCGATGCGCCGTGGGTTGACGGGCGCGGTGGCCACTCCCGGGTCGGCAGCGAGCACGACCGCGCCCGGCGCGTCGGCGAAGCGCGCGAGCCGCGCGCTCGGGCCGCGGAGCACAAAGCTGCCCGCTGCGAGCTCGCCCCCGCTCACGCTCGACCTCTCGGCGGTGCGCTCGACGCGGAGGCCGTCGCCGAGAGCGGCGAAGACCGCGCGGAAGCTCGCGTTGGCGGACGCCGGCAGCGCGAGGCCCCAGGCGTCGGCCGGCAGCTCGACCCTCGCAGCGAGCGACCCGGCGTTCACCGGCGCCAGGCTCGACTCGAGCGCCGCCGATCGGGTGCCGAGCTCGTAAAACTCGAGACCGCGGTGCAGCGGCAGCGACCAGCTGGTCACGTCGTAGGGCAGGATCACCTCGCCATCAGGGGTGTAGTGGCGCACCGGGTAGCGCTGCCGCTCGAGCACCTCCTTGACGAAGGCCCGGTAGGGCTGGGCGAGCGGCACCACCACGTCGCCCGGCTCGACGACGCGGCCATCCAGCACGATCCGCTCGGTCGCCTGCCGGAGCTCGACGCCGTGCAGCTCCAGCAGGCTCCAGCAGCTCGCTGAGAGCGCCCGGGTCGTGCTGGCGCCGCGGCAACAGGAAGTAGTACGGCGCCTCGCTGCGGCCCTTGGCCACCTCCGATCGGCAGAGCTCGTTGCGGAAGCGGAGGATCTCGGCGCGGTGGCGAGCGGCCGTCTGCAAAATCGAGCGCATCGTGACCAGCTCGTAGCGGACGATGTCGGACAGCCGCCACCACCCACCCGGCCACGGGTCCGGCATGTTGATGCTCTTCTTGTACTCGGACAGCCCCTTGCCGTGAGTTTCGAGCTCGCTCGGCTCGACGAAGACCGGGGTCGCGACCCGGCAGCTCGCCCCTTCGGTCAGGAAGCTGATCACGTTCTTCCAGAGCGCGGTCTCGGTAGAGCCCGGCCAGTAGTTGTCGAACAGCCAGTGGGTCGCCACTCCGCGCAGGCCGTCCCCAGCCATGTCGTTGGCCAGGTTGGATCCGAACACTCCGGCCCACGTCCACAGCCCCTCGTCGATGTTCTCGGCGATCGGATCGTGGACATTGGGTACGTAGTAGCGCGGCCCGGTGCTGCCCATCTGGTGCTTGTCGACGTGAACCTGCGGGAACCAGTCGGTGGTGTAGAGGGCGGAGACGGCGCGAGTCTCAGACTGGGTCAGGTTGACGAAGTCGCGGTTGTTGTCGTGCCCCGTGTAGCGGTTGTAGATCCCCGGCAGCGGCCCGCCCTCGAAGGGCGTGCCGAGCGACGCGCGGTAGTTCTCGACCACCATGTCCATGCCGTCGGGGTTGTGCGTTGGCACCACCATGAGCACGACCTGGTCGAGTTGGTCGACCACCGCCGGATCCTCGCTCGTCACCAGCTCGTGGACGAGCAGCGGCAGCGCCTGGGCCGGTCCGACCTCGGAGGCGTGCATCGACAGCGTGGCGAGGACGAAGACCCGGCCCTCCCCCACCATGCGCTCCCGCTCGGCGTCCGGGATCGCGGGGTCGAGCGCAAGACGCCGATTGATGTCGCGCAACTCGTCGAGGCGGGCCATGTTCGCCTCGGACGACAGCAGCCCCAGGTAGAGCGGCCGTCCCAGCTCGCTCGTGCCGATCTCGCGCAGCTCGAAGCGGGGAGAAGCCTCGGCGACCAGCTCGAGGTAGTCGATGAGCTCGCCGTAGTCCACGAGCTTGCGGTCGGCTCCTGGCGTGAATCCGAAGGTTCGTCTCGGGCGCGGCCAGACCGGTATCCGCCGCCGGCGCCGTCGGAGACGATCCGAGAATGAAGCCGCCGAACGCCAGCAGGCCCGCCAGGAGACATCGCGTGGTTCTCATGGTTCCCCTCCCCGCAGGCATTGTAGCCAGTCGGGCGGAGGAAGAACTTCCGCCCACCGCGGAACTTCTCCCCCATCGGAGGGCCGACGAGCACGTCCCGGGCGAGGCGCGGCCGGCGACTGTCCCCACTGCCTGCCTGGAAGCCCCGGCACGATCGGCACTGCGTCCCAGACGAGTCGTGCGGCCGCTTCAACGAGGTGTCGGATGAGATTGGCACTCAGCTTGCAGCACCCGTTCAGCCGAGCGACCCGGAGTCCGTCACGTCCGGGTCCGGGATGGCCGGTGCGGCACGCCGATTGTCGGTGCTGAGCCGCTCCCGACAAACGCGAACGAACGTTGAGAGGAGGCCCCCATGAGAAGCGCAGCACGAACGACGTGGCCGATTGCACTCGTTGGCTTTGCCATCGTTTCGTCTCTGGTCGGCTGCAACAGCACCCAGACCGTGGGCGAGCAGCTCGACGACACGGGGATCAGCACCGCTGTGACCGCCAAGCTCGCCGCCGACCCCGAGGTCAACCCGTTCGAGATCGACGTCGACACCCACGACGGCGTGGTTCGGCTGAGCGGGATGGTGGAAACCGACGCACAGCGCAACGAGGCCGAGAAGCTGGCCCGAAATACCGACGGAGTGACGAGGGTCATCAACGACATCAAGCTCGGAGACCCGACCCTCGCGGAGAACATCGACGATGCGTGGATCTCGACCAAGATCAAGGCCAAGATCGCGGCAGATCCCGACGTCAATGCGTTCAACATCGACGTCGACGTCCTGCAGGGCGTGGTGACGCTGAGCGGCGAGGTCAAGACCGCGTACGCCCAGCGCCGGGCCGAAGAGATCGCGAGCAGGACCGACGGCGTCAAGGACGTCAAGAACCTGATCAAGGTCGCTGAACCCACCGGCAAGTAAGGTGCGGCGCCCCCCGGTCGATCGATGCCGACGTGAAGGGAACGGAGGCTACGATGTTCTCTCGCAACACTGCAACCTTCGTGGTGCTGGCGGCCGCGGTGCTCGCGGCACCGGGGCTCCCGGCGGAGGATGTCGCCATGGCAACCAACACCAACCACGCGTCGGCGGCCCCCCTCGCCCCCGAGACGGTCGCCTGGGCACGCGCGACGGTCGCCGGCCTCCTCGCGCAGCACGGGCTGTCGAGCGAGCAGGTCGACCAGCGCCTGAATCAGCTCACTGACGAGGACCTCGTCTACCTCGCGCAGCATCAGGCGCAGCTGCAGGAGGGCGGCGAGGAGCCGCCAGACTACATCTGGGCTCTGCTCGGGGTGTTCCTCGTCGTCGCGATCGTGGCCACTCTACTGTGAGCGCCTGGGCAGTCCGTCCGCTGAGCGCCTGGAATGGGGCGCGCGCCGTCGGCGCATTGGCGGTCTCGGTCTGCCTCGTGAGTCTGACAGCATGCGTCACGTCGGCACCCCCGAGTCGGGAAGCCGGCCCGATGGCCGTCGCTCTCGAGGGGGTGCCGGTCGTGCCGTACGGGGTGAGGGACTGCGCGGCCGGGGCCCTCGCCGAAGTGCTCGCCTACTGGGGTGACCGCGTCGCCGTGGACGAGCTCGACGCACGGCTGCCCAAGGCCCGCAATGGCGGGGTCCTCAGCGTCGACCTCCTCCTGGAGGCCCGTTCCCGAGGGTTCGACGCCGAGCTCGCGGAGGGCAGCCCGCGCGGAGCTCGCCGACAGCATCGGGCGCGGCGAGCCGGCCATCATCCTGGTCAGGGTGCTGAACGCTCCCCGATCGCGCGCGGACCTCTACCACTATGTGGTCGTGGACGGCCACGACCCGTCACGTGGCCTGCTGCGGCTGCACTTCGGAGACGGCGTCAAGCGCTGGGCCGAGGCCGTTCGTCTCGAGCGCGCGTGGGCGCCGACCGGCCACCTGATGCTCCGCCTTCGCCCCGAACCGGGGTGGGAACCGCGATGACCGCCCGACTGCACTCGCGCCGCGTCCGCGCCGGCGTCTCACCCCGAATTTTGGGGGTTCAATTGCTGAGGGCGGTCTCGCTGGCCTTCTGTCTCGCCGCTTGCGCCAGCAAGGGGTACGTCGCCGAGCAGCTCCGGCAACGCGAGCGCGCCGTGATGGCGGAGCTGACAGCACTGAGAGACCGCACCGGGGAGTCGCGCCTCCAGGTCGAGCAGCTGGCCGAGGCCGATGCCCAGGTCGCGGAATCTGTCACCCGCGCGTCAGCGGTCGTTCGGGACGCGAGCGCCGAGGCGGACCGTGCGACCGGCCTCGCCACCGGCACCTTCAGCGGGGAGATCCGGCTCGTCGACGATTCAGTTCGGTTTTCGGAGGGCTCCTCCGAGCTGGCCCGCGAGGCGGCCAGGCTGTTGGATGCGTTCGCCACACAGCTGCTCGTCCGCAATGAGGACGTCGTCGTCGAGGTCCACGGACACACCGACTCCACCGGTGACAAAGCCCGCAATCAGCTCCTCGGAGTCGCCCGCGCCGAGTCGGTGCGGCGGTACCTGAGTCAGCGCCACGGAATCCCGACCACCCGGTTGGAAACCACCTCGTTCGGTCCCTCGGCGCCGATCGCGACAACCGATCGCCCGAAGGCCGCGCCCGAAACCGCCGGGTGACGCTCGTTGTTCGTTGCCGTTAAGAGCGTGTCGGGCATAGGGCCCTGAGCGAGCTTCTGATGCGGTTGTTGTGGTTGGCCTCTGCCCCACACGCTCCTCGGGATGCGCTGCGCGCATCCCGAGGAATTGAGGAGTCTTCTCATGATGAATGATGCTAGCGCTGCTGATGTGCGCGTACTGACCTGCAACTCCAAGACCGCGCGCCACCACACATCGAAGGTGGTCTTCCTCTTCGGCTCGCGAATCTCAGCCGCCGGTTCTGCGCTGTGCCCCGACATTCGTTTGCGCGGCTTTGAAGGCGCGCCGGATCGGGCTTGGCGCCGGGCAGAACGGATCCCTCCTCTCCCACAGCGCCTCGGCAGGGGCCCACGGCTCGTGGGACCAGATCTCGCCCAGCGCCCGCGCGAAGTTCCCGCCGAGCACGAGCCGGACGTCCGGGTCGCGATAGCCGCGGCCGAGCAGGCCTTCGGTCAGCTGAAACACCCACATTCCGGGGTCAAGCCCGCCGATGTGATGTGCGGTCGTCGAGCCCGGGCCCGTGGCGCCGGACGCCGAGTCCTGCGCCAGATCGCTGCCCAGCCCGACGTGCTCGACTCCGACCAGCCGGGCGACGTGGTCAAAGTGGTCGAGAACCCGGTCGAGCCGGGCTGGGCCTTCGGTCACGAACGGCCGCACCAGGGTGATCCCCATGACGCCTCCGCTCGCCGCGAGCTTGCGGATCACGTCGTCCGACTTGTTGCGAGGCTGGCCGGGGACGAGGGACCGGCAGTTGGAGTGTGTCGCGAGCACCGGGGTCGTCGACGCCTCGATGGCCTCCAGGCTGGTCCGCTCACCGCAGTGCGAGACGTCCACCACCATGCCGACCCGGTTCATCTCGGCGACGATCTCGACGCCGAAGGGAGAGAGACCGCGGTCCAGATGCGTCCCAGCATCCACCTCCCAGGCGGTTGCCCAGGTTGTAGGTGAGCTGAGAGACCCGCTGCCCCAGACCGTGGAACATCGCGACGTCCGCCACCGTCCGGAAGTGGCTGGAGTTCTGGAAGCCGATCAGGACGCTGATCTTGCCGGCGGCCGGATAGCGGATCAGGTCCGCGAGCGATTCGATCCTGGCCATGAAGCACGGCTGGTTGTCGAGCAGGGCGGTCCAGCCGGACATCCACCGGAGGGCTCCGCGGTGAGGATCGGGACTGTCGGTCTCCACCGCCGGGTGAAAGACCTTGATGCCGGTCGACTCGAGCCGCCTGAACTCCCGTTCGTCGAAGTTTGCAGGCTCGCGGTACCAGCCGGACAGCTTGCGCCAGTTCGTGGTCAGCAGCCCCAGCATGTCGATCACCGTCGTGCTGCCGACCAGGTCGATCGCCCGTATCGAGACTTCAGGGCCCTGGTCCGTGAGGACGGCGTACCCGCGGTTGATCATCGGTGTGCAGAGCAGGCCGGCACCGGCCGCGAGTCCGCTCCTCAGCAGCTGCCGCCGGCTCAGGCCCCGCGCCGCCGACCCGCTCCCCACTCCGCCACGGGGAGTGCCCACCGACGAGCCCTGCCCGGGGTGACGCGCGCGGGCGTGCTCGTCAGCCATTTCATCCAGCCGGCGCGGAGGCCAGGTCTCGCGATCCCCAGGCTTTGGCGGCGTTGATGTGTCGCGCGCGGACGATGAAGCGCTCCGGGGCGGACCCGATGAACCGGAAGGGATAGCAGGTGACGAGCGTCAGCGTGGCCGAGCCCGTGCTCTTCAGCACCGCGATTTCGGTCGGCGTGACAACGCGAATCCAATCCACCACGTAGAGCTCCGTTCCGCCTGCTGCTCTCGAGGTAGATCGCGTCGCCGATCCGGATGCGCTCGAGGCTTCGAAAGAAGGTGTCGCGGTGCCCAGCGAGCACCACGTTGCCGACCTGACCGGGCAGCGCGCTGCCGGGGGCGTGGCCAACGGCGCGTCGAAGCGTGCGCTCGGAAACCCCTTCCGCGACCGCCGTGCCAACGCCCACTCGCGGGATCCACAGCTGGAAGACCACGGTTCCTTCGCCGACCTCGGCAGCCGGCATCGGAGCGGCCGTCGCCGCGGCGCGGAGCTGGAAGAGCCGCGCGTCCGCCAACGCCCACCCGGCCCACGCCAGGCAGGTACATCCGATCACCAGCAGACCGACCTCGAGCGGACGCGCCAAGCCCCGCCGCCTGCGGGACGTTTCGCCGGTCACGGTGTCGGCCTCGCACTCGTGGCGTCGTCGGGACACGATCGGCTCCTCGTCAAAAAAGGTGCGCGCCGGAGCCCGGCTCCGGCGCGCTTCCCTGTCCCTGGGGCACCGTGTGGTGGTCACCTGCGTCGGAATCGGCGCAAGCCCAGGCCGCCGGCAATGCTGGAGGCCCCGATCAACGCCACGAGAGCGAGCGGGCTGGCGGTCTTGGGCATATTCTCGATGCTCCGCTCGTCCGCCCCCGATTTGGGCGCCTCGGAGGTTGCCGGCTCCGAGGTTTCCGCCGCCTCCGGCTCCTCAGAGCCCTGGCCGGCAGCGACCTCGCTCTCCGGCGCCGACGACGGCGCGCTCTCGCCCTGACCCTCCTGGGCAGGATCCGACTGGGCAGACTCCAGCTCCTGGGCCGGGACCTCGGCCTCGAGCTCCTGAGCAGGAACCTGGACGAGGCCCTCCTCCTCGGCCGGCTGCTCCTGCGGCGACATCCTGGGCAGCAAGCGGCGCGCACAGGAGGAGGCCCAGCACACTCACGACACTCAGCGTAGACACGAACTTGGCTCTCATTTCTTCACCTCCAGTCGTCGTTGTTGATCCCCGCCCGGACACCGCGTCCGAGCTTTCCATTCGAACCTTCAGCAACCCTCGTGCCAGCCGGGAGTTCTCGAGCTAAGTTGTTACTGACCAGCAGGATGCAGTGTGGCCTTGGCTTCCAGCGGTCAGCTCGCCGCGGCGCGGCCGGGGATTCCCTCCACGGCACGCCGTGAGGCGGGTCCCCTGAGCTCGCCGAACTGCCGCGCGGAAGTCACGATCGAAACTCGAGTTACGTGACCTGCCGCTGGAATCGCGACCGGATCGTCGGCCGAACCCGGCCGACGGGAATTTCTCCCGGCTCTGCTCCGTCGTACGGGGCGAGACGGCCCGTACTCGACAACCCGGCAGTGTTCCTCGCTCCGGCGGGCCTGCTCCAGTGGGCAGCAAGGAGGAGCGGCATGGGCTTGCATCACCGCGGTATCCGCATCCTGGTGGTGGACGACGAGGCCGCCATGCGCGAGATCCTGGCGCAGCGGCTCGAAGGCTGGGGCTACGAGGTGATGCTCGCCGCCGACGCGGAGGCCGCGGGTGAGCTGGCCGAGAGCGAGGACCCGCACCTCGTGATCTCGGACGTGGTCCTGCCGAAGACCACCGGCATCGAGCTCCTGCCGCGGCTCAAGGCGGGGCGGCCTGATCGGCCGGTGATCCTGATCACGGCTCACGGGTCGATCGATGACGCGGTGGAGGCGATGAAGCGCGGCGCGCACGACTTCCTCACCAAGCCTCTCGACTACCAAAGCCTGCGAGCAACGCTGGAGGAGGTTCGGGGTCGCATCGAGGCGGACTCATTCCACCCGCGACCTCCAGGCGGCCTTGGAGAGCAGCCCCGGTCCCGGCGGCCTGGTCGGCACCAGCGAGTCGATACGAAACGTCTTCGCGATGATCGACACCGTCGCGAGCAGCGACGCCACCGTTTTGCTGGTCGGCGAAACGGGCACGGGAAAGGAGTTGGCCGCGCGTGCCATCCACGACCTCAGCCAGCGCAGAGACGGCCCCTTTGTGGCCCTCAATGCGGCGGCAATCCCGGAGTCGCTGATCGAGAGTGAGCTCTTCGGCCACGAGAAGGGCTCCTTCACCGGAGCCGACAGAACCCACAGCGGCTGCTTCGAGCGGGCGGACGGTGGAACGCTATTCCTCGACGAGATCGCAGAGATGCCGGTCGACGTTCAGCCCAAGCTCCTGCGCGTGCTGGAGCAGGCGGCGGTGCGCCGGGTCGGCGGCTCGCGCGACCTGCCGTTCTCGGTGCGGCTCGTCGCCGCGACCAACCGTGACCCTCAGGCGGCCGTCGCCGATGGGAGGCTGCGCGAGGATCTCTTCTACCGGATCAACGTGTTTCCGATCCACCTCCCTCCCCTGCGCCAGCGGAAGGACGACATCCTCCTGCTCGCCCAGCACTTCCTGGAGCTGTTCAATCACAAGCACTCGATGAGCGTGGTCGGGGTCAGCGAGGCCGCCAGGGAGAGGCTGCTGGCCCACGAGTGGACCGGAAACGTCCGCGAGCTGCGAAACGTCATCGAGCGGGCGACCATCCTGGCGCGCCAGGGCTGGCTCGAGGAGACCCATCTGCCACCCCTGGTCCGGCTCCACCGGGCGGTGCCGGCCGATGGTCTCGTCCTGCCTGCGGACACAACCGTCGAAGAGGCGGAGCGGCTCCTCATCCTCGAAACCCTGCACCGCGTCGGCGACAACAAGGCCGAAGCGGCGCGACGCCTGGGAGTCGACGTCAAGACGATCCGGAACAAGCTCAAGAGGTACGGGATCGATGAGGCCGCGACATGAGGATTTCCACCCGAGTCGGGCTCGGCCTGGGCATCGTCTGCGCGGTCTCTGCCGGGGCGTTGGCCTGGCAGTGGTCGAGGATCGCCCGCCTTGCGGATGCCCAGCAGGAGCTCGCCCGCGTGAGGCTCCCAGCCACGGAGGTTGCGCTCAATCTGCTCGACCTCAGCGACCTGATCGAGATCCGCCTGCGCAAGTACCAGGTCACCCGCGATCCCGGGTACGCCACCGCAGCGCGGCGCGCTTGCCAGCGCTTCGCCGCCAGCACGAGCGATCTCGCGGCCCTCGCTGCGAACGGAAAGGACGTGGACGGGGTGGATGCCCTCCTCCAGGCATGGGCTGAGTCCAGCCTTGCCGACGGCCTCGGAGGGGAAACCACGGGCGAAGCGGCGGCGGCGTGGGCCGACTCACGCCTCGGGACCGCACAGCTCGAGCTGCAGACTCTGCGGCATGAGATCAGCTCGATGCTGCGGGCCGCCCGCGAGGAAAGCTCCCGGCAGGTCGCTCGCTCGACCGCGATCACCGTGCGGGCACTCAACGTGTCCGGCGCCACGCTCGTGGTCGTGCTGGCGATCAGCGCGGCGGTCACCGTCGTCACGGTCAGGTCCATCAACCGGCCCTCTCGAGGAGCTGCTCGCAGCGACCCGAGCGGTGGCCGACGGCGCGTTCAGCCACCGCATCGAGACCCGGTCACGGACCGAGCTCGCGCGTCCTCGCCGATCATTTCAACTCGATGGTGCGCCGGCTCGACGAGCTTGACCGGCTCAAGCGCGATTTCCTGTCCAGTGTGTCGCACGAGATCAAGACCCCCCTGGTCGCCATGCAGGAGACGACACGGTTGCTTCTCGATGGAGTGCCGGGCCCTCTCACGGACAAACAGCGCCGGATCGTCGATCTCCAGTACCAGTCCCAGGAACGGCTCCAGCGCATGATCTCGGATCTCCTGGATGTGTCGCGGATGGAAGCTGGAGTCATGACCTACTCGTTCGGTGATGTCGATCTCGGACCGGTCGTGAGCCGGGCGATCGAGGTCTTCGAGGCGGGCGCCGCGGATCGCGGCATTCGACTCGCGGGGAGCGTTGCAGCGCAGCCATGCACCGTCCGCTGCGACCCCGATCGAATCACCCAGGTGGTTCACAACCTGGTCGAGAACGCGCTCCGATTCTCTCCTGCCGGGAGGCGCCGTGACGCTCCAGGTCGAGCGCCGGCGCACCCATCAACCGCCGCACGCCACGGTGAGAGTCGCGGTCAACGATCAGGGGACCGGCGTGCCGGACGAGCACAAGACCCGGGTCTTCGAGCGCTTCTATCAAGTGAAGGACCCCCAGGCCGGGTCTCCCTCCCGAAGCTTCGGGCTGGGACTGACCATCTGCCAACGGATCGTGAATGCCCACGGTGGGAGGATCTGGGTCGAGGATGCGCCCGGCGGCGGAGCGGCGTTCGTCTTCGAGCTTCCCGCCGGGGACGCCGTCCCCGACCCGATCCCACCGTGTCCGACGAGGACGGATGCTGATGAGGCCGGCTCCACGCATCGTTACGGTCGTCGCGCTGGCCGGGGCTTTAGGGGCCTGCGCTCCCGCAGTCCGCCGTCAAGCACGCCCAGGTCGATCCCTTCGAGCAGGCGGACTACGCCGCCGCCGTCGCCGACGACGAGGTGCAGGTGCGGCGTCTCTCATCGGTCGATGAGGACCCGGAGCTCGTCATGCGGCTCGCCCTCGCTCGCGCTGTCGATGGCCACCTGGGTCATGACCCGAACCGCGCGCGCGAGCTCCTCGAGGAGCTCGCCCGATCGTCGACCGTCCGCGCGGAGGCCACCGCGCTGCTGCGCGTTCTCGACTCGCTCGCGGCGGCCGAGCAACGACTCGCCGTCGTCGAGCCTCAGGCCGCACGCGCGGTTGAGGCCCGAGCTCGACCTGGTCGAGCTGGTCATGACCTACTTGGAGGAGACCGCGGAGCTCCGAGGGACCATCGCAGCTCGCGAGCAGAGCATCCAGGAGCTCAAGAGAAGGCTGCGGATCCGCCGAAGCCGAGGCGGCGCGCCTCTCCCGCGAGCTCGACGAGCTCAAGTCGATCGACCTCTCCCACCCCGATTGACGCGTCGATCGCTCAGCTGAACTCCTGATCGCCGCCGCCCGGGGGCGATTTTCCCTTGTGCCCTGGTGAAACGTACCCGGTGGTGGTGGCGGTGGGCGCCGCTCGGGACTCGCGGTTGTTGGAACGCTTCTTGCGCTGGCAGACGGTGGCCGTCGATGTGCCGCGATCTTCAGGCGGCGGAAGGGCCCCTCGGGAGCCCCGTCCGCCCGTGAAAGGGGGCGCGTCATGAGTCCGCTGAGCCATCGATTCGACGCTTCGACGAGTTCGAGCCGCACGCTCGCGTTCCGGCCCTCGAGGCGGTTCCTCAGATCGGTGACGGCCGGTCTGGTGGGTTTTGCAGCCGCAACGATCGCATCCGCCCAGGCTCCTCCTCGAGCTGCGAGGGGCATCAACCTTCCAATTCCGCCGCTGTCCCTCCCGTACAGTAGCCCTTCCGGACCCGACCGAGTCCTGGTGGTGCTGCTCGCCAACGAGCACCAGCAGGGCAGAACGTACGGCCTGCTGCCGGAGATGCTCCTTGGCGACGTGAGCATCTCGCTCGCTGACTACCTGGACGTCTCCTCCTTCCATAACCTGACCGTGGGCGGGGCCGACATCTTCGGGAGCTACCCGACCCGCTTCGACACCCTGTCCGGTCCCTACGACGGCGACGCGATCGTCGCCGACGCGATGGATTCGCTCCACGCCGACGGCGTGGTCCCCGACTGGGAGTCCTACCGGTTCTTCATCGTCGTTGTCGACGATATCTGGGACCCCTACGGCGGCGAGGACGGGGACGGAGACGGTTTCCCAGATCTTCCGAATGGGGGCCTCTCGTCCGCCACCGGGTCATCATCGGCGACGAGGAGCGTGAGATCCCTGGGGTGGTGATCGCCGGCTTCCTGACCGACGGCGCGCGTGAGTTCGTCCAGGTCGTCGGCCACGAGCTCGGACATTCCGACGATGCTCGGCTTCCGGCATTCCGGGGTCCTCGACTGCGAGGGCGCCCAGGGCGATTACTTCGCTTGCCGCCAGGGAGTGAGCAACGGCGACCGCACCGACATCATGGGGAACGGCGGCTACTTTCCGGAGGATCGTCCCCGCCATTGGAGCGCGATCTTCAAGCACCTGGCCGGCTGGCTTCCGGCGTCGAACGTCATCAGCGGCGAGCTGGGCGTCCACCTCCTCTACCCACTCGAGGGGGAGGCGGATCCCGGGCAACCCAGCTCATCACTCTCCGCCTCGACGAGAAGCCGCCGTTCGATGCCAGCGATTTCAGGGACAGCTACCTTACGATCGAGTACCGCTCAGCGGAGGGGTATGACGAGGGGCTCGAACCTGGAGTCCTCGTCAAGCTCATGGGCGGGACCCAGCTCTGGAATCTGACCGAGAACCCCCTCGTGGAGGGCGACTCGTTCGTGGACGTTCACAACCGAGTTCGCATCGAGGTTCTCGCCCTCTACGGCGACGCGGCTGCCGTCGCCGTCGAGGAGTACTGAGACCCGGCAGTCTGCCGAGCGGGCTCCGTGACCGCGCCCGCTGCGGCGATCGACGGTTCCGGTCGGTCCGCATCTCCGATCGCACGCAAAGCGGACGGAAGCGAGAGCACCGGCAGACCCGAGGCAGAGATGACGCTCTGCGGCAAGCCGTGCTACGATCCGGCCGTGCCGGAAATAGGAATCGTTTGGGCGGTGTTGCCAAACGCTGCGAATGGTAGGACTTGATCGGACTCCACTCATGCCGGGCGACGTCGCGCTGCGGCATCCGAGGTACTCATGAAACGGACCACGCTCCCCGAGGGCGTCGCGATCGTGGGTGCAGTCGACTCCGGCTTCGAGGAGATCCTCACCCCGGAGGCGCTCGCGTTCGTCGCTCGCCTCCAGCGCGAGTTCGACGGCCGCCGCGCAGGCGCTGCTCGCGCGCCGGGTCGAGCGCCAGCGCGAGCTCGACGCCGGCGCGCGGCCCGACTTCCTCGACGGAGACCCGCGCGGTCCGCGACGCCGACTGGAAGGTCGCGCCGGTGCCCGCCGACCTCGAGGACCGCCGCGTCGAGATCACCGGCCCGGTCGACCGCAAGATGGTCATCAACGCGCTCAACTCCGGCGCCAGCGTCTTCATGGCCGACTTCGAGGACGCCAACTCGCCGACCTGGGACAACTGCGTTCGAGGGCCAGATCAACCTGCGCGACGCGGTGCGCCGGCACGATCGGCTCACGCAGCCCGGACGGGCAAGGTCTACCAGCTCAACGAGCGGACCGCCACGCTGATGGTCCGGCCGCGCGGCTGGCACCTCGTCGAGAAGCACGTGCCTCGTCGACGGCGAGCCGGTGTCGGCGTCGCTGTTCGACTTCGGCCTCTACTTCTTCCACAACGCCCGCGCCCTGCTCGCGCGCGGCAGCGGGCCCTACTTCTACCTGCCCAAGCTCGAGAGCCACCTCGAGGCGCGGCTCTGGAACGACGTCTTCCTCCTCGGCGCAGGACGCGCTCGGGCATCCCGCGCGGCACCATCCGCGCCACCGTGCTGATCGAGACCATCCTGGCCGCCTTCGAGATGGACGAGATCCTCTACGAGCTGCGCGAGCACTCGGCCGGCCTCAACTGCGGGCGCTGGGACTACATCTTCAGCTTCATCAAGAAGTTCCGCGCGCGCCCCGAGTTCGTGCTGCCCGACCGCGCGCAGGTCACCATGACCACGCCACTTCATGCGCTCCTACTCGCAGCTCGCGATCCAGACCTGCCACCGCCGCGGCGCGCCACGCGATGGGCGGCATGGCGGCGCAGATCCCGATCAAGAACGACCCGGCGGCCAACGAGGCGGCCCTCGCCAAGGTGCGCGCCGACAAGGAGCGCGAGGTCGCGCGACGGCCACGACGGCACCTGGGTCGCGCACCCCGGCCTGGTGCCCGCTCGCCACGCGAGGTCTTCGACGCCAGCATGCCGACCGCCCAACCAGATCGACCGCACGCGCGACGACGTCGCAGGTGACCGCGACGACCTGCTGGCCGGTTCCCGCAGGGCGCGATCACCGAGCACGGCCTGCGGCTCAACATCGACGTCGGCATCCAGTACCTGGAGGCGTGGCTGCGGCGGCAACGGCTGCGTGCCGATCTACAACCTGATGGAGGACGCGGCCACCGCCGAGATCTCGCGCACCCAGGTCTGGCAGTGGATCCGCCACCCGGCGGCATGCTCGACGACGGCCGCAAGGTCACGGCCGAGCTGGTGCCGCGCGCTGATTCCGCGAGGAGCTGGCCAAGATCCGCGGCCTGGTCGGCGCCGAGCGCTTCGACGGCGGCAACTTCGAGCTGGCGAGCCGGCTCTTCGAGCGGCTGGCGACCGCCGACGAGCTCGCGGAGTTCCTGACCCTGGTCGCCTACGAGCACCTCGACTGAGCGACAGCAGCGAGGAGGACCGACGATGGAGACCATGAGCGGGACCGGCGATCACGATCGAAAGGCCATCGAGCAGCTCGAGCAGGAGCTGGAGAACCGACCGCCGCTGGGCGGGCGATCGAGCGCCCGTACACCGCCGCCGACGTCGTTCGGCTGCGCGGCACCGTGCTCGATCGAGCACACCCTGGCCCGCCGCGGCGCCGAGCGGCTCTGGAACCTGCTGCAGACCGAGCCGTTCGTCCGCGCCCTCGGGCGCCTGACCGGCAACCAGGCGGTGCAGATGGTGCAGGCCGGCCTCAAGGCGATCTACGTCAGCGGCTGGCAGGTGGCCGGCGACATGAACAACGCCGGTCCAGACCTACCCCGACCAGAGCCTCTACCCGGCCGACAGCGTGCCGACGCTGGTCCGCCGCATCAACAACGCCCTGATGCGCGCCGACCAGATCACCCACGCCGAGGGACGGCGCGACACGCATGCCCTACTGGTTCGCGCCGATCGTCGCCGACGCCGAGGCCGGCTTCGGCGGGCTGCTCAACGCCTTCGAGCTGATGAAGGCGATGATCGAGGCCGGCGCCGCCGGCGTGCACTTCGAGGACCAGCTCTCCTCGCGTCAAGAAGTGCGGCCACATGGGCGGCAAGGTGCTGGTGCCGACCGAGCGAGGCGATCCAGAAGCTGGTCGCGGCCCGCCTGGCGGCCGACGTCATGGGCGTGCCGACCGTCCTCATCGCCCGCACCGACGCCGACGCCGCCAACCTGCTCACCAGCGACGTCGACGAGCGCGACCGGCCGCTTCATCACCGGCGAGCGCACCGCCGGAAGGGCTTCTTCGACGTCGCGGCCGGCCTCGAGCCGGCCATCGCCCGCGGCCTGGCCTACGCCCCGTACGCCGACATGATCTGGTGCGAGACCTCGCAGCCCGACCTCGACGAGGCGCGCACGCTTCGCCGAGGCGATCCACCGCGAGTACCCGGGCAAGCTGCTGGCCTACAACTGCTCGCCGTCCTTCAACTGGAGGCGCCACCTCGACGACGCCACCATCGCCGCGCTTCCAGCGCGAGCTCGGCGGCGATGGGCTACAAGTTCCAGTTCGTCACCCTGGCCGGCTTCCACTCGCTCAACGCCGTGCATGTTCGAGCTGGCCCACGCCTACCGCGACCAGGGCATGACCGCCTACGCCGCGCTCCAGGAGCGCGAGTTCGAGCTCGAGGCGCAGCCACGGCTACCGGGCGGTCAAGCACCAGAGCTTCGTCGGCGCCGGCTACTTCGACGACGTCACCCAGGTGATCACCTCGGGCAGCACCGCGGTCACCGCGCTGAAGGGCTCGACCGAGGAGGCGCAGTTCGTCGAGAAGACCCCCGACTTCACCGAGGCCGAGATGCACCACGTCGGCGGCGCCGAGGTCGAGCACCTGACCACGCTGCCGAAGCTCGTTGACTAGGATGTCAGTCGAACTCGGCTCGGCGCGTTCAACCCGCTCTCCGCCGTTGCCGCCGCCCGCTTCCGGGATGTCAGCCGAGGCGAGACGGTGACACAATCCAAGCCAGCGAGATCGCGACCGAGTGCTCTCCGCTCGCAGACGCAGGAGGACGTGATGAGTAGCTCCTTCCATCCCCCGCAGCGGACCCTCATGGGTCCGGGTCCGTCCGACGTCTCGCCGCGCGTGCTCCAGGCCATGGCGCGGCCGACCATCGGCCACCTCGACCCCGTCTTCGTCGACTTCATGGACTCGGTCAAGGAGCTCCTGCAGTACGCCTTCCAGACGTCGAACGCGCTCACCATGCCGGTCTCCGGTCCCGGCACGGTCGGGATGGAAGCCTGCTTCGTCAACCTGGTCCAGCCGGGTGACACGGTCATCGTGTGCCGCAACGGCGTGTTCGGCGGCCGGATGCGGGAGAACGTGGTCCGCTGCGGCGCCACCGCGGTCGTGGTCGACGATCCGTGGGGCCGCGCCGTCGACCCGGAGAAGCTCGAGCGTGCGCTCAAAGAGCACCCGGAGGCGAAGCTGGTGGCCTTCGTCCACGCCGAGACCTCGACCGGCGCCCGCTCGGACGCGCAGCTGCTCGCGGCCATCGCCCATCGCCACGGCTGCCTGGTCATCGCGGACTGCGTGACCGCCGTCGGCGGCATCCCGGTCCGGGTCGACGAGTGGGGCCTCGACGCGGTCTACTCGGGCAGCCAGAAGTGCCTGTCGTGCCCACCCGGGCTGTCACCGGTGACCTTCGGCGAGTCCGCGGTCGAAGCTCATCACGACCCGGTCCACGCCCATCCAGAGCTGGTTCAACGACATGAACCTGATCATGGGCTACTGGGGCTCTGCCCAGCGCAGGTCCTACCACCACACCGCGCCGGTCAACGCGCTGTATGGACTCCACGAGGCGCTGCTCATCCTCCGCGAGGAGGGCCTCGAGAACGCCTGGGCCCGCCACCACCGGCACCACCTCGCCCTCAAGGCCGGGCTCGAGGCCCTCGGCCTGGGGTTCGTGGTGCCCGAGTCGGAGCGATTGCCCCAGCTCAACTCGGTCTCGATTCCCGGACGGCGTCGACGATGCCAGGGTCCGGGGACGGCTGCTCGAGGAGTACAACCTCGAGATCGGGGGCGGGCTGGGCGAGCTCGCCGGCAAGGTGTGGCGGATCGGGCTCATGGGCCACGGCTGCAAACTGACCAACGTGCTGCGCTGCGTCGGGGCGCTCGAGGCCGTGCTGGCGAGCGAGGGCGCGCCGATCACGACCGGAGTGGCGGTGGAGGCGGCCCGAACGGCGTTCGCCAGCTCCTGACCCCCCAGCCATCTCCTTCGCCCACGGGATCGAGTGCCGGGCGGAGCGGCCAGGGTACACTCGCGCCATGACCAACGAACGCCCACTCGACGAACGCGCGATCTTCGCCATCGAACGGCCTTGCCCGCGGCTCTTCACCTACTACTTCCTTTCGTCGCTCGTCCTCGGCCCCTTCTTCTTCATCCCCCTTCTCCCCCTCTACTTCCGCTACCACACGCTGCGCTACCGCTTCGACGCCGAGGGCATCTCGATGAGCTGGGGCATCCTCTTCCGGCGCGAGATCAACCTGACCTACGCGCGGATCCAGGACATCCACCTCCGGTCGAACGTCGTCGAGCGCTGGCTCGGCCTGGCCCGGGTCGAGGTGCAGACCGCCAGCGGCAGCGCGACGGCGGAGAT
Source organism: uncultured Holophagae bacterium (assembly GCA_963754985.1). Lineage (GTDB taxonomy): Bacteria > Acidobacteriota > Thermoanaerobaculia > Thermoanaerobaculales > Sulfomarinibacteraceae > FEB-10. The sequence continues at coordinate 420,352 of CAVWIJ010000018.1, read as the reverse complement.
GACCCTCGAGGGCCTGCTCGAGTTCGAGGCGATTCGCGACTATCTCTACACCCGCATGCGCGGCGCCCGCGACCATGGCACGCACCGTCCCGCAGCTCGCAGGCCACGGCTGCGACGCCCGACGGGACTGCCGACGAGCTGGCCACGATCCTGCGCGAGGTGGCGGCCGAGCTGCGGGCGGTGCGGCAGGCGGTCGGCGGCGCCGACCGGGGCGGCGGCGATGCTTGAGCCGGTCAAGGCGCTGATGCTGCGGCTGCTCGCGGTGCCTCCCGAGCCCAGCCTGCCGGCCGGCTCGGCGGGAACCGCGCGCGTCTTCCGCGCCTCCCGGCGCTACCTCCAGCTCAAGCTCCTGAGGTGGGCGGCGGGCCAGGCCGCCACCCTGATCGGTCTGGTCGTTCGCCCTCGCCGTCTTCGATTTTGCCGCGTTCGGCGCGCGAGCTCGCCGTCGATCGCCTTCCCTTCCGCGCGCTCGCACCGATCGCACTCGCCTTCTTCCAGTGGATCGAGGCGTTCGGCCTGATCGCCTTCGTCGTCCAGCTCCCGCTGACCCTGGTCCCGATCATCCTCGACTGGGAGCTGCGCTGGTACATCGTCACCGACCGCAGCCTGCGCATCCGCGAGGGCGTCTGGAAGGTCAGCGAGCTGACGATGACCTTCGCCAACGTCCAGGAGGTGTCGATCCAACAGGGCCCGCTCGAGCGCGCTGTTCGGCATCGCCGACGTCCGGGTCCGCTCCGCCGGCGGCGGCGGTGGCGGAACACGTCCGCGCGAGCGACACCGCGAGGAGGACGGCGGGCACATCGGCTACTTCCGCGGCGTCGACGGCGCGCCGGCGATCCGCGACCTCATCCTCGAGCGACTCAAGAAGCAGCGTGACGCGGGCATCGGCGATGCCGAGGCCCTGTACCAGCCGGCCACTCCTTCAAGCCACGTCCCTTCATCGCCGGAGACCCTCGAGGCCGCGCGCGAGCTGCTGGCCGAGGCGAGGGCGCTGCGCCGCGCTGTACGTCAGGTCCTAGCGCAGCGGGTCCTCCGTAGGCAGCCTGACAGTCACGTCGCCGGACCCTCGCTGGGTGCTGGAACGTCCAACCCCGGCTACGGGATCTCGCGGAGGTGCCCGGCGTAGGGCTCGCGGGGCGGCGCTGGTGGGACCTCGGCTGGGTAGCCCATCGCGAGCAGCGCCACGACCGACTCGTCGTCCTTGATCCCGAGGATCGTCCTGCCGGAGGCGACGCGCCGACGGACAGCCAGACCGCTCCGATCCCGGCGTCCCAGGCGGCAAGGCAGAGGTTCTGGACCGCGGCCGCGGCGCTCAGCGGGTTCTCGATCCGCTGCAGGTCGTCGGCCGGAGGACGGCTGACGACCGCGACCATGAACGGCGCGCCGCCGAAGTCCTCCCGCAGCGCCGTGATGCCGGCGCGCTTGGGCGCCGGCAGATCCGGGTCTGCGAGCAGCTCGTCGGCCTTGACGCGGAACACGTCGAGCAGGCGCGCCCGCGCCTGCCGGCCGACGACCACGAACTCCCACGGCTGGACGTTGGCGTGCGAGGGGGCCCACATCGCCGCCTCGAACAGCGTACCCAAGGTCTGCTGCGGAATCGGATCGGACTTGAACTTCCGCACCGTCCGCCGGCTCTTGAGGTGACCGAGGATCTCCATGCGAGCCTCCCCTTCCGCGCCGCGGAACCGGCGGCGCATCGTCGCTCGCGGGGTCGCGCCGGCGGCGAGCCGCTCAGAACAGGGTGTAGATGAAGGGCGCGGCCGCCGAGCCGGACAGCACGATCAGCACCGCGACCAGGAGCAGCACGACGATGATCGGGGTCAGCCACCACTTCTTGTTGTGCAGCAGGAAGTGGAAGAACTCGGCGACGCAGGCCGGTCTGCTTGGCGCTCGCCTCCTCCTCGAAGGCGCTGCGCTGATCGTCTCTGCGTGGGCTCGTCCTTCATGCTCATCACCACCTCAGAACTGCCGGAAGTACCGCTTCGCGCTCGCTCGCGACCGGATCGCGCTTCACCCAGTACGACGTCGCCGCGTCGTCGAAGCGCCTGCTTCATCGGATCATACCCGAAGATCCGCATCGACCAGCCCGATCGGCGTGAACACCAGGTAGTAGACCAGGGCCAGGATCACGTGCGAGACCACGAAGCCGATCGGCCACGCCAGGTACGACATGCCGACGAAGACCGCGCGCATGAACGGCCGGGATCAGCCCAGCCGAGCACCGGCACGACGACCGCCGCGATCCACAGCGACCACGCGCGACCGTCGGCGCGTCGAGCTTGAAGCGCGCGATCGCCCCGAAGAAGGCGAGGAAGCCGAGCCAGATGAAGCCGAACTGGTTCAGCTGCCTGCCGCGTCGGGTTGCGGTTGATCTCGATGACTGCCATCAGGGTCTCGTGGCCTCTCAGTCCAGCGCGAACTGCGCCAGGTACTCGTCGAGCTCGGATCGCTGGGCGCTCGGCTGCTCCTCCTTGCAGCAGCACGAAGTTCTCGAGCACCAGCACGTCCATGTTGGTGGCCATGAAGCAGCGGTAGGCGTCCTCGCGGCGTGCAGACGATCGGCTCGCCGCGGACGTTGAAGCTGGTGTTGATCATCACCGGGCAGCCGGTCTTGCGCTCGAAGGCCTTCATCAGCCGGTAGAGCGCGGCCGTGGCGCTCGGCGTCGACCGTCTGCACGCGCGCCGAGTAGTCGACGTGCGTGATCGCCGGGACGTCGGAGCGGATGACCTTGAGCTTGTCGAGGCCCTGGGCGCCGCCGTCGCTCGACCGGCAGCCGCTTGGCCTCGGCCACCGGCGCGACCAGCAGCATGTAGGGGCTGTCCTCGTCGGCGCGCATCTCGAAGTACTCGCTCGACGCGCTCGCGCAGCACGATCGGCGCGAACGGCCGGAACGACTCGCGGAACTTGATCTTCAGGTTCATCACCGACTGCATCGCGCGGCTGCGGGCGTCGCCGAGGATGGTCCGGCAGCCGAGCGCGCGCGGGCCGAACTCCATCCGGCCCTGGAACCAGCCGACGACCTTCTCCTGCGCGATCAGGTCCGACGATCCGCCGGCAGCAGCTCGTCCTCGTCGTCGAAGTGGTGGTACACCGCGCCGCGCGCGTCGAGGAAGGCGCGGATCTGCTCGTCGGAGAAGCGCGGGCCGAGCAGCGAGCCGTGCTGCGCCGTCCGGGGACTCGACTCGCCGCGCGTGGCCGAGCAGCTGGTGCCAGATGAACAGCGGCGACGCCGAGCGCGCCGCCGGCGTCGCCGGCGGCCGGCTGGATCCAGATGCTCTCGAACGGGCCCTCGCGCAGGATCCGGCCGTTGCCGACGCAGTTCAGCGCCACGCCGCCGGCCAGGCAGAGGTTCTTCATGCCGGTCTGCTCGTGGAGCGTGCCGGGCCGCCCGCAGCATGATCTCCTCGGTCACCGCCTGGATCGAGGCGGCGAGGTCCATCTCGCGCTGGGTCAGCGGCGACTCCGGCCGGCGCGGCGGGCCGCCGAACAGGCGCGTCGAACTTCCGCGAGGTCATCGTCAGGCCCTGGCAGTAGTTGAAGTAGGACATGTCCATGCGGAACGAGCCGTCGTCCTTCAGGTCGATCAGCTTCTCGAGGATCACGTCGGCGTAGCGCGGCTCGCCGTAGGGGGCCAGGCCCATCAGCTTGTACTCGCCCGAGTTGACCTTGAAGCCGCGGAAGTAGGTGAAGGCCGAGTAGAGCAGGCCGAGCGAGTGCGGGAAGCGCAGCTCGTGGGTCAGCGTCGATGCGGTTGCCGCGGCCGTAGCCGAAGCTGGCGGTGGCCCACTCGCCGACGCCGTCGAGCGTCAGGATCGCGGCCTCCTCGAAGGGCGACGGGAAGAAGGCGCTGGCCGCGTGCGACTCGTGGTGCTCGGTGAAGACGTACCGCGCTTGCGGTAGCCGCCGCTCGAGGCCCGTGCGTTGATCTCGCGCGGCAGGTGCAGCTTCTGCTTGCAGCCACAGCGGCATCGCCTTGAGGAACGACCGGAAGCCGGCCGGCGCGAAGGCGAGGTAGGTCTCCAGCAGGCGCTCGAACTTCAGGAGCGGCTTGTCGTAGAAGCCGACGTAGTCGAGCTCGCTCGGGCGCGAGCCTGCCCTCCTCGCAGGCAGTAGTCGATGGCGTTGGCCGGGAAGCCGAAGTCGTGCTTCTTGCGGGTGAAGCGCTCCTCCTGGGCCGCGGCGACGATCTCGCCGTCGACCACCAGCGCGGCGGCGGAGTCGTGGTAGAAGGCGAGATGCCGAGGATCGCGTCATGCCAGGGCTGCTGCCTCTCGCGGCTGAGCGCGCAGAGCGCCGTCGAGTCTGCGTCCGGTCATGGCGAACTCGAACGGCCGGAACCGCCGAGCCGACGCCGCCTCGCCTACTCCGGGTGCCCAGGTACGAGCAGCACCGCCTTCTTCTCGGACATCAGAGCGCGCTGCGCGCCTCGAGCACCAGCCGCAGCAGCGGCTCGGTGTTCGAGGGCCGCACGTTGAACCACCAGTCGGCGTACTGCACCGTGATCCCGTCGAGGTAGTCGATCTCCCCGTCGGCGAAAACCCCGGCGAGGCGCCGGATCATCCCGTCCTTGTCGTCGACGTGGAAGTTGATCTCGCCGGTGCCGTGGTAGCGCCGCAGCGGCGCGACCAGCTCGGACAGCGGCCGGCCGGTCTCCCGCAGCAGGTCGAGGACCTCGATCAGGGTCAGGATCGACGAGTCGGCGGTGTAGTTGTCGCGGTAGTAGAAGTGGCCGGCGAGCTCGCCGCCGAAGGGCGCGTTGTGATCGCGCATCGTCGTCTTGATGAACGAGTGCCCGACCCGCTCGCGGACCGGCCTGCCGCCGGCCTCGGCGATCGCTTCCTTGGTCGCCCACGACGAGCGCAGGTCGTAGACGATGACCGCGCCAGGCTCGTGGCGCAGGAAGCGCGGCGCGAGCAGGGCGGTCACGAGGTCGGCCGACACCACGCGGCCGTTCTCGTCGACGATCATCGCCCGGTCGGCGTCGCCGTCGAAGGCCACCCCGAGGTCGCAGCCCTTGTCCTTGCACCGGCGCTGGAGGTCGACCAGGTTCTCGGACTTCAGCGGGTTGGCCTCGTGGTTCGGGAAGCTCCCGTCGAGCTCGAAGTAGAGCGGCACGAGCTCGATGTTGAGCCGCTCGAGGATCGGCAGGTAGACCGTGCCCATACCGTTGGCCGCGTCGACGGCGACCTTGAGCCGCGGCTCGCGCCGCTCGAGCATCGACAGCACGTGGTCCGCGTACTGGCCGAACACGTCCTGGCTGGTCTCGCCGGCCGCCGGCTGGAGATCGGTCGCGACCGGCGACTCGCGCACCAGCCGCTCGAGCTCGGCGATGCCGGTGTCGTACGAGACCGGGATCGCGTCGCGCCGCGACATCTTGAAGCCGTTGTAGACCGCCGGGTTGTGGCTGGCGGTGACCTGGATGCCGCCCGAGGCGCCGAGGTGGCCGATGGCGAAGTAGTTCTGGGGGGTGTCGGCGACGCCGATGTCGACCACCGCGATGCCACGCGCCCGGAGGCCGCCGCTTGAGGGCCGCGGCCAGCGGCACCGAGTGCGACCGCATGTCCCGCGACACCACGACCCGCGGCCCACGCGCCATGTCCTCGTCGTCGAGCAGGTCGCGGAAGTGGTAGCCGACCCGGAACGCGATCTCCTCGTTCACCTGGTCGGGGTAGGTGCCCCGCATGTCGTAGGCCTTGAAGATCCCGGCCATGCTCACTCCTTCAGTCGGAACCCGCGCCCTCGGGCGGCGGAGCGCCCAGGGTAACACCCTCGTCGAAGACCTGATTGCGCAGGAAGCGCTCGACATCCCACGGCGGCGGCTCGCCGCCGAGCCAGCTGTGGAACCAGTCGAGGTGCGCGAGGTAGTAGAAGGCCATCTCGTACCAGCCCGGCCAGTGGCCGGCATTCGGGAGCACGATCAGCCGCGACGGGACCTTCATCAGCTGCAGGTCGGTGAAGAAGTGCAGGCTCTGGGTGTAGGGCACGCGGTAGTCCCGCTCGCCGGTCACCACCAGGCTCGGGGTCTTGAAGTTCTTGACGTAGCTCGACGGCGACCACTTCTCGTAGTCCTCGGACTCCCACGGCACGCCGCAGAGGTCGCGCTGCGGAAACCACAGCTCCTCGGTCGCGCCGTGCATCGAGGCGAGGTCGTAGACCCCCATCATCGCCGCCAGCGCCTTGAAGCGGTCGGTGTGCCCCTCGAACCACATCATCATGGTGCCGCCGTAGGACCAGCCCATCGCGCCCATCCGGTCGGCGTCGACGTAGGGGATCGCGGCCAGGGCGTCGGTGACCTTCATGAGGTCGTCGAAGACCCGGCCGCCCCAGTCGCAGGAGATCGCGTCGACGAAGTCCTGGCCGAAGCCGGCCGAGCCGGTCGGGTTGGGGAAGGCGACGATGTAGCCCTTGCCCGGGTAGACCTGCCAGTCGCCGCGGTAGCGGTCGGTCCACGGCTGCTGGGGGCCGCCGTGGACGTTGAGGATCAGCGGGTACTTCCGGGTCGGGTCGAAGCCGTGCGGGGTGACCAGGAAGACCTGCACCTGGTAGTCGCCGGCGCCCTGAACCCACAGCTCCTGCGCGGGCCGGATGTCGACCTCGGCCACGAGCGCGTCGTTGAAGGCGCTGATCGGCTCCGGGATGCCGCCGTCGACCGCGACGCGGAAGACCTCGGGCGGGGCACCCACCCGCGACCGTGTGTAGACGACGGCGTCGCCCTTCGGCGAGACCCGCCAGCCGGCGATCGCGCCGTCGCTCACCACCTCTCGGATCGTCGCCGCTGCCGATGTCGACCCGATAGAGCGGCGTGCGTCCCTTTGACCTCGGCCTGGAAGAGGAGCTCGCGGCCGTTCGGGTGCCAGGCGAGCGCGGTCGCCCAGTCGTCGAAGGTCCCGCGGGTCGTCAGGTAGCGTGTCGCGCCGGTCGCGCGGTCGTGAAGCGCAATGCGGAACAGGTCGGACTCGTAGCCGGGCGTCTCCTGGCTCAGGTAGGCGATGAAGCGGCCGTCCGGCGAGTAGACCGGGTCACCGTCCCAGCCGCGGTTGCCCGCGGTGAGGTTGCGCGGGCTCGCCGGCGCCTCGCCTTCCACCGGCACCACCCACAGGTCGGAGTTGGTCGACGTCGCCGGCACCGGGTCGCGGTTCGAGGTGAAGCAGAGCTCGCGCGAGTCGGGTGAGAACGCGTAGCCGGCGCCGCCGCCGAGCGCGAAGGTCGGGCTGTCCCACCGGCCAGGCGTCAGGTCCCGGAGCACCTTGCCGGTCGCGGCATCGACGAGCAGCACGTGCGGGTAGCGTCCCTCGCGCCAGCTGTCCCAGTGCCGGTACAGCAGCTCGTCGCTCATGTAGGCCTTGAGCGGCCCCTTCTCAGCAGCCTTTCGGATCGGTGCCGTTGCAGTCGGCATCACTCCCACACTCGGGGTAGACGTGGGAGGTGACGGCGATGAAACGTCCGTCCGGCGACCACACCGCGTCCGACACCCCGATCGGGAAGTCGGTGAGCTGCCGCGGCTCGCCGCCGTCGACCGGCATCACGAAGAGCTGCGTCGCCTCGCCGGCGCGGTCCGACTCGAAGGCCACCAGGCTGCCGTCGGGCGAGAAGGTCGGGCTCGAGTCGTGGTGCCTCCCCTGGGTCATCTGCCGGGGGTTGCTGCCATGGCTGCCTGCCATCCAGATCTCGGACCAGCTCTCCCCCTTCTCGAGCTCGTAACGGGTCACCGCCACCGCGACCCGCAGCCCGTCAGGACTGAGCTCCGGCGCGCCGACGAACGCCGTCCGGTAGTAGTCCGCGATCTCGAAGGCTCGCTTCTCGGCCGCCAACCCCGACCCTGCGGCGGTGGCCACAACCAACAGGCTCACCAGGACAGTCGCTCTCATCTCCGTTCCCTCCGCCACGCCGGCATTCTAGACCGAGCATGGCCTCCCTCTTCGCGCCACCTCTGGTGTGTTTCTGCCATCGTCCTCGGCATGGCGGTCCGGCCCGCGCGGCGCGGGGAGACCCTCAGAACCATCCTGTTCTCTCTCCACAGGAATACGTACGCAGCCCTGTGAAAGATACTTTGTCTCAAATAGTCTGCTCCACTTGATTCTTGAGTTTCCGGCCGTCATACTGCCACCAGGCTCCACATCGAAACGGTTTGCAGGCTCGGCTCGGACGGGACCATGACCTTGCGGATGCGCTCGCCGCTGTCGTTCCTCCACGCGCTCGGCGCGGAGCGTCCGCCCCAGCACTCCGGGTCCCACACGCGTCGAAGGAGGTGACCATGAAATGTGCCTCGACGCTCGTGATCGTGTTCATGGTGCTCGCGGCTGGCGCCACCTCATGGGCGCAGACCACCACCGGGCGACTGATCGGCAGCGCGGTCGATGAAGCCGGCGCTCCCCTGCCCGGGGTCGTCGTGACCATCGCATCGCCGGCGTTGATCGGCGGGGCACAGACCAGGGTCACGGACGCCAGGGGCGAGTACAGCTTCGTCGGGATTGCTCCTGGGGAGTACACGGTGCAGGCCGCGCTCTCCGGATTCATCACCCAGGAGCGCGCCCAGGTGAAGGTCCCGCTCGGGGGTGCGGCTTCGATGATCATCGCGATGCCGGCCGGCGTCTTCAGCGGTGAGATCGAGGTGGTGAGACGAGACCCCGGTCGTGGACCCGACCCAGGTCAACACCGGCCAGGTCTTCGACCAGACCTACATGGAGGAGTCGGCCATCGGCTCGACCAACCGCGACTACCTCGTCGTGGTAAACCAGGCCGCCGGCGTCACCAGTGGATCGTGGGGGTCACCCCAGTCCAAGGTCTTCGGATCGACCATCGGCGAGAACGCCTACTTCATCGACGGCATGGACACGACCGACCCGGCGACGGCCACCGCCAACGTCCGCATGAACTTCGACGCGGTCGACGAGATCCAGCTCCTGACCGGCGGCTTCGAGGCCGAGCACGGCCGGGCGACCGGCGGCATCATCAACCTCGTCACCAGGTCGGGCGGCAACGAGTTCTCGGGCGTCGCGGACCTCCGCTTCCGCGACGGCTCGTTCCAGGAGAGTGGCGACCACTTCGACGCCTCCGAGCAGGAGTCCTCCTCCGAGCAGTACTCCCTCTCCCTCGGCGGGCCGATCCGCCGCGACCGGCTGTGGTTCTTCGCCTCCTACCAGTGGATCGACGACGAGTTCACGCCGATCGAGTCGCCGTCGACCCGGGTTCACGAGGCCCAAAACTCCCTCGCGAAGCTCACCTGGCAGGCTCATCCGAGCTGGCGCGTGGTCGGGAAGTACTCGACCGACCCCTACACCGAAGACAACTCCAACGCTTCCCGCTGGGTGATGCCCGAGGCGACCGTTTTCGACGACTCGGCGACGACCGTGGTCTCCGGCGAGCTCAGCGCGGTGCTCTCGGAGTCGCTGCTGTGGAACACCACCCTCGGCAGGTACGAGTTGGACTCCAACTACTATCCGCAGTCCGGGGACCTGCAGACCATCGGCCACTACAACTACGACACCGGGATGTCCACGGACAACTACGGCAACCAGCAGTACTGGGTCTCGCGACGCGACGACCTCTCCACCGATCTCACGTGGTTCGTCGACGACCTCGCCGGGTCGCACGAGCTCAAGGGTGGGATCGAGCGATCGGACATTCAGCTCTCGGTCGAGTACTGCAGCACGGGAACCCCCAACGGCGAGGGCTGCATCCCCGGCGGAGTGGGCTTCTTCTTCGAGGACGTCCAGTTCGAAGGAGAGGCCCTGCCCTACCTGATGTGGGAGTCGTACAACGCCGGGTCGCACCGTGTACGAGGGCGTCGTCTCGACGGCCTTCGTGCAGGACGCCTGGAGAGTCACCCGTGACCTGACGCTCAAGCTCGGACTCCGCTACGACGCTGTGAGCTACGACATCAACACCGGAATGGAGATCGCGGACATGGCGATGCTGCAGCCGCGGCTCGGTTTCGCGTGGGACATCGCGGGCAACGCCAAGAGCGTGCTGCGCGGGAGCTGGGGCCGCTTCCTGCATCCCAACGCCCTCACCCTGCCCTGGCACGCGCGGGCCGTCGACGAGCCCTCGAACCGCTGGTACTCGTGCTCGGGAGTGCTTCCCCTCGTCTTCGAGATTCCGGTCGGTTCTCCGGACGAATGCGCCACGGCGGCCGCGGATCTGGGCTGGGGCTATCGGCTCGACAACGCGGGCTGGGACCCCTACGGCTGGGTTCTCTCGCCGGATGAGCAGTACTCCTCCGAGCCGAGCCAGGCCGCTCCCGGTATCAGCGCGACCTACGCCGACCAGCTCATCCTCGCCTTCGAGCGCGAGCTCGGCCCGAGGTCCGCGATCGAGCTCAGCTACGTCGACAAGAGCACCCGCGACATCGTCGACGACACCTGCAACGGGAACTTGCCGGACCCCTCGGCCGGCGCGGCGTGCGACTACTGGGTCCTCGCCAACATCCCCGGGCTGCGAGCGCGACTACGAGGCCTTCATCCTCCGCTTCGAGACGCGCAGCCTCGACTGGCTCACCCTGCTCGCCTCCTACACCTGGTCCGCAGTCGGAAGGCAACATCGAGTACACCCAGAACGCGGGATCCGACTTCGACGTCTACCCGTGGCACTTCGACAACCGCTACGGCTACCTGTCCGACCACCGGACGCACCGGCTCAAGCTGAACGGCTTTGTCACCCTCGATGGCGACTGGAGCATCGCCTTCGACGGTTCCTGGTCCTCGCCCTTCACGTGGACGCCGTACGAGGAGTACAGCGACAACCCGGAGGTTTCCTACGGCGAGCACTACCTCGAGCCGCGCGGAAACCGCAACGCCAACAGCAGCTACCAGCTCGACCTCCAGCTCGCCAAGGGCTTCACCATCGGCCCGGTGCGCCTGTCACTGATCGGCTCGGCCTTGAACGTCTTCAGCGACGAGCAACCAACCGCGGTCTGCACGCACATCAGCGGCTGCGGCTTCGAGGAGGACGGCAGCCCGATCGCCATGGGCGACCCCACCGACTGGCAGACCCCGCGCCGCTACGAGCTCGGCTTCCGGGTAGAGTTCTGAGCCCCCGCCCGCCTTCCGCGCCCGATTCCGAATCGGTGCAATCAGGTGTGGCTCCCGGTGCATTCGCGGCGCGCTGCGAATGATCAACCTTCTTGTGCCTTCACTCTGCATCACGTAGAATCATTCTGCATCAGAGGTGACGGATGGCCAAGACGCTGACCCTGAGGGTGGACGACGAGACATACAGGAAGCTCGCGGCGGCCGCCGAGGCGGAGGGCCGCTCGATCGCCAACCTGGTCGAGACCGCCGCGCTCGAGCGCTTGCGGGAGCGGCAGTTCGTCGATGACGCCGAGCTGGCGGAGATCGAGGCGAACGAAAGGCTCGTCGCGCGCATCAAGCAAGGATCGCGCGACGCGCGCGCGCGGCGGGGCCGCTTCGTTGGCTGAATATCGGATCTTCGAGACGGAGCGCTTTGCCAAGGACCTGCGAGCCATCGTCAAGGGCGGGCACGAGCGCATCGAACGCAAGCTGTCCGAATTCGTCTATCCGCAGCTCAGCAGTGACCCGCACTTCGGCCCCAATATCAAGAAGCTGAAGGGATGGCAGCCGGAGACGTGGCGCTATCGCATCGGCTCGTGGCGCTTCTTCTACGAGATCGATGACGACGAGCGCATCGTCTTCATGCTGGCTGCATCCCACCGCAGCTCGGCCTACTGAGAAACCTGTATTGACGACCAAGTGTCGTCGCTTCGAGCCCTCCCGATCACGGGTTCCAGTCCGGGACCGTCGCCCAGCCGGGGAAGGGGCCGAGCTCGATCGTCCAGCCGGTGGAGGAGTTGGGGTCGCGCACGGCACGGAGGTTGGTGAGGGTCTTGAGCTTGGCGATGAGCTCGTCGTGCGGCAGCGTGTGCAGCGGCGGCTTGGAGAGGTCCGGCATCGGCCACAGACGGAGACTGTTGTCCTCGCCAGACGAGGCCACCCAGCGCAGGTCGGGGGAGACGGCCACTCTCGAGACGGTCACATTGTGGCCCGGGAGCAGGTGAGCTTCGCCACACTCCAGGCGTCCGACGCGAACGGTGCCGTCCCTGTGACCGGTCGCGAGCACGGTACCCGAGGGGTCGAAGTCGGCCGACTCGACGTCGTCGCCGAAGCCCTCGAGCGTCCGTACCCTCCCGCTCGCGAGCTCGACGAGCTCGAGCCTCTCGAATCCCGGGCTCAGGTCCGACTTCCAGGCCCATTGCACGGCGATGCCGGCAGCGCGATTCGCTTCCATTTGCCGATGCCCATCCGTTGCCACCACAAGCTCGTGCGTTCCGGCGGCAAGGTCCCAGCGCCGGATGCCTCCCCAGCCTGCTGTTATCAAGGTCTGCTCGTCGAGGAACTCCAGGCTGTTGACCCCTTCGGGTATACCGGTCGAGGTCTCGGGACGAGGCAACGCAAAACGCTGGAGGGCTCGAGTGGTGAGGTCAAAGACAAACAGCTCCATTGCGCCGTCGCCACCGAAGACCGCGCTCGCGATCCGGGCGCCGCTGGGCGAGATGGCCCCCGACTCGATCTGGCGGCCCTCCACTTTCGGACCCACCTGATAGGACGGTCCGCCGTCGAGCGGGACGATCCAGGCGTCGCCCATGGACACGAGGAGCAGGTTCTGACGTTCGGGGTCAAAACGGAGGTCGGCACACTGTGGGGTACCAGGAAGGCGAAGCTCCCGCACCTGGTGGGAGTCGCCGCCTCGCACAGGAATCAGCCGGACAGCCTCCTCTCCCCAACCCGTCGCGAGCCATTGACTGTCTGGGGTGAATGCGATGGGCTTGCGATAGTGGGGGAACTCGTACGCATCGACAACGCTGGGCTGCGGACGCGCGAACGGCCACAAGGTCAGGCGCTTCTCGGCATGGGTAGTTGCCGCGCACCATTCTCCGGCCGGGTGGAAGGTGAAACCTGGGTTATACCAGGAGCCGCTCCGGCGCAGCTCGACGGGCCTCGCTCCCGGCAACCCAGCCACCTCCCACACCTGAAGGAACTGGCCCTGCGGGTCGAGACTCGCCAGCCGGCGCCCCGTCGGGTCCGGCAGGGCGCCGGTGGCGCCGGCCGGACGGCGGATCGCCCAGGCTCGGCTCGGCTCTCCCCCAGCGAACGACCACAGCCGGACGTAGCCTGTCTCATCGGAAACGAGGACACCATCCTCTCCGAACGATGCCACGGACGCCGCCGCCTCCAGGGCCTCGAGCCGCTTCTCTACACCTCCGCCTCCGAACGGGTGGAGATAAACCGAACTGCCCCTCGCCACCACCCAGCCGGAGCCATCCGGCGCGGCGACCAGGTGCGAGATGCCGTCGAGCTCCGGTGCGCCGAGGACGCCGAGGAGCTCCTCCTCGCCTTCCGGTAACATCCACGACCTGAGTTCGATGCGCCGCTGCGCTCCTTCCCCCGTCGAAACACGGGCGAGCAGCCGACCGACCCCGAGCTGGTAGTACGCGGGCAGACCGAAGTCGACGGCTCGAAGGAGCTTCCCTTCGGGGATCGACCACAGGAGCACGCGGTTTCCAAGCGTCGGCCCTCCGACACTCTCCACTCGACCCGTGAGGAGGAGGTCCTCCGCTGCCCAAATCGGCGCATTCACTCCCTGGACGCTGGTCGAGTGCCCGGGAAGCCTGATCGGCCCCCCTCCATCCTCGGACCAGACCCTCACCTCGGGCACGAGCCCGGCCACGGCGACGCGTTCGCCATCCGGGCTGAAGCTCGGGACGCTGAGGTGCGCCCCCTCCTCAATCTCGAGCTCGAGCGCCGGCGGTGCGGCCCACAGCACCCGAATCACGAACTCGCGCGCCTCCCGGGTGTCGGCGACATCGAGGCTCGCGGTGGTCAGGGCCAGCGCTTCGGTGGGGTCCGTGCCGAGTCGCGCTTGGGCGAGGGCGAGCAGCTTCGCCGCCTCGGCGCGGCGGGTTTGCTCCACGCTCCTGCGCCACAGCAGCGAGAGGGCGGCCACCACGACGAGAAGCACGACCATGGACGCGGTCACCGCGACCCGGCGGCGGCGGCGGCGGCGGCCGGCGAGCGAGGTCATCGCCCGGCCGAAGGCCTCCTCGAGCTCGGTGAGCCCGCCCGGGTATCGCTCCCGCCAGACCGCATACTCGCGAAAGGCCGAGCCGGTCCACAGCAGGTCGTCCGAGCGGTCGTGCTCGGCCCACGTCCGCGCCGCCTGGCGGAGTTGGTCGCGGAGCAGGGCCCCCTCCGTGTCCTGCGCCTGCCAGCGCACGAGCCGCGGCCACGCCGCGAGCAGCGACTCGTGGATGATCTCCACCCTTCTCGTCGGTGCCCCGTCAGCCTCCCGCACCTCGTAGCTCGTCAGGAGCCGAGCATCGACAAGCTCGCGCAGTACCTCCGCGGCCGATTCGCGTCGCGACTCGGCAAACACCGACAGCAGCTCGTCCCATTCGCGGACGGCGCGGGTCCCTTCGGCGGTGACGAGGTTCCGGAAGATCTCGCGGACGATCCCGATGCGCTCTGGGCCGATGCGGTCCATGGTCGCCTCGGCATGCCGCGCGAGCGCGCCGCCCACCCCGCCGATGTCCTGAAAGGCGGAGCGGGTGAGCAGGCCTGTCTTCCGGTCCCGCTTCTCCCACAGCCTCGCCGCCGCAAAGGCGAGCAGCGGCAGGGCGCCGCGCTCGCCCTCAACTTCGCCGAGCATCTCTTCCACCAGCGCGTCGTCCTCAAAGCGGTAGCCGCACTGCAGGGCCGGTTGCGTGAGAGCCCGCCGGAGGTTGGCGCCGACCGGCGTCGCGAGCGGCGTCAGCTCCGTGAAGAGCGGCTTCAACAGCTCGTGGTCGTGGCAGCGCAGCAGGAAGTCGTCCCGCATGCTGAGCAGCACATGGACGTCCGCCTCGAGACTCAGGGCGCCGAGCGTTCGCGCGAAGCGGGCCTGCTCCTCAATCCCGTTTTGGGTGAACAGCTCCTCGAACTGGTCGACGACCAGCAGCGCGTGCTCCGAACGCCGGCGCCAGGCCGACACCACCTCCGCCGCGACCTCCGGATCGTCGAAGCGGAGCAGCCGGCCCGCCATTGCGGCGTCGCCGGCCAGCTCGGGGGAGAGGGCACGGCTCAGGGCAAGCTCGGGGTTGTCGCCCGGCGTGCAGATCAGGCACCGCCATCCGGTGCCGGCCCGGGGGATGAGACCCGCCCGGACAAAAGAGGTCTTGCCGGCTCCCGACGGTCCGACCAGAGCGAGAAGGCGAGGCGCGCCCTCGAGCTTGCGCCACATCTCCTCGACCTCGGCCTCGCGGCCGAAGAAGTACTCGGCGTCGGACTCGGTGAAGGACGACAGGCCGGGATACGGGTGCAGGTCCTCCGCACCCTCGACCCGCAGCGTGACCTCCTCGAGGGCTCGGGTCAGGGTGTGCGCCGAGCAGAAGCGAGCCTCCCGGTCCTTCGCCACAGCGTGCCGGAGCACCGGCGCCCAGGGGCTGTCCGGCAGCTTCGGCGGCTCGCTCAGCACCCCGTCCCACAGGCTCTTCCGGCTGTCCAGGTCCTTGATGCCGCCGGGACACACCATCTCGGCGAGCACGACGCCCGCCGCGTAGACGTCGGCCCGCGAGTCTTCCCCCTCTCCCCGCGCCTGCTCCGGCGCCATGTACGCCGGCGTCCCGGACACCGTCCCGCTGCCCTCGGCCTCCTGCCGGGCGATCCCGAAGTCCATCACCACCACCCGGCCGGCCCGGGTGAGCATGATGTTCTCCGGCTTGATGTCCCGGTGGATGAGCCCGGCCTTGTGGATCGCCTCGAGCCCGGCCAGGAACTGCGAGGCGATCTCCTGGGCCTCCTTGAGCTCGAGCGGCCCCCGCTCCTTCAGCACCTCGAGGAGGGTCCGGCCGTCGACGTACTCCATCGACACCAGCTCGCGGCCCTCCAGCTCGATGAGGTCGAAGACCCGGCAGACGTTCGGGGACACCACCTCGCGGGCCGCCCGCACCTCCTGCCGCAGCAGCTCGAGACGCCCCTCCGAGGTGAAGAGCTCCCGGCGCAGCGCCTTCAGCGCCACGTCGACCCGCAGCTTGAGGTCGAAGGCGCGCCACACCTCCCCCATTCCGCCCCGCCCCAGCAACGACCGGATCTCATACCGACCCCCCGCCACCTGGCCCGGAGCCAGAAAGCGAAGCGGCGGGGAAAGCTCCGGCTCCACGCCGAGCCCGGGCTCGGTACGGGTACCGCTCACCTCTCCAGGAGCCGCCATGTCTCGTCCTGACTTCAGTTGCAGTGTAGCACTCGCCCGGGCGACGCGACCCGTTCCGACGGCCATGTGCAATGTCTCACCTGCGCACCGTCGCCCGGTTTTGGCTATGATTTCATTCATGTGCGGACGTTTCACGCTGACGGTGTCGGCGCGGGTGCTGGGTGAGCTGTTCAATGTTCCCGAGCCGGCAGGGGTCGCGCCGCGCTACAACATTGCGCCCACCCAACAGGTTCTGGTGGCCCGCACCGGCGAGGGCGGGTGCGAGCTGGCCAGCGCGCGCTGGGGCCTGATTCCCCACTGGGCGGACGACCTCTCGATCGGCGCCCGGATGATCAACGCCCGCGGCGAGACCGTGGCGTCGAAGCCTGCCTTCCGCTCCGCGCTCAAGCACCGGCGCTGCCTCATCGCAGCCGACGGCTTCTACGAGTGGAAGAAGGTCGGCGCCGGCAAGCAGCCCTACCTCATCCGCTTTGCCGATGGCCGCGCCTTCGCCTTCGCGGGTCTCTGGGAGCGCTGGCTGCCACGAGATGGTGGCGCTCCGGTCGACTCGTGCACGATCATCACAACCACTCCCAACGAGCTCCTCCGCGAGCTGCACGACCGGATGCCGGTCATCCTCCCGCCGGCCGCCTTCGAGGACTGGCTGCGACCCGAGCCCCTGGCTGCCCCTCGCCTCGAGGAGCTGCTGCGCCCCCACCCCGACGCCGAGATGGAGGCCTTTCCGGTCAGCCGGCGCGTCAACTCGCCGGCCAACGACGACCCATCCTGCTGCGACCCGCTCTCGTGAGCTCCCTTCGGGTCCGATCTCCGAGCTCGGCTGCCCTTTGTGATCGCTTGCAACAGCTGAATTGACACTCCACACCACGGCGAGCCATTCCTGCATCCGAGCTCGGACATCGGAATCAACGAAGGCAGGAGGGACAGGGGCTTCGCGGATTCCTGAGCGCCCGGCTGGCGCCATTGGAATACCCGTCCACGAAACCGAGGTTTTGAAAGCAAGTCGCGTTTGTTCGCGATCCACCCAAATCGATGGCAGAGCTTCGGGAGAAACGACCATGTACCGACACCACGCCGCATCCGCCCGACTCACGGTGATTGCGGCTCTGATCGCGTTCGCCGCGGCGTTGCCGCTCACGGCGACCGAGCCGGTCCTCCAGCTCGAGCTCCTCGTCGGAGGCCTGACCAACCCACTGATCATCACCAACGCCGGCGATGGCTCCGGCCGTCTCTTCATTGGCGAGCAGGATGGCCTGGTCTGGATCTGGGATGGAAACCAGCTCCTGCCCACCCCATTCCTCGACGTCACTGCGCAGTCGATCTCGGGTGGCGAGCATGGACTGCTCGGCCTCGCCTTCGACCCCGACTTCGAGGTCAATGGGCTGCTCTACGTCCACTACAGCGCGCCCGATGACACCGGCGACCCTGAGATCGACAACTTCACGACCATCTCCCGCTTCACGGTTGACGGCGCAAACCCGAACCAGGTCGACCCAAGCTCCGAGACCTTGCTCCTGCGCTACCCGCAGCCCTACTGGAACCACAACGGCGGCGCGATCGTGTTCGGACCTGACGGCTTCCTGTACATCGGGCTCGGTGACGGCGGCTCGAGCGGCGACCCCGACAACCGGGGCCAGAACGCGAACCAGCTCCTCGGCAAGATCCTCCGCGTCGACCCGCAGGGCGACGATTTCCCTGCCGACCCTGACCGCAACTACTCGATCCCGCCCGGCAACCCCTTCGTCGGTGCCCCGGGAGAGGACGAGATCTGGGCGCTCGGGTTGCGCAACCCGTGGCGCTTCAGCTTCGACCGCTCGACCGGCGACCTGTTCATCGGCGATGTCGGCCAGAACTCCTGGGAGGAGATTGACCTCGAGCCGGCGGCGAGCCCGGGCGGCGCCAACTACGGCTGGCGCTGCTACGAAGGCAACCACCCCTTCAACACCACCGGCTGCGGCACGCCGGACCAGTACGTCTCCCCGATCCTCGAGTACTCCCATGGCCAGGGCTGCTCGGTGACCGGCGGCTATCGCTACCGGGGCCCCACCTTTCCGAACCTCCAGGGGTACTACCTCTACGCTGACTACTGCACCGGCACCGTGTGGGGTGCGACGACCGACGGCTCGACCTGGTCGTCGGCGCCGTTGCTCGCGAGCTTGCTCAGCGTTTCGAGCTTCGGCGAGGACGAGTCCGGGGAGCTCTACATCGCCGACCGCGTCGCTGGCAGCGGCGCGGTGTACCGGATCATCGACAGCTCGCCGACGGACCAGGTGTTCGCCGACGGCTTCGAGTCGGGAGACGCCATCGGCCTGGTCTGCAGTCGTTCCCTGAACGACCGCCCGAGACTGGAGGCAACCGTCATCATGAAAGGACGCATGCAATGATCACAGGTCATCCCGTTCGACTGCTGGGTGCCGGCGTCGTGGCGCTCGTGGCCGCGATCGGCTCGGGCACCGCGAGCGGCGCCGACGGTGTCCGAGTGCTTCGCGCCTGGGACGAGGACGTCGAGGTCGCCGGCCACGCGATGCGCGGCCGCGTCGAGCTCGTCTTCGACTACGAGCAGGGCCTGGCCTTCGAGCAGATCTACGACGACAAGGGTCAGCTGATGGAACGCCGGCCCGGGCCGCGCATCCCGACTCCTTCCCGCGAGGAGATCGACGAGGCGATCGCCATCGTCTCTGCCGACCCCAACCTCGGCGCCGTCATCGAGGCTCACAAGGCCTACGTCGACGGCGGCTTCATCCTCGATGAGTCCGCCGGCAAGCCGTGCGGGCCACGCTCCCGGTGCCTGCAGATCTTCGCGTTCCGCACCGACGCCGGCGAGGCCCCGCTGTTCCGAGCGGTCGTCGACCTGACGAAGAACGGCGCGAGCTCGATCGTCCACCGCGACAGCTGGGACCAGGGGGTGCCGCGATGAACCGCGCCCGACCCCTCGTCGTTGCTGCCGTCCTGCTCGTGGCTGCTGCCGCCATCCCCGCCGATGCCGGCTCTCCGACCTGCAGCGGCGCGAGCGAGCACCTCATGAGCTGGCCCGAGGGCGCCCCGGTGTGGGAGTTCTGCTGGCTGCGTCCGGCCGACTCCAGCGGGCCGTCCGGCTCCGGCCTCGAGATCCGTGACGCCTACTACCGCGGCGTGCTGGTCTTCAAGCGGGCCCACGTCCCCATCCTCAACGTCGACTACGATCCGGGCGGCTGCGGCTGCTTCCGCGACTGGCTCCACTCCGAGCACACCTACCGGACTGACAACCAGGTCGAGCCCGGCTACTACGAGCCGCCGTACCCGGCCGAGACGGTGTGCGATCGCGCGACCAACCCACTGGTCCCGCCAGGGGACTGTCCGTGGGGCGAGCCGGAGCCGTGCCTCAATGGCGTCTCGGCGGAGTCGTTCCCAGACCACCTGCGGCTCACCTCGCAGGCCGACGCCGGCTGGTACCGCTACTCGCTGCGCTGGGAGTTCTACGAGGACGGGACGATTCTGCCGAGCTTCGGTTTCGGGACCTACAACACCTCCTGCTCCGGCGCCACTCACCGCCACCACGCGTACTGGCGCTTCGACTTCGACATCGACGATGCGGGGAGCGACACCGTGTCCCAGGTCGGCGGCAGCCTGCCCGGGCCGATCGCTCAGGAGGCAGAGCGCACCTGGGAGGAAGGCGGCGTCAGCTGGGAGGTTCGCGACTCGGTGTCGGGCCGCGGCTACCTTCTCACACCGGGACCGCAGGACCGCCTGCTGCCCGTCGATGCCTTCTCGAAGAACGATCTCATGGTCACCCTGTACCACTCCAACGAGCTCTCGGACAGCGGCGGCGGCTGCGCGGTCAATCCCGGCAGCATCGTCAACGGCGAGACGGTGCTCGACACCGACGTCGTCATGTACTACCGCGGTGGCGTCCGGGACGTGGTCGGGGTCGACATTCACCTTTGCAAGGTGGCGGGCCCGGTCCTGACACCGATCGGCGAGTGGGGGGTATTCGACGGCTTCAGCGACGGCTTCGAATCCGGGGACACGAGCGTGTGGTCGGCGACCATTCCCTAGAGATTGAAGAATGCAGAGCGAAGACCGAAGAATGGGCAGGGGGTGCGCCCTTCTGCGCCCCTCCAGTCCCTGATCGATTGATCCGACGATTCGCGGCTGATCACCAACGGCCGCCACGGAGAAGCGCCAACGCCGCCGCCGCGATCAGGACGATGAGCAACCCGGTCGCCCAGGGTCGGGCCGCCGGGATGGGAAGGCCTCCACCGCCCTGGGTCAGGGTAACGGTGTCCACAGTGCGCGCCACCTCGATCTCGATCGGGCCGCCCTGCGGCGTCGTCTGCCACCCCTTGGTGACCGCGAGCGCCCGCCAGGCCCGGCGGTAGAGCAGCCGCGCCTCGACCACCACCTGGTCGCCGGGTTGCGCCATCGCCGGCAGCGCGAGGCCAACCTCGGTGACGTCTGTGGCCATGGACGGAATGAGGGTGTTCTCGGCCACCGCCTCGCCGTCGATGAAGAGCACGGGCCGCACCACCGGACCCTGGTCATTGATGCGCCCCTCGAGCACCCTCGCGAAGCCCGCCCCTGGGCGCCCGGCATAGTCGCCGTCCTGGGTCCCCGGCACGTCGTCGCTGCCGTAGAACGGGCACCGTGCGCCCGCTCGTCTGCTGCAGCGGCAGGCCGTTCCAGGTCGCCTCAATGACCAGCAGCGCGTTGCGAGGCGACACCCCGGTCGGGAAGGCGTGGCCGGTCTCGTTCGTCACCTCGCAGCGGACGGCCAGCCCGGATCCGAGCTCGGTGACCGTGGTCTGGAGATGGATGTGCTCCTCGAGCTCCTCGGGCGTGGCGCCCACGAATTCGTGCTCGTGGATCTGCTCCGCCGGCCGCAGCGGCGGGTTGCCGATCGGGTCGACGAGGTAGCCGGGACCGTCGGCCTCCGGCATGTGGCAGTCCTGGCAGCTCCGGTATCCCGCGCCTGGAACCGCGTACGATGAGGCCAGCCATTCGGTGTAGGTCGTCTGGCCGGGTATTGCGGTCCCCGGTCGGTTGTACTCGTGGCACGACGCGCAGAGCAGCGAGTCGGCGAACAGCGGGGCGAACGAGGCCTTCATCCCGCCGAAGGCGACGTCGTCGAGCGGGCCCCACACGAACTCCTGGGTCGGGATGAAGGGCCTGCCGTCGGGGAAGCGGTAGCTGGAGTTCCCGAGGTGGTGCAGCGCCTGCACGTTGCCGTTGACCGAGTCCATCTGGTGGCAGGCGATGCAGCTGATGCCTTCGAGCGCGGCCGGGGACGTGACCTCGTTGAGCATCACGTTGCCGGGGTCGAAGACGTCGGCCATCGGCGTGTGGCAGGTGGCGCAGAAGCCGGTCTCGCCGGGGTCATGGGTGTCCAGGAACACGTACCCCGCACCTCCCCCCGGCGTCCCGTCGCCCGAGAAGAGGTCCCGCACCCAGGCGTCGTCGCCGGCGGTGGCGTGGTTGCTCAGCCGCCACTCGTGCTCCTGCTCCTCGTGGCAGTTCCCGCAGTCCGCGACCTGCGGCAGGAAGTCCTGGTAGGTCGGGTCGTCGGCCGCCGGGAGGCGGAGCAGAGAGATCGTCACCCCGGTCTGGCCGTCGCTCGCGAGCGCGCCGCCGGTCACGTAGCTGACCCCGGCCGAGGGATCGTACTCGACGCCTGCCGTGACCATCACCATGCCGGCCGGGCTGACCGGCAGCGTGAAGCTGCCGTCCGCCGCGCTCAGCACCAGCGGCGAGGCCGGGTCCGCCTGGAGGTGCACCCGCGCCCCGGCGATGGGCGTGCCGGTGCCCTCCTCGAGCACGAAGCCGGAGATCGACAGCCGCTGCGGGAGCGGCGACGAGTCGCAAGCGCCGCCGCCGCGGTGAGCACCAGGAGGCCGACTGAAGAGCTGGTGTGGTCTGGCACGGCCGACCCTCCCTCGCCGATGCTGACGAGCGTCAGTCGATGGTAACAGGCCGCGCCCGGCAGCGCTCAGATCGAGCCGAGGGCCTCCCACAGCCGCGCCGTCGCGCCCCGCGTCACCTCCGGCGGCAGCGCGTACGAGAAGCGGATCCAGCGCTTGCCGAAGTCGCTGAAGTAGACTCCCGGCACCACGGCCAGACCGAAGCGCTCGCCGAGCGTCGTCCCCAGCTCGCCGGTGTCGGCCATCCCGAGACGATCGAGCCACGGGCCCACGTCGAGGAACGCGTAGTAGCCGTCCCCCAGAATCGTCCGGATCCCGCGCTCGGCCACGAAGCGAGCCATCACCTCCCGGCTCTGCAGGGTCGGCTCCTTGATCGAGGCCGCTGCCCGCTCGAAGCCCATCCGGTAGGCCGCGATGGCGACCGCCTGGCTGTGGAAGGAGGGGATCACCGCGTGCGAGGCCCGGTTCTGCATGAACTTCACGAGGGCCTGCGACGCGACCAGGTGCGCGTTGCGGATGTTGCTCCCCCCCAGAGACTTGGTGATGCCGTCGAGGATGATGCAGCGCTCCCGCTCCGCTGGCTCGAGGCCACCGAGCAGCAGGTTGAGGTCGTAGGGGCCGCCCACTCTGATCCGGTGGTAGATCCAGTCGAAGAGCACGTAGGGCACGCCCACGGCAAAGGCCGCCCGCGCCAGCTCGAGCTGCTCGCCGAGCTCCATGCTGCGGCCGGTCGGGTTGTCCGGGCTGGTGATGACGAGGAGCGCGACGCGGCGGCCGCCGTGCGATGCGGCGGCCTCGACGCAGGCCTTCACCGCTCCCGGCGTCATCCGCCAGCCGTCTTCCTCACGGCCAGGGGCCAGCATCACGTTGGCCCCGACCTCGTACGGGCCCCAGTTGTACGAGATCCAGGGCACCCGCGAGGTGACGACGAAATCGCCGCGCCGGCCGTGACCGAGGACCTGCACCGCGTCGTAGGCCTTGACAAGGGCGTCGCGACCGCCCTGGCAGGCGAGAACGTTCGCCGGGCCCCAGCCGGACGCCGCGGCGAGCCCCCAGTAGTCCTCCACCACCGACCGTCGGAAGGCGTCGGTGCCGAAGGGCTTGTCGTACCCCGTGCCGTGCTCCCGCTGGAGACGGTGGGCCTCGTCGAGGATCTCGCCCGGCACTCCGGGAAGGCTGGCGCCGCCGTCTCCCTGGGAGGCGTCGTAGGTGGTGCCATCCGGGTGCGCCTTGCGGTAGGCCTTGAGGGCGTCGCTGATCTCGAACATGCGGCTGCCCGGTATGGTGCACATCGTGGAGAGGGAGCTGTCGACGCCGGCCAGCTGCGCGGCGTCCACCACCAGGGCCGGTCCATCCTGGGACACGTGCTTGCTCACGATTCGCCTCCCGTGCTCCGGCGCAGCGCCGTTGCGGTGTTGGTGCCCCTATTGTGCCATCGCCGCCGCCCGCGCTCATCCGGCCGGCAGCTCGGTCTCGATCCGGTGGTAGCGCGCCAGGGCGGTGCGTATCGCCTCGAGCCGGCCGTCCTGCGCCAGTCGTTGGGCCACCGTCGCGGGCGAGCCCGACCTCGGCGGCGTGCCGCAGCAGGTCGGCGAAGCGGAAGCCGCCGGGGCCCCACTGCCGGAAGCCGGTCAGCTCGCCGGGGCCCCGCAGCTCGAGGTCCATCTCGGCGATCGCGAAGCCGTCGTTGGAGTCCGCGAGAGCTTCCAGCCGCCGCCCCGCCGCGGCGGTTGCGCCCTCATCGGCGACCAGGATGCACCAGGAGCGACGCGCACCACGGCCAACCCGCCCCCGCAGCTGGTGGAGCTGGGAGAGGCCGAAGCGCTCGGCGCCCTCGACGACCACCACCGAGGCCTCGGGGACGTCGATCCCGACCTCGACCACGGTCGTGGTCAGCAGCACCTGCACCTCGCCGCGCCGGAAGCGCTCGGTCACTCCCTCGCGCTCGGCCCGCGCCATCCGGCCGTGCACCACGCCCAGCGCCACCCCCGGCAGCGCCGCCGCGACCTCGGCCGCGCGCTGCTCGAGCGCCGGCAGCGCGGGGTCCTCGGCCCCATCGATCGTCGGGTAGACCAGGAAAGCGCGGCCCCCCGCCGCCAGCTCGTCGCGCAGGAACGCGAAGATCTTCGGGCCCGCCGACGCCGGCCGGATGACCGTGGTCACCGGCGTCCGGCCCGGCGGCTGCTCGTCGATGACCGACAGGTCGAGGTCGCCGTACAGGGTCAGCGCCAGCGAGCGCGGGATCGGGGTTGCGGTCATGACCAGCAGGTGCGGCTCGCGTCCCTTGTCGACCAGGCTCTGACGCTGCACGACGCCGAAGCGATGCTGCTCGTCGACCACGACCAGGCCGAGCTCGCGAAAGCTCACTCGGTCCTGGATCAGCGCGTGGGTGCCGACCACCAGGCGCTCGCGGCCATCGGCGAGACCGTCGAGCACCGCCCGGCGCTCGGCCGCCGGCTGCGACGAGCTGAGCAGCGACACCCGGTACGGGGCTGCTGCGAACAGCCGCTCCAAGGTCCTCGCAGTGCTGCTCGGCGAGGAGCTCGGTCGGCGCCATCAGTGCCGCCTGGTGGCCGCTGTCGAGGACCAGCCGCATGGCGAGCGCCGCGACCGCCGTCTTGCCGCAGCCGACGTCGCCCTGGACCAGCCTCGCCATCGGATGCGGCCTGCCGAGGTCGAGCGGCGATCTCCTGGATCACCCGCCGCTGGGCGCCAGTCAGCTCGAACGGGAACATCGCCCGCGCCAGCTCGTCGATCGGCGGCCGCGCCCGACAGCGGGGCGCCGCGTGGCCCTCCCGCCGCGAGCGGTGCTCGGCGAGCCCGCAGGCGAAGGCCAGCAGCTCGTCGAACGCGAGACGGCGGTGGGCAGCGGTGCTCGCGACGGCACAGCGCGCCGACCAGCGCGGCCCGCTCGCGGCTCTCCGGGCGGCGGCTGCGGGTCGTGGAGGCTGCGCAGCGCGGTGGCCAGCTCCGGCAGGCGAGCTCGCCGCACAGCTCGGCAGGGATCGGGTCCGGGCACTGGTCGACGCCGGCAGCGCCTGCTCGATCAGCCGGCGCAGCCGGCGGCCGCCCAGCGGACCGAGCCGCGGGTAGACCGGCACGATGCGCTCGGCGCCGCCGTCCTCGATGTCGTTGACCTCCGGGTTGACGAGCTCGAGCTCGCCGCGTCGGCCGCGGCGCAAAGAGCCGTAGAGGGACAGCGGGAGGTCGCCCTGGAGGCCGGCGATCGATCCACGGCTGGTTGAACCACACCACCGGCAGGGTGCCGGTGCCATCGTCCACCACGCCGGTGACGATCCGCAGCCCCCGCCGCCTGGTGTGGCGGGCCGAGCCGACCGTGACCCGCCCCCACACCAGCACGCGCGCGTCCTCCGCGAGGGGACCGGCCAGCGCGACTCGCTGGCTCCGATCCTCGTACCGCATCGGCAGGTGGAGAAGCAGGTCGACGACCCGCGGCGACGCCCGCGCTCGCCGAGCGCCGCCGCGAGCCGGGGCCCGATGCCCTTGAGCACGTCGATGGTGTCGAACGGGCTTGGGATGTGCCCGGCTCTTGGTCATCGCCGCGATCGACCGCCGCGGCCGCGGTCGGAGCGGATCCCGGCCGCGGGCTCAGCCCGCGTCGTCGATCTCGAAGCGGCACTGGATGGTCCCGAAGGTCACGGTGTCGCCGGGCTTGATCGGGAACGCCCTCCCGGCCGTCAGGCGGACGCCGTTGACGAAGGTCCCGTTCATGGTCCCGACGTCCTCGATGACGCTGAAGCTGCCGTCTTCCTCGCGCCGGATCCGCGCGTGCCGGCGGGAGGTCGACCGCTTGACGTCGATCGGCGTCAGATCGACCTCGGGGTTGATGCCGGTCACCGGGTCGATGCGGCCGACGGTCGTCTCCCGTTGATCGGCGAGCGGGAAGACGATGCCGCTCCCGATCTCGACCAGCCGCGCCCTCGGGTCCTGCGCCGCCTCCACGCGGTCGCCGTTCCCCGAGTCGTCGAGCTCGACCCTGCCGCCGCCGGCCTCCTCGAGCAGCTCGTTGGTGCGACGCAGCCGGTCGGTCAGCTTGCGCATCATGCGGACCGCGATCTCTGGGTTGTGGCGCAGGATGTAGGTGAAGGCCGACTGGTCGATGATCACCGCCTCGACGTCGCTGGTCGCCACCGCCGTCGCCGATCGCGGGAACGCGTCCTCGAGCATGCACATCTCGCCGAAGAAGTCGCCCTTGCCGAGCTTCGCGAGCACCCGGTCGCTGCCGCCGATGCGCTTGAAGATCTCGACCTCGCCCGACTCGATGACGTACATCGTCAGGCCGAGGTCGCCCTCGGAGAAGATGATCGTTCCCCCCGCGAAACGGGTGCGCAGGGGCTCGAGCGAGTCGTGGCTGCCGGGCCTCTGCGCCCTCTTCTTCGACCCGGTGCTCTTGAACCTGGCCATCACGGACTCCACCTGATCACGCCGGCCGAGGTGTCGACCTCGACTGTCGCACCGATCGGGAAGGCGAGGTTGCGCGAGGTGTGCCCGAACGGCAGGCCGACCACCACCGGGGCCTCCGCCGGGACCGCCTCCGCCACCAAGTAACGCCAGCTTCGGGCGCGCTCGGCGGCCGGACCACAACCGCGCAAGCTCCCGCAAATCAATGCTTTCACGCCGCGCAATCTACCAGAGCTGCGGAGCTGGGTCAACATCCGATCGAGCCGGTAGAAGGGCTCGCCGACCTCCTCGACGAAGAGCACGCTGCCCGCGAGCGGGGGCTCGTACGGCGTGCCGATCAGGGCCACGAGCAAGGACAGCGTGCCGCCGACCGCGCGGCCCTGCACGCGGCCCGGACGCACCACCCGATCGTCGTCGAAGCGGAACAGGGTGTCGCCGGCCAGCTCGCCCGCGAGCAGCCTGCGCAGCCGCTGCGAGTTGGCGGGACGGGTCAGTCCGGCCGCCACCATCGGCCCGTGAACCTGCGCCGCCCCGCCGGCAGCGACCAGCGCGTTGAGCAACGCCGAGACGTCGGAGTAGCCGACGACGCGCACCCCGGCCGCAGGCGAGCTCGCCGAGCGGGAGGCGCGGCAGCAGCCGGGTCACCCCGTAGCCGCCGCGAGCAGCGATCACGAGCTTGGCGCCCCGGCTGACAACCGACTCGAGACCGGCGCGGCGCGCGGCGTCATCGTCCCCGCGAGGTACCCGGCGCTCGCCTCGAGGTTGGGCGCCAGGACCAGCGGGATGTCCCCAGCCCTCGAGGACCCGCAGACCGGCGTCGAGGCGCTCCCGATCGACCGGCCCGGACAGCGCCACGACGCCGATCGGCTCGCCGGGTGACAGCGGCACGAAGCGGCTCGACATGCTCGAACGATACCGCATTCCTCGCCGCGGCTGCTCCAGGCGCGGTGTGCGCACCCCACCCGCTTCCGCTTCCGCGCCGCCTTCCGGGACCGACGGGTCACTGGCCCCAACCACCCGCGCGGCCGAGGGAACTGGGCTCGAAGAAGGGCACGCGCGCAAGCCGGGAGCCGCTCTCGGAACCGGGCGCGGAAGCGGGCGCGGAAGCGGTCAGGACAAATGTGCGGCGGAAGGAGGCTGTAGGCCGGATTCTGTACCCCGAAGGGCAGCGTCCATTCCTCTCGACCTCGCGTCACCGCGAGGCTCCAGCAGCCTACCCGGGGGCCTCGCCCGCGACAGCGGGCGGCGGGGACGGGCGACCCTCGACCCCCCTATTCGGCCTTGCTCCGCATGGGGTTTACCGTGCCCTCTCCGTTACCGGACAGGCGGTGCGCTCTTACCGCACCCTTTCACCCTTACCCCCGGTCCGATCCGAGGGCGGTCTGCTCTCTGTGGCACTTTCCCTCGCGTTGCCGCGGCCGGGCGTTACCCGGCATGCTGCCCGTCTGGAGTCCGGACCTTCCTCTGCGCCGCACAGCCGGCGCAGCGGACGCCCGCCTCCTCCAGCCGCACGCCTCAACTATAGGCGGTTTCGGATCGGGTGTCATGCCGCGGCCGGCCCGGCCTCACGAGCGCCCACCCTCGCCGCTCACCAGGCCGAGCTTCCGCATCTTCTTGAACAGGCCGGCACGCGACAGGCCGAGCTGCTGGGCGGCGAGCGACTGGTTCCAGCCGGCGTCCACGAGCGCCCGCTGGATCCGCCAGCGCTCGAACTCGTTGCGGGCATCCGCCAGCGGTCGCACCGCGAGCGCCCCGAGGTCCGGCGGTGGCGCGTCGTCCGCGGCCAACGCCTCGCGGATGTGCGGCGCGAGATCACCGACCTCCACGACCAGGTCACTGGCAGCGCGGGTCATCAGGCGAAGGACCTCGGCGCGAAGCTCGCCGACGTTGCCCGGCCAGCTGTACCAGGCCAGAGCCTCCAGCGCCGCCACCGTGAAGCCGCTCCCCGCCCTGCCGCTCCGCCCGCCGACCTCGCGCTGGAAGTGGGTCACCAGCAGCGGGATGTCCTCCGCATGGTCGCGCAACGGTGGCAGCTCCAGCGACAGTCCGCGCAAAGACGCGATCAGGTCGCGGTCGAGGACGCCCCGTGCCGGACCGTCGTCGGCCGAGTCCGCCAGGCCGACGATCACTCGCGCCTGGTCAGGCGCTGGCTGCGACAACGGGCCGGCGGGCCACAGCTGCGAGACGAGCCGCGCCTGCTCGGCTGAGCGTCACCAGGCCCAGGTCACTGATGAACAGGGTCCCGCCGCGCGATCGCCGGATGAGATCGCCCGGCCCACCGTCCGATTCGAAGAGCCGGATCTCGGGGTCGTCGGGCGCAGCCGGCGCGGCCATCACGAACGGCCCCGCACACCGCTTGGACAGGTCGTGGATCACCCGGGCGAAGAGCGACTTGCCGGTGCCGGGCTCCCCCACCAGCAGTACCGGCCGGCCGCTGAGCGCGAACTCGGCGGCGCGGCGCTTGCACTCGTTGATTTCCTCGGAAAGCCCGGCGATCCGGTGCAGGGGGCTGCCGAAGCGGCGCAGCTCCGGGTCGCGACGGTCTCCGGGCGCGGAGCCGGCTGGGCAGGGCGGGTTTCCGGAGCCGAGCACTGCTTCCACCGCGGCGATCACGGCCCGCATATCGGCAACGGCCGGCGGAGCGCCCACGAAGCGGGCGACCAGAATGTGATCGCGGTGCATCGGCGCCACGAGGAGGGTCTCGCCGAGCTCGTTGATCTCGCTGATCCGGGTTCCCGACTGCTTGCCGCCGTGCTCGCGCGCAATCCGCGCCAGCGCGTCGCTCGAGCGGATCAGCGGCCCGAGGTCGCCTGCGCTCGAGACCATCGACACGTTGCCGTCGCTGTCGCGATACAGGACGACCAAGGCCTCCAGACCGAGCCTCTCCACCGCCCAGCTCAGGGGCTCTCCGATCGCCCCCCGCCGCACCGCGGCGGCCGTGGTCACCAACAGGGACACCATGTCCTCCGCGCTCGCGCGACCGGAGAAGCCCTGCGTCTCCTCGAGGTCAAGATCCGGCCGCGGGCCGCGGCCTGTGACCTCGCCATCGCTCGCCGCCGGATGATCGTCCGAGTCGTGCTCCTCGATGACCAGGCGTGTCGACGACAGGTGGATGACGTCCCCGACCCTCACCATTGCCGACGCGGTCCGGCGGCCATTGAGGAAGGTCCCATTCTTGCTGTTGAGATCCGTGATGTGCGCCGTCCCCTGGCGCACCCGCAGGATCGCGTGATGCCGCGAGATGTCGTTGTGGGCGATGACGATGTCGTTGTCCGGGCTCGCCCCGATGCGCCAGCTCCGGTCGCCAACCAGGGCGACCCGCTGCTCGCCGTGGTCGGGATGGGAGAAGACCAAGAACAGCCGAGCCACGACAGACCTCCCTGTCACGCTCCGGACCTGGCGCGGGTCACCATGTACCCGGACAGGGTCCCCGGCACGAAGCGGAAGTGGTACTTACCGACGCCGTCCCGCACCTCCACCACCGCGGCATCGCCGTCGACCGTACGGAAGCTGCGGCTCGCGCGTCGCAGGAGGCGTGAGCGCAGCAGGTGCGACGCCTGTTCGACCTCGTCGAGCTCGTCGAGCATCAGCACCAGCCGAAACGGCTCCTCGAGCTGGGTGCTGAGCTCGAGGATCGCCTCGTGGAAGGCCTCGGCCATCTCGTCCAGCGACAGTCCGCGGCTGTGCCAGCGCCCGAGCGGCTCCGCGGCCACGAAGCCAAGCCCTCTCCGCTGTGCGTCGCGGACCACACCGCACAGGCTGCGCCGCACGTCGCCCGGACGACAGCTCGGGGCGAGCTCGAAGTCGTGGACCACGGCCTGGTAGGTCCAGGGCTGATTGTGTCCGCGGCCCCGCCGCACCAGGTAGCCGCCCAGTGGCAGCGGCCGGTGGTCGCGGACGGCGAGGTAGGCCGCGTCGAGGTCGTCCTCGGCATCGAGGTCGAGAGTCGCCTGGGGCCCCATCACGAGGTTGCGATCCTCCTGCACCACGACCGCGTTCGGGCGGGTCCGCCGACCCAGGGCGCTCCTGAGATCGAGATCGAAGCGAAACCACCAGCGATGCGTCAACCGCCCAGCTCCGAGGACATGTCGTCTAGTGTAGCCGACACCGCCTAGTTGCCGTTGCGGGACGCCACCGCCCGCCGGGCCATGTCACGCGTGATGAGCAGGCGGTGGCCGCCGCCGGGCAGCTTCTCGAGCCCGTCGTGCTGCCATGGATCGAACTCGAGGCGATTGATGATCCGGCCGAACACCGTCCGCAGTGCGCGAGCTCCGGTGCGGGAGTTCTTCTCCGCTTCCTCGGCGATGATGGCCGCCGCGACATCGTCGATCTCCAGCTTGATGTCCATCACCTCGAAGTAACGCCTGGACCGGTTGAACGGCGAGTCCACCGAGTGGAGCAGGATCTCCTTGAGGATTTGCACGTCGAGGTCGCGCAGCAGGACGACGTTGTCGAAGCGCGACATGAACTGGGGCACCATGCCGTAGGTGAAGAGGTCCTCCGGTTTGATGTAGTCCGCCAGCTCAAAGCGGGTCTCGATCCGCACCTGCCCGTCGGCGGTGTGGATGGCGTGCGACTTCAGCTTCTCGCCGCTGCTGGGGCTCACCACCCGGAAATAGACCTGGTCGTACAGACCCTCGAAGGCACCGCCGCAAATGAACATCATGTGCTCGGTGTTGATCGTGATCGTGACCTGCTTGTCCTCGCCGTCGACGGTAGCGTAGGTGCGGTAGGTGACCTGCTCGCCTTCCATCAACGTGAGCAGACCCTGCTGGAGCACGACCCCGATCGGGTTCGGCTTGCCGGCCACGATCGACGACATCTTGTCGATCTCGTCGATGCAGATCGTCGCCTGCTCCATGGTCGTGCGCAAAGCATCTGGGCCCGGCTTGGGTCCGAGCAGCGACCGCGCCCGCTGCTCGACGGCCGAGAAAAGGCGCGACGGCTGGAACTCCATCCGCTCGGCGTCGACCAGCAGGTTGGCGTTGATGATCGTCATCGCCCGGAACGGGCGGTACTCGGGCACGTCATGGTACATCCGCTGGATGTTGTTCATGATTGTCGTCTTGCCGGTGCCCGAGTTGCCGATCAGCAGGATGTTCCCCGAGACCTTGCCCGTGGTGTGCTTGTAGATCGCCACCGAGACGAAGCGCAGCGCGGTGTTCTGGCCGAGCACCCCCTTGCGCAGCTCCTGCAGAATGGCCGGCGGCGCGATCTCGTCCATCCGCCGCGGCTGCGGCGACTCCGGCGTCCCCGTGGGGGGCGCTGACGTTTTCTTCTCGCTCATGATGTCCTCCCGGCGGCCCCCGTGCGGAACCCTCCCGCCGGTCGAGCCGCCCGGCTGCCGACCGCGGCGTGCCCTCTCCAGCTCAAGGAGCCACCACCCACACTCCGTTCGCCGGCCGCAGCTCGACCCCGCCCACGCGCACTCGCCGGCCGCAGCCGCCGGGGCGGAAGTCGGTGACGATGTCGATGTGCTGCGCCGAGCGGTTGAGCGCGCCGGAGCGCTCGAGCTCCTTGATCCGCGCGGCGCCCGCCTCCGAGCGGGGGTCCTCGACGTAGCTGTCGTCGTAGCTCGCCCCGATCGCGATGTGGAGGGTCCCGCCGACCTTCTCCACGAACAGCGGGTGCTTGAGAACCCGGTCGAGGCCCGGGTTCATGCCGAGCGCGACCTCGCCGAGACGGTGGGAGCCGTCGTCGGTCTCGATGATGGCCGCGAGGTGGTCGCGGCCGACCGCCGCGTCGTACTCGACGATCCGGCCGCCTTCGAATCTGAGATAGATGCCCTTGATGTCGTTGCCGCCGTAGGTGACCGGCAAGTCGACAAAGATCTCGCCCACCGTGCCTCCGGCGTCCGGGCTCGTGAAGATCTCCCCGTCCGGGAAGTTGCGGAGGCCGTACGACAGTATCGGCCGGCCCGATGACAGGTCGAGCTCGAGGGTGAGCTCGCGGCGCTGCACGGGGTGCTCGGTGACGACGGTCATCGTTGTCGCCTTCGCGAACACCGGCTCAAGCCGCTGCTCCGCTTCGAGCAGCGGGCGCGGATCGGTGGTCGACGCGCGTACGATGAAGCGCGTGTACTCGTCGAAGTCCATGCCTTCGAGCTCGGCGAAGCCGGGCGTCGGGTAGAGGGTGATCACCCACGGTTTCGAGATGCGCAGGTCGGAGAAGGGCCGGTCGGCGGCGGCGAGCCCCTGGACCTGGCTTGCCGTCAGGCCGGTGTACAGCCGCGGGTCCTCGCCGCCGAGGACCTCGACGTACTTGGTCATGCTCTGGTAACGCTCGCGGTGCCAGTCCGGTATCCGCGCCAGCTGCTCGGGCGTTGCCGCGCGGCCCATGCCTGCCGACCACACCCGGCCGCGATCGTTGTTCGGCGGAACCAGGTAGACGTCAGGCACTGCCCCGGCCTCGATGACGCGGCGCTCGAGCACCGCCATCAGCGGCCAGCAGATGCGCTCGCCCTTGATCATCACGCGATCCGCCGGCTCGATCCCGCCGAGCGAGTGCTCGAGCAGGTAGCCGGCCCAGGTTTCCAGGTCGCGAGCCTCGATGGCCGCTTCGCGCACGATCAGCCTCCATGCCGATGGACGGCGGCCGGTATTGTAGCGCCATTCGCGCGGACGCGAAGGCCGACGTGGGACGCACCTCCGCATCCGCTTCCCCTTCCGAGCCCGCTTCCGAGCTTCACCATTCGGATACGGACCTCGACAGACAAGCGTATTCGGGCGCGGAAGCGGAAGCGGGCGCGGAAGCGACCGAGGAAGCGGGCGCCACTGACTCCACGGTTGCCCATCCGCTATCCTGATCACGATGCGCGCGGTGATCTGCGACGGCTTCGGTGACGAGTCGGTGCTTCGGGTCGCGGAGGTCGAAGCTCCGCCCCTGACGCCTGACGGCGTGCGCATCCGGGTCTGCGCAGCCGGCGTCAACCGCGCCGACCTCCTGCAGCGCCGCGGCCTCTATCCCCCTCCAGAGGGGGCCTCGACCATCCTCGGCCTCGAGTGCGCCGGCACCGTCGCCGAGGTCGGCGGCGCGGTCCGGCGCTTCCGCTCCGGCGACCGGGTCATGGCCCTGCTCGCCGGCGGTGGCTACGCCGAGGAGGTCGTGGCGCCCGAAGCCTGCGTGATGGCCGCCCCGGCCGCGTACTCCGACGTCGAGGCGGGCGCCTTCCCCGAGGTGTACCTGACGGCGTTTCTCAACCTGTTCCTGCTCGGCCGCCTGGAGACGGGGAAGACAGCCCTCGTCCACGGCGGCAGCGGCGGCGTCGGCACCGCCGCGATCCAGCTCGCCGCGGCGGCCGGGGCCCCGGTGCTCGTGACCGCCGGCTCGCCCGAGCGCTGCCGGCGCTGCCTCGCACTCGGCGCCATGGGCGCCCTCGACCATCGCAGCGTTGAGCTGGTGGCGGCCGTGCTCGAGGCCACCGGGGGCCGCGGTGTCGACCTGGTGCTCGACTGCATCGGCGCGCGCTACCTCCAGGACCACCTGCGCCTGCTGGCGCCGGAGGGGCGGCTGGTCGTCATCGGGCTGATGGGCGGCGCGAGCTCCGACATCGACCTCTCGAGGCTTCTGTCGCGGCGCCTGTCGATCATCGGCTCGACCCTGCGCTCGCGCAGCGCCGCCTTCAAGGGCCGGACCATCGTCGCGCTGCGCGAGCGTTTCGCAGCACAGATCGACAGCGCTTCGATCCGTCCGATCGTCGACCGCAGCCTTCCCTTGGAGCGCGTCGCCGAGGCGCATCGTCTGCTCGCCGCGGGCGAGATCTTCGGCAAGCTCGTGCTCACCGCCAGACCGGTCAGCCCGGACTGAGCTCCTCGAAGCGCCGGATCAGCTCAGCCGTGCGCTCCGGGTCGTCTTCCAGTCCGACCAGCGGCGGCCTGGAGCCGTAGTGCCCGAAGCCGCGGTGCCGGAGCAGCGCCTTGACCGCCGCCTGCAGCCCAAACTCCTCGAGCAGCCCCCGGACCCGCGCCAGCGCCTCCTGGCCATGGCTGCTGTGGCCCGCCTCGACGACCAGCGCCGGAACGACGCTCGCCGCCGCCGTGATGCTGCCGCTGCCGCCGGCCTCGCGGGCGGCCAGCACCAGCCGATCGGACCCGACGAGGTAGCTGCGGCCCGCGCAGCGCCCGACCAGCCGGCGCAGCTCGGAGGGATCACCGGTCGAGTCCTTGACCCCGGCCAGGCGCGGGTGGCCGCCGATCATATCGAGCAGCTCGTCGTCGATCGGAATCCCGGTGAAATGAGGGATGTGGTAGGCCAGGACCGGCACCTGCGAGGCATCGAGCACCCGCCCGTAGAACTCCACCAGACCGCGCGTCGAGGGCTTTCGGAAGTAGAACGGCGGCGGGCAGAGGACCGCGTCATAGCCGAGCCGCGCGGCCTCGCCGACCATCTCGACGACCTCGCCGATCGCGCACGAGCCCACGCCGAGGATCATCGTCAAACTGCTGCGGGCGGCGGCGGCAGTCACCGCGATCCGTCGTCGTTCCTCGAGTGTGAACGACGGAAACTCGCCGTTGCTGCCGAGCACCACGACGCCGTCGAGCCCTGACTCGGCAAGCGAGTGCAGGTGGCGCCCGAGCGCGCCCTCGTCGAAGGCGCCATCCCGCCCGATCGGGGTCGGCACCGGTGCGAATGCGCCGCTGATCTTCTCGGTGATTGCCATCGTGCCCTGCCCTCTTGTGTCTCCGGCCGTGCCGCGCCGTGGCGACCCGGCCGCGACCCGACGAATCTCGTTCCGGCTCCGTAGTAAGATTACGAGACCCGCGCGGGACAGGGTAGAGGCCTGCCGTGCGCGACTGGAGCCCTGATGCGATCCACCCTCGCCCTTCTCGCGGTAGCTGTCGCCGCGCTTGCACCCGCCGCCGCCGGCGCCGAGACCCTGGTCATCCCGTTCATTGCCCACAATGCCCGGGGCCAGGATGGCAGCCTGTGGAGCTCAGAAATCTACCTCACCAACCTTTCCGCCCAGCCGGTCCAGGTGTCGCTGCTCGACTTCCTTCCCGGGACCATCGATCGCAGCCGACCGTGCGACCGACCGACCGCGCCGACCAGGGTCGTGCCGCCGATGTCGTCGGTGGTGTGGGCCGCCTCCGGCCTCGCCACGGACCTCGGCTGCGCCGATCGCGCCATCGGATCGCTGGTGCTTTCGGCGGACGGCCCGGTCCACGTGACCAGTCGGACCGTCAACCACCCTGCCGACACCAATCACAACCGGCGCGGCCTGCTGGCTGGTCCCGGCCAGGAGATCGAGGCGATTCCGGCCGACCGGCTCCCCGGTCCCGGCGAGTACCTGCTGCCCTCACTGATTTGGCACCGCAACAGCTGCGGGCCGAGGGAGTTCGACACCTACCTCGGCTTTGCCAACCCCGGCGACCAGCCGGTGATCGCGGTGCTCGACGTCCCTGCGGCTGCGGCCGAGGCAGGGGTTCGTGTCGATGACCTCGAGGTCGAGCTGCCCCACGCCATTCGGGTTCCGGCGAGGTCCTGGGTGCAGGTCCACCTCGTGCCACAGGACGACCCGACGGTCCGCTGCCTCGGACCGGCGAGCTTCTCGGCCGCGGTCACCACGGACGGGCCCCTCGCACTCTACGGCTCGGTGGTGAATCGCGCCAGCTCGGACCCGCGCACCGTCCTCGCCGTGCCGCTCGACTGATCGGCCACCGCAGCGCGCCGGCGTCGATTAGGCGTCGCGCTCCCGGCCTCGAGAGATGATCAGCAGGCTGCGATCGTCGACCAGCGGTGCGCTTCCAGCGAAGCGCTCGAGAGCCGACAGGATGCGTTCATGAACGACGGGAGCGGCGCCCCCTGCCGCTGCCTCGTTGCCGAGCCGATCGAAGCCGAACGCGTTCCCATCTCCGTCGAGGGTCTCGGGCACGCCGTCGGTGTACATCACCAGGAGATCGCCGGGGCTGAAGAGCTCGCTCCCCTGGGCCGGCACTACCGCTGGTCGCAGCCCGAGCGGCAGCGACCCAGCCCCGAGCTCCACAACCTCCCCGTCAGCCCGCCGCAGCAGCGGGTAGGGATGCCCGGAGCAGGCGTAGTCGAGCCGTCCCGAAGCGGGATCGAGCAGCCCGTAGAACACGGTCATGAACGCGCGCGGGCCGCCGCTGCGGTACAGCGCGCGATTGACCAGGTCCATCACCGCCGGAGGCGAGGGATCGAGGTCGATGGCGACCCGCAGGGCGGCATGCGCGATCGCCATCACGAGCCCGGCCGCGATCCCGTGGCCGCTCGCGTCGCCCACGATCAGCCCGAGCCGACCGTCCCCTGCCGGCAGGAAATCGTAGTAGTCGCCGCCGATGGTATTCGCCGTCCGATAGGAGAAGGCGAAGCTGTAGCCGTCGAGCTCCGGCGCGCGGGCTGGCATCAGCTCCCGCTGCAGCTCGCGGGCGACCTCGAGCTCGTCCCGGACCAGCACTCGGTCGGCAAGCTCCAGCGCGAGGAGCAGGACGAGCCCGGCCACTGCAAGACCCAGCGGCGACCGTCCGGCCAGTGGGCCCACGCCGTCGCCTGGGAGGTCAACGAGGCCCCACAGCGTGAGAGCGATGCAAACCAGGAACAGCAGCCGCCTCGGCGGCGACAGCTTCGAGGAGAGCCCGAGGAAGAGGACCTGGGTCCGGAACCACCAGCGGCCGAAGAACCCGCGAGGTTCCGGGCGATCCAGGCGACCCCGGCCGAGCACCCCGTAGGCGCGGACGGTGTCACGCCGGAAGCTGCCGTGCACGTCCTTGACGTCCAGGCCCTCCGTCAGGTCGCGGACTGTGCGCCGGATGTCGTCGAGCCGTCCCATCGTCACGCCCCGCCAAGTGTAACGGCTCGCGCGGGGAATAGTTTGGAGGCCGTGCTAGATTGAGCCCACGGGCATTGTCGGTGCCGTTTTCGCGGTGCCGCGTTGCCCCTTCGAACTCCCGGCGGTGAGGAACCAATGCAGAGCTCGACTACTCAGGACGATCGCACTGGCGGCGGGTCTGGCCGTCGCGCTGACGGCTGCGGCGGCTGGCCCCCAGGCCATCCGCGACATGGCGATTCAGGACCTCGAGCGCGCCAGCGGCGGCACGGCGCACATCGAGCTCCATCAGCTGACCGGCGCGCCGCGCCTGATCCGCCTCGTGCCCGGCAGCCTCGAGCTGGCCGGCACCACGGCAGAGGACCGCAGCCGCAGCTTCCTCGCGCGCCACGGACAGGCGCTCGGGCTCGACGATGCCGTCCGCGACCTCACGCCAGGCCGCCGCTTCTCCGACCGGTTCGGCCACGAACACCTCAGCTTCCGCCAGCAGCATCTCGGCGTGCCCGTGTTCGGCGCCGAGCTGCGCCTCCACTTCGCCCCCGGCGGCGAGCTCGAAACCGTCAACGGCACGGTGGTGCCCGAGATCGACCTGCGATCGGTCGCTCCGACGGTTGGCGCCGAGGAGGCGGCGGCGATCGCCGCCGAGCTCGTGAGCAAGCAGCGCAACGCGCCCGACCTGCGGGCCGAGGCGCGTGGACCGATGGTCTTCCGCAGCGGCCTGGTTGCCGGTCGCCCCGGCAGCGACCATCTGGTCTGGGAGGTGGAGGTCGGTGACGGCGCCGACGTCCGCGAGTTCCTCTACGTCGATGCCCACGACGGCTTCGTCGTCGACCAGATCACCGGGATCGAGGAGCTGCGCACGGACCATCTACCACCGCAACCTCGGCACCACCCTGTGGAGCGAGGGCGACCCGCTGCCGTACTCCGGGACCGGCGACGTCGAGGACGGCGAGGTCAACCAGCTCATCGACTTCGCCGAGGACACCTACCAGATCTTCGAGAACCTGAGCGGCGGCGACTACCTCTCCTACGACGGTCGCAACGCCATGTTGCGCTCCATCTACGAGGACCAGAACCTGAGCTGCCCGAACGCATGGTGGACCGGAAGCTACACCGGCTTCTGCCGGAACACGACCAGCGACGACGTGGTCGCCCACGAGTGGACCCACGCCTACACCGACGCCACTCACGACCTGATCTACCAGTGGCAGCCGGGCGCTTTGAACGAGGCCTACTCCGACATCTTCGGGGAGCTGGTCGACCAGATCAACGGTGCGGGCACCGACGACCCGCCGTCACTGCGCGGTGCCGGCAGCTGCACCGGCCTCGTCGGCAGCAACTCGGTCCGGTTGGTCGTGCAGGCGCCTCCCTCGGTCGCCGGGGACTACCTGGCCGGCAGCGCCGCCTTCAATCCCCTGCCGCCCTGGGGGGCGCTCGGCATCGTGCAGCTCGTCGACGACGGGGTTGGCATCGCGGCCGACGGCTGCGAGCCCTTCGTCGGCTTCGAGCCGGGGCGGATCGCCTTCGTCGAGTTCCGCTACGGCGCCTGCAGCTACCGGGACCGGGTCGCCAATGCCGAGGCCGCCGGCGCCGCCGGCGTGCTGGTGATGAACACGATCAACGACGTCGTCTACGACATGCCCGGCGCGGAACCGGCCCTCGGGATCCCGGCGGCCTTCATCTCCAAAGAGCCTCGGGCTTGCCATCAAGAATGTCCAGCCCGCCGACGTCGCGGTCGAGATCTCCTTCACGGTCGACGACTCGGTGCGCTGGGTCGTCGCCGAGGACACCCTGTGGAGCGGCCTGCGCGACATGTGGAACCCGAACTGCGCCGGGGACCCCGGCAAGGTCAGCGACAGCCTGTACTACTGCAGCGAGGACGACGGCGGCGGCGTTCACACCAACAGCGGGGTGCCCAACCACGCCTTCGCCCTTGCCGTCGACGGCGGGAGCTACAACGGCCGCACGCTCGCCGGCGTCGGCATCACCAAGGCCGCCCACATCTGGTGGCGCGCCATGTCGGTCTACCAGACCCAGATCACCGACTTCACCGATCACGCCCTGCTCACCGAGCTGAGCTGCCGCGACCTCGTCGGCGCGACGCTGACGGATCTCGTGACCGGCGGACCGTCCGCCGAGCGGATCGCGGCCTCCGACTGCGACCAGGTCGCCGAGGCGATGCGTGCCGTCGAGATGTTCGAGCTCCCACTCCAGTGCCGCTTCGACCTCGTGCTCGACCCCGACGCCCCGGCCCTGCCCCGGTACGCGACCGAGCTCTTCGCCGAGACCTTCGACAGCGCGCCCGGAGCCGAGTGGACGGTCAGCAACCAGGGTGTCGACCCCCAGGACTACACGCCCAGAAACTGGGTCTGGACCACCGACCTTCCGACCGGCGGCGACGGCGGCGCCATGTTCGCCACCGACGACGACTTCGGCGGCAACTGCACCACCAACGACCAGTCCGCCGTCCTCCGTCTGGTCAGCCCGCTGATCACGATGCCCGACGGCGGCCTGCCGGTGCTGCTCATCGACCACTACGTCGCGACCGAGCCCGCGGCCGACGGCGGCAACCTCAAGATCAGCGTCAACGGCGGCCCTTTCCAGCTCGTGCCCGAGGCGGCGTTCCTCTTCAACCCCTACAACGTGGCCCTCGACGGCCCGCCGGCAAACCACAACCCGATCGCCGGGCAGCCGGCCTTCTCGGGCCTCAACGAGACCTCGTACCGCGGCTCGTGGGGACAGTCGCAGGTCAACCTCGGCGGCTTCGTGGGGCCCGGTGACAGCTTCCGACTGCGCTTCGACTTCGGCGTCGACGGCTGCACCGGCTGGGACGGCTGGTACCTGGACGGTGTTCGCGTCGTGCTCGCCGACAGCGTGCTGCGCGGCGGGCGCCGGGTGCAACCCTGAGGTTGCATCCGTTCCCGTCCCCGTTCCCGATCCGCTCGGACCGGCGACAAGGACTCCGGTCTCGCAGGGCCCTCGCCCGCTTCCGCTCTCGTCACGGCGAGCCGACTCGTCACGGCGGAGTTACGGACGAAGGCGGAGCCGGATCCGCGCCCGCTTCCGGTTCCGTGGCCCCAAATCGGAGACGAGGGATCACCACAAGGACACAAAGACACCAAGAGAAGCTCTTGATGCCGTCCTCTCGTTTCGGGCCGGCGCGACGAGGCCTCTAGCCGTCCCGTCTTTGAGGCGCCAGTCAGAATCCTCCTTCGTGTCTTCGTGACTTTGTGGTCTTCCGGTTGCTCGGTCTTCGCGCCCGCTTCCGACGGGGAAAGGGGGGTGCTGTCGACCGCGTCGACACACCCCTGGCCCCGGGGTCTACAATGAGTCAGCGAACGACCATGTTTTCGACCAAGCGGCCTGGGCTGGGGGTGAGTTCATGGCGCAGCGGGAGACCGTGTTCGACAAGATCATCGCCGGCGAGATTCCGTGCCACCGGGTGTACGAGGATGAGCACGTGCTGGCCTTCCTGGACGTCGGGCCGCTGAGCCGCGGCCACGTTCTGGTCATCCCCAAGGAGCGGGCGGCCTCCCTCCACGAGCTCAGCGACGACTCGGCAGCGGCCATCGGCCGGGTCCTCCCCCGCCTCTGCCGCGCCGTGCTCAAGGCGACCGGCGCCAAGGCCTACAACATCCTCCAGAACAACGGCACCGACGCCCACCAGGTCGTGATGCACGTCCACTTTCACATCATCCCCAAGATCGGCGAGACCGGGCTCGGCATCGGCTGGCGCCCGACCTCGCTGCCGGGCCCCGACGCCGAGGCCCTGCTGGCCGCGATCCACGCCGCTCTCGAGCAGGACGCGCGAGGCTGAACGGGCCGGGCGCTTGCCGGCCCTTCCCCCCAGGAGGAGGACGATGATGCACGCCAAAGACTTCACC
The DNA here is from genome assembly GCA_963754985.1 of uncultured Holophagae bacterium. Lineage (GTDB taxonomy): Bacteria > Acidobacteriota > Thermoanaerobaculia > Thermoanaerobaculales > Sulfomarinibacteraceae > FEB-10. The sequence goes on along the minus strand of CAVWIJ010000018.1, from coordinate 379,171 downwards.
CGCCCACCCGGCAAGCGCTTCCGCCTCGACGAGATCGATCCCGGAGACACCGGCCGGTTCAAGGGCAAGTCCGACGCCGCGAAGCCCACCGCCGACAACCTCGAGCGCCTGCGCGAGCTCCACGAGCGGCTGTACGCCGACGGCAGCAAGGGCCTGCTGGTCATCCTCCAGGCGATGGACACGGCCGGCAAGGACGGCACCATCACCCACGTCCTCGGCCCCCTCAACCCGCAGGGCGTGACGGTGACGCCCTTCAAGGTGCCGACCGAGCTCGAGCTGGCCCACGACTTCCTGTGGCGGGTCCATGCCGCCGCGCCGGCCCGCGGCAGCATCGCCATCTTCAACCGTTCCCACTACGAGGACGTGCTGGTGGTGCGGGTCAAGAAGCTGGTCCCGGCCAAGGTCTGGAAGGGCCGCTACGACCACATCAACAGCTTCGAGCGGCTGCTCGCCGACTCCGGGATCACGATCGTCAAGCTCTTCCTCCACATCTCCCCGGAGGAGCAGGCGGAGCGGCTGCGCGAGCGCCAGGAGACTCCCGACAAGCAGTGGAAGTTCCTCCCCGGCGACCTCGACGACCGCAAGCTGTGGCCGAAGTACATGGAAGCCTACGAGGACGCCCTCACCCGCTGCAACACCCCCTGGGCGCCCTGGTACGTGGTCCCGGCCAACCGCAAGTGGTACCGCAACCTGGTGGTGTCGACGATCCTGCTCGAGACCATGGAGCGGATGAACTTCAAGTACCCGAAACCCATCGAGAACATCGACCAGTACGTCATCCCCGAGGTGTAGGCGCCGCAGCTTCGATCAGGCTGCGCGCCGCACCTCTCGCCTACGGCACCGTCGCCGACCACGCCGAGGTGTCGCCGGACTCGAAGCCGTCGGTCGAAGAGCAGATCAGCCGCTCACCTTGGCCACGAAGGCGTCGCCGAAGTCCGCCGTTGTAGGTCAGGTCCGGTCCGACCGTCACCGGGAAGGTCGCCTCGGTGGAGGCGGTGTCGCCCGTGACGTAGGCGTTGCCGGCGGCGTCGACGGCGATGCCGTGGCCGCTAGTCGTCGCCCGAGCCGCCGATGTAGCCGCAGTAGTCGAGCGCGGTGCCGGCGGCGTTGACCTTGGCCACGAAGGCGTCGCTAGTCCGCCGTTGTAGGTCAGGTCCGGGCCGACCGTCACCGGGAAGGTCGCCTCGGTCGGAGCTCGGTGTCGCCCGTGACGTAGGCGTTGCCGGCGCCGTCCACGGCGATGCCGCATGCCGCAGTCGTCGCTCCGATCCGCCGATGTAGCCGCAGTAGACGAGGCCGGTGCCGGCGGCGTTGACCTTGGCCACGAAGGCGTCGTAGTGCCGCCGTTGTAGGTCAGGTCCGGGCCGACCGTCACCGGGAAGGTCGCCTCGGTGGAGTCGGTGTCGCCCGTGACGTAGGCGTTGCCGGCGGCGTCCACGGCGATGCCGTAGCCGCAGTCGTCGCTCCGACCCGCCGATGTAGCCGCAGTAGACCAGCGCCGGTGCCGGCGGCGTTCACCTTGGCCACGAAGGCGTCGCAGCAGCCGCCGTTGTAGGTCAGGTCCGGGCCGACCGTCACCGGGAAGGTCGCCTCGGTCGGAGTCGGTGTCGCCCGTGACGTAGGCGTTGCCGGCGGCGTCCACGGCGATGCCGCAGCCGTAGTCGTCAGTCCGACCCGCCGATGTAGCCGCAGTAGACCAGCGCCGGTGCCGGCGGCGTTCACCTTGGCCACGAAGGCGTCGCCGTAGCCGCCGTTGAAGGTGAGGTCCGGGCCGACCGTCGACCGGGAAGGTCGCCTCGGTGGAGTCGGTGTCGCCCGGTGACGTAGGCGTTGCCGGCGGCGTCGACGGCGATGCCGTAGCCGTCGTCGTCGCCCGACCCGCCGATGTAGCCGCAGTAGACCAGCGCCGGTGCCGGCGGCGTTCACCTTGGCCACGAAGGCGTCGTCGAGCCGCCGTTGTAGGTCAGGTCGGGCCCGACCGTCACCGGGAAGGTCGCCTCGGTGGAGTCGGTGTAGCCGGTGACGTAGGCGTTGCCGGCGGCGTCCACGGCGATGCCGTGGCCGACGTCGTCGTCCGAGCCGCCGATGTAGCCGCAGTAGACCAGCGCCGGTGCCGGCGGCGTTCACCTTGGCCACGAAGGCGTCGTAGTGCCGCCGTTGTAGGTCAGGTCGGGGCCGACCGTCACCGGGAAGGTCGCCTCGGTCGGAGTCGGTGTAGCCCGTGACGTAGGCGTTGCCGGCGGCGTCCACGGCGATGCCGTAGCCGTCGTCGTCGCTCCGACCCGCCGATGTAGCCGCAGTAGACCAGGGTCACCGGGTCGATCACCAGCTCGCGGCCGGGTCGTACTCGCCGAGGCGGAAGCGGTAGGCCTGGCGGCCCGGCTCCGCACCGGTCTTCGAGCTCGAAGGCCGCCGCCACCTCCACCCGCCGGCCGTCGACCTCCTGGTAGGCGACCGGCGCCTGCTCGCGGATCGTCGCCGAGCGGCGTGTCGACGACCAGCGAGCCGTCCGGCTCGAGCCGCACCGCGGTCGCCCCGCGGTAGGCGAGCCGGATCTGGCCGGGATCGGCGCCGGGCCGCACCACGAAGGTCGACTCCAGCTCCCCGGCCGTGCCGCTCACCACCAGGTCGACCCCCGGCCACGGCTCGCGGTAGAGCACCGATCCGTAGCTCGGCAGGCCGGTCCGCCACTGCGTCCTTCGGCCCCTTGAAGTAGCTCACCTTGGTCGGCAGCGGGTCCTCGCCGACCGGCTGCCGCGGCGTGGCGCCGACGAGGTCGAGAGCCACCACCCAGCTTCCGCGCGCCCGTTCCAGGCTCGCTGCCACCGTGCCGGTTCAGTCGGTAGCTCAGCCCGCTCGCGCTGAGCCAGACGCTCGCCTCGCTGCCCCGCACCGCGAACCCCATCGCCCCGTCGGGCGACACCTGCTCCGGCACGAAGAGCAGCGGCATCCGGTCGAGCATCTGGACCACCTGCCGCTGGGCGTCCTGGTCGGCCGAAGCGTCGCGCCGGCGGCGCCGCGGCCATCGACGAGACCGAACACGCACCCAGACCAACGAACGCCGCCAACCAACCCATCAGCAGCCTATGGCTCGACACGGCGCCCTCCCTGTGAAGGATGGAGAGGTCGTATTGAGCATACCCCCGGATAAATAGATGTGAGCCCATCTGAAGGGCGGGACCGGCTGTGCGAATTCGATGGCCCAGGTTCAATCCACGGATCGGATGAACGACCGCCCGATGAAGCGGTTTCGCGGTCAAACCGGCTCGGCGATTTCGGAGCTCGGTGCTGGACTTTCGTCGTACAGCCCAGTCGATGACGTCGCGGTAGTCGCTCGTCGATCGCGCGCCGGCGCAGCTTGAGGGTCGGGGTCAGGGTGCCGTCCTCGACCGAAAGCTGTCCGGGCAGCACGGCGAAGCGCTTGATGGACTCGTACGAGGCGAGGGTGGCGTTGATCCGCGCGACCTGCTCCTCCAGGTAGGCTCGGAAGGCACGCGCACGAGGCGGCCTCGACCGCGTCCTCGCCGCGGACCCGATCTCGGCGGGCAACTCACGGGCACCTGCTCGGGGTCCAGGGTCAGCAGCGCGGCGAGATACCGGCGCCGCTCGCCGACCACGATCGCCTGGGACACTCCGGGGACCGCCTTGAACTTGAGCTCGATCGGCACCGGCGCGACGTTCTTGCCGCCCGAGGTGATGATGATCTCCTTCTTGCGGTCGACGATGCGCAGGAAGCCGTCGGCGTCGACCGTACCGATGTCGCCCGAGTGAAGCCAGCCCTCGTCGTCGAGCGCCTCCCGGGTCCCCTCGGGGTCTTTGAAGTAGCCGAGGAACACGTGCCGCCCGCGCATGCAGATCTCGCCGTCCGTCGGTCACCCGGATCTCGGTGCCGGGGATCGCGACGCCTGGCCGATCCCGACCCGGAAGCGGTCCGGCTTCGACAACGTGGTCGGGCCCCGAGCACTCGGTCATCCCGTAGACCTCGAGGAGGGTGATGTCGAGGGACAGGAAGAACTCCAGGTGTCTCGACCGAGATCGGCGCGGCCTGGTGACGAAGTACTCGACCCGGTCGAAGCCGAGCAGCCGGCGCACCCGCCGGAACACCAGTCGATCGGCGAGCCAGTAGCCGCCCGGCAACGGCTCACCGCGTTGCCTGGCGCGCCCGGCCCGCAGCCCGACCGCGCGCGCCCACCGGACCAGCCGTCGCCGCAGCCCTCCGCTGCGGGCGCCGACCGCCTCCATCCTGGCCTGGATCTTCTCCCACACCCGCGGCACCGCGAAGAAAAAGGTCGGTCGCACGTGGCGGAGGTCGTCGAGCACGGTTTCGAGGCTGTCCGCGAAGGCGATGCAGCCCCCTGTCACCAGCCCCGCGTACAGGGAGACGACCTGCTCGGCGACGTGGCTCAGGGGCAGGTAGCTCAACCCCCGGTAGCTGCTGTCGATGCCGAGCTCCTCGGCCAGGCTGCCGGCGGTCCATAGCAAGTTGTCGTGGCTCAGCATCACGCCCTTGGGCGCGCCGGTGGTCCCCGAGGTGTAGATGAGGGTGCAGGGCTGGTCGGGCTCGAGCGCAGCGATCCTCGCCGCGAGTGTCTGCTCCGAGCGCGCGTCGCCGAGCGCGAGCAGCTCGTCCCAGCCGATGCAGCCTTCGGCCGCGCCGCTCATGACCACGACCGCCCGCAGTCGGTCACGGACGCTCGCGAGCTGGCCGAGAAAACCCGCGTGCTCCACCACCGCCACCGACGCTCGACAGTGCTCCGCGATGTAGCCGCACTGGGCCGGCGTGGCCGTGGTGTAGAGCCCGGTCGGCAGCCCGCCGGCCGCGATCGCCGCCAGATTCGCGATCATCCACTGCGGCCGGTTGGCGCCCAGGATGACAAGGCCGTCACCCGCCTCGAAGCCGAGGGCGATGAGCCCGCGCGCCGCCCCCATCACCTGGGCGTGGTAGTCGCGCCAGCTGCAGCGTCCGCCACTCGCCTCCGTCCTTGAAGCGAAGGGCCGGGAGATCCGCCCACTTCCGGGCCGCCTCCTCGAGGGCCGAGATCGACGTCCGCCTCATCGCTCCGACTCGTGCCTCTCCCACCTCAGTGACTCCACCGAGCGCGCAGCCCGCGATCGTCGTTTTCTGAGATTCCGTCGCTGAAAATAGCCGGGCAGCTCGGCCCTGTCAACCGACGCCCGCGGCGGATTGCGGGCGCCGCCCGGTGCTTGCCCCTGACTCCGGAAAAGAAACGATGCAGCGCGACGAGGTCGGCCTCGAGATCACCCGACGGCTGCAGCGGCGCCCCGAAGCGGATCACCCGCGATCCCCAGTCGAAGGCGATCGGCACGATCGGGCACCCGGCGCCGGCCGCGATATGCCAGAAGCCGGTGTGCCAACGCGGCACCGGCTTGCGGGTGCCCTCCGGCGACAGGCCCACCAGCAGTGCCTCGCTGGCGTTGAATCGCGCCACCATCTGGTCGACTGCGCCGGACGCCGACCTGCGATCGATCGGGATGCCGCCCAGCCAGCGCAGCAGTCCCTTGAACGGCGCCTTGAACAGGGTGTGCTTGCCAAACCACGACACGCGCAGCCCGATCGCGAACAGTCCGAGCAGCCCGAGCACGAAGTCCCAGTTCGAGGTGTGCGGCGCGACGATGGCCACAGCCTTGGAGACGTTGGGGAGAACCCCTTCGAACCCCCACCCCCAGCAGCGCAGCGCGCCACCGGCCAGTGTGCGCAGCAGCCAGTTGCCCCTGCGCGGCACCGCCTCGCCTAGCGCCGGAACGTGCCACGCCGCGTTCACGCTGCGTCCAGTGTACCCGACGCGGCGCCGCTGCGGTTCGGCCGGGCGCGCCCGGCTCAGTAGCCGGCGGCAGCTCCGTCCTTGCGCGACTCGCTGGCTCCGGAGTAGACGCCGCTCACCGGGTCGCGTCGAATCGCCTGGTAGCCGCCGAACGCCGATGCCGCTCGCCTCCTGCAGGCGGTGGCCGCGGCGGAGCAGCTCCTGCCGGACCTCGACCGGGACGCCGGACTCCAGAAACACCACGCCGCCGTCGGTCATTCTGGTCCCGGTCGGCTCCTGCGATCCGATGTGCTGGAAGCGCGGTGCGTCCCCGGCCTCCTGCAGGTTCATCCCGAAGTCCACCAGGTTGACGACGATCTGGACGTGGCCCTGAGGCTGCATGTCGCCGCCCATCACGCCGAAGGCGAGCGTTCGGAGTGCCGTGCTCGCGCGAGAAAGGCCGGGATGATGGTGTGGAACGGCCGCTTGCCGGGCTCGAGCGCGTTCGGGTGGGACGGGTCGAGGCTGAACAGGCCGCCGCGGTCCTGCAGGCCGAAGCCGAGCTCCGGCACCACGTAGCCCGAGCCGAAGCCGGTGTAGTTGGACTGGATCAGCGACACCATCATGCCGCTCGCGTCGGCGGTCGCGAGGTAGGTGGTGTCTCCTTCGATGAGCCTCGGATCGCCGGGGTCCACGGTCCGCGCAGCCCGCCTGATGTCGATCAGTCCCGCCCGCCGCCGCGCGTACTCCTCGCTCAGCAGCCCCTCGACCGGGACCTCCGCGAACGCGGGATCGGCGTAGAAGCGCGCGCGGTCGGCGAAGGCGAGCTTCTTGGCCTCGACCAGGAGGTGCCAGAAGTCGGGGTTGGCCGGCCCGAGGGCGGCGAGGTCGAAGCCTTCGAGCATGTTCAGCATCTGCAGCGCGGCGAGGCCCTGGCCGTTCGGCGGCAGCTCGCAGACGGTGACGCCGCGGTAGCTGGTCGAGATCGGCTCGACCCAGTCGCTGCGGTGGCCCGAGAGGTCCTCGGCGCGAAGAAGCCGCCGTGCTGCGCCGAGAACGCGAGCAGCCGCTCGGCGATGGGACCCCGGTAGAAGGCGTCGCGGCCGCCCGTGGCGAGCAGCTCCAGGGTGCGCGCGAGCGCCGGGTTCGCGAACACCTCCCCCTCGCCCGGCGCCCGTCCGCCCGGCAGGAAGACCTCGGCGAAGCCTGGCTTGTCCCGGAACACGCGCTCGCCCGACGCCCAGCCCCCGGCGATCACCTGCGGCACCGGCACCCCGTCCGCGCCGCCGCGATGGTCGGGCGCGAGGACCTCGGCCATCGGCAGGCGGCCGTAGCGCGCGTGCAGCTCGAACCAGCCGTCGACGCACCCCGGCACGGTCCACGAGTACGGCGAGTACAGCGGGATCGTCCCGTCCGGCTCCGGCGGCACCTTCTCGCGGGTCAGCGCCGCGGCGCCCGGCCCGAGCCGTTGAGCCCGGTCAGCTCGCGCTTCGCCGGGTCCCAGACCATCGCGAAGAGGTCGCCGCCGAGCCCGCACGACATCGGCTCCATGAAGGCGAGCGCGGCGTTCACGGCGATCGCCGCGTCGACCGCGCTGCCGCCCCGCTTGCAGGATGTCGACCCCGATCTGCGACCGCGAGCGGGTGCGCCGCCGCCACCATGCCGTGGGTCGCGTAGACCACCGACCTCGTGGCGTGAGGAGACCCCTGCGGGCGATCACCCGGCCAGCTCATCGTCAGCCACACCAGCAGAGTCGCCACCACCACCGCTGCTCGACCCATGTCGACCTCCACCGCTCGGGTTCAACGTCGCGCCTCGTATCGCCTGACCGCCACCCGTCCAGGATACCCTGGACCATGGGCTTCCTCCCGTCGGAGGCCGCCCCCGGTGCTATCCTGCCCCCGGGGTCTGCAACGGTGATCCAGTTCCGCCTCGGGAGGATTCCGGTCACGGTCCAGCCGTGGTTCTTCGTGACTGCGCTCCTGATCGGCCCGCGCCAACTTCCGGGCATCGTCGTCTGGCCGGCGGTGGTCTTCGCCGGCGTCCTGATCCACGAGCTCGGGCATGCCCTGGCCGTGCAGCGCCAGGGCGTTGAGGCCGCGATCGAGCTGCACGGCTTCGGTGGCCTGACCAGCTGGAGCGGCACCGCGCTGCTCGCGCCTGGCAAACGGGCCCTCATCAGCGCCGCGGGACCGGCGGTCGGGATCGCAGTCGGTGCCGCGGCTCTGGTCCTGGCCAGGCTTCTCCCTCCCGGCCAGCCCCTCATCAACGAGCTGCTGCAGTACGCGGTTTGGGTCAACCTCGGGTGGGGGCTGCTCAACCTGCTGCCGGTTCTTCCGCTCGACGGTGGCATGATCGTCGCCTCGCTCGTCGAGAGCGCCTGGGGGCCGCGCGCCGTCTACTCCGTGCGGGTGCTCTCGGTGGTCGTGTGCGTCGGGCTGTGCGCCGTTGCCGTGGCCGCCGGCTCGCTGTGGTCGGCCTTCCTCGCGGGGGTGCTGGCGATCTCCAACCTCCAGGCGGCCCGCAGCAGCGCCTGACCCGGTCGTGCCTCTTGCACGCCGCGGCGCGTGGGACCGTCCGCTGCAGCCGCCGCGGCTGCATTTCGGGAGACTTATCCCCACCCGTCCCGTTTCGGCACGCCTCCCGTCCTCCGGACCGCGTCCGCGTGGGCACGGCTCTTGCTCCCACTTCAGTCCGGCGCGCACGGGGCGCCGGAGGGAGCCGCAGATGAGGAACCAGGCTCACAACGCCGGCAACGATCCGAACGGGCCCCCGGCGGTGCCGCCAGGGCCGCCGCGACACGTCGTGGTGGCGACCGCGGAGCAGGCTGTCACCTGGGGCGTCTTCCGCGCCTTCGAGCGGCTCAGCCAGGTCCGAGTGACCGGGTGCAACTCGATGACGCAGGCGCGCTCGGTGTGCGCGTTCGACCCACCGCAGGTCATCGTTCTCGACATGCGCCTGCTCGAGGAGGACCCGCTCGGCCTGGTCAACCTCGCCAACACCGCGCCGCCGCACACCCACATCGTCGCGCTCAGCGACCACCCGGTGTTCGAGGTCGGCGCCCGCTTCGGGAAGGCCCGGCTGACCTTCCTCCAGAAGCCGGTCGCCATCGAGGACCTCGAGCTGCTCCTCCTGCTCAAGATCGACGAGGAGCTCCCGCTCGCAGCCCACATCTGCTAGCCCGCGTTTCTCACCGCCCTCCTGAATCGACGTGAAGGTGACTGGTTGGCGGTGCCACAGGAGGTCGATGAGAAATGCGGGCTCTGGAGAGAAGTGGGTATGTGGCTTTTTGAGGTTGGGAGTCGCGGAGGAGTTGGTCACGTGCACACCGATGAGGTCACCGCCCCACCGCTCTCTCCCCACACGCTCCTCGGGATGCGCTGCGCGCACCCTGACGAGTTCGTGCCGCACTGGCCGCCTGACGGCACTTCGGGCAACCACGTCCCCTGAGAACGCCAATGCGGTACGAACTCCCGGCGGTTCCTGCCCCGTCGGCCGCGGTTGACAGGCGCCCGCCGCTTCCATACGCTGCTCGGACCGTGTGAGGGGTGCTCCCGCCGACGAACGGGAGCTGAGACCACACCCTCGGCGGCCCCGACGGCCGCCGGCACCTGATCTGGGTCATGCCAGCGGAGGGATACGCGGTGCCAGCCCATTCATTCATCGAAAGTCCTCACCTGCGCGGAGTGCGGCGATGACCGACTGGAACGCCGCCGCAGGGGCCGCCCTGGGCGCGGTGCGCGAGCGCCGGGTCCTCGTCCACAGCATCACCAACTACGTGGTCATGAACACCACCGCGAACGTGCTGCTCGCGACCGGCGCCTCACCGGTGATGGCGCACGCCCGCGAGGAGGTCGAGGAGATGGCTGCGCTGGCGGGCGCGCTCGTCCTCAACATCGGCACGTTGTCACCGCCGTGGGTCGAAGCGATGCGCCTCGCCGGGGCTGCCGCCAACCGCAGCGGGGTCCCGGTGGTCCTCGACCCGGTCGGGGCCGGGGCCACCGACTACCGCACCGAGACCGCCCGCACCCTCGCCCGCGAGATCGAGATCACCGTCATCCGAGCCAACGCCTCGGAAATCTTGAGCGTCGCCGGCGGCGCCTCCATGACCCGCGGCGTCGACGCCGCCCACGACGTCGGCGAGGCGGCCCGCGTCGGCGTCGATCTCGCCGGACGGCTCGCCACCACGGTTGCCATCACCGGCGAGGTCGACCTGGTCACCGACGGTGCGATCGTGCTCGAGGTTCACGCCGGCCACCCGATGATGGGCCGCATCACCGGCACCGGCTGCGCCGCCACCGTCCTGGTGGCCGCGTTCTGCGCCGTCGACAGTGACCCGGTCGCCGCCGCCGCCGGCGCCCTCGCCTACTTCGGAATCGCCGGCGAACGCGCCGCCGAGCGCGCCGCCGGCCCCGGGTCCTTCCAGGTCGAGCTCCTCGACGCCCTCGCCGCGATCGCCCCCGCCGACCTGGTCGCGGCCGGTCGGATCCGCGAGGTGGCCCGATGAGCCGCTCCCGCGACTGCCTCCGCCTGTACCTCGTCACGGACCGCGACCTCGCCGGCGGCCGGCCCCTCGCCGAGGTCGTCCGTCTCGCGCTGCGCGGCGGCGTCACCGCCGTTCAGCTCCGCGAGAAGGCGCTCGGCGCGCGCCGCTTCCTCGAGGAGGTGCGCCAGCTCCAGGCCGTCCTCGCCGGGACCGGCGTGCCGCTGTTCGTCAACGATCGCGTCGACGTGGCGCTCGCTGCCGGCGCCGACGGGGTGCACGTGGGCCAGGACGACCTCCCGGCCGCCGAGGCCCGCCGTCTCGTCGGACCCGCGATGCTGCTCGGGGTGTCCGTGGCAACCGCCGACGAGGCCCGCAAGGCCCTCAGCGACGGCGCCGACTACGTCTCGGTGTCCCCGGTCTTCCTCACCCCCACCAAGCCCGACGCCGAGCTCGCGGTCGGGCTCGAGGGCGTGGCCCGCGTCCGCGCCGCGGCCGGCGACGCGCCGGTGCTCGCCATCGGCGGCATCAACGCCGGCAACGCCCGCGCCGTGGTGGCGGCCGGGTCGGACGGGGTGGCGGTGGTGAGCGCCGTGATGTCGGCCCCCGACCCCGAGGCCGCCGCTGCCGATCTCCGCCGCGAGGTCGACGCCGTCCTCGAGCTGCGGAGGGCCCGATGAAGCTGACCGAGCTCGGCGAGTTCGCCTTCATCGACCGCATCACGCCCGGCTGCCAGACTGGCGACCCGAGCCGGGTGATCCGCGGTATCGGCGACGACGCGGCGGTGATTGCTGGCGGCGACGGTCTGCTGCTGGTGACGACCGACATGCTCGTCGAGGGGGTGCACTTCCTGCGCGGCACGATCTCGTACCGGCAGCCTGGGGTACAAGGCGCTCGCGGTCAACCTCTCGGACATCGCGGCCATGGGCGGCGTACCCCATGAGGCCTTCATCTCGATCGCGATCCCACCCACGGTGACGGTCGAGGATCTCGACGAGCTCTATGACGGCATGAAGGCGCTCGCCCGCAGCACCGGGGTCAATCTGGTCGGTGGCGACACCACCGGTTCGAGGGCGGACCTCTGCCTCAGCATTACGGTCACCGGCAGCGTGCCGACCGATCAGGTGCTCTACCGCTCCGGGGCCCGCGCCGGCGACCGCATCCTCGTCACCGGGACCCTCGGCGACTCGGCCGGAGGCCTCACCGTCCTCCTCGAAAATCCCGAGCTCCCCGACGAGGTCCGGCGCACGCTGCTCGCGGCGCACTACCAGCCTGAGCTCTACCTCACCGAGGCGCGTCTGCTCGCGGCCTCGGGTGCGGCCCACGCCGCCATCGACCTCTCCGACGGCCTGGCCTCGGATCTCCGCCACGTCTGCAGGGCCAGCGGCGTCGGCGCGATTGTCGACGAGGCCTCATTGCCCCTGTCGGAGGCGCTGCGGCAGCTCTGCGCGGCGACGGGCCACGAATTGCTGCGGCTCGCCCTTGGCGGCGGCGAGGACTACCGCCTGCTCGTCACCGTCGATCCGTCGCGTGTGGGCGAGCTCCAGGCCCTGATCGTCGAGCGCACCGGCCGCACTCTCTTCGACGTCGGCGAGATTGTCGCCGGAGAATCGATCCGGCTGCGGAGCAGCGATGGCAGCTGCCGCGAGCTCGAGCTGACTGGTTTCGATCACTTCGCCGCCGGGCGAGGCGCGCCGGCCGGGGAGGGAACATGAGCGACCGCCGTGTCCGGCCTGTCGTGCTGTCCATCGCGGGCTCCGACTCCGGCGGCGGCGCCGGCATCCAGGCCGACCTCAAGGCGATCGTGGCGATGGGCGCCTGGGGCGCCACCGCCGTCACCTGCCTGACCGCTCAGAACCTCGACGGCGTGCGCTCGGTGCAGCCTGCTGATCCTGCCATCCTCGCCGACCAGATCGACGCGGTCCGCGAGGGCTTCCCGGTGCGCGCCACCAAGACCGGCATGCTCTACTCGAGGGAGCTCATCGAGGTTGTCATCGATCGGCTCGGGCACCACCCACCGCTCCCGCTCGTGGTCGACCCGGTGATGGTGGCGACCTCCGGCGCCCGCCTGCTCCGGGACGACGCCGTGTCGACCCTTCGTCGCGAGCTGCTCCCCCTGGCGACGCTGGTCACCCCGAACCTCCACGAGGCCTCGATCCTCACCGGTCGCGAGGTCCGCGATCTGCCGTCCATGCGCGACGCGGCCGTCGCCATCCACGAGCTCGGCGCTGCGGCGGTGCTGGTCAAGGGCGGCCATCTCGCGGGTGACGCGACCGACGTCCTGTTCGACGGCGATCAGCTGCACGAGCTGCGCGCCCGCCGCGTCGCCTCGAGCGGCGCGGACCACGGCACCGGCTGCACTCTCGCGTCGGCGATCGCCGCCGGGCTGGCGCTCGGCTTCGCCGTACACGATGCCGTGTCCGCCGCCAAGCAGATGCTCGGCGACGCGCTGCTCAATCGGAGCTCGCTCGGTCCCGGCCTCGAGGCTCTCGACCTGTTCTGGCGGATCGGCCGCCCCGGCTCGGTGTTGATGCTGTAGGAGCCTGTCGGGCATAGGCCCCGCGTACGCGGGTCGTGACGTCGGGTCTAGCTGTTGCTCTGGCCTCTGCCCACAGGCTCCTCGGGATGCGCTGCGCGCATCCTGACGAGTTCGTGCCGCACAGTGGCCGTCTGACAACGATTCGGTCCAACGCGTCCGCCGAGAAGGCCCCTGCGGTACGAACTCCCAGTGAAGCTCCGCCTCAAGTCGCCGAGGTGGTGACGACGCCGCCTGAAATTCGACTCAACTGGAAGGAAGCTCCCCGACGAGCGCGGCGAGATGCGGGGGCGACGGGGAAGGTCTCCCTTCCCCCGCTTCCGCTTCCGCGCCCGTTTCCGCTCTTGAGCTTCGTCCCCCTCACTCAGCCAGCCCGGCGGCGACACTCCGCGCGCACTCGGTCAGAGCCTCCGAGACCTCCACGGGATATGGCGCTTCCGCCGGAGCGAGCGCCCGGATCGCGGCCGGCAGCGAGGCGAGCTGCTCCGCCGCGCGCCGCCGGGCGGCCGCCAGCTCCTCCTGCTTGTTCATCACCCGCGTGCCGCCCCGCATCCGGGGCTCGAGCAGCGCCTGCCCGTCCAGCTCCTCGCCGGCAAGCCCGATGATGTCGCCGCGGAAGAGGCCACGGTCGTCGAGCCGGCGCCACACCTGCTTGATGCCGGGCAGGGTCGCCTTGTCGGTGGACAGCTTGATCAGCGGCCTGCCGTCGAGCTGGGCAAGCTTGTAGACCAGGTCCAGGTTCGGAGCGTCCTCAGAGGTGCCGAGGCGCGTCCCGACACCGAAGGCGTCGATCGGGGCTGCCGCGCCCACGATCTCGGCCACCCGGTACTCGTCGAGGTTGCCGGAGGCGAAGATCCGGACCGCGGGCAGCCCTGCAGCGTCGAGGCGCCGCCGCGCGTCTCGTGATAGCACGACGAGGTCTCCCGAGTCGAGCCGGATGCCTTGAACGCGGAAGGCGTCGCCAAGCTCCCGGGCCAGCTCGATCACCCGCTCTACCCCCTGCACGCTGTCGTAGGTGTCGACGAGCAGCACGGTTTCCGGGTAGGTCTCGGCGAATGCCCGGAAGGCATCGAGCTCGCGAGCGTGGCACTGCACGAAGCTGTGGGCCATCGTGCCCACGACCGGGATGCCGTAGAGCTGCCCGGCGAGGACATTCGAGGTGCCTTCGAGGCCGGCGATCCAGTAGGCCCGCGCCCCGGCGACTGCGGCGTCGATGCCGTGCATCCGCCGCATCCCGAAGTCGACCACCCGCCGGCCGCCGGCCGCCAGCACCACCCGGGCCGCCTTCGAGGCGAGCAGGGTCTGGACGTGAATTTGGTTCATCAGCAGCGACTCGAAAAACTGCGCTTCCAGAAGCGGCGCGGTCAGCCGCAGCAGCGGCTCCCCGGCAAACGCGACCGTGCCCTCCGCCATGGCCTCGACGTCTCCCGAGAAGCGGAAGTGCTCGAGGTGGTCGAGGAATCCCAGGTCGAAGAGCCCGGTGCGGGAGAGGTACTCGAGGTCCTCTGACGTGAAGCGGAGGCCTTCCAGGAGCTCGAGCGCGGTCTCCAGCCCGGCCGCGAGGAGGAAGTTCCGCGCCGCCGGCAGGCGCCGCACGAAGAGATCGAAGGTCGCACGCCCCTCGATCCCGTGCGTCCAGTAGGCCTGCATCATCGTCAGCTCGTAGAGGTCGACGAGCAGGGCCGACGGGCACACCGCGTGAACGCGGGCGCCGCTCACTCCGGGACTCCCTCCAGCGGGCGAACGCCGACCCCCACCAGCTCGGCGAGCGCCCGGTCCCCATCATCCCCGTGCACGTTCACCGCCCGGGTGGCGTCGGTCAGCAGCACCACCTGGAAGCCGGCGTCGACCCCGTCGAGGCAGGTCGCCCGCACGCAGTAGTCGAGCGCCAGGCCGGCGACGAAGATCCGGCGCACGCCGCGGGCGCGCAGGAAGTCCCCCAGCCCGGTCCCATCGAAGTCCGAGTAGGACTCCCGGTCCGGAGCCGAGGCCTTGTGAATCATGGTGAACATCGGCGGCAGCGCGAGGTCCGGGTGGAGCTCCGCCCCAGAGGTGCCGCGCACGCAGTGCGGCGGCCACGGCCCCCGTTGGGTCGCGAAGGAGCAGTGGTCGACCGGGTGCCAGTCCCGCGTCACCACGACCAGCAGCCCCCGCTCGGCGAAGGTCTCGATCGCCCGGTTGACCGGGGGTAGGATGGCGTCCCCGTCCGGAACCGCCAGCGCGCCCCCTGGGAAGAAGTCGACCTGGGGGTCGACGATGATCAGGGCGTCCTGCGAGCTCAGCATCGCTCCTCCCTCACCGGCCGGCCGCCACATCCGCGGAGAGCCAGCATCCAGGACTTGACAACTTGATTAAATGGTTATACACTCCGCCCACGTGGTTCGACAGTGAACCATAAAGCTCGTTTGACAGAAGCAGCCCGAGGCCCATTTTCCTACCGAATCGGCTCACCTTTCGATTCCCGCCTTTTCAACCCACCGGAAGCAACCTACCTCGCCCGGGCTGCGAACGAGTCTTGCACCCCCCCCACTTCCTCACCGTGGTCCATGCTACAACCATTCCCGTCGGACTCCGGTCCGCACGCTCCGATGCGCGTGATCCGCTCCCTCGCCGCGACCCTGACGCTCGTCGCCCTCGCTGCGCCGCCGCGCCAACGCCGCGCTGCCCAGGGAGAGGGAGCGCTGGATCGAGCTCACGAGCCGAGAACTTCCGCTTCTTCTCCAACGCAGGGCAGCGGACGACGCAGGGGGTGGCGAGCGATCTCGAGGAGCTGCGCTCGGTGCTCGCCCACGTCACCTCGCTCGACCTGGACAGCCCGGTACCGATTCGCGTCTACGTCTTCAGGAACGCGGAGTCGTTCGAGCCCTACCGGCACTACTACGCATACCAGCCTGTCGCCACCGCCGGCTACTTCCTCGAGCGCAGCTCCGCGAACTACATCGCGATCTGCGCCGGCGCCCGCGAGGATGCGTCGAGCATCGTCTACCACGAGTATGTCCACTTCGTCGCGTCGGCGAACCTCCGGCACCTGCCACTGTGGTTCGAGGAAGGGCTGGCCGAGCTCTACCAGAACTTCGAGGTCAGTGGCGGCAGGGCCCGCATCGGTCTCCCGGTCTGGCGCCACCTCGCCCTTCTCAATAGCTCACCGACACTGCCCTTGCCGGAGCTGTTCGCGGTCGACCACGACTCGCCGGTGTACAACGACGCCTCCCTCAAGGGCAGCTTCTACGCCCAGTCCTGGGCGCTGGTCCACTACCTCCTGATCGGCAGCGAGGCCCGACGCGCCGAGACCGCGCGCTTCATCGCCGTGCTCCACGAGGGGGTCCCGAGCTCGACCGCGTTCGCCGCGGCCTACTCGGTCGATCGTCGCCGAGCTCGAGAAGGAGTTCCGGTCGTACATCGGCCGCCCCCGCTACTCCTACCTCGAGCTGCCGGTCACCGTCGACCTCACGACCGCGATCACGGTCCGCGAGATGCCCTACCCCGACGTCCTGTACCGGCTCGGCGACCTGCTCACCCAGCAGTTCCCGCCGCGACCTGAGGCTGCGGACCACTTCCTCGCCGCGGTCGAGCGCGACCCCTCCCACGGACCGTCCCTGGCCGCCCTCGGCCGGCTCGCAGAAGACCGCGCGCGCTGGGACGAGGCCGAGTCCTGGTACCGCCGTGGCCTCGCGGCCTCGCCGGGCGATCCGCTGGTGCAGTACCTCGGCGGCTCGTACCTGCTGCGTCGCGGCGGCGACATCGCCGCGGCCCGCGCGGCACTGCGCCGCGCCGTCCAGGCCGACCCCTCGTACGGCCCGGCCTGGGCCGCCCTGGCCGGCAGCTACGTCGCCGCCGGCGACCACACGGCGGAGGCGATCGAGGCCGCCGAGACCGCCCACCGGCTCCTCCCGGCGCGAACCGACGTCACCGCCAACCTGCTTCGGGTCTACCTCGCCGACGGCCGCCGCAGCGACGCCGTCGCCCTTGCCGAGCGCGCGTTTGCGGCGGATCCCGACGCCCAGCGGCAGGCCTTGCGGGTGATCGCCCGCAGCGACGTCGACCGGGCGCGCCGCCTCATCGAGGACGGCCGCCCCGAGGAGGCGCTCGCTGCGCCTCGACCAGGCCGAGGCCGTCCTCGCCGGGTCCCCGGACGACCAGCTGGTGCGCCGCCACATCGAGTCGCTGCGGTCGAACATCGTCGACGCCCGGATGACCGAGCGCTACAACGAGGCGGCCACCGCGTACAACGCCGGCGAGGTCGATCGCGCCCGCGCGCTGCTGCTGGCGCTGCGTGACGAGGCGCCGCCGGGCCGCCATGCCGAGGCCGTCGAGTCGTTTCTGGCCTTCCTCGACGACCCATCCGCCGGCGCACCGCCGCCGGTTCCTGACGCCCCCACCAGCGCGGCAGCCCCAGGCCGAGCTCGAGCGCCTCAACGAGCTCATCGCAGCCAACCGGCTCGATGACGCGCTGCTGCTGCTGGAGGACCTCCGCGAGCGCAGCGGCGTCCAGTCCACCGCTCTGGATCGACGTCAAGATCGACGACATCCGGAGGGTCCGCGACGACAACCGATTCATCGAGGCCTACAACCGCGCGGTCGGGCAGTTCAACGGCGGCGCCTACGCCGCGGCCGTGGCCACGCTCGAGGCCGCACTCGCCGACCACCCCGACTCGCCCGACGCCGCGGCCGCCCACGAGCTGCTCGCCGACGCCCGCGCCGCGCTCGATCGCCCCTGAAGGCCGGCACCCGCCGCCAGCCACCGGTCACACGTGGGAAAGCACGTCGGGTTCCGAGTCCTTCCGATCTCCGAGCTGGCCCTCCAGAGTGCGCTTCGCCACGTCCCGCCCGCCGAGGCCGAACGCCAGGGCCAGGCCGAGCATGACGGCGCCGAACGCGATGATGAAGGCCGCGAGGACGATGTGCGGGGCGATCCGAAGCTGCTCCAGCGCCATGGCGAAGGCGAGCACCATGATCAGGAGCCGGACCACCACGGAGATGAGACGCGGCGACGGCATGTCGGAGTTGACGGCGCCGAGCAGTGCGGCCCGGGACAGGAAGTTCGCCAGCAGGAAACCCAGCAACAGGATGAGCAGCGCCGAGACCAGGCGTGGAAGGTAGAGAAAGAACTCCGAGATGAGCTGGTTGACGAATTCCACCTGCATCGCCGAGAGCCCGGCCATCGCGAGGCTCAGGAAGACGAGCCAGAACACGAGGCGGCCGACCAGCGCGGACGGCGAGACGCGGATGTCCGCGCGTGCCGAGCGCGCGAGGCTGATCCCGCTGCCGTCGCAGTAGCGGTCGAACCGGGCTGCGCGAAGAACGCCCGTCACGACCAACTTCAGCACCCACGCCGCGACAAGGCCGAGCACCATGATCGAGCAGGGCCGCCAGCAGACCCGGGAGGAAGCGCAGGACCGCCTCGCAGAAAGGCGTCCAGGGAGCCGACGAGCCGTTCGGAGAACGAGCTGTCGTCATGATCCACCTCCAGTTTCGTCCCAGCGCTCGACGAGGTAGGGCTTGTCACTCTCGAACTCCCGGCAGAGCGCCTCGATCAGGCTCTCCACCTCCTCGGCCGACGCGTCGCGCGGTCTCGATGACGAAGGACGCCGTGCGCCCGAGGTAGAGCGGCGTGAGCGAGCGCAGCAGATGCTCGCGGTCCATGGCCGGCCCGTGGTACGCGACGGCGAAGTCGTAGACCACCCGCACCCAGAGCTCCGGCCGGGAAGCGGAACGCGTCGTCGCGGCGCTGCGGCGATCCGGACGATGCTCGCGTCCCAGGTCGCCGGGTGCAGTGCGCGCTCCCAGATCGAGTGGAGCTCCCGCGACGCCGGAGCGGAAGACCGTCCAGCATGCGCGCGACGTTGACCGGACCGGCTCGAGCCCGACGGTGTACTCGAAGCCGAAGGTCGGGAACGGGCTCGAGTCCGCGCACGGTCCTCCAGCGGCTCGTGGTCGCCCATCAGGGCGAAGACCGAGCTCACGACCTGGATCGAGCATGGCGGAGAGGTCCACGACGGGGTCCTTGGCGTCGTGGATCTTGGCGCCGAGGAACGACTGGCAGACCCTGAAGCCGCCGGTGATGGCCGTGGTCGTCATCCAGATGTCGATGCCGAAGCGGGCCACGTCCGACTCCCAGACGTCGTGGCCGAGGTAGTGCTCCGCCAGCCGGCCCGAGAAGCCGAAATCGCCGCCGATCGGCTGCCGGACGCGCTTGCCGTAGAGCGCCCGGGTCAGCGGGTAGACGATGCTGTTGGTGATCGTGCCGTCGTACTTGTGGCGGTGGTAGAGCGGCGCGACGAAGTCGAATCCCTGCCGGAGCACCGGGGCAGATCAGGAGGTCGACCCACTCCGGCGTGATGCTGCGCAGATCCGAGTCGACCACCGCGCAGGCGCGCGCGTCGAGTCGCCGGCGCGCGGCGAACACCGTCCGGAGGGCGCTCCCCTTGCCGGGGATGCCGTGGTAGGGGGTCACGATGCGGTGCACGGTGCGCAGCGGGTGGGCCGCCAGGACCGTGTCGAAGTCGGCGATCGAGGCGCTCCCGCACGACCTCCGGGGTGCCGTCGGTGGAGCCCCCGTCGGAGTTGAGGAGCAGCGCGCGCCGGTCCGGGAAAGTACTTGGCGAGGCCGGCCTGCACGGCGCGCACCACGTGGCCGATCGTGCGAGCGTTGTTGTAGCTGGGGATGCCGACCAGGACGTCGACCTGGCCCGATCTCGGCGCAGCTCCCGGCGCAGCGATTCGGGCAGGAAGGACGCGTCGACCACGGCCTAGCCTCCCCGCCCGCCTCGAGCAGCTGATCCGCAGGCTCG
Organism: uncultured Holophagae bacterium; assembly: GCA_963754985.1. Classification (GTDB taxonomy): domain Bacteria; phylum Acidobacteriota; class Thermoanaerobaculia; order Thermoanaerobaculales; family Sulfomarinibacteraceae; genus FEB-10. The sequence continues at coordinate 359,599 of CAVWIJ010000018.1, read as the reverse complement.
CGGCCCACCCTCGTCCGTGAGGGAGCGGCGCACCACGGCGTCGGGAAGCGCCGCGCGAAGCGCGGGGTGCGGCCCCGATTGCCGACGGCACGATGACCTGGCACGTCGGCCGCAGCGAGCAACTCGAGGTCGTTGGGCGAGTCGCCGCAGGCCACCATGACGCCTCCCCGGCGCGGCGCGAGCAGCCGCGGAACGACGTCGGCCTTGTCGTGTGTCCCTGGAGGTGGAGGAACCTGTTGCCGCGGATCAGGCGACAGCGCCGCGACGGGAGCAACGCCGCGCAGGGTCTCGTCCCACGAGTCCTCGACGAGCAGGGGCAGCGTCGCCTGCCGCGCCGCGCGCCGACCGAGCGCCGTCGCCGGAAGCCCGGTGAACGCCGCGAGCTCGTCGTCGCGGAGTTCGTCGATGGTGCGCAGGGGCGCGCCGGTCTCGCGCCGCGAGGCGTCGCACGCGGCGACCCGAAGGCTCGGCGACCGGCACCGCGGCCGGGTGCAGGTCGGCTCGTTCCGTCGGCGAGCGACCGACCCCGGCGCCGTTCTCGAAGCCGGCGGGCCGTGGCGAGGTCGAGCATCGAGCAGGTGGCGAGCTCCGCCGCGGTCTTGCTGGTCAACGGGCAAACCGGCACGCCCTGCTCGCGCAGCACTCGCAGAGAACGGCGGCAGCCTTCGGCGCAAACGCTGCCGTCGGGCTCGAGAAGCGTGCCGTCGAGATCGGTGAGCACGGCACGGATCCTCATGGCTCGATGACCCCGCCGAGCTTCGGCACCGCGCCAACCAGGCGGTCGCCGACCTCCGGAAACGCCGAGAGGACGCGCGCCCAGTTGGGCAGCGGGGGCGTGCCCAGCGGGTCCTCGTGGAACTGCTGGCACCCCTCGGCGAGGGCGCGGGAAAACGTCCACCGCCTCCTCCTCGGCGTGACGGTCGAAGCGTCAGGCCGTTGAACGTCGCGACCGCGAACGAGTCGGACACGGCGTCCTCGGCGTAGCGCTGGTAGGCGACGCGCAGGCCCTTGAACGCCCCCTCGGACGGCAGCACGACGCCGGCCGCGGCGAGAGTTCGCAGCAGGTGCTTGACGATGTCCACCGCCATGCGGTGCAGGCCCCGGTGAGGTCGACGGCGGACAGAGCGGCTGGTGCTTGTGCTCGAAGCGATCCGCGACGTCGACCTGGCAGATGCGGCGCGCCGAGCGGTGCCGCAACACCTCGAACAGCAGGCCGACCTCCAGCCCCCAGTCGCCGGGGATGCGCAGCCAGCCGCAGCAGGTCGGCGTTGAGCGCGATCTCGCCGGCGAGCGGGTAGCGGAAGGCGCGAGGTAGGAGAGGTACGGGTGGCGCCCACGACGTCGCCGAGCGCCTGGAGCAGCGGCCGCACCAGCAGGCGGGTGGCCCGGCCGTGCAGGCGGTCCGTGTAGCGCGCGTAGTACGCCTTGGAGAAGTCGAACTCCGAGGGAGGGGTGGAGAATCGGGTACACGAGGTTCGCGAGGAGCGAGCGCTCGTAGTCGACCACGTCGGCGTCGTGGAAGGCGACGCGCCTGCGCGCGCTCCTCGGCGATGACGTAGCCGATGGCCATCCACACCGCGCGCCCCTTGCCGGGCGCGGACCGAGGCCGAGCCCGTCCCTCTCGATCTCGCGCACGGATGCTCGCGATCTCGTCGGCGTCGTTCCACAGGACCACGGTGCGCCGCCGAGGGCGCGGAAGTAGTCGAGGGCCCGCTCGAAGCCGGCCGCGTCGGCGCGGTCGAGCGAGATCACGACGGTGTCGAGGTACGGCGTTCGCGGCCAGCTGCTCACCATGCCGGCCAGCGCCGGCTGGTCCAGCTCGGTGACCAGGCAGGGCATGACCAGCGCCAGCGGCGACGCGGCGGGCGTAGAACGCCAACTCCCGCTCACGCTCGCCCTCCGTCCCCGCAGCGCAAACGCGGCAGCGTGGCGATCCGTCCCCCCTGCTTGAAGTCGCTCATCGTGGCTCCTCCGGATCATTGGCTGAACGGGCGATTTATAGAATGCAGGAGAGACCGGCCACATTCCCAGAGGCTTCGCCGCCGCGGCGGCCGACCGGCGCCGGGTAGCGGAGCCGGTTAAGGCCGTAGTTGATGGTCATTTCCGCTCTGCTATTCCGTCCCGGCCACGCCCGCCCGGCCGCGCTCGCCACCGGAGGCGGGGAGTCTATCTCCTCGAAAGCGGATCGAAGCCAATCGGCGGGGGCGGAGGCAAGCCTACCGAGCTCTGCGAATGCTCACGGCCAGCCCGGCTATCTCACCGGGTATCGTAGCGAGGGCTGCGAGGTGCCGTGCGCAGTGAGAATTTCGACCCGAGGGGCGCGGAGGCGAACCCGCCGGGGCGGGTGGTGGGAGTGCGGGAGGGGGCGGCGGGTCTGTGATGGGTGGGGGGCGGAAAACTCGACAGTACGTCGAGCACCCCGAGGCGAGAAAGCACCGCTGAGTGCGGTACATCGCTGGCCGCAGTAGAAAGTTGGTGAGATATCCGGGCTAGACCGCATCCTACGGAAAAGGGGAAGGGGCGCGGCCCGACGCCGCGCCCCTCCATCCGCCGAGTGCCTCAGAACGTCAGCTGGACCTTGACCTGCAACCGTCTCGGGCTGACCCAGGACGAGGGTTAGAAGTCCTGTCCCTGGAAGAGGGTCCACGTCGAGTAGTACTCCTCGGCGTCCTCGTTGAGCACGTTGAGCAACTGCAGGCCGATGTCCAGATCCACGTCGCCACCAAGCTTGAAACGTCTTCTGCAGGCCCAGGTCGATGATCGTCTGAGTCGGCAGTCGGAGATCTTCGCTGTTGTCGACCGTGACGGTGATCGCCTGCGCCGGTGGTCGGACCGACGACCTGTGCCAGCCGCAGGTACGGGCCGGCCACTCTGGACGTTGAGCACGCCGCTCGCCCGCAGGCCCCAGCCGATGTCGACGTTGGACATGGACCCGGAACATGTGGGTCCGGTCGCCCTGCAGCAGGTGCTCGGCGTTGTACCAGTCGTTGGGGTCGGACCCGTAGTCGCTGGTGAAGACGGCAGCCCCTGACCCAGGGCGCCGTTGTCGTGCGGCCTGGGGTTGATGCCCTCGGTCTTGGAGTAGGTGTAGGAGGCCATCAGGTCCCAGCCGTTGGTGTAGCGCTTCTTGAACGTCAGGACCGCACCCTGGTAGTCGATGTAGTAGGTCGCGTCGGGCGCCAGCGAGCCGGGTCCCGGACCGTTGCCCTTGTGCCGCGTCGGCTCGACGTGGTCACCTCGCACAGCGGGATCTGCTCGACGACGCCCTCGGTCCACGGATCGTCCCACGGAACGGCATGCACACGCCGTCGTCCTCGATCTGCCAGCCGATCATGTCGTCGGTGTGCTTGTACCATGAGCCTGGACGCCGACGGCATAGTCGCTGCCGAGCTGCTGGTCGAACGACAGCCCGTACTGGTCGGTGTAGGGGTTCTTCACGCCGGGGGCGAGCAGCTCGTCAGGCGGCGCGGCCGGCTGCGACGAAACGAGGAACTGCCACGGGTACACGAACCACACCTCCGAGTTGCCCCGGCCCGGAGGCGGGTAGTACCAGGCGGACGAGACCGGTCCGTCCCAGAAGCGGCCGAGCGAACCCGCGCAGCACGGTCCTCCCGTCACCCGTGGGCTGCCAGGCGAAGCCGAGGCGCGGCGCCCAGTTCTTCCAGCGGATCATGTCCGCGCCCGGGATCATCTCGCCGGTCGGGTTGCCGTCTCGCGTCGAGCAGCGGGTAGTCCGGGATGCCGCCCTCCTGATCGTCGTAGCGCACGCCGATGTCGAGCGAGCAGCTTGTTGCTGAGCTTCCACGAGTCCGACACGAACACCGACTTCGTCGTGGTGTCCGCGCCGTAGATCGATGGGCGGCATGATCTGGTAGCGGAACGCCCAGTAGTCGTACCACGGGAACGCCGGGCTCGGCGGCTGCTTCCACACGAAGCTGGACTTGGCCGCCGTCCTCGCGCCGCTGCCCTCGTTGTACTGGACGCCGAACTTGAACTCGTGGCTCCCCGTGATGAACTCGTCGGCGAAGTGCGACACCACCGCGTCGGCCTGGGTGTACTCCTCCTTGCGGCCGTTGAACCAGAAGGTCCCGCCGAAGTTGAGGGGTGGGCCGGGGTACGTGGCATCCGCAGCGCACTCCTCGGTCGCTGCCGGTGCGCGAGTCCATGTCCTGGTTCTTGCTCCAGGTCCCGGCCCGTACATTGAGCAGTGTCGTGTCCGTCAGGACCCCGTTGTAGTCGGCCGTGAGCATGTCGATGTCGATGTCGTACACGAGCACTGCCGACAGCTCCGTGTACATGTCCGGTGCCGGCACCATGTCGGTGGTCGCCGTGTGTCCTCGGACGTCGACGCGATGGCTGTTGCCGATCTGCGTCGGTGAGCTTGAGGTCGTAGCGGTCGTCGGTCGTGCCGGAGCCGTCGAGGCCCGGCACGCCGTTGGGACCCACGACGTTGATGTCTGTCCCACTGGGCGCCGCCGAAGAACCACAGCTTGTCCTTGAGGATCGGCCCGCCGAGGGTCGCGCGGAGTGTCGTAGTACTCGTCGATGGTGTACTCGCCCGCCGGATCCCACAGGCGGTAGTCCCACAGGTTCGACTCGTCGAGCGTGACGTTCGGATCGACCAGGTCGTTGTCGTCCAGTAGCCCGCCGATCGACCCGTGGAAGCTGTTGGTCCCGGACTTGGTGACCATGTTGTAGACGTTGCCCATCGTGCTGCCGTACTCGGCCCCGGCCCCGAACCCCTTGATCGACGTCTCCGCCACGATCTCGGGGTTGATGCTCCAACCCAACCAGCCGCCCTCGGGGGAGGCCAGGTTGAGGCCGTCGATGTTCCACTGCTGCGACGTCACGTTGCCGCCGTAGGCCGAGAACAAGCCCGATTCCCTCGTTGGGAGCGCTCACCGTCGGCGACAGCGCCACGATGTCGTAGAAGTTGTTGCGTGTCGGCAGGGCGTCGACGAACTCGGTCGTCGTAGTTGGTGGTCACGCTCGAGCTCACCGGAGTCCACCAGCGGAGGTGCGGCCGGTCACGGTCATCTCCTCGGTGAAGGCCTCCGAGCTGCATTCGGAAGGTCACCGACGCCACGCCGTCGATCGTCACCCTGACGTTCGTGACCTCCTGAGGTTTGAAGCCCTCGAGCGAGGCCGACAGCGAATAGCGGCCGACCGGCAGGGCACCGTATCTGGAACAGCGCCCCGGGCGTCGGTCACCGCGACACGCTCGGCTCCCTGGATCGGGTCTCCGGTGAGCTTCACCGTCACGCCCGGCAGCGCCTGGCCCTCGTGATCGGTGACCTGACCCTGGATGGACCCGGTGGTCTGGGCAAACCCGCTGGCGGATGCCAGCAACAGCACACCGACCATGAAGCCACTGACCTCGCACAGACATCTCGATCCTCCTCCCTGCCCTCCTCGGAGGGCGCGAATCGTTCCTCTCCAGCGGTCGCAAGACCTCACTTCTCCGACCTTCCTTGCCTCGTGCTCGATATGCGAACCCGTGTTCGCACTGCGTCCCCCCAAGCTCGGCCTCCTCTCCGACTCGTGGAGCTTCTATAACTTGACCGGCCTCCCGGTACACTTATATGATTACATACAATGGAGGCACGAAGTCAAGGGGCACGGACGAGGAAGGAAGGCGAGTGACGATGGGAGCGTCGACGGCAAGCCAGAGACCGAGCAGCGGAATCATCCCCCACTCGACCCCGCCGACGGCCGAGCCGGCGCGACGAGATCCTGCGGCGCACCGCACACCTGTTCCTGGAGCGGGGGTTCGAGATCGTCTCGTTGGTGGACGTCGCGCGCGCCTGTGGGATCAGCAAGGCCGGGCTGTACTACCACTTCCGCAGCAAGCAGGAGCTGCTGGCCGCGATCATCAGCTACGCCCAGGACATCCACGAGGACGAGATCCAGAGGGTGCTGGCCGACAGCCCGCGGATGACGAGGAAGCACTGCGCCGTCTGATCCACGCCCATGCCGTGATGATGACCCGGGAGGACGACGCCGCCTTCGCGATCCTCGCCGTCGACGAGATGCGGTCGCTGCTGCCGGCCGACCGGGCGCAGATCGCCCGCCGCAAGCGCGCCTACCTCGACCTCATCCGCGAGCGGCTGGAACGTCTGGCGGCGGCCGGCAAGCTGCGCGACGTCGACATCACCACCGCCACCCACACGCTGGCCGGCATGGTGCTGTGGCTGCCCAAGTGGTACCGACAGCCGGGCCGGCTGTCGGCCGGGCAGATGGCGAACGAGATCACCGAGCTCGCCATGCACGCCGTGCTGCCGGACGGCGGCCGCTCGAGCCTCCCGCGGACGCCGACCTCGGGGAACCGGAGGTGAAGGCGCCGCGTGGCCGGCGATGCCGCGATCTGCGCGCCTGCCGCCGCCGTGACGCGCCTCAGGACGGTCCCGATCTCGCGAGCCAGACGCCGACGCCCCGCGCCGGGCGAGACCTCCCATGCTAGACTCTCTCGTCAGTGCGGACGATGAGCGGAAATAACTCCAATACCACGACATCCGAAGGTCGCAACCGCCGCTGGGCGGTCATCGCCGTCATCGCCGCGGTGGCTGATCGCGAGCGCCTACCTCGCCCTCCGCTTCCTGCCCGGCGGCAGGCCGGCGGCCCCGAATGGCGCAGGTGCACGCGCAGCCGCGACAGGACGCCGGCCGCCATCAACGTCGTCCTGATCACCCTCGACACCCTCCGTTCCGACCGCCTCTCGTGCTACGGCTCGGACACGGTCGACACACCGAACATCGACGCGTTCGCGGCCGAGGGCGTTCGCTTCACGAATGCCGCGAGCACGGTGCCCCTCACCCTCCCGGCGCACGCGTCGATCATGACCGGCCTCTACCCGCCCGGCCACGGCGTCCGCGAGAACGTCGGCTACGTTCTCGACGAGCGCTTCCCCACGCTCGCCGAGCTGCTCGGCAAGGGCGGATGGGCCACCGGCGGCTTCGTGAGCGCGTTCGTGCTCGACCACCGATGGGGGATCGGTCGCGGCTTCGACCGCTACTTCGACGACTTCGACCTCGCGGGATGGCGACGGAGAGCGCCGCGAACATGGGGTCGGTGCAGCGCGACGGCGCCGAGACCGTCGCCGCCGCGGTGAGCTGGCTCGACGAGCGGCCCGCCGACCGCCCGTTCTTCCTCTGGCTCCACCTCTACGACCCCCACGAGCCGTACACGCCGAAGGAGCCCTTCAAGTCGCGCTACCCGGAACGGCCGTACGACGGCGAGGTGGCCTACACCGACTCGCTGGTCGGCGACCTTCCGGCGGGCCCTCGTCGAGCGCGGCCTCCTCGACGACTCGCTGGTCGTCGTCACCAGCGATCACGGCGAGGGGCTCGGCGACCACGGCGAGACGTTCCACGGCTTCTTCGTGTACGAGACGACGATTCACGTCGCGCTGATCGTCAGGCTGCCCTCGGGCGCCAAGCGCGGGACGTGTGGTGGATCGGGCGGTGAGCCACGTCGACCTGCTGCCCACGATCCTCGACCTGGTGGGCCTGCCGGTGCCCGAGAACGTCCACGGGCGCAGCCTCGCACCGCTGATCGCCGGCCGAGGACGCGGCCTGGGATCGGCCGGTGTACTCCGAGTCCCTGTACCCGCTGCTGCACTACGGATGGGCCCCGCTCCGGGCGCTCCGCACCGACCGCTTCAAGCTCATCGACGTCCCGCGCGCCGAGCTGTACGACCTCGCGCAGGATCCCGCCGAGGAGCAGAACCTCCACGACCGGGAGCCGAACTCGCGCGCACGAGCTGACCGTCGCTCTCGGCGACCTCCGGCGCCGCATCGAGCAGCAGCGAGCGCCCTGGCGAGGAGAGGCCGGAGATCGACGAGCGCACCCTCGCCCAGCTGCGGTCGCTCGGCTACGTGGCCGGCCAGGGCGGCGTCAGCGTCGAGGACGAGGACGACGCGGGGCCGCGCCGATCCCAAGGACCGCCTGCAGCTCCACCAGAAGATCATGGACGCCCAGAGCAGGATCGGGCACCACGACAACGACGTCGCCAGGCGACTCCTGGAGCAGGTCCTCGCCGAGGACGAGGCGATCCTCGACGCGCATCAGATGCTGGGTCAGATCGCCGACCGACGAGCACCGCCCGGAAGAAGCGATCCGCCACTACCAGCGGGCCCTCGAGCTGAACCCCGAGCACGAGCGGTCGCTGTTCGGTCTGGCCGCCGCCTACGCCGACCTCAAGCGCTACGACGACGCGTTGGTCGGCTTCCGGCGGATTCTGGAGCTCAAGGGCTCGGATGCGCGCGCGTCGCTCGCCATCGCCGACATCTACGTCGGGCTCAAGCGGTTCGACGACGCCGCCGCGGTGCTCGAGCAGGCCTCCGCGCAGGGTGAAACATCGGCGTACTTCACCAACAAGCTGGGCGAGGTGCGCGTCGAGCAGGGCCGTGACGACGAGGCGGTTCCGCTGTTCGAACGCGCCATCACTCCCGACGACGACTTCGCCCTCCCCCACTTCAACCTGGGCGTGCTCTACGAGAAGCGTGGCGACGTCGCGCGCCGCCATCGAGCAGTACGAGCGGGCGATCGAGCTCGAACCGAGGTTCTTCAGGGCCCAGTTCAACCTCGGCCGGCTGTACGCAGCGCAGGGTGACGTCGATCGCGCCCGCCAGCTGTGGGAGGCGATCGATCGAGTCCAACCCCGACTTCGTGCAGGGGCGCTACTACCTGGCCAAGCTGCTGATGGACACCGGCGGCGATCTCGCGCGCGCCGAGAAGCTCGTCAGAGAGGGCATCGAGCTCGATCGCGAGCACGCGGAGGGCCCGCTCGGATACTACGTCCTCGCCGATCTGCTCAACCGCACCGGCCGGCCCGCCGAGGCGCGTGAGGCGGTGGCCAAGGGTCGCGAGATCCAGTCCGCGATGAAGTGATGCCGGCCGCCGCCCCCGCTCTGCCGGCTTCTGTCGGGGTGGTACACTGCCGGCGGATCACTCGCCGGCTGCACAGCGTCGTGCTCACATCACTGATTCCAAAGGAGATCGTCTCATGAACGACGTCGTTCCGCACACCGACCCGGCGCGGGTCGAGGCCAACGGCATCGAGCTTGTCTACGACACGTTCGGCGATCTCCGCACGCGCCCCCGATCCTGCTGGTCATGGGGCTCGGCGCCCAGATGATCGACTGGAAGGACGAGTTCTGTTCGCTTGCTCGCCAGCAGGGGGTTCTGTGTGATCCGGTTCGACAACCGGGACGTGGGCCAGTCCACCATCTTCCAGGACGCCGGCAAGCCCGATGTCGACGCGATGGTCGAGGCCCTGGCGCGGGGAGAGGAGGTCGAGGCGCCCTATCTGCTGTCGGACCTGGTGGCCGACGCCGTCGGATTGCTGAATACCCTCGGCGTCGAGAGGGCGCACGTGGTGGGCATCTCCATGGGCGGGATGATCGCCCAGCTCATGGCCGCCGGACACCCCGACAGGGTGCTGACGCTGACCTCGATCATGTCCACCACCGGCGAGCCGGGTTTGCCGGCGTCGTCGCCCGAGGCATGGGCGTGCCTGACCGCCCCCGTGGAAACGGAGCTCGGGCCCTTCCTCGAGCAGTACATTTCAAACAAGCGGGTCTACGCCGGCTCCAAGTACCCCATCGACCCCGGCCTGGAGCGCGACCACGCGTCACGGCTCTTCGAGCGCGGCATCCACCCCGCGGGCCGCGACCGTCAGCTGGCCGCGATCCTGGCGTCGGGCAGCCGCAGGGAGGCGCTCGCCTCGGTGACCTGCCCGACCCTCGTGATCCACGGCGACAGCGACTCGTTGGTGCGGGTCGAGGCGGGCATCGCGACCGCCGAGGCCATCGCGGACGCCGAGCTGGTGATTATCGAAGGCATGGGACACGACCTCGCCAAAGGGCTGTGGCCCGAGGTCATTGAGGCGATCGCCCGGCACGCGGGCCGCTGACACAGCGATCGGCAGCCGTCCGCCCGACAGCACCTCAGACTCTTCATCTCACGCCAGCGGTTGCCGTACCCGTCGCGCATCGTCCGCTCGAGAGTCGTGCCGCCGACGTCGCGCCGGAACTCGACGTAGGAGACGACGTCACGGTGGAGCGAGGACGATCACGAGCGCAAGCCCAGGCAGGACGCCGATGGTCTCCACGCTCCCCCCTCAGCCGCCGCCCGCCATCCACCTTGCCAGGAGCTCCTCGAACATCTCGCAGTACCCGGTTCGCACACCCGATCCGGCGGCGACTGTGTCGCCGAACTGGAGGAACTCCTCTTCTTTGCCATCGTAGAGAGGCCAGGCCGGCAGATCGCCGCCGTTCGGATCACCGGTGGCCGCGAAGCGCACCCAGGCGTCGCTGATGGTGTCGGCGAGCTCCTGGTCCCAAGGCTCGCGCGGCGCCCAGGTCTCCAGAGCCAGGTTGTCCCACACAAAGGGAAGCTCGGCGGCGTGGTAGGCCCCAAGCAGATCGCCCCCGGGGGCCTTCACGCTCCGGCTGAACTCGTAGAAGTGGACCGGGTCGCCCGCCCGCGCCACCCGGTTCGCGACGAACTTCGACGGGCAGGCAAAGTACCAGTCGGTCTGCCAGCGGTCCGCCGCAATCACTGCCTCCTCGTCGGTTGTCGCCGGATACAGCTTCATCGCCCGCTCAGCGAGCTGGCCGTCGATCGTGCGCAGCCACTTGTAGAAGGCATCAACCGTGACGTCGGGCCAGTAGTGGCGCAGCGTCGTCCACTCGTCGGTGTTGAAACCGATGATCAGGGGCACCCGGATGTGCTCGCCCCTGTCGAAAATCCTGGCCGGCGCGTCCGGCAGCACCCAGCCATCCACGTTGGGACCGTTGAAGCTGACGGGCTTGAAGGTGGCCCAGGAGTGGTAGAGCTCCTGTACGGGGATGGCGCGCATGGCCGCGATGACATCCTCCGAACCCGTAACGCCTAGCGCCTCCGCGAAGCTCTTGCCAACCCCCTCGACCTCGCCCAGGCTGCGGAAATTGGCGACGGCAAAGCCCACGCTCTCGATCACGGCACGATGAAACAGGCCGTCCGCGAGAGGCGAGGCGAGCAGGTAGTTGATGTCAGCTGCGCCCGCCGACTCGCCGAAGACCGTCACACAGTCCGGATCACCACCAAAGGCGGCGATGTTCCGTTGCACCCACTCGAGGGCCGCGATCTGGTCGAGCAACGCGTAGTTGCCCGATGAGCCTTGCTCGGACTCGGTGGTCAGCGCCGGGTGCGCGAAGAAGCCGAAGACGTTGAGGCGGTAGTTGATGGTCACGACCACCACCCCTTTGCCGGCGAGGCTGGCACCGTTGTACAGCGGCTCCGAAGCACTTCCGGCGACGTTCGCGCCGCCGTGGAACCAGACCATGACGGGGGCGAGGTCCTCGCCGGTAAGGTGAGGGGTCCAGACATTGAGATAGAGGCAGTCCTCGCTGGCGGAAGACAGGACCGGAACCCGCGACGGATCCTGGCCGAGGGTCCTGGCGATGTAGGTTACGAACGAGTTCTCGTTGGTTAGCTGAAAGCACGCCGGCGCGAACTCCGTGGCGGGCTGTACACCCTGCCGCGGTGTGATCGGCGCCGGTGGTTTCCAGCGCAGGTCGCCAACCGGCGGTGCGGCGTAGGGGATGCCCAGGAACACGGCCTCGGCCGAGCCGTCGCCGACGTACGCGCCGCGCAGCTGCTCACCCTCGGCCACCACCTCCGGCGGACCGGGCGGAGCGGACGTCGAGCAGGCCAGCGTGCCGAGCACGAGCGCGGCCGCGGCCACCTTCAATCCGCCCGAAACCTGTTGCAGCAACGACCTCGGGCCACGGCAACCAGTGGTGTCTGACATCTCGGACTTCCTCCCCCCATCAGCAGCTTCCCGCGCTGGCAGCCATCGCCGTCGCATCAACCGGAGCGTCGCGGTCATCCGTCGAGGCGTGCGATGTCGGTGGCATAGCGCCGCGCGGCGAAAATGAAGAACGGCACGGACAGGAACCCCACCAGGGAGCAGATCACGAGGCCCCTGGTGAGCGTGGTCGCGTCGCCGATGGCGCCGGCCGCCCACGGCGCGAGACCCCCGGCGAAGATGTTGACCAGGAGCAGGAGCACCCCCACCATCGTGGAGCGGACGCGCGCCGGCACGAGGTCCTGAACGGTCGCGAAGATCGGGCCGAAGAAGCCCGTGGCAGCGAAGCTGCCCGCGAACCACACCACGTAGAACAGGACCGAGTCCTTGGGCAGCGCGTACCAGGCCAGGGCCGGCGGGCCGATCGCCAGCTGCGCGAGCGCCAGGAACCAGAGACGCCCGCCGCTCCAGCGGCGGTGACAGAGGTCGCTCAGCCAGCCGCCCGCGAGGTTGCCGAGAAAGCCGGCCACAAGGAAGATGACGCCGGCGGACAACCCGGCCTGGATCATGGTGAAGCCGCGGTCCACCTGCAACCAGGTCACCGCCAGCGCCGACGCGCTGATCGGCCAGAGCACGAAGATGCTGCCGATCACCGAGGCGACCAGGGCGGGCGAGCGCCTTGCCACGCGCACGATTTCGCCGAGCACCTCGGCCGTCGATCTGTGAGCGACGGGGGTGCGGCTCGCCGGCGCCGACGCAGCGGCCTCGACACCACCCCGTGGAGGGTCCTTCAGGAACAGCATGAACGGCACCATCAGCAGCCCGGCTCCCCCCATCACGTAGAAGCAGGCACGCCACCCCAGCACCGGCTCGAGCAGCGCCACCACGATCAGGGAAAGCCCGGCACCGAGCGGGATTCCCCCGTAGTAGACGCCCGAGGCGAAGGCCCTTCTCTCGCGCGGGTAGACGTCGGCCAGCATGCCGAGTGCCGTTGGCGTGAGGACAGCGGCACCGGTCCCGACCAGCAGCCGCAGCAGGGCGATCTGGAGGAAGCTCTGGGAAAGGCCCGAAACCATGGTGGCGACCGCCCACAGAGTCAGTCCCAGGGCGATCAGGCGCGGCCGGTTCCAGCGGTCGGCCACGGTGCCGAACAGCATGCCCGCCACCGAGTAGACCACGATGAAGGCGTATCCGATGAGCAAACCGAGTTGCGCGTGGGAGATGCGGAGCCCGGTTTCGATCTGGAACCCGAGCGAGATCGGCATCTGGCGGTGGGCGAAGTTGAAGATGTTGAGCAGCAGCAGGAAGCCGAGGAAGAAGGACGCCTTTGGTGCCAGCCTCGTTGTCATGTCACACTCCGCGGGTTACGCTCACGGTCTGTCGGCGATGCCGGAGGCGCCGGAGTCGGCGTCCAGAATCGTCACGGCCTCGTCACGATCCACTGGGCCCAAAACGGTCCGTCACACTGTCGTGGTTAGCCACTGCCTCTTAACCGGAAGGAGAAACACCTGCCTCTCTGAATCCACCACCATCGTGAGGTTTTATAACTTTACCGGCCTCCCGGTACAGTATTATGATGACATAGAGTGAAGGCCGCAGCTAGTCACGCAGGCATCGATCGAGGAGCGGGGCGAGTGAAGATGCCCGCTCCACGACGAGGAGATCCTCGGTCGGGACCATCCTCCACCCGGCCGCCCCGGCGCGCTCGCCGCGCCCCCCCGTCGGCTGCCTGCGGAGGGGGCGGTACCCTACCGGCTGACCCGGCGCCGGCCGAGCGGCGTCGCGGTGACATCGTACCCTACCTGGAGAACGCCCCATGACCAACGCCATCCGACACACCGAACCGGCTCGGATCAAGGCCAACGGCATCGAGCTCGTCTACGACAGCTTCGGCGAGCTCGATGCGCCGCCGATCCTCCTCATCATGGGCCTCGGTGCGCAGATGATCGACTGGAAGGACCAGTTCTGCGCACAGCTTGCCGGCCGCGGATTCCGCGTCATCCGCTTCGACAACCGGGACGTCGGCCAGTCCACTCTCTGCGAGGAGGGTGGCCATCCCGACATCGCCGCCATGATCGAGGCCATGCAACGAGGTGAGACCGTCACCGCGCCCTATCTATTGTCGGATCTGGTGGCCGACACCATCGGACTGCTCGACGGGTTGGGCGTCGAGGCGACGCATGTCGTCGGCCTCTCGATGGGCGGCATGATCGCCCAGCTCATGGCCGCGAACCACCCGGAGAGAGTACTCACCCTCACCTCGATCATGTCCTCCACCGGTGAGCCGGGCCTGCCGGCCTCGACGCCCGAGGCATGGGCCTGTCTGACCGCGCCCCTCGAAACCGAGCTCGAGCGCTTTCTCGAGCAATACGTCTCCAAGTGGCGGGTTTACAGCGGACCCAGGTACCCGATCGAGGTCAGCCTGGCCCGCGACCACGCGTCACGCCTGTTCGCGCGCGGCATCCACACCGCGGGTCGCGATCGACAGATGGCTGCGATCCTGGCGTCGGGCAGCCGTAAGGAAGCGCTCGCCTCGGTCTCCTGCCCCGCCCTCGTGATTCACGGCGACAGCGATCCCGTGGTGCGGATCGAGGCGGGCAAAGCGACCGCCAACGCCATCGCGGGCGCCGAGATCCTCGTCTTCGAGGGGATGGGACACGACCTGGCCAAGGGGCTGTGGCCCGAGGTCGTCGAGGCGATCGCCCGGCACGCCAGCCGCCGGACGCCGCTGTCTCGCGCAGCAGGGAGTGCATGATGGGACTGGAACGCTTCTCGCTCAAAGGCCGCGTGGCCCTGATCACCGGCGCCTCGCGCGGCCTCGGCCTCGCGATGGCGGGGGCGCTTGGCGAGGCCGGCGCGCGCGTGGTGATCAACTCGCGCAATCAGGCCGACCTCGACGCCGCGGTCGCGACGCTGCGCGGTGCGGGAGTCGAGGCCTCGGCACGCGCCTTCGACGTCACCGACGAGGTGGCGTGTCGCGCGGCGGTCGCCGCCACCGTCCGTGAGCAAGGTAGCCTCGACATCCTGGTCAACAACGCCGGGATAGCCCTGCGCCATCCGCTTCCCGAATTCCCGACCGCGGAGTTCGACCAGGTGATCGCCGTGCACCTGCGCGGCGCCTTCGTGCTGTCGCGCGAAGCGGTCGGTCCGATGGTGGAGCGGCGCTGGGGCCGCATCATCAACATCGTGTCGGTGGTCGTGCGGCTCGGACGCGCGACGATTCCCGCCTACGCCGCGGCCAAGGGCGGGCTCGACGCGATGACGCGGCAGATGGCGATCGAGTTTGCGGCACGCGGCGTGACGGTTAACGCCATCGCGCCCGGCTATTTCGAGACCGAGCTCAACGCGCCCCTGCTCGCCACCAAGGAGTTTGTAGCTGAGGTCAACCGACGCACGCCGATGGCGCGCTGGGCCAAGCCCGACGAGCTCGGCGGTGCGGCGGTGTTCCTCGCCTCCGACGCGGCGAGCTACGTCACCGGCCATACCCTCTATGTCGACGGCGGCCTCACCGTCTCGATGTTCTGACCTCCGCGGCCTCGGGGACGTCGTTCCCAGCCCACGACGTTAGTAGAGCAGGATGCCCAGCGGAATCACGATCAGCAGGGCGACGAGCGTCGCGAGGACGTGGCCGACGAAGATGTGCTTGTAGGCCTGGCGATGGGTCAGACCGGCGACGGCCAGCATCGTGATGACGGCGCCGTTGTGGGGCATGGCGTCGAAGCACCCGGAGGACATGACGACGATCCTGTGGACCAGATCCGGGCTCAGTCCCAGGGCGAGATACTTGGGAGCCAGTGTCTCGAGGACGATTCCCATGCCGCCGGAAGCGGAGCCGGTGATCGCCGCCATGATGTTCGTGGCGATCGAGAGAGAGACGATCGGGTGCATCGGCAGCGTCAGCAGCCAGGCGGAGACCACCTTGAATCCGGCCGTGGCCGCGATCGCCATGCCGTAACCGACGTCGGCGCAGGTGTTGACGATGGGGACGACCGTGTTGAGCGCGCCCTTGCTGATCGTGTCCACCACGTTGGTGTAGCGTCTCCAGAACAGGACCATCGCGACGAGAACGCCGATGCCCAGGGCGTAGATGACGTCCACCTTCACCGCGGGCACGTTCAGGAAGACCAGGACGACCAGCCATCGGAACCAGGCTCAGCCAGACGTTGGGCATGTCTCCCGTGCTCGACGGTCGCCTCGGCCGTCGCGCCGACGCCGCTCGGCGGAACGTAGTGCTCGCCTTCTCGCTTGAACTTCGCGACGCAGTACTTCATGTAGAGGACGTTGAGCGTGAAGACGACGGCGGCACCCAGCAGGCCGAGCACCGGGGCCGACGCGGGCGTGGAGTTCATGTACTTCGTGGGCATGATGTTCTGGATCTGCGGCGTGCCCGGGATCATGGTCATCGTCATCGACGCGGCGCCGAAGACGAAGGAGAGCATGAAGAGGTGCCAGGGGATGTCCGCTTCCTGCCAGAGGTGCCGGGCGATCGGCAGAACCGTGAAGATGACGACGAAGAGACTGACGCCGCCGTAGGTCAAGGCCATGGGGACGAGGGAGAACGCCACCAGGACGCGCAGCGGCCTGTCGGACACTGCCCCCGATGAGCTTCATGATCGCATGGGCGATCGAGCGGGCCGCACCGCTGTCCTCCATGAACTTGCCGAAGAGAGTCCCCATCAGGAAGATGAGATAGAACCTCCGGGCGTAGTTGGTGAACCCGGTCATGTACGGCCCGGTGAGCGTCTCCAGGACGTTCAGGCCGGAGAACGACGCCGCGATGACGGCCGCCAGCGGCGCGAGGATGATGATGTGCCACCCTCTCAGGGCGAGCGTGATGATGAAGGCCAGCGAGACGAGATGCCGAGCGTGCTGACGGTGCCTGCGTCCATCACGGGCCCCCCTCCACCTCTCGCCGCGCGGCGCTCACGAGCGCCTCGAGCCGCCGCCTGCCGGGCTCGTTCCGGGAAGGAGCGACTCACGATACCTCGCGGCGTCAACGTCCCTCCGCGAGGTACGGCGCGAGGAGCTGCTCGTACAGGTCGGTGAACGGCTTGCGGAAGCTCGTGCCCGCCCGGACGACGTCGTCGCCGAACTCGAGGTAGCCTCCTCGTCCGCGCTGGTGTAGAGCGGCCAGGTCGGCATGCCGCCTCCGTTCGGATCGCCGGTGGCCGCGAAGCGCACCCAGGCCGAGCTCACGGTGTCGGCGAGCTCCTGGTCGTAGGGCTGGCGCGGCACCCAGGTCTGGGCGGCGAGGGTGTCCCACACGTACGGGATCTCGATGGCGTGGTAGGCGCCGAGCTTCTCGCCCCCCGGCACGTGGATGCTCCGGCTGAAGAGGTAGACGTAGGCCCGGCCGCCGGCGCGCGCCATCCGGTCCGCGATGAACCGTGACGGGCCGATGTAGTACCAGTCCGTCTGCCAGCGGTCCGCCGCCGCCATGGCCTCGGCGTCGGTCGTCGCCGGGTACAGCTCCATCGCCCGATCGGCGAGGGGACCGTAGCACGGCGCGGAGGACCTGGCGGAACCAGTCGAGCGTGACGTTCGGCCAGTAGTGCGGACGCAGCGTCGTCCACTCGTCGCGGTTGTAGCCGATGATCAGCGGCACCTGGTGCTGCTCGCCCCGGTCGAACGTCCTCGCGGTCGCCGCCGGGAGCACCCAGCCGTCCACGTTGGGCGCGTCGATGCCGAGCTTCCTGATGCCGAGCCAGGCGCGGCGGAGATCCTCGGGGGAGGCGGCGCGCATGGCCGCGAGGACGTCGTTCGAGCCCGCCACGCCGAGCGCCTCCTCGAGGTTCTTGCCGACCGCCTCCGCCTCGCGCGAGCGTGCGGAAGTCGGCCACCGCGTAGCCTGCGCTCTCGATCACGGCGCGGTGGAAGAGCCCGCGCGAGAGGGGCGACGCCAGCAGGTAGATGATGTTGGTGCCGCCGGCCGACTCGCCGAACACCGTCACCCGGCCCGGGTCCCCGCCGAACGCGGCGGCGTTCCGCTGCACCCACTGCAGCGCCGCGATCTGGTCGAGCAGCGCGTAGTTGCCCGACGAGCCGTGCTCGGACTCCGCGGTCAGCGCCGGGTGGGCGAGGAAGCCGAACAGGTTGAGGCGGTAGTTGATGGACACGACCACGACGCCCTTGCGCGCGAGGTTCGCGCCGTCGGTGCTGGGCCGCCGTCGCGGTGCCGTTCGCGTTGGCGCCGCCGTGGATCCAGACCATCACCGGGAGGAGGCTCCTTGCCGCCGAGGTTGGGCGTCCAGACGTTGAGGTAGAGGCAGTCCTCGCTGCTGGGACCGGGCCCCGGCACCAGGTTCGGGTCCTGGCCGAGCGTCTCGGCGATGTAGCGGTAGAAGGCTGAGCTCTCGACCTCCTGGATGCACGCCGGCGCGAACTCCGTGGCCTGCTGCACGCCCGGTCGCGGCGTGTGCGGCATCGGCGGCTTCCAGCGCAGTTCGCCGACCGGAGGCGCGGCGTAGGGGATCCCCTTGAAGGCGGCGACGGCGGTGCCGCTCGCCGACGAACGCGCCGACGCAGGCGCTCGCCGTCCGCCACGACCGTCGGCGCGGCGGGCGCAGAGGCCGGCGGCGAAGCCGGCGGTGCGGCCGTCGAGCAGGCCAGGGTGCCGAGCACGAGCGCGGCCGAGGCGAACGCCCTCCGACCGGGACACTGTCGCGGCGAGCGGACGCGGGTTCTCGGAGACGGGTGGGGTCGGACACGGTGCATCCTCCTCCCCCGATCGGCGCTGCCGGGGATTCTGGCCACTTCCACCTCGATCATCCGTCACGGCGCGCGACATCGGTGGCATAGCGCCGCGCGGCGAAGACGAAGAACGGCACCGACAGGAACCCCACCAGGGAGCAGATCACGAGGCCCCTGGTGAGGGTGGTCGCGTCGCCGATGGCGCCGGCCACCCAGGGTGCGAGGCCCGTGGCGAAGAGGTTGACCAGCGAGCAGGAGCACGCCCACCATGGTGGAGCGGACCCGCGCCGGCACCAGGTCCTGGACGGTCGCGAAGATCGGGCCGAAGTACCCGGTGGCGGCGAAGCTGCCGATGAACCACACCACGTAGAACAGCACCGAGTCCTTGGGCAGCGCGTACCAGGCCAGCGCCGGCGGGCCGATCACGAGCTGGGCGAGCGCCAGGAACCACAGCCGTCCGCCGCTCCAGCGGCGGTGGCAGAGGTCGCTCAGCCAGCCGCCTGCGAGGTTGCCGAGGAACCCGCCAACCAGGAAGAAGACGCCGCTGAACAGCCCGGCCTGCTCTCAGGGTGAAGCCGCGCTCCACCTGGAGCCAGGTCACGCCGAGCGCCAGCGCGCTGATCGGCCAGAGCACGAACACGCTGCCGATCACCGAGGCGACCAGGGCCGGCGAGCGCCTCGCCACGCGCACGATCTCGCCGAGCACCTCGGCCGTCGACCGCTGTGGCGGCCGGAGGTAGAGCTCGCCGGCGCCGCCGCGGCGGCCTCGACGCCACCGCGCGGTGGGTCCTTCAGGAACAGCATGAACGGCACCATCAGCAGCCCGGCCGCTCCCGCCACGTAGAAGCAGGCGCGCCAGCCCAGGACCGGCTCGAGCAGCGCCACCACGATCAGCGAGAGCCCGGCCCCGAGCGGGATGCCGCCGTAGTAGACGCCCGAGGCGAAGGCCCGCTTCTCCGGGCGGTAGACGTCGGCCAGCATGCCGAGCGCCGTCGGCGTGAGGACCGCGGCTCCGGTGCCCACCAGGAGCCGCAGCAGGGCGATCTGGAGGAAGCTCTGCGGACAGGCCCGAGACGACGGTGGCGGCCGCCCACAGGGTCAGGCCGAGGGCGATCAGGCGCGGCCGATTCCAGCGATCGGCCACGGTGCCGAACAGCATGCCCGCCACCGAGTACACCACGATGAAGGCGTAGCCGATGAGCAGGCCGAGCTGGGCGTGGGAGATGCCGAGCCCGGTCTCGATCTGGTAGCCGAGCGAGGTCGGCATCTGGCGGTGGGCGAAGTTGAAGACGTTGAGGAGCAGCAGGAAGCCGAGGTAGAAGGAGGCCTTCGGTGCCAGCTTCGAGGTCATGTCGTCCTCCGTCGGGTCGCGATCACGGTCGGTGGGCGATGCCGTGGCAGTCCGAGTGATGACGGGCACTGGATCCGCTCGCTCCACCGCGGCCGCAGTGTCGTGTCTGTCCGGTTGTCCCCCGGCATGCATGTCGGCTCCAGCCTGCTATCGGTTCACTTCGGGCCACCGAGACGCCTTCAGAATGGTCGTGGCCACCTCCAAGCCCGAGTCGAAGGTCCGCGCGCCGGCGAGGTCGGCGATCTCCTCGTACCGTGCAGCCACGTCCTCGGCGGTTGCCTGCGGGCCGAGGACGACGCCCCCGGCCTCGACGATGGCGACCCGCGCGAAGTAGGTTCCTCCGGCCTCGATGATGTGGCCGTTGGGGCTGTCCTCGCTGCAGAGGTAGATGACGGCCGGCACCACGTGCTCGGGGGCCACCGCGTCGAGCACCTCCGGCGGCCACAGGCCGTCGGTCATCCGGGTCGCGGCGGTGGGTGCGATGGCGTTGACCTTGATGCCGTACTTCGCCCCTTCGAGCTTGAGGGTGTTCATGAAGCCCACCAGGCCCAGCTTGGCGGCGCCGTAGTTGGTCTGGCCGAAGTTCCCGTAGAGGCCCGTGGAGGAGGTGGTGAGGACGATCCGGCCATAGCCCCTTCTCCTTCATCAGGGGGAATGCCGCCTTGGTCACGTTGACGCTGCCCATGAGGTGGACGTCCACCACCTTCTGGAAGTCGTCCAGCTCCATCTTGGCGAACGTCTTGTCACGCAGGATGCCGGCGTTGTTGACGAGGATGTCCACCGATCCGAACCGGCTCACCGCCTCGTCCACCATCCGCTGCGCCCCGGCCCGGTCCGTCACGCTGTCGTGGTTGGCCACGGCCACCCCGCCGGCGGCCGTGATCTCGTCCACCACCGCCTGAGCCATGCTCGAGGAGCCGCTGGTGCCGTCCAGCGCCCCGCCCAGGTCGTTCACCACCACCTTGGCGCCCCGCCGCGCGAGCTCCAGGGCGTAGCACCTTCCCGAGGCCGCCGCCGGCCCCTGTCACGATCGCCACTCGTCCGTCGAATCGAATGCTCATTTGTCGCTCCTTTCAGCAAGAGACGTCGGCAGCCGCTTCGGCTCGTGGTGAACCCGTGCCGACCGGTCGGTGGGGTTTTCGAAGCCAACACGCCTGCGTGTGCGAATCGCCAGCGCTCGTGAGGTCCCAAAACTTGACCGGCCTCCCGGTACACTTATAAAATTAGCCGCAATGGGGACGACGAGTCAAGGGGCATCACGCGGCACCGGTCGCCTCGAGCTTCATTCACGAGTCAACCCCGGCATTCCCGGCACTGAACCCGGAGGCTCGATCTGGGCGGGTCGGGCGGCGACGCCTGGTCAACGTCGCGAATTGGCGGCCGGCGGAGGCAACGCCGACTGACCCGCGTCTGCAAGACGATGCACGACAATGCCATACGGCAAGGAACGGGAGGATGGTGTGACCGAAACAAACGGCAAGGTCATGAGCGCCAAGGAAGCGATCAGCCGGTTCGTCCACGACGGCGATCAACTGGTGATCGGCAACTACACCGTCGGCAGCTGCGCCGAGCTGGTGTACGAGGTGATCCGGCAGGAAAAGAAGGGGCTCACGCTCTTCTCGCAGTCCGGCATCTTCGACGTGGAGGTGCTCATCGGCGCGGGATGCGTGGACAGGCTGGTTTCGACATACGTGATGCGCGCGGGCGGCAAGAAGGGCGGCTCCGCGGTCGAACGGGCGCTGAAGGCCGGAACGCTGCAGATGGAGGACTACACCAACTTCGACTACAACGCGAGGATGGTCGCCGGCATGCACGGCATGACCTTCATCCCGGTGCTCGAGGGCGTCATGGCCACCGACCTCTTCCGGAAGCGAGGCTTCATGGGCGAGGACAAGTTCCGCGTCATCGACTGCCCGTACACCGGCAAGAAGATCCTGACGGTGCCTGCGGCCAATCCCGACGTCTGCATCGTCCACGTGCAGCGCGCCGACAAGTTCGGCAACGCCCAGTACTGGGGCGCGCTGGGGAGCGTCGCGGCGGCGGCACTCGCGAGCAAGCGCATCATCGTCTCCTGCGAGGAGATCGTCGACCACGAGATCGTCAAGTCGAGTCCGCCGCTGACCATCATCCCCGCCTATCGCGTCAACGCGGTGGTGGAGGCTCCCTGGGGCGCGCATCCCACCGAGGTGCTGGGCTACTACAACTTCGACTCGGCGATGTACGGTCTGTTCACGGCGGCCGATGCCACCGCCGACGGGCTCAAGGCCTGGATGGACGAGTGGGTGTACGGCTGTCACGGACCGCGCGGCCTACATCGACCGCTACATCGGCAAGTACGGCAGCAGGACGCTCGACAGCCTCAAGGCCAAGCCCTACTACTCCGCGCCGGCCAACTACGGCTCGGCAGGGACCTCGCGCTGGGATCGCGACGGCAGGGAGATCTTCACGGGGCTCACCCTGCCCGAGATGGAGACGATCCTGAAGGAAAGGGGGCATGCTCTATGAGTAAGCCGTACACCCTTCAGGAGCTGCTGATCATCGCCGTCGCCAAGGAAATCCACGACCACGAGAACGTGGTCCTCGGCGTCGGGCCTGCCGACGACCGCGGGCGCGCTGGCCAAGGCGCTGTACGCGCCGCATGCGACGCTGATGATGGAGTCGGGCATCGTCGACTTCGAGCCCCTGCTCCCCCTGAACCACATCGCCGACGCGCACGCGTGCCGGGGTTTCTCGTACGCCACGGATCTGTACTCCGCTTTCACCATGACCTACCGCGGCTTCGTGGACGTGTGCTTTCTGGGAGTGGGACAGATCGACAAGTACGGCAACGTCAACACCACGGTCATCGGCGACTACTACAAGCCGACACTCCGGCTGCCGGGTTCGGGCGGTGCCCCCGACTTCCTCTCCTACGCGAAGAGAACCGTGCTCACCATGCTGGGTGGGACCTTCGTCGACAAGCTCGATTACCTGACATCGCCGGGGTATCCTCGACGGCGGTGACAGCCGCGAAAGATCCGGCCTCTTCCCGAAGGGGTCGGGACCCTACCATGGTGCTGACCACCAAGGGTGTCTTTCGCTTCGATCCCGTGACCAAGGAGATCTACCTGGCGCAGATCCACCCGAGAGTGACGAGTGGAGGACGTGAAGAAGAAGTGCCGTGGGACCTGAAGATCGCCGATGACCTCTCCCAGACGCCGCGCTCCGACGGACGATGAGATCGACTACATCCGCAACTTCGCTCCCAACATCGTCATCGGCCGGGAGCTCATGCAGGAGCTGACTCTGGCGAACATGACGCGGAAGATGAAGCAGTGAGAGATCGATGGGTCATAGGCGTCGACAAGGGGAATCGGCGTCGGTCCAGCCGGCAAACAGGAGGCGCCGCGCCGGCTGACTCGCAGTTATGCGCTGATCCTCACCCTGAGGACGACGCGGCTGTCGCGATTCGAGCCGCCGGCGATACCCGATCGCCGCTGCCGGCCGATCCCTTCAGCGACAGTCGTCGGCATCCCTCTGTAGCAGATGGCGCAGCCGGTCGGCATGGTCCCTGGCAGGGGTTGTCGCGGCCGTTCGCGGAGCAGGAACGCATGCGTGTCACCATCGACCAATGACTACCGCAAGACCCTATAACTTGACCGGCCTCCCGGTACACTTATATCATGACATACGATGAAAGGCACGACGCGTCCAAGAGGCATCGAACGACGAGGGAGGGAGTCTGCGATGAAGCGAAAAGTGGTGATCGTCGGAGCGATTCGTACCCCCATCGGCGCCATCGGCGGCGGCCTCGCCGCGCTTCCAGGCCGAGCCGCTGGCCACCCACGCCATCAAGGCGCTGCTCGGCTCAGCCGGCGTCGACCCTGCCGCGGTCGAGTACACCTGCATGGGCTGGGTCATGCAGGACCCGCGCTGCCCCAACCTGGCCAAGACCGTGGCCGAGCTGGCCGGCGTGCCGCCGACCACGCCCGGGACCACCTTCCAGGAGAACTGCGCCTCGGGCGGCGCCGCCATCCACAGCCTGGCCGGCGCATCCTGCTCGGCGAGGTCTCGCTCGGCATCGCCGGCGGCGTCGAGTCGATGAGCAACGTGCCGCGCTACCTCTTCACCGGCCGCGTCAAGAACCAGCTCTACGGCGACATGACCCTGGTGGACGGTCTGTTCGGCGCCCTCACCGACGCGCACGTGGGCGGCGGCGAGCTGATGGGCCTGCTCACCGAGCGCCTGGTGGAGAAGTACGGCGTGACCCGGGAGGAGCAGGACGAGGTCGCCTTCCGCAGCCATCACGCCGCGCTCGCGGCCTGGGAGGGGGCGCCTTCGCCGACTACGTGGTCCCGGTCGAGGTGCCGCAGCGCCGCGGCGATCCGGTCGTCGTCGCCCGCGACGAGGGCCCGCAGCCGGTGACCATCGAGCAGCTGGCAGCAGCCAAGCCCTACTTCAAGCCCGACGGCGGCACCATCACCTCGGCCAACGCCTCGACCCTCAACGACGCCGCCGCGGTGGTCCTGCTCGCCAGCGAGGAGCGGGCCGCCGAGCTCGGCCTCGCACCGCTCGCCGAGCTCACCGCCTACCACAACATCGGAGTACCCCGCGAGCTCATGGGCGAGGGCGCGTTCAAGGTCATCCCGCCGCTGCTCGAGCGCGCCGGCGATCAAACTCGGCGACGTGGACTGCTTCGAGATCAACGAGGCGTTCGGCGCGGTGGTTGCCGCCGCCTTACCACTTCCTGCCCGAGCTCGCGGCGGCCCGGACCAACCAGTGGGGCAGCGGCATCTCCCTCGGCCACCCCGTGGGCTGCACTGCCGCTCGCCAGGTCGTCGACATGGTCCACCAGCTCCGCCGGCGGCAGGCCGACCCTCGGCGTCACCAGCCGCTGCGTCGGCGGCGGCATGGGTAGTGGCGAGGTCCTGCGCCGGATGTAGCGCCACCGCTATTGCGCAGGGTCGGGCGGCGGCATCTCCTGGCTGTCGATCGCGCGCGCCGGCACGAAGACCGGACCCGGCGCCGCCTGCCGGAGCTGCTCGAGCCAGATCACGCCGTCGTACGGCGCACTGTTGCCGCGGGTCCCGACCGCATCCAGATCGCCGTCACCGTCGAGGTCCCGCAGCAGCCAGCTGTCGTACATGCCGCGCTTGCGCCGCGAGATGTCGTGACGCGGCCAGGGGAAGCTGCCGTCCCCCGGGTTCTCGAACCAGGCAATGAGCCCGAGCGGCTCGTCGACCGTCACCAACGGTCCGTCCCGATCCCGCGGGCCGCGGCTGTACGCCCCGGTGAAGACGTCGAGGTCGCCGTCACCGTCGATGTCGCCGAGCCGCACGCTTACCGGCTGGTCCGGCCGTGCGCTGCCGAGCAGGGACGGTTTCCAGAGGTCGTCGGGGTGCTCGGGCCGGTGCAGCAGCACGATCGCCCCCGGCCACGCGACCGACACGATGTCGCGCCGGCCGTCACCGTCCAGGTCGGCGTAGTCCATGTTGAAGCCGAACACGGCCAGATCGTCAGGGGCGTGATCGAGGTCGATGGGGTGCTCACGGAACTCCAGACCGCCCAGGTTCTCGAACCACAGCACGCGGCGTTCGCCCATGGACCCGGCCATGATGTCCAGATCGCCGTCGCCGTCAAGATCGACCGGCTCGCAGTTGATGGGCGCTCGGACCCGCCCCAGGAGCTGCTCGCGCCACAGCCCACCCTTCAGCGGCTCCGGCGGCACCAGGTACAGCGACAGGTTGCTCAGCCTCGTCGTGTTGGCGTCCGGATTCTGCTCGCCCTTGTTCGCGGCGGCCACCTCCGGGCGCCCATCCCCGTCGAGATCGGCCGCGAAGGCTCGTATGTACGACCCCCGCTGCGTCGTGATCGGGATGATGGCTCGCCGCCACTCGTCGGTACGGGCGCCGCTGCGGCCAGGGTTCTCGAAGTAGATCAGGTGGGCGAGCTCGCACGCCACCAGCGCGTCCACGTCACTGTCGCCGTCGAAATCCGCCAGCGTGACGTCCTCGGCGGCCGCGGCCTCCGCGCCGGAAGCCAGCGTGCTCAGGTGCCAGCGCACAGGGTCTCCGCTGCCCCAGGCGATGCGAACGGTTCCGTGCGGTGTGCCGTCGTAGACCGTGTCGGCCTCGTAGACCGAAACGATGTCGTCGAACCCGTCACCGTCCAGGTCGGCCATGGCCAGCCCGTCCCCTCCCGCAAGATCCGGGACGCCGCAGCTCGCATCGTCGATGATGTGCTCACGCCAGGTGATGGAGCGGCCGTCCGGCGCCCGCACTCGACTCGGGAGGTCCGCGATCGGCGTCGAGCACTCCCGGCAGACCGGCGCCACGGGAGCCGCCGCCATCAGCAGCTCCCACAATCGCTGAGTGAAGCGGTCCTCCGGCGTATCGCCAAGTCGCACGACGACCAGACCGAGGCTCGGCACAACGTAGGCCTTTCGTCCCAGCGCTCCCTGTGCCGCGTACATGTCCCCCGGGGCGGCGGGCGCCAGCACCTCGTGGCCGCTCGCCTCTGGCGTGGTGCGCATCGGCCAGCCGTTCAACCACCACAGCAGCCCGTACGCCGGATTGAGGCTTTGCGACGGCTCGATGGCGGCCGCGAGGTAGCTTTCGGACACCAGCCTCCGGCCCTCCCAGATGCCACCGGCCAGCATCAACTCGCCGAAGCGAGCCAGGTCACGGGCCGTCGTGTAGAGCCCGACCGGGTTGGCGTCCATGCCGGGGGTGACCCACGGCCGCCGGCGCCACACCGTGTCGCGCATCCCGGTCGGCCCGGTCAGCCAGTGCTCCGTGAGCGGTCCGATGCCTTCTCCCGCCACCGCCTCCAGCACGTCAACGAGCCGGCTGTAGGCGCGCGTGTTGTACAGCCACACGCTCCCTGCGGGCGCCTGATACTCGAGCGCAAGCGAGAGCCCGCTGGTCATCGACAACAGGTGCCGGACCGTGATCGCCGATTCCTCGTCCCCTGTGGCGCTCGTCCAGCCGGCCCGCAGATAGCTCGACACGGGCGCGTCGAGGTCGAGCAGCCCACGATCCGCCGCGATCCCCACCAAAACCGACACGATGCTCTTCTGCAGCGAGGCAACGTCCTCGATGGGCGCTCCTGCCGCGGTCCTCCCCCACACGAGAGGCGCGTACGGCGATCCGGCGCCGGTGTCCACCGTCCAGTAGCGTTCGGCGATCACTCGGCCGCGGTCGACGATGACCACAGCGCTCGATCGCTGACGCTCGGCGTACGCCAAGGCAGGCTCCAGCGCCGTTGCATTCCACCCAGCGTCGCCGCTCCTCACCTCGCTCGCCGCTCCTGTTGTGACCGCCGGAACGCCGAGTGCGACGGCGAAGATCGCAGACGTTGGCGAGGTGCCTCCACCGACGACCATCGTCAAGAGCGCGCAGCTCAGGGCCCGGACTTTGTCGAGACCGTCGATGGTGCGCACTGCCATACTGACCTCCTCGAACATCGTAGCGCGGACGAACATGGCCTCGCCGGAGGTACGCCGCCACCCGGGTCCCGATACAGTCCGGGTGGCCCGTCGACTCGGAATCGACTCCACGAACGATCCGTTCACCCACGGTCAGAATCTCATCGGAAGCGGGCGGGGAAGCGGAAGCATTCGTGATTGCTGTCCTGTGCAGAATCGCGGAATGCCGGCTCGCCTCCACGACCCCATGCCATACTCGGGCCATGCACGCGCCGATTGTCCGCCTCTACCTGGTCCGCCATGGCGAGGTCGACGCCAACGTCGACCTGCGCTACCTCGGCCGGCGCGACGACCCACTCAACGCTGTCGGAAGGGAGCAGGCAAGCCGCCTGGCCGCGGCCTTCGCCGAGCTCCACATCGACGGCATCTTCGCCAGCCCGCTTCGCCGGACCAGCGACACGGCTCAGGCGATCGCCGCAGCCTCCGCCCTCACCGTCACGCCCGACGACCGCCTTGTCGAGCTCGACTTCGGCGACTGGGAGGGGCTCACCCGCCAGCAGGTTCTCGACAGCGGGCCGGCAGTCCGCACGCTACTCGAGAAGTGGGAGGAGGATCCCGGCAACCCGGTGCCGGGGGGTGAGTCTCTGCGCGACGTTCAGCGGCGCGTGGTCGCCCTCGCCTGGGAGCTCTTTACGGCCCGGCCGGGCGCGGCCCTCGCCCTTGTCACCCACATGGGCCCAATCAAGGCGCTGCTGGCCGCCACCCTCGGCATGGGCTTCGCGGCCGCGCGCCGGATGGTCCTCGACCCGGCAACGGTCACCGTCATCGACTGGTCGGAACGCCCGGTGCTGCGTCCTGTTCAACTCGCACTCCCACCTCGGCTGGCCGAACGCGCGCTGGCTCTCCTAGCCACGCTCAGGGCAGCTCGATCTCGCCCTCGAGGTACATCACGGCACGGCCGGCGATCGACACACGGTCGCCGCGCAGCTCGCACACGAGCTCTCCCCCGCGCTGTGAAACCTGCCGCGCGTGGAGCCTCGTCCTGCCGAGCCGGTGCGCCCAGTACGGCACCAGGCTGCAGTGCGCCGACCCGGTGACCGGATCCTCCGGCACCCCGAAGCCGGGCGCGAAGAAGCGCGACACGAAGTCGCAGTCGGAGCCGCGGGCAGTGACGATTGCCTCGTTGATGCCGGCCCGGTCCATCGCGGCGAAGTCCGGTTCGAGCGCCCTCACCGCCCGCTCGCTGCGCACGACCACCATCAGGTAGTTGCCCTGGAGCACCGCCTCGGCATCGTGGCCGAGGGCATCGAAGAGCCCTGCCGGCGCGTCCACGGCCTCCGGCGGATAGGCCGGGAAGTCCATCGCGAGCAGCTCGCCGTCGCGTACCACCTCGAGGCGGCCGCTGCGCGTCGAGAAGGCCACCCGATCCCGCCCCGGCTCCAGCCGGTGCAGCAGGAGATGGGCGGTGGCGAGGGTCGCGTGGCCGCAGAGCTCCACCTCCACTTTCGGGGTGAACCAGCGCAGCTCGAAGTCGTCACCAGCGGGCACGAAGAAGGCGGTCTCGGAGAGGTTGTTCTCGGCCGCGATCGCCTGCAGGGTGGGGTCTGGCAGCCAGCCCTCGAGCGGGCACACCGCGGCTGGGTTGCCGCCGAAGAGCCGGTCGGTAAATGCGTCGATCTGGTAGATGGGGATGCGCATGCGTCACCTCGGTGACAGGATATCTGCGGAGAGTGGCAAGTGAAAAGTGACAGGTGACAAGTCATGGGTGACAACTGATAGGTGACAGGGGCGGAGCACGGGCATGGTAGGGTCGGCGTCGATGTGGGACGAGATGGAGGAGCGGCTGCGGACCATGCTCGGGGATGCCTCCCGCACCGATCGGGAGACCGCGCGCCTGGCCCGCCTCATGCGCCTCATCGGCGAGCTCCCGCCCCCACCCGACCCGGGCTCCCACTTCCAGAGCTACGGCGAGCTCAAGCAACGGTTTCTTGCCGCCGCCGGCGGCGACGACGGCGAGCTCGTCGAGGAGCGCTTCCTCGAGCTCTACGCCCACCTTCACATGCACGAGGCGCCGTACACGCCGGAGGAGCGCCGCCGGCTCGATGCCGGTGGCGGCTACTGGTGCCACGCCGGGGGCCTCGCCCCGATTCTCAAAGCCGGGGACTGGCTCGGTCCGGGTTCGGTCAGCGCCGACCTCGGCGCCGGCAATGGCCTGCAGGGCCTGCTGTTGCAGCTGCTCTACCCGCACGCGCGGACCATCCAGCTCGAGATCAGCTCCCGGATGATCGACATCGGGCGCCGTCTCCAGTCCTGGCTCGGCATCCCCGAGGATCGCGTGGACTGGCGCGCCGGCGACCTCCTCGAAGCGCCCCTCGAGGACGTCGATCTCCTCTACCTGTACCGGCCGGTGCGGCCCGACGGCCCCGGCCGCCGCTTCTACGAGACCCTCGCCGGCCGGCTCGAGCGCGCACCGGGACAGGTCGTGATCTTCTCGATCGCCGACTGCCTCGGCGAGTTCTTGTCGAGCCGCTTCGAGCGCTTCTACGGCGACGGCCACCTGACGTGCTTCCGGAGGCAGTGAGGCAGTGAGGCACTGCGGCAGTGGGTTCGCCTCGGTGGTCCACGATCGAGGAACCCGCAGCCACGACCGGGTGGGCGGGCGGAGACAATCTGCAATCTGCAGTCTTTAGTCTGTAATCCGCAAGCATCCCTACAGCCGGCGGGCGAGGGCGCGGCCGATCATCCGAACCCGATCACGCCCGGGAAGGCGCCGCAGGTTGGTCCGGACCACGCCCCGCGTGAAGTAGGTCTTCTCCGAGTAGTCGATCGCGACCTCCACCAGCACCGCCCGGCCCAGGCGCGTGATCTCGATCGCGCCCCGGATCACCGGGTCGAGCTCGTGGTCGCGGAGGATCCGGAAGAACGGTAGGCGCAGGGCAGAGGCGATGCCCTCCAGAGCGAAGTCGGGGAGCGCGCAGCAGACCTCCCGGTTGAAGGGGATCCGCTGGAACTGCGCGATCTGGGCGAGCTCGCCGTCGCGCAGCACGCAGACCAGCGGCGAGGCCCGCCGTACGCCGCGGCGCTCAGCAGCTCGAGCCCGGTCATCAAGAAGGCGCCGTCGCCGGCGAGCGCGACCACGTCGCGTCCCGGGTTGGCGAGCGTGGCGCCGATCGCGGCCGGCACCGAGTAGCCCATGCACGAGTAGTCGACCGGCGCGAGGAAGCAGCCCGGCCGCCGCCGAGGCGCAGGTGCTCCATCGCCAGGAAGGTGCCGTTGCCGCTGTCGGTCGTGTAGATGGCGTCGCTGCGTGCAGTGCCGCTGGAGGGCCTCGAAGAGCAGCACCGGCGTGACCCGATCGGCGCTCGCCTTCCGGTGCCAGCGCTCGCGCACCGCCCGCGTGGCCGCGCGCGATCTCCTCGCCCGAGCGTCGCGCCACGGACGCGCGCCGCGGATCAGTCCGGCGCAGCGCGTCGACGAACGGCCCGCCGCGTCGGCCTCGACCGCCAGCGCGGCCGGGAAGTTGCGGTTGAAGCACCTCGGGGTCGATGTCGACGTGGATGAGGCGCTGCCGGCGGCGCGATGCCGTAGCTGCCGGTGGCCGACCTCGCCGAAGCGGCAGCCGATCGCGAGCATGCAGTCGCAGCGGCCCATGACCCGCCGCACGAACGGCGGCGCCTGGGCGCCGAAGCCGTTCCACAGGAACAGCGGATGGTCCTCGGGGAACACCCCCTTGCCCTGGAACGTGGTGGCCACCGGGGCACCGAGCCGCTCGGCCAGCGGAACCAGAAGCTTCGGCCGCACCGGCGGCGCCCGCCCCGACGTAGAGCGCCGGATGCGCCGCCTCGCCGAGCATTCGCGCCGCGCGCTCCACGAGCTCGCGGTCGGGCCCGCCGCGCCGGCTCCGGGTCCGGGGCGAAGCCCGCCTCGTCGACCTCGTGGGTCAGCATGTAGAGGTTGGCCGGGATCTCCACCGCCACCGGGCCCGGCGCGCCCCGGCGCGCGAGCTGGAAGGCGCGACGGATCGTCGGGTAGATCTCGGCGGCGCGTCTCGACGCGGAAGGCGCCCTTGGTCACCGGGCGCGAGCATCGCGAGCTGGTCGATGTCGTGCAGCTGGTAGGCATGCCCGGTGTCGCTGCGGATGCCGCAGGCCAGCACCACCATCGGCACCTTGTCCATGAACGCCTCGGCGACGCCCGACAGGCAGTGGCGTGACCCCGGCGCCGGGCACCACGTTGACGACGCCGACGCGGCCCGAGCTGCGCGCGAGCGCCGTCGGCCATGAACGAGGCCGACTGCTCGTCGGTGACCAGCACCGGCGTCGAGCCCGGCGGCGTCCGCCAGCGCGTCGTAGAGCTCGATGTTGTGGGTGCCCGGGATGCCGAAGACGTGGCGGACGCCCTCGTCGAGCGAGGGCCTTGACGACCAGCTTCGACCCCCGGATCTTCATTGTCGGAGCAGCTCCCCGGCGTTCGCGCGGACGCTCTCGGCGACTCGGTCGGCGAGCGCCATGACCGTGACGTACGGGTTGATCTCGGAGCCTTCGGGAAGAGGCTGACGAGTCGGCCACGAACAGCCACGGCACGCCGTGCACCCGTCCCCAGGCGTCGGTCACCGAGTCGGCGGTCCCGTCCCCCATCCGGCATCCGCCCATGAGGTGGGCGCTCGTCACCGAGATCTTGCCGGGCACGACATTGGCGCGCGGGATCAGCTCGTCGACGCGGTCGGCGTCGGCTGCGTCGATGAAGAAGCTCCTGCCCGCCGGCGCGTGCACCCGCCGCGCCCCGGCGGCGAAGAAGATGCGCGCGCTCGCCTTCATCGACTCGTGCAGCGAGTCGAGGACGCGCTCGGTGAAGCGTGTAGTGGACCACCGGCTCGCCGTCGCCTGCCGACCGTGCACCCGGTTGCTCGCGAGCGCGGGATCGACCGCCAGCACGAGGATCATCTGCAGCCGGGGAAAGCGCCCGCATCAGATCGGAGTGCTCGGCGCCGAAGCCGATCAGGTTCTTGGCGGTGACGAACGGGAAGTACATGCAGGTCTCGAGCAGGAAGCCGTGCGACTCCATGAACTCGTCGCAGTAGAAGCTCTTGGGGTGGCCGACGAAGTTGGTGATCGGCTGTGCGTGCTCGGCGACCAGGATCAGCGCCGGGTGCAGGGTCAGGAAGCGGCCGAGCGCGGGCAGCGCTCGCCCGAAGCCCGAGCGAAGGAGCAGGGCCGGGCTGTTGACCGCGCCGCCGCAGACCACCACGACCTTCGCCGTCACCCGGTACTCGCCGGGCTCCCAGGCGGAGGGCTCGCCGTAGCCGGGGCTCTCCACCACCGCCTCGCAAGCGCGCTCCGAGATCCGGGTCACCCGGCAGTTGGTCACCACCTCGACGCCCGCCGCCTCGGCGGCAGGCAGCTGGACCCGGTGCGTCCCTTGCTTGGCCGCGTTGGGGCAGCCGAGGTTGCACAGGCTCGACGCCCGGCAGCCCTTGACGTTGATCGGGAACTGCTCGCAGCGGTAGCCGAGCCTCCCGCAGCCGAGCCGGAACAGGCGGTTGTTGTCGTTGAGCCGCTCCTCGCTCTGGAGGTGGACGTTGTTCTCCTCGAGGTACTTCGCGGAGCGCCGCCGGAGGTCCTCCCAGTCGAGCCCCGGCACCCCCCACCGCTCGACCACCCGCTCCGGAATGGTCAGCGAGGTGCCGGTGTAGACCACGGTCGAGCCGCCGTAGGCGCGGCCGAAGGCCAGGGTCATGTTCCGGTCCCTGGTGAAGACCCCGCCGTTCTCGAAGTAGAGCTTGCCGGCCATCTCCACCTCGCGGCCGGTGTACTCGTGCTCGGCCAGCCGGGCGCCCCACTCCAGCACCACGACCCGGCGGCCGGCGCGCGCGAGCGGCGCGAGCTCCTTGGCCACGGTGCCGCCGCCGGCGCCCGACCCGACGATCACGACGTCGGCGCTCGTCTCACGCACGGAGCCGCTCCAGCGAGTCGAAGGCCGGGGCGTAGCCGATCTCCTGCCAGGCCTCGGCCCGCGCGTAGTAGCCCATGAAGACCATCGACTTCAGCCCCCACATCCCTTGCCGAAGTGGGAACAGCGGCGCGCTCTCGAACCAGCGCAGGACCGCGTCCTGCCGCTCCGGCCGGAGCCCGGAGAAGGTCCTGCCGTAGCGCACGACAGGCGCCCACCGAAGCACCCCGAGAAAGACGCCGAACTTCCGGCGGACATCTGCACCCCGGTCCATCAGCGCCCGGTCGATGATGGCGAGCAGCTGAGCGACCCCGGGTTCATCGAGCGCTGCCGCCTCGGGGACGATCCGCCGGGCCACGACCAGCAGGAACGCCGCGCGCGTCTCGTCGAGGGAGGTCATCGCTCTATTGTAGGCGAGTGACAGGGCATTGCTCGTCCACGGGGTCGACCGTTTCCCCAAGGGCGGGCCGCAGCGCTCGACACGAAGGGCCCCTGAAGGTGCTCTCAGGGAGCGACACTGCAGCTCACGACGTGAACATCAGCCGCGTAAGCCAGTTCGATCCTACGGCGAGGCCCGTCATGGCCACGGCCCCCACCGAGTACCCGAGCGCGCTCACGGCCAGCGCACGGCCGACAGTGGCCGCGTCGCCGCGCCGCAGCCGAACCGGGTAGGGATCGGCGCTGGTGGGACCCGGAACCAGCCCGCGCGCTCAACGGAGTACTTCCCGAACGCACACACGTTGTCGCCGTCGGCCACGGCGTGCTCTCGGAATACCAGCCGTGGATTGCCCATCACGTCCGGCACGCTGCCGCTGTCGGACCTGATGGCGCCGTCATCGTCGAGCAGCGTGTCGAGGAACTCCCTGGCGGCGCCGAGTCCGGTCGGCGTGAGGGCGGTCGATGTCAGGTAGGCCTGGATCCTGGCGCGGGTCTCCGGACCGTCGAGCACAGCAGGCCGGAACGCGGGCTCGGCGTAGCCGAGCACCCGGACGCTCCCCGCCGCCGTGGTGATGTGGCACGGCGTGAGGCCATAGCCCGAGCAGGCCACGGTGGAGGACGACTTCTGGTGAGGCACGACGATCTCGTACTTGTAGATGGCCGCGCGCGTTCCCGACAGCGGTGCCTCGAGCAGCGGGCCGTCGGCCACCAGGACGCCGTAGGCCGCGACGCGGGTGCCATCCACCGGCGTGACACCGGCCACCGACCTCCGGAGCAACCTCAGCTCCTGGAACCGGCGTGCCACTTCCCAGAGGAAGGCGGCGGCGAAGGTGAGGAAGAAGCCGCTGCTGATACCCGCGGCAACGGCAGCCGCTCCCCGGGAGGGGCTCTCGAGTTCCGGGAAGCGGATGTATGTGATGGCGGCCATGATCACGGCCGACAGGGCGAACACGCCCAGGAACACGAAGCAACCCTTGAATGCACCCATGCGTGACGCGGGACTCATCGTTCCTCCGGGCCGGGCGCCGGCACGCGGACATCGCCGCGTTCCCGGCACAGTGCGAGGAAGGCCCGCACCGCATCGAAGTAGCGGTGCCCACCGACCACGTCGGTGTCGTTGTGCGAGGCGCCCTCGATCTCCACGAAGCGCTTGGGCTCCGGTGCCGCCTCATAGAGCCGCCGGCCGAGCTCGTAGGGAACCACCTCGTCCTGCGGCGAGTGGATGAACAGCGTCGGAGCTCCCACCCTCGCGATCTTGGCCAGCGAGTCCATCTTGGTCCGGATCAGCGCCCTCGGCACGAAGGGGAAGTGCTCCGCGGCCATGTCCGCGGCCGAGGTGAATCCGGACTGGACGATGAGGCCGGCGGCCGGCACCCGGGACGCGAGGTCGATCGCCACCGCGGCTCCCAGCGAATCCCCGAACAGCACGATCCGCTTCGGCGCCACCCGCCGCTCGGAGCTGAGGTAGCGCCACGCGGCGTCGCTGTCGCGATACAGGCCCTGCTCCGACGGGCGCCCCTCGCTGCGACCGTAGCCCCGGTAGTCCACGATGAAGACCTGCGCCGGGGTCTTGGCCAGGCGCAGCATGAGGTCGGCGCGGTGGCTGAGGTTGCCGGCATTGCCGTGAAACCACAGCAGGACCATGTCGGCGGTGACGCCCTCGGCGTGGGTCGGCCGGCACCACCAGCCGTGCAGCCGAAGGCCGTCCTCGGTCATGAAATAGCAGTCCTCGAGAGTGCACCCGCTGTGCCGGGTGACGTCGTCGAGCGCCCACATCCCGTCCGGGTAGCGGGTCGGGAAGTAGGTCATCTGCCGCTCGAGAAACATGATGCCGGCCACGATAGTAGCGCACAGCGCCACCAGCACGACCAGCCAGCGCAGCGGGAAGCGACGTCGACGGGTTCCTGTCATGCCGGTTCGCCGTGGGGAGCGTAGCGCACCCCGGCTGCCGAGTCACCGGACCGGGGCTGCAATACGGGGAAAATCCCGCTACACTCCGGGCGTGACGCTCCGCATCACGCTCGGCGAGGACGCACCGGACCAGGCGCCGGCGGCCCGTCCGGCGGCGGTCCGCGCCCCGGTGCCGCCGCGGCGCGCGGCCAGCCCCGCCTTCGCGGACTGGGACGATCCCGGCACGCCGCCGCTACTGCTCTACCTGGCCGACGAGCCCGAGCTGGGCCACGAGTTCGAGTACGGCGGCGCCCGCTGGGAGATCGTCGACTACCAGGACGGCTGGGTCGCCCGCCTCGTGGTCGCACACTGAGGCGAGGGGCCGTCCGGATGGAACCCGAAACTGCCCGAAAGGCGGCCGACACCCTCCTCGTTCTGACTGACCTGGCGCCCTCCGAGGCTGCGCGGCAGATCGAGCGGAAGATCGCCGACGCCTCCGAGCCCGAGGTGGCTCGCGCCCTCGACCACGCCCTCGTTCAGCTCCTCCAGGATCAGCCGATCGCCGACCCGATCCTCGACCACCTCGGCCTCACCGCGCTCGACCTCGTGGCGGCCAGGTGCGCGAAACGCCTCGCGAGCGACCGTGAGGACGAGCAGCCGATCGCGTGGTCGCTGCTCGACGTGCTGCGGCGCTCCAATGTGCGCCAGCGAATCGCCGCCGACGGGGCGGTCGACGCCTGGAGCCGCAGGATCCTCGAGCTTGTCGAGGCTTCCGACTTCAGCTTCCCGCGGCTGTTCGCGCAGCGCTCGGCGGCATACGGCCCGCGGGTCCTGTTCCGCCTGCCCGGAGCCGGCGGCGAACGGGCGGTCACCTGGCACCAGGTCGCCGGGCGGATCGGGCTGATTGCGCGCGGGCTGCTCGCCCTCGCCCCCGGATCGGACGGACCGAGGGTGGCGATCCTGTCCGAGAACCGCCTCGAGATGGCGCTGTGCGACCTCGCGTGCCTCGCCCACGGCATCGTCGACGTCATGATCCCGGCGACTGCCACTGAGACCGAGGTCGCCTACATCCTCGCCCACGCGAAGGTCGACACGGTCGTGGTCTCGAACGACGAGCAGCTCCAGAAGGTGCTCCGCGGGCGCGACCAGGCGCCGCGGCTCGCCTCCATCGTGGCCTTCGACCACGACGCTGCCGCCAAGGGGGTGCACTCCTTCGACGAGCTGCTCGCGCGTGCCGGTGAGACTGCACCCGAGGCGCTCGCCGCGCGCCGTGACGGGGTCCGCCTCGGTGACCTCGCCACCGTGATGTACACCTCGGGCACGACCGGGACGCCGAAGGGCATCTGCTTCGACCACCGCAACATCGTCTTCAAGCGCTTCGCCCGCGCCCTGGCGCTGCCGGAGATCGGCGAGGACGACCGGCTGCTCTGCTACCTGCCGCTCTTCCACACCTTCGGACGCTTCCTCGAGATGACCGGTTGCGTCTTCTGGGGTGCGACCTACTGCTTCGCCGAGAGCGCCAACATCGAGACGCTGGTTCGCCAGATGCAGGAGCTCCGGCCGACCGTCTTCATCAGCATTCCGATGAAGTGGATGCAGCTCTACGAGAGGATCCGCGGCGAGGTCGACGTTCACGCCGCCGGCGACGAGCAGCTCGACCTCGTGGCGCGCCGGCTGACCGGCGGCGCGCTTCGCTGGGGTCTGTCGGCGGCCGGCTACCTCGACCCGGAGATCTTCCGCTTCTTCCAGGATCGCGGTGTCGAGCTGATGAGCGGCTTCGGCATGACCGAGGCCACCGGCGGCATCACGATGACACCGCCCGGCCACTACCGGGACGACTCCCTGGGCTTCCCGCTGCCCGGCATCGAGGTGGCGCTCGCCGAGGACGGCGAGATGCTCATCCGCGGGCCCTACGTGATGATCGGCTACCTCGATCCGCCCGATGGGGCGCCGTCTTTCGACGCCGACGGATGGCTCCACACCGGCGACCTCATGGAGCGCGACGAGCTCGGCCACTTCCGCATCGTCGACCGCAAGAAGGAGATCTACAAGAACGTCCAGGGCCAGACCGTCGCGCCGCAGAGGATCGAGAACCTGTTCCGCGACTTCGACTCGGTGGGCCGGATCTTCCTGGTCGGCGACCATCGCCCGTACAACACCGCGCTGATCTACCCGAACCCCGGCTTCGGCGAGGTCGATCTCGCCGCCCTCGGCCCCGACGAGCGCAAGGCCCACTTCCGCTCCCTGGTGGTCAGCGTCAACTCCTTCCTCGCGCCCTTCGAGCGCATCGTCGACTTCGCGGTGATCGACCGCGACTTCGACGCGGCCCTCGGCGAGCTGACGCCGAAGGGCAGCTACCGGCGCAAGACCGTCGAGCGCAACTTCGCCGGCGTCATCCGCCAGCTCTACCGGCGAGCCACGCTCGAGGTCGGCGGCGCGCGCGTCACCGTGCCCAACTGGTTGTTCCAGGCCCTCGGCCTGACCGCCGAGGAGCTGCGGCCCGACCGCGACCGCCTGCTCCTGCCGGCGGTCGAGGGCTCGCTCACGGTTCGCGCGGTGGACGACGCCACGGTCCGGGTCGGCGACGCCCTCTACCGAGTCGACCGCATGCCACTCGACCTCGGCGTCCTGCTGTCGACCCCGGCGCTGCTGGCTCGGCAACGCCGAGCTGGTCGACTTCGCACCGCTGCCTCCCGCCCAGCGCGATCGCCGCCGCACTCGGGCCATCGCGGTGCGCTGGCAGCAGCGTCACGGCCGCACCACCCCCGGCAGGGACGAGCTCGAGCGCGCGGGCTCCCTGCTCAGCTCCCGCCAGCTCGGCCTTCTCGACCTCCACCTGACCGCACGCTTGCTCGACAGCTCGTCGACCGAGGCCGGCGTGCTCGCGGTCCGCATCCTCGAGCACGCCCTCACCCTCGAGGACGCCGAGCTCGCGCGCGAGGCCCTGCAGGTGCTGCGAAGGGGCATTGCCGCCGCCGAGCCGGAGGTCGCTACGTCGCGTCTTCCAAGTGCTCGCCCTGGCCGAGGAGCCGGCCCGCTACCGCGACACCATCGCCGCCTTCCTCGACCGCCCGGAGATGGTCCTCGACCCGGAGACGGCCGCCGTGCTCGCCGAGCACGACCTCCGCAGCGAGCAGCTCGACGCCTTCCTGGCCGAAACCGAGGCGCGCTGCATGGCCGCGGGCGACGCGGTCTCCGCCAAACCGCTGCTCGAGCTCCTGGCGCTGTATGGAAACAGCCACCCCGGCCGCTACCGGCTCCTGCGCGGGTTCCTGGCCCGGATGGAAATGGTGTCGCTCGGCGTCGAGACCAGCGCCGCCGCCGCCGCGTCCCGTCGCCGGCTCGA
This sequence comes from uncultured Holophagae bacterium, assembly GCA_963754985.1. Lineage (GTDB taxonomy): Bacteria > Acidobacteriota > Thermoanaerobaculia > Thermoanaerobaculales > Sulfomarinibacteraceae > FEB-10. The sequence goes on along the minus strand of CAVWIJ010000018.1, from coordinate 320,739 downwards.
GCAGGGCTTCCGGGCCTGGCTCGGACCGCCGTCCCGCATCGCCGTCGACCCGGAGACCGGCCTCGAGTACCGCTGGGACGACGTCGTCGCCTTCTCCGACGAGATCGACGACGAGACCAGGCGGCGGCTGCGGGCTGCGATCGCGGGAACCACCATCCTGAGGGAGGGCATCTTCCTCTTCTCCGGCGGCACCATGGTCCGGCTCGACGACATCCTTCCCCAGGGGGTGTGGGTCCGCCTGCTCGGGTCGGACCACGGCAAGTCGGTCTACCGGATCGCCGTGAAGGTCCGCGACGGCAACCAGTATGACCTCGCGGTCAACCTCAACCGAAGCCTGAGTCCGGAGGACGTCGAGCAGGAGATCCACTGGCTGATCGTGTGCGGCGACGACCACTCGCGTCCGGCGCTGGTCGAGACCTTTGGCGGTTCCTGGCCCGAGCACGGCCTGTGGACCGAGGAGTTCATTCCGGGCGACACCTTGACGGTCGCCCTGCGCCGCCTCTCCCGCCGCGCCAGCAGCGGTGAGTGGCTCCACGGCCTCTGGCCGTTCGCGGCCTGGAGCGCGATCGGCGCCTACGTCGACTTCTGGAACCGCACCGGCCGGCGCGACACCATCGCCGATCCCACGCCGTCCAACGTCATCGTGCCGATGCACGACTATCATCTCGGATCACGGCTGGTGTCGATCTCCAATCGGGCGCCCTTCCCCGGCCTGCCCGCGATGCTGCACGGCTTCCGACGGCACTTCATCGCGCCGATCGAAAGCGAGCACCCAGCACTGAAGGGTCTCGTCGGCTGGGAGATCACTCTGTCCGCCCTGCTCGAGGTGCTCGGAGAGCGCGAGGGTGTGCGCCTGCTCGAGCGCGAGCTCGCCGGCTTCGACCCGGAGCTCGCTGCCGCCGCGGCCGCGTTCGTCGCCCGGGTGAGGCAGCGCGGATTCCTCCCGCGGCGCCTCCACTTCTCGGCCGAACGCTACTGGCGGTGGGCCGAGCTCAACCCCGAGGCAACGCCGGCCGCGCGCGCGGCGACCCTCCAGGAGCTCTTCGCGACCTACCGACTGTCCGACCTGCAGGCGAGCCACCCCGAGGTCCGTCCGCGCTTCTTCCGGTTGACGGCGCTCCGCGACGTCGCTCCGGCGCTCGCCGAGGGCCTTGACGAGCTCATCGACCGGCTGCGCCGCGGCGAGCTGGTCCCCGGCGACCTCGGCTCGGCGGTCGCCGACCTCCGCGCACGGCTCAGCCCCCGGTCCGACGACGACTACTTCCTCGCCCGGCTTTCCTACCCGCACTTGCGGCCGGAGGACGAGACCGGCTACGTCGACACCGAGGCCGGCGGCGTCCACCAGAGCGAGATGGTCGTCACCCTCGAGGACCGCGACGGCCGCCCCTTCCACATCCGGCACGCGATCAGCCCGAAAGAGGTGGCGCGCCTCCACCGGCTGTTCGTGGCCGCCCGGCTGCCGGTCCAGTTCCGCTCCGACCACCGCTTCCTCGTGGCGGTGAGTCCCCGTGGCCACCTCATCGGTGGTCTCTTCTACGAGCTCCAGCCCGAAAGCCGCTCCGCGCACATGGACAAGCTCGTCGTTGCCGAGCCCTTCCAGCGCCAGGGCGTGGCCGGCGCCCTTCTCGACGAGCTCGCCAACCGCTTGCGCTCCTCGGGCGTTCGTTCGCTGACCACCGGCTTCTTCCGGCCGCAGTTCTTCTACCGGCACGGGTTCACGGTCGAGAGGCGCTACGCCGGGCTCGTGCGGTCCCTGGTCGACGACGCCCGAGGGGGTACACCATGAGGAGGAGTCCACGTGCTCTCTCGCCAGCGGCCAGCAACAGCGTACAGAGCCGGTGGGTGGAGGCCTCGATCCGCACACGGGATACACTGCGGACCGGCGCCCCGCTCATCTCCGTCGTCGCAGTAGCGGCCCTCATGCTCGCCACGCCACCCTCCGCGCGCTCGGAGGAGCCCGGCGGAGAGGCTGCGTCCCCATCGCTCGAGGGCACCCTGGAGGCCGGCGAGTCGTCGGTCGAGCTGCCGCGGCGCTCGCTGGTTCGCTGGAACGAGTTCGACGGCCCGTTCACGACATTGCGCTTTGGAGGCGGACTCCTTTACGAAATCGCCGGCTACTCCCAGGACGAGGAGAGTGAGCAGCAGTTCGACCTCGAAACCGAGGACAAGGTCCGCGACTTCCGACTCCTGTTCAAGGGACGGCTCAAGACCGAGCGGCCGGTGACCTGGACCTGCGGCGTCATGTACGACGGCCCCTCCGACTCCTGGCTCGTCCGGGAGACCGGCGTCATGGTCGCCGTCCCGGAGCTGTGGGGCCACTTCTTCATCGGCCGCACCAAGGAGGGCTTCTCCCTGAACAAGGTCATGACCGGCTACTCGGGCTGGACTCTCGAACGCGCGACGATCATCGACGCGACCATTCCCATCCTTGCCGATGGCGTGAAGTGGCTCGGCTACGTGCCCGAACGAGGGCTGCTCTGGAACATCGGATGGTACGGCGACTGGCTGTCCGAGGAGGAGTCGTTCTCGTCCTACGATCACCAGTTCGTGGCGAGAGTCGCATGGTTGCCGATCGCCTCGGAGACCGAGGGCACCCTGCTCCACATCGGCCTCAGCGGCCGGCAGGGGGAGCCTGACGACGGCCAGCTCCAGGTCCGCTCCCGGCCTGAAGCGTTCCCGGCGCCTTACTTCGTCGACACCGGGAAGTTCTCGGCAGAATCATCGCGGGTGGCGGCCGCCGAGGTCTACTACCGCTCCGGGCCCCTGCTCGTCGGCAGTGAGTACTTCGTCGAGTCGGTCGACTCATCCGAAACCGGCGATCCGGTGTTCCACGGCGGCGATGTCGTCATGACCTGGCTGATCACGGGCGAGACGCGCGCCTACAACACGCTCGGCGGGTACTTCAAGTCGGTGTCGCCGGCGCGGACCGTGTTCGACGGCGGGCCTGGAGCGTGGGAGGTCGTCGCGCGCCTCTCCTACATCGACCTCGATGACGGCACCCTTCGCGGCGGCGCGTTCTGGAGGTTCACCCCGATGGTGAACTGGTACCTGTCCGACAACATCCGCTTCGAGCTCGCCTACGGCTACGGCACCCTCGATCGATTCGACCTCGAAGGCACCACCCAGTTCTTCCAGAGCCGCATCCAGCTCCTGTTCTGATCCACTCCCGCAACCCGTGAGTGGATTCGCGGCTGCTTCAGCCCGGCGCGCTGCCGCCGCTGGCGTCCCCGTTTCGCCTCCCGTCGCGCGTGAACCACCCGGTTCCGTCTGCGTCGGGCCCTTCCGAGCGGTTCCCCCTTTTCGAGTAGTTGACAAAGTGAGAATATGCCCAGATACTCCCGACGGTATGTATGGAACGATGTACTATTCAGCGACGTTGTCGCAATTCGCAAACTCAAATACTCCGTCAAAAAACCGCTAAAGCAACGAGGAGGGGAAGCAACAATGCGCAAGTTGGCACGGTTCGGGTACATCGCGATCGTGGTCTTCGCTGCGGGCATGACCTTGGCCGCCGGCAGCGACACCAAGGGCAAGTTCTACTTCAAGAAGACCTGCAAGACCTGCCACGCCAAGGGCGCCGAGGCGGGCGAGGTCACCCCGCTCGTCAAGACCCAGGAGCAGTGGAAGCGCTACTTCGACAAGGGCACCCACAGCAAGGGCACCCAGAAGCTCGTCGGACGTGGTTCCGGCCGAGCAGCTCATCGACATCCAGACCTTCCTCGTCAACCACGCGGCGGACTCCCCGCAGCCCGAGACCTGCGGCTAACGACCAGGACTGGGCGATCGCCGTCGTCGGGAACGCCGGCCGTGAACCCAGCTCGACGAGGTCGCCCGGTGACGGCGACGTGGCCCGACGGCCGAGCGCCCCGCTGCGGCCCCACGGGGCCACCGAAGGGAAGCGAGACATGCGAACACGACGTGTGGTGCTGTTCACGGCAGCCGTGACGACGGTCATCGCGGCTGCGGCGTGGGTCGGCCGGGCCTGGCCCGATCCGTCGCCGAGCGCGCCGCTGCGCGTCGCTGTCACCGAGGCCGACATCGAGGCCATCGTCACGGCGGTCGGCGGCGAGGACGTGGCCACCTTCCACCTGTTCCGGGGCTGCATCCTGCGCGCGGACCTCGAGGTTCGCGCCGAGGTCGGGCAGCAGCTCGCAAGCGCGGAGGCCATCGTCTGGACCGGCTTCTTCAACGAGTCGCGCGCCATCCAGGCCTGGCTCGACGCCCTGCCCGAGGAGCGGCGATCGAAGCTCCAGACGCCGGCGTGGATCGACGTCTCGCACGGCGTGAAGCGGGTCAACGTCCCGGTGTCAGCGTGCGACGGTTACCTCGAGCTCCAGTACATGCCCGGCGATCCCGTTCTTCTGGCTCAACCCGGAAAACGGCGCGGTGATCGCCCGCAACGTGGCCGAGGGCCTCGAGCCAGCTGCGGCCGGCGCGGCGCGCCCATTACGAGGCGAACGCCGAGGCCTTCACGCGGGATCTCGAGCGACGGATCGAGGCCTGGAAGGCCGAGCTCGCGACGCTGGCCGGGCTCAAGGTCTTCAGCGCCCAGTGCGGCTGGCAGAACCTGTCCCACCTCGGCGGGCCCCACTTCATGGCCTGCCGCAAGAACCCCGGACAGCTGCGGCCGCCTCACGAGCTCGCGGCCCAGCTCGCCCCGCTGGGGCTCGACGTGATCATCGTCGACCCCAACACCCCGGCGGGCTACGCCGAGGCGTTCCGCTCCGCGACCACGGCCGAGGTGGTGGTGATCCCTTCGTCGATCGCGGACATCCCGGGAGCGAGGACCTACCCCGCGCTCTTCGACACCATCGTCGACACGCTGCTCGACACGGCTGCCGGGAAGCGTTCCGCCGTGCCGGCGGGAGGAGCCCCATGAACCGGGCGAGCCGCCACCCTCAGGTCAGCCGGCGCGGCTTCCTGCAGGGAGCAGCCACGGTCGGCGCCGCAGCCGCGCTGGCGCCGAGCCTCGGCTGCGCCCGCTTCCTGCGCCGGGGCAATCAGGCCAAGCGAGCCCGCCCGCGAGGTGGCGACCGCGTGCGAGGTCTGCCCCAACAAGTGCGCGGTGATCGCGGTCGTCGAGGACGGCCGGATCCGCAAGCTCAACCCCAACCCGGCGTCGCCCAAGTCGCGCGGGATGCTGTGCGCCCGCGGCAACGCGGCGGTCAAGTCGGTGTACGACCCGGACCGCGTCAAGCAGCCGCTGATCCGCGCCGGCGCGCGCGGCGAGGGCAAGTGGCGGGCGGCGTCGTGGGACGAGGCCTTCGACTTCGCCGCCGAGCGGCTGTCAGGCCATCAAGGAGCAGCACGGGCCCGAGGCCGTGATCTTCTCCTCCACCGAGGGCTTCCAGGAGGAGTTCTTCAAGCAACCTCGGCCTCGCCTTCGGCTCGCCCAACATCCTCCGGCACCCCACCCTCTGCCTGGCCTCGGTCAACCTCGCCTACTCGATGACCTTCGGCACGGTGCCCTCCTTCGACCTGCTCAACGCCGACTACGTGATCATGTCCGGCGCCAACCGCTTCGAGTCGATCATCACCCCGGACACCATGGACCTGATCGAGTCGACCATGAACCGCAAGGCCAAGCTGGTCTACCTCGACCCGCGCTTCACGGTCACCGCCGCCAAGGCCGACGAGTGGTACCCGATCCGGCCCGGCACCGACCTGGCGTTCATCCTCGCCCTGCTCCACGTGATCATCGGCGAGGAGCGCTACGACAAGGAGTTCGTCGCCGAGCGCTGCCTCGGCTTCGAGGAGCTGCGCGCCCACGTCGCAGCCCTACACGCCGGAGTGGGCCGAGGGCGAGACCGAGATCCCGGCCGCGGACATCGCCCGCATCGCCCGCGAGTTCGCCGATGCCGCGCCCCGCGCGGTGTACTACGCGGGCCGTCGCTCCTCCTGGTACTCCAACGACTTCCAGATGCGGCGGGCGCAGGCGATCCTCAACGCCATCGTCGGCAACTGGGACCGCGAGGGCGGCGATGGTCCCCAACTCGCAAGATCGCCCTCGGCGAGCTACCTCTTCCTGCCCTGGGACGAGCCCGACGGCGCCGCGGGTCGACGAGATCGACACCCGCTTCCCGCTCGCGGCCAAGGGCGACGGCGTCTTCCTGCAGGCGCGCGAGAACGTGCTCGCCGGAATGCCCTACCCGGTCAAGGGCTGGATGGTCTACAAGCAGGACCCCGATGAACGCGCTGCCCGACCGGGCGCGCACCCTGCAGATGATCGAGCGGCATGGACTTCGTCGGCGTCATCGACACCCAGCTCTGCGACACCGCCTGGTACGCCGACGTGGTGCTTCCCGGAGTCGACCTACCTCGAGCGGCTCGACCCGCTGCACATGCTGCCCGGCATCTGGCCGGTGGTGGTGATGCGCCAGCAGGTGGTGCCGCCGATCCACGACACCAAGCCCAACCTCGAGATCATGCAGGGCCTGGCGAAGCGGCTCGGCCTCGCCGACTACTTCGACTACACCATCGAGCAGTGGGTCGAGGCGCAGGCCGAGGAGCTGCCCGTCGACAACCCGCTCGAGTACCTCAAGGAGCACGGCGTCTACGCCGCCGAGGGGGCGCCGTTCTACGGCATCGACCCGCACGCCCGAGCACCGCTTCCTGACCAAGAGCGGCAAGATCGAGCTCTTCTCCGAGCGGCTCGCCGACGCCGGCCACGACCCGCTGCCCGGTCTACAGCGCCGCCGGTGCAGCCGCCGCCCGGCGCGTTCCGCATGGTCCTCGGCCGCAAGGCCACCCACACCCACGCCGCCACCACCAACAACGTGTGGCTGGCCGAGCTCGACGCCGGCCAACGACCTCTGGCTCAACCCGCAGCCGGCCGCCGAGCTCGGCGATCGCGAGCGGCGACCTGCGTCGAGGTGCGCAGCGACGTCGGGACGGTCCGCCTGCCAGGCGCGCGTCACCGAGGAGATCCGCCCCGACTGCGTGTTCATGCTGCACGGCTTCGGCAAGAAGTCGCGGGCGCTGCGCCGCGCCTACGACGGCGGCGCGTCCGACGCCGACGTGCTGACGACGGCCATGGACCGAGTGTCCGGCAACGCGGCCTTCCACGAGACCTTCGTCCGCGTGCGCCGAAGGTGGAGGTGAGCCGTGCGTGAGCGACTCGGGATCCAGGCGCAGCCGCTACGCGCTCGCCGTCGACACCCGCAAGTGCATCAACTGCAAGGCCTGCGTCGTCGCCTGCAAGGCCGAGAACGACGTGCCGCTCGGCAACGCTTCCGCAACCGGATCAACGAGGAGACGCGCGGCGAGTTCCCGCACCTGTCGGCCTCGTTCGAGCCCGAGCAGTGCCACCACTGCGAGAGCCCGTCGTGCGTCCGGGTCTGCCCGACCGGCGCCTCCTACCAGCGGGAGGACGGCCTCGTGCTGGTCGATGCCGACGACTGCATCGGCTGCGGCTACTGCATCATCGCCTGCCCCTACGACGCCCGCTACTTCAACGAGGAGACCCGGGTCGTCGACAAGTGCACGATGTGCGCCCACCGCGTCGACGCCGGGCAGCGCGCCGGCCTGCGTCGAGACCTGCCCGACCAAGGTCCGCATCTTCGGCGACCTCGAGGACACAGGCCGGCGCTCTCCACCGCCTGATCGCCACCCGGCGCAGCCAGGTCAAGAAGCTCGAGACCGGCAACGACCCGCAGCTCTACTACCTGGTGTAGGGGGTTCAGCCATGGAAGAACCGCGCTGGGGATTCCTGATCGTCGCCTACCTGTTCCTGGGCGGCCTCTCGGCCGGGCTGTTCTTCGTGTCGGCGCTCGCCACCTACCTGCAGGGCAACGGCGAGCCCGCCTACCCGCGCATCGCGCGGCTCGGGGCCATGCTCGCCCCGTGGCCGGTGGCGATCGGCTCCGTCCTGCTCGTCTTCGACCTCGGCCACTGGTACCGCTTCTACAAGCTCTTCGTGACCTTCGAGTGGCACAGCCCGATGTCCATCGGCGCCTGGCTGCTCGCCGGCTTCACGCTGGTCACCCTGGTCGCGTTCTGGGCGTGGCTGCCCGCAGGAGCCGATCAGCGCCTTCGTCACGCGACTGCCCCGGCGACTGCGCGTTCCTGCGGCTCGGTCGACCGACCCGTCGCGCGAGCGCTTGCGACGCCCGCTCGCCATGGCCGGCTTCCCGCTCGCGGTCGGCGTCGGCATCTACACCGGCGTCCTGCTCGGCGCGGTCCAGGCACGCCCGTTCTGGAACACCAACCTCGTCGCCCAGATGTTCCTGTTCTCGGCCCTCTCGACCGGCTGCGCCGCCCTCATCCTCGCGCTCTCGCTGCGCGCGGCGCCGGGCTCGAGGCCGGCGAGGCGAAGCTCCTGTACAGCGTCGACATCACCCTCATCGTGCTCGAGCTGTTCATCGTCCTGCCCTACATCATCCACGGCACGCTGTCGCCACTCGCGGTCCAGCGAGGCGCTCGACCTGATCCTCGGCGGCCCCTTCACCTTCGCCTTCTGGGTGCTGTTCATGGCCCTCGGCCTGCTGCTGCCCCTCGCCCTCGAGCTGTGGGAGATGCGGCCGGTGCTGCTCGAGAAGGCCACGCTCCACCCCGGCCGCGGGCTCGCCGCCGCTGTCGGCCGCCCTGGTCCTCCTCGGCGGCTTCGTGCTGCGCTACGTCTTCGTCTACGCCGGCCAGATGAGCTCCTTCGAATGAGCGACGCGCCATCGGTCGACGCAGCGGACCGCGCCTCGGCGATGGCGCTGGCCGCGGTCTCGACCTGCTCGCCGAGCTCTACCTCGAGCCGCGGCGCCGACGTGCGGGCGGAGGCGCCGCGGCTCGCCGCCGACCAGCGGCTCGCGGCGCCCGCGCTCGCCGGAGTGGCCGCCTGCCCTCCGAGCGTCTGGCCGACGCCCCCGGCAGCGAGCTCGAGGTCGAGTACGTCCGGCTCTTCCTGCATGGCCGGCCGGTCACCGCCCACCCGTACGAGTCGTACTACCGCAGCGGCCGGCTCGCCGACGAGGCCTGCGTCAGCGACCTCGAGTCGCTCCTGGCCGCGGCCGGCGTCGAGCCGCAGGGCGACCGACGGTTCCCGCCGACCACCTCGGCATCGAGCTCGACCTGCTCGCGCTGCTGCTCGCCGGACTCGCGGACGATGAGCAGTCGCAACCGGCCCGTCGCGAGATCGCCGAGCATCGCCGGGCGGCTGCTCACCGACCACCTCGTCCCGTTCGCCGCGGCCTTTCTCGAGCGCCTCGCGCAGGCGGGACCCGAGCCCTACTACCGCGCCGGGGCCGCCGTGCTCGAGGCGGCGCTCGCGGCCGCAGCCCACGGTGCTCGCTGCAGTGTCCGGCGGGTCCGATGCGGGGCCCCACCGGCTCGCTCGAAACGCAAACCAGAATCAGCCGCCAAGGCGGCACAAGGAGGATACGATGCGTTCGATTCACGGTCATGTTTGCACTGGCGGCGCTGCTCGCCGCGGCACCGGCGGCGCTCGCGCAGGAGCCGGCGACCCCTGACCCCGAAGCCGAGGCCGCCGAGCTGCGCGCCCAGCTCGAGGAGATCGAGGGCCGCCTCGATGAGGTGGAGATGAAGGCGGCCAAGGACCGCATCAACTTCAACGGCGACCTCCGGGTCGAGGCCCACTCGATCGCGACCCAGATCCCGGCCCACTTCGACGGCATGATGCTGCAGAACCTGCATGGTCAACACCATGTTCTACTACGGCGCCAACGGCCAGTTCCCGCCGATCGCTCGACGCGGTCGGCCAGTTCATCGCCGAGAACTACGCCGACTACCTGTACTTCACCGGCAACCTCACCTTCGAGGACCTCCAGCAGGCGATGGGCGATGTTCCCGCCCGAGATGCAGCAGGCGCTGATGCCAGTCCTGCTGCCGGCGACCGCCGTCGAACCCTACGACGCCGACAACTCCCTGATGTACACCACCCGCCTGCGCCTCGGCATCGACGCCAAGGTCGCCGACAACGTCAAGTTCACCGGCCGCCTCTCCATGTACAAGACCTGGGGCGACTCGACCGGCGTGCAGGTCTTCAACGGCCAGTCCAACAGCTTCAACATCGACGGCAACACCACCGGCGTGCCGAACTCCGACATCCTGCGGGTCGAGCGCGCCTACTTCGACTGGACCGACATCGGCGGCAGCGACCTCTACCTGTCGATCGGCCGCCGCCCCTCGACCGGCGGCCCGCCGCTGCACCTGCGCGACGGCGAGCTGCGCGGCGGCAGCCGATGGGCTCGCTGATCGACTTCCAGTTCGACGGCATCACCGTCGGCTACCACCTCGGCGAGCAGCTCGACCGCCCGCCTCTGCTACGGCCGCGGCTACGAGTCCGGCTACGGCAACGGCGAGCAGCTCGTGAGCGCCGGCCGACCGCCTCGAGGACGCCGACTTCGCCGGCCTCAACTGGGACATCTGGGCAACCGACGAGATGCTCGTCCAGGCCACCGTGGCGCGCGCCTTCAACCTCACCGACGGCTTCAACGGCCTCATCGTCCTGCCCGACAACCCGGTCACCGGCCAGCCGGTCGGCGCACCCGTCGTCATGCGCTACACCCCGTCGGCGAACCTCGGCGACATGGACATCGCCGGCGTCATCCTGATGCGGCGCGACGGGCCCGTTCGACTGGTTCGTCAACCTCAACTACAACAAGAGCCACCCCGATCAACGTCACGACCCCGTTCGGCGGCCTGTTCTCCGATCCCTTCGAGACCCCGGAGGAGCACAGCGGCTCGATGTACTACCTCGGCGCCCGCTACAACTTCAACAACGACAAGACCATGATCGGCCTCGAGTACAACCACGGCTCCGAGTACTGGTTCAACTTCACGCCCGCCCAGGACGACATCATCGCCGCCAAGACCAACACCCGCGGCGACGTCATCGAGGCCTACCTCCTCCACTGGATCAACAAGAACTTCATGTTCCGCTTCGGCTACACCGACTACAGCTACGACTACTCCGGCTCCGGCTGGCACATCGGCGCGCCCAAGCCGCTCGACGAGATGCCGATCCTCGGCTATCCCGACCTACGACAGCGCGCAGGTCTTCTCCATGGCGATGACGGCCAGGTTCTAGTCTCACCAAGCTCGGCGCGGCGACGCGCCTGGATCGGGGCGGGCCTCGTGCCCGCCCCTTTCTTTCGACCCAGCCTCCCTTCCGCCAACGTCGAGCGGGGAGCTCGGGCAGCCCCGCGCGCGAGCGGCGACACCTGAGAACGCGCTGCCGGCGTTCGCCGATTGCATGACCAAACGCGAAGGTGTCTCGATTCCCCCCGCCGAATCACTGTCCAGCGAGGCCCCCCAAGCCCCGGGCGGCCGCGCGGAGGAAACCATGGGAAGAACCCAGAATCGACTCTTCATCGATCGCGGGCGTGCGGCACTCCTCGCTCTCGCCGTCATCGTCCTCTGGGCATCGGCCGCCTGGGCTCGCGAGCCGCTCGACTTCGACCAGCGGGTCGCCTGCCGGCAGGCCATCGAGGAGCTCCGCTGGCAGCACCGGATCTGGCCGGCGGCGAACCCCTCCGCGAAGCCGCCGCTCGCGGCGGTTCTGCCCCTGCAGGCGATCGAGCGCGACGTCGAACAGACGCTCCGCCTGTCGGGAGCGCTCGAACGCCTCTGGTCGCGACCCGTGAGCGCCTCCGACCTCAGCGCCGAGCTCGGCCGCATCTTCCGCGACACCCGCGAACCGGAGCAGCTCGACGACCTCGTCCAAGCGCTCGAAGCCGACGGCTATCTCCTGGCCGAGTGCCTGGCGCGCCCGCTGCTCGCCGAGCGGCTCGCGCGCGCCTACTTCGAGGCCGACGAACGACTCGGCGGTGGCGACGCCGGCCCCTCGTTCGACGAGTGGCTGGCCGGACTCGATCCGGAGCTCGGGTACGCACCGGCGACGGCGCCGGAGGACTGGACCGGATGGAGCTTGCCGGAGCTCGGTGGCGGCGCCGGTGACTCCTGGACGCCCACCGCCGCGCTGCCCGAGTCGACCATCGGCATCACAGCCGTCTGGACGGGCACCGAGATGATCGTCTGGGGCGGCGGCCGCAACACCGGCTCGCGCTACGATCCGGCGACCGACAGCTGGACCTCGATGGCGATGATCGGCGCGCCCTCGCCGCGCCGCGACCATGCGGCGGTGTGGACCGGCACCGAGATGGTCGTCTGGGGCGGTTGCGGCCAGTCGACCGAGTTCTGCGAGCTCGGCAGCGGCGGGCGCTACAACCCGCTGGACGACTCGTGGACGCCGACGGCAACGAGCCCGATCTCGGCGCGACGCTTCCACACCGCGGTCTGGTCAGGCGCCGAGATGATCGTCTGGGGCGGCTGCGTCACCGGTTCGCTCGGCAACAACGCCTGTGAGATCGAGCTCGGCCAGGGCGGCCGCTACGATCCGGCGACCGACTCGTGGGCGGCCGCCACGCACCGCCGGCGAGCCCTCGGCGCGCACCCGCCACCGGGCGGTCTGGACCGGCGCCGAGATGATCGTCTGGGGAGGCTATCCGGGCATCGGTCCCACCAACACCGGCGGCCGCTACGACCCGACGGGCAACAGCTGGACGCCGACCACCACCGCCGGAGCGCCGGCACCGCGCAGCGGCCACTCCGCCGTCTGGACCGGCAGCGAGATGATCGTCTGGGGCGGCTGCGACGGCTCGCTGTGCGCCGGCGGCACGACGCGCTTCGGCGACGGTGCTCGCTACCTCCCGGCAACCAATGCGTGGCAGGCCATGACCATCACCGGCGCGCCCGACGCGCGCGCCGACCACACCGCGGTGTGGTCCGGCGACGAGATGATCGTCTGGGGAGGGCAGGGTCAGGACGGCCTGTCGCGCGACACCGGCGGCCGCTACGACCCCGCGGTCAACCAGTGGACGCCGACCTCCAACCTCAATGCTCCGGCGCCGCGCTTCGACCACCGCGCGGTGTGGACCGGCGACGAGATGATCGTGTGGGGACGGACCGACGCTCAGGGACGGAAGACCGGCGGCCGCTACGATCCCGTCTCCGACAGCTGGGTTCCGACCTCGACCAACGACCCGCGCCGGCCGCGCGCGAACCACGTCGCGGTCTGGACCGGCAACGAGATGCTGCTGTGGGGCGGCGACGTCGGCGGCGGCTTCGCCGGGCTCGGCGACCGTTACGAGCCCGCCACCGACACCTGGACGCCGATGACGGACGCCGGCGAGCCGATGGCCGCCGAGCACGGCCTGGCCGCGGTCTGGACCGGCACCGAGATGATCGTCTGGGGCGGCCAGAGCGGAACCAGCGTGTTCAACACCGGCGGCCGCTACACACCGGTGACCGACAGCTGGCAGCCGACGACCACCGCCAACGCACCCGTCGGACGCTCCTACCACACAATGCTCTGGACCGGCGCGCGCATGTTCGTCTGGGGCGGCACGACGGAGAACTTCGAGACCTCGACCGGCGGGCTCTACGACCCCGCGGCCGACTCCTGGACGGCAACCACGCTCACCGGCGCACCGCCCGCGGCCGCCTACTCATCGGGCGCGTGGACCGGCGCGCGTGCGATCGTCTGGGGGGGATGGGGCGAGTTCGGAGACCGGAACACCGGCGGCCTCTACGACCCCGGCTCGAACTCCTGGAGCCCGGTCGCGACGACCGGGGCGCCCGCCGCACGACACTTCCACACCTCGCTGTGGACCGGCTCGCGCATGCTGGTCTGGGGCGGCATGGAGGGCACGCTCGACAACGGCACCTATCTCTCCTCGGGCGCTCTCTACGACCCGGTCACCAACCTCTGGACGCCGACCACGCTCGCCGGTGCGCCCGAGGGGCGGATCTGGCACGCCGGGGTCTGGTCCGGCAGCGAGGCGATCGTCTGGGGCGGCTGCAACGGTCCCTCAAACTGCGGCAACGGCCTCTACACCGGCGCGCGCTACGACCCGGCGGGCGACCAGTGGACCGCGACGCCGCTCGCCCGCGCCCCCGGCGCCCGCGCCCAGCACAGCGGGGTCTGGACCGGCAGCGCGCTGCTCGTCTGGGGCGGCCTCGCCGACGCCTACGGCTCCTACACCTCGACCGGCGGTCTCTACGTTCCGCCCTTCGACGTGCTCTTCGCGGACGGCTTCGAGTCCGGCGACACTGGCGCCTGGAGCCTCACGGTGCCCTGAGCCGGCGCACGCCTCACGGGTCGCGGGTTCACCCCCGCCCCGGCGCGAGCCGGCCCGCCGGGTGCCGCGGCGGCGGGAAGGCGCACTCGGTGGCGTCGAGCAGCAGCAGTCCCGCGTCGCCGTCGGCGACCAGGAGGAGGTTGCCGGACGAGCGCCACGTCGAAAGCCTCGCCCGGCGTGAGGTGCTCGGCCATCAGCCAGGGGTGGAGCGGGATCCCGCACGGCTGACCACGCTGTACGGCCGTGCGTTGACGAGCTAGTGGTCAGGTCGACGACATAGGCCATGCCGGCTGCCGACGTCCATGCCGTGCGCCTGGCCTGTCTAGCTCGATCCCGGCGACCTCCCGCAGCCACGTCGGGTCGCTGCTGTCGACCACCACCACGTCCGTCGTACGACGAGGTCACTGCCGCCGGCGACGAAGAGGAAACCCGCCGCGCGGGGCAATGGCGTAGGCCTGCGGATAGTGCATCGTGTCCAGGAGCTCCGGTTGCGCCGGCGAACGCGACGTCGAAGCGCTCGAGCGTCGAGGAGCACCCGTGCGACCATGGGCACGGGACGTTCGACCACAGTCACGAGCCCACCGTCGGCGGCGACCAGCACCGCCGGACCCGCCTTCGCCGGCGTCAGCCTCCCCGATGACTGCCGGTGACGTCGGGTCCGAGACGTCGATGACGACCAGCGTCGTCCCCGCTGACGGCGTACAGCCGGGATCCGGCAGCGTCCAGGCTCCGGGGATGCCACGGAAGGTGGAGGAACGTGAGCTGCTCCGGCGCGGCCGGGTCCGAGACGTCGAAGACCGCGATTCCGGACGGAGAGTCCGACCCGACGAAGGCGAGCGAGCCCTCGAGCGCCGGCGGGGATCCGGTGGGCCACGAACGAGCAGCGGCAGCTCGCCGAGCTCGACCGGATGCGCGGCGTTCGAGATGTCGACCAGCGTCATCTGGTTTGAACCGGCTTGCCGACCAGCGCGAGGCTGCCGCTCGGTTCTGACCCACCAGTGATGGAGTCGCGCGGCGTCGAGCGCGGCGATCTCCACCGGCTCGCGCGGGGTCCGAGACGTCGACCACTCGCAGGCCGGTGCGGCCGGCCGCCGCGAGCAGAGCCCGTCCCCCGCCGCCAGGCCGACCACCGGGGCCGGCGTCTCCACGAACCCGAGCTCGGTCGGGAGCCAGGGTGGAGAGACGTCGTAGATCCAGGCGCCGATAGGGGTCGCTCCCGCTGGTACCCGTCGCGGCCCGCCGACGAACAGCAGCTCGCCGTCGACGACCAGCGTCCTGCGTCCGCGTCCCGTGCTGAGCCTCGCAGCGAGAGCCGGGTGCGACGGGTCCGAGATGTCGAGACCTCGATCACCGCCGCGCGCCGAGCGACGAACACCGTTGCGCCGGACACCGCGACGTCGTGCCGGTCCACCGTCCATGGTAGTGCCGTCCGACCTCGGTCGGCTGCGAGGGGCTGCGACACGTCCATCGACGATGCAGGCCCGCTCGAGGCAGTCCACTGACCAGCACGAGACCGCCGGCGACGGCACCGCACCCGCATGGCCGTGCTCCTGCGAATCCCACGCGCCGACGTCGGCCGGAGCGCCGGGTGCCGAGACATCGACGATGCGCAGCCGCGTGTGGTGACCCCATCGACCGCTCGAACGATCTCGGTGACGAAGGCGAGCCCTCCCGCCACGTCGAGATCGACCGCGATCCACTCCTCCCCGGCGCGCCCGGCCGGCAGGGACGCTGACGATCTCGGGCTGCGTCGGATCGGTCACGTCGACGCCGATCAGGCCCGCCGCCCCGGCGGCGACCCAGGCGTGGGTGGCCGTCAGCTCCACTGACCCGACGACCCCGGGCAACACCACGCTGCCGAGCTCGACCGGGTCGGAGGGATCGGTGAGGTCGACGAGCACCAGCACCCGGCCGCGGCCGAAGGCGGCGAGGCTGCCCTCCATGTCGACCGCCAGCGACGGCCCCTCGGGCAGCTCCCCGACCGGCCGCAGGCAGTCCGCCGCCCCGACCGGTCCGGCGAGGAACATGGCTCCCGCCGCCAGCAGCAGCACCGACACACGGCGTCGGGCAGCGTTCATCGGATCCTTCCCCTTGCACGGTAGGCGACACTCGTCATTCTACCAGCGACGACGCCACGCTATCGGTTCCGGGCACCGATCTTCAGCTGCAGGATGCGCGCAGCGCATCCCAGAGGAGCGTGCGGGCAGAGGCCAACCTCAACACACCACATCAAGCGCGCTCAGGGGCCGATGCCCCGCACGCTCCTAACGGTAGCCGAAGAACATCGTGAACACGATCAGGGCGATCAGGGTCAGCCCGATCGCGAGCGCCGTGAAGCCGAAGATCTTCGCCGCCTTCTCGAGCCGCGGGCTCGCCCGGCCGGTGATCCGCTGGGCCAGCTCCTCCGGGGTCGCGTTCGCGATGAACTCGCTCGTACTCGGCCGGCTTGTCGTGGCGCAGCTCGTCCACCGCGACCCGGCCGGTGAAGATCACCGGGTCCATCGGGAACTTGTCCGGCCGGAAGTGGGTGTTGAAGAAGTGGATCGTGAAGATGAAGCCGACCGCCAGCAAGCGCCTCGTCGGGTGGATGATGGTGGCGACGTTGATCGACCAGCCGGGCAGCAGGCGCGTGAAGAGCTCCGGGAACCACAGGACCAGGCCCGTGGAGCCGATCACGAACACGCCCCAGAACACGGCGAAGTAGTCGAACTTCTCCCAGTAGGTGAAGCGGCCGTAGTGCGGCCGCGGCCCGCGCCCGAAGAACCACCGGATCGACTCGAAGATCTGGCGTGAGGTCGGTGAGGTTGAACATCAGCGAGTTGGCGCCGAAGATGAACCCGAAGAGCCCCTTCTTCGAGGCGCGCAGGCTCGCCCACGTCTGGCGCAGGTGATAGGCGAACAGCGCGATGAGCGTCACCGCGGCCGATCCGGTGGAGCATCCCCATGGTGTCGAAGCCGCCGAGCACCTTCGAGAGCGCAACTGCGCCCAGCCCATGTAGGAGAACTTCAGCGTCATGCCGGTCAGGGCCAGCGTGAAGAAGCTCAGCGATCATGACCACGTGCATGATCCGCTGGGTGCTGGTGAAGCGCCGGTAGAAGCGCTCCGCCGCCGCGTCCTTGTGCGGCAGCCACTGGTCGCGGGTGCGCCAGCAGCCGCCACAGCCAGGCGAAGGTGTGGAGGAGCGCGAACGATCAGCGTCCCCACCAGCAGGATGGTCATGAACCAGAACGAGTAGAACAGGAAGGGGTACTTGTCCTTGTCGTGGTGGGTGGCGTGGGTCAGGTAGCCGGCGAACTGGCGGTGGGCCCCGGGATGGCACTTGCGCGCAGGTCTCGACGACCTTCCAGTGGCTGAGCGACGACTCCGGGTTGTCGGCCGGCAGGATGTCGTGGGTGCCGTGGCAGTCGTAGCACTTGGCGGCGCCCTCGGACCCGAGCTGCGTGACCTTGCCGTGGTAGGTCTCGAAGAAGGTCTCGGCAAAGTCCTCGTGGCAGCGCCCGCACTGGTCCATCATCGTGAACCGGAAGCCCTGCGCGTCGACCCGGCTGATCGTGTGCGAGCTGTGGCAGTCGCTCGCAGGTCGGCAGCTCCTCGGTGGTCACGACGTTGCCCGGCCAGTGGATGCTGGTCTTGAACTGCTCCTCGATCCCCTTGTGGCACTTGCCGCAGGTGTCGGCGATCGTCTCCCGGTTGACCGACGAGTTCGCGTCTTCGGCAGCGAGCGCGCGATGGGCGGTGTGGCAGTCGATGCAGCTCGCCGACACCACCAGCCCGCTGTCGAGCAGGCCGCGGCCGTGCGCCGACTGGATGTAGCTCTCGACGATGTCCGGCATCTCGCTGTCGATCCGAGCGGCCGCCACGCCGCCCTTGCGGTGGCAGCGCCCGCACAGATCCGGGCACGTTGCGCACGAAGGTCGGCGAGGTCGGGAAGCGGTGGCCCTGGGTGTCGTGGGCGGTGTGGCAGGTCGAGGCAGACCGGGACCTCGGCGTCGCCCTTCTCGGCGAGCTGGCCGTGCCGGCTGAGCTCGTGGTCGTGCACCTGCTCGGCGTGGCAGATCCCGCAGTCGACCCGCCTGGTAATCGTCGCGCACGCGCGCTCGGGGTGCCTCGGGTCGACCTCGGTGTGGCACTGCGCGCAGGCCGTCCGGTTGTGCATCGACCGCTCGTAGGCCTCGTCGTCGATGTACAGCGAAACCGGCTTCCCGTCGCGCACCACCGCCAGCTCGGGCTTTCCGTGGCATCTCATGCAGTCGCGGTTGGCCGCGCCCTCGGCGGTGGACGCACGGCCGGCGGATCTTGTGCGGCTGATGGCACTCGACGCACGACGGGACCTTGTGGGGCTCGCTCTCCCACAACCGGCCCTCGATGACCTTGACGTGGACCTCCTCGATGCGCCCGTGACACTGCATGCAGGTGCGCGCCACGTTGTCGCGGTTGATGCTCGACGCGGGGTTGTTGTGGTCGAGGATGTCGTGCGAGGTGTGGCACGAGGTGCAGACCGCGCTCACGGTCAGCCCCTTCTCGTACAGGGCCTCGCCGTGCACCGACATCGAGAAGTTCTCGAGGATGGCGTGCTGCGGGATCTCCTTCTGCAGCGACACCTCGGTGCCTTCCCGGTGGCAGCGGCCGCACAGGAAGCGGGATGTTCATGACCGTGGTCGGGGCAGTCGGATCGGTGTGCCGGAGGATGGTGTGGTGCTCGTGGCAGACGACGCAGCTCGGCGCCAGCGGGTCGCCCTGGACGGCTGCCTTGCCGTGCAGGCTGCGCCGGTGCTGGGTCGCCTGCTCCGGGTGGCACTTGCCGCAGGCGTCGAGCTGCCCGATCGGGTCGGCAGGCGCGACCACGGCGTGGCCGCGGTGGCAGTCGGCGCAACCCACCCCGCCGCCGCCTCGATGCACGCCCAGCTCCACGGCGCGGCTCTCCTTGTCGTGGCAGGCCGCGCACTGCGTCGTCACCCTGGCCGGGGTGGTTGCCGAAGCCGGGTCGCGCGCCGGCAGGACGTCGTGAGCGCCGTGGCAGCGTACGCACATCGCGGACGGCGACCGCGGGTCGGCCGGCAGGCGGCCGTGGGGACCGGCCGCCAGCTCGGAGGCGACGTCGTCGTGGCAGGTGGCGCAGTCCGCCGCTTGGAGCTCCTCGGCGTGGGGCAGCTCGGCGCCGTCGAGGTCGGCATGACAGTCGATGCAGGCGAGCTCTCCGTGGACCGATCCCGAGTAGGCCTTTGGATCGACATACACCGAGATCTGCTGGCCGGCCTTCTCGCCGGTGGCCTCCGCGTCCGAGTGGCAGCTCAGGCAGTCGTCGTTGGTCTGCGCCGCCGCGACCCCCGGCAGCACGAGCGCGAGCGCCACGGCCCACAAGACGGCTCGGAAGCTCGCAACCGGCTCTCGCGAGAATCGGCGGGTGCTCACCGGCATCCCCCTCCCCACGCCATCGCCACGTCGCCGTGGGGCCTCTCCCCGAACTCATGACGGCGGGGAATCATGAGACACCGTCCCGAACTCTCCCCGCAAGGCTCTGGCCAGGCCATGGTACGATCGCCGCCGCCCCTCCGCAAGCTCGACGCTGCCAGGGGCGTTCGCTTTCGCCCGCGCCGCGCTGCCCGGTCCAATGAGGCCTGCCGCAGCGGCCGCAGCGGCTACTGGAGGGGGAGATGCTCGCACGCAACAGCCGAGGCCGTGGCCGGTTCTTCAACCTGGCCAACAACGGCATCACGATGACCGGATTCGTGCTGACCACCGTGTCGGGGCTGACGATCATCACCTTCCTGATCGTCCACCTGCTCGGCGGTCTCCACGAAAACCCCTACATCGGGATGTTCGCCTTCGGCCTGCTGCCGGCGTTCTTCGTCGCCGGCCTGATCCTGATCCCGATCGGCATGCTCCTGCGCCAGCGCCGGCTCGCGCAGCTGGGCACTGCAGCCGAGGAGATCGACGCGTACCCGACCCTGAACTTCAACGACCCCAAGCTGCGCCGTGTGGCGACGATCGTGCTCTTCCTGACCGCCGTGAACATGGTGATCCTCGGCAGCACCTCGTTTCTCGTCGTCGAGCACACGGAGACGGTCGCCTTCTGCGGCGAGACATGCCACTCGGTCATGCAGCCGGAGTACACCGCCTACGCCGACTCCCCCCACTCGCGGGTCGCCTGCGTGCAGTGCCACATCGGGCCCGGCGCCTCGTGGTACGTCCGGTCCAAGCTCGATGGCCTCCGCCAGGTCTGGCACACCGCGTTGAACACCTACCACCGGCCGATTTCCACGCCGTTGCGCACCCTGCGGCCGGCGCGGGAGACCTGTGAGCAGTGCCACTGGCCCAACAAGCACCATGGGGACAAGCTGCGGGTCTTCGCCCGCTTCCGCGCCGATGAGACCAACACGGCGTCCTACACCGCGATGATGTTGAAGACCGGCGGCGGCAGCCTCGACCTCGGCACCCACGGCGGCATCCACTGGTGGCACATCTACTCGGACAACCGGATCCGCTACCTCGCCGGTGACGATCGCCGCGAGGAGATCGTGTGGGTCGAGCTGACGACGCCCGAGGGCGAGGTCCGGGTTTACACCCGGCCAGGCGAGGATCCGCCCGCAGACGACCTGATCTCGGGCGAGGCGCGGATCATGGACTGCATCGACTGCCACAACCGGCCCACCCACCTCTTCCAGACGCCGGCCCGGTCGGTCGACTCGCTCCTCGAGCGTTCCGGTGAGCTGCGGCAGCTGCCCTGGTTCAAGCGCGAAGCGGTGGGCGCGATCGAGGGCGACTACCCGTCGCACGCCGAGGGCGTCGCCGCCGTGCGCGAGGCGATCCTCGACTTCTACCGGAGCGAGTATCCGGAGGTCTGGGCGGACCACGCCCGCCTGGTCGAGCACGGCGCCGACGCCGCGGCCGAGATCTACGGGCGGTCGGTGTTCCCGGGAATGAAGACCAACTGGGAAACGCACCCCAACCACATCGGCCACGAGGAGTCGCCGGGCTGCTGGCGCTGCCACGACGACGCGCTGGCGACCCCGGACGGCGAGCACGTCATCCCGGCGGACTGCGACAACTGCCACGTCTTCCTGGTCGAGGACAGCCCGGAGCTGCCGGACCTGGCAGCAATGGTGAACGGTTAGGCAGCGCTCGTAGCCAGCGCGTTCTCCTTCCCCCGCCTCCGCGCCCGCTTCCGAGCCCGCTTCCGATGGCCGCTCGGGCAGGGCCGGCGTAAGCAGTATGGCGGGCGATTCGGGCACGGAAGGGGGCGCGGAAGCGGGCGCAAGCGGAGCGGCACGGGGGATCGCCCTACACGCTCTCCTAGCGATCCGAATCGGAGCCCGTGCTCGACCTTGAGGCAGCGGTCGGCGACCACCTGCAGCCCGGCCTCCGCAGCGCGCCGTTCCGCCTCCGGGTTCCTCACGCCGAGCTGGAGCCACAGCGCCCGCGCGCCGCGCGCGATCGCCTGCTCGGCGATCGGCGACACATGCTCCGGCCGGCGGAACACGTCCACGATGTCGATCGCCTGCTCGTTCGGGATCGAGCTCAGGTCGGGGTAGCAGCGCTCGCCGAGAATCTCGTCCTGGCCCGGGTTGACCGGGATGACCCGGTAGCCTGCCCGTTGCAGGTAGGCCGCGACGTGGTGCGAGTCGCGCTCCGGGTTGGCCGAGCAGCCGACCACCGCGATTGTCCGCGACGACGTCAGCAGGCTACGGATCGGGTCGTTGTCGTCCATCGGCCTCTCCAGCTCGGGTGATCGGGCGGCGGTTCCCCAGCCCGTTCCCGGCATGGTACATTGATCCGAAGAGCCGCGTTGACGGACTTTTGGGGGGCGTGCTGCCATGGACTGGCTGGAACAGAACCTGGACGCCTATCGGATCATTGCCGAGATCCTCGAGGACCTCCGCGCGATTCTCCGCCAGCGGCTCGAGCAGATTCACGGGGCCGA
Organism: uncultured Holophagae bacterium; assembly: GCA_963754985.1. Classification (GTDB taxonomy): domain Bacteria; phylum Acidobacteriota; class Thermoanaerobaculia; order Thermoanaerobaculales; family Sulfomarinibacteraceae; genus FEB-10. The sequence continues at coordinate 298,727 of CAVWIJ010000018.1, read as the reverse complement.
CTGGTACAAGGTCGGCCTGCCCGAGGGACTGCTCGCACAGCTCGTCGAGCGCAAGGAGCAAGAGAAGGCGATCGACTGGTACGAGAGCGAGTACCAGCAGATCATGAACTACGCATTGTTCCCGGACCTGCTCGGGGTCCTCGAGCACAACGCCGGGGCGCTGCCTCAGATCCTCCGCCTCGCCCCCACCCCCTCCTTGCTCCAGGCGCGCTTCCTCGAGCTCGAGGTCATGCGCGCCAAGCTCGGCCGAGCGCGACCGATCAGCGAGACCGAGCTGTCGTTCCTCGGCACCTTCCACCTGCGCTTCCGCAAGGCGATCGAGGAGCACCGTGCCCAGACCGCGGCGGGCGCCCCAGCGCCGATCCAGTCCCACCCCGCCGCGCCCCTGGCAAAGCCCACCGCCGAGGCGGCGCCCGAGCCTCAAGCTGCCCCACCGCCGGTGGCTGCTGTGGCGGCCCCAGCGCCCCCCATCGCGCCGGCACCCCGGGAGGCGATGCCCACCCCCCCTTCCCATCCGCCCGCGCCGGCCAAGGCCACTGCGCCGTCGGCTCCGACCCGCGTTGCATCCGTCACCAGCCACCCGCCGGCCGCGGCGGCCGAGCCCGAGGTCATCGAGGTGAAAGTGCCGGCCGAGGCTGAGCTCGGCCTCGAGGCTGCCCTCGAGGGCAACCACCACCAGATCGTCCTCCGCGAGCTCTACCGCGAGGTGACCTCGATCGCCGAGGGCATCTGGACCAAGGACATCCCGCCGGCGGCCAAGACCTGGGACCGGGTCAGCGTCAGCCGCTGGTACGAGGAGAGCTTCTCCTCGTTGGGGCTGCGGCCGCTGTCCGACTTCTACGACATCATCGCAAAGGTCGACCAGCGGATGCGGGCTGGGGTCACCCGCGACGACCTCCAGCGCTTCCTCAAAGAGGTCAACTTCGCGCAGACCCTGCTCGCGCTGCGCGACATGTTCCAGCGCAACGCCATCTGAGCGTGCACGACCGGGCACGGACGACCGATCGCCGAGCGGCCGTCTCGGTCTGCGAAGGCCCTCGGATCGTTGACCTCGCTCCCTTCACTCCACTCGCATCGGGATCGTGGTCGGGTCGCCGCTGCGGTTATCCACCACCGAGCCGTAGCCCCACACCTCACAGCCCGACGTCAGCACCTCGACCGTGGCGTACGCGTTCGTATGGGTGCCGGCGTTGGCGGCCTGAAAGATGTCGTTGTCCTGCTTCCAGCCCTCGGCCGGCACCATCACCGTGCGCTGCGAGCCGACGGCGCTGCCGGCGGTGTTGCGCAGCGTGACCCGCACCTGGCAGCTCGCGCTCCCGAAGTTGACGAAGCCGATGTTGGTCCGGAAGTCGGCGTTCTTGGCAAGCTGCGAGATGGCCCCGGTCTGGCCGGTTGCCAGCGCGTCACTCTCCTCGACCCCGGGCAGGAACTGGCCATAGGTCCCGGAGGCGCTCGCGTTGTAGGTCCGCGCCGTCACGATCAGCGGCCTGCTGGACTCGATCTTGATCGCGCCGGAGGAGTCCGCGCTTACCCCGAACAGGGTGACCGCGACGTCGTCCCAGGCCATGAGCTGGTTGTTGGCAAGCGTGATGCTCTGCTCGAGCACCGGACCGGAGCTGCGGACGTAGCTCAGGGTGACCTGGGCGCTGCCGCCCGAGCGGTTGAGCACGGCCACCTTGGATCGCCAGTTGCTGCCACCCGCGCCCGGGGCGTGAGCGACGCCGGCCACCATGTAGGTGTGAGCGGCCGGACCGCCGCCGCCGCAGGCCTGGCAGACGCCGGACAGGACCGGGGTGGTGAGCAGCTCCCAGTCGACCAGCGTGCCGCTGTCTCCGGCGGCATGGTCGCTCACGGTCAAGGTCCAGGTGCCGGCGCTCGACTGACCGTTGAAGGCCGTCAGCGGCTGGTAGGGCCGCGCGACCCCCGAGTACCACGGAGTGGTGCCGGCGCAGTGGCTCTGCAAGTTGACGCCCGAGGAGTCGTCGAAGGTCACGTTCATGTTGTTGTCGCCGCAGGCCGGCCGGTTGAGCAGCGTGACCGTGGTGCCGGCCGGGCTGCGGAGGGTCACCATCAGATCGCCGACATAGGTGTGGTTGATCTGGACCCGGACGTTCACGTCCGACAGCGACACGTTCTGACTGACCTGCAGGGTCGACACGGCGCTCCCCAGGTCCGCAATCGTCACCGGGACAATCGGCTCGAGTGACGCGCCGACCGAATTGCTGAGCTGGAAGGTGAAGGGGCCGCCTTCAGCCGCGGTTACCCGCAGGCTGAGCTGGACCGTGCTGCCGCAGGCGACGTTGGAGCCGAGCCGGATCGTGAAGTGCGGCGGATTGGAGCCCACCACGCCGCCGGGCGAGAGGTTGGGCCAGGTCGCGGAGCCGTCCACGATCGTGACCCCGGCGGTCGAGCTCGTGAGCGTGCCTTGGACCGAGCTGAAGCTCCCACTCGCCGACAGGGAGACCGCGATCTGGATGGTCTCACCAGGCTCCCACACCCCGTTGGCGTTGCCCTGGCCGCTCGAGCAGGTGTCGCTCGCGGTGAAGCGCTCGTAGCGGATCGTCCCCGCGCCGCCGCCCGGGTCGGAGCCCGGCACGAAGCGCGTGCCGGTGTTGCCCGGGTCGAGCCAGTCCTTCAGCCGACTGTCCGCCGACGCGCCGTCCCACCCGACCGCAAACTTCCCATAGCAGTCGTTGATCGGGGACGAGCAGGCGGCGCCCCCGCCGGTGAGGTAGCCCACGATCATGTGGGTGCCGCTGTCCCACAGCGCGGAGCCCGATGAGCCTCCCTCGGTGGTACCGGACTCGTAGTCCCGGACCAGCCAGTGGGTGCCCGACGGCCCGCCGTCGACGCAGTGGTTGGTTACCGTGAGCGCGTCGTCGTTGAGGGTGATCATCTTCTCGTCGCCTGCTGGGTGGTGAGCGCTGAAGCTGCCTTGCGGCACCGTCGCCGTGCGCGCGTCCCAACCGGCGAAGTGCACGTTGAAGCTCGGGTCCGGATCCTCCTCCAGCTCGAGGAGGCAGACATCGTTGTCCGCGCGGCCGGCGCGGAAGATCGAGCCGGTCTGGTTGTCGGACAGCGAGCCGCCGCCGAGCATCCCGCACACCGGCGACTGGAAGTTCCAGTAGGCCACCACGGTAGACGCGTTGAAGCTCCGGACCTCGCAGTGGTAGGCGGTCAGGAAGTAGGGCTGGTACGAGCCCGGCACATCCATGAGCAGGGTGCCGCTGCACAGGTACATCCCCTGGATGGTGATCCGCGCGACGCTGCGGATCTCGTCGCGCCATAGATTGCCCTCGGGACAGACGGCGTCGATGTTGCACGACTCGGCCTTGGCCTCGGCGCCTCCGATCCGGAACAGATCGCGGTAGCCGCGGCCGATCCGGCCGAGGACCAGCTCGGAGGCCGGATCGGCGCCTGCCGGCTCATAGAGCTCGAGGACCGCCCGCTCGCCCGGCACGACCGGGGTCCAGAGGTCGCCGGCGTGCGATGCGTCGGCCGCGGTGTACGGGCCCTCGACGTAGTCGTAGTCCTCGCTCCAGATGTGCAGGGTCGCCCCCTCGGCGAGCCGGTAGTGCGTCAGACCGAAGTTGAGGTCGGTGGCGTTGGGAGCATGGACCCGCAGCCGCCACACCCACCCGCCGTTCGGCAGCCGCTCCCAGGTGCCGGCGTCGGCGAGCGTGACATCGACATCCACCGGTGACGCGAAGCGCTCCGGCTTGGCACCTCCCTCACCCTTGGCCGCCTCGTCCTCGGCAAGCAGCGCCTCCGGGTCGATGGCCTCGAGCTCGAGCACCGCGACCTGCTCGATGGGAGCGAGCTGGACGGTGTGGCTGAGGGGCGGCGCGCCGGTGCGTGCATCGACCACCGATGCCACGGTCGCAAGAAGGACCGACGCAAGGGCCAGGCGTACCAGCCCGTAATCGAACTGACGAGACACCATGATGACCTCCCGGATGCCGAGAACAGCTGGAGCCACTGCGGATAACGCCGAGCCAGTATACCCCGATGAGCCGTGATCTCAAGAGGTTGACGTCGGCAACTCCAAGGAAGCCACCTGTGGCGCGCGTCGTCTGCACCGGTCCCAACGTGTTACGGCGGGTACTGCTCGGTGTAGCCGTGATAGCGCCGGAGCACGCGGCGGGTGTAGCCCACCGCTCGCCGGCAGCTGCACACTCCGCTCGGGAAGTCGCTGGCGAGCTCCGGGTCGTCGAGCAGCAGCAGGGCGGTCTCCACGCTGCCCAGCCAGCGCTCCGGATCGAAGCCCATGCTGGCCGCGAGCCGCTGGGCATCGAAGACGTGGCCCGCACCTGCATTGTACGACGCGATCGCCATCGCCAGGCGGTCCGGCTGCGCCAGGTCCGAAAACTGCTCCATCAGCCACTGGACGTACCAGCTCGCGGCCGCGACCGCCTCCTCCGGATCGTGCGGATCCTCGACCCCGAGGTGCTGCCAGGTCGCCGGCATGAACTGGAACAGCCCGGCCGAGCCGCCGGGGCCGATCGCCTGCGGGTCGAAGCGGGACTCCTCGTACATGATCGACGCCAGCAGCCGCCAGTCGATGCCGTGCTCCCGGCCTTCCCTGCGCAGCAGGTCATCGTAGGGCGTGATCGCTCCCTCCGGGACCTCGCGTCGCTGCTCCCGCTCCTCCACCACGGCCGGCGGCGGCAACACGACCCCGAGCTGGGCCGCGGCGAGTGCCTGCAGGGTACCCGTCCGCGTCGCCTGCTCCAGGAACTCGCCGGCGCGGCGGGCGAGCTGCGGCGACGACGCGTTCGCGACCCATACCAGCGGGACCGCGGTAAGCACCACCGGACCCTGGCGCAGGTTGGCTCGCCCCGCGAGCTCCAGCCGGGCGATGTCCTCGTCCACCACCGCGACCCCGATTCGCCCCCGCGAGACCGAGCGAATGGCCGCGGGCCCGTCGAAGCCTGACGTCGGCGTGACGGCGTCGATGGCCGGGTCCACGTCGATCTGGCGCAGCAGCGACGCCACCGGACGTGACGCCGCCACTGGAATCCCGGCCAGGTCCTCGACCGCGCCCGGCATCGGCGTCCGCGCGGACAGCACTGACACCAGGCTCACCGTTCGGGTCGAGCCGGCAGTCAGGAACGAGCCTTCGTCCTCGGCTGCGATCGGCTCGTGGAGGGCCAGCAGATCGCCGAAGCCCTGCTCGAGCCAGGACAGCGGATCGACCTTCGGCGGGGGAATGACCACCTCCAGCGCCACCTCGAGCTCGGATGCGAAGGCATTGGCCAGCCGGTACTCGAAGCCGTCGAGCCCGCCCCGCTCGACCACACAGGTCGTCGGCGAGTTCCGGGTCACCAGGCGCAGCACGCGTGTCTCGAGCACCTGGTCGAGATCGCGGCAGGCTGCAGTCGGCGCCGAGCGGCCGAGCACCTGCTCCGCGAACAGGAAATCGTCCACCGCCCGCAACAGGCGCCCGTTGGCCGCCCGTGCGGCCCACACCAGCGGCCGTCTCGGCGACAGTGCAGCGACCACCTGGAGGCCCGCCTGATCCTCGACCAGGCCCGAGTCGGCCACGGTGAGCTGGTAGCGGCCGTGACTGACCCGCCGGAGGATCTCCTCGATTGAAACCTCCTCCGGTACCGGCCGGACCACCAAGCCCTTCGCGCGCAGGCGGCCCGACAGGTCTTCGCGCAGAATTGACACGGCGACGTGGACCTCTGCCCCGACGAGCTCGTCCGCGGCCGGCAGCTCGCGACCGGCGCCGGTGACCAGCTGGTCGACAACCCAGCCCACCGCGAGGGTCGCCGAAGCCTCGCTGCCGACCAGACCCGCGGGCGAGAAGCGTCCCACCGCGAGGTCTCCGCGCCCTTCCTCGAGCCAGCGAAGGAGCTGGTCGTGGCGCCGCACCTCCACCCACCGCAGCTCGACGCCGAGGCGGGCTGCCAGCTGGCGTAACAGGTCGGCCTCGCCGACCTCCCCCCGCGCCGCCGCGCCCTCGAGCGGAAAGCCCGGGCGCACCAGCACCCGCAACTCGCCGGTCTCCTGGATCCTCTCGAGGCCGGGGGTCCGGCGCTCGGTCGCATGGCAGCCGGCCATCGCCAGCACTGCGGCGCAGAGCACCGCGACCCCACCAGCGAAACCGCGACTCCCCGTCACGGCAGCGCCCCGGCGCCTCCTCGCGACGATCGTAACCCTCTCATGGCTGCCCGTATCATACCTGCGCAGCCCCCACGCGGCGCCGTTGCGCTGGTCCACGCTGTTTCCGCTTCCCCTTCCGCCTCCGAGCCCGGGTGTCGAGCGGTCGATCAGGTGCATCCGGAAGCGGGCGCGGATGCGGGCGCAGGCACGATCACCGGCCCCGCACCACCGGGGTCGACGCTCGCCGCCAGTGGTGGCTCCTGTAGAATCGACGATCGGAGGCGCATGACAGAGGAGCACCCGCTGGAGCTCGACGGCAGCATCCCGCCGCGACTGCGACCGCTCGTGGCGCGGCTGCTCGAGATCGAGCGCAAGTGCGGCACCCTCGGCCCACGCAACGAGGAGGCCCGGGACATGGCGGCGCGGCTGCACGCCATCATCGCCGAGCTCTCCCAGGGCGGCGCCGACGGGCTCCCCCCGCCGCGCTGCCGCGAGCTCGCGCGCCAGCTCTTCCCGGTCGCCCGCCTCTTCGAGAGCCTCGGCTTCATCTCGGTGGCCCGCGAGATCAGCCATGTCGAGCGGCTGCTGACGGAGATGGATCCGGCGCCACCGCCAGCCGGCCAGCAGCCTCCCCCACAACCCCCGCGGCAACCCCTGGACGGCGCGACTGCCGCGCCAGCAGAGCCGCCAATACCCGTCACTGATCTCCCGCTCCAACCCCGCCGCAAGCCCACGGCGGTGGTCGCGGCGCTGGTCCTGCTCGTGCTCGCCGTGGTTGCCGCGGTCGCCATTATCGTCCGCCAGCAGTCCGACTACGCATCAGACCGCCGCCGTCCGGCCGAGCCTGCCGCTGTGGCCTCCGGAGAGGAATCCGCGGCGCCGGCCCAATCCCCGGCGTCGCCCGGGGATCGGCCCGCGCCCACGCAACGGCCGCGCGCCCGGCTCGCCGACCTCATCGGCGAGGCCAGGCTGGCCGAGCAGGCGGGCGATCTCGACCGCGCGATCAGCCTGCTCAACGAGGCGGCGGCGATTGACGTTGAAGCCGGCACGGTCCGCGAGACTGCCCAGGATCTGGTCACATCACTGGTCGCCCGCTCCGATCAGGCAGCGGCCGAGGCCGACTGGGAACGCGCCGCAGCACAGCTCGAGCGGGCGCGCGACCTCGCCCTGCGCTTCGACCTGCCGACCCGGCCGGTTGACGAGGCCGCGCGCCGCCAGGGGGGACTCGAGCGCTACCGGCGCCTCTCCCCGCAGGACATCACCGCGCTGCGCGCTGCGATCGGCTCGAAGGTCATCGTGCTCACCGATGACGCCACGCGCGAGGGGCGGCTGGTGGGCGTCACCGGCAGCTCACTCGAGCTCCAACTCGGTCTCGAGGTCGCCGACAACGGCACGCTCCTCCATACCGGCGAGGTGCCGCTGGCCACCGTTCGCGAGATCAGGGTATATCCGGACTGAGAGCCGAGCGGCACCGTGCCGTCGGCGCCACTGGCACGCGCCTCCGAATCCCATTTCCGAGCACTCCACCTGGACTCTCGGTGGCGCCTATCACAACCGGCTGTGCAGGATCGCGGAACAATGGTCACCGGGCCCGCTCGCCGTGAGATCCCTCGCCCCCGTCCTCGCCGCCGCCCTGGTCGCCGTCGCCCTGCCGGCCGCCGCTGGCGAGCCCCCGTGCCTTCCGGCTGGGAGCGGTGGATCGGTCCAGACCCCGGTTTTTGTCCGCAACCACTCCGGGCAGACGAGCTGGTTTGCCGCGCCGATCGTCGGTGACCTCGATGGCGACGGGTTCAACGAGCTGGTGGTCGCAACCTACGACGTCTCTGTCTACTCGAGCGCTGGCGCCCTGCTCGATGTGGCCACCGACGGCGATGGCCGCGTGTACGCGCCCCACGTGGTCGCCGACCTCGACGGCGACGGCACCACCGAGGTGGTGGTCGGGCGCGGACACCAGGTCATCGCCTTCGAGTGGTTCAACTCCTCGCTCCACGTCAAGGCCGGCTGGCCAGCCGACACCACGACCGGAGGGGACCCTCCCGAGGTCCGGGGGATGGCGGCCGCCGACCTCGACGGCGATGGCACCATCGAGGTGGTCGTCACCACCACCCAGACCGTGCCGACCGCCGACGGCGGCGCCCAGGTCTTCGTCCTCAACCCGGACGGCAGCAGCTACCAGCCCGCCGGCGGCCACGTTCCGGCCTGGCCGAGGTACAACCACCTTCCCGGTCCAGGCAACGACGCCGACCGCAACGGCCCCGGTCACAGCGGCTTCGGCTGTTACGGCCTCAACGTCGCCATCGGCGACATCGACGACGATCCGGCTCAGGAGATCATCGTCACCTACGACAACCACTTCATCCAGGCATTCGACCACGACGGCGTCGCCATCGACTCCTCGGACTACTTCACCAACCGGACGTCACCGTGGGTCGGCAACCGGCTCACCTGGGGCCAGTTCATCCGCTGGGCCGATCCCCAGGTGGAACACGACCACTACCACCTGCATAGTGGCCAGTGGCCGCACCCCGACTGGACCGAGTGGCTCCAGTGGACCGCCTCGCCGCCGAGCGTCGCCGACCTCGACCGTGACGGCAAGAACGAGGTGATCGCCGTTCCCAACGTCGAACGCCACGTTCCCTACGTGACACAGGCGTACGCGATCATGGTGCTGGAGGGCGCCCACGGCGACGCCTCCCGGTCGGCCCGCCGGCTGGCCGGATGGGAGGATCTCCCGCGCGGCGATGCGCCCATCGTCGTCGACGGCTGGTATCCCCCGTACGGCGTGCCGGCGGCGACGATCGTCAACATCAGCGGCGACTCGCGCCCCGAGATCCTGGTCTCGCTCAACGATGGCTTCGTGTCGTGCTACGACGGCACCGGGAGTCGACTCTGGAGAACCAGCTACCGGCACGGCCACCCGATTATGTTCAGCTCGGAGGTCACGGTTGCCGACCTCAACCGAGACGGCGAACCCGAGCTGCTGCTCGCGACGTTCGGCGACCCGGACGTGCACGACTCCGGCCGCCTCATCATCCTGTCCGCCCACGGTGCGGTCCTCCACGACCTCGCTCTGCCCGGCGCCGCCCACAACGGCAACGGCAACGGAGCCCCGGCGGCGCCCGCTATCGGCGACCTCGACGGCGACGGCCAGCTCGAGGTCTTCGTCCAGACCTTCGACCACGGGCTCGACGTGTTCACCGTACCGGGATCTGCGACCAACTGCGTGCTGTGGCCGACGGCCCGCGGCGGACCGCTCAGGACCGGGGCGTTCAACGGGCCTCAGCCGCGCCCGACTGTCTTCGCCGACGGCTTCGAGTCCGGGGACCTCTCGGCGTGGTCGGCCATCGGTCCGTGAGGGTCCGGGCTGCCGCCGGCGACGGCGCCCGGGTGGCGGCACTTGCCGATAGCGGCCTCCTCGCGGTACATTCCAGGACGGGCGCGACTCCCGGCGAGGTCCACTGACCGGCTGGTGGCCGCGGCACCTCCCCGATGCGCCGAAGACAAGGGGGTCGCCATCGCATCCGACAGGTTCGTGCTCGGAGTTGACCTCGACGGCGTCTGCGCCGACTTCTTCGGGGGCCTGCGCGAGATCGCCGCCGAGTGGCTGGAGGTCCCGCTCGAGACGTTGACGCCGGAGGTCTCCTACGGCCTCCACGAGTGGAACCTCGAGCCCGCCGGCGGCTACGCCGCCCTCCACCGCTTTGCGGTCACCCAGCGCAACCTCTTCGCGCAGCTCCGGCCGATCCACGGCGCCTCCGTGGTCCTTCGCCGGTTGTCGAACCGGGACGTCCGCATCCGGATCATCACCCACCGCCTGTTCATCAAGTACTTCCACGAGACCGCGATCCGCCAGACCATCGAGTGGCTCGACTGCTACGATTTCCCCTACTGGGATCTCTGCTTCATGAAGGAGAAAGCCGCCGTCGGCGCCGACCTCTACATCGAGGACTCGCCCCTCAACGTCGAGCGGCTGCGGGCCGGCGGCAACGACACGATCGTGTTCACGAACTCGACCAACCGAGACGTCGAGCCACCGCGAGCGAGCTCGTGGGCCGAGGTCGAGGAGCTCGTCCTGGAGCGCGTCCGCCGACGCGGCGCGACGTCCGGACCGGGCGGGCGCGGCTCCGCACTCTGAGTTCCCGCGACCGGACGCTATCATGTACGCGCTTGGAGGCTTGCCGATCGTGCTTCGCACCGTGGCCGCTCTGACCCTCGCCGCGCTCGTGACCACCGGCTGCGACCGTACCCCACCGCCGGCCCCCGTCGAGGCGACTCCGCTCGAGGTCGAGACCCTCCGCGTCCGCCCCGAGCCGGCGCGCCGGGTCACCACCGCCGTCGGCACCCTCGAGCCGGTGGCGCGGGTCCTGGTGGCGGCCCAGGAAGAGGGCGTCGTCACCGCCGTCGCAGTGCGCGAGGGCGACCGGGTTCGCGCCGGCCAGGTGGTGGTCGAGCTCGACGACCGCCAGGTCCGCGCCGAGCTGACACAGGCCGAGGCCTCGGTCGAGGAGGCTCGCGCCCGCTGGCGCCGGGTCGAGACCCTGCGAGCCGAGGGCGTGATGGCCGAGCAGGACGTGGACGCGGCGCGAGCCGCTGACCGCATCGCTGAGGCGCGGCTCGAGGCGCTGCGAACCCGGCTCTCGTTCACCCGGATCCAGGCCCCGGTCAGCGGCGTCGTCACCGCCCGCCACGTCGAGGTCGGCGATCTCGCCTCGCCGCGCGCCGCGCTGCTCGAGCTCGCAGCCGGCGATGGCCTCCTGCTCCGAGTTCCGGTGTCGGAGCTCGAGGTGGTGAGGCTCGCCGAGGGCGACGCGCGCCGACGTCACCGTCGACGCGCTGCCCGAGCTTCGCCTTCAGGGCCGGATCGCTCGCATCTACCCGGCGGCCGACAGCGCGTCCCGCCAGGTGACGGTCGAGCTCGCGATCTCCGGGGCCCCACCGACGGTCCGCCTCGGCTTCCTCGCCCGCGCCCATCTGGTGCTCGAAACGATTCCGGCCGGGCTGCTGGTGCCGGAGGACGCGGTGCTGCGCGGGGCGGAGGCGGCGAGCTTCGTGTGGCTGGTCCGCGAGGGCGTCGCCACGATGCGGCCGGTCGAGGTTGACCTGCGCATCGACGGCCGCGCGCTGATCGCCGACGGGCTGGCGCCCGGCGACGAGGTCGTTGTGCGCGGTATGGCCAAGCTCCGGGACGGCGCGCCAGTGGCAGTCGTCTCCGCCGTGGCAGGGGCTGGATGAAACGATTCGATCCCAACACGCGGCGGGGGATCGTCCACTGGTCGATCACCCACCCGATCGGAACCACCATCGTCTCGGTCGCGATCTGCGTCCTCGGCGCGTCGATGATCGGCCGCCTCGCCGTCGACCTGCTGCCGCGAATCGTCTACCCGCGAGGTCATGGCGAGCGTGAGCAACGCCGAGGTCGATCCCGAGGTCATGGAACAGACCGTCGCCAAGGTGCTCGAGCCCCGCCTGGCCACGACCGAAGACGCAGTCCTCATCACCTCCTCGTCCGAAGAGGGACGGACCTCAGTCGAGCTCCACTTCTCGTACGGAACCGACATCGACGTCGCGCTGCGCGATGCCTCGACCAAGCTCGACCAGGCCCGCGGGGCGCTGCCCGAAGAGGCCGACCCGCCCACGATCTTCAAGTTCGACCCGTCGCAGATCCCGGTGCTGCAGTTTGCCGTCTTCTCCCCGAGCCGCGACCAGGCGTGGATCAAGCGCTGGAGCGAGGACCAGCTCGCCAAGCAGCTGCTGACCGTCGAGGGCGTCGCCTCGGTCGACGTGATCGGCGGCCTCGACCGCGAGATCCAGGTCGTGATCGACCCGGACCGGCTGCGCTCGTACGGCCTCACCGTGTCTGAGGTTCTCGACCGCCTCCGCGAGGAAAACCAGGACATCTCTGCCGGTCGGCTGCGCTCGCGGGGCCGCGAGCTGCTGTCCAAGACCAAGGGCAAGTTCAGGGGAGTCGAGGACATCCGCCAGGTCCGGCTGCCGCTGGCCGGGGGCGGCGACATCTCGGTTGCCGATGTCGCGGAAATCGTCGACACCTACGCCGACGACCGCATCTACACCCGCATGGACCTCCGGCCGGCGGTCATGGTGGCGGTCACGAAACAGCCGGACGCGAACACGGTGCGGGTGGTCGACTCCTGCCTGGCCGTGCTCGAGCGCCTTCGCCGCGACGGTTTCTTCCCGCCGGACGTCGCCACCCAGCTGATCCAGGACCAGGCCTTCTACGTCCGTGCCGCGGTCAGCGGGGTCGCCAACGCCGCCCTCGCCGGCGGCGGCCTGGCGATGGTTGTGGTCTTCCTGTTCCTGCGCTCGTTCCGCCGCACCCTGGTGATCGGAACCTCGATCCCGATCGCGATCCTCGGCTGCGTCGCGCTGATGGGCACCGCCGACCTGACGCTCAACATCATGTCCCTCGGCGGGCTCGCCCTCGGCATCGGCATGCTGGTGGACAACGCGATCGTCATGCTCGAGAACATCGACCGCCACCAGCGCGAGAGCGAGGACCCGGTCGAGGCCGCCCACTCAGGGCGCCGGCGAGGTGGCGTCGGCGGTCACCGCCTCGACCCTCACCAACCTCGCGGCCGTCCTCCCCTTCTTCCTGATGGGCGGCCTCACCGCGCTGCTGTTCAACGAGCTCCTGGCCACCATCTCCTTCGCCATCCTGACGTCGCTCGTGGTGGCGCTGACCCTGGTTCCGATGCTCGCCGCCCAGCTGTCGCGGTTCCGCGGCGGGCAGGTCGCCGGCTCGAGGCTCCTGGCCGTGCTGCCCACGCGCGGTCGCTGCGCTCGAAGGTGCGTATCGGCGGCTGCTGCCGCGCCTGCTGCGCCGCCGCTGGCTGGTGGTGGTCGGGGCCCTGGCCGCCTGCGCCGCCAGCCTCGCCCTCGCCTCCCGCCTCGGCAGCGAGTTCCTGCCTCCGGTCGACGACGGCCGGGTCAGCGTGTGGGTCACGATGCCGCCCGAGACTCCCGCCGAGGTGACCGACCTCGCCTGCCGGGCATCGGAGCAGGCGGTGCTCGGCCTGCCCAAGGTGAGGCACGTGTTCGCCGCTGCGGCCGGCGGCGTGTGGGGACGCGGCGCCTCGTTCAACCCCACGCGCTTCTCGCTCAACGTCGAGCTCGAGCCGCGCCGCGGCCGGGGCATGAGCGCGAGCGACTGGGTCGAGCTCGCGCGGACCACGCTCGAAGGCCTGCCCGAGCTCGCCGACGCTGAAGTTTACCTGCGGCCGCCGCGGATCCGGGGGCTGCGCACCTCGACCGGCACCGAGGACATCGAGGTCAAGGTCTTCGGCGAAGACCTCGACGCCCTGCAGAAGATCGGGCTCGATCTGAGGGACCGCCTGGCCGCGATGCCCGGGCTGACCGCGGTCGAGAGCTCCTACCAGGAGACGAGCCCAGAGGTGCGGGTCGAGCTCGACCGCCGCCGCGCCGCCGACCTCGGCCTCGACGTCGGCGAGGTCGGCCGGACCGTGCGCACCGCGGTCGGCGGTTCGGTGCCGACCCGGCTGACCGAGGCCGATCGAGAGATCGACATCCGCGTCCGCTTCGCCCGCTCCGCGGTGCAGACCGCCGCCGACCTCGCCGCCGTGCCGCTGTTCCCGCGCAGCGGGCGCGCCGCTGCGGCTGCGCGACGTCGCCGACCGTCAGCGAGGGCGCTCGCGCCGCAGTGCGATCGAGCGCGAGAACCAGAACCGGCTGGTGCGGGTGACGGCCTCGGTGCTGCCGGAGCGCTGGTCGGTCGGCGAGGCGACGGCCGCCGTCCGGCGCGAGCTCGCCGCCGTACCCGCTGCCGGACGGCTACCGGATGCCGCTTCGGCGGCCAGGACGAGGCCATCCGCAGCAACCAGCGCGTCCTGCTCGGCGCCATCGCCCTCGCCATCTTCCTGGTGTTCGCGGTGATGGCGGTCCAGTACGAGTCGCTGGTCGATCCCGCTGGTGATCATGGTCGCCATCCCGCTCGCCGTGATCGGCGTGGTCGCCGCCCTCGCTCCTCACCGGCCTGCCGATCTCGGCCCCGGTGATGCTGGGCCTGATCCTGCTCGCCGGGATCGTGGTCAACAACGGCATCCTGCTCGTCGAGTACATCGAGATCCGCCGGCGCGGCGGCGAGGTGCCGCGCTTCGACGCCATCGTCGAGGCGGCCCCGCTGCGGGTGCGGCCGATCCTGATGACGGTGAGCACGACCGTGATCGGGATGCTGCCGCTCGCCCTCAACTCGGCCGAGGGCGGCGAGCTGATGGCGCCGCTCGCGGTCGCCGTGATCGGCGGCCTCGACCGCGCTGACGCTGCTCGTCCTGCCCTGCCTCTACCTGGCCTGACCGAGGCGCGGAGCGGCTCGGCCGCCGGCTGCTTCGCTAGGTAGCCTGGTTGATCCACCCTCTCGCTTCCGCATCCGCTTCCGCTTCCGCGCCCGATTCACCAATGCTCGACGCGATCAGCCTCCAGCGGCTGCACTGAGAGCAAGCACCGCACCCGGGAGCGCCCCGAATGCGCCCGCGTCGGGTAAGGGAGGGTGGCTCCGAAGACGGCGTCCGTCTTCTCGGGGAGCCGGTCTGGCCAGCTGGCCCCCGCGGGCCCATGCCGTCGCCGCCCTCGTCCCCTCACGGGAGGGCGTAGTGGAGTGGGCCGTCCGGACCCACCGGCAGGCCCAGCAGCATCCACACCACCAGCAGCCCGGTCCACGCAACGCCGAACACCAGGGTGTAGGGCAGCATGGCCGAGATGATGGTGCCCATGCCGTAGTCCTCGTCGTACTTCTCGGCGAAGGCGACGATGAGCGCGAAGTACGACATCATCGGCGTCACCACGTTGGTGATCGAGTCGCCGATCCGGAACACCGCCTGGGTCAGTCCCGGGTGGAGGCCGAGCAGCATGAACATGGGCACGAACACCGGGGCCATGATCGCCCACTTGGCCGATGCCGAGCCCATGAAGAGGTTGATGAAGGCGCTCATGAGGACGAACGCGACCATGAGCAGGATGCCGGTCAGGCCGACGCTCTTGAGCGCCTCCGCGCCACGGATGGCGATCACCAACCCCATGTTCGAGTGCCCGAACCAGGACACGAACTGGGCCGCGAAGAAGACCAGCACGATGTAGGTCGCCATCGTGCCCATGGAAGCGGTCATCTGCTTGACGATGTCCTTGTCGCTGCGGATCGTGCCGACCACCATGCCGTAGACCAGGCCGGGCACGAGGAACACCAGCATGATCGCGGTGATGAGACCGCGGAAGAACGCCGACTGCAGCACGCCCTCGCCGGGGTGGCGGAGCAGGCCGGCCTCCGGCACCACCGCCAGCAGGAAGAGCGCAACCAGGACCAGCACCGAGAGGCCGGCGGCCGCCAGGCCCCGCTTCTCCTGCCGGGTCAGGTCGTTGATCTCCTGCCGCTGCGCCGGACCCCTGTAGGCGCCGAGACGCGGCTCCACCAACCGCTCCGTCACCCAGGTCCCGAGGATCACGATCACCACCGCCGACGCCACCATGAAGTAGAGGTTGACCGCAGGGCTAATGGTGATGGTGGGGTCGAGGAAACGGGCGGCGCTCTCCGTGAGCCCGGCCAGCACCGGGTCGACGCTGGCGATCAGGAAGTTCGCGCCGAAGCCGGCGCTGACCCCGGCGAAGGCCGCGGCGAGCCCGGCCAGCGGGTGCCGGCCGAGGGCGAGGAAGATGGAAGCCCCGAGGGGGATGAGGACCACGTAGCCGGCTTCCGACGCGACGTGGGACATCACCCCGGCGAACACCACCGAGCCCGTGATCAGCCGCCGCGGCGCTTTGAGCACCAGGGCGCGGATCATCACCGTCAGCAGGCCGGAGCCCTCGGCGACCCCGATGCCGATCATCGCCACCAGGACCAGCCCGAGCGGGGGAAAGCCGACGAAGTTGGCGTCGACCTCCTCGAACATCCAGCGGATCCCGGCCCCGGAGAGCAGGTTGCGGACGGCGACGGTGTCGCCGGTGCCCGGGTGCACGGCGTCGACCCCGACCCACGTCGCGATCGCCGAGGCCACGGCCACCAGCAATGCCAGGATGCAGAAGATGGTCGCCGGGTGTGGCAGGGCGTTGCCCACCCGCTCAACGATGTCGAGCGCGCGCAGGAGGCGCGATCGCTTCTTCTCCTTTTCCTTACCCTTCACCACTCGGCACCCCCTCGCGGCGCGGGGTCGTCGACCCCGCGGCCGAGGGGGTCATCATAACAAGCCACTCAGGTCGCGCCCTCGCGGACCGTCACGTCAGGGATCCAGGCGTCAGGATGGTGATCGGCCACGAGATTCAGCTCGACGCCGTGCTCGAGCAGGGCCTTCGCCCGGCGAGCACCAGCGAGAACCCCCCATCGAATCGATGGCCTGCCGCACCACTTCGTCGCCGCTGCCAGGGAAACCCCAGCTCGAGATTGTGACGAAGGTGGTGGCCTCCGCGCGAGGAGCGAACAGCCACTCGAAGGCGGAACGGGGGATCGCCCCACTCGATGAGGATCCGACGGTTCGGCTCGATCGCCTTCACGGTGACCTCGAGGCGTGCTTCGCGTCTGGCTACCTTCTCGGCTCGTACCGCATCGCCACCGCCCCCGAGCCGAACTCCAGCCGGCTCACGAGCTTCAAGTCGATACGCTTCGATAGCCCTGCGAACAACGTCGGCCCATGGCCCGCCAGCCTGGGATGCACCACGAACTCGTACTCATCGATCAATCCCAGCTCCGCCAACGCCAGCGGGAGCTTCACGCCTCCCACGAACAGTCCCTTGCCCGACTCCCGCTTCAGCTGCTGAACGGCCTTCCCCAGATCCCCGCGCACGAGCTCCGCGTTCCAATCGACCCGGTCCAGGGTGCTCGACACGACGTATTTCCTTGCCGCGTCGATCGTCCGGGCGAAGGGTTCCATCCAAGGTTCCATCCAATCGGGCCTCACTCCCGTCCGCGCCGGCGGCCGCCACGCTGCCTCCATCATCTCGTACGTCACCCGGCCAAAGAGGAGGGCATCGGCCTGGGCGAGGTTCTCGACTGCGTGACGATGCAAGTCCTCGTCCACGATGCCTACACGATGATCGCAGCACCCGTCCAATGTGACGTTGATGGAATACCGAAGGGGTCGCATCAGGCAAGAGTACCGCAGCCGAACGCCCGCGAGCTCAGCGGCGGGCGCAACCGGCCGCTGGCCGGCGCGGCGAGCTGCTTCCCCTCTGCCAGCGGCGTGACGGGAGCTGGCGTCAGCTGCATCGGCTTGTCAGCCAGCCCGGTCCCGGGCATCACTGAGACCCTTTTCTAGGATCCGTGCGTAGGTGCCACGTAGCTTTGCCGCCGGCGTGCCAGGGAGATGTCGGTCGATATCTTGAAGCCTCAGAACGTAGGTACCAGCAAGAAGGTCACCCAAGCGCTGATGCCACTTGGTGTAGTTCGCGATGAGCCCTGCCGGCAATCCGCCGAGCAGGATTGTGTCGATGTCTCGTGGCTCCAATGCAGGAAGCGCGCCGGGGATAGCAGCGAAGGGCTGGCCGCAGGGGATTCGGAAGTGCCCCCTTGGGCCGCTCCGCTCGGCGAGGGTGAGTCGTCTCGCCACGCAGGTGGCCCGAACTTGCGGATGTCCTCTGCACCGTCGGTGGAGCGACGAGTTCTACTGCATGCCGAGACGATCAGGAAACCCTGCGGACCGAAAGGGAACCCAGACGCGCTGACCCAGTTTTTCGGCTGACCGCTTGTGGCATAAACCAAGTACTCCTCGTCAAGTTCGAACGGGAAGCCACACGCGTTTGGATGGGGCGTAAATACCTCGTAGTATCGGACTTCTCGGGGGACGCCCTTCCAGGCCTGAGTGACCCTGAAGTACACGAATCCCTCTTCCACCACCCCGACCCGTCCGACAAACACAGCCTCAGCTTGGCGGAGTGCCTTACGTGGGCCGGGGCCTTTCGAGCATACACAGGCCATGGAATCAGATATGGGCAACGCCAACAGCCCAACAAAGACCAGGAGTTCGCGGATCATTCGGCTCCGGTCAAAGAAGATGCGGGCGACCTATCACGAGTTAGATTGCCAACGAGCGCAGCACAGCCAGAATCTACCTCCTCGGCATGCAGGGGGAAAGCCGCTGGAGGGGCTCGCGACGTCGGCAGGCCGTCACGAACGCAAGGAGAAAACCTCAAACCCAGGAGGTCCTCTTCGCGTTCTTTGCGCCTTTGCGGTGAATCCTGGCGCGGGCGCGGAAGCGGATTCGGAAACGGGTATGAGCCCGCCCCGGGCCATGGCTCACTCCCTCACTCCCTCACTCCCTCACTGCCCCACTGCCCGCCCGGGTAGTTCACCTGTCAGGCGGCGTGACCCCGGCTCTCCCATCGGTGCTCTCCCCGACCAGGTAGAGCGGCCGCCGCTTGACCTCGTCGTAGACCCGGGCCACGTACTCGCCGAGGACCCCGATCATCACCAGCTGCACCCCGCCCAGGAACAGGATCGAGGCCATCATCGAGGTGTAGCCCGGCCAGTTGATGCCGAGCAGCTTGAGGGCGATGACGACCACGATGTAGAGGAAGGAGAGCACCGACACGGCGAAGCCGAGCAGGGTCGCGAGCCGCAGCGGCAGGAACGAGAACGAGGTGATGCCGTCGACGGCGAAGCGCACCATCTTGCGCAGCGGGTACTTGGTCTCGCCGGCGTGGCGGGCCTGACGGCGGTATCGCACCGCGACCTGGGGGAAGCCGATCCAGGCGACCAGGCCGCGGATGAAGCGGTTGCGCTCGGGCAGCGCGCGGAACGCGGCGACCGCCCGCGGGCCCATCAGGCGGAAGTCGCCGGTGTCGACCGGGATGTCGACGTGGGTGATGCGCCGCAGCAGGCGGTAGAACGCGGCCGCGGTCGCTCTCTTGAAGACGGTCTCGCCCTCCCGCACCTCGCGCTGGCCGTACACCACCTCGGCGCCCGCGCGCCAGCGCTCGATCATCTCCGGGATCACCTCCGGCGGGTCCTGGAGGTCGGCGTCGATGATCACCACCGCCTGTCCGGTGGCGGCGTCCACGCCCGCGGTGAGCGCCGCCTGGTGGCCGAAGTTGCGCGCGAAGCGGATCCCCCGCACCCTGGGGTCGCGCACTGCGAGCTCCGCAGATCCGCCGCCAGGTGCCGTCCCGCGAGCCGTCGTCCACGAACAGGATCTCGAGCCCCTCCACGCGCTGCTCGAGGGCGAGGACGAGCCGCTCGACCATCGGCTCGATGCTCTCCTCCTCGTTGTAGGCCGGGATCACCACGGTCAGCTCCGGGGTGCCTGCGCTCGGCTCAGCCATCATCGACCTCCGTCGCCACCGGGGCGATGCCGCCGATGCGGACCACCTGCCCGCCGGCCTGGTCCAACACGAGCTCGCCGGCGGCACGCACCGCCGCGAGCGTCTCCTCGGCGAAGTCGGCCCGCTCCAGCGCGCCGATCGCGACCAGGGGGATCCCTTCCCCGGCCGCGATCTCGCGGACCCGGCCCGTGTCCCCGCACGAGTAGAGCTCGCGGACCAGCGCCGCCCGCCGGTTGGTTTCCTCGACCACACCGTGGCCGCGCCACACCAGCTCGTGGTTCTCCCAGCCAATCAGGGCCGGGACTCCCGAGTTCGCCGAGAGCCGGGCGTACTCGGAGTAGGCGCCGCCCACCGCCTCGATGACGGCCGCCGGGGGCGGCTCCTCGCGGAGGAAGCGCACGACCGCTTGGTCGCCCTCGGCCATCCACGCCATGCCGTCGAGGCCGAGCCGACGGCCCGCGAGCTGGTTTCCGGCCATCCACAGCAGGTGCGGCAGCGCCGCCACCACCAGCAGGACAGTCACCGCCCGCCGCAGTCCGCGGCTCGGGAGAGCGACCCGCAGCAGCACCGGCAGCGCCGCCGCGAGCAGCACCCAGGCCTGGATCCACGCCTTGAAGACCGTATTCATCCGGTGGAGCCGCTCGCCGTAAGAGTCGACCACGTAGAACATCTCCGGCACCACGAACAGGAGCAGGCCGAGCGCCGCGAGGGCGAGGCCCGGCCGCTCAGGCATCTCGCCCGGCGCGAGCACGACCCACACCAGGACCACGAGAGCGCCGGTCAGCAGCACCAGGGACGGCCGGCCGCTGAGCGCTGCAACGACCACCAGCACGGCCGCGGCGGCGAGCAGCAAGGCAGTGCCCCGCCCGCCGGCCGTCGCGAGCCGATCCCGCAGGAGGACCACGGCGGCGACGAACGCCGGGACCAGCACGCAGCCGCCGTACAGCAGCAGGTTCGCCGGCGAGGTCCATGCGAACACCGGCCGCAGCCCCTCGAACGGCGGGTGGAAGGCGAGGTGAAACGGTACGGCCGCGAGCCATCCGCCGACGGCGATCGTCGCCACCGCGAGCCATCGCCACCGTCCCTCCCCGGCCGGCCAGTGCCAGCGACCATCCGAGCACAGGACGAGCAGGGCCACTCCGGCCAGGGTCGGCGGCATGCACCACGGGTTCGCCGCCCACGCCACCCCGAAGAGCACGGTCACCACGGCGGTCAGGGCGAGCGTCGGCCGCCGGCGGCCGAGCTGCCAGGCGACGAGGAGGGCGCTCGCTGCGATCGGCATCGACAGGTAATGGGGGTGAAGGTCGCCGAGCCACTCGGTGAACAGCGGGAACTCGGTGATAACGTCCTCGTGCTGACGTGACGAGCGCCAGATGTCGAGATGCTGGATACCGACGCCGCCGAGCAGCTGTCGCCAGCCGTCCGGCGTCCCGGCGAGCACGCCGAAAAAGGCGGCGGTCAGCCCCGCCCAGTGACTCCCGGCCAGCCGCCGGCCGAGCGACCACAGCGTCACCGCCACTGCGCCGGCAACCAGGGCCACGATCAGGTTGTAGGCCAGCTCCAGGCGCACGCCGCTCGAGGCCAGCGGCGTCGTCCATAGCAGGGCGCCCCAGTAGTAGTAGGGCAGCCGCTCGCCGGCCAGCCACATGTCCAGCGGCGGGAAGCCGTCGGAGCGCAGCAGGGTCGCGAGGATGCCCACGTCCATCGGCTTTTCCTGGCCGACGATCTGCGGGTGATCGAGACGGATGAGGAGGACGGCGAGCGCGGCCACGACCAGCACGGCCTCGGCCGCAGCCACCGCACGCCAGGCCGCGCGGCGGCGCCACAGTTCGAACGCCCCGGCCGCGCCGAGAACGAGCAGCAGCACGCCGCCGACCACCCGCCAGCCCGCGAGCCCGAACACCCCGGCCCACCATGCCGGGAACGCGACCATCACGAGCCCCAGGGTGCGGCCGGCGGCCCAGGCGTCGAAGTCCTCCAGACCCAGCCGGACCAGCAGCGCGTAGCCCGCGGCACCCGCCGCGAGCAGTGACGCCAGGAACAGGAGCACCGTCATGCTGAAGGCGATTGTAGCCTGCCGGCGCCCTGCGGCGGCGAGTGGCCCGCAGGAGTCGCCGCCCGTGGGCACCGCGCGATCGCCGAGGCCGCGCGCCGCGTGCGCCGAGGGGCCGATGCCCTACACGCTCCTAGCCTCAACCGTTGCGCGGTCCCAGGGCCTCCGCCACCAACTCGGCGAGCTCCTCACCGAGCCGCAGGTAGTCCTCGATCCCCTGCCGGTCGAGTTGGTCGTCGTGGACCCCGGCGCTGACCACCGCGACCCGCCCGCAGCGCTCGGCGAGGCGGGTGGCCACCCCGCGTGCGATGGGCTCCTCCTTGTGTGGCGGGATGGTGAGCACCGAGCAGGACGCCGTCCACCGCGCCGGGTCGCCCTTCGTCGGCTGCGGCTGGGCGAGGACGACGCAGCCGACGTGGGGACGCTGTCCGCCGCCGACCGCTACCACCACATCCTGGCCCAGCTCGACCACCCAGGCGGTGAGGGACCTCCCGCTCGCGGGATCGTGCACGGTGAAGCTGCGAACGGTGCTCTCGCCGAGGGTCATCCCTCGGCTCCTCCTCCGGCGATCCGCCGGTACTCGCGGCGGATCTGCTCGGATCCGTGACAGCGTTCGAGACGGCGCACGGTGAAGTGCCCCCGCGCCATTTTCTGGAAATGACGGGCGAACAAGACGTTGATCGATGACCCCCCGATCGCCCCGAGAATCGGCACCGACTGCACCGCCACCTTTTCGGAGACCACAGTCGAGAATCGCGACGAGATGGCGGCGACCAGGCGGGCGAGCACCGGCGCGCCCTCCCGCGCCAACCCGCGCTCCGCGAGGTGGCTCGCGGCATCGGCCATCGTCTTCGCAAGGGCCGCCCGCACCGCGAAGTACCCGGTGTCGGAAGCGTTGTCACGGCGCGCCGGGCCGCCCAGCGCGAAGACCTCGAGGCAGGCAAGGCGAGTCTCCGCGCTGAATGGGTCTTCCCCCTCGCTGCGGGCGATGACGGCGATCGAGCGGAGGATGATCGAGGTCGAGATCGGCAGCTCGATGGCCAGCGCCGGCGCCCCGAAGAAGCCGCCGATCGCGCCGCTGATCCCGGTACCGATGGTGTGCCCGAGGGTGGACGCCGGCCCACGCCCCGCCGGGTCGAGCGTCCTCAGCGAGACTGCCAGCAGCTCTTCCAGCACCGACCGTACTGTGGCGTGGATTCGATCCGATGCACCGGACGGGAGCACGGCGATGACCTGCTCGATAGGTATGCCGATGAGGTCGCTGATCCTCGCGATGAAGCCCGGGTGCTCGAGCAGCTCGACCGCTCGCTCGAGATCCGCAAGATCCGCTTCCGACATCTCCACAGGTCGCTCCATCGACGGTCCCGCGCGGCAGCGCGCTCGCCTGCGCCAGAGGCAGAGAGTACCAGACGGCCCGTCGCAGCCGCGGGCGGCGACTCGTCGAGCACCCGTATACTGCGGCCCGCGACTCACCGGAGGGATCATGGTCGATCACACGCTGCCGCGCCTCGCGGTCCTCGGAACCGGCCTCATGGGGCGCCCGATCGCCGCACGGTTGCTCGCCGCCGGCTACAAGGTCACGGTCTGGAACCGTACCCCCGACAAGGCGGCGCCCCTCGCCGCCGAGGGCGCCGTCGTGGCGCCGAGCGCAGCCGCGGCCATCCGCCCCGCCGAGGCGGTAGTCCTGATGCTCGCCGACGCCGCGGCGATCCGGGACACCCTGTTGCCGGGCGAGCCCGCCGACCTGCTCCGGGGTCGCACCGTGATCCAGATGGGCACGATCGCGCCCTCCGAGAGCCTCGAGCTCGAATCCGCGCTCGCGAAACACGGTGCCGACTACCTCGAGGCGCCGGTCCTGGGGTCGATCGCGGAGGCGTCCGGCGGCCGTCTCGTGGTCCTGGTTGGGGCCTCGCCCGAGCAGTTCGAGCGCTGGCTCCCGCTCCTGCGTGCACTTGGCCCGGACCCGCGGCTGGTCGGTCCGCCCGGCCACGCCGCCGCCCTCAAGCTGGCCCTCAACCAGCTCATCGCGACCATCACCACGGCCTACGCGCTCGGCCTCGGCATGGTGCGGCGCTCGGGAGTCGACCTCGAGCTGTGGGCGGAGATCGTGCGCGCCAGCGCCCTCTACGCGCCGACCTTCGACAAGAAGTTCGGCCGGATGGTGGAGCGCAACTTCCTGCCCGCCAACTTCCCGGCCCGCCTCCTGCTCAAGGACCTCCGGCTGGTGGCCGACCAGGCGCAGCGGCTGGGTCTCTTCGCGCCCTTCCTCGGGGGCCTGGTCGCGATCGTCGAGCGCACCGTCGACGCCGGCCTCGGCGAGGCCGACTACTCGGCGCTCGCTGCCGCGGTGGAACCGGCCGACGCCCCGGTGTGACCCTGCCCAGGTGGTAGACTCGCGCGCTGCAGAGGCCGGCCCGTGACGGCCTCAGTCCCACCGTGAGGTGACACCATGAGGCGCTCTCCCGTCCTCCTCGCCGCGACGGCACTGCTGATCGCCGCAACCGCTGCCGCCGAACTCCCGGACAAGCCGGCGCGCGACCACGACATCACCGTCGACGACTACTTCACGATCGCCACCATCCTCGAGGTGGCGGTGTCGCCGGATGGGCGCGCCGCGGCCTTCATCGAGAACCGCTGGGAGCCGCCGGCCGAGAAGCGGAACGCCGACCTGTGGACGGTCGACCTCGCGACCCGCGAGCTCCAGCGGCTGAGCTTCGACGCCGCCACCGAGAGCTCGCCGACCTGGAGCCCCGACGGCCGCTTCATCTACTACACCGCCTCGTACTCGAGGCCCGGCTCCGAGACGCCACCGTGGGACGGGTCGACCCAGGTCTGGCGGATCGCGGCCGCCGGCGGCGAGCCGCAGGCGGTCACCCGGGTGGTCGACGGCGTCGATCACTTCCGCCTGTCCCACGACGGCCACAGCCTCATCTACGCGGTCGGCTCCGAGCAGACCGACGACGAGTGGAAGGAGCTGCGCGAGCAGTTCGACGAGCTCGAGTACGGGCACGGCGTCACGACCTACACCGAGCTGTGGACCGTCGACCTGCGAGAGCTGGCGCGCGACCAGGCTCGTCGACGCTACCCGCGTGATCACGTCGGCCGACGTCGCCGCCGACGGGCGCATCGCCATGATCACCACCCCCGACGAGGAGCTGATCCACAACGAGGGCTGGTCGCGGGTCGACGTCTGGGATCCGGCGACCAAGGAGATCACCGTCGTCACTGCCGACGGCTGGCGGGACGGCCACCCCTCGCCCTTCGGCTGGGTCAACGAGATCACCTGGTCCGACGACGGCGAGCTGCTCGCCTTCTCGGTGTCCTTCGACGGCTACCCCACCCTGCTCTACGCCGCGGTGCGCGGCGACGGCGGCTACCGCGTGCTCGAGCTCCCGCGGCCCGACGGGGTCGAGGTCACCGGCGGCTCCCTCGCCTGGCGGCCCGGCTCCCACGACCTGTGCTTCGTCGGCGACCACCGTGGCCGCGGCCGGGTGTACGCCGTCACCGGCGTGTCCGGCCGTGGCGTTGCCGGCACGACCGTGGTCACTCCCGGGCGACGTCACTGTCGACGGCTTCGACTTCGACGCGGCCGGCGGCACGCCGGTCGTCATCACCAGCACCGTCACCGATCTGCCGGACCTCTACCGTGTCACCGACGGCGGCGCGCTCGAGCGCCTGACCCGGGTCAATCCCCAGGTCGACACCTGGAAGCTGCCCTCGATCGAGATCGTGCAGTGGACATCGAGCGACGGGACGACGGTCGAGGGTATCCTCGAGCTGCCGCCTGGCCACTCGACGACCGACGGGCCGCTCCCGCTGGTGGTCGAGCTCCACGGCGGCCCGACCGACGCCACTCGCTACCAGCTGCCGGTACTGGATCTACGGGCGGACGCTGCTCCCGGCCAACGGCTACGCGCTGCTCAGCCCCAACTACCGCGGCTCGACCGGCTACGGCGATCGCTTCCTGGTCGAGCTGGTCGGCCGCGAGAACGACATCGACGTCAAGGACATCCTGAGCGGCGTCGACGCGATGATCGAGCGCGGGATCGCCGACCCGGAGCGGCTGGGCGTCATGGGCTGGTCCAACGGCGGCTTCCTCACCAACTGCCTGATCACCTCGACCCGGCGCTTCAAGGCCGCCTCGAGCGGCGCCGGGGTCATCGACCAGGTCCTCCAGTGGGGCATCGAGGACACCCCGGGCCACGTCATCAACTACATGGGCGGCCGGCTGCCCTGGGCCGACGCCGAGAAGTACCGCGAGGGCTCGCCGCTCTACCGGCTCGGCGAGGTGCACACGCCGACCCTGATCCACGTCGGCGGCGACGACCCGCGGGTGCCGGCGGCGCACTCACGAACCCTGTACCGGGCGCTGAGGCACTACCTCGGCGTCCCCACCGAGCTCGTGATCTACCCGGGCGAGGGCCACGGGCTGGCGACCCTCGAGCACCGCCGGGCGAAGCTGGAGTGGGACCTCGCCTGGTTCAAGCGCCACCTGCTCGGGGAGCAGCCCGCGAAGCCCTGAGCAAGCGACGGTCCGCAGTCGATTCGAAGAGACGCCGGCGATCCGGTCAAGCGTCAGCGGCGCCCATTGCCTGGCGGCTGCGGTCTACGGCCGGCCTTCGAGCGTGTAGCCGACCGCCGCGTAGCCGACCCAGTGGTGCAGGTTCGAGGGCGCGGTCTTCCCGAGGCCGGCGTTGCGGGTCGCCTGGGACACCGGGAGCTCGCGCTCGGACAGGCTCGTGCCGTAGCGCAGCAGGGTGCCCGTCGGCACGCCGGCGCCGGAGAGCGCCGCCGTCTTGCGCAGCAGCTCGAGGCCGAACGGTATCGAGAAGCGCCCGCACCACGGGATCCGGTACTGCCTGACGTCGTGCGGATCCACCAGCTCGCCGAGGAGGCCGGCGAGCCGGTCGGCCGCGAGCGGGCCCTCGAGGTGGTCGCGCGCCAGCTCGAGGTCGCGCGCCACCGCGCGCTGGTAGCCCTCGGCGTCGGTCCCGAACGGCGTGTGGTCGAAGTCGTCGCCGTAGTGCACGGCGTCGGACGAGACGACGATCGCGAGGTCGCGGCCGAGCTGCCAGCCGTGCCGCTCCAGGGTCACTGAGAGGGCCGCGGCCAGCTCGCCGGTCAGGGCGTCGATCCGCTCCCACCCCATGGAGGGGACCAGGATCGGCACGATCGTGACGTCGCGCCGCCTCCACTGGAGGAAGGGCACGATCGCCTCGAGCGAGTGCTCCCGGCCGTGCATGGCGTTGTCGACGACGTACGAGCCCGGGTCGAGGCCCGCGATGCAGCTCCTCGCGCAACGGGTCGACCGCCACTGGCCCCCACGGCCCGTGCCACGCCTGGAACTCGTCGAACACCACCCGGTCCGCGAGCTGCCACTCGCGGGCCTTGTGGAACACGCCGACCAGGAGCACCCGGGGCGCCACGATCCGCTGGGTCAGGTGAACGTACACCTGCGCCGCGTAGAGGTGGTCGTCGTGCGGGCAGATGCCGCCGACCAGTGGTGCGGCAGAGCTGTCACCGGCCATCCCCTCGAGACGGACGGCGGTGGAGACCACATCCTCCGCCTGCTCGGCGGTCACCGGGAAGCCGACCGTATCGAGCTGCCCGCGCACGAGGTCGCCTTCCGACCGCAGACCCATTTCCGCCTCCACCTCGGCGCGCGTCGGCGGGCTCTCTGCGCCCGCGGGGACGGCACAATCCAAACCGGCCGCTGCAACGACCACTGCTGCGACGAGGATCGCTCTCATGGCGCTCGATTGTAGCGCGCGGACGCAGCTGACGCCGACCAGACCAGCAGCAGCTCCCCGACCGCGATGTCGCTCCGCTTCGGGCGGATCGACTCCTCCTCGATGGCCATTGCCGTGCGCTCGGAGGCCGCCGCGATCCCGTCGATCTCGGCCTGCATCTCCTCCGCGAGCTCCGCGAGCTCGGCCTCGAGTCGCTCGATCTCGCTCACCGATTCCTCGACACTGGTCTCGGCCCGCTGGCTCATGCGCCGCTTCGTGGCCACGGTCCGCGCCCGCGACGCCGCCTTGCGGCCCGCCGAGCTCACGCTGCGCGATCCCATGAGCACCGAGAACAGGCCCTCGACCACGTCGAGGACCTCCTCGGCCTTGCGCGAGCGCGCCTCGCCGCGATCCCGCTCCAGCTCCTGCCGCTCTCTGGCGAGCCGCTGCGCCAGGGTGTCCTTGCGCCCCTCGTAGCGCGCCTTCGCCCGCTCCTGGGCCGTGTCGTCCGCCCGGTCCGCGAGCGCGCGGCAGCGCTGCTCGAAGGCCGCCCGGTCCTCACCCGGTGCCGCACTCGTCTTGAGCGTGCGGTTGACCAGCACCACCACCGGAGCCTGGGCCCGCCAGGCGACGAAGTCTGCTCCGCGCCCGGCCGAGCTCCTCGTCGAGCCGGCCCGGCAGGGCGGGCGGAAACACCATCCCCGCCGGCGGCCGCTCGACCAACGGCGGCGCGGCCCCGAGCTTCTCGGCCGCACCCCAGTCGAGCCCGCCGCCCTGGTCCAGGCCTATCCGCCACAGCTCGATGACTCCGAGGTCGATCCCGAGCGCCGACTTTGACACCCGGACCGTGCTCGTCACGAGCAGGGCCGGCTGCGCCAGACCGGTGGACGCGGCCTCGAAGCGCTGCTCGATCGCGCCTCCGGGCACCGGCGGCGACGACGCCCCGCGCGGAGCTGCCGGCTCCCCCACTGCCGGCGTGTCCTGGATCCCGGCACCGGTGGCCCCGTTCCCGACCAGCGGCCGCATCTCGGCCAGCGTGACCGGCCCCCGCAGGTAGCTCATTGCCCAACGCGAAACGAACGTCCGAGCGCGCGGGTCCGCGGCGACGTCGTGGAGCAGAAACTCGCGCTTGCCGAGGCCGGCGACCAGCGGGTCAACATCGCGGCCGTCGTCGAGAGTGCGCAGGGCGAGGCCGTCGAGGACCCGCTCCCGGTCGCGTTCCGTCACCAGCCGCCCGATGAGGGCGATGCCGGCGTTGCCCAGCGCCTTGTAGTCCACGTCCACCGGGTTCTGGGTCGCGAGCCACACCCCCACTCCGAACGCCCGCCCCTGCTTGAGCAGGGTCAGCAGCGGCGGCTTGGTCGGTGGGTTGACCGGGTGCGGCGGCAGGATGCCCTGCAGCTCGTCGATGTAGAGCAGCGCGCGCAGCGAGCTCGATCCCGGCTGGCGCCGCATCCATGCCACCAGCTCCGATGCGAGCAGGGCCAGGATGAACAGCCGCTGCCGCTCGTCGAGATGGGCGACGCTGACGATGCTCGCCCGCGGCGCCTCCTCGCTCCCGAGCAGCTCGTCCATCGCCAGCGGCACGCCGGTCGTCCACGCCCCGAACGCCGGCGAGGCGAGCAGGGCGTTGAGCTCGAGCACCAGCTTCATGCGCTCGTCGCGCGGGTAGAAGCGCTCGACCGGCAGCGCTCCGAGCGCCGCCATCGGCGGGTCAGCGACGCTGGCGAGCAGCCCCGCCAGGTCCAGGCGATCGCCGCGACGCCAGTGCTCGAGCAGGATCGACGCCACCAGCACCTGGTCGCGATCGGTGAGCGGGTCACCCCCGCGCCCGACGAGCGAGAGCAACGCACCTGCCACCGAGCCGACGCGCTCGGCCGCGCCGTCGCGGTTCGCTGTCCGGGCTCCAGCCCGCCGGCGCCGACAGTGAGGGCAGGATGTCGATCGGCGCGACGCCGGCCACGCCCGGTGTCAGCAGCCGCCAGGCAACCCCCTGCCGCACCGCCTCCATGTCCTGCGGCTCCGAGGCCGGCGCCCTCGAGGCCCTCCCGCCATCGCCGCGCCTGCTCCTCGCCCGCCTCGGTCCGGCTCGCGGCCGGCCACCGCGTCGCGGGTCAGCCAGGGCTCGAAGTCGCCGCCTGCGAGGGACGGGAAGTTGAGCAGCAGGTTCACCATGTCGCCCTTGAGGTCGATGACGAGCAGCGGAATCCGGCGCCGCGCGAGCTCCTCGAGTGCGACGATGCCGAGTCCGGTCTTGCCGGACCCGGTCATGCCGAGACAGACGGCATGGGTGGTGAGGTGGTCGGGGTCGAGTCCCACCCGACTCCGACTGTCCAGGTCGTGACCCAGGAACAGGCCGCTGTCGCCCATGATGCCTCCCGTCTCGCTCCGACCCTCTCCCGGTCGCATCCACCGTCGAGGGTGGCGATGCCCTCGAAGTATAGGCACGGCATCCGCGCCGCGTGCCCCGAGTCTGGTCACGAGCTGCGGGATGCAGTAGGATAACGCCACGGACCACGACGCACCGGAGCGAACGGGAGGAATCACCATGGGCCTGTTCGGGAAGTCGTTCGAGGACAAGGTCAAGGACGCCGTCGCGAAGGTCAGCGGCATGGGGATCGGCGTACGCAACCTGGGCGCCAAGGTCGAGGGAAAGACCGTGACCCTGACCGGAGACGCGCCGAGCCGCGACATCACCGTCAAGGTCATGCAGCAGTTCGACCAGCTCGTGAAGACCGACAACACGGTCAACGCGATGCGGATCGATGCGCCCAAGCCGGCGCCGGCTCCGGCCCCGCCCCCACCTCCGAAGCCGGTCGAGCGGATTCACGAGGTTGTCGCGGGCGAGAGCCTGAGCAAGATCGCTCAGAAGTACTACGGCAACGGCAACAAGTACATGAAGATCTTCGAGGCCAACAAGGACATCCTCAGCAACCCGGACCTCATCAAGCCCGGCCAGAAGCTTCGCATCCCGGAGTGAGCCGACCGGCGGTCGCGGGCATCAGCGGAAACCTTCCGGGGGCCGGGCTCGACGACAGCGATCGCGGGGGTCGATCGATGATCAGAGGCTTTCTGGATTCGTTCATGCGCCGCTTCGAGCGCCGGGTCGACTCGGCGGTGCGCCGGATCGACGCGATGAACCTCGGCGTGCGAGACCTTTCGGCGCGCATCGAGGGGCGCTGGATCCGGCTGAGCGGGGTCGCCCCGAGCCGCGAGGTCGCATCACGGGTGATCGAGCACTTCCGGCAGCTCGTCGAGGCCGACAACATCCTCGACACCATCCAGGTCCATCGCCCAGGTGCCAGCGGCTAGCCTCCCACTCCGCTTCCGCGCCCGCTTCCGCGCCCGCCTCCGGGCGCCACCAGTCGACGAGAAGGGCGTCCCCTCCACCACCCGAACCTGAGGTCCATCCCGCGTCACAGCTCCGAGGAAATGGCCCCGGCCGGCGGCACCATGCGCCCCTCGTGGCGCGGCTTCGCCCGAATCAGCACTGCGCTCCCGCCGGCGGCTCATTGCCGTCGAGCAGGCGCACGACCGCGAGCGCGTGCGACAGGAAGCGCTGCAGGCGGGACGCGGGGAGCGGCTGCGCCGGCGGTGAGCTGATGCTCAGCGGGTTGATCCACTGGCCGTTGAGCCGCACGCGGTAGTCGAGGTGCGGTCCCGTTGACAGCCCGGAGGAGCCGACGTTGCCGATCACCTGTCCCTGGTGCACGCGCGCGCCGGACCGGATGCCAGGTCCGTACCGGCTGAGGTGGAGGTAGTTGGTCTCGTAGCCGTTGGGATGGCTCACCGAGACCATCCTTCCCGCTCCGCCCCGGGTCCCGACGAAGCTCACCCGGCCGTCGGCGGTTGCCAGGACCGGGGTCCCGACCGGCGCACCATAGTCCACTCCGTAGTGCGGCATCCGCTTGCGGAGCACCGGGTGGAACCGGCTGTGCGAGAAGCGCGACGTGATGCGGCTGAACTCAAGTGGGGAGCGCAGGAACTGCTTGCGCAACGGCCGCCCCTGGAGGTCGTAGAACCCGATCCGCCCTTCTTCGTCCGGGTAGGCGATCGCGTCGAGCACCTTTCCCTCGTTGACGAAGCGCGCGGCAAAGAGCGGGCCGTACTCGTAGTACGTGCCGTCCACGGTGCGCCGGTCGACGACCGCCACAAAGCGATCCCCCTTGCGGACGTCGCGCAGGAAGTCCACGTCCCACTGGAAGACGCCGGCCAGCGCCACCGCGAGCTCGGGCTCACCGCCGGCCTCCTCGACCGCGCCGAACAATGACGAGTGCACCACGCCCTCGAGCCGTTCGACCGTGCTCTCGACCGGACGCTCGAGCCGCGTTACCGCGATCGCCTCGCCCGCCAGCTCGAGGTGGATCTCGGTCCGCTGGTCGAGCTCCACCCGGAGGCTCCGCAGCGTGCCGTCCGGGGTCGCGGCTGCCGTCGAAGGAGGTCCCGGGGACCAGGCGCCGCGGGTCGAGCTGGCCCATCAGCGCGTCCCGCCAGCGCACCCAGTCGTCCCCCGACAGCTGCGGGCGACGCTCTCGAGAGTGTCACCGTTCTTGACCTGGACGCGGATCGGCAGCAGCACGACGGGAGGCGGAGCGGCCACGACCGGGGTCGCGCTCACGGCCGCATTCGCCGGGGGCGCTCACGGAACCGCCACCGCAGGCCGCCAGGATCGAGGCAAGGCCGATAACCGCCGCGGCCGGAAGTCCATTGCCGGCGCGGCGTCCGCGGCCCACCCGCCGTCGTCGAGCCGCGCGCCTGGCCCCGTCATCGCGCCAGCCGCCGCAGGGACTCTGCGCTCGGGGTCGAGCCTCGCGAGCTCGCGGCCGTCCTGATCGACGACCAGCAGGATCGGCACCCGGATCAGGCGGTACTGCTTGAGGATCGCCCCGTGCCGATCGTGGAGCCACGGCACACCCGTACGCTCGAGCCCGCGTCGCGCCGCCTCCAGCTCCTCTTGAACGTCCACCACCACCAGCTTCAGACCCTGGCTGCGGGCGGCCTCCGCCAGCTCGGGGAGACCGTCGACGCGGCAGCCGGCGCAGCCGGCGCCCAGGACGCCCAGACCAGCACCGCCGCCGGACCGTTGGCCGCGACCCACTCCGACCAGTGGACGGCGCTCCCGTCGGGTCGGCTCAGTGTGAGGTCCTCGGCGACCGCAGGCGCAGCCGACACCAACACGATCGCCGCGGCGGCCGTCCACACCAGCTGTGTGGCGACACCGTCATCATGGCGGGGAGTATAGCCGATGCAGGTCGATTGCCGAACTGCGGCAAAAGCGAGTAGACTCGCGGCCGGAGCACGACATGACCACAGCACCCGTCACCGCCGACTTCGACACCGACGTCGCGATCATCGGGTCCGGCTTCGGAGGCTCGGTCGCCGCCCTGCGCCTCTCCGAGAAGGGCTACCGCGTCACGGTCCTCGAGAAGGGCAAGCGCTGGCGGCCGGAGGACTTCCCGACCACCAACTGGAACATCCCGAAGTCGTTCTGGATGCCCCGGCTGGGCTGCCACGGCACCTGGGGCCTGCAGCTCTTCCGCGACGTCCTCGTCCTGCACGGCGTCGGGCGTCGGCGGCGGCAGCCTGATGCTACGCCAACAGCCACCTCGCGCCCCACGACTCGCTGTGGGACGACCCGCGCTGGCGCGAGCTCGAGGACTGGCGGCGCGTGATGCCGGCCGCACTACGCCACGGCGCGGCGCATGCTCGGCTCGGTGCCGAGCCCGAAGCTCGGCGAGGGCGACGAGGCGCTGCGCCGGGTCGCCGAGCGCAAGGGCTTCGGCGAGCACCTTCCGCCCGACCAGCGTCGGGGTCTTCTTCGGCGAGCCCGAGGTCGAGGTCGACGACCCCTACTTCGGCGGCGAGGGGCCGCGGCGCACCGGCTGCACCTTCTGCGGCGCCTGCATGGTCGGCTGCCGGGTCGGCGCCAAGAACACCCTCGACCAGAACTACCTCTACCTCGCCGAGCGGCGCGGCGCCCGGATCCTCCCGGAGACCGAGGTCGAGCTCATCCAGCCGCTACCCGGCGGCGGCTACCTGCTGCCCTGGCGCCGGTCCACCGAGCTGGGTGTGGCGGCGAGCGGGGCGCCCTGCGTGCGCGCAAGGTCGTGCTGTCCGGCGGCGTCCTCGGCACCATCCCCCTGCTGCTCGACTGCAAGCGCACCGGCGCCCTGCCCCACGCTCTCCGACCAGGTCGGCAACGTCGTCCGCACCAACTCCGAGGCGCTCCTCGGCATCACCTCGCGCAGCAAGAGCGAGACCTCTGGCGAGGGCATCGCGATCCAGGCCGAGGCCCACGTCGACGAGCGGACCCGGATGGAGATGGTCCGCTTCCCCAAGGGCTCCGACGTGATGCTGCTGCTCGGCACCGCCCTGACCGACGGCGGCTCCGGCGTGCCCCGCCAGCTGCGCTGGCTCGGCAACATGGCCCGCCACCCGCTTGCAGACCCTGTTCACCCTCAAGCCGTGGGGCAAGGCCGAGCACTCCCAGGTCCTGCTCGTCATGCAGACCAACGACAACCACACCCGGCTGGTCCAGAAGCGCCGCCTGCTGTGGCCGTTCAGCCATCGCCTGGCGTCGGTACCCCCACGACGGCCAGGAGCGCATCCCGTCCTACATCCCGATCGCCAACGACGTCGCCCGCGAGCTCGGCGTCGAGCTCGACGCGGTGCCGCAGTCGAGCCTCAACGAGGTGCTGCTCGACCAGTCCACGACCGCCCACATCCTCGGCGGATGCGCCATCGCCGGCTCGCCCGAGGAGGGGGTCATCGACCTCGACTTCCAGGTCTTCGGCCATCCCGATCTCTACGTCATGGACGCGACGGTCATCGGCGCCAACCTCGGCGCCAACCCGTCGCTGACCAT
Organism: uncultured Holophagae bacterium; assembly: GCA_963754985.1. Taxonomy (GTDB): domain Bacteria; phylum Acidobacteriota; class Thermoanaerobaculia; order Thermoanaerobaculales; family Sulfomarinibacteraceae; genus FEB-10. The sequence continues at coordinate 264,697 of CAVWIJ010000018.1, read as the reverse complement.
CACCGCGCTGGCCGAGTACGCGTGCGACCGCTTCCCGGCAAAGCCGGCGTAGCCGCGTTTCTCATCGACCTCCTCTCGCACCGCCTACCGACCACTCTCCCCTCGATTCAGGAGAGCGGTGAGAAATGCGGGCTAAGATAGCGGCGTGTCCACCCGAGAGCCCGGCGCCCTGCCCCTCGCCGCCCCCGGCGGCTCCGAGACCTCGGTCGAGGCCGTGGTCGTGCGCTCGCTCTTCTCCAACCAGGACAGCGGCTGGAGCGTGGTGCGATGCCGGTGCGACAACGGTGTCCACTTCACGGCGGTCGGCGCGCTGCTCGGCGTCGTTCCCGGTGACCGGCTCCGCCTCAGCGGCCGCTGGGTGGTCCACCCCAGCTTCGGCGAGCAGCTCGAGGTCGCCGGCTGGGTGGCGGTGCTGCCCTCGACCGAGGACGGCATCCGGAAGTTCCTCGCCAGCGGGCGGGTGCGCGGCATCGGACCGAAGATCGCCGCCCGGATCGTGGACGAGTTCGGGATCGAGACCCTCGACATCATCGAGCGCGAGCCGCAGCGTCTGCTGTCGATCCCCGGGATCGGGCCCCGGACCCTGCGCCGGGTCACGGACTCCTGGACCGCCCACCGCGGCATCCAGCAGCTGATGGTCTTCCTCGCCGGCCACGGGGTCTCCCCGGGGGTCGCGGCCAAGGCGCACGCCCGCTACGGCGCCGGCGCGCTCGAGCTGGTGCGCTCGAACCCCTACCGCCTGGCCGAGGACATCTTCGGAGTCGGCTTCCGGACCGCCGACGCGGTCGCCCGCCGCCTCGGGCTGCCGGACGACGCCCCCCAGCGCCTCGAGGCGGGGCTGACGTACGTGCTCCAGTCGGCCACTGCCGACGGCCACGTCTTCCTGCCCCGCGACGAGGCGCTGGCCCGCGCCCAGCAGCTGCTCGAGGCCCCGCCCGAGGCGCTCGAGGCGGCGATCGACGCGCTCGCGCAACGCGGCTCGGTGAGCGAGCGCATCGGCGCGGGGGCCTGCGCGCCGTCTACCTGCGGCGGCTCGAGCAGGCCGAGGCCTCCGTCGCGGCGGCGCTGATCCGCCTCGTCGAGGCCGGGCCGCCGGCGCCGGACTTCGACGTCCGCCAGGCCATGGGCTCCTTCCAGGCGCGGCGGCAGATCCGGCTCGCGGACCGCCAGCTCGAGGCCCTCGCCGCGGCGCTGGTCGACGCGGTGTCGGTGATCACCGGCGGCCCCGGCACCGGCAAGACGACCTTGATCCGCGGCGTCATCGACATCCTCGGCGCGCGGCGCCAGCGGGTGCTGCTGGCGGCGCCCACCGGCCGCGCCGCCAAGCGGCTGCAGGAGGCCACCGGCGCCGACGCGAGCACCATCCACCGCCTGCTCGAGTTCAATCCGCGCACCGCCACCTTCGGGCGCAATCGCGAAAGCCGCTCGACGCCGACCTCCTGGTCGTCGACGAGGTGTCGATGCTCGACATCGAGCTCGCACACCACCTGCTCCAGGCCGTTCCCGACGGCTGCCGCGTCGTCCTGGTCGGCGACGCCGACCAGCTGCCGTCCGTCGGCCCCGGCAACGTGCTCGCCGACCTCATCGCCAGCGGCCGCGGTCCGCGTCACCCGGCTCACCGAGATCTTCCGCCAGGGCGAGCAGAGCCTGATCGTCGTCAATGCCCACCGGATCAACTGCGGCGAGATGCCCTTCTTCGGCAACCGTGACTCCGACAGCGACTTCTACTTCGTCGACCGCGACGACCCGGCCGAGGCCGCCACCCTCGCGATCGACTTCGCGGCCCGCCGCATCCCCGAGCGCTTCGGACTCGACCCGGTCCGCGACGTCCAGCTCCTGTCGCCGATGCACCGCGGCGAGCTCGGGGTCGCCAGCCTCAACCAGCGCCTCCGGGAGCTGCTGACGCCGCCCGGGCGCGAGCTCGAGCTCGGCGGCCGGAGCTTCCGTGTCGGCGACAAGCTGATGCAGATCCGCAACAACTACGAGCTCGACATCTTCAACGGCGACATCGGCCGGGTCGTCGACCTCGACGAGGACGCCCTCGAGCTCACCGTCAGCTTCGACGGCCGGCCGGTCGTCATCGATTCCGTCGGGCTCGATGACCTGGTGCCGGCCTACGCCTGCACCATCCACAAGTCGCAGGGGTCCGAGTACCCGGCAGTGGTGATCGTCCTCCACCACCAGCACCACATCATGTTGCAGCGCAACCTGCTCTACACCGCCGTGACCCGCGGCCGCCGCCTGGTCGTGATCGTCGGCTCGCGCCGCGCCCTCGGCCGGGCGGTGCGCAACGCCACCGTGCGCGGCCGCTACTCGCTGCTTGCCGAGCGGCTGCGAGAGAGCTCGCGCGAGACGGCGATCCGGACTCACGAGACCGATGGCGGAAACTAGGCTCACCGCCTCGTCGCTGGGACGCTTCATCACGCTCGGAGGACTCGCCGGGCGGGTCGCAAGCTCGGTGGTGGGGAACCAGGTGCTGAACCTGGCGCGATCCGGACCGACCAGGGAGCTTCACCGGACCGAGAACCTGATCCGCAACGCACGGCGCATCGCCGAGACGCTCGGCGAGCTCAAAGGCGCGGCGATGAAGGTCGGCCAGATGCTGAGCCTCCACGAGGGCCTGCTCCCGCCCGAGGTCGCCGAGGTGCTGCGCTCGCTCCAGAAGGAGGCGCCGCGGGTGCCGGCCGAGGTCATGGAGGACGAGATCCGCGGCTCGCTCGAGAACTTCGACGAGCTGTTCGAAAGCCTCGACTTCGAGGCCTTCGCGGCGGCCTCCATCGGCCAGGTCCACCGCGGCGTGCTGCGCGACGGCCGGCCGGTGGCGGTCAAGATCCAGTACCCGCTCATCGACCACATCGTCAAGGCGGACCTCGACAACCTCAAGCGGGTCATCCAGACCGTGATCAGCCTCGTGGTCGAGGCCGATGTCGAGGCGATCTGGGAAGAGGTCCGTGACCGTCTGCTCGAGGAGCTCGACTACACCCGCGAAGCGGCGAACATCCGGCGGATGGCCGATCTCCACGCCGGCGTCCCGGAGATCGTGATCCCGGCGGTGGTCGACGAGGCGACCACCCGCAACGTGCTCACGATGGAGCTTGTCGAGGGCGCCACCGCTGACGCCGCCTGCTCCGGCCGCTTCACCCAGTCCCAGCGCGACCGCTGGGGCGCCGTGCTGATGGAGCTGGTGCTCAGGGGCCTGCTCGAGCACCGCTTCCTCCACGCCGATCCCAACCTCGCCAACTTCGCCTTCCTCGACGACGGCAGGGTCGTGGTCTATGACTTCGGCTGCGTCAAGGAGATCTCCCCTGCCCTCGCCGCCGGTTACGCCGCGCTGCTGATGGCGGTCACTCTCGGGCGCCACGCGGAGGTCCCCGGCATCCTGACCACGATCGGGGTCTCGACCACCGCCGGCGCGGCCCTGTCCCGGGAGCTCACCGACCCCTGGGCCGAGATGCTCGCTCCGATCGCTCGGCCGGAGCCGCCGTACACCTTTGGCGGTGAAGATCTCTACCGCCGGCTCATGGAGCACGGCATGAGCAGCTGGTCGCAGGCCGCTGACATCCAGTTCCCGAAGGACGCCATCTTCGTCAACCGCACCCTCGGCGGCCACTTCGGCAACCTGAACAGGCTGCACGCCACCGGCCCCTGGCGCGAGCTCATCCTGCGCTACGCCGGAGCGGTTGTTGGCGTCTCGACGGCTTCGACAGAGCCACACTTCGGGCCGTGATAGGCTGTGTCCACGCGGCTGCGCCGGGCTGCGGGCGCGTCGCGAGGCCTCAGCCCGCGGTCCGGCCGAAGGGAGGATCCGTGGCGGAGCTCAGCGATCAGGAGATGAAGGAGAAGATCCTTGAGTTCCTCAAGACCGTGCCGGGCAAGGGAGTCGAGGTGCCCGCGCGGATCATCAGCGCCCTCGGGTTCGAGCGGCGGCCCGCTCTGAAGGTGATGCGGGAGCTCGAGCAGGAAGGCAAGATCGTCACCGCCGGCGCGGCGGCCGGCGTCATCGGCTACAAGCTGAAGCAGTAGCCTTCCGACCGCTCCCCGCGGCCAGCCGGATGGGCTCGCAGTATCATTCGCGTGGTCGGCCCAGAGGCCTTGCCGGGGGCGATCGGACAGCGTTCGCGCTCGAGCCCGGGCGACGGAGGGGCCGATGAACTCGTTCCCGATCATGGTGGGCGCGCTGTGCGTGCTCGCGATCGGCTACCGCTACTACAGCGCCTTCATCGCCGCCAAGGTGCTCGCCCTCGACGACCGACCGCGAGATGCCGTCGCACCTCTTCGAGGACGGCCACAACTACGTGCCGATGAACAAGTGGGTGCTGTTCGGGCACCACTTCGCGGCGATCGCCGGCGCCGGGCCGCTGGTCGGGCCGGTGCTGGCGGCGCAGTTCGGCTACGCGCCCGGCCTGCTCTGGCTGCTCGCCGGCGCCGTGCTCGGCGGCGTGCGTCCACGACTTCATGATCCTCGTCGCCTCGGTCCGCCACAACGGCCGCTCGCTGCCCGAGATCGCGCGCACCGAGATCGGCCCGGTCGCCGGCTTCACGGCCGGGATCGCGGTGCTGTTCATCGTCGTCGTCGCGCTCGCCGGGCTCGGCCTGGTCGTCGTCAACGCGCTCGCCGAGAGCTCGTGGGGCACCTTCACGATCGCCATGACGATCCCGATCGCGATCGTGATGGGCCTCTACATGTTCAAGCTCCGCCCCGGATCGATCCGCGGGCCCGAGCGCCGGCGGGCGTGATCGCTCTGATCGTCGCCGTCGTCGGCGGGCGCTGGATCGCCTCGCTCGCCCGATCGCGCGCGTGGTTCCTGTTCGACCACCACCAGCTGACGATGCTGCTGTGCCTCTACGGCTTCGTCGCCTCCGTGCTGCCGGTCTGGCTGCTGCTCGCCCCGCGCGACTACCTCTCGTCGTACATGAAGATCGGCACGATCGTCGCTGCTCGTCGCTCGGCGTGCTCGTCGTCCACCCCGACCTCCAGTTCCCCGCCGTTCACCGAGTTCATCCACGGCGGCGGCCCGATCGTCCCGGGCAAGCTCTTCCCCTTCGTGTTCATCACCATCGCCTGCGGCGCCATCTCCGGCTTCCACTCGCTGGTCGCCTCGGGGACCACGCCGAAGATGCTCGAGAAGGAGACCGACGCCCGCTTCATCGGCTACGGCGCGATGGTCATGGAGTGCCTGGTCGGCGTCGTCGCCCTGATCGCCGCCTGCTCGCTCCATCCCGCCGACTACTACGCGATCAACTGCTCAGCCGCAGCACGTTCGCCGGCCTCGGCATGGAGCCGGTGAACCTCGCGAGCTCTCCGAGCGAGGTCGGCGAGAACGTCGCCGGCCGCGCCGGCGGCGCCGTGTCGCTGGCGGTCGGCATGGCGCAGATCTTCTCCGCGATCCCGGGCATGGCGCGCCTGATGAGCTACTGGTACCACTTCGCGATCATGTTCGAGGCCCTGTTCATCCTCACCACCATCGACGCCGGCACCCGCGTCGGCGCGCTTCCTGCTCCAGGAGTTCCTCGGCAACTTCCACAAGCCCTTCGGCGACTCGGCCTGGCTGCCGGGCAGCGTGGTCACGACCACGCTCATCGTGCGTCTCGTGGGGCTACTTCATCTACACCGGGTCGATCCGCACGCATCTGGCCGATGTTCGGCACCGCCAACCAGCTCCTCGCCACGCGTCGCGCTCGCCGTGGCGACGATCTTCCTCGTCAACATGGGCCGCGCCCGCTACGCCCCGGTCACCGTGCTGCCCATGCTGTTCGTCGCGACCACCACCCTGACCGCCGGCTTCCTGAACATCCGCGACAACTTCCTGCCGGCAGCGGCGCAGCCCGGGCAGGCGTTCCAGGCCTACCTGCAGAGCGTGCTGACGGCAACCATGATGGTCGCTGGTGGTGGTGATCCTGCTCGACGCCGGCCGCAGGTGCGTCGCCACCCTGCGGGGTGAGCCGATCCCGCCAAAGGCCTTCGGCCCCGTCAAGGTCCGCGAGGACGTGCCTCAGCGCTGCTGCTGACGAGCGCCGCGGGCCGTTCGCGCTCACGACTGGTCGGCATCCTCCGCCTCCTCGCTAGACCCTGCTCCGCGCTGCCTCCGCCAGTCGTCGCGTGCGCAGCCGCCACCAGTGGTAGACGCCCGGAGCCACCGAGGCGAGGAGCACCACCAGGACCGCCAGCTCAAAGTGCTCGCGAACCACCGGGAGGCTGCCGAAGAAGTATCCGAGGGACACGAAGATGCCGACCCACGCCACGGCCCCGAAGATGTTGAACAGCAGGAACGAGCGGTACGGCATCCCGGTCATCCCCGCCACGAACGGAGCCGAGGTCCGCACGATGGGCACGAAGCGGGCCAGGAAGACGGTCTTGCCGCCGTGCCTGGCGAAATAGGCCTGGGTCCGGTCCAGGTACTCGCGCCGCACCCATCGGGAACGGTAGGCGCTCCTGCCGAACCGCCGGCCAATCCTGAAGTTGACCGAGTCGCCCAGGACCGTGGCCAGGGCGAGCACCCCGAACAGCAGCAATGGGTTGAAGTGGCCGAGGGCGGCGAAGGTGCCGGCCGCGAAGAGCAGCGAGTCGCCCGGCAGGAAGGGCACCACGACCAGGCCGGTCTCGATGAACACGACCACGAACAGAATCGCGTAGGTGAGCTCGCCGTAATGCGCGATGAGCTGGGACAGGTAGGCGTCCAGGTTGAGCGCGACGTCGAGGGCGAACCTGAATGCGTTCATCGCGATCGAACCCCTGGATGAGCCCGGCTGCAACCAGGTCCTGGGGTGACTCCCACGACCGGCCGCGCCTCACCCATGATGCGCCTCCACGGTCGCGTCATCGGCGCCCTCGACGCGCGCGGTGTCCTCGATGAGCCGTTCGGCCTCCTCGGGGCCGAGGTAGCGGTCGATCGCGGCGTGGATCAGGTAGAGGAGCGGCGTCGCGCCGATCGCGACCGCGAGCTTGAACACGTAGCCGCTCGACGCGGTGTTCAGGAACTGCAGGAAGGTGAAGGGCGCGGCGGCCTGGCTGAAGCCGAGGCGCCACGGCAGGTAGAGCCCGATGAACGCGACCACGAAGGTGTCGATGAGCTGGCTGACCAGCGTCGAGCCGGTGGCGCGCAGCCACAGCAGGCGGTGCCCGGTCTGGCGGCGGATAAACCAGAACACGGTGACGTCGATGAGCTGCGCCGCGAGAAAGGCGGTGATCGACCCGACGATGATCCACCGCGACTGGAGGAAGACCCTGCTGAAGGAGGCGTCGTCAACCGGCGAGAAGGCGGCGGCCCGCACCTGGTCGCAGATCCAGAGCGCCACGAACGCGTAGGCGATGATCCCCGCGCCCAGAAAGCTCAGCCGGCGGACCCCCGCCCGGCCGAAGTACTCGTTGATGATGTCGGTGATGATGAAGACCAGGGGCCAGAGGATGACGCCGCAGGACAGCGTGAAGTCGTGCCAGACCGACGAGGAATCCACCAGCGCCCGCCACGGGGCCGAAACCTGGAACAGCTTGCCGCCGATCATCTCGGCGAGCAGCGCGTTGCCGAGGAAGAAGCCGGCCAGGACGACGTGGAGCGCCTGCCGGCGCTGCTCGCGGCCGAGCACTCCTCCACTGGCGGCAAGCACAGAGCCTGGGCTACCCGACATACCTCACCAGGTTGCTCACGCCCAGCCGTCCCCTTTCGCGGTCCGACCCGGAATGCCGAGTGATCCCAACCCCTCCCCGGCCGCCCCCGCAATCCGCCCCCGCGGCGGGTTGCCGTCGCGAGGGCAGCGAGAAGTCTACCAGCGTGATGGCTCCCGAGTGCGCACGCGCCGGTGGCCGGTGACCGGGGACCGGCGCCGCTCCCCACCCCGATCGAGGCGTTCGTGTGTGCTCCCCGTACGATGCCTTCCATTCGCTTTTGAGATGGTGTAGATTCCGCGGCTATGACACACGCCGCTGACGATTCCAAGACCGGTCGGATCATCCTCGGATCGTACCTGGCGCTCCTCGCCCTCGTGCTGCCACTGCTCCCGGTGACCGCGATCGGGTCGGTGCGGTACGAGTTCATCCTGTTCGGGCTCACGCTGCTCGGCGTCGCCCTGTTTCACAAGCAGGTCTTCTTCGTGGCGGTCAGCGGCCTCGCCGGCATCCTGCTCTTCAAGTTCACTCACGTGGCCGGCTTCGACCTCCTGGAGCACCTCTTCGGTCACGTTCCGATCTGGTCGCAGATCATCGACAAGGAGCAGCGCGTGGGTGAGTGGGGCATCCTCCTCAACCTGCTCGGGCTGCTGCTCGGCTTCGCGATCCTGGCCAAGATCTTCGAGCACTCGAAGATGCCGGACGTGCTGCCGAAGTACCTGCCGGACGACTGGAAGGGCCCCCTGGTCCTGCTGGCGATGGTCTGCGTGCTGTCGAGCTTCCTGGACAACATCGCGGCCGCCATGATCGGCGGAACGATCGCGGGCGTGGTCTTCAAACGCAAGCTGCACATCGGCTATCTGGCCGCCATCGTCGCGGCCTCGAACGCCGGCGGCGCCGGCAGCGTCATCGGCGACACCACGACCACCATGATGTGGATCGACGGCGTGAGCATCGTGGCCGTGCTGAAGGCGCTTCATCGGCTCCGGCGCCGCGTTCCTGATCTTCGCCACCATCGCGGCCCGGCAGCAGCACCGGCACAACCCCATCCAGCGCGATCCGACCGCTCGGAACAACGATCAGCTGGCGGCACCTCGCGGTGGTCGTGATGATCCTCGCCGGCACGATCTCCACCAACTACCTGTTCGACTTCCCCGCCCTCGGGGTGTGGATCGGGATCTGCCTCGGGGCCCTGCTCGTCGCCGTCCCCTGGGGCGAGACCCGCCACGCCATCATCGGGTCGCTCTTCCTGCTGTCGCTCGTGACCTGCGCGTCGCTGATGCCGGTCGAGTCCCTTCCCAAGGCGTCGCCCATCATGGCCTTGAACCTGGGCTTCCTGTCGGCGGTCTTCGACAACATCCCCCTCACCAAGCTCTGCCTGGACCAGGGCGGCTATGACTGGGGGATCCTCGCCTACACGCGTCGGCTTCGGCGGCTCCATGATCTGGTTCGGATCCTCGGCCGGCGTCGCGATGTCCAACCTCTATCCTGAGGTCCGCTCGGTCGTGAAGTGGCTGCGGCAACGGCTGGCACATCGCCGTGGCCTACGTGGTCGGCTTCGCGCTCATGCTGGCCATCGGCCAGTGGCACCCGACGCCCAACCGGTCGTCCGACAGGGCCAACGCGGCCGCCGCTGCGGAGCAGCTGACTGAATGACGTCTCCTCGCCGACGATTCCACGACGCTGCCCGGATCATCCTCGGGTCCTATCTGGCGCTCATCGCCGTGGTGCTGCCGTTGCTCCCGCGTGACCGCGGTGGGGCCGGCGCGCTTCGAGTTCGTCCTGTTCGGCTTCACCCTGCTCGGCGTCGCCCTCTTTCACCGGCACGTCCTCTTCGTGGCGATCGCCGGCCTGGTCGGCATCCTCCTCTTTCAGTACACCCACGGCGCCGGCGTCGACCTCCGGGAGCATCTCTTCGGCCATGCGCCGATCTGGACCCAGATCATCGACAAGGAGCAGCGCGCCGGGGAATGGGGCATCCTCCTCAACCTGCTCGGGCTGCTGCTCGGGTTCGCCATCCTGGCCAGGATCTTCGAGGACTCGAAGACACCGGAGGTCCTGCCGAAGCTCCTGCCGGACGACTGGAAGGGCCCCCTGGTCCTGCTGGCGATGGTGTTCTGCATGTCGGCCTTTCTCGACAACATCGCGGCCGCCATGATCGGGGGGACGATCGCCGGCGTGGTCTTCAAGCGCAAGCTGCACATCGGCTATCTGGCCGCGATCGTCGCGGCCTCGAACGCCGGCGGCGCCGGCAGCGTCATCGGCGACACCACGACCACCATGATGTGGATCGACGGGGTGAGCGTCGTGGCCGTGCTCAAGGCCTTCATCGGCGCGATCGTCGCCTTCCTGGTCTTCGGCACGATCGCGGCCCGCCAGCAGCACCGGTATCAGCCCATCCAGCGCGATCCGGCCATAGGAGCGACGATCAGCCGGCGGCACCTCGCGGTCGTCGTCATGATCCTCGCGGGGACGATCGCCACCAACTACCTGCTCGACTTCCCGGCCCTCGGCGTGTGGATCGGGATCGTCCTCGGCGCGACGCTCATCGCCATGCCCTGGGGGGAAACCCGCCATGCGATCCTGGGGTCGCTGTTCCTCCTGTCGCTGGTCTCCGCCGCGTCGCTGATGCCGGTCGAGTCCCTGCCCAAGGCGTCGGTCCTGATGGCTCTCAACCTCGGCTTCCTGTCCTCGGTGTTCGACAACATTCCCCTCACCAAGCTGGCCCTCGACCAGGGCGGTTATGACTGGGGGGTCCTCGCCTTCAGCGTCGGCTTCGGCGGCTCCATGATCTGGTTCGGTCCTCGGCCGGCGTCGCCATGTCCAACCTCTACCCCGAGGTCCGGTCGGTCGTGAAGTGGCTGCGGCACGGCTGGTACATCGCCGTCGCCTACGTGGTCGGCTTCGCGCTCATGGTCGCCATCGGCCAGTGGCACCCGACGCCCAACCGCTCCTCCAGCGCCGGAAGCCCGGCCGCCGCCAGCGGACAGCTCACCGAGTGAGCCAGGACCACGAGTTCGTGCCGCATTGGCCTTTCTCGTCGCAGAAGTGCTAGCCCGGATATCTCACCGGGTTTCGTCGCGAGGGCTGCGAGGTGCCGTGCGCAGTGGGGATTTCGACCCGAGGGGCGCGGAGGCGAACCCGCCGGGGCGGCTGGGGGGAGTGCGGGAGGGGGCGGCGGGTCTGTGAGGGGCGGAGGGTGGAAAACTCGCTAGTACGTCGAGCACCCCGAGGCGAGAAAGCACCGCTGAGTGCGGTGCATCGCTGGCCGCAGCAGAAAGTTGGTGAGATATCCGGGCTTTGCTCCACACCGCTTTCCCTGGCAGAGAGCGCAGGCGCGGCCGCGGCCGAGACCCAGGCTCATCTTGCTAGGGCCAGATTGAGAATGCCCATGCCAGTGCTAAACTCTCCGAGCGCGAACCGACCACCACGTCCCAGGCTGGGACCGACCGCCTGGTGCGTTCGTGGTGAGTGAATCCTGGAAGGAGGAGAAGGAGCATGCTCGAGTACACGAAGGGGGCACCGTTTCTTGGATTGTTCGGACTGCTGGTCGCGTTCCTGATCTACGGTGGGTCGCGAAGCAGCCCAACGGCACCGACGCTGATGAAGAAGATCGAGGGCTACATCCGAACCGGCGCCATGGCCTTTCTGAAGCGCCAGTACACGACCCTGGCCGATCTTCGTGGTCATCGTCTTCATCCTGCTGGCCGTCGGGCATCAACTGGCAGACGGCCATGTGCTTCGCCACCGGGCGCCCTGTCCTCCATGTTCGCCGGGCTACTTCGGGATGATGGCCTCCACCAAGGGCAATTCCCGCACCGCCTGGGCCGCCAACCAGGGCGGCATGGGCAAGGCCCTGATCGTCTCCTACCTGAGCGGATCGGTCATGGGCCTGGCCGTGGCAGCCTCGGCGTCCTGGGCGTGGGGATCTGGTTCTGGGTCTTCGGCGGGGACGCCAAGACCGCCAACTACATCAACGGCTACGCCATGGGCGCCAGCTCCATCGCGCTCTTTGCCCGCATGGGCGGCGGCATCTACACCAAGGCCGCGGACGTGGGCTCCGACCTGGTGGGCAAGGTCGAGGCCGGCATCCCCGAGGACGACCCCCGAAACCCGGGCGTCATCGCGGACCTCGTGGGGGACAACGTGGGCGACATCGCCGGCATGGGCGCGGACATCTTCGAGTCCTACGTGGGGGCCATCATCGCGGCCATCGCCATCGGCGCCACCATGACCCTCACCCCGGAGTTCATGGCCAAGTTCCCTGGCAAGACCGGAGTGGGCCATCAAGTACCAGTACATGGCATGCCGATTCTGGTGGTGATGGCAGGGCTGCGTCGCCTCCCTCCTGGGGATCTTCTCCATTAAGATCCTCAAGGCGTTCGGTCCCCAGAGCGCCCTGCGGTACTCCACCTTTATCGCGGGCGCCATCCTCATCGTCCTCACCTACATCATCGGCACCGCCCTCGGCCTGCCCATGGGGTCTTCTGGGCCGTCACCAGCGGCCTCGTCGCCGGGGTGGTCATCGGGCTCCTCGCCGAGTACTACACCTCGGGCAAGCCGGTGCGGGACATCGCCGAGTCCTCCAAGACCGGTGCCGGCCACGGTCATCATCTCCGGGATGGCGGTCGGGCATGATGAGCACGGCCTTCCCGATCGTGGGGATCTGCGCGGCCATTTGGATCGCCTACCTCGGCGCCGGGATGTACGGGGTCGGGATCTCCGGGATCGGCATGCTGGCCACGGTGGGCGTCACCATGACCGTGGATGCCTATGGCCCGATCGCCGACAACGCGGGCGGCATCGCCGAGATGGCCGGCCTCGGGCCTGAGACGCGCAAGATCACCGACTCCCTGGACGCCCTGGGCAACACCACCGCGGCCATCGGCAAGGGCTTTGCCATCGGCTCCGCGGCCCTGACGGCCCTGGCCCTGTTCGTGGCCTACACGCCAGGCGGCCAAGGTGAGCGTCATCGACATCACCAACGCCTACATGTTGCATCGGCCTCTTCCTCGGCGCCATCGTCCCCTTCCTGATCGCATCCATGACCATGACCGCAGTCGGCAAGGCGGCCTTCAAGATCGTGGAGGAGATCCGCCGGCAGTTCCGGGAGATCAAGGGGCTCATGGAAGGGAAAGGCGCGAGCCGGATCCGGCCGACCTGCGTGGACATTGCCACCGAGGCCGCCCTGCACTAGATGATCGTCCCCGGGGCTCTTCGGCGTTCTCTCCCCGGTGGCCGTCGGCTTCATCCTCGGCAAGGAGGCCCTGGGCGGCCTCCTGGTGGGCGCCACCGTCGTCGGCGTGCTCCTGGCCCTCTTCATGGCCAACGCCGGCGGCGCCTGGGACAACGCCAAGAAGTACATCGAGCAGGGCAACCTCGGCGGCAAGGGCTCGCGACCCACAAGGCCGCGGTCGTCGGCGACACCGTGGGCGACCCGTTCAAGGACACCTCGGGACCGGCCATGAACATCCTCATCAAGCTGATGTCGGTCGGTTTCGGCGGCTCGATGATCTGGTTCGGCTCCTCGGCCGGCGTTGCGATGTCCAACCTCTACCCAGAGGTGCGCTCGGTCGTGAAGTGGCTACGCAACGGCTGGCACATCGCCGTGGCCTACGTGGTCGGCTTCGCGCTCATGCTGGCCATCGGCCAGTGGCACCCGACGCCCAACCGGTCGTCCGAAAGGGCCAATGCGGCCGCCGCTGCGGAGCAGCTGACTGAATGACGGCTCCAACCGCCGATTCCACGGCCCGCCCGATCATTCTCGGCTCTTATCTGGCGCTGATCGCCGTGGTGCTGCCGTTGCTCCCCGTGACCGCGATCGGGCCGGCGCGCTTCGAGTTCGTCCTGTTCGGCTTCACCCTGCTCGGCGTCGCCCTCTTTCACCGGCACGTCCTCTTCGTGGCGATCGCCGGCCTGGTCGGCATCCTCCTCTTCAGTACACCCACGGCGCCGGCGTCGACCTCCAGGAGCATCTCTTCGGTCATGCGCCGATCTGGACCCAGATTATCGACAAAGAGCAGCGCGCCGGGGAATGGGGCATCCTCCTCAACCTGCTCGGGCTGCTGCTCGGCTTCGCCATCCTGGCCAGGATCTTCGAGGACTCGAAAACACCGGATGTCCTGCCGAAGCTCCTGCCGGACGACTGGAAGGGCCCCTTGTTCCTGCTTGTCATTGTGTTCTGCCTGTCGTCCTTTCTCGACAACATCGCGGCCGCCATGATCGGCGGAACCATCGCCCTCGTGGTCTTCAAACGCCAAGCCGCACATCGGCTACCTGGCCGCGATCGTCGCTGCGGCCAACGCCGGCGGCGCCGGCAGCGTCGTCGGCGATACCACGACCACCCTGATGTGGATCGACGGGGTGAGCGTCGTCGCCGTGCTCCATGCCTTTCGTTGCCATCGTCGCCGCCCTGGTCTTCGGCGCGGTCGCTGCCCTCCAGCAGCACCGGTATCAGCCTATCCATCACGACCCGACCCTTGGAGCGACGTTCAGCCGGCGACAGATCGCCGTCGTCGTCCTGATCCTCGCCTGTGCGATCGCCACCAACTACCTGCTCGACTTCCCGGCGCTCGGCGTGTGGATCGGTATCGTCCTCGGCGCCACGTTCTCGCAAACATGCCCTGGCGTGAACTCCGCCATGCCTGGCTGGGGTCGGTGTTCCTGCTGGCGCTGGTCTCCTCCGCTTCGCTGATGCCGGTCGAGTCACTGCCTCCGGCTTCGGTCCTGACTGCTCTCACCTCGGCTTCGTGTCCGCGGTGTTCGACAACATTCCGTTCACCAAACTGGGCCTCGACCAGGGCGGTTATGACTGGGGGGTCCTCGCGTTCAGCGTCGGTCTTTGGCGGATCGATGATCTGGTTCGGGTCGTCGGCCGGCGTCGCCATGTCCAACCTCTACCCCGAGGTTCGGTCGGTCCTGAAGTGGCTGCGGCACGGCTGGTACATCGCCGTCGCCTACGTGGTCGGCTTCGCGCTCATGGTGGCCATCGGCCAGTGGCACCCGACGCCCAACCGCTCCTCCAGCGCGGGAAGCCCGGCCGCCGCCAGCGGACAGCTCACCGAGTGAGCCAGGACCACGAGTTCGTGCCGCATTGGCCTTTCTCGTCGCAGAAGTGCTAGCCCGGATATCTCACCGGGTTTCGTAGCGAGGGCGGCGAGGTGCCGTGCGCAGTGGGGATTTCGACCTGAGGGGCGCGGAGGCGAACCCGCCGGGGCGGCTGGGGGGAGTGCGGGAGGGGGCGGCGGGTCTGTGAGGCGGAGGGTGGAAAAACTCGCTAGTACGTTCGAGCACCCCGAGGCGAGATATCGCTTGAGCGCGCTGCATCGCTGGCCTCAGCAGAAGTTGGTGAAAGATCCCGGCTCTGCTTCACACCGCCTTCCCTGGCAGTAAGGGCAGGCGCGGCCGCGGCGGAGACCCAGGTTCATCTTGCTAGGGCCAGATTGAGAATGCGCTTGCCAGTGCTAGACTCTCCGGGCGCGAATCGACCATCACCCCCCAGGCTGGGACCGACCGCCTGGAGCGTTTCGTGGTGAGCGAATTCTGGAAGGAGGAGAAGGAGCATGCTCGAGTACACGAAGGGGGCACCGTTTCTTGGGTTGTTCCGATCGCCGGTTGCGTGGCTGAATCTACCTGTGGGTCGCCAAGCAGCCCAACGGCACCGACCCGATGAAGAAGATCGAGGGCTACATCCGGGCCGCGCGATGGCCTTTCTCAAGCGCCAGTACGCCACCCTCTCGATCTTCCGTCGCGGTCGTGTTCATCCTGCTGGCCGTCGGCATCAACTGGCAGACCGCCGTGCGCTTCCTCACCGGCGCCCTGTCGTCGATGTTCGCCGGGTTCTTCGGGATGATGGCCTCCACCAAGGGCAACGCGCGCACCGCCTGGGCCGCCAACCAGGGGGGCATGGGCAAGGCCCTGATCGTGTCCTACATGAGCGGATCGGTCATGGGCCTGGCGGTCGGCAGCCTCGGCGTTCTGGGCGTCGGCATCCGGTTCTGGGTGTACGGCGGCAGCGCCGAGCACCGCCAACTACATCAACGGCTTCGCGATGGGGGCGAGCTCGATCGCGCTCTTCGCGCGCGTCGGCGGCGGCATCTACACGAAGAGCGCCGACGTGGGCGCCGATCTCGTCGGCAAGGTCGAGGCGGGAATCCCCGAGGACGATCCGCGGAATCCGGGCGTCATCGCCGACAACGTCGGCGACAACGTCGGCGACACGGCCGGCATGGGCGCGGACCTCTTCGAGAGCTACGTGGGAAGCGTCGTCGCGACGATGGCGATCGGCGCCAGATCGTCCGCCGGATCTGGCCCTCCGCAGCCCGGTGCCTAGCAGGTACATGTCGCTGCCGCTCCTGTCCTGATCGGGATCGGCCTCGTCGCGTCCCTCCTCGGCATCGCGTCGATCGGATTCCTCAAGCGGCTGAGTCCGGCAGTCGCGCGCTTCGCTACGCGACCTCATGTCGCGGGGCTCATGATTCGTCATCGGCGCTTTCTTCGCGACAAGGCATCATCGGCGCGCTGAATCCGTTCTACGCGGTGCTCGCCGGCATCCTCGCGGGGATCCTCATCGGGCTCGAGAGCGAGTTCTACACGTCCGGGTCGCCCGTCAGACGGTCGCGAACGCGAGCACGACGGGACCGGCGACGACGATCATCACCGGGCTCGCCGTCGGATTCGAGAGCGGCACTCCCGATCTTGACCCTGTGCGCCGCGATCTACATCGCGTTCATGACGAGCGGGCTCTACGGAGATCGCGATCTCCGCGGTCGGGATGCTCGCGACCATCGGGATCATCATGTCGACCGATTCGTACGGCCCGATCGCCGACAACGCCGGCGGCATCGCCGAGATGTCCCACCTCGGGTCCCGAGATTCGCAAGATCACGGACTCGGCTCGATTCCCTCGGCAACACGACCGCGGCGATCGGCAAGGGCTTCGCGATCGGCTCGGCGGCGCTGACGGCGCTCGCCCTGTTCAGCGCCTACACCAGGCGGTCGGCCTGAGCGTCATCGACATCACCTACGCGACACGTCGTCATCGGGCTCTTCCTCGGCGCCGTCGTTCCGTTCCTGATCGCCTCGCTGACGATGAAGGCGGTCGGCAAGGCGGCCAACAAGATGGTCGAGGAGATACGCCGGCAGTTCCGCGAGATCAAGGGCCTCATGGAAGGCACGGCGGAGCCGGATACGGCGACCTGCGTCGACATCGTCACCACGGTCGCGCCCTGCGCAGATGATCGTGCCCGGGCTGTTCGGCGGTCATCTCGCCGCTCATCATCGGCTTCACGCTCGGGCCCGGAGGCGCTCGGCGGCTTCCTCGCCGGCGCCACGTCGTCGGCGTGCTGCTGGCCCTCTTCATGGCGAACGCCGGCGGCGCCTGGGACAACGCCAAGAAGTACATCGAGGCGGGGAACCTCGGCGGCAAGGGCTCGGACGCCACAAGGCTGCGGTCGTCGGCGACACCGTGGGCGATCCGTTCAAGGACACCTCCGGTCCGACCATGAACATCCTGATCAAGCTCATGTCGGTCGTCGCCCTGATCCTGGCGCCGCTGCTCCTCAGCTACTGGGGCTAGATCCGTCCGTTCGAACATTCCGGGGCCGGCCGCGAGGCCGGCCCCTTTTCCTATCCACCCCATCCACCATCCCCCGCGACGCGACCGGCGGCGCAGTCCCTCCCGGCTGGGCGCGGCACACCGGCCCTTCCGTTCCAACTCCGATGTCTCCAGCTCGCGGCAGCGGCGCTGTGGAATAATCGTGCCTACCATGCTCAGGCTGCAGATCTCTCCCTCACAGGGGACGCCGTTCGAGCTTCCTGTCGACCGCGACGAGATGGTGATCGGCCGCTCGATGAGCTCGGACGTCGCGATCAACGACCGCTTCCTGTCGCGTCATCATGCGCGGCTACGCCGCGCGGGCGAGGTCTGGTTGATCGAGGACCTGGGCTCGCGCAACGGCACCTTCGTCAATGGCGTCCGCGCCGACGCCCCAACCACCGTCAAGGCCGGCGACATCATCACGATGTCGGCATCCGTCATCCGGATCTTCGAGGAAGGCGCGCCACGGCCGGCGGCCCGCCCATTGGACCACCTCGCCGAGCCCTCGCTCCTGCGACCCGCGAGCGAGCTGCTGTCGATGTCGACCGCGCTCCCGAGTGCGGTCGAGGATCCAACCGGGTCTTCGGTCCGGCGCCAGGCCGAGCGCCTCCGTATCCTCAACCAGGTCCACCAGGCGCTCGCCGAGTCGATCTCCCTCGACGAGCTGCTCGACCTCATCCTCGACCGCGTGTTCGACCACCTCCGCCCCGAGAAGGGCGCGATCTACCTGACGGCGGCCAGCGGTGCGCTGTTCCGCGCCGCCGAGCGCCCGGTTGGCCTGACCGATGATCAGTTCACCCTCTCCACCAGCCTCTGCCGCGAGGTGGTCGACAAGGGCATGGCCGCCCTGGTCCACGACATCGCAGCCGACGCCCGCTTCGCCGGGGCGGCGAGCCTGCTCGACTCGGGAGTCCACAGCCTGGCTGCCGCTCCGCTGATCCACGCTGCGGGGACGCTCGGCATGATCGTGCTCAGCTCTTCTGCCCGGCACCGGGTATTCTCCGAGGACGACCTCGAGCTGCTGACCTCGCTGGCCTCGGTGGCGGCGCTGCGCATCCGCAACGTCGCTCTCACCGAGGAGGCGGTCGAGCGCCGCCGGCTCCAGGAGGAGGTCGCACTCGCCCGGCAGATCCAGCTGTCGCTGATCCCTGACCAGCTCCCGGAGGTCCCGGGCTGGGAGCTCTACGGCGGCAACGTGCCGTCGAGGGGCGTGTCCGGCGATTACTTCGAGGTCATGGAGCGCCTCGACGGCCGCGAGTGCGTCCTGTTCATCGCCGACGTCTCGGGCAAGGGCATCGCCGCGTCGCTGCTGACCGCCTACATCGAGGCGCTCTCCAGCGCTCCGATCGAGGACGGACTGTCGCCGGAGGAGGTGTTTGCGCGGGTGTCGCGACGGCTCTACCGGCGAACCCCGCTCGAACGCTTTGCCACCGCGCTGCTGGTGGTGCTCGATCCCGCGGCCGCGACGATCCGTTTCGCCAATGCCGGCCACAATCCGGCGCTCCTGCTGCATGCCGATGGCACCACCGATCAGCTCGCAGCGACCGGAATGCCGCTCGGGCTCATGCCCGCCGCCGAGTACTCGAGCAAGGAGGCCGAGATGCAGCCGGGCGACCTGCTCGTGCTCTACACCGACGGCATCGTCGAGGCGATCGACCCCGACGAGCAGGAGTACGACGTCGCCCGCCTCGAGGAGCTCTGCCGCCGCCTCGCCGCCGAACCCCTGGCTGCGATCGCCGAGGCCCTCGAGCGCGAGCTGACGACCTTCGTACGCGGCGTGCCCTTTGCCGACGACCGCACCCTGGTCATGCTGCGTCGTTCCCGCTGAGGCCTCGGTACCGCGCGGCCTCGGCCGGGCGCCCCCAGGCCTCGTACAGCGAGACCAGGGAGCTTGCCGTGCCGGCGGTGCGAGGGTTGTCGGGGCCGTACGCCGCCGAATGCGACTGGTGGGCGGCGAGCAGCAGCGGCTCGGCCTCTGCGTATCCGCCCTGCCGCACCAGCACGTTGCCGAGTGCTTGCTGGTAGCCGCCGAGGCTGGGGCTGTCCGCGGGAAACGCCCGCTCAGCGATGGCGAGCGCCGTCCGCAGCTCCGCCTCGGCCTCGTCGAGGCGACCGAGGTCGCCGAGCACCCAGCCGAGGCTGCGATGGGTCGACGCGACGTCGGAATGCTCGGGCCCATAGGCGCGCTCCATCCGCCCCACCGCGTCGCGCAGGATCGCCTCGGCCTTCTCCTTCTCGCCGGCCTGTCTGAGGACCGCGGCCATGTTGACCAGGGTGCGCGCCACCGCCGCGCTGTCCTCGCCGAGGGCGGAGCGGCGCATCGCGATCACCTCGTCGAGGAGGTCGAGCGTGCGCTTGTGCTGGCCGAGGCGGTAGTAGACCCCGCCGAGATTTTCGAGGGACTCGGCGATGTCGGGATGGGAGTCGCCCATCCAGCGGCGCTGGATGGCGATCGTCTCCTCGAAGATTGGGATCGCCTCCTCGTTGCGGCCCTGCTGCATCACGCACACCGCCAGGTTGTTGAGCGGGTAGGCCAGGTCGAGGGCGGCCTCGCCCTGCACCGCGCGGCGAATGGCAATCTCGCGCCGCGCGACCTCCTCCGCCCCGGCGTAGTCCGCCTTCCAGTTCTGCAGCAATGCGCCCTGGGTCTGGAGAACCAGCGCCACGGGAAGCGACTGCTCGCCGTGGATCCGAACGCTCAGCTCGAGGGCAGCCTCGACCTCCTGCGCCGCCGCCTCGTACTGGCCGGCGTCGAGCAGCACCTGGGCCAGGAACTGCTGCGTCTGCGCCGCCTCGGCGCCGCCCTCCCCTCCGCGGTGGCGATTCAGCTCGAGCAGCTCCCGGGAGCGGCGCTCCGCCAGCTCGAAGTCGCTGCGCCGCCATGCCAGCTCGGCGAGGTCGGCGCGGGTCTCCAGCGTCTCGGGGTGCTCCGGCCCGAGCTCCCGCACCTGCAACGCCAGAGCCTGCTCGAGCTGCGGCTCGGCCTCGTCGTAGCGTCCGAGCAGCTGGTAGGTGTCGCCCAGGGTGTGCCGCACCGCGCCCTCGATCTCGGGCTGGCCGGCGAAGGAGGGGGCGACTTTGGTGACGGCGCTCTCGAGAGCCTCGGCGACCGTCACGTCGTGCCCCTGCTGCCAGGGGCTCGCCGCGCCCAGGGTCTCCCGCATGAATTCGTTGACCGCGCGCGCCTTTGCTGCCTCGCTCTCGGCGCGGTCGCGCTCCCGCGCGATCCGCTCCGCCTGCACCGTCATCGTGGCCGCGAAGACCACCAACGTCGCGAGCAGGCCGCCCGCCACGGCGACCCCGACCCGGTGCCGGCGCACGAACTTGCCCGCCCGGTAGGCGACGCTGGGCGGCCCCGCCGACACCGGCTCGCTCCGCAGGTGGCGGGCGATGTCGGCGGCAAGCTCCGAGGGAGAGCCGTAGCGCCGTGCACGGTCCTTCTCCAGCGCGCGCATGGTGATCCAGTCGAGGTCGCCGCGCAGCTGGCGGCGCAGGCTCGGCGGCTCGGTCCGCCGGTTGGCGGCGGCGGCCGTCGTCGGACCGCCGGCGGTTCCGACACGGGTGCTCGGCAACGGCGGTTCCTCCTCGAGAATCCGCCGCCGCATCTCCATCAGCCCCGCCTGCCGAAGCTCGCCGGGATCGTGCGGCAGCGATCCCGCCAGCAGCTCGTAGAGCAGCACCCCGAGGGAGTACACGTCGGTGCGGGTGTCGATGTCCAGCGTGTCCATCGCCGCCTGCTCCGGGCTCATGTAGCCGGGCGTCCCGACCAGCTCGCCGAGCTGGGTGAGCAGGGTCTCCTCGTTCAGCTGGGTGTCGACGGCGCGCGCGATGCCGAAGTCGATGATCTTCGCCGCCGGCCGGCCGTCGACCTCGCGCACCAGGACGTTGGAGGGCTTCAGGTCGCGGTGGATGATGCCCTTGAGGTGTGCGTGCTGAACGCCGGCGCACACCTCGCCGAAGAGCTCGAGGCGCGCCCGCACCGGCAGCCGCCGGCGGTCACAGTAGCCCGTGATCGGCTCGCCGTCGACGAGCTCCATGACGAAGTACGGCCGCCCGTCCGCGGTCGATCCCGCGTCGAGCACGCGGGCGATCGCCGGATGGTCCATCCGCTCCAGGGCCTGCCGCTCGCTCTCGAAACGGGCGAGCACCTCCCGGCTGCCGAGGCCGGGCTTGATGAGCTTCAGCGCCACCTCGCGCCGCACCGGATCGAGCTGCTCGGCGAGCCAGACCTCCCCCATCCCACCTTCGCCGAGCTGACGGATCAGTCGGTAGGCACCGATCCTCTCGGGCGGCGCTCCTCCGGCCCCCTCGGGCCCGCCGCCGGTCAGGGCTTCAGTGGGAAGATGCGCGGAGGGGTGGGAGGGCAGGTCACGATCGCCGGTCACAGTCAGCTCCGGGTCCTCGGTTGAAACTGGGTCGCAGTTTACCAGATCCGCCCGCCGCCCATCCCCGACCGTCGGGGCGAGCCCACCGTTGCTGCATGATGACCCCGGAAGCGAGGCTCGCCCTTCAGGCGCAGCGCACCGTGGCACCTGCCACCGTCACCTTCCTGGTGACCAAACGTCGTCGCTTGTCTTCGATCTTCGATCTGCGCTCTTCAGTCTGCCTGGGGCCGCACCACGGTGTCGGTGATCGCGCAGCGAAGGCGCCCTTCGCCGGCCTCCTCGAACGGGATCGCGGCCAGGCGATGGCTCTTCTCGACGATCGAGATTTCGACCGACGTCAGCTTGTCGTGCTTGCGCACCTCGTCGCCGACCACCAGGTGGCGGACCAGCGTCAGCGCATCCTCGAACGCCAGGGTGCCGCCACGGATCGGCTCGCGCGGCACCTCGCCCACCGAGCGGGCCACCTCCGAGAGCCGCTGGCCGAGCAGCACGAGCTCGGGCAGCGGCAACGCGAACGCGGGTACGACGAAGGTCCGGTCCCCGCGCCAACCGCCAATGCGACCGCCGCCCGCAGGCTTGCGGGCAGCCACCGTCACCGCTGCCTCGACCACCCAAGCCGGCCTCCAGACCTGTGCGTGGTGGCCGCGTGCCGGCAGCAAGGCGCTCGAGGGCACCGTCTGCAGAGCGTCGTTCCCGAGCAGCGCTGCCGAGCCGCAGTGGCTGCAGAAGAAGATCAGGTCGCTCGAGTCGCCGCGCATCGCCGAGCCGCAGGCCGGGCAGTCGAGAGCGATGAGACGTAGACTCACGGAGAGAACTCCTTCACGAAGCCCTGGATCGATCGCACCAGCGAGGGCTCGGCCGCCTCGTCGCCGAGACCGGTTCCCTCCTCGACGACCCCGCCGCGACGGAACTGGCGGTATCCCCAAGCCACAAAGCCGGCGAGCGCCAGACCCACGGCGCCGAGCGCCACCAGGCTGTCGTCGGAGCTCAGCAGCACGTCGAGGTGCTGCAGCAGTGTCGTACCCACGAAACAGGCGCCGGCGCAGGCCCCGACCAACGACAGGGCGCGGAACAGGTGGTTTCCCGGCGCCTTGCCGTAGGCCAGCGTTCCCTCCTCCGCGTCGACCAGTGCCTGGTAGGTCTGGCCGCGGAAGCTGTAGCGGATCACCCAGAGCGGGTAGTACACGACCGCGATCCTCTTCCGGATCACCGCGAACCACGAGAAGCTGACGTGGTCGACCGCACCGCCGGCCTCGATCTGCTGCAGCGCCGTCCTCATCAGCGCCTCGCCGACCTCAGAGGGCGTGCGTTGCGGGCGGAACACCATCCCGCGTGCCCGCAACTGCTCGTCGTCGAGGGGCAGCAACTCGTCGCCCCTCAGGTCGACCCGGTGCACTCCGAACTCCGCCATGTCCGCCGACGCCATCGTCCGGTCGACCGAGCGCTCGATCTGGAGCTCCACCGGTTCGCGCTCGGTCACCCAACGGTTGCCGCGCTTGCGCCGGTGCTCCTTGACGCCGAGCACCCAGCCGACGACGTCGAATCGCGCGCGCACGAAGGGGAAGAAGGCCAGAAACGTCTCGTCGAGCCGGGCCTCGCGCCGCAGCGCGGGCGCCTTGCGGATGCCCTTCGCGAACCACCGCCGTACCGCGAGGCCGGCCGCGCTCCGGTCCACGCGCTCGAGCACCATCAGGCGCACCACCCCGCGCTCGCCCACCACCGCCACCGGCGTGCCGCAGTAGCGGCAGACGATGTTGGTCAGCCCCTCCTGGACGTCGACCGTGCCCGCGCACGACGCGCAGGTCAGCCCGGCGAGCAGCTTCGGCGTCGGCTTGGCAGCTTCGGGCTCGGCCACGTCAGACCCTCTTCATGGTCCACCACGCGACGCCGACGATCGGCACCGACGAGGCCAGATACGCGAGCAGCTTGAGCGCAGGGTTGCCGATCAGGATGCCCTCGATGGCGAACACGATCAGCGCCAACGCCGCAACCATCCGGTACGGCGCTTCGGCCTTGGCCGGAAAGTCCGCTGGAAAGACCTTGCCCGAGACGCCGTCCACCGCCGCCCGGTAGGTCGTGCCCCGCCAGGTGTACGGCGTACGGTATAGCGGCAGGTGATAGAGGACGGTGCGGCGGACGGCCAGATCACTGCCGAAGCGGGTGAGGAGCCATTCGCGAGCGGTCTCGACCGGGACCTCCGGTTCGATCACGGTGGCGTCCTTGGTGAGCTCGCGACTCATCGGACGGGTGGTGCCTGGCGGCAGGCCGAGACCCTGCAGGCCCTGCAAGCTCGACGGCGCGGCCGGCTGGAGCGCCACTCGCTCGCCCGAGGGCCCGACCACCGTGAAAGCCCAAAATGGGAAGTACTCGAGAACGGGCTCGCCGAGGACCGCGTCGCGGTCGAGGTTGGCCACCGTGTCCCGCCCGCCGAGGAAGCGCCGCAGGTGGGCCGCGGCGTCCTGCGGCGTGACCGTGGCCACTATCAGCTCGTGGAACAGGGTCGCCGACCCATCCACGACGAGCGCGGTCGAGCAGAAAGGGCAGACCAGCAGCCGGTCCGTCGCCTGGACCGTCACCTGGGCGCCGCACTGGGTGCAGCCGACCTGCACCCGCTACCCTCCCTGCTGGGTCCCGCAGCTCGGGCAGAACTTGGCGCCTTCAGGTACCGGCTTGCCGCAGCCCGGGCACCCGGACGCTGCCTGCGCCGTGCCGCAGCCCGGGCAGAACCTCGCGCCGCCAGGCACCGGCTTGCCGCAGTTGGTGCAGAACACGCCGGCGACCGCTGCCGCTCCGCCGGCACCGCCTGCTCCCTGCTGCGCGGCCTGCATCGACTGCGCGATCATGCCCGGCATCATCGCCCCGAAGCCCGCGCCAAGGCCGAGGCCCATGCCGGCGCCGGCGGCGCCGCCCTCGCCCCCCTGCGCCTTGGCCGCGTCCTGGATCGCCTGCGCGGCCTTGAACTGCATGTAGCGGTTCATGTCGCCGACCGCCCCCATGCCCGCCCGCTCGTCGATCTTGGCCTGCACCTCGTCCGGAGGCGTGATCGAGTTGATGTAGAAGTCGGTCAGGTCGACGCCGTACTTCGCGAAGTCCTCGGCGAGCCGCGCCTTGGCCGCGGTCGCGAGCTCGTCGTACGACCTCGGAAGGTCGAAGATCGTCTTCAGCGTCTCGCCCAAGCAGGTCGTTGAGCCGGGCGACGATCACGTCTCGGTAGAAGTCCTTGAGGCGATCTGTCTCGAAGAGCCCCTGCGAGCCGACGACCGTGTTCACGAAGAGCTGGCTGTCCGCGATCCGATAGGCGTACGCGCCGAAGGCCCGCAGCCGGACCATGCCGAGCTCGGCGTCACGGAAGGCGACCGGCTCGCGCGTTCCCCACTTCTGGTCGAGGAAGGTCCGCTTGTTGACGTAGACCACGGCGACCCGGAAGGGCGAGGTGCCGCCGAAAGGCAGTGCCAGCACCTTGGTCAGCACCGGGATGTTCTGGGTGCTCAGGGTGTGGCGGCCGGGGCCGAAGACATCGAGGGCGCGCCCATCCCTGAAGAACACCGCCTCCTGCGCCTCCTGCACGACCAGCTGCGCGCCCAGCTTGATCTCGGCGCTGCCCGACTGCGGGAAGCGGTACACCATCTCCTCGCCGGTGGGGTCGTGGTGTTGGATGACTTCCAGCGTCTGCGCCATCATCGGCCTCCCTTCTCGGTCACGTCCTCGAAGATCCTCGCTCGTTCATCGAAGCGTCGGTCGGCCCGGGTGATCGCTTCGAGCAGCTCACGCAGCGCCGGATCCGCAGCCGAGGCCGGCAGCGACTCGACCTGCGCCGCGAGGGCGTCGACTATGGCGATGAGCCCGAGATCGAACTCGTAGAGAGCATCGAGCTCCCGCTCCCGAATTTTCACCGCATCGAAGAAGCCGGTGTAGCCGTAATCGGCATGCCGGATCCGATTCGCAAGGCGGTCGAGGGCCTTCTCGGCAGTCGCCGCCAGGTCAAGGCCGGCGAGGCTGCCGGCGCGCGACCAGTCGCGGACCTTGCCGTTCAGGCTGTCGCGCGCGCGATCCACCTGCTCGGCCAGCCAGTCGCGCTGCATCTTGTCGACCTCGCGCCGCAGCTCGCGGTCGAGGTAACCCTTGATGCCCGGAATCCGCGCCGCGATCCGCTCGAGCAGGTTGCGGCGGTCCTGCGCCCGTTCCACACCGTCAGTCATCGCCGTCCTCCATGGTCCCTCGCGTGGACATCGCTCCGTCTGCTCGTCACATACGAGGACACCCCGCATGCGGTTCTCGATTCCCCGATTGGCATACAGATTGCATTACCTCAAGCCGCTATGCTTTCGACGTCCTGTGTCCCCTGCTCGTCAGTGTACGAGGAAGTCCTCCGGACTTCAAGGACCGGAAGCGGCCCCACCTTGCAGGGGCAGGCCATTTCCTGCCCTCACACTACTCTTTCCCGCCAATAGCACACCGTATTGGCCTACCTATAGCGGCCACCCCGGGAGTCAGGGCTCCTGGGGCGGTCCCGCCATGCCCTGGTTCGGACAGCGGGCCCACCGCACCGTGAATGGCGGGCGCCGTCACCGCGACTGCCAATTTGACACAGCGCGGCATTCGCCCGGCCGGACGCCATCTCCGGGATCCCGGAGCGGTCAGCTGCCGCCGCACGCTAGCCCGGATATCTCACCGGGTTTCGTAGCGAGGGCTGCGAGGTGCCGTGCGCAGTGGGGATTTCGACCCGAGGGGCGCGGAGGCGAACCCGCCGGGGTGCGGGAGCGCGTCTGTGATGGTGGGGGGAAAACTCGCCAGTACGTCGAGCACCCCGAGGCGAGAAGGCACCGCTGAGTGCGTATCCGGGCTAAGCCCACCGCCGCGGCAGCTCGCGCTAGAATCTCGGTATGAAGAAGAAACCGGCCGGCCGCAGACGCAAGCGTGGCTACTCCGCGGGCGAGTGGTTCATGGTGGTTGTCGGCGTCGCGCTCATCGTTCTGGTGGTCGGAATCGTGGTCAGCACCGTCCTCGGAGAGTGACACGACAGGAGACAGCGGCGTGGATCGTCAGCCGCTGGATCGGCGTCACTCCCCCACCCGCAGACCCGGTCCCCGCCTGACGGCTCGCGACCGTGGGCGAGCTACTTCCGCTTGCCGCTGACCGCCGTGCCGCCGCGCAGCAGCGCCCGCCGCCAGTCCTTGTTCATGCGCGCGATGCCGGAGATCGAGATCTCCTTCGGACAGGTCGCCTCGCACGCCCGGAAGTTCGTGCAGGCGCCGAACGCCTCCTTCTCCATCGCCTCGACCATGGCGAGCGCGCGCTTGTCGCGCTCCGGCTGTCCCTGAGGCAGCAGGCCGAGGTGCGCGATCTTGGCGCTCACGAAGAGCATGGCGGCGCCGTTCGGACAGCTCGCCACGCAGGCGCCGCAGCCGATGCACTCGGCGAAGTCCATCGCGTGCTCGACCTGGTCCGTGCCGATCGCCACCGCATTCGCGTCGGGCGCGCTGCCGGTACGCACCGAAATGAAGCCACCGGCCTGGATGATCCGGTCGAAAGCGCCGCGATCGACCATCAGGTCCTTGATGACCGGGAAGCCCTTGGCCCGGAACGGCTCGAGGAAGAGCTCGTCGCCGTCCGAGAAGTGCCGCATGTGGAGCTGGCAGACCGTGCTGCCGCGCTGGCCGCCGTGCGGCACCCCGTTGATGACGAAGCCGCAGCACCCGCAGATCCCCTCGCGGCAGTCGTGCTCGAAGACCACCGGCTCCTCGCCGCGCTCGATCAGCTCGGTGTTGAGGACGTCGAGCATCTCGAGGAACGACATGTGGGTGTTGACGGAGTCCAGCTCGTAGGTCTCGAAACGCCCCTTGTCCGCGGGGCCGTTCTGTCGCCAGATGTGCAGCGTCAGCCTCATTTGTAGCTCCTCGTCGCCAGCTTCACGCTCTCGAACTCGAGCGCCTCGACGTTGCGGGTCGGCCGGCTCGGGTCCCCGGTCCACTCCCACACCGCGACGTGGCAGAAGTCGCGGTCGTTGCGCAGCGCCTCGCCCTCGCTGGTCTGGTACTCCTCGCGGAAGTGGCCGCCGCAGGACTCCTCCCGCTCCCGCGCGTCGAGGCACATCAGCTCGGCGAGCTCGAAGTAATCCGCGACGCGGCCCGCCTTCTCCAGCTCCTGGTTGACGTGGCCGTCGCCCGGGATCCGCACCGTCCTCCAGTACTCTTCGCGCAGCCCTCCGATGGCGGCGATCGCCTCGTTCAGGCCCTCGCGCGTCCGCGACATGCCGCACTTGTCGAGCATGATCATGCCGAGCTCTCGATGCAGCGAATCGACGGTGCGGGTGCCCTTGACGCCGAGCAGGCGCGCGGTCGACTCCTCGATCTGCCGCGTCGCGTCCCGGAACTCCGGTGCGTCCGCGCCGGCCTTCTCCAGCTTCGTGCTGGCGAGGTACTCGCCGAGGGTGTAGGGGATGACGAAGTAGCCGTCGGCGAGTCCCTGCATCAGCGCCGACGCTCCCAGCCGGTTGGCGCCGTGGTCGGAGAAGTTCGCCTCGCCGAGCACGAACAGGCCGGGGATGTTACTCATCAGGTAGTAGTCGACCCACAGCCCGCCCATGGTGTAGTGCGGCGCGGGGTAGATCCGCATCGGCACCTTGTAGGGGTTCTCGCCGGTGATCTTCTCGTACATCTCGAACAGGTTGCCGTAGCGGGCTCGGATCACCCCTTCCCCGAGCCTGGCAATCGCATCGGCGAAGTCCAGGTAGACGCCCCGCTTCCCCGGCCCGACGCCGCGTCCCTCGTCGCACACCCGCTTCGCGGCGCGCGACGAGACGTCGCGCGGCGCCAGGTTGCCGAAGCTCGGGTAGAGGCGCTCGAGCACGTAGTCGCGCTCGCCATCGGGGATCTCGTTGGCCGCCCTCGTGTCCCCGGCCTTCACCGGCACCCACACCCGGCCGTCGTTGCGCAGCGACTCGCTCATCAGAGTCAGCTTCGACTGGTAGTCGCCCGACTGCGGGATGCAGGTGGGGTGGATCTGGGTGTAGCAGGGATTTGCGAAGCCGGCGCCGCGCTTGTGGGCGCGCCAGATCGCGGTCGCGTTGCAGCCCTTGGCGTTGGTCGACAGGAAGAAGACGTTGGAGTAGCCGCCGGTGCACAGGAGGACCGCGTCCCCGACATGGCTCGAGATCGCGCCCGTCACCAGGTCGCGGACGACGATGCCGCGGGCGCGGCCGCCGATCACCACCAGGTCGAGCATCTCGGCGCGCGGATAGAGCTGCACGGTGCCCGCCGCCACCTGCGCGGCGAGCGACGAGTAGGCGCCGAGCAGCAGCTGCTGTCCGGTCTGGCCGCGTGCGTAGAAGGTGCGGGACACCTGGGCGCCGCCGAACGAGCGGTTGGCGAGGTAGCCGCCGTACTCACGCGCGAAGGGCACGCCCTGGGCGACCGCCTGGTCGATGATGGCCATCGACAGCTCGGCGAGGCGGTAGACGTTGGCCTCGCGCGCCCGGAAGTCGCCGCCCTTGACCGTGTCATGGAACAACCGGTAGACGGTGTCGCCGTCGTTCTGGTAGTTCTTGGCCGCGTTGATGCCGCCCTGAGCCGCGATCGAGTGCGCCCGGCGGGCGCTGTCCTGGTAGCAGAAGGCCTTCACCCGGTAGCCGAGCTCGCCGAGCGCGGCGGCGGCGGCACCGCCGGCAAGGCCGGTGCCGACCACGATCACCGTGTACTTGCGCTTGTTCGCCGGGTTCACCAGCTTGAGGTCGCTTTGCAGCTGCGTCCACTTGTTGGCGACCGGGCCGGACGGGATGCGTGCGTCGAGCTTCATCACCCCACCTCCCTACTGGTGCAGGACGCCGGCGAGCACCGCCAGCGGAATCGAGATGTTCGCGGTGCCGACAACCACGGCGATGGCGGCGGCGAGGTAGCGGCGCCACTTGCCCCACTGCGGGTGGTCCCAACCGAGCGACTGGAACAGGCTCCACACCCCGTGGTACAGGTGGAACGCGAGCACGAGGTTGGCCACGATGTAGATCCCGGCTGCCCACCACACCGAGAAGCCGGTCACCACGTTGTGGAAGGCAGCAAGCTCCTCGTAATTGGGGTGGGCGTCGCCCGTGGTCAGGTGGAGGATGTGGTAGACGATGAACAGGAGGAGGATCGGGCCGCTCCAGACCATGGTGCGGGCGGCGAGATCGACCTCCGGTGGCCGGAAGACCCGGTACTTCACCGGCCGGCTCGCCCGGTTGCGCAGCCACAGCTGCACCGCGGCCACGATGTGGACGAGCACGCAGAACAGCAGCACCGAGCGCGCGGCCCACAGCAGCGCCGGCATGGAGTGCAGGAATCTCGCGTAGCCGTCGATCTGCTCCGCGCCGATGTAGATCTGCAGGTTGCCCAGCATGTGGGCGATGACATAGAGCGACAGGATGATGCCGGTCACCGCCATCAAGATCTTCTTGCCGACGGTCGTCGTGTAGATCCCTGTGATCGGGTTCATCGCTTCGATCTCCCCCCTCCTCACGACGGGTACCGGGTCCGGCGGCCCGCCGCGGCGCCAGAGGCGGCCGACCGGTGCCCCGTGAGCGGCTCGGCGGATTGTAGCAGCTTCGCGCCCTGCCAGCACCGACCAGTCTCAACGCAGCAGCTCAAGCTCGGTGGTGGTCGGGGGCCCCGCCGACACGCCACCGAGCCTCCTGAGGCGGCGTCGCGTATCATGCTTCGGCGAGGAGCGGCATGGACTACATCGGCGTCGTCGGCACCAGCTTCCGGACAGCCAGCGTGGACGAGCTGGCCGCCGCCACCTTGCCCGCCGACTTTCGCACCGACAGCCTGCGCGAGCTGGCCCGCCTGTCCGGCTTCTCCGAGCTCGTCTACCTCGGCACCTGCAACCGGGTCGAGTTCTACTTCCGCGGCGACCGCAGGATCCACACCAACGAGCTGCTCTTCCACCTCCGGCGCAGCCTCGCCGACCTCACCGGCGGCGGCTGCCAGCTCCCCGAGGACGAGAAGCTGTACGTCGAGTTCGGCCGTTCGGCGGTGCGGCACCTGTTTCGCGTCACCTCCGCACTCGACTCGATGATGGTTGGCGAGGCCCAGATCACCGGCCAAGCCAAGGAGGCACACCAGCGGGCCCACGACATCGGCCTGCTCGGGGGCATCCTCGACCAGACCTTCCACGAAGCCTTCCACCTCGCCAAGCGGATCCGATCCGAGACCGAGCTCACCCGGCGGCCGGTGTCCCTGGTCACGCTGGTGGAGCGGATGATCCACGACCACCTCGCAGTGTCGCCGGCGCCGGTGCTCATCCTCGGCGCCGGGGAGATGGCCCGCCAGACCCTGCGGTTGGTCAGATCCTGTGACCCGGCACGGACGATCGTGGTCGCCAACCGCACCCTCGACCGCGCCGAAACGCTGGTCCATGGCGACCCGGCCGCAGCAGCAGTTGATCTTGGAGCGCTGGCTGCCCAGCCACCGCCCGCAGGCTTGGTCGTCGCGGCGACGTCGGCCGAGGAGCCGGTGCTCCATCGCGACACCCTGGCGGCCATTCGCGCCTCACTGCCGGCTGCCGATCCGCTGTTGGTCATCGACCTCGCCGTGCCACCGAACGTCGGTCCACGCGCCCGCCGCCTCGAGGGGGTCGCCCTTCACACCATCGACGAGATGCGCGCCGAGGCCGAGCGCAACCGCCAGCTCAGGTCGGCCGAGGTGGATCGCTGTGAGGCGCTCCTCGAGCACCAGCTCGAGGTCCTGCGCCGGCGGCTCATCGACCGCGAGCTGTCGCCGGTGGCGCGTGGCCTCCGGGGCTCCTTCCAAGACGTGGCGGAACGAGCCGTCAACCACTCCCTCGCACGGGAGCTGTCGCATCTCAGCGAGGCTGACCGAAACGCGGTCGAACGCCTCGCGAGCAACATGATCGAGCGCATGGTGCAGGTGCCGCTGCGCGGTCTGCGGCGAGCGGCATGGAACCACTCGAGCGCGGTCATTGGCAACTTCATCCTCGGCCTCGAAGAGGACGGTGGAAACGGCGATGGGGGCGCCGGCCCCCGGTGACGGCGGACGCCACGCTTCGCCTCGGCACCCGTGGCTCGGAGCTGGCGCTCTGGCAGGCCGAACGGATCGCCGGCCGGCTCCGCGACGAGCTCGGACTCGCCTGCAGGGTCGACGTCATCCGCACACAGGGCGATCGCGTCCAGGATCTGCCCATGCATCAGATGGAAGGCAAGGGCTTCTTTACCAAGGAGCTCCAGGAGGCGTTGCTGGAGCGCCGCATCGATCTGGTTGTGCATTCTCTGAAGGACCTGCCGACCGAAGAACCACCGGGGCTCGAGATCGCCGCCATCCCGGAGCGGGCCGCCGCGACCGATGTGCTGCTCGCAGCTCGCGGCAGTCTGCGGCTGACGCCGGCCGACCCCCTCGGCCTTCCCCAGCGGGCGGTGGTCGGCACCTCGTCGCTGCGCCGCGCCGCCCAGCTGCTGGCCCTGCGGCCCGACCTCCAGGTGCGCACGCTCCGCGGCAACGTCCCGACCCGGGTCGGGCGCCTGCGCGACGGGCGCTACGATGCGATCGTGCTCGCCGCTGCCGGCATCGATCGGCTCGGCCTCTCACTCGACGGGCTGGAGCGCCGCGACCTCGCGCCCGAGGTGATGCTCCCGGCCCCGGGTCAGGGTGCGCTCGCGATCGAGACCCGTCGTGATGACCTGGCGGTGCTCCCCCTGCACCAGCTTGACGACGCGGCGGTCGCCCGCTGCGTCGCCGCCGAGCGCGGTCTGCTCGCGCTGCTCGGCGGCGGCTGCCACCTCCCGCTCGGCTGCCTGGCGACCGAGGATCGCGGGACGATCCGCCTCCAGGCGGCCCTCGGCGCGATCGACGGCGCCGGCGGCCGCGCCGAGGTCGCCCGTGTCGCCTCGGTCGCGGCTGGTCCGCAGGCTGCGGCGCGCGCCTGCTTCGAGGCGCTGCGGCTCGCGATGCCGGAGGTGGCCGGCCGATGACCCGCGCCGTGCTCGTGACCCGCCACCCCGCCGACTGCGCCGAGCTCGCCGAGCTGCTGCGACCCGCTGGGCTCAGCGTGCGGCCCTATCCGGTGCTGCGCCTCGAAGATGCCGACGACCCCCCGGGGTGGCAGGCGGTCCGCCGGCTGCTGGCCGATCCCGGCCACCGGCAGTGGCTGGTCATCGCCTCGCCCCGCGCTCCCGAGCGCCTGGTCCGGCAGGCGCACAGCCGCTCGGCCGACGCGCTTCTCGACTGGCCGGTGGCCGCGGTCGGCGCTGCGACCGCAGCGGCCGCGGCCCGGGCTGGCCTTTCGCCGGCGCTGGTCGGCCAAGGCTCGGGGCTCGCCCTCGCCCGCGAGCTCCTCGGGCGCCTCGCGCCGCACGATCCCGTGGTGATTGCCTGCGGCGCCGACCGCCGCCTCGAGCTCCCGGAGGCGCTGGCCGCCGCCGGCCACCCGGTCCACCCGCTGGTCGTCTACGCCATGAAGCCGACCCCGGTCCGCGAGCTGCCGCCGCTCGGCCCGGGCCTCGAGGCCGTGGTCATGACCTCGCCGCGTGCCGCCAGGCTCTACCTCGAAGCGGTTGGCGGACGGCCGCTGCCGCTGCCGCACTGGGCCCTCGGCTCGACCACCCGCGACGCCGCCGTCGCGCTCGGCATCGGCGACTGCCGGGCGCCCGTTTCGCCGACCATCGCATCTCTCGCGGAGGAGCTATGCCGGATCTGATCACTCGTCCCCGCCGTCTGCGCGCTCACCAGACGCTCCGCAACCTGGTGGCCGAGTCCCGACTCGACCGCGCCATGCTCGTCCAGCCGCACTTCGTGGTGCCGGGCACGGGCATCGCCGAGCCGATCCAGGCCATGCCCGGGATCGAGCACCAGTCGGTGGACCGGCTCCTCGACACGGTCCGCGCGGACCTCGAGCTCGGCATCCGATCGCTGCTGCTGTTCGGAGTCCCCGCGGAGTCGGCCAAGGCGCCCGACGGCCGCGCCGCCTGGGCCGACGACGCGGTGGTGGTCGAGGCCGTGCGCGCGCTCAAGCGGGAGCATCGGCGACGAGCTGGTCGTGATGACCGACGTCTGCCTGTGCGCCTACACCGACCACGGCCACTGCGGCGTCACTGCGCGACGGCCGCATCGACAACGACGCCTCGCTGCCGCTGCTCGCCAAGATGGCACTGGCCCACGCCCGCGCCGGCGCCGACGTGGTCGCCCCCTCGGACATGATGGACGGCCGGGTCGGCGCGATCCGCGAGGCCCTCGACGGCGCTGGCTGGAGACGGTGGCGATCATGTCGTACTCGCCAAGTACGCCTCGGTCGTACTACGGCCCGTTCCGCGAGGCCGCCCACTCCGCGCCCGCTTCCGGCGACCGGCGCTCCCACCAGATGGACGCCCGCAACCGCCGCGAGGCGCTCCTCGAGGCGGAGCTCGACGTCGAGGAGGGCGCCGACATCCTGATGGTCAAGCCCGCCCTCGCCTACCTCGACGTCGTCGCCGACCTGCGCGAGGCCTTCCTGCAGCCGCTCGCCGTGTACAACGTGTCCGGCGAGTACTCGATGGTCAAGGCGGCGGCGGCGCGCGGCTGGATCGACGAGCGCGCGGTGGTGCTCGAGAACTGGCACGCCTTCCGCCGCGCCGGGGCCGACATCATCATCACCTACCACGCCCGGCAGGCCCTCGCCGAAGGCTGGCTGTGAGCCAGGGCGACCGCTCCCGCGAGCTCTACCGCCGCGCCTGCCGGCTGATGCCGGCGGGCGTCAGCTCCCCGGTGCGGGCCTTCCGCAGCGTCGGCGGCGAGCCGCTGTTCATCGCGTCGGCCTCGGGCGCCGGATCACCGACGCCGACGGCCGCGAGTACCTCGACTACGTCGGCTCGTGGGGGCCCGCTGATCCTCGGCCACGCCGACCCGGAGGTCGTGGCCGCGGTGTGCTGCGCGGCTGCCAAGGGCACCTCCTACGGCGCCCCCTGCGCCGAGGAGGTCGAGCTCGCCGAGCTCGTGGTCGGGGCTGTGCCGCACCTCGAGATGGTGCGCTTCGTGTCCTCCGGCACCGAGGCCGTGATGTCCGCGGTGCGGCTCGCCCGCGGCGTCACCGGCCGCGACGCCGTGATCAAGTTCTCCGGCTGCTACCACGGCCACGCCGATCACCTGCTGGTGAGCGCGGGCTCCGGGCTCGCCACCTTCGGCACGCCCTCGTCGGCGGGCGTGCCCGCGAGCTTCGCCGCCCACACCATCGTGCTGCCGCTCGACGACGAGGACGCGTTCCGCGCCGTGCATGCGCGAGCGCGGCGCCGAGATCGCGGCCGTGCTCATCGAGCCGATCCCCGCCAACGCCGGGCTGCTCGCTGCAGCGCCCGGAGTTCCTCGCGGCTGCTGCGCGAGGAGTGCTCGCGGCACGGCGCGCTGCTCATCTTCGACGAGGTCATCAGCGGCTTCCGGATCGGTCCCGAGGGGGCCGCCGGCCACTACGGGATCGCGCCCGACCTCGCGACCTACGGCAAGGTCATCGGCGGCGGCCTGCCGGTGGGCGCCTACGGCGGGCCGCGCGCGACTCATGGAGCAGCTCTCCCCGCTCGGGCCGGTCTACCAGGCCGGCACCCTGTCGGGCAACCCGGTGGCGATGGCGGCCGGGATCGCGACCCTGCGGCGGCTGCTCGCGGACGGCGGCGCGGCCTACCGCGAGCTCGAGCGGCTCGGCGCGCGCCTGCAGGCCGGCCTCCAGGCCGCTGCTCGACGACGCCGGCACCGGCTGGTCGGTGGTGCGGCTGGGCTCGATCCTCTGGCTGTCCCTCCAGCCGGGCGCGCCGCCGCGCCGCTACGAGCACGTCGATCCCGGCGCGGCGGCCCGCTACGCCCGCGCTGCACGCGCGCGCTGCTCGAGCGCGGCGTCTACCTGGCGCCCTCCGCCTACGAGGTGCTCTTCGTCTCGCTCGCTCACGACGATGCGGTGATCGACCAGACCACCGCCGCATTCGGACACGCCGTGAGCGCCGCGCGGGACTGAGCTGCGCGGCGGCCGGTCCGCAGCCAACAGCCCATCGGCAACGGGGACGCCGTCAGCGGCGGCGGCGCGAGCCGCCTGGACCGTCGTCCCGGCCGAGCCCGCGCAGGACCTCACGCTGGTCGCGGAAGGCGCTGCGCGCGGCGACGAACTGCTCGTGCGTGAAGCCGAGCTCGCTCGCCACCTGCCGCACCTCCTCCTCCTCGACCAGGGCGATCGAGTCGTCGGCGGCGCACACGGCGAACAGGCAGCGCAGGATGCACTCGAGCTCCACAGCGGTCGCCAGACGCTTGAACTCGCGCGTCGCGAGGTACGCCTCGCTCGCTCCGAACAGCTGCTTGCGATGGGTCACGAGCTCGGTCACGAGGTCGGCCTGGTCGGCGCTCAGGCCGGCGTGCTGCTGGAGGATGGTGGCGATCAGAGCGCGCTCGCGCTCACTCGCCTCCATGTCGGCGCGGGCCGCCCGGGCGAGCACCATGGCGAGGGCCGCCACCAGCCGCGCCCGCTCGGGTTCGAGACCCGAGAGACGGTCGGCGATCGCCTGCACCGCGGGCGTCGCGGTGGCCCTGGCCTCACCACTCGGTACGGCGACCCCGAGCGCGTCAAGGATCTTCTTCAGCATGCACCGACGAACAACCCGAGCCGGCAGGCCGGCATTTCGATCAGGCCGGCGGCGGTTGGAACTCGCCCGCCGCCTCGGGCTCTCACTGGTCAACGCCCGATCGAGCAATGGGCGCGAGAAACGGAGGATGACCACCATGCGTTCCACCACCACCCACCCCTTGCGAACTCGATCCCTGCGCCTGATTGCGGCCATCGCCGCGATCGGCCTGCCGCTGAGCGCCTCGGCCCTCGTCAGCGGCGACCTGGCGATCGAGGTCCTGGTCAACGGCGAGTCGTCGCGCGAGTACCACGCCCGTGGCACGACCTACGTGGAGGCGCGGCAGGGGGCCGAGTACTCGCTGCGGCTCTCGAACCGCAGCGACATCCGGGTCGCGGTCGCGCTGGCCGTCGACGGGCTCAACTCGATCGACGCGAAAACCACCTCGGCGGCGACGGCCGCAAAGTGGGTGCTCGACCCCTGGGAGACCATCACCATCGACGGGTGGCAGACCTCGCAGGAAGCGGCCCGCCGCTTCGTGTTCACGACCGAGCCCGACTCCTACGGCGCGTGGCTCGGCCGCACCGACAACCTCGGCGTCATCGAGGCCGTCGTTTTCCGCGAGCGACCGCTCGCGCGGGAGTTTGCCGGCGGGTCCAAGGGGTCAGGCGAGGCTGCCGACGGGGCGAAACGAGAGCAGCAGGGTGCCGCGCCGATGGCAGAGCACGACAAGAGCTCGGCCGCCGGCGCCCTGTCCCAGGACCACGCCGCCACCGGCATCGGCCGGCGCGTCGACCACCAGGTGCGCCGCATCGAGGTCGAGCTCGAGCCCGAGCCCTCGTCGCAGCTGCGGATCCGCTACGAGTACCGGCCCCAGCTCGTCGCCCTCGGGGTGCTGCCGGCCGACCCGCTCTCGGATCCCCTCGAACGGCGTGAGCACGCCCGCGGGTTCACCGACTCCGGCTTCTGTCCGGATCCGAACGAAAGTAGGTGGTAGAGCTCTGCTGACAGGGTCTGGTGTTCAGATGTCGAGGCGCCACTGCTCGGGCTCGGAAGCGGAAGCGGGCTCGGAAGCGGGGGATCGCCCCACGCTTCCGCGGACGACGCTCCGTGGCGTTCCTCCGCCGGTCCTTGAAAAGAAAGCGCCCGCGGGTTGCCCCGCGGGCGTCCGTGGTCCTGCCAGACCGTGTGCCGATCAGCCGCGCGCCGCCATGAAGTTGGCGTTGGCCCGCTTCCAGTCGACGACCTTCCAGAAGGCCGCGATGTAGTCCGGGCGCCGGTTCTGGTAGTTGAGGTAGTAGGCGTGCTCCCAGACGTCGAGGCCGAGAACCGGCGAGAAGCCCTCCGAGAGTGGCGTGTCCTGGTTCGCCGTCGAGCGAGACCACCAGCTTGCCCTTGGCATCCAGCGACAGCCAGGCCCACCCCGAGCCGAAGCGGGTCGTCGCCGCGGCCGTGAACTTCTCCTTGAACGCGTCGAACGAGCCGAGCTCCGCGGTGATGGCCGCAGCGAGCTCACCCACCGGCGAGCCGCCCCCGCTGGCGCTCAGCAAGGGCCAGAAGAACGCGTGATTGGCGTGGCCGCCGCCGTTGTTGCGCACTGCGGTGCGGATGTCCTCGGGGATCCGCGACAGGTCGTGAAGCAGCTCCTCGATGGACAGCTCGAAGAGTTGCGGGTGCTTGTCGAGGGCGGCGTTGAGGTTGTTCACGTAGGCCGCGTGGTGCTTGCCGTGGTGGATCTCCATGGTCCTGGCGTCGATGTGCGGCTCCAGGGCGTCAAAGGCGTAGGGAAGGGCGGGAAGCTCATATCGGGACATCGTTTCGACTCCTCCTCGGTGGTCGGGGCCAGCTCGGCGACGGCTCGGAGCGCAGCCGGCCCACTCACTCGAGAAGAAGTCTCACTTGCAGAAAACTATTCCGACACGAGGCCCGGGAGTCCCTTGGCAGGCGGGGCGGCGGTCAGCGTCGAGCGGCCCAGGGCGGCGTCGGTGTCCGTGCCCTGGTCCTTGAGCTGAACGATCGAGCGGTGGATGAGCTCGTGGAGCATCAGCCGGTTCTCGAGATCCGAGCCTGGCAGCACCTTGAGGATCTCGCCGAGGGTGTAGACACCGTTGATCCTCGACAGGAGGAAGCCCTCCTGTGGACTGAAGCTCTGGCGGGTGAGCTCGGAAGGCGGCACCACCAGCCGCGGCACGGCGGAGTCGAAGAGCTTGCGGTCCTCGAGCTCCTTGCCGATCTTGCGCTCGAGCAGGGCGACCTGCTCGGACACGACCCGGAGGTCGGAGTAGCTCTCGCGCAGTTTGGTGATTCGCCGGTAGCCTTTCATGAGCTCGCCGGCATCGACCTCCCGCTCGGCGTGCCGGATGAGCGTCCGCCACGACACCTCGGAGAACCCGGGGATGGTGATCTCGTCCTCGGCCGGGGGCAGCAGCTCGAACAGGCCGTGCGCGAGACCCTGGTAGACGAAGAGGAGCACGTGGAAGAAGGCGAGCCGGCAGGCGAGGGCAATCTCCTCGATGCTGTTCGAACCGTTGATCTCGCGCAGGATCGAGAGCTCGGTCGGGCCGAGCTCCTGCACGTCGACGGCGTGGACCAGCTTGGGGACCCAGCGGGTGTCGGGGATGCTCTCGCGGCAGCGCAGCCACTCGTCCTTGCGACGCACCCCCTCGAGGATCAGCAGGTCGACCGGGATATTGAGCGGCTGGAAGCGCTTTGCCGGGAGGATGTTCTCGAGGAAGCGGAAGTCGCCCTGCTCCCACAGGAAGAGCTCGTAGATCGTCTCCTCGGTCTTGACCTGGAGGACGTGCTGGAGGTCCTCCCGGCTGAGCCTGCCCACGATCACCAGCAGCTCGCCCATCAGGGTGCTGTGGGGCTCCTGCATGTCGAGCAGCTGCTGGATCTCGTCCTCGCCGACGTAGCCCCAGCCGACCAGGTAGTAACCGAGGAACTCCTTGGGACTCTCGGACGAGGCCGCCACCACCAGCCCATCGCGGAAGTAGATCTTTTTGGCGTGGGGATCGCCCTCGAGGGCGAGGGTGCCGGTCTTGCGGCTCGATGCGACCCACTGCAGCAGGTCAGGGAAGGGCATGGTGCGGAGGTTTCCGCTGACGGACACTGGCGAACTCCCGTCGAGGCCACCCTCCGCGGCTGACGGTACCCGTCAGGGTCTTGGAGGTAATCCTTACGCCCGCAGCACTTACGCGCGCAGGGGGATTATAGCACGGCAGCTCCCGGGCTGTTCATGACCTGGACAGGACCACGGGCGTCGGGCTTCGGGCATCGAGCTTCGGGCATCGGGTTCGCTCGACATTCCCTTGACCTTCTCCTCCCCGTTGCCCCGCTATCCGCTATCCGCTCCCCTTGCTTTATGCTTTATTTATACCTATGCTGGATATGGACACTCGAGCTCGCGGAGGCAGCACATGACCACCCCATCCGCATCGATCGATCACGCCAGTGGCCGGGCCCACCGCCTTCGCGACGCGCTGCCGGCCGGGCTGCAGCACTCGGTGGTCCGGGCCGCGGACATGGCTCGCGAGCGCTGCCTCCGCCTCCGCGACGAGCCCATGGCCACCTCGGTGGCGGCCTTCGACCGGCTGCTCGGCGGCGGCCTCCCCCGGGGTTGCCTGGTCGAGCTCGTGGGACGGGGATCCTGCGGTCGCTTCGCAGCCCTCCTCGCCGCCCTCACGGCGGTCACCGACACCGGCCAGGCCGCGGCCCTCGTCGATCAGGGCGGCCAGCTCGATCCGCAGGGCGCGGTCGCGGTCGGGCTCGACCTCGAGCGGCTGCTGTGGCTGCGGCCCCGCAGCCTGCCGGAGACCCTGGCGGCCGCCGAGGTGCTGGTGAGCACCGGCTTTCCGCTGGTGGCAGTGGACCTCGGGCTGCCGCCGGTGCGCGGGCGGGCGACCCTCGCCGCCTGGCTCCGCCTGGCCCGCGGCTCGATCGCCCACCGGACGGTAGTGCTCGTGGGGTCGCCCTATCACCTGAGCGGCTGCGCCGCGGCGGCCGTGGTCACCATCGGCGGTGGCCGCAGCTCCTGGGCGGGAGCCCTCGGGTCCCCTCGCCTGCTGCGGGGGCTGGCAGCCCGCCTCGAGGTCGTGAGGTGGCGCGGCCGGCGGCCCCATGAGTCCGACACGGTCGCTTTCACCCTGGCCGAGGCGGCCTTCGCACCGATCGCCGACAGCCAGCCCGAGGAGATGGAGGTCCGACATGCCCAGGCCCGGTGAGCTCATCCAGATGGGAGCGTCGGCAGTCGGCCTGATCGCTCTGGCCTTCTGCTTCCTGGTGCTGGCGTTTTCATTGTGAGGGAGGTGTCTCATGACCTCTTCCGCTTCCGCGCCCGCGCCCGCGCCCGCTTCCGAAAATGGCGGTCCGACGCCCCTCTTCAGCCACGAAAGACTGGACGTGTACCAAACGGCACTCCACTTCGTTGTGCTCGCTGATGACATTGCTTCGACAGTGTCTCGCGGACGCAGCTACCTGGCGGATCAGCTTCGTCGCGCCGCAACCTCCATCCCCCTCAATATCGCCGAGGGGGCAGGCGAGTTCAGCCGCAGGGACAAGGCCCGGTTCTACCGGATCGCCCGGCGATCAGCGGCCGAATGCGCCGCCATTCTTGATGTCTGCCACCACCTGAACCTGGCTGCAGACCGCGACATCGCGAGCGGCAAAGAGCTGCTCAATCGCATCGCGGCCATGCTGACCCGGCTCGCCAGCATCCACACCAAAGGAGGGCGAATCACGTGATCCCAACGTGGCAAGCCCGAGCTCTTTCCCCTCCCGATGACGGCACCGGAACGCCAGGTCATCCCGGGCGCGGAAGCGGAAGCGGGCGCGGAAGCGGGGGAACGGGAACGGGGACGAAATCGGCGTCTGCCTGACTGGATCCTTGTGCGCATCGCTTGCCTGCTGGTTCCCCTGTTCCCGCTCGCGGCGCGGCTGCGGGCCGAGCCCGAGCTGGCCGGCGAGACGGTGGCCGTGTGCGAGGGCAACGGCGCCGCCGCCCGGATCACCGCCGCCTCCAGGCCGGCGCGGCAGCTCGGGGTGCGGGCCGGCATGACCCTCGCCCAGGCTCGCGGCGTCCTGCCCACCCTGATCGCCCGCGGCCGCGATCCCGGGTGCGAGCGCTCGGCCCACGAGGCGCTGCTGGAGGTCGCCTGGACGCTGTCGCCCCAGGTCGAGGACGCGGCGGACGAGCTCGTCTTCGCCGACGTCAGCGGCATGGAGCGCCTCTATCCCGGGGCGACCGGCGAGCGTGACCTCGGGCAAGCTGCGGTGGTCGCCGCCGAGTCGCTCGACCTGCCGCTGCGGGTCGGCATCGCCGGCACCAAGCTCGCCGCTCGGGTCGCGGCCCGCCAGCCGTCCTCGCCGACGGTGGTGCCGCCCGGCGAGGAGCACCGCTTCCTGGCGCCGCTGCCGCTGCGCCACCTCGAGCTCGACCGGCGGCTCCAGGCGACGCTCGCCCGCTGGGGCCTGGCCTCGATCGGCGACCTCGCCCGGCTGCCGGCCGACCGGGTGGCGAGCCGGCTCGGCGAGGCCGGCGCCCACGCGCACCAGGCGGCGTGCGGCGTCGATCCCCGGCCGCTGGTGCCCCACCATCCGCCACCGACCCTGGCTGAGGGCACGGAGCTGGAGTGGGCGGTGGTCACCATCGAGCCGCTGCTGGCCGCCGTCGGCCAGAGCCTGGAGCGAGCCCGCCGCCGCCTCGAGCGCCAGGAGCTCGCCTGCACCGAGCTCGGCCTCGAGCTCACGCTCGAGCCGGAGGGCGCCGAGCACCGCACCATCCGGCTGCCCGCGCCGACCCGCGACATGGGCGCGCTGCTGGCGCTGGTCCGCCTCGAGCTCGAGGCGCGGCCGCCGCGCGGGCCGGTGGTCGCGTTCACCTGCCTGCTCCAGCCCGACCGGCCGCGACGCGGCCAGCTCACCCTGTTCGGCGCGCCCGAGATCCACCCCGACCGGCTGGCCGCGACCCTGGCCCGGCTCACGGCCCGCCTCGGGCCCGACCGCGTCGGTTCGCCGCGCACCGTAGACGGCCACCGGCCGGAGCGCTTCGACAGCGTCCCCTTCGACCCGCCGCCGCCGCCGAAGCTGCGCCAGCTGCCCCGCCGGGGTCGCGGGCTGCTGGTGGTGCGCGTCCTCCGGCCGCCGGTGCCGCTCGAGGTCATCGTTGAAGAAGTTGATGCAAGATCGAAGATCCAATATCCAAGATCCCCGTCCCCCCGCCCGGATGATCGGATGGGTGGCCGATCCAATCCGTCCCTGGGTGAGGCTCGCCGCTCGGACGACCAAGATGACGAGGCGCCCATCTTCGATCTTCGATCTTCAGTCTTCAATCAACGTCTTGTGTCGGTGGCGTCGGTCGACGGGGCGGTCCCGAGGATCCAGGGCCTGGTGCGGGTGGCGGCCGGGCCGTGGTCGCTGGAGGAGGGCTGGTGGACCGCCGAACCGGTCGAGCGCGACTACTGGGACGTCGAGCTGTCCGGCGGCGGGCTCTACCGCATCTTCCGCACCCGGGTCACCGGGGAGTGGTTCGCGGACGGCATGTACGACTGATTCCGATGCCGCTCCGCTCCCTGCGAGAGCGGCATCGGAAAGGCTTGATTTATGCTTTGTTTATGCCTATGCTCGAGCCGTGAGCCGGCACTACGCGGAGCTGCACTGCGCGTCGGCGTTCTCGTTCCTCGAGGGGGCGTCGCTGCCCGAGGATCTGGTGGCCCGCGCCGCCGAGCTCGGCCTGCCAGCCGTCGCGCTCGTCGACCGCAACTCCGTCTCCGGCGCCCCTCGCTTCTGGAAGGCGGCCCGGGACGTCGGCATCCGGCCCCTAGTCGGCGCCGAGGTCGTGCTCGACGAAGATCTCAGATTCCAGATTGAAGTCACAGATCGTCGACGGCTGCCCGCGAGCTCATGCAGGCCGCAGACGGGGACGGCAGCGACCGGCCTTCAATCTTCGATCTTCGATCTTCAGGCCCGGCCGGGCCCCCTCGGCCTGGTGCCCGACCCGCCGCCGCCCGGCACCCCGCTCCCGCGCCTGACCCTGCTCGCCGAGGACCGCCGCGGCTACCGCAACCTCTGCCGGCTCCTGACCGCGGCCGCCCGCGGCCGGCCCAAGGGCGCAGCGCGCGCCTCCTGGCGGCAGGTCGAGGCCCACGCCGACGGCCTGCACTGCCTGACCGGCGGCGACGAGGGCGTGCTCGCCCAGCGCCTCGTCCATCGTGGCCTCGACGCGGCCCGGCGCGAGCTCGAGCGGCTCGCGCTCGATCTTCCCCGGCCGGCTCCACGTCGAGCTGCAGCGCCACCACCTGCGGGATGAGGAGCACCGCAACCGCGCGCTCGAGTCGCCTCGCCGGGCGGCTGCGGCTGCCGCTCGTCGCCGCCGGCGGCGTCCGCTACGCCCGCCGCCGCGACAAGGAGCTCGCCGACGTCCTCGCCTGCATCCGCGAGGGCACCACCCTCGACGCGGCCGGCCGGCTGCTCGAGGCGCAGCGCGAGCGCCACCTGAGGTCGCCGCGCGAGATGGCGCTGCTCTTCGCCGAC
The DNA here is from genome assembly GCA_963754985.1 of uncultured Holophagae bacterium. GTDB lineage: Bacteria > Acidobacteriota > Thermoanaerobaculia > Thermoanaerobaculales > Sulfomarinibacteraceae > FEB-10. Next base: position 221,024 of record CAVWIJ010000018.1, on the reverse strand, counting down.
CTGCCCGCGCGCGGTGGCCGCGCGCGGCCGAGCTCGCCGACCGGCTCGCCTTCACCCTCTCGGACCTCGGCTACCGCTTCCCCGACTTCCCGCTGCCGCCCGGCGAGACGCCCGCCTCGTACCTGCGCCAGGTCACCTGGAACGGCGCCCGCGCCCGCTTCCGGCCGCTGACCGCCCGCGCCCAGGCCCAGCTCGAGCGCGAGCTCGCGCTCATCGAGAAGCTCGGACCTCGCCGGCTACTTCCTCGATCGTCCACGACATCGTCCGCTTCTGCCGCGCGAGAGGCATCCTCGCCCAGGGGCGCGGCTCGGCGGCCAACAGCGCGGTCTGCTACGCGCTCTCGATCACCGCGGTCGACCCGGTCGAAGATGGAGCTGCTGTTCGAGCGCTTCCTCTCCGAGGAGCGCGGCGAGTGGCCGGACATCGACCTCGACCTGCCGTCGGGCGACCAGCGCGAGAAGGTCATCCAGCACGTCTACCGCGACGCTACGGCGCGCACGGCGCGGCGATGACCGCCAACGTCATCACCTACCGCGACCGCTCGCGCGGTGCGCGAGGTCGGCAAGGTGCTCGGCTTCTCGCCGGAGCAGCTCGACCGGCTGTCGCAAGCAGCTCGGCCGCTGGACGCTTCGGGCGAGATCCGCGAGGGCGCCCGCAGCACCTCGACGAGGAGCTCGCCACGGTCGGGCTCGACCCCGAGGAGCGCCGCGCGCGCGCACTTCTGCGTCGAGCTGTGGTGCGCAGATCCAGCACCTGCCGCGCCACCTCGGCCAGCACTCCGGCGGCATGGTGCTCGCCGCCGGGCCGCCTCGACGACGTCGTGCCGCTCGAGCCCGCGGCCATGCCGGGCCGCGTCGTCATCCAGTGGGACAAGGACGACTGCGCCGACCTCGGCATCATCAAGGTCGACCTGCTCGGCCTCGGCATGCTCGCGGCGCTCGAGGAGGCGATCCCGATGATCCGCGACGCACGAGGGGGTCGACGTCGACCTCGCCCACCTGCCGCCGGACGACCCGGCGTCTACGACATGATCCGCGCGCGCCGACACCGTCGGCGTCTTCCAGATCGAGAGCCGGGCGCAGATGGCGACGCTGCCGCGCAACGCGGCCGCAGCGCTTCTACGACCTGGTCGTGCAGGTGGCGATCATCCGGCCCGGGCCGATCGTCGGCAAGCATGGTCCACCCCTACCTCGAGCGCCGCGCAGGGCCGCGAGCCGGTCGAGCTACCCGCACCCGAGCCTCGAGCCGATCCTCAAGCGCACCCTCGGCGTGCCGCTCTTCCAGGAGCAGCTGCTGCGGATCGCGATGGTCGCGGCGGGGTTCACCGGCGGCGAGGCCGAGGAGCTGCGCCGCGCCATGGGCTTCAAGCGCTCGGTCGAGCGGATGGCGACGATCGAGGCGCAGCTGCGCGAGGGGATGGCCGCGCGCGGCATCACCGGCGCCGGCCGCAGGACGAGATCGTCCAGCGCGATCACCTCGTTCGCGCTCTACGGCTTCCCCGAGTCGCACGCCGCCAGCTTCGCCCTCATCGCCTACGCCTCCGCCTACCTCAAGCGCCACCACCCGGCGGCCTTCCTACGCCGCGCTCCTCAACGCCTGGCCGATGGGCTTCTACCACCCGGCGACCCTCGTCAAGGACGCCCAGCGCCACGGCGTCGACGGTCCGCCCGGTCGACGTCAACCGCTCCGGCTGGCGCTGCCGCTGGGAAGCAGGCGGCGTCCGGCTCGGCCTGCGCTACGTCCACGGCCTGCGCCAGGCGGCCGGCGAGGCGATCGAGGCCGAGCGCGGCCGCGCGCGCCGTTCACCGACACCGCCGACCTCGCGCCGCGCTGCGGCCTCGGCGCCGACCAGCTCGCCCTGCTCGCCGAGGTCGGCGCGCTCGCCTCGCTCGGCCTGACCCGCCGCCAGGCGCTGTGGCAGGTCGCCGAGGTGGCGGGCCGGCACGGGCCGCTGCTCGCCCGGCTGCCGCCCGAGGAGCACTCGCCGCTGCCCGAGATGACCCCGTTCGAGGAGACCATCGCCGACTACTCGGGCCTCCACCTGACCACCGGGCCGCACCTGCTGGCCTACCTGCGGGCCAGACCTCGACGGGCAGCGGGGTGACTGCCGCTGGCCTCAGCTCGACGCCGGCCGCGACGGCGAGCCGGTGCGCACCGCCGGCGCGGTCATCGTGCGCCAGCGGCCGGGCACCGCCAGGGGCTTCGTCTTCGTCACCCTGGAGGACGAGACCGGCACTGTCCAGGCGATCGTCCCGCCCGACCTCTACCGCGCCAACCGCCAGCTCATCGTCACCTCGCCGCTGCTGATCGTCGACGGCACCCTGCAGAAGCGGGACGGCACCCTGTCGGTGAAGGCGCGCCGCTTCGAGGGGATCCATGCCCTCGCGCCGATCAGGAGCCACGACTTCTACTGACCCCGCCTCCGCGCCCGCGCCCGCTTCCACTTCCGAAAGCCCTGCTCCAAGAAGTGTCACAGTACTGTCACGGAATGCTAGACTCCAGCCCCGGAATCCCTCCCGGGACCGCCACGTTGCGAGCCGGTAAAGGAGAATCTCGCGGTGACTGACAGCCCGCCAATGAAGCCGGTGCTCGCCGACCTCAGGATCGATCGTGAGGAGCGCGCTTCGCGCGGCACCCGCCGGTGGCCAATCGTGGTCGGTGCCGCGATGGTAGCGGTCGTCGTGGTTGCGCTGCTGATCGCGCGCGGCTGCCGCACGGTCACGATCGAGGTCTCGGCCGCCCGCCCGGCGGCCGCGGCGGGTGAAGCCGCGACTGTCCTCAACGCCTCGGGCTACGTGACGCCGCGGCGCCGCGCGACGGTGTCCGCCAAGATCACCGGCCAGGTGACCGAGGTGCTCGTCGAGGAGGGCATGCACGTCGCGGAGGGCCAGGTCCTCGCCCGGCTCGACGACTCCGACGCCCGCCGCCGCCACGACGCGATCCGCGCCGCGCGCGACGTCGCCCGCGCGTCGCTCGACGAGATCGAGGTCAACCTCGCCGACGCCGAGCGCACCCTGCGCCGCACCGTCGACCTCGCGCGAGCAGGGCGTGGCGAGCGAGCAGGACCTGGACTCGGCGACCGCCGCCGTCGACGGGCTGCGGGCGCGCCTCGAGGTGGCGCGGCGCTCGCTCGCCGCGGCCGAGGCCGAGCTCGCGGTCGCGCAGCAGGACCTCGACAACTGCACCGTGCGCGCGCCCTTCGCCGGCATCGCGGTCTCGAAGGACGCCCAGCCCGGCGAGATGGTGTCGCCGATCTCGGCCGGCGGCGGCTTCACCCGCACCGGCATCTCGACCATCGTCGACATGGCCTCGCTCGAGATCGAGGTCGACGTCAACGAGTCGTACATCGCGCGGGTGTCGCCCGGCCAGCCGGTCGAGGCGATGCTCGACGCCTACCCGGACTGGCACATCCCGGCCACGGTGCGCACCGTGATCCCGACCGCCGACCGCCAGAAGGCGACGGTCAAGGTGCGCATCACCTTCGACGCGCTCGACCCGCGCATCCTGCCCGACATGGGCGTCAAGGTGGCGTTCCTGGGAGACGGCCGCCGCGGCCGACGCCGCGCCGCCGGCGCGAGCCTGGTGCCGTCGTCGGCGGTTCGCCGCGACGGCGAGCGGTCGGTCGTCTTCGTCCTCCAGGGCGACCGCCTCGAGCGGCGGGCGGTGACGGTCGGCCGGCCGCGCGGCGCCGACGTCGAGATCCTGGCCGGCGTCGCGGCCGGCGAGCAGGTGGTCGTCGGCGGCGACGCCAGCTCGACGGACGGGCAGCGCGTCCGGGTCGCCGGCTGAGGCCGGCAGCTCAGGGCCGGTGGGAGGAGCGGGAGGCAGCATGGTCAGAGTCGACGGCACGGACAACGCGGGCAGCCTGATCCGGGTGCGCGACCTCGACAAGAAGTACCGGCGCGGCAGCGAGGAGATCCACGTCCTGCAGGGCCTCAACCTCGACGTGCGACGCGGGCGACTTCGTGGCCTTCATGGGCCCGTGCGGCTCGGGCAAGACGACGCTGCTCAACCTGCTCGGCGGCCTCGACGTGCCGACCTCGGGCATCGGTGACCGTGGCCGGCGACGAGATCACCAGCATGTCGGCGCGGCGGCTGCCGCCTGGCGGGCCCGCCACGTCGGCTTCATCTTCCAGATGTACAACCTGATCCCGGTGCTCACCGCCTTCCAGAACGTCGAGCTGCCGCTGCTGCTGACCAAGCTCGGCGCAGGCCGAGCGCCGGCAGCACGTCGAGACGGCGCTCGCCCTGGTCGGGCTCGCCGACCGCATGAACCACTACCCGCGCCAGCTCTCCGGCGGCCAGGAGCAGCGCGTCGCCATCGCGCGCGCGATCGTGGCCGACCCGACCTTCCTGCTCTGCGACGAGCCGACCGGCGACCTCGACCGCAGGAGCGCCGACGAGATCCTGGACCTGCTCGAGCGCGCTGTCCAGGGAGCACGGCAAGACGGTCCTCGATGGTCACGCACGACCCGCGCGCCGCCGAGCGGGCGCACGTCGTGCTCCACCTCGACAAGGGCGTGCTCGTGCACGACCCGGCGACGGAGCCGCGGCGTGAAGTTCCTGCCCCTGATCCTGCGCAACCTCAGGCGCAAGAAGATGCGGACCATCCTGACGATCGGCTCGTTCGCGGTCGCGCTCTTCCTCTTCGGCCTGCTGGTGACGATCGACTCCGTCGTTCTCGGCCGGCGTCGAGGTGGCCGGCGCCGACCGCCTGGTGGTCATCAACCGGATCTCGCTCATCCTGCCGCTGCCGCTGTCCTACCAGGAGCGGCTGCGCCAGATCCCGGACGTCAGCGAGGTCACCTACGCCACCTGGTTCGGCGGCGTCTACCAGGACGGACGCAACTTCTTCCCCCAGTTCGCGATCGACACCGAGACCTACCGCGAAGGTGTTCCCGGAGTTCTCGATCCCCGACGAGCAGTGGCAGGCCTTCCTCGCCGACCGCGAGGGCGCGATCGTCCGGACGCGGCACGGCCGAGCGCTTCGGCTGGAAGGTCGGCGACCGCATCCCGATCCAGGCGCCGATCTGGGGCGGCACCTGGGAGTTCAACCTGCGCGGCATCTACGACGGGACCCGCCCGGGCGACGACACCAGCGTGTTCTGGTTCCACTGGCGAGTACCTCGACGAGCGCCGCGAGTACGGCAAGGGCGTGGTCGGCTGGTACACCGTCCGGGTCGACGACCCCGCGAACGCCGTCGCGGTCGCCGCCGCCGCCGACGAGCGCTTCGCCAACTCGCCCTTCGAGACCAAGACCGAGACCGAGAAGGCCTTCGCCGCCGGCTTCGCCAACCAGATGGGCAACATCCACCTGCTGATCCTGTCGATCGGCGCGGTGGTGTTCTTCACGCTGCTGCTCGTCACCGGCAACACCATGGCCTCGGCGGTGCGCGAGCGGATTCCCGAGCTCGCGGTGCTCAAGACCGTCGGCTTCTCCGACGCGACGGTGCTCGCGCTGGTGCTGGCGCGAGTCGGTGCTGCTCGCCGTGGTCGGCGGCGGGCTCGGGCTCGGCCTCGCCAAGCTCTTCACCCTCGGCGGCGACCCGACCGGCGGCATGCTGCCGGTGTTCTACCTCGGCGGTCCGCGGATCGCGCTCGGCCTCGCGCTGGCGGTGGCGGTCGGCCTGCTGGCCGGCGCGATCCCGGCCCTCGATCGCGATGCGGCTGCGCATCGTCGACGCGCTGCGGAGGGTGTGAGCGTGGCGATCCCGCTCACCTACAACCTGCGCAGCGTCCTCGCAGCGCTGGCCCTCCGCCCTCGTGGCGGTGCTCGGCATCGCCGGCACCGTCGGCGTGTTCGTCGCCATGCTCGCGCATGGCGCGCGGCTTCCAGGCGACCCTGGTCGCCTCGGGCTCGGAGGGCAACGCGATCGTCCTGCGCGCCGGCGCCGACTCCGAGATGGACAGCGCGATCACCCTCGACGAGGTGCGCGTGATCGACGACGCGCCCGGGGTCGAGCGCGACGCCGGGGGCGCCGCTGGTGTCGCCGGAGGTGGTGGTGATCGCCGCCTTCCCGCTCGCATCGACCGGCACCGACGCCAACGTCCAGGTGCGCGGCGTGTCGCCGTCGGCGCTCGACGTGCGCCCACCGTCCGCGTGGCCGAGGGCCGCTTCTTCCGCCCGGGCTGGCCGAGCTGGTGGTCGGCCGCAACGCCGCCGCCATCTACCGCGGCCTCGAGCTCGGCGACGCGATCGACTTCGGCGGCCGGCCTGGAAGGTGGTCGGCATCTTCGACGCCGGCGGCAGCGCCTTCGACTCCGAGCTCTGGTGCGACGCGACGGTGCTCAACCAGATCTACGAGCGCCCCGAGAACATCTTCCAGTCGGTGACGGCCAGACTCGGCTCGAGCGGCCGCTTCGCCGAGTTCAAGGACGCGCTGACCTCGGACCCGCGGCTGACCGTGCAGGTCGAGCGCGAGACCGCGTACTACGCGAAGCAGTCGCGCGTGCTGACGACCCTGATCCGGGTGCTCGGCTTCCTGGTCGCGGCCGTGATGGCGGTCGGCGCCGTGTTCGGCGCCCTCAACACGATGTACTCGGCGGTCGCCGAGCGGTCGCGCGAGATCGCCACCCTGCGCGCCCTCGGCTTCAGCGGCGGCAGCGTCGTGGTCGTCGTTCGTCGTCGAGTCGCTGCTGATCGCCGCGGTGGGCGGTGCGCTCGGCTGCGTGGCGGTGCTGCCGCTCAACGGCTTCACCACCGGCACCATCAACTGGCAGACCTTCTCGCACCTGGCGTTCGCCTTCCGGGTGACGCCCGACCTCATGCTTGCCGGCCTCGCCTTCGCGCTGCTCATGGGCTTCGTCGGCGGCGTCTTCCCGGCGCTGCGCGCGGCGCGGATGTCCGTCGCCCGCGCCCTCCGCGAGCTTTAGGAGCGTGAAGGGCAGAGGCCCCTCGGGCGCGTTCCTGACGGGGTCACTGCTGTTGGCCTCTGCCATCACGCTCCTCGGGATGCGCTGCGCGCATCCGACCGAAAGTGTGGGAGACAGAGGACAAAGGGGCTGTCGTGACATCGCCAGCGCGTCCACATGCCTATGATCTGTCCGCTGCTAGAAACGGACCCCAAGCCCGAAACGCACCGTGCGCGGCGCCTGGAAGAAGCGCGGCTCCAGAGAGTCCGGATTCGCCGCGAGGGTCTCCAGCACCGCCACCTCGTCGATCTTGGTGACGGTATCGTTGTCAACGAGGTTGAAAACGTCGAGGCGGGCATAGCGGTCGGCGCCTCCTACCCTGCGGCCTGCGGTTCGCTTCCCGCTGTCTACGGGCCGCGTGGTACTCCCTTGATTCCCCTCGACTTGCCGACTATCTTGGTGCGAAGAGACGGCGATGGGACGCCCGATCCGCTTCCTGCTCAACGACCGCGAGGTCGAGCTCGACGTCGCCGCCGGCATGCCCGTGCTCGACGTCGTCCGCGACCACCTCGGCCTCAAGGGCACCAAGCACGCCTGCCGCGAGGGCGACTGCGGCGCCTGCCTCGTCCTGCTCGGCGAGCTCGAGCCATCGGGCGCGGCTGCGCTACCGGGCGCTGACCTCCTGCCTGCTGCCGATCGGCGAGGTCGACGGGCCGCCACCTGGTGACGGTCGAGGGTCTCGCCGGCGCCGACCTCGGACCGGTGCAGCAGGCGATCGTGGACGAGGGCGCCAGCCAGTGCGGCTTCTGCACCCCGGGCTTCGTGGTCGCGATGACCGGGCTCCTGCTGAACACCGCGAGCTTCGAGCTCGACGAGGCGCTGATCGCGCTCGAGGGCAACCTCTGCCGGTGCACCGGCTACGCCTCGATCCGGCGCGCGATGGCCCGCCTCCTCGACGAGCTCCGCGTCGAGGTCGGCGGGGCCGAGGATCGGATCGCGGCCCTCACCGCGGCCGGCGTCCTGCCCCCGTACTTCACCACCGTCGCCGAGCGCCTCGCCGCGCTCGAGACGCGCCGCGCCCGAGTGCGACGACGACGCGCCGCTGGTCGCGGGCGGCACCGACCTCTACGTCCAGCGGCTCCACGAGCTCGAGCCGGCCGCGCCGCGCCTGCTGCTGCGCGAGCTGCCGCCGGCGATCCGCACCGAGGACGGCTGGGTCGTGCTGTCGGCGACCACCACCGCCGAGGACCTCAAGCGCTCGGCCGTGCTGCGCGAGGTCGTCGGCGAGCTCGCGCCGTTCGTCGACCTGATCTGCTCCGAGCCGATCCGCCAGCGCGCCACGATCGGCGGCAACATCGTCAACGCCTCGCCGATCGGCGACCTGACGATCATGCTGCTGGCGCTCGATGCCGAGCTCGGGCTGGCGCGGGACGGCGTGCGCCGAGAACTGCCGCTGCGCGAGTTCTTCCGCGGCTACAAGCAGCTCGACCTCGCGGCCGGGCGAGATCGTCGAGTCCGTCCGCTTCCCGGTCGACGCGGGCACGCGGTCGCTTCAACTTCGAGAAGGTCTCCAAGCGCGCGCTACCTCGACATCGCGAGCGTCAACTCGGCGGCCTGGCTGCGCCTCGAGCGGCGGCCGCATCGCCGCAGGCCTTCCTGTCCGCCGGCGGCGTGGCGCCGATCCCGATGCGGCTGCTCGCCACCGAGGCCTTCCTGCGCCGGGAAGCGAGTCACGGCCGAGCTCGCCCGCCGGGCCGCCGACATCGCCCGCGCCGAGATCGCCCCGATCAGCGACGTCCGCGGCTCGGCCGACTACAAGCGGCTGCTGCTCGGCCAGCTCGTGCTCGCCCACTTCCACGTGCTCTTCGGCATCGAGCGCTCGCGAGCTGGCGGAGGTCTGCGGTGAAGCAGCTCGACACCGCCGCCCACGCCCGCGGCGAGTCCCCTTCGTCGACGACCTCGAGCTGCCGCCGGGCTGCTGCACGCCGCGGTCCTCGACTCGCCCGTCGCCCACGGCCGCCAGCTCCGCGTCGACGTCGAGCGCGGCCGCGGCGCGTGCCCGGCGTGCGTGCGGTGTTCACCGCGGCCGACATCCCGGGCGAGAACCAGATCGGCGGCATCATCCTCGACGAGCCGCTGCTGGCCGAGGACGAGGTGCACTACGTCGGCCAGCCGGTGGCCCTGGTCGTCGGCCGAGACGCCGCGCCGCGGCCCGCGCGGCGCTGGCCGCCGTCCGCCTGGAGATCGAGGAGCTGCCCGGCGTCTTCGACCCGCGCGAGGCCGCCGCGCGCCGGCCAGCTGATCACCGCGTCGCGGACCTTCGCCCTGCGGCGACGTGGACGCGGCCTGGCCGCGCTGCGCCCGTCGTGGTCGCGGGCCGCGTCGACTCGGGCGGCCAGGAGCACCTCTACCTCGAGACCCAGGCGGCGCTGGCCGTGCCCGGCGAGGGCGGCCGCCTGCGGCTGATCTCGGCCACCCAGTCGCCGACCGCTGGTGCAGCGCATCGTCGCCCGCGTGCTCGGCCTGCCCATGAGCGCGGTCGAGGTCGAGGTCTTCCGCCTGGGCGGCGCCTTCGGCGGCAAGGAGGACCAGGCCACGGCCTGGGCGGTGCTGGCGGCCCTGGCCGCCACCGCCTGCGCCGCCCGGTCAAGCTGGTGCTGGACCGCGGCGAGGACATGCGCCTGACCGGCAAGCGCCACCCCTACTCCTCCGACTTCAGGATCGGCCTGGACGCCGACGGCAAGATCCTGGCCTACGAGGTCGACCTTCTACCAGAACGCCGGCGCCGCCGCCGACCTGTCGACCGGCATCCTCGAGCGCACCCTGTTCCACGCCACCAACAGCTACCATATCCCCAACGTCCGCGCTCACCGGCATCTCCTGCCGCACCAACCTGCCGCCCTTCACCGCCTTCCGCGGCTTCGGCGCCCCGCAGGCGATGTTCGTCATCGAGGCGGCGATCTTCCAGGCCGCCGAGGAGCTGGGCGTGCCCGCCGGCCGACATCCAGCGCCGCAACCTGCTCGCCGAGGGCGACGACTTCCCCTACGGCATGCAGGTCGAGCGCTGCCGGGCGCGGCGCGCCTTCGCCGGAGCTCGAGGCGCGCGCCGACCTCGCCGCGGCGGCGGCGCGCGATCGACGCCTACAACCGCGACCACGCCCTCAGCAAGAAGGGGCTGGCCCTGATGCCGGTCTGCTTCGGCATCTCGTTCACCTCCACCTTCCTCAACCAGGCCGGGGCCCTGGTCCACGTCTACACCGACGGCAGCGTCAGCGTCTGCACCGGCGCGGTCGAGATGGGCCAGGGGGTGAACAACAAGATCGCCGGCATCGCGGCGCGCACCCTGGGCGTTCCCGCCGAGCGCCTGCGCATGGAGAGCACCAGCACCACCCGGGTGGCCAACACCTCGCCGACCGCGGCCTCGACCGGCGCCGACCTCAACGGCAAGGCCGTCGAGCTGGCCTGCCGCGCCATCCGCGACCGCCTGCTCGCGGTGGCGGCCGAGCTGCTCGGGGTCGAGGCCGGGCGGATCAGCGTTGCCGAGGGCAATGTCCTGGTCGACGGCGCGGCGACCGAGCTGGCCTGGGAGAAGCTCGTGTGGGCCGCCTACACCCGCCGCGTCAACCTGTCGGCGCAGGCCCACTACGCCACGCCGGACATCCACTTCGACCGCACCCGGGAGAAGGGCGAGCCCTTCGCCTACCACGTCTTCGGCACCGCCGCGGTCGAGGTCACCGTCGACTGCCTGCGCGGCACCTACACGCGTCGACCGGGTGTGGGCGGTCCACGACGCCGGCCGCAGCCTCAACCCGCTGGTCGACCGCGGCCAGCTCGAGGGCGGCATCGTCCAGGGCATCGGCTGGATGACCTGCGAGGAGCTGCTCTTCGACGGCGGCCGCCTGCTGACCGACACCCTCTCCACCTACAAGATCCCCGACATCCCATGGCGCCGCCGGAGATCGACGCCGTCTTCCTCGACGACGCCGACAACCCGCACGCCGTGCTCAACTCCAAGGCGGTCGGCGAGCCGCCGTTCATGTACGGCATCGGCGCCTACTTCGCCCTGCTCGACGCCATGAAGGCCTTCCGGCCCGAAGCTGCCGGCCTTCTTCACCGCGCCGCTGACCCCCGAGCGCGTGCTCATGGCGCTGTACGGCGGCGCGTCACGCGATTCTGAGCCGGTGAACGAGGCCAAGGCGGCCGTGAGTGCCAAATAGGATCTAGGATCTGGGATCTGGAATCCCGGACCACGGACGCGCCGTATTCTTCGCTACACTCTCGGGCCATGAAGACACCTTGGGACCACGCGTTGGAGTCGGTCCGCTCCGGCCACCCCACCGTGCTCGTGATGGTCGTGGATCACGAGGGCTCGGTGCCGGGCACCACCGGCGCCGCCATGGTCGTGTCCGACAGGGGCTGCGCCGGCACGGTCGGCGGCGGCGCGGCCGAGCACCAGATGATCGAGCGGGCCCGCGCCTTCGACGGCGCTCCCGAGCTCGTCGACATCGAGCACACGCCGGAGGCCGGCGGCACGCTATGCTCCGGACGCCAGACCATGGCGCTGGTCGCCGCTCGCGGCCTCCCGACGAGCCGACGCTCGCCGCGATCTGCGATGCCCTGGCCGCCGGCCGCGTCGGCACCCTCCGGCTGTCCCGCGGCGGCGTCGCGTTCGAGCCCGGCGCCACCGCGCCGCAGCGCCTGACGACCGACGCCGCCGGCTTCAGCTTCGCCACCGTCCTCGGCCGCCTCGACACCCTGACCATCATCGGCGGCGGCCACTGCGCGCTCGCCCTGTCGCGGGTCATGGCGACCCTGCCCTTCCGGATCGTCGTCCTCGACGACCGCCCCGAGCTGCCGACCCTCGCCGCCAACCGCTTCGCCGACGAGATCCGGACCGTCGGCTACTCCGAGCTCGCCGCCCACGTGCCCGAGGGCGACCGCTCGTGGGTCGTCGTCATGACCTTCGGGCACGCCCACGACGAGACGGCGCTCCGCGCTCTGGCCGGCCACCGCGTGCGCTACCTCGGCCTGCTCGGCAGCAGCGCCAAGGTGGCGGCGATGTTCGCGGCGATGCGCGCCGACGGCGTGCCCGAGGCCTTCCTGTCGTCGATTCACGCCCCGGTCGGCGTGCTCGATCGGCAGCCACACCCCGGAGGAGATCGCGATCTCGATCGCCGCCGAGATCATTCGCGAACGCAACGCCTAGCACAGGCCCCTGTGCGCGCTCCTGATGAGGTCGTTGTCGTTGGCCCCTGCCCACACGCTCCTCGGGATGCGCTGCGCGCATCGTGAGAAGTTGTCGACAGGCACGACCTCTCCGACATGGTGGCGATGATCCGCTGACCGCGGCCTCGGCTCCCGGCCGCCGCCGGCACTCCGGGCATATGATGGTCGTGGAGAGACACGGTGCCTGGTGTTCGCTTTGTCCTCAACGGTGCGTCGACCTCGGTCGAGTACGAGGAGGGCATGCACCTGCTCGAGGTGCTGCGCGAGCTCTGCGGCATCACCTCGCCCAAGGACGGCTGCTCGCCCCAGGGCACCTGCGGCTGCTGCACGGTGCTCGTCGACGGCCGGCCCGGCGCTCGCCTGCCTGAAGAGAGCCGGACCGAGGTGGCGGGGCGCGAAGTCATCACCCTCGAGGGCATCCCGGAGGCGCAGCGCCAGGTGCTGGCGCGGGCCTTCGTGCAGGAGGGCGCCGTCCAGTGCGGCTTCTGCACCCCGGGCATCGTGACTGCGCGCCGTCCGCCTCCTCGACCGCGGCAAGGCCGCAGATCGCGACGCGGTTGCGCCACGCGCGCTCGACGGCCACCTGTGCCGCTGCACCGGCTACCAGCGCATCGTCGACGCCATCGCAGACCGCGGGCGAGGCGTGGGCCGCGGGCGGCCGCTTCGCGAGCAGCGACGCCGCGGCGCGCCGAGCTTCTTCGGCGAGGCGCTCGGCCGGTCGCGCGCGCCGGCGGCAGCGGCCAGCGCCGGACGGTGTCGGCGTCTCGGCGCCGCGCTACCGCGGCGTCGACGCAGGCGCTCGGCGACAAGCCGTTCGTCGCCGACCTGCAGGTGCCCGGGATGCTGCACGCGGCGGTCGTGCTCGCGGCGCACCCGCGCGCCCGGGTGCTGCGCGATCGACCCGGCGCCGGCGCTCGCGCTGCCGGGCGTCGTCCGGGTCCTCACCGCGGCCGACGTGCCGGGCGAGCGGCTCGTCGGCCTGATCGTCCAGGACTGGCCGGTGTTCGTGGCCGAGGGCGAGACTCACCCGCTGCGTCGGCGACGTGCTGGCGCTCGTCGTCGCCGACTCGCAGTTCCGCGCCCGGCGCGCCGCCGCCGCGGTGCGCGGTCGACTACGAGGTGCTCGAGCCGGTGACCGACCCGGAGGCGGCGCTCGCTCCCGGCGCGCCCCGCGCTCCACGACGGCGGCAACCTCCTCGAGGTCTGCGCCTTCGCCCGCGGCGACGTCGACGCCGCGCTGGCGGCCTCGGCCCACGTCGTCGACGAGACGCTTCACGACCCAGCGCATCGAGCACGCCTTCCTGGAGCCCGAGGCGTGCCTGGCGGTGCCCGCACGGCGACGCGGCTCAAGGTCTACTCCCAGGGCCAGGGCGTGCACGACGACCAGCGCCAGATCGCCGCCGTGCTCGGCGTCCCGCGCGAGCAGCGTCGACGTCGAGCTCGTCGCCAACGGCGGCGCGTTCGGCGGCAAGGAGGACCTCTCGATCCAGGCGCAGACCGCGCTCGCGGCCTGCCTGCTCGGCCGGCCGGTCCGGCTCGTGCTGACGCGCGAGCAGTCGATCCGCATGCACCCCAAGCGCCACCCGCTCACGCTGCGACTACACGGTCGGCTGCGACGCCGAGGGCCGGCTGACCGCGGTGCGCGCGCGCATCGTCGGCGACACCGGCGCCTACGCCTCGGTCGGCGCCAAGGTGCTCGAGCGCGCCGCCGGGCCACGCCTGCGGGCCGTACCGCGTGCCCAACGTCGACGTCGAGGCGACGGACCGTCTACACCAACAACCCGCCCTGCGGCGCGATGCGCGGCTTCGGCGTCAACCAGGCCGCCTTCGCCATCGAGGGCATGCTCGACCGGCTGGCGGAGAAGGTCGGCCTCGACGGCTACGACATCCGCGAGCGCAACATCCTCGGACCCGGCGACCGCCTTCGCGACCGGCCAGATCATGACCGCCTCGTGCGGCATCCGCGCAGACCCTCGAGGCGGTCCGCGACGTCTACAAGAGCGCGCCCCGCGCCGGGATCGCCTGCGGCATCAAGAACACCGGCATCGGCAACGGCGCGGCCGACATCGGCCGGGTCGCGCTGCGCGTCCTGCCCGGCGGCGCGCCTCGAGGTCCTCACCGGCTTCACCGAGATGGGCCAGGGGCTGTTCACGGTCCTGCGCCAGGTCGTGGTCGAGGAGACCGGCCTCGACCCCGAGCGCATGACCGTGCGGGCGGTGCTCCGAGCTCGCGGTGGAGTGCGGCATGACGACGGCGTCGCGCGCCACCGCCCTCGCCACGATGGCCGTGCAGCGCGCCGGCCGAAGCGTCGCCGCCGACCTTGCCGGCGGCTCGCTGGAAGCGCTTGCCGGCCGCGAGTTCCGCGGCGAGTACATCTGCGACTTCACGGTCGCCCCGGGCACCGGCGTCGACAACCCGTCACCCACATGACCTTCGGCTACGCCACCCAGGTCGTGATCCTCGACGACGACGGGCGCATCGAGCGGGTCGTCGCCGCCCACGACGTCGGCCGCGCCATCAACCCGCTCGCCTGCGCCGGCCAGATCGAGGGCGCGGTCCACATGGGGCTCGGCTACGCGCTCTCCGAGGAGCTGCCCGTGTACCGGCGGCCGGCCCGCGAGCGCTGCGCCTGCGCGACCTCGGGATCCTCACGGCAAGCCAGACGCCCGCCGGTCGAGGTGATCCTCGTCGAGGTCCCGGACCCGGTCGGCGGCTACGGCGCCAAGGGGGTCGGCGAGATCGGCCTCGTCCCGACCGCGGCCGCCGTGGCCGGTGCGCTTTTCGCCTTCGACGGGATCCGCCGCACCACCCTGCCGATGTCGGACACGCCGGCCGCGCGGCCCTCCGTCCCGAGATCGCGGCGGCGCTGAGCGCAATCTGCGAAGGCGCACCCTCACGGCGATCCGGCGACCGTCATCCCCAGCTCGCGCGCGACCTCGGCGAAGAAGGGATCGAGTACGGCGTCAGCGAAGAACCGGTTCGGTGCGGGGGCGACCTCCACCTTCCCGCGGTTGACCACCACAACCGGAAAATCGGCCGCCTCCGGCAGCCACGCCGCCGGGTAGACCGCAATGTTATGCTCGACGAGACGACACACTCGAGGCCGCGCGTGCCGCACCGCTTCACCCCGCTTTCGATGGAGCGACTGGTCGCCTGGATCAGCGACGAGCTGAAGGTCCAGGACGCCATCCTGGGGATTCCCCGCGAGCTGTTCTTCCGTCCGCAGCCGCGCGGGCCGCTCGAGCTCAGCTGGCGAGGTGCCCGTCTCGACACTCCAATCGGCGTCGCGGCCGGTCCGCACTCCCAGCTGGCCGCCAACATCGTCGCGGCGTGGCTGTGCGGCGCCAGGGTGATCGAGCTGAAGACGGTGCAGACGCTCGACGAGATCACGGTCACCAAGCCGTGCATCGACATGGAGGACGCCGGCTACAACATCGAGTGGTCGCAGGAGCTGACACTCGACCAGTCCTTCGACGAGTACCTCCACGCGTGGGTCCTGGTCCACGCTCTCCACCACCGGCTGGGACTGTCGGGCGACGCCTCGGGCGTTGTCTTCGACGTCAGCGTCGGATACGACCTCAAGGGCGTCCGCCAGCGGAACATGCAGCGCTTCCTCGAGCGCTGCCTCGACGCCGGCCGCGAGCTCGAGCGCGCCGCGGCGGCCGTCGCGGCCCGCATTCCGGAGGCGGCCGCGGTTGAGATTCCGCGCCGGCTCGCGGGCGGAATCACCTTGTCCACCATGCATGGATGCCGGCCGGAGGAAATCGCTCTCATCGCCGGCTACCTGATGGAGCGCTGGCGCCTGCCGACCGCCGTCAAGCTCAACCCCACCCTGCTCGGGACCGATGAGGTCGCGCACCTCCTCCATGACGAGCTCGGCTTTCACGACATCACTCTTTCCAAGGAGGCCTTCGACGGCGACCCCACCTTCGCCGAGGCGGTCGAGCTCATCCGGGAGCTCACCACCCTGGCCGAGCGCCGCGGCGTGAGCTTCGGGCTCAAGCTCGCCAACACCTTGCCGGTGGTCAACCATCGCGACGTCTTCGATCTCGAGCAGGCCAGGATGTACCTGTCGGGCCGTCCCCTGCACGCGCTCGCGGTGCGCCTGGCGAGCCGCCTCCAGGAGGAGTTCGAGGGCCGGCTGAGCATCTCGTTTGCGGGCGGCGCGGACGCCTTCAACACCTCGGCCCTGTTGGCAGCCGGGCTGCGCCCGATCACAGCCTGCTCGGACCTCCTGCGTCCGGGCGGCTACCTGCGACTGCGCCAGTATCTCGACAACGTCACGGCCGCGATGGAGATGGTCAGTGCCGACGACCTCGACGGCCTCATCCTGCGCACCGCCGGCGACTGGGACCCGTCGGACCGAAACCTGCCCGAACGCCGCGCGCGCGCCAGCCAGCAGAACCTCTCGAGTTACTCGGACATCGTGCTGCAGGACCCAGCGCTGAGGGGCGAACGCTTCGAGCGCTCGCACGGCAAGGGCCGGCGGCCGCTCGGTCCGTTTGACTGCATCGCCGCCCCGTGCACCGAGGCCTGCGACATCGGCCAGCGCGTCCCCGAGTACATGCGCCGGTTGGCGAGCGGCGACCTCGCCGGCGCCGCCGCGGTCATTCTCGAGGACAACCCGCTGCCGGGCACCCTCGGCCGGGCCTGCCACCACCCGTGCGAGCTGCCGTGCCTTCGCACCCACCTCGACGATCCGCTCGCCATCCGCGAGATCAAGCGCTTCGTCATGGAGTCCGCCGCCCTTCCCCCCCGCGAGCTGCCCGTACCTGGCGACCACCCCAGAGTCGCGATCATCGGCGCCGGTCCGTGCGGCCTCGCCGCCGCCGAGTTCCTGGCCCGCGCCGGGATCGCCGTGACGGTGCTCGAAGCGAGGTCGATGAGCGGGGGCATGGTTTCCGGGTCGATTCCCGGGTTTCGCGCCGGGCGCGAGGCGGTGGAGCGCGACCTGAGCTGGCTCGCCACCGCCGGCGTCGAGCTGCGGCACGGCCAGAAGGTGGGCAGCGACGTCACGCTCGAGGGACTCCGCGCCGCCGGCTACCGCTATATCGTGGCCGCGGCCGGTGCCCAGAAAGGAGTGCGGCTCGGCGTTCCGGGCGACGACGCCACCGGCGTCTGGGATGGCCTGGTCTTCCTCCGCGCCGCCCGCTCCGGGCAGCTCAGCGAGATCAACGGCCGGGTCGCGGTGGTCGGCGGCGGCGACGTCGCGATCGACTGTGCTCGAACGGCACGTCGGCTGGGCGCCGGCGAGGTCACGCTGATCTACCGCCGCAGCCGGCGCGAGATGCCGGCGCAGCGCGAGGAGATCGAGGCACTGCTCGAGGAGGGCATCCCGATCCTCGAGCAGACCCTGCCGCTCGCGGTAGTTGCCGAGCGCGGCCGGCTGAGCGCTCTGCGCTGCGCCGCGACCATGCTCGGCGAGCCTGACGACAGCGGCCGGCGGCGGCCGATACGGATGTGGGGATCCGACCGCGAGATCCCTCTCGACGCGCTGGTCGTGGCGGTCGGACAGCGCGCCGACCTGGCGCTGTTCCGGGGCGAAGAGCCGGCGACCAACCCCGCAGGCTTCCTGATCGTCGATCCCGAGACCCTGGAAACCTCGCTGCCCAACGTGTTCGCCGGCGGCGACCTGGTCGGCGGTGGCCCGGCAACCATCGTCAAGGCCTGTGGTGACGGCCGCCGCATCGCCGCCGCGATCGCCGCCCGCGAGGGACGAGCCACGCAGACCACCGCGACGGTGCAGCACTTCGTCGATCGCACGGACCTGCTGCGCCGGCGTTCGCAGCGGAAGTTCCGAGAGCCCTTCCCGCAGATTCCCCCGTCCCGCCGCGGCGGTTTCGAGGAGGTGGTCGGCACCTACCCGTCGGCCGCGGCCGTCGCCGAGGCGTCCCGCTGCCTCGACTGCGACCTGCTCTGCTCGACTTGCGAGTCGGTGTGCCCGAACCGGGCCATGTTCACCTACCAGTCGGCCGCGAGGGAGTACGATCTTCCGGTGCTGCGGTGGGAGCGCGGCAAACCGGTCGTCGTCGACCGCGAGCACTTCCTCCTCCAGCAGGACCATCAGGTCGCCGTGCTGGCTGACCTGTGCAACGACTGCGGCAACTGCACGACGTTTTGCCCGACCAGCGGCCGGCCGTTCGCCGACAAGCCGCGGCTCTTCCTCGACGAGGCGTCGTTCCGGCAGCAGACCGACAACGCCTTCCGCGTCGTCGAGCACAACGGCGACTGGCGGATCCAGGCGGTGCTCGGCGGCAGGCACCACGAGCTCGAGGTCGGCGACCCCTTGCGCTACCGCACCGCCGGAGTCGAGCTCCGCCTCGCGCCCGACACCCTCGAGATCCTCGGATCTCGGCTCACCGGCGACGCCCCGGCCGAGCCGATCAGCCTGCGCCCCTGCGCGACCATGCTGGCCGTCTTCCTCGGCCTCCGCGACTCCGTGCCGTGGATTCCGGCCGCGGTCGCCGGCTCCGAGGGCTGAGCGTTCCCCCGCTTCCGCTTCCCGGCCCCCTTCCCCGCCCGCTTCCGCGTCCGCTTCCGCGCCCGACTGGGACTCTCAAGCCGGGCCATCACGCCCCGCTCGGACCGTGCCTCGCAGGCTGGCCAGTTCGATCCCCGTGATGGCGCGTGAGCCCGCGGAACGCACTCAGTAGGTGAAACCGACCGCGTGACGACGAAGCCATCCTCACATCGGAAACGGAAGCGGGTGCGGAAGCGGAAGGGTATGTCGACGCGGGCGCGGAAGCGGAAGCGGGCGCGGAAGCGGGATTCAATGGAGAGACCAACCGGTCCCGATACGCCAGAGGCCGATACAATGGCTCGGTGCGCACCCGATTCTTCAACCTCCGGATTCCGGCCGGCGGCGACGAGACCGCGCCGAGCGAGCTGGTCGTCGAGGGCGGCCGTCTGGTGGCGGTGACGCCGCCGCGGCAGTCCGGCCCGGCCGACGGCGAGGAGCAGGTCGATCTCGGCGGTGCCCTCGTCCTGCCAGGGGCGGTCGACGGCCACGTTCACTTCAACGACCCCGGCTTCACGCACCGCGAGAACTTCTCCACCGGTACCGCGGCGGCCGCCGCTGGAGGCGTCACCTGCGTCGTCGACATGCCGTGCACCTCGCTGCCGCCCGTGACCGATGCGAGCGCGCTCGCTCACAAGCTGGACGTAATCGCGCCCAAGGCCCACGTTGACTTCATGCTCTGGGGCGGCGTGTCGGCGAACACCCTGGAGCTGCCCGGTTGGCGGGACCGGCTCGGCGAGCTCGTCGGGGCCGGCGTGGCCGCGATCAAGGTCTACCTGATGTCCGGCATGGACAGCTTTCGCCACCTCAGCCTCCCCCAGCTACGCGAGGTGCTGATCGAGGCACGCCACCTCGGCGTGCCGGTCGGCGTCCACGCCGAGGACGCCGAGACCATTCGCGGCGAAGAGTCGCGGATCCGCGGCCGCGGCCTCGACTCGCCGCGTGCCTACGCCGACTCGCGGCCACCGGCCGCCGAGCTGCGGGCGGTCGAGCAGCTCATCGAGGCCTGCCGGCGGACCGACGCGCGCGTGCATGTGGTCCACCTGGCGTCGGGCGAGGCGCTTGACCGGATCAGCGCCGCGCGCCGCGAGGGCTGCCCGGTGTCGGCAGAGACCTGCCCGCACTTCCTCGAGTTCACGGTCGAGGACCTCGAGTCGATGGGCTCACTGCTCAAGACGGCGCCGGTGGTCAAGTCGGCCGCCGACCGTGCTCGCCTGTGGCGGGGCCTCGCCGAAGGCGAGCTCGCCTTCGTCGCCACAGACCACGCCGCGGGTCAGTGGCCATCCGAGAAGCGCACCGGCTCGATCTGGACCGACTACGGCGGCGTGCCCGGCGTCGAGCTGCTGCTCCCCTACCTCTACTCCGAGGGCGTACGCCGGGGCCGGCTGACGCTCGAGCGCCTGGTACAGGTGGTGTGCTCGGAGCCCGCGAGCTTCTTCGGCATCGACCACCGGAAGGGGTCGCTGAGGCCGGGCTCGACGCCGACTTCGCGGTCCTCGACGAGTCCGAGACGTGGACGGTCCGGGCGAACGATCTCCACAACCTCAACCGCTACACGCCATTCGAGGGCCGGCACCTCACTGGACGAGTGCGGGCCACCTACCTTCGCGGGCGCCGCATCTTCGAGCGGCGGGCCGATGGAACGGAGACGTTTGCGCCGGCCGGCACCGGCGAGTTCGTCCGACGCGAGCTAGCCTGAGGATCGGAGCATGACAACCATCATCGGCAACGGCACAGTGCTCAGCGGCGGTGATCGACCCACGGTGCTCGCGGATGGCGGCGTCGCCTGGCAGGGCGATCGCATCCAGGCGGTCGATCGGATGGCCGCGCTCCGCGCCGGCTACCCCGAGGCGGAGGTCGTCGATGCCCGCGGCGGGCTCATCGTCCCCGGCTTCGTCAACCTTCACCATCACTTCTACTCGGCGCTCGCCCGTGGCCTCGACCCGGGCGTCCGTCCGAGCAACTTCGGCGAGCTGCTCGAGGGCCTGTGGTGGCGCCTCGACCGCAGCCTCGACGAGGATGCGGTCCGGATCTCGGCGCGCCTCACTCTCGCCGACTGCATCCGCTGCGGGTGCACAACCGTTTTCGACCACCACGCGTCGCCGCGATGCATCTCGGGCAGCCTGGACGCCATTGCCGGCGAGGTCGAGACCGCTGGGCTCGTGGCGGTGCTCTGCTACGAGTCGACGGACCGCAACGGGCACGATGAAGCGATGGCCGGCGTCGAGGAGAACGCGGACTTCTGCAGCCGACACCTCGCCCACCCCACCATCCGGGGCGTGATGGGTCTGCACGCCAGCTTCACCGTGTCCGACGAGACGCTGGCGGCGACGGCGCGGTTGCGACCGCCGGACGTCGGCGTCCACCTCCACGTCGCCGAGGACCCGCTCGACCTCCAGGTCTCCCACGCCCTCTATGGAAGCGGCCCACTCCAGCGGCTGGAGGCGGCGGGGCTGCTCGACGACCGCGCCCTGCTCGCCCATGGCGTCCACCTCACGGCCGAAGATCTCGACCAGGTCGCGGCGGCGCGTGCGGTGCTGATCCACAATCCCGAGTCCAACGCCAACAACGGCGTCGGCCGCCTCGACGTGGTCGCTGCCGCCCGCGCCGGCTGCCGGCTCGCCCTCGGCACCGACGGGATGGGGTCATCGATGCTCGGCGCCGTTCGCTTTGCCTTCCTCGCCCACCGGGCAGCCCTGCGCGACCCCAGGGTCGGCTTCGAGGTCCATCCCGAGCTGCTCGCCGCGACCAGCCGCGCGGCAGGTCATTACCTCGGCGAACCGCTGCTCGGCGAGCTCAGCGCCGGCGCCCCGGCCGACATCGCGGTCATCGACGCCCCACCGCCGACGCCGATTGAGCCCGACCGGCTCTTCGGCCATCTGGTCTACGGCGCGGCCGGCGCGCGGGTGCGGCACACCATCGCCCGCGGCCGCATCCTCATGCGCGACTTCGAGCTCCTCACCGTCGATCCGGAGGCAGCGGCGCGCGCGGCGCGTGAAATCGCCCCTCGGGTCTGGGAGCGCTTTCACGCCTTGCCGGTGCCATCCTGATAGGCTCTCGCGGAGCCACCTTGGTGAAGCTGCCGCAAGGAGGCGCGAAGCCAACCGTTTCCCCGCCCGCGCCCGCTTCCGCGCCCGACGATCCGTCGACGGGGTGCCGGAGCCGTGAACCGGGCTCGGAAGCGGAAGCGGGCGCGGAAACGAATGTGGCGGTGGCTGGAACCCTAGCCCCCAGATCCTAGATTCTAGATCCTGTGCTCTGCCGGCTATCCGCTTTCCCCACCGCAAAATGCGATACCATACTCGTCTGGAAATGCCCGCCTCGCCGGGCCTGTTGCCCGCAGGGGCAGCCCGGGCCGCCGAGCCCGGCACCCAAACGACAAGGAGCGAGCCTGACGTGGCCTCTGAAGCGTCGACTGGAACCGCCCGACCCTCGCTGTCCGTGCTCGCGAGTGCCGACTATATCGACCAGCTCCACCAGCTCTGGCAGCAGGACCCGTCATCGGTGTCCGAGGAATGGCGGCTGTTCTTCACGGGCTTCGACCTCGCCATGTGCCCGCGCCCGTGCGTCGCCGCCGACCGCGCGAACGACCAGTCCCGGGTCGCCAGCCTGATCTTCGCGTACCGGAGCATCGGCCACCTCATCGCCCAGGTGAATCCGCTCGAGGACGCCCCCGACAGCCACCCCGCGCTCGAGCTCGCCGCCTTCGGGTTGACCGACGAGCAGCTCGACGAGGTCTTCGACACCGGCCACCTCGGCGGGCCGCAGCGGATCACCCTGCGCGAGATCATCGAGCTCTTGCGCGACACCTACTGCCGCAGCGTCGGCGTCGAGTACCTCCACATCCAGGACGTGCACATGCGGCGCTGGCTGCAGCAGCAGATGGAGCCGATCCGCAACCGGCCCGACCTTCGCCGCCGGAGCGCCGCATCGCGATCCTCGCGCAGCTGATCGACGCCGAGCTCTTCGAGACCTTCATCCACAGCCGCTACCTCGGGCCAGAAGCGCTTCTCCCTCGAGGGCGCCGAGTCGCTCATCCCCGCCCTCCACGCAGTTCGTCGAGACCGGCCGCCGACGCTCGGCGTCGAGGAGATCGTCATGGGCATGGCCCACCGCGGCCGGCTCAACGTGCTCGCCAACATCCTCGACAAGCCCTACGCCGATGATCTTCTCCGAGTTCGAGGACAACCTGCGCGCCCGACCCGGTCGGCGGCGACGGCGACGTCAAGTACCACCGCGGCTTCTCCTCGGACCACGCCGACACCGAACGGCCGCACGATCCACGTCTCGCCTCGACCGCCAACCCGAGCCACCTCGAGGCCGTCAACCCGGTGGTCGAGGGCCGCGTCCGCGCCAAGCAGCGGCAGCCGCGGCGACAGCGAGCACCGGCGCAAGGTGCTGCCCCTGCTGATCCACGGCGACGCCGCCTTCGCCGGCCAGGGCCTCGTGGCCGAGACGCTCAACCTGTCGCAGCTCGAGGGCTACCGCACCGGCGGCACGATCCACGTCGTCGTCAACAACCAGATCGGCTTCACCACGCTGCCCGGGCGAGGCGCGCTCCACGCGCTACTCCACCGACGTGGCCAAGATGATCGAGGCGCCGATCTTCCACGTCAACGGCGACGACCCCGAGGCGGTGGTGCTGCGTCGTCGAGCTGGCGCTGCGCTTCCGCCAGAGCTTCGGCGCGCGACGTGGTCATCGACATGTTCTGCTACCGCCGCCACGGCCACAACGAGGGCGACGAGCCGGCCTTCACCCAGCCGCTGATGTACCGGAAGATCGAGAACCACCCGCCGGTCCGCGCCAGCTCTACACAGCGCAGCTCGAGCAGGACCGGGTGCTGTCGCTGCGACGACAGCACGCGACTCGCCGACGAGTTCGCCAGACCGGCTCGTACGACGCGTTCGAGACCGTCAAGACGAGCTGCCCGATGCCCGACGCGACGCCTGGGCACGCGCTTCGGCGGGGCGTGGACCGGCCTCGACCAGCCGTACTGCCATCGACCCGGTCGAGACCGGCGTGCCGACACGGCGGTCCTCGAGCGAGGTGGCGCGCGCGCTGACCACGGTGCCCGAGGGCTTCCACCTCAACCCGCAAGGTCGGCGCGCCGGCTGCCCGAGCAGCTCGAGGCCGTGCGAGCGCGGCGGCGTCGGTCGACTGGGCGCTCGCCGAGCTGCTGGCCTTCGGCACGCCTGCTCGCTCGAGGGCATCCCGGTGCGGCTGAGCGGCCAGGACAGCGTCCGCGGCACCTTCTCCCAGCGCCACGCCGTCTGGTACGACACGAAGAGCCAGGAGCTCTACGTCCCGCTCAACCACGTCCGCGCCGGCCAGGCGCGCTTCTGCGTCTACAACAGCATGCTCTCCGAGGCCGCGGTGCTCGGCTTCGACTACGGCTACTCGCTGGTCGAGCCGCAACATGCTCGTCCTCTGGGAGGCCCAGTTCGGCGACTTCGCCAACGGCGCGCAGGTGATCATCGACCAGTTCATCGCCGCCGCGCTCGACAAGTGGCAGCGCGGCGAGCGGCCTCGTCCTGCTCCTGCCGCACGGCTACGAGGGCCAGGGCCCGGAGCACTCGAGCGCCTACCTCGAGCGCTACCTGCACGCTGTGCGCCGAGGACAACATCCAGGTCTGCAACCTGACCACGCCGGCGCAGTACTTCCACGTCCTGCGCCGGCAGCTCGAGCGCGGCTTCCGGCGGCCGCTCGTCGTCATGGCGCCCAAGAGCCTGCTGCGCCACCAGCGGGCGGTCTCGCCGCTGTCGACGAGCTCGTGGCGGGCCACTTCCCGGAGATCCTCGACGATCCCACGCCGCCCGCGGGCGCGACGCGGCGCCTCGTCCTGTGCAGCGGCAAGGTCTACTACGACCTCGTCGAGGGCCGCGAGCAGCGCGGCGCGGACCGACGTGGCGATCGTGCGCGTCGAGCAGCTCTACCCCTTCAACGAGGCGCTGCTGCGAGCGCTGGTCAGCGGTACAAGGGCGCCGAGCAGGTGGTCTGGGTGCAGGAGGAGCCGCAGAACCGCGGCGGCTGGTCCTTCATGCTGCCGCGGCTGCTCGAGCTCGTTCCCGGACCGCAAGCTGCGCTACGTCGGCCGCGAGCCGAGCGCCAGCCCGGCCACCGGCTCGGCCCGGATCCACCGCGAGCAGCAGGCGCAGCTGGTTCTGATGCTCTGATCGGCTGAGCCGTCGTAGAGTACGGTAGTGCGGAGTCGCACCCTGCGCGGTGCGCTTCCCAGCACGAAGATACCGCGGAGGCCCGCCCCGGAGCGGCCCCGCAGCGAGGAAGGCGGACATGCCCATCAACGTCACCATCCCCGAGGTCGGCGAGTCGATCACCGAGGGCGTCCTCGCGGAGTGGTCCAAGGCCGACGGCGACCTGGTGGCCCGCGACGAGCCCCTGCTTCGAGCTCGAGACCGACAAGATCACCATGAAGGTCGCCGCCGACGCAGGCGGGCGGCTGAACATCCTGGTCGCCGCGGGAGCGACGCGTCCAGATCGGCCAGACCGTCGCCACCATCGACACCGAGGCTCAGGCGGAGGCAGCGCAGGCGCCCGCCGCCCGACCTGCCGCACCCGCACCAGCCGCCGCTGCGCCGCAGGCCGCCGCAGCCGCCCTACCGCCGGCCCCACGTCCGGCCGCGCCTCCGCCGCCGGCGATCGCGCCGCCCGCGGGCATGGCGCAGGCCGCGCGCAAGCTCGAGGCGGTCACGGGGCTGTCGCCCGCCGTCCGGCGCCTGGTGCTCGAGCACCACCTCGACCCGGCAGCGATCGCCGCCTCGGGACGGGAGGCCGGCTCACCAAGGACGACGTGCTCCGCCACCTGCAGGCGGTGCCGGCGCCGGCCGCGCCGACGGCTCCGCGCCACGAGCCAGCGCGTGCCCGCCGCGGCACCGCGCGCCGCCCGCCGGTCCAGCCGGCGGCCGCCGCCGGTCTTCGAGCGCCAGACCCGGCAGCCGATGACGCCGTCTGCGCCAGCGCATCGCCGAGCGCCTGGTCGAGGCCCAGCAGCAGGCCGCCATCCTGACCACCTTCAACGAGGTCGACATGCAGCCGGGTGATCGAGCTGCGCGCCCGCTACAAGGACGACCTTCAAGGAGAGGCACGGCGTCGGCCTCGGCTTCATGTCCTTCTTCGTCAAGGCCGCGGTCGACGCGCTGCGGGCCGTGCCGGCGGTCAACGCCCAGATCGACGGCGACGAGCATCGTCTACGAACCACTACTACGACATCGGCGTCGCCGTCGGCACCGAGCGCGGCCTGGTGGTGCCGGTGATCCGCGACGCCGACCGGCTGAGCTTCGCCGAGATCGAGCACGGCGATCGCCGACCTCGCCGCGCCGCGCGCGCGAGCGCAAGCTCGAGCTCGCCGAGCTGACCGGGGCGGTGCTTCACCATCTCCAACGGCGGCGTCTACGGCTCGCTGCTCTCGACGCCGATCCTCAACCCGCCGCAGAGCGGCATCCTCGGCATGCACGCGATCAAGAAGCGCCCGGTGGTGGTGGACGACCAGATCGTGATCCGGCCGATGATGTACCTCGCGCTGTCCTACGACCACCGCCTGGTCGACGGCCGCGAGGCGGTGACCTTCCTCAAGCGCATCGAGGAGTGCATCGAGGACCCGAGCCGCCTGCTGCTGGAGGTCTGAGACCCATGGACTCGTTCGACCTGGTCGTCATCGGCGCCGGTCCCGGCGGCTACGTGGCCGCGATCCGCGCGGCGCAGCTCGGCCTCAAGGCGGCGCTCGTCGAGAAGGACGCGACCCTCGGCGGCACCTGCCTCAACGTCGGCTGCATCCCGTCCAAGGCCCTGCTCGAGTCGAGCGAGCTCTTCGCCGCCGCCAGCCACCGCTTCGCCGAGCACGGCATCGCGGTGGCCGGGGTCGCGCTCGACCTCGGGCAGATGATGGCGCGCAAGGAGCAGATCGTCGACCGAGCTGACCGACGGGCGTCGCGGTGCTGATGAAGAAGAACAAGGTCACGGTGCTCACGCGGCCGCGGCGCGGCTGGCGGCGCCCGGCCGGGTCGCGGTGCGCCGGCCGAGGACGGGCGAGCGCGCGAGGTCGAGGCGACGAGCATCGTGCCTGGCCACGGGCAGCGTGCCGGTCGAGCTGCCGTTCCTGCCCTTCGACGGCGAGCGCGTCGTCGACCTCGACCGAGGCGCTCTCGCTTCGACCGCGGTGCCCGAGCACCTGGTCGTGGTCGGCGCCGGCGCGATCGGGCTCGAGCTGGGCAGCGTCTGGAGCCGGCTCGGCGCCAAGGTCACGGTGGTCGAGATGCTGCCGACAGATCGTGCCCTTCGCCGACGAGCAGATGGCCAGGACGCTGCAGCGCGCGCTCGAAGCCAGGGGCTCGACTTCCGGCTGTCGACCAAGGTCACCGCCGCCAAGGTCGACGAAGAGGGTGTCACGGTGACCGTCGCGAACGACAAGGGCGAGACCGAGGAGCTGCGCTGCGACCGGGTGCTGGTCGCGGTCGGCCGCCGGCCCGACACCCGGGCTCGGGCCTCGAGGCGGTCGGCGTCGAGCTCGAGGAGGGCGGCCGGGTGAAGGTCGACGAGCACTTCCGGACCAGCGTCCCGGGGATCTACGCGATCGGCGACCTGGTGCGCGGGCCGATGCTGGCCCACAAGGCCGAGGAGGAGGGCATCGCGCTCGCCGAGCTGCTCGCGGGCAAGCCGGGCCACGTCAACTACGACGCGATCCCCAACGTGGTCTACACCGAGCCCGAGCTGGCCGATGGTCGGGCCGCACCGAGGAGCGAGCTCAAGGAGGCCGGGGTCGCCTTCAACGCGGGGCGCTTCCTCTTCCGGGCCAACGGCCGCGCCAAGAGCCTGGGCCGCGACGACGGCATGGTCAAGATCCTGGCCGACGGGAGACCGACCGCATCCTCGGCGTGCACATCGTCGGCCCGCGCGCCTCGGAGCTGATCGCCGAGGCGGTGGTCGCCATCGAGTTCCGCGCCAGCGCCGAGGACCTCGCCCGCACCGTCCACGCCCACCCCACCCTGTCCGAGGTGGTGCGCGAGGCCGCGCTCGCGGTCGGGAAGCGCGCCCTGCACTCGTAGGCCCCCACCCGCGCCACCGGGTGATAGGTGATAGGTGATAGGCCGGGCGTTCCGACCGTTCCCGTTCCCGTTCCCGCTCCCCTTCCCGACGAACATCTTCCCGCTCGTATCACGGCGTAGTCCGCAGGACGGAGCCGGATCCGCTTCCGCGCCCGCATCCCCGCCCGACTCCGTGCGTACCTATTCGGCACCGAAACGTGCTTGACGCCGTCCCCCTCCCCAAAAGCAGGACGTGGTACAACACCGCCATGAGGACGCTGCTCGCTGCCGTACTGCTGCTCCTCGCCGCAGCCTGCAAAGGCAATGTCCCCTCCCCGGATCCCGCGTACGTTGCTGAGATCGAGGCCTGGCGGGACGAGCGGCTCGAACGGTTGACGGCCGACGACGGCTGGTTGACCGTGGTCGGGCTGCACTGGCTCGCGCCGGGCGTCAACCGCTTCGGCTCGGACCCGGCGAACGAGATCCCGCTGAACGCGCCCGACATCCCCGCCGCTCGCCGGCACCGTCGAGTTGCTCGCCGACGGCTCGGTGGTCGCGCGCGCGGACGCCGGTGCGGCGGTCACGATCAACGGCGAGCCGCTCGCGGAGTCGGTCACTCCGCAGCGACGCCCAGGGCGACCCGGACATCGTTCGGGTCGGACGCCTCAGCTTCTTCATCATCGATCGCGGCGGGCGGCTCGGCGCCCGCGTCAAGGACCCCGAGGCCCCGGCGCGCACGGGGTTCACGGGCATCGAGCACTTCCCGATCGACCCGCGCTACCGCGTCACGGCCCGGCTGGAACCGTACCCGGAGCCGAGGGAGGTGCCGATCCCGACCGTGCTCGGCACCCCGACCACGATGCTGGCCCCAGGGGTCCTGCGCTTCACCCTGCGCGGCGAGGAGCTCAGCCTGGAGCCCTACGTCAGACACGTCCGACGAGCCTCACTACTTCCTGATCTTCCGCGACCGCACCTCCGGCGACACGACCTACGGCGGTGGCCGCTTCCTGGATGCCGCGACGGTCGGCGTCGACGGCGCCACCGTGCTCGACTTCAACCTCGCCTACAGCCCGCCGTGCGCCTTCACGCCCCATGCCACCTGCCCGCTGCCGCCGCCGCAGAACTCGCTGACGGTTGCGGTCGAGGCCGGGGAGATGTTTCTCGGGCAAGCACACTGACCGAGGCAGGATCTAACGGCTGGTAGCGAGGGGCCAGCCCCCCGCCCGCTTCCGCTTCCGAGCCCGCTTCCGGATGGACCCGCTTGATCGACGCAGCCGCAGCTGGCTGTCTCACTCGTAGTGGGTCCACATCCGGAGCACCTTCACCGTCTTGATCTCGGAGAGGACCTGGTAGACAAGCCGGTGCTGGATGTTGATCCGGCGTGAGAACGCGCCGGCGAGATCGCCGAGGAGCTTCTCGAAGGGGGGCGGGCTGCGGAATGGGTCCTCGGCGAGGATCGCGAGGAGCTCCTCGGCCTTGGGCCGGAGCCCGGCGGCGGCGAGCTTGCGGGCGTCCTTCTGGGCTGCCTTCGTGAAGACGAGCTTCCAGCCGGTCACCAACAGGGCTCCGTCGAGCACTCGTCGACCGGGGTTCCGAGCCCCTCGCGGACCGACTCTCGCATTTCGGGCACCGAGAGCAGGTAGATCGTCTCCTGGATGGCCCGCCAGTCCTCCTCCGCCACGAGGACGGCGTTCGAGCGCTTGCCGGTAATGAGGATCGGCTCGTGCGCCGCCGCGGCCTCGTCCACCAGCCGGTAGAGGAGAGTTCGCGCTTCGCTCACCGTCAGGGTGGTCATGAGAACCTCCGGAGATAAGCGTACGCTTTCACGTACGTTTGGTCAAGCGCGTTCGACGGTCAGCGTCGTCCGCAGGACGGACGATGCTCTCGGCTCGTGTACGATGGCCAAGCCGCCCGCGGCGGGCGAGCAACTCCCCGGCGCGCCACTGACGCGGGTGCCGAGGGGAACGACCGGGAGGCGCGTCATGAAGGTCCGTTCGATTCTCGTACTGCTCGCGGTGCTGGTGATCGCAGGCTTCGCGCTCTCGTGCTCGAAGGAGGAGGTCAAGGAGACTGCCGACAAGGCCGGCGAAAAGATGGAAGAGGCTGCGGACAAGGCGGCCGAGGCCGTGGGCGACGCTGCCGACGACGTGGCGGAGGGGGCCAAGGAACTGGCCGAGGACGCCGGTGACGCGGCTGGCGAGGCGTGGGACGACACCAAGGACGCGGCCGCGGAAGCCTACGATGACGCGAAGGATGCCACGGCCGACGTCGTCGCGGACACTGCCGAGGCGGTCGAGGAAGCCGCCAAGGACGTCAAGGAGAAGGCCGGCGGCGGCGGCAAGTAGGTGCCGCTTCCGCCCCTGAGTGATCCCGCCGGGACGGGGACGCGCATCGTGCGTCTGGCCAAGGCGGTCCCGGTCACCGCGCTTGGGTTTGCCAGCCTCCTACTGTTCAACGCGGCGCAGACGGCGAGCCTCCTGCTGCTCCCCTTCTCACGGAAGGCGTTCCGCCGCTTCAACCGGTGGTGCGCCAACACCTGGTGGGGCGCCTGCGTGGTGGCCAGCCAGCGACTCAACCGGACGCAGTTGGTTGTCACGGGCGAGGACGTGCCCGAAGGCGAGAACGCCCTCGTGCTGTCCAACCACCAGAACATGCCCGACATCGTCGTCGCTGATGATCCTGGCCCGCAGCAAGCGCCGTCTCGGCGACCTCAAGTTCTTCGTCAAGCACGCCCTGAAGTGGGTGCCGGGAGTCGGCTGGGGGATGCAGTTCATCGGCTGTCCCTTCGTGCGCCGCGACTGGACAGCCGACCGCGAGCGGATCCGCGGACCTTCGACACCCTTGTGCGCGAGCGGATCCCGGTCTGGCTGGTGTCCTTCGCCGAGGGCACCCGGTCGACTCCCGACAAGCTTCGCGAGCCAGCGCTGAGTGGGCCGCTGGACCATGGTCTCGAAGCGACGCGGCACGTGCTGATCCCCCGCTCGAAGGGCTTCGTGGCCACCATCGATGGGCTCGGCGACCACCTCGACGCGGTGTACGACGTGACCATCGGCTACGTCGACGGCGTGCCGACCCTGTGGCAGTACATCACCGGCTCGGTCAAGCGAATCCACGTCCACGTACGGCGCTTCCCGATCGAGTCCCTGCCCCGCCTCGAGCACGAGCTCCGCGACTGGCTGCTCACCCGCTACCGGGAAAAGGACGCCTTGCTCGACCACTACTACGCGCACGGCACCTTCCCCGCCGAGGCGTAGGCCTCACCCGCGCCACTTCCGCTTCCGCGCCCCCTTCCCCATCCGGTGCTCCGACCTGAATCTCCAGTAGATCTGAAATCCGAGGGTGAAATCGGTCGGCAGACGCTCCCAGGAGAACACCCCCCCGAATTTCACACTCGGATTTCGGATTAGACGATCCGTTCGCGGATCTTCGCGCTGAGAGATGTCCATCACCCAGACCGTGGCCGCGATCAGCAGCACCAGGGTCCCGACCTCGCCCCACTCACCGAGGTCGACCCGCGGCTTCAGGATGTAGCCGATGCCGCCGCCGCCGACGAAGCCGATGATGGTCGACATCCGGACGTTGATGTCCCAGCGGTAGATCGTGAACGACAGGAACGGCGGGATCACCTGGGGCACCACGCCGTAGCGCAGCACCTGCAGCGTGCTCGCGCCGGTGGCGGTGATCGCGTCCATCGGGCCCGGGTCGATGGACTCGATCTGCTCGGAGTAGAGCTTGGTCAGCGCCGCCACCGAGTGCACCCACAGCGCGAGCACGCCGGCGAAGGGGCCGATGCCGACCCACGAGATGAAGATCAAGGCCCACACCAGCGGCTCGACCGCGCGCACGAAGTTCATGACCGTGCGCGAGACGATGTAGCCGATCGCGCGCCAGGGCGCTGCCGCGGGTCAGGTTGCGGGCCGACGGGAAGGAGAGCACGAAGGCGATCGGGATCGCGAAGGCGGTCGCCATGAAGGCGAGGAAGATCGTCTGCACGAGCAGGATCAGGCCCTCGTGGAGCACCGCTCGCCGACGGGTGGGCCAGGCCGCGCACGATGTCGGCGGCCTTGCCGAACTTGGTCAGGAAGGTGACGAGCTCGAGCTCGGTGATAAGCCAGCCGGTGAAGAAGGTGAGCTCGATGAAGACCGCCGCGAACCAGCCTCGCAGGGTCTGGGTCCAGGGAAGCTCCGTCTCGTCCGCGGGCACCGAGCCGGTGAGGGCGCGGCCCGGAGAGGCCCCCAGCACCCGCTCGAGCAGCGACCACGCCACCGCCAGCACCAGGCCGCCCGCCACGGCCACCCCGTAGTGAACCAGGTCGATGATCTGCTCCGCCGTGAGCAGCATGCCGGTCGGCCCGCGGCGCCCCGAGAAGGCCAGCGCCAGGAACTCCGCCATCATCCAGGCGATCGCGAGGAGCGCCCAGTCGATGGCCACGATGCGAGCGCGGTCGAGCCCAGCGGCGGCTCGGCGGATGGCGTGGCGGCGGCCATCACGAGCCCCGTGCTCGAGGCCGGTTCCGCCTCCTCGCCGTAGATCTCCTTGAAGGTCGTGCGATCGAACGTCGGCCGGGCGTTCCATCCCACACCAGGCGGCCGTCGCGCAGCGCGACCAGCCGCGTCGCGTAGCGCGCCACCAGGTCGATGTCGTGCAGCGAGCAGAGCACGGTCAGGCCCTCGTCCCGGTTGAGCGCCTCGATGTGGCGCATCACCGAGTGGCGCAGCGCCGGGTCGAGCGACGCCACCGGCTCGTCGGCGAGGATGAGCCGGGGCTGCTGCATGAGGGCGCGGGCGATGGCGACGCGCTGCTGCTGGCCGCCGGACAGGGCGTCGGCCCGGCTCGCCGCCGCGGTCGGCGAGCCCGACCCGGTCGAGACAGGCATGCGCCCGCTGCTGCTCCTCCGCCGGGAAGGTCAGCGACCAGGCTCGGCAGCAGCGTGCTGCGACCGAGCGCGCCGGAGAGCACGTTGGCGAGCACGGTGTGGCGCTTCACCAGGTTGAACTGCTGGAAGATCATCGCCACCTGGCGGCGCAGCGCGCGCAGCCCGGCGCCCCGCAGCGCGGTCGCCTCACGGCCGAAGATGAAGACCCGGCCCTCGGTCGGGTCGATGAGCCGGTTGATGCAGCGCAGCAGCGTCGACTTGCCGGAGCCGGACAGGCCGAGCACGGCCAGGAACTCGCCGTCGCGCACCTCGAGGTCGATGCCGGCGAGCGCGCGCACGCCTCCCGGGTAGACCATGCCGAGCCCCTCGAGGCGCACGGCCGGCTCGGCTGATCCGACGGTCACGATCCGCCCCCGCCGCGATGGCGGCGCAGCCGCTCCTCCGCCGCCTCGAGCAGGCTCACGGCGCTGACGCCCGAGCTCCGGAGGGCAGTCCGGAAGCCGTCGAAGTCGTCGTCGCTGCACGGTGCGGCCGCGACTCCGGCGACCAGGTCGTAGTAGGCGCTCTGGCCGTCCGGCGTGGCGAGGAAGCGGTCGAGCGAGTCCGCGAAACGCTGCCAAACCGCCTCGGGGAAGCCGCGCCGGACGCAGCAGACGTCGTTGGGGATCGGGTCGGTGAGCGCGAGGACCCGCACCTGGTCGAGGTAGGCGGCCCGCTCCTCCGCGCTCTGCATGTTCTTGACGATCAGGAAGCGGGCATCGGCGACGAGCGTGCCGTCGCGTTCGTTGATCGCCGACGGCGGCGAGTAGAAGGTCGCGCCGCCCGCCACCTTGCCGTCGTGCACGGCCTGCACCACGTTGGGGTGGCCGCCGGCGAAGAGCACGTGCCCGAGGGTGACGCCGCGGCGCTGGAGCAGCGCCCGAGCGGAAGATGTGGCCCGAGGTCGAGGTCTCGTCGGAGAATGCGAAAGCTCTGGCCCTGGAGGTCCTCGAGGCGGTTGATGCCACTGTCGCTGCGGGCCAGGACGCAGCCGTAGTAGACCGTCGACAGCTCGGGCGCCGGCCGGTCGGTGGTGTCAACGATCCGCGTCTCGCGCAGCGTGCCGGGCCGGTCGGCCTCGAGCTCCTTGCGACCGTCGCCGACGAGGTCATTCGGCGCCGAGTAGACGAAGCGGCTGACCGCGCCGTCGACCCCGTCCTGCCGCTCGACCAGGCGCCGGATGGCGTCAGGGTCGTCGGCAGCCGCAACCTCGACCCAGCCGGGTGCGAGCCGGTCGAGGCGTTCGACCACGATGGCGCGGAGCGTCCCCTGCACCGAGGCCGGCACCGCGATCCGCCTCCCAGCGAGCCCCTCCAGGCCATCCGGCTCGCCGGCATGCGAGCGAACCACGACCACGGCGTAGCGGTCCACAGAGCGCACGACCTGGAGCCGCGCCTCGGCCCCGTACCGGGCGTTGGCGACCACGTAGGCGAAGGCCGGGATCCAGGCGACGTCGGCCTGCCCGGCGCCGAGCGCCTGGATCACGGCGGCGTAGCGAGGTCGGGACCTGCGAACGCAGGATGAGGCCGCTGTCGGCGCGGATGAAGCGGGCCAGCTCGTCGCCGCGGCGCACCAGGGTGCCCTGCTCCACCGAGGGCACGAACAGCATCTGCACGGCCTCCTGGCCGGTGGCCTCGAGTCGAGCGCGCCGCTGAAGGCCCCAGATGAAGAGCGCCGCCAGCGCAACCACCACCAGCCAGCCGACGCGCGGCAGCCACTGCCGGCGCCGATCGTGGGGCCGGTCGGCGGTCGTCTCCAGAGGATCCATGCGTGCCGGGGTCATGGGCGGCGCCAGACTAGCATAGGCCGCCCTTCCGCTTCCCCGCCCGCTTCCCCGCCCGCTTCCGGATCAGATGCTGTCGTGTTTGCTCTGGAGATTCGTCCCGGGCACGGAAGCGGAAGCGGAAGCGGGGTTACCAAAAAGGCCCCGCCGTCCCCAACCGCGCAACCTCCGTCCACGCTATACTTGCCACGATCGACAGCCGCGAGGGACGCCATGGATCGCCCAACCATCCTCCTGGTCGACGATGACGCGGTGCTGGTGGAGGCGCTGCGGGCGGTGCTCGAGCAGTACTACACGGTTCGCACGGCGTACAGCGGTGAGGAGGCCGTCGCTTCCGTTGCCCAGGAGCTCCCCGACCTCATCATCCTCGACGTGATGATGAGCTACATCTCGGAGGGCTACGATCTCGCGGCGATGTTCCGCAGGGGTGAGCGAACGGCCCACATCCCGATCGTGATCCTGACCGGGGTCGACCGCATGTTCGAAACGCGGTCGCGGCTCGAGCAGTCCTGGGTCGAGGTCGAGTCCTTCCTGACCAAGCCCCCGGACTTCACCAAGCTCCACGAGACCATCGAGTCGGTGCTCGCGGCCAGCCGGAAGCGCTAGAAGTTCGTACCGCACTGGCCTTTTCGGCGGACGTGGTTGACCGAAGTGTCGTCAGGCGGCCACTGCGGCACGAACTCCTTCGGATGCGCGCAGCGCATCCCGAGGAGCGTGTGGTCGGAGGCCAACAACAATGACCACGTCAGGAACGCCTACAGGGGCCTATGCACCACACGCTCCTACGGCGCCGACCAGACGCCGCCCCGAACGACCGCGATACGGTCGCGCGGCGCCGGGCCTCCTTCCCAGATCGCAGGCACCGAAATGCCAAGCTCTTCGAATGCGGTGACCAGAGCCTCCTGGACGGCCTCGGCGGCAGGGCCCGTGAGCCCGACGCACACGGTGCCCTCCTGCCCGTCCGGGCTCGGCCCTTCGTAGACCAGGCACCCCTCCCACTCCGGAGCCGGAGGGACCCTTGCCAGGACCGCCAGCACCACGTCCCGCGCCGAGACCTGGAGGAACTGCCGCCAGGCGGCGCTGCGGTCGAACACGAAGCTGAACAGGGGTGCGTCGCTCATGGGAGAGTTGTAGCACACAGCACACGAGGTCCTGGTCGGTCGGAGGCGTGGTGGCCTCAGGAACCGGACAGGGTGCTCGCGGGGTCCCTCCCTGCAGCCCGCCGCACCGCCGGCAGAGCACCCAGCGCCGCGGCCGCGATCGCGATCGCCAGCCCACCGGCGACCAGCCACGGCTCCATCCGGAACAGGCTGTCCGGGAGGTAGGGAATGCCGGACAGCCGGCTCGCCGCCAGGCGATCGAGCATGACGGCCGCGACGGCAGCGAGGCCCATCCCGATAGCGCCGGCCACCGCACCGACCACCATCGCCTCGGCTACCACCATCCCGCGGATATCCCCCCGCGTCGCACCCATGGCGCGCAGAACGGCGATGTCGCGGCGGCGGCCCTCCACGCTGAGGAAGAAGGCGTGCGCGACGCTGGTCGCGGCCACACCGAGCACCGCGGCGCCCACCGCGGCGGCGATCACCATCAGCAAGGTCAGCACGCCGGCTGCCCGCCGCGCGCCCCGATCGCTGACCGCGAGCCCGAGGGCCTCGACCGCTGGCATCACCGTCGCCGCCTCCCTCGGCGAGTCGAGCTCGAGGATCGCCGAGTGGTAGGCCTCACCAGCGCGGGGCGTCCCGAAGCGCACGTTGAGCGCGCGGACCACGTCGAGCGGCAACGTCAGGCCGAAGGGAATCGCACGATCGGAAAAGCCGACCAGACGCACCCGCTCCCGCACGACGCCTCGCCGGGGATCGACTCGCAGCATCGACGCGCCGACCGTCAGGTCCGCGGTCACGCCGACCACCCGGTCCGGGTCGAGCTGGGGCAGGTGGTAGGCGCGCCGCAGCGAGCCGTTGTAGAGCTCGAGCAGGTGATGTGACGCCAGAGCCGGAATATAGGCGCGGCAGCTGCCAGGACCGGACCCGGGGTCGGCGAATGAGCAGTAGGCGTCCGCGCCGCAGTCGCGATCGCGGGTGCACGGCGCGGTTGCCGGGGGGGCCGGCGTCCGAAACGCCGGGCCGACCTCGTCGGCCACCAGCTCCGGATCGATGCCGTCGACCACCAGCTCGGTCTGCAGTGCCGAGCCGAGCAGGAAGCCGCCTCCGGACGCGACCGCCGGCACCGTCAGCTTCATCTTCGGGTGGACCCGGCGCACGCCGGGGATCTGCTGCAGCCGCTCGATGGCCGCGGGGTCCAGGGTGTCCCCTCCGAGCGGCAGCCTCACCCCGAACAGGTCGAGGCCGCTGGCCTCCCTGGCCACCTCGAGCCGGTCGAGGGGGAAGAGCTCACCGAGCACGGTCGCGCGCAGGCCGAGGCCGAGCGCGAGCAGGAAGACGAGCGATGCCACGGCGAGCGCGATGCCGGCCCCCGCGGCGGCGAGCCGGCGCCAGCTCCGCCGCAGCTCGAGCGCCGCGAGCCGCAGGGACGGCTGCGGGCTCACCGAGTGCCCTCCACCGTCTCAATCCCAGGGATCATGAGGCTACCGTCGCGAAGCTCCAGGACGCGGCCCGCGAGCCGCCAGATCGCGCGGTCGTGGGTGGCGACCACCATCGTCACGCCGCCCGCCCGGTGGAGCTCCCGCAGCAGCTCGACAATCTCGGCGCCGGTGGCCTCGTCGAGGTTGCCGGTGGGCTCGTCGCACAGCAGCAGGGGCGCCCGCTGGAGCAGCGCGCGGGCAATGGCGACCCGCTGCCGCTCGCCGCCCGACAGCACGCCCGGGCGGTCATCGCGACGATCCGCGAGGCCGACCGAGGCGAGCGCCGCCAGCGCCCGCTGACGCAGCTCGCCGTGGCTCTCCGATTCGCCTCGCAAGCGAGCAAACAGGGCCGGCAGCTCGACATTCTCCGCCACGCTCAGGTGATCGAGCAGGTTATACGCCTGGAAGACGAATGCCACCGAGCGGTTGCGAAAGGCGCTCAGCGCACGGTCGTCGAGCTCGGCGAGGCGATGGCCCGCCACCTCGACCGAACCCTCGTAGCCGGTGTCGAGGCCACCAACCACATTCAGCAGCGTGGTCTTGCCGGCGCCGGAGCGCCCGACCACCGCGACCAGCTCACCCGTGGCGACCTCGAGTTCGAGGCCGCGCAGCACGTGCCGCTGCCCATCGAAGGAACGGGATAGGGAGCGCAGTTGGATCACGGCGGGAGTATAGCGGGGCACTCGGTCGGCTGACCGCGCTCCCCCCGCCCGCTTCCGCTTCCGCGTCCGCTTCCGGACGTGTCCGTCTGCAGCGCCCGCCGCCGCCCGCTTCCTCGTCCGCTTCCGGACGAACTCGTCTACAGCGCCAGCGGCGTCTGCTTCCCCGTCGTGACGGGTTCGCACGCTGAAGGGGGACGTGCTCCCAGTGGTTTCGGCAGCGGTTTCAACTTGACGGTTCGCGGGACCGGGTGGTACGCAGAAGTCGATTGGGCGCGGAAGGGGAAGCGGAAGCGGAAGCGTGGGCAAAGCCCTCCCGACGAGGAACCGCCACCCGACGGGTACCGGCTGCGCGCCATCGAGGCCTTGCTACACTCCCACGCCATGCGGGTTCTCGCCCTCGACTTCGACGGCGTCGTCTGCGACAGCAGCCGCGAGGTGTTCACGGTCGCGGTGCGGACCTACGCGCAGCTGCACCCCGGCTCGGCCTGGATTCGCACCATCCTCGAGCAGCCCGGCGCGGCCGCGAACGAGCGCCTCGACTTTTCCGAGGAACCGGCCTTCGTAGCGCTGCAGCGCCTGATTCCGCTCGGCAATCGCGCCGAGGACTTCGGAGTCGCCCTGCGCGCTCTAGAGCTCGGCCTCGAACTGCCTGACCAGGCAACGTATGACGCGTTCTACCGCTCGCTCCACCAGGGCTGGCTCGAGGCCTACCACGCGACCTTCTACGAGATCCGCGACCGGCTGCGAACCGCCGACTCCGCCCGGTGGCTCGCCCTCAACGACGGCTATCCACCGTTTACGGCGTTCCTGAAGCGCGCGGCCGACCGCTGCGCGATCGCCATCCTGACGGCGCGCGATCGGGCCTCGCTCGACGTGCTGCTCGACCACCTCGGGGTTGCGGCGATCATTCCGCGGCAGCTTCGGCTCGACAAGGAAGCCGGCCTCCACAAGACCAGCCACCTGTCACAGCTCGCCGACCGACTCCAGGTAACCTTTCCCGAGATCACCTTCGTCGACGACAAGGTCAACCACCTCGAGCGAGTGGCCCCGCTCGGCGTCCGGCCGGTGCTCGCCGGCTGGGGGCTCAACACGCCGCGGGAGCACGCCCGTGCGACCGCCCTCGGCTTCCCGGTCGCGCGGCTCGACGCACTCGACGCGGTGCTGCTCGACGGTTGACGATGCGGGAGATCCGGCTCTTCTCGTGGAATGTCAACGGGCTCCGGGCCTGCACCCGCAAGGGCTTCCCGGCGTGGCTGCGCACGGCCCGCCCCGACGTCCTCGCCCTCCAGGAGGTGCGCGCGACGCCCGAGCAGCTCGAGCAGGAGGCGCGATCGCCGGCCGGCTACCAGGTCCACTTCCATCCCGCCGCGCGTCCTGGCTACTCCGGCGTGGCGCTGTACAGCGCGATCGATCCCAACCAGGTCGCCCTCGGCGGTCTCGACGAGCCTCGCTTCGACACCGAGGGCCGACTGATCATTGCCGACTACGGCGACTTCTTGCTCTACAACGGCTACTTCCCGAACGGCGGCGACGACCTCAGCCGCGTCCCCTACAAGCTCGAGTTCTCGGAGGCCATGCTCCAGCACGCCGAGCGCCAGCGCCGCGCCGGCCGCGGGATTGTCATCTGCGGCGACGTCAACACCGCCCACCAGGAGATCGACCTCGCGCACCCGAAGGCCAACCGGAAGAGCACCGGTTTCCTGCCCGAGGAGTGCGCATGGGTGAGCCGCCTCATCGATCACGGCTACCGCGACGTCTTCCGCGAGCGCCACCCCGGAGAACCGGGCCACTACACGTGGTGGAGCGCCCGCATGGGCGTGCGCGAGCGCAACGTCGGCTGGCGCATCGACTACTTCTTCGTCTCGGAGGAGCTCGCGGACTGCGTCGTCGACGCAAGGATCCACCCTCAGATCATGGGCTCCGACCACTGCCCGGTCGAACTTGTTCTCCGCGTCAAAGAGTGAACGACCCCTTCGTTCCCGTTCCCGTCCCCATTCCCGTTCCCGAAGCTTGCTACCATGCCTTCTCGGAGTGGGCGATGACCGCCGATCCCAGCTTCCAGGCATCACGTGAGCCGATCTGGGGCCTGTCCGTCGGCGGCGGCTGAATGCCCGAGCTGCCCGAGGTCGAGACCGTCCGGCGCGCGCTCGAGCGCCACGCCACCGGCCTCACCGTCGACAGCGTGCGCGGGCATCAGGTTCAGCTTCGCCGCCCGCTCGACATCCGACGCCTCCGTCGCCGGCTGCCCGGCCACCGGCTTACCCGCTTCCGGCGGCGCGCCAAGTTCCTCCTCGTCGACCTCGACCCTCCCGGGACGCTGCTCATCCACCTCGGGATGTCGGGCCGCCTCCTGCTCTGCGACCCGAGCTTTCCCTCGCTCCCCCACACCCACCTGTCGCTCGGCTTGGGCCGCGCCCTCGAGCTGCGCTACGTCGACCCACGGCGCTTCGGTCTGGTCTCCTGGCTCGCGGCGGGCGACGAGGCGCGTGATCCAACGTTGTCGGCGCTCGGCCTCGAGCCCCTCGACGAGCGCGCCCCCCGCGAGCTGCCGCCGCTCCTCCACGCACGACGTGCCCCGCTCAAGTCGCTCCTGCTCGACCAGCGCCTCGTCGCCGGCGTCGGCAACATCTACGCGGCCGAGGCTCTGTGGCGGGCCGGGATCCGCCCGTCGAGGCCCGGCCACCGCACGGCGCTGCCGCGGCTCGAGCGGCTGGTTGACGAGGTGCGGGCGGTGCTCAGCGAAGCGGTCGAGCAGGGCGGCACCACGATCCGCGACTTCGCCTCACCCGAGGGCAACTTCGGCGACTTCGCCGTCCGGCTGCAAGCCTACGGACACGCCGGCGAGCCGTGCGCGCGCTGCGGCGAACGGATGGTCGACAACCGACTCGCCGGCCGGGCGACCGTATGGTGCCGACAGTGCCAGCGGTAGGAGTCCGTGCAGGGGTCCCTCCGCTGCACGCTGCCGGCGGATCACCCGCCCCGAGGGCGGCTGGCTCAATCCACCCAGAGCCAGCCAGGCGCCTGCGGCGCCTCGAAGCCGTCGGCGAAGACGTAGGAGTTGAGGAGCCGCGCGACCCCGACCGAGTCGATGCCGTCAGTGATGTCGACCGTGCCGGCGAGCACGACGCGGCCGTTTTGAAGGCCGACCCGGTAGGCGCGGTCGTGCGCCGGCGGCGCCACGTCAAAGTCGACGATCCGCCAACCCGGCTCCGACGGGAAAAAGTCGGCGTCGAGGCTGCCGTCGAAGAGCAGCCGCGCGACCGCCATACCCCAGGTGTAGGAAGAGGCGAAGTACTTTGCGCGCCCCGCGACGACGATCTTGTCGTCTCCCTGCACGACGACATCCTCGAGCTCGCTGTAGGCCCTGCCGCCGAAGCGGAAGTTCAGCTTCCCGTCGTCGCTGAAGCCCGGGTCAAGCTCGAGCTCACCCTGGCCGTCCCAGTGCAGCATGGCGACCGCGGCGTACCTATAGTACGGTCCACTGTCGCTGCCCTCCGCGGTCCCAGCGACCACGACCCTGCCGTCCTCTGTCGCGGTGATGGAGTTCGGAGTATCAACGAAATCCCCTCCCGGCAGATCGAAAGCCACCGTGGTCACACCGGCGAGGGCGCCCGCAGCGTCGAAGTCGACCACATAGAAGTCGTCATACCCGGCGATGGAGACGAGGTGCCCGTTCGGCATCATCACCGAGTCCGTGCCATAGGCCTCGACCGGGAAGGCATCGGGAGGGGCGCAGTAGGTCGACCCAGTGCCCCCGTTCGGCTCGAGGACGATGACGTGCACGCGACACCCCGGCGGACTCCCGCCCAAGGAGGAGCCCGTGACAAGGGTCGTTCCATCGGCGAGCGGGCGCAGCCGCGAGTAGGCCTGGAGACCCGGGACGTCCCAGCTGTGGAGTGCGACGATGCCGTCGCCGCTGAAGGCGGTGTCGAGGACGCAGTCGGGGAAGCTGTACGCGAGCACGTACCATGCTTCCCAGTCCATCATCCCGTCGTTGTAGGACTCACGAGCCAGGACGAGGAGGCGCGCGGAGGCATCGAAAGCAACATCAAAGACACGCGTGTTGCGCACGCCGCTCGGATACGGCTCGACCAGGCAGACATCTGCCAGGGAAAGGTCGGCCACGCCTCGCCACACCCCGACCTCCACCCCTCCCGTCGGCGGGACGTAGCTGTAGGCCACGGCCAGCTGGCCCTCCGACGTCGGACGCCAGCCCGCCGAAGGTCGCGTCCGCGCTGAGACGATCGACCGCCACCGTCCCGTCCACCCAGAACGACGGATCGAGATCGCCGTCGTCGGCCAGCAGCGGCAGAGCGAAGGACACTACGAGCAACAGGCCGAGTGGAGCACGTCGACTCATGACTAGATCCTCCCCGAGATGGCTTCTGTTGACGGTGTTCACAGGTTGAGCCTGGCACTCTGTGGACCGACTCCACGCGCTTCACCAGAGACAACGTCGGGCCGGGCCGAAAGCGCACATCCACTTCAGCGCACGTGTTCGGCCGGCGCTGTCGGCGATTACTGAGGAGCGAGCCCTTTGGGATGCGCGCAGCGCATCCCGAGGAACGAGTCGGGCGGAGGCCAACCCAACGCTCCGAATTCAGCAACCCGTTCGGGGGCCTCAGCCCGACACGTTCCTACAGCAACTTGGTCGCGTTCTTGAGCAGCTCGACCTTGCGCACCCGCTCGCGGAAGCGCCGGGTCGACGCCAGCGCGTCGAGGTGCTGGTAGCGGTCGAGGCCGGTGCCGTAGAGCAGAGGCACCGCCGAGCTGATGAAGCGCGAGAAGTCCTCGTCGTAGGGGTAGTGCCACGCCGAGGCGGGCTGGCGGCCGTCGTCGGCGAAGACGTACTTGATGCACACCACCTCGTGGAGGCCGAACGGCCCGTGGGCGCGGCCGATCCCGCTCTCGCGCAGGCCACCCCAGCAGGCGCCGGGCTCGCCGGCAGCCACAATGCCGTGCTCGTTGATGCCCACCGCCCCGGCCTCGAGCTCGCGCTGGAAGCGCTCGGCGGTCGCCTTCGACATCGTCCAGCCCGACGCCGCAAGCCCGAAGCGGGAGTCGTTGGCGCGCCGGATCCCCTCGTCGACGTCGGCGACGCGGACGATCGGCATCACCGGCCCGAAGGTCTCCTCGCGCATCACCTCCATGTCGTCGGTGACGTCGACGAGCACGGTCGGCGGGATAGAAGTAGCCGACTCCGTCCGGGCGCTCGCCGCCGGTCAGGGCGCGTGCGCCGCGGGCCAGCGCGTCGTCGACCTGGGTCGCCACGGTGTCGCGCTGCTCGGCGGTGGCGAGCGGCCCGAGATCGGTGTCCGGCCGGCTCGGGTCACCGACGTTCAGGGTCTCGGTCAGCGCCACGATCCGCTCCACCAACCGGTCGTAGACCTCGCCGACGGCGTAGACGCGCTCGACCGAGGCGCACGACTGCCCGGTGTTCATGAACGCCGCCCAGACCAGGCCGTGCGCCGTGCGCTCGAGCGGCGCGTCCGCGGCCACCACGGCGGCGTCCTTGCCACCGAGCTCGAGCTGAGCCGGGGCCAGGCGCTCGGCGCAGCGCCGCGCCACATGACGGCCGACCTCGACCGAGCCGGTGAACAGGACCTTGGCCACGTCGGGATGGTCGAGCAGCACGTCGGTCGCCGAGCCGGGCAGCGCCACCGCGTTGAAGACGCCCGGCGGAAAGCCGGCTCGGCGAGCCTGGTCGGCGAGCATCAGACCGGTGACCACCGAGGCCGAGGCCGGCTTCATGACGACCGTATTGCCGGCCACGAGCGCCGGTACGAGCTCCCACATCGGGATGCCGACCGGGTAGTTCCACGGCGTGATGATCGACAGCACCCCGAGCGGATCGAAGCGGTAGCCGGCCCGCCAGTGCGACGCCAGCAGCAGCTCCGGTGTTTCCGGCCGGAAGGCGAGGTGCCCGGCCGCGGTGCGCTGCCAGTACTCGAGCGTGGCGCAACCCGGCGTCACGTCGACCAGCATGGCCTCGGCGATCGGCTTGCCCATCTCCGCTGACGCCAGCGCGGCGAGCTCGCCGGCCTCGGCCACCATGATCTTCAGCCAGCGGCCGAGCAGCTCCGTGCGCTCCTCGACCGGGGTCGCCGACCATGCCGGGTAGGCCGCGCGGGCCGCCGCGATCGCGCGCTCGGCGCCGCTGCGATCGAGAGCGGAGACCGTGGCGAGCTCGGTTTCGGTGGCGGGGTTGATGGAGACGAT
This sequence comes from uncultured Holophagae bacterium, assembly GCA_963754985.1. Lineage (GTDB taxonomy): Bacteria > Acidobacteriota > Thermoanaerobaculia > Thermoanaerobaculales > Sulfomarinibacteraceae > FEB-10. The sequence goes on along the minus strand of CAVWIJ010000018.1, from coordinate 177,225 downwards.
CGAGCCAGGGCCGGTGACGTCCTGGTTGTCGATGATGGAGCACTGGATGATCTTCATGAGGGCATTCTAGCCCCATACCCCGGTCTGCAGCTGCAAGAAGCAGCCCATCCGAGCCCGCTTCCGCTTCCGCTTCCGAAGACTGGCGCTGCTCCTACTCCGCGTACGCCCATTGTCAAGGAGTGCTGTGCCTCGACCAGAACAAGCGACCGGGCATCCGGGCGCGGGCGCGGAAGCGGATGCGGATGCAGGTTCGGGCGACACGACCAACCCGTAGCACAGCCGGTTGGACAGGCGACACGGTTGCTATCGAGGGGGCGTCGTCGAATCGCGATGCACGTGAACCGACCCTGCCTGCGCCGAGGGCAGCAGCACCAGCTCGCGGACGTTGGCGTGTGGCGGCCGGGTCGCGCAGAAGAGCACGGCCTCGGCCACGTCCTCGCCGGTCAGCGGGTCGAGGCCCTCGTACACCGCAGCGGCGCGCGCCTCGTCGCCGTGGAAGCGCACCGTGGCAAACTCGGTCTCGACCAGGCCCGGATCGACCGAGGACACCCGGACGCCGGTGCCCAGGGTGTCGATCGCCAGCGCCGCGAATGAGGCCGGCCACCGCGTGCTTGGTCGCGCAGTAGACGTTGCCACCGCGGTAGCTCTCGTGGCCCGCGATCGAGCCGATGGTGATGACATGGCCGCGGCGACGGGCAACCATCCCGGGCAGCACCGCCCGGGTGACGTAGAGCAGCCCCTTGAGGTTGGTGTCGATCATCTCCTCCCAGTCCGCGACCTCGCCCTCGTGCGAGCGGTGCGAGCCCGCGCGCCAGGCCGGCGTTGTTGACCAGGATGTCGATGGCCCGCCACGCCTCGGACAGGCCCGCCACCCACGCCTCGACGGCCGCCCGGTCACGCACGTCGACGGTCGCGGCCGCCACGTCGACCTGGTAGCGCCCGCGCAGCGACGCCGTCAGCTCGTCGAGACGCTGCTGCGCGTCGTGCGACGAGCAGCAGCCTGCAGCCGGCCCCGGCAAAGATCTCCGCGCAGGCGGCGCCGATGCCGCTCGATGCTCCGGTGATGAGAACGGTCATGCCAGTCAGCTTCATCGGTGACCTCGGGCAATGAAATGAGCCCCGCTCAGCGGGGCTCGATTGTACGCTGCCGGTGCGCGCAGGAGCGCGCCCGGGGACGAGAACCCGAAGCTCCGGGGGAGGGCCGATTGCGAGGTGTCACTCGGTCGGCTTCTGGTCTCCTGCTTCCACCTTCTTGACCACCTTGATGACGCGCACCTCGGGCTCGTCGACCCGAGTCATCACGCAGCCAGTCGCCGGGCACACGTAGCTCTCAGCCGTGGCCTGGCCCTTGTCGACCAGCAGCTCGGATCCGGTCGCCTCGCAGCGGTAGCGGACCATGCCGGGGCGCCGGCCGGGCGCCGCCACGACCACCGGCTCAGATCCGGGCTCGGCCGAGGTGAAGATCATGGTGTGCTTGTCGCCGGCTGCGTCAAGCTCGGACCACTCGGCGTCCCCAATTGCGCGGACGTCGACGGTCAGCTCCTCCTCGCCCTCACCTCCTTGGGTCCGGATGACCACGGTGCGAGCCTCCGCGGGCTCGCCCTCCGCGCCCTTGAACACGACAACACGTTGGGCCTGCGCTCCCCCATCGCCTTCCTCGCCGACCCAGACCACGGCCTTCCGATCGAGGTCGTCCGGGGCCCCACCCATCAGATCCTTGCCGTCGAGCAGGACCTCGAGCTGCTTCCCGCTGCGGGTGACCGTGACCGTGTGATCGCCGGCCGCGATCTCGCGGCTCTCACCGTCGGCGAGGTCGTTGATCCCGATCGTCTGCACCGTGCCGTTAGTGTCCACGACCACCTGCTGATCCGCGAGCGCTGCCTCTTCGCCCGGCGCCGCGAGGGCGAGCAGCGCCCCGCCCGCGAGCACGAACACTGCCGCCACCAGGATGCTCAGCCAGGTCCTCGATTTCATGAACCGTTCCTCCGTTCGTTGTGTTGGTCGGCCTGATCCGGCCGCGACCGGATGGAAGGCAAGCTCCATGCCAGCGGAGTGTGGCGAGGAGGAGAGATGGTGAGGGGGAGAGAAGTGCGTTTGACTTCCCCGACGCGACCCCGCGGCCACGGCGCTCTGCTCGCGTACCCGGTCACTCGGCGACAGACCCGTCTCACGGGCCCATCGATCCGCTCGCCCCTCCCGAAATCGGGTGCTGGCCTCCTCATTTGGGGAGCGTCCGGTCCTCGTCGGGCCGCTCCTCGGTCGCCGCGATGCCGTGCTTGTCGAGGCGGTAGAGGAACTGCTTGTAGGACAGCCCGAGCAGTCTCGAGGCGGCCGCGCGGTTGCCACCGGCGTGTGCCAGCGCCTGCTCGAGCAGGCTCCGCTCCATCGCCTCCCAGTCGAGCCCGCCGCCGGGCAGCCGGAAGGGCCCGCCGGAGCCGGCCGCCGCCGGCTCCCGGATCTCCTCGGGCAGATCCTCGCTCCGCACCCGGCCGTCCTCGGCGAGCAACACCAGCCGCTCGACCACGTTGGCGAGCTCGCGCACGTTGCCCGGCCAGCGGTGCTCGATCAGCAGGCGCAGCACCGCTGGCGGCAGCGGGCCCGCCACCGCGACCCTGTGCTGCGCCGTGAAGCGGGTCAGGAAGGTGGCGGCGAGCACCGGGATGTCCTCCCGCCGCTCGCGCAGCGGCGGGAGGGTCACCGGCACCACGTTGATCCGGTAGTAGAGGTCGTCGCGGAAGCTCCCCTCGGCCACGAGCTGCGGGAGATCGCGGTTCGAGGCCGCCATGACGCGGACATCGCACGCCACCTCGCCGGTGCCGCCGAGCCGTGTGAAGCGCCGCTCCTGGAGGACGCGCAGCAGGATCGCCTGGAGAGGCAGCGGCATCGCCGCGATCTCATCGAGAAACAGCGTTCCGCCGTCGGCCTCCTCGAATCGCCCGGGGCGCCGCCGGTGGGCCCCGGTGAAGGCGCCTCGCTCGTGGCCGAAGAGCTCGCTTTCGATCAGGGTCTCGGGAATCGCGGCGCAGTTCACGGCAACAAATGGCCCCTCGGCGCGCCGGCTGGTCTGGTGCAGGGTGCGGGCGACCAGCTCCTTGCCGGTGCCCGACTCGCCGACGATCAGCACGGTGGCGTCGGTGGCGCCGACCTTCTCGATGGTCCGGTACAGCCGCTGCATGGCCGGCGAACGTCCGATCAGCTCGCCGAAGCGCCCTTCCTCCCGCACTGCTTCGCGGAGCCGACGGTTCTCCGTCTCCAGCTGGCGCGTGCGCTGGACTCGGCGCACCGCCAGCAGCAGCTCGTCGCGCTCGAAAGGCTTGGCGAGGTAGTCGTCGGCGCCCAGGCGGACCGCCTCCACCGCGTGGGCGATCGAGCCGTACGCAGTCATCACGATGAAGGCGCACTCGCGGCCTGCACGCCGCAGCTCGTCGAGGAGCTCGCCCCCACTGAGGCCCGGCAGACGCCAGTCGCACAGCACCAGCTCGGGCTCGCGCTCGCCGATCCGATCGAGGGCTGCCTCGGCCGATCCCGCAGTGCGGACCTCGAAGCCCTCGCGGCGAAGAATCCCCGCGATCAGCTCCCGCTGGTCGGCCTCGTCCTCGACCACGAGCACCGATCCCGGCACACCGTCAGCTGGCCGCGACATGATCCTCCTCGAGGTGCAGCCGCAGCTCGGCCACCGTGCCGCCGCCGGAACGATCGTCTCATCTCGAGCCGCCCCTCGTGCATGCCGACGATGAGCCGCTGGGCGAGAAAGAGCCCCATGCCGGAGCCGCCGAGCTTGGTCGTGACGTGCGGAGCGTAGAGGCGGTCACGGACCGCCGTCGGCAGTCCGGGCCCGCGGTCCGCCACGCAGAGCAACGCTTCACCGGCGTCCCGGCTCGCGCTCACCTCTACCGCCTGCCCGGCCGGCGAGGCCTCGACCGCGTTCTCGACCAGGTTGGCGATCGCGGCCCGCAGCGCCGAGGGCACCGCGCGCACCGGCAACGGCTGCTCGCCGCCGTCGACCGCGACCCGTGCCCCGTCCTGAATCGCCTCCAGCGTCACGTCCTGCACCAGCTCGCGGAGGTCGACGATCTCGGCGGCGGCGGCGTCGGCAGCACCGATTGCCAGGAACGAACGCAGCCAGCGGTCGATGCGCCGGATCTGGCCGCGGGCGGTCGCCACCAGCCCGACCTGGTCGCTCCGGTCGAGTGCCAGCTCCTCGATTGCCAGCCCCAGCGTGTTGAGCGGGTTGCGCACGGTGTGCGCGAGCCCACGCGAGAGGTCGCCGAGCTGCGCCAGGTTCTCCCGCTCGAGCCAGCGGCTGCGCTCGAGCTCCAGCGCTGCGAGCCGCGATGACATCTGGTTGAAGGCACGCTGGAGCTCGCCGACCTCACCCGGTGCGTCTTCCGGAACCTGTACACCAAGCTCGCCCCGGCCCACTGCCTCGGCACCGGCGGCAAGCCGACGCAGCGGACGGGTCAGCCGGTTGGCGAGCATCCCGGCCGCGACGAGGCCCACGACCAGCAACCCGGCGCCGAGCACCAGACCGTGACGCGAGGTCTCACGCACGATCTGCTGGGTCGGCGACACCGGGATCGGGATCCGCCGCACGGTCCCGGAGCCGTCGTTGAGCACCAGGTAGCGCTCACCGGGCCGGCCCACCGTCACGACCCGCAGCTCGACCCTCGCGGGCCCAGCCATTGCCGCGCCGGCCTTCCCCGTGGCGCCAGCCGCTGTGGAGCCGCCCGGCTGCGGGCCACGACCGGCCCCTTCCGAAGGCCCTTCGCCGGCCTCCCTCGCGATCGCCTCGAGCTCCTTGAGCACCACGACCCGTTCAATGCGCGTCGCCTCGGGCGATCCAGGGGCCACGCTGCCGGCGGCGGTCCCGGGCTCCGCGCCCGGTGCGCCGGCGCTCGTGCCCTCGCCTTCGGTTGGCGCGCCGCGGCCGACCCACGTCAGCTCCGAGCCCTCCTCGTCGGAGCTCGGGCGCTGCACCACCACGTGGACCTCCTCGTCGAGGATCCCCTTGCCGACTGCCGTCGCCACCGCCCCGAGCTCGCGCTCGATGGCCGCGAGCTGGCGGCGGTGCAGCGACCACTGGGTGGCGGTCAGCACCACCACCAGGAGCGCCGTTCCGAGGAAGAGTCGAGTCTGGATGCGCATGCCGTCCCCTCGCATGGCGAGATCCAGATTCTAAAGCAACGGCCATGCCAATGGCGTCGAAAGGCCGAGCCGCCAGAATCCGGAGGACGGCGCTCCCGGCCCGCGAGCCCGATCGCCCGCAGATCCTCCTGCCAGCGGCGCCGCCCAGCCTAGCTGCCGCCGCCCCCCGCCGCCGCTTCCTCGGCCGCGTCGCTGCGGGGCGATTGCCAGCGGGCGATGAACTCGGTCCAGTCGAGCGGAGACCCGGCGCGCCAGCTCTCCTCGAAGACCGGCGACGACAGGCTCGCCGTCCGCAGGGCCTCCTCGTCGTCGCGCGATCGCCACCGGCGCGCGCCGTTCTGCTTGAGGTCCTGAGGCAGCCCTGCGCGCGTCATCGTCTCTGCTCCCCGGTCCATGCGCCCTCCTCGAAGATCTCGGCGTCCATCATGCTGACCGTTATACGGACCGTATCGGGCGCGCATCCAGGCGGGTGGTACCATGGCCTCAGTGGGACCCATGCCGAGACGGTCGATAGCCCGGATATCTCACCAACTTTCTACTGCGGCCGGCGATGTACCGCACTCAGCGGTCCTTTCTCGCCTCGGGGTGCTCGACGTACTGTCAAGTACGCCTCCGCGCCCCTCGGGTCGAAATCCCCACTGCGCACGGCACCTCGCTGCCCTCGCTACGAAACCCGGTGAGATATCCGGGCTAGCACCTGCCGGAGTTGTGACCGTGATCAGATTGCGACGCCACGCGGCATGAGTGGCGTGACCGGGGCCACACGGAGTGAGCCTCCGGGCGCCCCTCGGGTGTGGGCGATCGGCGGCGGCAAGGGCGGCGTCGGAAAATCGGTCATCGCCGCCAATCTCGCGGTGGTCCTCGCGCAGCGCGGTCGTCGCGTGACGCTCATCGATGGCGACCTCGGCGGTGCGAACCTCCACACCATCCTCGGAGTGCCGGCCACGGGACCCACCCTCACCGACTTTCTCCAGCGGCGCCACGAGCGGCTCGACGACATCATGACCCCGACCAATACTGCTGGGCTGTCGTTGATCGCCGGCAGCCGCGCGCGGGTCGACTCGGCCAATCCCAAGTACACCCAGAAGTCCCGCCTGCTGCGCCACATCGCGGCGCTCCCGGCGGACCACGTCGTCCTCGACCTCGGCGCCGGCTCGAGCTTCAATGTGCTCGACTTCTTCCTCGCCGCCGAGAACGCCGTCGTGGTGCTGGTTCCCGAGGCGACCTCCGTGGAGAACGCCTACCAGTTCTTGAAGGCCGCCTACTTCCGCAAGATGCGCCGGGCGCAGCCGCGGGACCGCGTCAAGGCGGCCATCGCTGCGGCCATGGCTGACCTCGAGGCGCTCGGCATCCGGTCGCCGCGCGAGCTCCTGCTGAGGGTCTCCGAGACCGATCCGATCGCCGCCGAGGGGCTGCTCCGCGAAGCAAGGAGCTTCGACCCGGCGCTGGTCGTCAACCGCGCCAGGGGTCCGGAGCACCGGCAGCTCGGGCTCGATATGGCGCTCGCGTGCGAGGACTACTTCGGCCGGCGGGTGACTTTCCTGGGCGCGATCGAGGAGGACGAGCTGGTCGCCCGGTCGGTGCGGGAGCGACGGCCGGCGGCCGAGCGCTACCCTGACTGCCGCTTCGTCGGCGCCCTGCACACCATCGTCGAGCGGCTGGCCGACGGTGTGGAGCCGGCTCGTGGCGCGTGATCCCGTCGTACGGGACTGGGAGCTGCTCGGCCTCGCGCCCGGGGCCAGCCCTGAGGAGGTCCGCGCGGCCTACGACCGGCGCCGGGGCCTCTACGACCCCGACGCCCTGGCGACCTACACACTCCACGACGCCACCGAACGCGAGGACTTGCTCGATCGCCTCGACGATGCCTACCACGCGATCAGCGCGCAACTGGGGGATCTCCCGGACCTCAGATCCGCCGAGCCCGCACCTCTGGTCGAGGCGACGGAAGACCCGGTGCCTGCCGCCGACCAGCACCCCGGCGCCTTCCTCCGCCACCATCGCGTGGCCCGCCAGGTCACCGCCGACCGGCTCGCGGCCGAGACCAAGATCCGGGCTTCGATGCTGGAGCTTCTCGAATCGGAGGCCTTCACCGCGCTGCCGGCGCCGGTCTACGTGCGGGGCTTCGTCGTCCAGTGCGCCCGCGCGCTCAAGCTCGACGATCCGAACGGTCTTGCCGAGCATTATCTCGCGAAGATGCGCGCGGCGATCGGCGACGACCGGCTGACACCCCACGACCGCCCGGACGACAGCAGCCGATTCTCGGGAACGGCAGCGGGCTGGGGGGTCTTCGGTTTTCAATCTTCAATCTTCGATCACGAGGGGTGCGGAAGCGGGCGCGGACGTGGAAGCGGGCACGGCCACGGAGACGTGCCGGTCCCCTATCACCTATCACTTGTCACCTATCACCCACGAAATAAGGGACGCCCGAAGGCGTCCCCGTGATGCACGATCGAAGCGCGCGCTACTTCTTGATGCCCGCGATCTCCTCGAGCATCGCGGTGGTGACCGACTTCGGCCGCTCGATGCGCGTAGCCGAGGGCGCGGTCCCAGGTGATGTTGGCGAGCACGCCGATGGCGCGGCCGATGCCGAACAGCACCGTGTAGAAGTCCCACTCGGTGAGGCCGTAGTACCACTGGATGACGCCGGACTGCGCGTCGACGTTCGGCCACGGGTTCTTGGTCTTGCCGTGCTCGGTGAGCACGCCCGGGGCGACCTTGAAGATCATGTTGATGACCTTGAACAGCGGGTAGTCGGGCAGGTTCTTCAGGCAGAACTCGCGCTGCGCCATGTAGCGCGGGTCGGTCTTGCGCAGCACCGCGTGGCCGTAGCCCGGGATGACCTGGCCGGCCTTGAGCGTGTCCCACAGCGCCTTCTCGACGAGCTCCTCGGTCGGCTCCTTGCCGCCGAGCTTCTGCTGGAACTTCATGCATCCAGCGCAGCACTTCCTGGTTGGCCAGGCCGTGGAGCGGGCCGGCGAGGCCGTTGATGCCGGCGCGACAGCGAGTAGTAGGCGTCGGACAGCGCCGAGGCCACGAGGTGGGTCGTGTGGGCCGAGACGTTGCCCGACTCGTGGTCGGAGTGGAGGATGAAGTACATCCGGGCGACGTCGTCGTACGGCTTGGCGATGCCCATCTGTGCGCGAAGTTGCCGCCCAAGTCGAGCGTCGGGTCGGCCGGGATGTGGATGTCGGCCTTGTACTTCATGCGGTAGATGTAGGCGGCGATGGACCGGCAGCTTGGCGCAGCAGGTTCGAGCACGTCCTCGAACATCGGCTCCCAGTACTCGTCCTTCTTCATCCCCTCGTTGTAGCGCTTGACGAAGACCGACTCGCGCTGCATCGCGAGGATGCCGGCCGAGAACATCGTCATCGGGTGGGTGTCGCGCGGCATGGCGCGCAGCATGTCGATGACGTACTGCGGCAGCGCGCGGCGCTTCTTGAAGTCCTCGACGACCTCGAGGGTCTCCTCCATGGTCGGCACCTCGCCGGTCAGCAGGAACCACCAGAAGCCCTCGACGTACGGGTAGTCGCGGCCCGGGACCTTGGGCAGGCACTCGAAGGTCTCGGGGATGGTCTTGCCGCGGAAGCGGATGCCCTCCTGCGGGTCGAGGTAGGAGATGTCGGTGACGAGGCACTTGACGTCGCGCGCGCCGCCGATCGCCTGGTCGATGGTGACCTCCGCACCTTGGTGTCGCCGTGCTCCTTGACCAGCCGCGTGGTCCGCGGGCGGTGCTCCTCGATCTTCTTCCTCAGGACCTCTTTCAACTTCATTGCCGCACTCCTTCCTTTGGGACGGAGCGGTCGCCCGAAGTGCTCCGGTGCGCCGCCTCGTCGCGAGTTTTGCGCTGTGAATCGTGAACCCAGCTTCCAAGCACGCGGAAGAGTATAGGGCTTGTGAAGAAAAGTGACAAGCCTTTTGTGCTCGGGTTCCGGCGGCCGTCCCCGGGCTTCCGGGCGGCCCCAACCAGGCAGCCTGCGGGAGGCCTCGGCCGAGCCGGGATCCGGGTTGACAGCCTCCCTGGAAGCGCCACAATGGCCAGTCATGCAGAAGTTCGGTCCCAGCCAGCGGCTGACGGCGGTGTTGCTTGCGGCCGCCGACTCGGCCGTCCTCGCCGGCGCCGCGGTGGCGGCAGCCTGGATCCGTTTCGGCAGCGGCCTCTTCGCCCGTGAGTTCGGCAAGACTCTCGACCACCCCTGGTTCATCGCCTACGCGATCCTGGCCCAGATCCTGCTTTCCACGACCTTCGACCTCTACCGCCCGCAGAGCTGGCGCACCCGCGACTATGTACTGCTGCGGATGGCGGCGCTCGCCGTGTCGCTGGCGATCGCGCTCGCCCTCGGCGTCTACATGGTCCCGCCGTGGCGCTTCGGGCGCGGCCTGCTGGCACTCACCCTGGTCATCGCGCTGCCCGCGCAGGCCGCGCTGCGCTTCCTCTGGCTCGCCGTGGCCGCGCTGCCCCACCCCCGCCGCGCAACCCTCATCGGTGACGGGCCGATCGTCGGCGCCCTCGAGGAGGAGCTCCGGCGGCGACCGAACGCCCCCATCCGGATCGTCAACCGCTTGCCGGCGCCCACCGAGTCGGTGCCCGCCGAGCTCCGGAGGGCGGCGCTCGCCGAGGTCGACCTGGTGGTGGTCGCCTCGCTGGCCCACGACGCGACGGTCGACCGACTGGCGGCGCTCAACTTCCGCGGCATGCCGGTGGTCGACGCCGCCGGCGCGTACGCGGCCCTCACCGGACGGATCCCGGTGCGCCAGGTGGACTCGAGGTGGTTCATCGCGACCGGTGACTTCTCGTCCCTGGCAACGACCCCGTTCCACCACCTCCAGCGCATCCTCGACGTGCTCATCGCGAGCCTCCTGCTGCTGCTGTCCTCGCCCATCCTGCTCGCGGCCGCCGCCGTCGTGCTCCTCACCGCCGGGCCGCCGGTCTTGTACCGGCAGCTCCGGCTCGGGCGCTACGGCAAGCCGTTCTCGCTCCTCAAGCTGCGCACCATGCAGCGGGGCTCCGACGAGAACGGCCCGACCTTCGCCGAGAAGAACGACCGGCGCGTCCTGCCGGCGGCGCGCCTGCTGCGACGCTGGCGGATCGACGAGCTGCCGCAGCTCGTCAACGTGCTGCGCGGCGAGATGAGTCTCGTCGGGCCCCGCCCGGAGCGGCCCGAGGTTGCGGCAGACCTCGAGCAGCAGATCCCGTTCTACGCTTTCCGCTACTCGGTGCGGCCAGGCATCACGGGCTGGGCCCAGGTCCACCTGCCCTACTGCTCGAGCATCGACGACCACCTGGCCAAGCTCGAGTTCGACCTCTACCACCTCCGCCACTACGGTCCGGCAATGTACGCCATCGTGCTCATCCGGACCCTCGGGGCGCTGGTCTTCCGCCCAGGCCGGTAGACGCAGGCGGCTTGTCCGCGACCGCCACGCCGAAGATCGACTACCCGCTCATTCACCGGAATGCCGGATCGCACGGCCGGTACTTTTGCTCGAAATTCCTCGCCACTTTCTCCTGCGCCGGGATGCGCGCAGCGCATCCTTCTCGGCGCGCGTGGGGCGAGGCCAGTCGTCGACCACGACGCCTCACTCACACCCCGAGGCCTACGACCCGCGTGCGCCGAGGGGCCCCTGCCCTGACGCGCCGAGCTGAGCTATGCTGTCCGGGCGCCCGAACGGGCTCTCGACAGCCATGCGATCGATCCTCGTTTTCGTGCTGCTGATGTCGTTGAAGTGGGTGAGCCGCGCCTTCTTCCGATACCGCGGCGTGTGGACCGGGGTCGAGGTCGACCACGACTGGTCGCGAGTCAAGGTGCTGTCAATCCTCAACCACACCAGCCTCTACGAGCCGGTCCTAGCCGGCTTCGCGCCCACCGGCCTGCTGTGGCGCTTCGCGCGACACGGCGTGCTGCCGGTCGCCGACAAGACGGCCCGGCGGCCGATCGGCCTCTTCTTCCGCTTCCTCGCTCGGCACCCGGTGGTGGTCACTCGCCAGCGCGACCACACCTGGGACGCGGTGATGCACCGCGTCGGCCGCGACGCCATCGTGATGATCCTCCCCGAGGGTCGGATGATGCGCAAGGACGGCCTCGACTCGGCCGGCCGGCCGATGACCATCCGCGGCGGCATCGCGGACATCCTCGCGGCACTCGACGATGGTCACATGGTGGTCGTCTACTCCGGGGGCCTGCACCACATCCAGGCGCCCGGCGAGTTGGTGCCGCGGCCGCTGCGCCAGATCCGCGCCAGGATCGAGCTGGTGGACATCCCGAGCTACGCCACCCAGCTCGGCGGCGCGCAGGACATGGACGCCTTCCGGGCGGCCGTGATCGAGGACCTCACCAACCGCCGCGACACCCTCTGCCCGGTGCGCGAGAACGGCGGAATCCGGGGCGGCGAGCTCCCGCCGTACCGGTTCCCGTAGGAGTTCGTAGCGCATTGGCCCCTCCGGCGGGCGTGGTGGACCGGGAGCATTTCAGACGGCCACTGCGGCACGAGCTCCGCGGGATGCGCTGCGCGCATCCCCGGAGGGTCAGGCACCCGACCGCTAACGCTTCCGCGCCCGAGGAGCCTGCCCTGAGCCGAGCGGCGCCGTCAGGCCGCTGAGTCGCAAGGGTTCCAGTTGCCGCGTCTCCCGTTGCATCGTTGCCAAGCGAGACTATGCAGGCAGGATGCCGTGCGGTACCACCGGGGGATGGCCGCGCCACCTCGGGGAGCGCCTTCAGAGAATCTGCGCGAAGCGATCCGGGGACGGACAGAACGAGCGGGCAAGGGCACGGAGACGGGCACGGAGCCCGGCGCGGAAGCGGGGAGCGGCCGCCCCGATCAGAAACCGACTCCCCGTAGCCGCGCCAGCATCACGGTCGCGATCGTCTTGGCGTCCTGAATCTCGCCGCTCGAAATCCGGCGCAGGAGCTCCTCCGCCGCGACCACCTCCGGCTCGATGAGCTCGTCGTCGTCAGGGACGGCACCGGCCGTCCGCTCGAGGCCGGTCGCGAGCACCGCGTGGAGCCGCTCGTCGGTGTATCCGGGCGCCGAGTAGAAGCGTCCCAGCGGCGACAGGACGGCCGCCCGGTAGCCGGTCTCCTCGACGAGCTCGCGGGCCGCGCAGGCAGTCGGCTCCTCCCCCGGCTCCAGCGTCCCCGCCGGCAGCTCGAGGAGCGACTGCCGCAACCGGGTAGCGGTACTGGCGGACCATCACGATCCGCCCGTCGTCGAGAATCGGCAGCACGACGGCGGCCCCGCGATGCCGGATGACCTCGCGCAGCGTCTCGCCGCCACCAGGCAGCCGCACCCGATCGAGCTCGAGTGCGACCACCCGGCCCGTGTAGATCGTCTCGCCGCTCAGCCGGCTCTCAGCTGGGATGTCGGCCATGACTCCCCCCTCGACCATCTCATCGCTCTCCCCTACGCTACACTGCTTCGCCATGAGCCGGCCCCTGGCGACCGCCGCCTTGCTCGGGGTCACCGCCGTGTGGGGATGGACCTTCGTGGTTGTCCACGAGGCCGTCGCGGTCTACGGCGTGCTGGCCTTCCTGGCGGCGCGCTTCGGCCTGGCGGCCGCCGCCTCTGGTGCGCTGTGGGGCCGCCGGCTCGACCGCCGCAGCCTGCGGATCGGCGCCGGCATCGGCCTCGTCCTGGCCATGGGCTACCTGTTCCAGACCTGGGGGCTGCGCCACACCACCCCGACCAACTCCGGCCTGATCACCGGCCTGTTCGTCGTCTTCGCGCCGGTCTTCGACCGCGTCCTCTACGGCACGCAGCATGCTGCGCCTGCGGTGGCTCGCGGTCGGGCTGAGCCTGGTCGGGATGGTGCTGCTCACCGGCCGCATGCCCACCAACCTCGCGATCGGCGACCTGCTGACCCTCGTCTGCGCGGTCTGGCTCGGCCTCCATACCGCCCTGCTCTCCCGCCACGCCCCGCACCACGACCCGCGCGCGCTCGCGACCGCCCAGATGCTCGCCATGGCAGCGCTCTTCCTGCTGCTGTGGCCGCTCGCCGGCACCCTGGAGGCTCCGCCCCGCGAGGTCTGGTTCGCGATCGTGGTCACCGGGCTCGTCGCGTCGGCGCTCGCCTTCGCCGTGCAGTCCGCGGCCCAGCAGCGGCTTTCGACCGCGCACGCCGCCATCCTGCTCACGACCGAGCCGCTGTTCGCCGGGCTCTTCGGTTACCTGCTCGCCGGCGACAGGCTCGGGGCCGTGCAGATCTTCGGGGCGGCGCTGATCCTCGGCGCGGTCGGCCTCGCCGAGCTCGTGCCCGCGCGCGCCGCCGACGCTGAGCTTCTGCAGCGCTCCGGGCGCCCGCACCCTGCCCGCGAGCGTCGAGGGCGCAGGTCCCTCTGCGCGCTTCTAATGCAGTGTTTGCTGTTGGCTTCGTCCCCACACCCTCCTCAGGATGCGCGCAGCGCATCCCGAGGAGTTCGTGCCGCGGTGGCCGTCTGGCGACACTTCGGGCAACCACTGCCGCCGAAAGGCCAATGCGGCACGAATTCCTAGCCCGGACTATTCATGGGGTTATCGTCGCGAGGGCGGCGAGGTGCCGTGCGCAGTGGGGATTTCGACCCGAGGGGCGCGGAGGCGTACTTGACAGTACGTCGAGCACCCCGAGGCGAGAAAGCACCGCTGAGTGCGGTACATCGCCGGCCGCAGCAGATACCTCGTGAGTAGTCCGGGCTAAGGTGGGGGCAGCGCCAGCGACGAGCGCGGCATGGCCGGCGCGCCGGCGGCGGGTTTCTCCCGACCTGGAAAGCCACCTTCGAGAGCCAGGATCACTGTTGGCCCGATGTGCCCCATCGGGGTCGGCCGCGGCGTCGGGACCTGCCCCCCACCGAGCCGCCAGATGGAGGCTGCGAAGTTGGCAAGGTCGGTGAGGCCGCGGGACAGGGAGATGGCCGTGACTCCATACGCGACCGAGCGGTCGTCGATGCTGCGCCAGTCCCGCAGCGCGCCGGTGCGGTAGAACTCCTCGCCGACGAAGGGGTACAGCGATCGGCTGCGCTCGAGCACGCTCGCGACCGCCCCGGCTGGGTCGAGCGCGTCGATCGGAGCGGCATCCTGGCCGTAGTAGACGAGCCGGAGCCGGTCGCGGACCGCATCGACGTAGGTGGCATAGGCGGCCGCGTAGCGCGGCTCACGGGGGTCGGCGTGCGACGCCGCGAGCGGGTCCGCCGCATCGAGAACGCGCACTGCGAGCACTCCGATCTCCTCGACCAGCTCGTCCAGCGGCACCGGCTGGCGCAGGGACTGCGCGCAGTGATCGAGCTGCGCCTCCAGCGCTTCGCCGAGGCTGCCCGGATCCGCCGCCCGCCACGACGGCGGCGCCGACAGGCCGCGCTCGATGCCGGCGTCGTAGCGGAGGTGGTGCCGGAGCACCTGGCGCCGCAGGTCGTCGGGGAAGAACTCGACCGACGACCACGCCACCGAGCGGATGGTGTCCGCGCTCCAGCCAATGCACAGCGCCGCGAGACCCAGCATTGCCGCAAGGCGTCTCACCGACCGTGGCGGCGGCCCGGGACGACGGCGGAGGCTGCCGCTCATGAACCCTGAGCGCCGCGCGGCGCGCCGGCCGCGCCCCCCATCTCCCGCACCAGGCGGCGGATACTGTCCGGGACCGTCGGCGAGTAACCGGTGCTGAACATCACCGTGTTCCCCTCGCGATCGAGGAGGATGTTGGTGGGCAGGGCGTTGATGTCGAGCGCGATAAGGTCCTGCTGGTCCATCCGGTAGACCGGCACCGAGACCCCGAGCTGCGCCAGGAAACGGTCGGCAATCGCGGGCAGGGTGTCGACGTTGACGGTGAGGAGCACGAAGCCCTCGCCGAGCAGCTCCTTGTACAGCTCCTCGAGCTCGGGCAGCTCGACCCGGCACGGGCCGCACCAGCTCGCCCAGAACGACAACAGAACCGGCCGCCCGCGAAAGCCGTCCACCGCCACCGTGCCGGAGCCGTCGAGGGTGCGCAGTGAAACCGAGGGAAAGGGCGCCGGCTCGCCCGGTTCGGCGGCGGCGCCGGACGATGCGACGAGCAGCACCGCAAAGCAGCTGGTGAAGAGAAGCCGTCTCACGCGTTCATCATAGCGGACAGGCAGCATCGCGACAACTGCGCGGCGGTGACGAGCGATAGCGCACCGTGCTCCCCGGGCTCTGGTAGACTCCGCGCATGAGCTGGGAACTTCGCGACGTCGCGATCATCGGTGGCGGCATGATGGGCCGCTCAATCGCCACCAAGGTGTCACAGGCTGGCCTCAACGTCTCCCTCAAGGAGCTGTCCCAGGAGGCCCTCGAGTCGACCCGACAGGAGCTCGAGAGGTCCCTCGACCATGAGATCGAGCGCTTCGGGCTGACGCATCGGAGAAGAAGGCGATCCTGTCGCGGATCCGCATGGTCACCACCTTCGATGCCATCGGCGACGCCGACCTGGTCATCGAGACGATCCAGGAGGACTTCGGCGCCAAGCGCCTGATCCTGCGCGAGCTCGACGCCGACTCGCCCCCGACCATCCGATCATCATCAACACCTCGACCCTGTCGATCACCGAGCTGGCGCCGAGCCTCGCGCCCGGAGCGGATGCTCGGAATGCACTTCCTCTACCCGGTCACGACCACCCGGGTGGTCGAGGTGGTGCGCGGCCAGGTGACCACCGACGAGGCCTTCGAGCGGGCGCGCGTTCGCCCGGTTGCTCGGCAAGGTGCCGATCGAGGAGTTCGAGTCGCCCGGGTTCGTGACCACCCGGGTCGTGCTGCCGCTGATCAACGAGGCGATGCATGTCGTCATGGAGGGCGTCGCCACCGCGGCCGAGGTCGACCTCGCGATCAAGCTCGGCTACGACTTCCGCGTCGGGCCGCTGGAGTGGGCCGACCGCATCGGCCTCCACCGGATCCTCAACTGGCTCGAGCACCTCTTCCACGAGACCGGGGAAGCCAGCTTCCGGCCGTGCCCGCTGCTCCGGCGCCTGGTCCGCGCCGGCCAGCACGGCGCGAAGACCGGCCGCGGGTTCTTCACCTACGACGCCAACCGCCGGCGCCCCGACCGGCTGCCCGACGATCAGCCAGGCCTCGGCTGAGCCCTTTCGCGGAGAACGATCCATGAAGATCCTCGTGCTCAACTGCGGCTCGTCCTCCGTCAAGTTCCAGGTCATCGAGACCTCCCTCGAGATGATCGAGGCGAACACCGACCTGGCGCTCGCGGTTGGCCCGTCGAGAAGATCGGGCTGTCCGACTCGCGCCTCACGCTCGAGGTGCCGGGCCGGCCGCCAGTACCAGGAGTATCGCGAGATCCTCGAGCACCGCGCCGCGGTCGAGCGGGCGCTGCGCGTCCTGGTCCACCCCGAGCACGGCGTCCTGAAGTCGGTCAACGAGATCGAGGCGGTCGGCCACCGGGTCGTGCACGGCGGCGAGAAGTTCGCGTCCTCGGTCCTGGTCACGCCCGAGGTCGAGGCGATGATCGAGGAGTGCGTCGGTCCTCGCCCCGCTGCACAACCCGCACAACCTGCGCGGCTTCCACGCCGCCCGCGGCGCTCCCGAAGGTCCCGCACGTCGCCGTCTTCGACACCGCCTTCCACCAGTCGATGCCCGGGCACGCCTACCTCTACGGGATCCCGTACGAGCTCTACACCAAGCACCACATCCGGCGGTACGGCTTCCACGGCACCTCGCACCGCTACGTCGTCGATCCGCACCGCCAAGCTGCTCGGCTGGAGCCGCGCGACGACAAGCGGATCGTCACCTGCCACCTCGGCAACGGCTGCTCGATCGCGGCCATCGATCGCGGCACTCGGTCGACACCTCGATGGGCTTCACGCCGCTCGAGGGCCTGCTCATGGGCACCCGCTCCGGCGACATCGACCCGGCGATCCTCCCCTGGCTGATGGCGATGGAGGAGCTCACCCTGCACCAGCTCAACACCATGCTCAACAAGCACTCCGGGCTGTACGGCATCTCCGGCGTGTCGTCCGACATGCGCGAGATGCTCGAAGCGCGCGCGCGCGGCCGGCGGCGCGCGGACGTCGCCTTCGACATCTTCTGCTACCGGATCAAGAAGTACATCGGCGCCTACGCGGCGGCGATGGGCGGCGTCGACGCGGTGTTCATGACCGGCGGGATCGGCGAGAACTCCCCCGACGTGCGGGAGTACTCGCTTTCCGGCCTCGAGTTCCTGGGCCTCGAGCTCGACGTCGGCCGCAACGCGGAGCTCAAGGGGCGGGAGGGTGAGATCTCGACCGAGGGCTCGCGGGTCAAGGCCTGGGTGGTCCCGACCAACGAGGAGAAGATGATCGCCCGCGACGTGGCGCGCGTGCTCGGCGGCGTCATGCCGACCTTCGAGCCGCCCGAAGTCCTCAGCTAGCCCGCGTTTCTCACCGCCCTCCCGGATCGAGGGGAAGGTGAGCGGTAGGCGGTGCCACAGGAGGTCGATGAGAAACGCGGGCCGGGATGCGCTGGACGCCCCTCAGGCGCCGCCGTTGCGCTCCTGCCGCGCCGCCTCGATGAAGCGGCTCGCCCGATAGATGTAGTTGAAGCCCGACAGGATGACCAGCGTGAAGCTGGTGTAGAAGCACGCCGTCGTCGCGAGCTCCGGCACCGGCACCAGGTTGGCCAGCAGCACCACGCAGACCGTCACCACGTGCATGAAGGTCGTGGCCTTGCCCAGCACCGAGGGCGGGAAGCGGTGCACGCCCTCGACCGCGTAGAGGATGACGGCCACGATCACGATCGAGAAGTCCCGGAACAGGGCCATGATCGCGAGCCAGAGCGGGATCACGACCTGCTGGCCTTGCGGGATCGTCAGCGACACGTAGGCGACCGTCAGCAGCAGCTTGTCGGCGATCGGGTCGAGAAACTCGCCGACCACCGAGCGCGAGTGGAGGCTGCGGGCGAGCCACCCGTCGACCGCGTCGGTGATCCCGCCGACGATCAGGATCCACAACGCGAGCCGGAAGTCGCGATCGTTGACCGCCAGCACGAAGAACGGGGTGATCGCCATCCGGAAGAGGGTGATGAAGTTCGGCAGCGTGAGTGGACGCAGCTTTTCCTCGACCTTGCTGCGGATGCGCTCCCGCCGCTCCGTCGCCGCCGCCCGGTCGCTCACGGCTGCCTCGGGTGGTTGCGTCCCCACAGCAGGCGGAGGCCGTGCAGGGTGAGGTCTGGTTCGACGTGCTGGAAGATGTCGGTGTGCTGCGCGATGTCCTCGGCGAAGCCGCCGGTGGCGATGACCACGGCATCCCCGAGCTCGGCCAGGATGCGCCGGGTCACGCCCTCCACCAGGCCCAGGTAGCCGTAGAACAGGCCGGACTGGATGCTGTCCACCGTGCCCTTGCCGATGACCCGCGGCGGCGGCGCGATCGCGACCCTCGGCAGCTTGGCGGTGCGCGAGGCCAGCGCGTCGGCGGTCACCCCGGGCCCGGGCGCGATGGCGCCGCCGAGGTACTCGCCGGCCTCCGACACCACCTCCCAGGTCACGGCGGTCCCGAAGTCGACCACGACGCACGGCCCGCCGTAGAACTCGTGGCGCGGCCACCGCGTCGCACAGCCGGTCCGCGCCGAGCTCCTGCGGAGCGTCGACCCGCAGCGGCATCCCGGTCCGGATCCCGGGCTCGACGAAGAAGGGCGCGATCCCGAGGTAGCGGCCGATGCCCTCCCGCAGCCAGGGATCGATCGGCGGCACCACCGAGCCGACCGCGACGCCGACCAGCTCGGCCGGATCGACGCCCTGCCAGTCCAGGAGCTGGCGCAGCCACATCCCGACCTCGTCCGCGGTCCGATCGGCGTGGGTCGACAGCCGCCAGCGGGACACCAGCTCGGTGCCCTGGAACAGCCCCACCACGGTGTTCGTGTTGCCGACATCCAGCACCAGCAGCAGCTCGCTCACGGCAGCCATCCCCATCGTCGAGGGTCTACAATCGTCCGCGCCTGAATGCTCGTTGGCGCCCCGAGAGCACGTATTGTAGATGACCCACGGCCGAAACTCATGACCAGCTTCAGAGTCGACACGCCCCGCGGCCCGGTCGCCGGCATCGAGGCCGGGCAGGGACCGGCCCTCGTGCTCGTCGCCGGCCTCGGCTCGTCACACCGCATCTGGGGCGACTTGCCGGGCGTGCTCGCCCGGCGCTTCACGGTGATCGCCATCGACAACCGCGGGATCGGCGGATCGCGGCCCGGGCAGCCCTTCTCCCTCGGCGACGCGGCCCTCGACGTGATTGCAGCGGCCGACGGCAGGGGCCACCACCGCTTCGCGCTGCTCGGCGCCAGCATGGGAGGCGCGATCGCGCTGGCGGCGGCGCTCCAGGCGCCGCGCCGGGTGAGCTGCCTGGTCCTCGCCTCGTGCGCCGCCTCGCTGACCGGTCATGGCCGGCGCAGCCTGGAGCTGCTCCGCGACCTGCTGCGCTTCCTGCCTCCGGAGCGCGTCGGGCGCGCCCTCATGTCCCTCGCCTTCGCGCCTCCCTTCGCCCAGCGCTTCCCGGGCTTCGTCGACGAGGCGGCGCGCCTGTACGGCCTCGACCCGGACGACCTTCCGGGCGCCCTCGACCAGGTCGAGCGCCTGCTCGTCGGCTGGGACCTGCGGCCGCAGCTGAAGGAGCTCGAGGTCCCGGCCCTCGTGCTGTGCGGTGACCGCGACCCGATCGTCGCCCCCGAGGACACGGCCGAGCTCGCGAGGACGCTGCCAGGCGCCGAGCTGGTGACCGTCGCCGGCGCCGCCCACTCGGTGCTCGCCGAGGGCGGCGGCGAGGTCCTGCAGAAGGTGGTGGACTTCCTGGCCGCTCACGCCGCCTCGTCGTGACGCGTCGCGCGCGGTCGGCAGGCCCTTCGGGGACTTCCCGGGTCATCAGTCGGCCACGCGGCACGACTCCATGACAGCCTCACTTCGTCAGATCGCAGCGCATCGCCGCGTGGGCGGAGGCCAGCAGCGACCGCGACGCCTCACGCACACCCCGAGGCCTACGACCCGCGTGCGCCGAGGGGCCTATGCCCTACACGCTTCTAGCGAGATCCTCGAGGGCGGAGCCGGTGAGCCGGAACACCGTCCACTCGTCCATGGCCGCCGCCCCGAGCCCTCGGTAGAAGCCGATCGCGGGCTCGTTCCAGTTCAGGACGGACCACTCCATGCGGCCGCAGCCGCGCTCGACCGCGATCTTCGCGAGCCGCACCAAGAGGGCCTTCCCGATACCGCGGCCGCGCGCCTCCGGCCGCACGTAGATGTCCTCAAGGTAGATCCCGGGGCGGCCGAGGAAGGTCGAGAAGTTGTGGAAGAAGAGGGCGAAGCCGACCGCGGCGCCGCCATCCTCGGCGATCAGGGCCTCGGCCACCCGCCGGTCGCCGAAGAGGCTCTCCCGGATCCGGGCCTCGTCCGCGACCACGTCGTGGGACAGCCGCTCGTACTCGGCGAGGTCGCGGATCAGCGCCAGGATGACGCCGGTGTCCTCGACGGTGGCAAAGCGCAGCGTCACGCCCGGCACATGGGTTGGCTCGGGGCTCGGCATCGTCGTCTCCTCCCGCGTCACTTTCTGAAGAAGATGTAGGCCGCGAGGCCGACCAGGATCAGGGCGAAGATTCGCTTGAACTGGGCGGTGGACACGTGCTCGACGAGGCGGGCGCCGACCTGGGCGCCGACCACGCCGCCGAGGCCCAGCAGCAGTCCGATTCTCCAGTCGACGTTGGCGAGCTTGTTGTGGGCGATCAACGCCGACACCGAGATGATGAAGATACCGAGAAACGAGGTTCCGACCGCCTTCTGCGCGGGGAAGCCCATGAGCAGCAGCAGCGGGACCATCAGGAAGCCGCCGCCGAGCCCGCTGAATGCAGCGCCGATTCCGGTCAGCACGCCGAGCACGACGATCAACAGAAGCTGTGGGTTCACGAGGCCATCCTCCCGCGGCGCATGCTACTCGGTCACTGCCTCACCAGGTAGGTCTCCCCTTCCCGCTTCCGCTTCCGCTTCCGCGCCCGTGCCCGTCTCCGTGCCCGTCTCCGCTTCCGCTTCCGGGTCCGTGCCCGAGGAGCCTGCCCTGAGCGAGCGGCGCCGCCGCGCCGCGAGTCGAAGGGTCTCCCCCGCTCCCCTGCCCCCTCACCGCCCGAGCCGGCGCGCGAGCGATCTCGATGCCGCGGGCGACCACGTCCGGCGGCGCGCAGGTGAAGCAGAGCCGGACCCAGGTGCCGTAGCTCGGGCCGAAGCTCGTTCCTGGGGCCACGACCAGATTGTCCTCGAGGCAGTCCTCGAGGAAGCCGAGCAGGCCGCGCTCGTCGAGCGAGGGCCCGACGTTGACGAACAGGAACTGGCTGCCGCCCGGGGGCGGGAGCCCGAGGCGGGCCGCCGTCTTCTCGCCGGCGTCCTGGTACGCCGACCGCGCCCGCTCGATCCAGCGCGAACCCACGTCGAGGGCCCGCAGGGCGAGGTGCTGTGAGGGAGTCGGGGTCGAGTACCAGAGGTGGGTTGCGAGCCGGCGGGCGCCCTCGATGACCGGCGGCGGTCCGACCAGGTAGCCGCAGCGGTAGCCGGACATCCCATAGGCCTTCGAGAACGAGAAGGCGGTGATGGTCCGCTCCGGCGCGAGCTCGCCGAGACTGTGGTGGGTGCCCTGGTAGGCGTAGTCCTCGTAGACCTCGTCGGAGAGGATCCAGAGTTCGTGGGCGCGGGCGAACTCGGCGACCGCCTCGAGCATCGGGAGCGGGATCACCCTGGAGGTGGGGTTCGACGGTGTGCTCACGTACACGGCCACCGTGCGCTCGGTGCAGCGGGCCTCGAGCGCCGCGCGAAGGCCGTCCGCGGCGAGCGCCGGATCGGTCAGGACCGGCACCTCCACCGGCGTGCCCCTGGCCTCGATCACGATGCCGCGGATCAGCGGCCAGTAGGGCGCGAGCACCAGCACCTCGTCGCCCGGCCCGACGACCACCGCCGCCGCTGCGGCCAGGGCAGCGGTCGCGCCCGCGGTGATGAGCACGTTCTCGCGGCCGGCGACCGGGATCCGGTTCCGCTCTCTCACCTTGTCGACGAGCCGGTCTCGGAGCTGGACGATGCCGCCGGGATCGCTGTAGAGGTGGGGTCTCGGCGTCGCCCGAGGGTCCACGCTGCGCCAGTCGAGCTCGGGGTCAGGGTCCATCCAGGTGTCGCCGATGTGGAGCGGATAGATCTCGCCCCGGAGGCCGGCGATCCGCGACGCGACCGAGCTGTAGACCGATCCGCCCAGCCGATCCGACATCGGGTCGAGAGTGGGGTGCTTCGGCATGGTCCCGTCAATCCCCGGCCGTACCGGGTGGCCGCTCCCGATCGAGCTGCTCGAGCTCGAAGACCTTTCGGCCGTCCTGCCAGGCCGTCATCTGCACCGGCGCCCCGGGAAGCGAGTCGGCGAAGAACAGCTCGCTCGTCATCCCGGCCTCCGGGCCCGCCACGGCATACAGCCAGCCCTCCAGCTCGCCGAGCGAGGTCGAGCGAGTCGCGCGGCTCCTCGTCGCAACGGCCGCCGGGAAGCTGGCGTGGTCCCGCAGCTCGGTCCAGCTGCTCCTCCGAGTGACCGGCTCGCCGACCACGGCGCCGTCCGCATCAACCGTCGCATTCTCGATCTCGACCCCTTCGGCGTCGGCCGCCACCACCCGCCACCGCTCGAGCTTCTCCCCGGCCGGCTCCCACCGCCGCATCGTCAGGCGAAAGCCCTCCACCCACTCGGCGCGGATCTGCTCCGCCGTGAACGGGGTGGGGAGCATTTCATCGCTCAGGGAAGCCGGCGGTGGCACCACCGGCGTCGCGTCCGCGCCGACCGGAGCCACGACCGCCGGGGGCGTGTCCGAGTCCCGCGCGGGCCCGCAGGCCGCAGCGGCCAGTGCTATCGTCAGGACGGCGATCATCCTCACCGGTACGTCCATCAGCTCCCTCGAATCACCACGCTCACCGTGCAGCGGATCATGCCAGGTCGCGGTCGACCTCGAGCCCTTCCAGAGACTGCCAGCGGTTCGGCCTCCCACCCTAGCCGAGTTGCGCCGCCTCGGCAACAACTGGCCCGCCCGCGGCCGCGTCTCCACGGTGATCCCGCGACGCCCGTCGCGTCCGCGGTGGGCCGATCGATGCTTGCTCCGCAGATCGAGAGGCGATATAAGTCCGGGGCGCCGGAGCAGCACGATGGGACTCGCCGTCCCGTCGCGACATGAGGGCGCCGCCGGGCGCTGGAGGCGGATCATGCGCTGGAAGACGGGACGCCGCAGCAGCAACGTCGAGGACCGCCGCGGCCAGGGCGGCGGCGGGCTGGGAGGTTTCGGGTTCCCCATGCCGCGCCTGCCGCGGGCGGGGCTGCCCGGTGGGATGCGGGTCGGCATGCCGCGCGGCGCCCGCGGCGGCGGCATCGGCTGCCTCGGCATCCTGCTCCTGATCGTGGTCTTCATGGTGCTCTTCAAGCTCGGGCCATTCGCCCCGTCCGGCACCGAGGTCTCGAGCGTACCCTCGTCGACCTCGCTCGGGCCCGGCAGCTCCGCGCCCCAGGATGAGCTCGCCGACTTCGTCTCGGTGGTGCTCGCCGACACCGAGGACACCTGGCGCGCGATCCTGCCGAGCGCCGGTGTCGCGTACGAGGAGCCGGTGCTCGTGCTGTTCTCCGGCTACACCCAGACCGCCTGCGGCCTCGGCCAGTCGGCGACCGGCCCCTTCTACTGCCCGCTCGACCGCAAGCTCTACATCGACCTCAGCTTCTACGACGAGCTGCGCACCCGCTTCGGGGCGCCCGGCGACTTTGCCCAGGCCTACGTCATCACCCACGAGGTCGGCCACCACGTGCAGACGCTGCTCGGGATCAGCCAGGAGGTCGACGCCGCCAGGCGGCGCTCGAGCCAGGTGCAGGCGAACGAGCTGTCGGTGCGACTCGAGCTCCAGGCCGACTGCCTGTCCGGGATCTGGGCGCACCACGCCCAGCGCGAGCGCCAAATCCTCGAGGAGGGCGATATCGAGGAGGGCCTCGCCGCGGCGGCCGCAATCGGCGACGACCGCATCCAGCGCCAGACCCAGGGCCACGTCGTCCCGGACTCGTTCACGCACGGCTCCTCGCAGCAGCGGGTGCGCTGGTTCCGGCGCGGATTCGAGACCGGCGACCTCGGCACGTGCGACACCTTCTCCGCGACCGACCTCTGACCTCCTGTCGCCGGGGGCGTGGAAGCGAAACGCCTCGGGCCGCGGTTGTACCGTGGGGTTGCAGGAGAACGCCGCCTGGAGGCGCACCATGAAGCGACACCTCGGAGCCGTGACCTTCGCCGTCGCCCTTGCCGCGTTGACGAGCGCCGCCGCGCCCCCGGTCGCCCTGCGGGTCGAGACCGCGGCGATCCGCCCCGAGGGCGACGCTACGCTCATGTCGGTTAACGTGCAGGTCGCCCCGGAGGACCGCTCCCGCCTCGGCCGTGATGTGTGGGTGCAGTGCGAGCTGCTTCGAGCCGGCCAACGGTTGCTACGTCTGGCCCGCGCCGTCGACCTCGACGAGCGCGGCCAGGCCGGCTTCGAGGTGGCGTGGCCGGCCGGCGACTACGATCTCCGCGTCTCGATCGAGGGCGCCGGGGACCGGGCCGCCGGACTCTGGGTCGGGCCGCTGAGCGTGCCGGCGATGGGGCCCGGCGCACCTGCCGCCGCAGCGGCTCCGGTGGCGCCTGCCGTTGCCGGGACGCCGCCCACCCAGCCGCAACCGTCACCGCGACCCGAGGCACCGCTGGCGGCGGATGTCGTTCCCGAGCCGACGCTCGAGCCGCCGGCCGCCGAGACCGCCCCGATCGCGGCGGCTGCTGCCGCCGCCGTGGCAGCCGGCGCCGCCGCGTTGGAGCCGGCCGAGGCGGAACCACCTCCGCAGCCCGAGGTCGCTGCCCCGGTCGAGGTCGTCCCAGAGCCCACAGCCGAGCCGCCGGCCGCCGAGACCGCCCCGGTCACGGCGGCTGCTGCCGCCGCCGTGGCAGCCGGCGCCGCCGCGTTGGAGCCGGCCGAGGCGGAACCGCCTCCGCAGCCCGAGGTCGCCGCCCCGGCCGAGGTCGTCGCGGAGCCCGCAGTCGAGCCGCCACCACTGACCGAGCCCGCGGCCGCCCCGCCGGCCGGGACCCCAGCGCCGGCGGCCGAGCCGGCGCCAGCCCCGGTCCAACCCAAGCCCGCGGCATCTGCCGGCGTGACCGGTGCCGCCTGGACGGCCGCGAACCCGGGGATGGCCGATGTCACGGTGTTCGTCACCGAGCGCAACCGGCCCATCCTCGGGCTCGGCGCGAGCGCGTTCACGCTGCGGGTCGGCGGATCCGACGCCACCGTCGCGGCGGTCGGCGATGTCGCGAGCGCGCCGCTCAACCTCGCGCTGGTGGCCGACGTGGCGACCGATGCCGCCGAGCTCGCCGACGAGATCGCCCGCCAGCTCGGCCGCTTCTCGCTGCGCGCCCGCAACGGAGGCGACCTCATGGTGGTGTCGACCGCCGAGCCGCGCCCGGGCTGGGGCGCCGGCGCGGACCCAATCACGCGCTGGGCGGACGCGGCGGCGGCCGGTCGTCCCGACGACCTCGCCGGGCTGGTCGCCGCGGCGGCGCAGGCCGCCGCCGGCCGGCGCGGGCGCAGCGTCCTCGTGGTCGTCACGGACGGCAGCGATGCCTGCGGCAAGGCGGCCTGGAAGGACGCGGCAGCCGCGGCCGAGGCGGCTGGCGTGCCGGTCTTCACGATCGGCCTGCGCGACAACGGCTTCGACGACCAGGCCCGCGCCGGCCTGAGCCGGATCGCCGACGCGACCGGCGGCCGCAGCTACTTCCTGGGCAGCGCCGGCATGGCCGGCATGACCCTCGATTACCTCGGCGAGCTCATCGACGCGAGCTACGCCCTCACCTTCCGGCCGGCGGCGGCCGGAGCAGGTCCGCGAGAGCTCAAGGTCGAGGCCGTGAACCGCGACTGGGAGGTCCACCACCCGCGTCGCATCCCCTGACGCAGGGCAGCGGCGGAAACCGGCGGGCAGACCCGGCGCGGCCGGTCATAGCGGCAGGCCGCTCAACGGTGCTCAGGCAGTACCGCTCTCCGCCCTGGCCGCGGCCGGCACGCGGATCCGCAGGCAGACGAAGAAGCCGGCGAGCGCGATCGCGCCGGCGAGCAGGAACACCCAGCGGAAGCCGAAGGCCTCCCAGACGTAGCCGGAGAGCACAGGCAGCGTCATCGCCACGGCGTGGTCGATGGTGATGCCGGTGGCGATGGTCGGCGTGATGTCGGCGGGATCCTCGGCGATCTTGCTGAGGTAGGTGGTGCGCGCCACGCGCAGGGCGAAGAGCACCGAGTCGGCCACGTAGGCGGCGTAGAGCAGCCACAGATCGAAGGGCGCGGTGAGGACGTCGCTTGCGAAGGCATAGGTGAGGCAGACGACGAGCAGCAGCAGCTCGTCGACGGCGAGCACGGTCCGCTCGCCGAGCCAGTCGATGACCTCGCCGAGCAGCGGTCGCATGACCACGCCGAGGGTCGAGGCGATGAAGTAGAGCAGCGCGATGGTGCTGACCGACACCCCGTGGATCTCCACCAGCACCCAGGCCCCGAAGGCGAGGAAGATCTGCTTGCGGATCCCGAACAGGGCGCTGATCGCGTAGAACAGGCTGTACCGCCGCTTGAAGACGAGGCGCTTCGAGCGCCCGCCGGTCCGCCAGAGCCGTAGCGACGCGTAGAACACGCCGGCGACGAGCGCGCATCCCGCCGCCAGCCCGTAGAACAGGTCGTAGCGGTCGCCGAGCAGCCTCGCGAGGGCGAACACCAGCCCAACCCCGATGATCGTTCCGAGGTTGCGGGCGCCGCCGAACTGCCCGAGCCGCCGGCCCTCGCGGCCGTTTTGCGCGAGCCGGAGCCCGATCGGGCCCTCGACCGCGAAGATGACGTGGTCGCCGAGCGACCAGATCGCCACGAAGACCACCACCGCCGCGGTCGTCGGCGACAGGAAGCCGAGGCCAACGGCCCCGGCCCCGGTCAGCAGCATGGCGATCGCCGCCATCTGGCTCTCCGACGCCACCACCAGCAGCGCGCCGGTGACGAACATGATGAGGAAGCCGGGCAGCTCCCGCGGCACCTCGAGCCAGCCCCGGGCGGCGGCGTCGAAGCCGTGAACCTCGGACAGGTAGTTGTTGAGGGTCGCCGCGAAGATCCCGGCCGCCGCCCCGAAGAACAGGGTGGCGAGCAGGGCGTTCCGAAGGTCGCGGGGAGCGTTCAGAAGACGTTGCAGCGCCATCGGAGCCGTAGTGTAGTCGAGCCCCGAGGCGGCGGCTCCATCTGGCGAAGAAATGAGCCGAGTGGCAGGAGCTCGTCATTCTCGAGGTCATCCTTCACGCGCTTCAGCGAGAGTTCCCGTCTCGGCTACACTGTGATCCGCCGAGTCCATCGCTCACGCACGGGGGCCGAATGAGAGTCACCGCCCGCTGTCTTGTGCTGCTTGCCACTGCCCTCCTGGCGGCCTGCGGCGGCGCTCCCCAGCCCGCCGCCCACTTCGACCTGATCGTCCGCGGCGGCACGGTCTACGACGGCAGCGGCGGGACACCCTACCCCGCCGACCTCGGAATCAGGGGCGACGCGATCGCGGCGATCGGCGACCTGTCCGGCGCCACCGCCGCCACCTCGATCGACGCCACGGGTCTCGCGGTGGCGCCCGGCTTCGTCAACATGATGTGCTGGGCCAACGAGTCGCTGATCGAGGACGGCCGCTCCCAGAGCGACATCCGCCAGGGCGTGACCCTGGAGGTGATGGGAGAGGGCGAGTCGATGGGGCCGCTTACCGACCGCCATGAAGGAGGAGCTGATGCGCCGCCAGGAGGACATCCGCTACGAGGTCGCCTGGACGACGCTCGGCGAGTACCTGGAGCTCCTCGAGCGGCGCGGAGTCTCGCCCAACGTGGCGTCGTTCCTCGGCGCGGCCACGCCACGCATCCACGTGCTCGGACATGAGGACCGGCCGCCGACAGCCGACGAGCTCGAGCGCATGCGCGAGCTGGTCCGCCAGGCGATGCGGGAGGGCGCGCTGGGGGTCGCCTCGTCGCTGATCTACCCGCCGGGCAGCTTCGCGACCACCGGCGAGCTCATCGAACTCGTTCGGGTCGCAGGCGAGCACGGCGGCATGTACATCTCCCACCTCCGCAACGAAGCCGCCCACCTGCCCGAGGCGGTCGACGAGCTGCTGACCATCGCCCGCGAGGCCAAAGTCCGGGCCGAGATCTACCACTTCAAGTCCTCGGGCGAGGCCAACTGGCCGCTCTTCGACGCAGCGATCGCGAAGATCGAGGAGGCGCGCGGCCAGGGGATGCAGATCACGGCCGACGTCTACACCTACCCAGCGGGATCGACCGGCCTCAACGCGGCCATGCCCCCGTGGGTCCAGGAGGGCGGCTTCGAGGCGTCGCTCGAGCGTCTCAAAGACCCAGAGATGCGGCGCCGGATCGCGCGCGAGATGGGCGAGGCGTCGGACGCGTGGGAAAACATGTACCTCGGTGCGGGCTCGCCCGACAACATCCTGCTCGTCGGCTTCAAGAGCGAGGCGCTCAAGCCGCTGACCGGCAAGACCCTGGCCGAGGTCGCCGCGATGCGCGGCCGCTCGCCCGAGGAGACCGCCATGGACCTCATCGTCGAGGATGAGTCCCGGGTCGGCACCGTCTACTTCACCCAGTCCGAGGAGGTCCTCCGCCGGGCCATCGCCCTGCCCTGGGTCAGCTTCTGCTCCGACGCGGCGTCGCTGGCCCCGGAGGGGGTGTTCCTGAAGAGCAGCACCCATCCCCGCGCCTACGGCAGCTTCGCGCGCCTGCTCGGCAGGTATGTCCGAGAGGAGCGGTTGCTGCCCCTCGCGGAAGCGATCCGCAAGCTGACGTCGCTGCCGGCCGAGACCTCTGCATCGAGCGCCGCGGCCGGCTCGCGGAGGGCTACTTCGCCGACGTCGTCGTCTTCGACCCGGCGCGGATCCAGGACCACGCCACCTTCACCGAGCCCCACCAGTACGCCACCGGGATGGTCCACGTGCTCGTCAACGGCGTGCAGGTGCTCGCGGGTGGCGAGCACACCGGCGCAACCCCCGGCCGGGTGGTGCGCGGGCCCGGCTGGAGCGGCTGAGGGAGGGGTGCCATGACAACGGGTGACTTTCGCGACGCCAGCTTCTGGATGACCACCCGCGACTACGTGCCGGGGCCCCCGCTCGAGGGTGACATCGAGGTCGACGTGGCGATCATCGGCGGCGGCTTCACCGGCCTGTCGGCGGCCCACCACCTCCGGCAGGCGTCGCCCGGGCTGTCCGTCGCGCTGCTCGAGGGGGAGGTCATCGGCTGGGGGGCGTCAGGCCGTAACGGCGGCTTCAACATGACGCTGTTCGGCCTGACCCTGTCGATCACCGCCCTGCGCTTCGGCAAGGCACAGGCGCGCGAGGCCCACCACTACATGGAGCGCGCGGTCGACACCACCCGCGCGCTCATCACAACCCTCGGCATCGACTGCGACTACGAGCATCCCGGCTTCCTGCGCGTGGCGACCTCCGAGAAGTACCGAACGCGGCTGCTCCACGAGTTCGAGGTGGCCCAGTCACTCGGGCTCGACGGGATCGAATGGCTCGACCGCGAGCAGACCCGACGCGAGGTCGCGAGCCCGCTCTACCTGGGCGCCTGGTGGGAGCCCCGCTGCGGCCTGCTCAACCCGGCCAAGCTCTCGTGGGGCTGGCGCGACGTCGTCGAGGCCGAGGGGGTGCGGATCTTCGAGCGCACCCCGGTGACCGAGCTCGCGCGGCAGGGCTCGAAGTTCCGCCTGGTCACCCCGCAGGGCCGCGTGCTCGCCGACAGCGTCGTGCTCGCCACCAACGCCTACTCGCACCTCATCCCCCAGCTCAAGCGCAAGCAGGTGCCGGCGTGGACTCACATCGTGCTCACCGAGCCGATCGACCCGGCACGGATGGCCGAGATCGGCTGGCAGCGCCGGCAGGGCATCGAGGACGCCCGCAACCTGGTTCACTACTACCGGCTCACCGCCGACAACCGCCTGGTCATGGGCGGCCGCGACGTGTCGATCCGCTACGGCCGCGACATGGACGGCGACCTCAACCCGGCCACCTTCTCCCAGCTCGAGCAGGACATCGCCGACACCTTCCCGGCGCTGGCCGGCGTGCCGATCAGCCACCGCTGGGGAGGACCCGTGTCGGTGACGGTGGACATGGCGCCAGCGATCGGCTGCCTCGGCGACCGGCGGCTCGTGTACAGCCTCGGCTGCATCGGCCACGGTGTCAGCATGACCCACTTGAACGGCCAGACCGTCGCCGACCTCGTGCTCGGCCGCACGACCGAGCTCACGGAGGTCTTCTTCGTGAACCGCCGCACCATTCCGTGGCCGCCCGAGCCGATCCGCCTCCTGACGACAGCAGCCATCCGCGGCTACATGCGCTGGGAGGACAAGCGCTTCGACCCCTCTCGGAGCGCGTAGGGCATGGGCTCTCGGTGGCGCAGCTACGCTCGCGCCATGCCGCCAGCCCTTGCCCCGGGCGCTCCGAGCCGGATGCGCTGCGCGCATCCTGATGTGGTGATGAGGGTTCGGCGCTTTGGGCAGACAGCCGTCCCGTCACCTGCAACTGCCCCGAGCGCTGAACTGCCGCGAACTCTCAGCCGGTCAAAAGTACGTGCTCGCCGTAGCCCGTCTTGACGCCAGGCACGAGTTGGAGTGCTCGGAATCTGAGTCGAGGCAGATCAGGTGAGGATTGAGGGGAGGGTCACGGCGCCGGGTGTGGCGATTGCACGGCGCGCCGCCCGCGTGACGTAGGCCCTGGGGTCGACCTGGCTGAGCTTGGCGGTCTCGAAGAGGGTGTAGAAGATCGCCGCGACCTCGGTGCCGCGCTTGGACCTCGATCCGTAGTGGTTCTTGCGGCCGACCACCACGCCTCGCAGCGCCCTTTCGGCAGCGTTGTTGTCGATCGGGATGCGAGGGTCATCGAGGAAGCGGGTCAGCCCCTCCCACAGCTCGAGCATGTAGGTGATGGCCTTGCCCATCTTCGACCTCGGCAGCACCGCGCCGCGATGCTCGAGCGCCCAGGTGAGCAGGTCGTTGGCGATCGGCTTGGAGCTCTCCTGCCTGATCCGTCGGCGCAGCTCGAGGATGCCGGCCCTTTCACCATCGCTCACAGCGGGACCGGCTCGAGGCAGCCCCCGCTCGATGTCGAAGAGCGCGCCGATCCGATCGAGCGCCTGCTTGCTCAGCTCGGGGTATGCGTCCTCGCCCTCGAGAAACTTCCTCCGCACGTGCGCCCAGCAGTGGGCCAGCTTCAGATTCGGTCCGGCCCGGGCAAGCGCCTTGTAGGCCCCGTAGCCGTCGGTCATGACGACGCCCTCGAAGCCGTCGAGGACCTGCTCGGCCGCCGCCTGTGACCGCTGCTTCAATATCCGGTAGGTCGCGATCTCCTCCGACGCCACGCACCACGTCCACCACTTGCCGGTGTCGCCGTTCTCGTGGTTGCGCCAGAAGGTCTCGTCCGCATAGACGACGTCACAGTCGAGCACACGGCTGCAGAGAGCTTCGTAGGTCGGCTCGAGCTGCCTTGCCAAGGCGTCGATCTGATCCCACAGCGTCTGGCTGTCGATCGCGAGTCCCGCCCGACCCATCGCCTTCGCCTGACGCTCCAGCGGCAGATGGTCCAGGTACTTCGCCTCCGCCACATGGACGGCGAAGTCGACCGAGTACCTCCCGCCGGGGATCAGCCTCTCAGGCCCCGGCGCCGTCACCACCTGCTCGTTGCACCGGCAGCGGTACTTCTGCCGCCGGTGCTTCAGGATCTTGTACTCCACACCGACGACCGTGATCTCCTCCGACTCCTCGGCCTGCTCTCCCATCTCGACCATCACCTGGCCGCAGATCGAGCAGATCCGCTCGTCTTCGGCCATGGTGTGGGTGACGACCTCGAAGGGAAGATCGGGCTGGGGACGGGGACCGTGGCCGCGGTGCGCGGCTGGAGCTTCGGCTACCGCGGCGTCATCACTGTGGGGCCGTCGCTCGGAGGAGGCGCCGTACACCTTGCGCTGGAGGGCGGCGAGCTGCTCGCGCAGCAGCTCGAGCTCCATCTGGGGCGAGACGTCTTGACCGCGAAGGCGGGCATTCTCAGCTCGAAGTCGGACGTTTTCTTTCTGGAGATTGATGACCGTCTTCTCGAGGAGGATGGCTGCCTGCTGGAGTGTGTCTCGATCCTTGATGCTCTCCAGCCTCGGCATACTCAATTCTTGCAAGCATTCCGTGATCCGTCAAGCATTTGAAGCAGAGTTTTTGAGGCGATATCGGCACCTTCCCCACCAACCGGCTGCCCTCCAAAAACAACGACATCTCCGACATCGTCAGCTCCAGCGTGCTCTCCTCCTCCCCAGCCCACAGCTTCGCAAACCTGACCCCGCTCCAGCCGCTTCGCGTACAGGCACAGCCCCGTCCCGTCCCACAGCAGCACCTTCGCCCGCTTGCGGTCCCGGCTCACGAACAGGAACAGGTCACCCGACAGCGGGTCCTTCGCGAGCAGGCTGGTCACCAGGCCGTACAGCCCATCCATGCCCTTGCGCATGTCCGTGGCCACGGTGTACGCGAAGACCCGCACCGACCGCGTCGACCCGATCACCCCACCACCCTCAGCAAGAACGCCAACGTCGGCGCGTCCAGACCCTCGACCGGTACCCGCGCGGCGTCACCAGCCGGAGAGCTCCTGCCGGTGCAGCTTGGTCCTCATCCACCACCGGCACGATCGACACCGAGCGAAATCCGGCAGCCAGCGCCTTCCGGTCGGTCCGCAGCCACCGCGCCAGCGTCGACTCCACCAAACCGAGACGACGAGCGATGTCGCCCAACGGCTCGCCTCGCTCCCGGCAAACCCGGGCGTACGACACGATCCTCGAGCGCAGATCCGCGGGACACCGCCACTTCTTGCTCCGCCCGGATCGCAGCTCGTCGGCCACCTCGCCGGCCAACCGGTCGCACAGGCCACTCAGCTCTGACGTGCTCACCCCTCGAGACTGCCGAATCCACGGGGACTCAGCAAGACGGGCTACGGCGAGGAGTTACGACTTAAGGACGTCACTGGGACTGGTGGTGAGCGCGCGCAATACCATTTCGTCATCAACGCCCCGTAGTCGTACGCCGAGTGCCGTCTTGAAAGAACCAGTAGAATATGAGGCGAACAGTTGCGCTTTTGGTGAACACCACACAGACCCATCAACGGAGGTAGCCATGAGGGCCCGCTGGTTCTTCCTTCTTGCATTCTGTCTGGTTTCTCAGCGCTGCGGCCGAGTGGAACCGGGGGATCGAGGCCTACAACAAGCGGGACTGGGCGACCGCGGCCAAGGAGTTCGAGGAGGTTACCAGGACCAATCCCGGCTACGCCGCCGGCTTCTACTACCTCGGCCTCAGCCAGCGCTCCCTCGGCAACCTCAGCCCGGCGCTCGCCAGTATGCAGAAGGCGGTCGAGCTCGACCCGGCCAACGCCTCCTTCAAGATCGGCCTCGGCCACGCGCAGCTCCAAGGCGACCGCCCCCAGGACGCCTACACCACGCTGAAGGGCGTCGACATCGCCGCGGTGGACGCCAAGCAGCGCTCGACCTACGCCGGAAAGGTGCCTGGCATGCCTTTCCGCTATCGTGAGGAGGAGTCCAGTTGATAGGGATGGAAAGCCGGGAAGCCGACGCTATCGATCGATACCAGTCCTGACGATGTCGACGAACTGGACGGCGTAAGCCGGTCCGGGTTCACACATTCGGTGGTTCTCGAACCGTGCCCGAGTCGACCCCCGGCCCTGCCGTCGATCTACGGCACCACGGCGCTCCAGCGCGAGGTGTCGCCGGACTCGAAGCCGTCGCTGAAGAGGGCGTCGCCGCCGAGGATCGTGAATGGCTCCGGGGTCGTCGCCGTGACGGTGTCCGAGCCGACCGTCAGCGAGCAGCGGAGGACGGCGTCGGTCGTGGACCGGGTGTCCGGCGGGATGCGCCACTGGTAGCGGCCCGAGTTGGCGACCTCGGTCGCGATCGGCTGCCACGGTCCGGCCGGTCCGTCGAGCGACAGCTCGAGGGTCACGGTGCCCGGACCGCCGGCGGGGATGGCGCGTGATCCAGTCGACGAAGGTGACCGCGCCGGCGACCAGCTTCTCGCCGCCGCGGGGGTCGACCGGCGTGATGCCGAGCGTCGGTCGGCGACGACGACTCCTTGAAGCACGTGCATGTGGTTGCGGTCGTTCGGCCAGCTGCCCTCGTCGGCCACCAGCACGAGGTCCGGGTAGCCGTTGTGGTCGACGTCCCCTCCGGCGCGGAAGGCCTCGAAGGAGCCCGGCGAGGGGGTCGTGAAGGACGCGACCTCGGTCCAGCCGCCGCTGCCGTCGCCCGCCCACACGCGGCCCTGCCCGTTGCCGAAGGCGCACGAGGTCGACGTGGCCGTCGAGGTTCATGTCCACGAGCTGGGTCGCCTCCCACGGGCCGCTCGCCGGCAGGGTGCCGCTGAGCTCGGTCCAGCGTGCCGGGACCGGTCCAGGCCCAGACCTCGAGCCCGCCCGACGAGGTGCGGAAGGCGAGGTCCTCGCGGCCGTCGCCGTTGACGTCGCCGAGCGAGACGCCGAGGCGTCCCGAGGAGCCGCCGGCGGGCAGGTTGCCGTCGTCGAGGGCGAAGCCCCCGCTCCCGTCGCCGAGGTAGACGGTGCCGTACTGCTGCGACACGGCGAAGTCGGCGTTGCCGTCGCCGTTGATGTCGCCGAACACGATCTCGTCGGCCGAGTTGCCGCCCAGAAAGCCGAAGGACTGGACCCACGTGCCGTCGCCCTGGTTGAGGTAGACGTGGACCCCGGCGCAGCAGCCGAAGGAGTTGGACCCGACGTCGAGGTCGCCGTCGTTGTCGACGTCGGCGAAGTCGGTGCTGAACATCCCCCAGTCCTCGCCGTTGGTGGCCAGGCCGTCGTCCCACGGCGTCCAGCTCGACCCGCTGCCGTCGCCCAGGGCCACCTCGAGGAGCTGGTCGCCGAGGTCGATCCCGGAGTAGTTGTGGTGCATGCCGTAGCCGACGTCCATGAAGCCGTCGCCGTTGACGTCGCCGAGCGCGATGCCGCCGTACCCGAACTCGCCGGTCATGACGACGCCCCACGACCCGGCGCCGTCCCCGAACCAGACCATGACCCCGTGCTGGTCGGTGTTGACGTAGGGAGACCCGTGGTCGCCGATCGAGACCAGGTCGAGGTGCCCGTCGCCGTCGACGTCGCCCATCTCGAGCTCGGTGCCGCCGCCGTCGAGCGTCGGAGGCACCAGGCCCACCGAGGACTCGACGTAGGCGAGCCGCCGGCCGGCGGACGCCGGCGCCGCAGGACTCCGCCCTTCGCTGGGGGCAGCCGCTGACGCGGGCGCCAACGCCAGCAGCAGTGCGGCAGCGGCCGCCCGGGCGAGCGAGCTCACTCGTCGCGATCCCCGCGCGCTACGAGCGCTCGCGTCGGCCTCACAGGGATCAGCCATCGCGTGGAAACGGACGTGGCCGCGGTTGGTCACTGGACGTCGACCAGCACGTACGCTGCGAGGGACGCCAGCGTCGCCTCGTTCACCTTGCCGGCGTAGCCCGGGGACTTGCCGGACACCGCCGGCATGGCGATGGCGTACTGCTCGGCCTTGTAGGCGAGACGCGGCGTGGCCTTGACCACAGCGTCCGGATCGGCGAGGTAGCGCGCCAGCTGCTCGGCCGACCAGTGCTCGGCGAGGCCTTTCAGCGGCGGTCCGGACCGCTTGCCCTCGCGGCTCTCGCCGTGACAGCTCGCGCAGTTGAGGTCAACGTAGGCCTGCCAGCCGGCGAGCTGCGCCTCGTCGAGCCCGGCGGCGGCGTGGGCTGCCGCGCCCCGCAGCCCAGCGAGAGGGCGACGACAGCGCACATCCCCACGACGGCTGGCATGATGCGGACGGATCGTTTCATCTCGCACCTCGCGCCTGCATGACGTCGGCGCCGACCGGCGGCCGCTGGACTTCGCGGGATCATAGCAAACGGTCGGCCGCTGCGATCGGCTCCCAATGCCCGCGTGCTGAAATTGAGACAGTGCTTCATTTTATTGACAATTTGTTTCAATAAGCATAGATTGTCATGAAATGCTGGAGCAGGTTCCACCGCGTGCCACCGGAGCTCCGATCGTGGATGACGCGGCGAGGCAACGGCGGCTCGAAGACTTCGCCCGGATCTGCCGGGACCAGGGGCATGCGCTGCACGGTGCAGCGGCGCGCCATCCTCGAGGCGGTGCTCGAGCTCGACAACCATCCGAGCGCCGAGCAGGTGTACGAGGCCGTCACTCCCCGCCTGCCGGGAGTCTCGAAAACCACCGTCTATCGCGCACTGGAAAGCCTCGCCGAGCTGGGCGTGATCACCAAGGCCTGCCACCCCGGTGCGGTGGCCCGGTACGACTGTCGAACCGAGCTCCACCACCACCTCATCTGTCTTCACTGCGACAGCGTCCTCGACATCTCGGACGACGGCCTGGATGCGCTCGCGGTGCCCGACACCTCCGGCTTCGGCTTCGAGGTGACGGACTTCCGCGTGCAGCTGCGCGGGATCTGCCGGCGCTGTCGCGAACACTCGCGAAGGGAGGAGTCAACATGAGGGTTTTCGTCGTCACTGGACTGGCCCTGGCAGGGCTGATCGGTGTCATTGGCGTCGTTGCGATCGCCGCCAGCGAGCCGTCGGCGCCGCCGCTGGGTCTTCCTCCGGTGCCGATCCCGGAGGACAACCCGCAGACTCCCGAGAAGATCGCCCTCGGGGACAAGCTGTTCAACGACAAGAGGTTCAGCTCGACCGGTGAGGTCAGCTGCGCCACCTGCCACGACCCGAAGAAGGGCTTGACCGACAGCCCGCTCAAGGTCTCGGAGGGGATCACGAAGGGAGACAAGAAGCTCACCGGGACCCGCAACGCGCCGACCGTGGCCAACGCCGTCTACTTCACGCACCAGTTCTGGGATGGCCGGTCGCCGAGCCTCGAGGACCAGGCCCTTCACCCCCCCGTCAACCCGGTGGAGATGGGTCTCGCCGACCACCAGCCGATCCTGGACATCGTCCGCACCGATCCCGAGTACGTCGCGGCGTTCAAGGCGGTGTTCGGAAAGAGCGGCGAGGCGATCACGATGGACGAGGTGACCAAGGCGATCGCCGCCTTCGAGCGCACCCAGGTCTTCGCCAACTCGGCCTTCGATCGCTACCTCTACGGCGGCGAGGCGACGGCCCTGACGGACCAGCAGAAGCGGGGGCTCGAGCTGTTCCGGAACCAGGGACGCTGCGTGTCCTGCCATCGTCATCGAGCAGACGCAGGCGCTGTTCACCGACAACCGCTTCCACAACATCGGCGTCGGCATCAACCGGATCCAGGACGACGTGCCGGAGCTCGCCGGTGAGTTCCTGAAGGCCAAGGCGACCCTGGCCGAGGTCGACGTCAAGGTCCTCACCGACGCGCGCACCTCCGAGCTCGGCCGCTTCGCGATCACCAAGGGCTTCGACGATCTCGGGCTCCTTCAAGACCCCGACCCTGCGCAACGTGGCCGTGACCGCGCCCTACATGCACGACGGCAGCGTCGCGACGCTGCGCGACGCGGTGGTTCACTACAACAACGGCGGCGTCACCAACGAGGGCGACCCGGTCAACGACTTCCTGTCGGGCGGCATCCGCCCGCTCGACCTGACCGACGATCAGATCGACGACCTGGTGGCGTTCATGGAGGCGCTCACCAGCCCCGAGTTCGCCAGCCAGGCCACCGCCGGCCGGCGTCGAGTAGAGGAGGCGATCATGACGAACTCTCGATCGAATCGTCGCGACTTCCTCAAGGGCGCGGGCGCGCTGGCCGCGGTCAGCACCCTGCCTCTGA
The DNA here is from genome assembly GCA_963754985.1 of uncultured Holophagae bacterium. Lineage (GTDB taxonomy): Bacteria > Acidobacteriota > Thermoanaerobaculia > Thermoanaerobaculales > Sulfomarinibacteraceae > FEB-10. The sequence continues at coordinate 139,306 of CAVWIJ010000018.1, read as the reverse complement.
GCACCGTCGAGCTGGCCTTCGCGGACTCGACGCAAGAACTTCACGCTTCGCCTACATCTCCGACGCCCACATCCAGCACATCAAGGGCTCCGAGTTCGTGCGCAACTGGGATCGCGGCCTGATCCGGGCGGTCGCCGAGACCAACCTGCTCCAGCCCAAGCCCGACTTCGTCATGTTCGGTGGCGACCTCGCCCAGCTCGGAACCAAGACCGAGCTCGACCACGGCAAGGCGATGCTCGACCGGCTCGACTACAAGACCTACATGGTGATGGGCGAGCACGACTACTACCTCGACCTCGGCGCCTACTGGTCGGAGCTCTTCGGGCCCCACTACTACAGCTTCGACCACAAGGGCGTCCACTTCGTGGTGCTCAACAGCATCGTCACCTACGACGACTGGACCCACGAGCGCTGGCCGACCGCCGAGCAGCGGATGCTCGAGATGGCCGGCCTCGACAACCCCAACGGGTCGCCGTTCATGGTCGGGGAGAAGCAGCGCCAGTGGCTGGCGAAGGACCTCGAGGAGGTCGCCAAGACCACCCCGGTCGTGGTCTTCTCCCACTCGCCCATCCAGAAGATCTACAAGGGGTGGAACTTCTGGACCGAGGACGCCGAGGAGGTCCAGGCCCTGCTGCACCCCTTCGCGGACGCGACGGTCGTGTACGGGCACGTCCACCAGATCCAGTACAACCAGATCGGCAACATCAGCTTCCACGCGGTGATGGCCACCGCCTGGCCGTGGCCGTACCCGCAGAGCTACGCTCAGGCCGAGAGCCTGCTGCCCAAGCTGACGGTGCCCATGAACCGCGCCGACCCGTTCTTCGAGCGGGATGCCACCGGCTGGCAGTTCATCGACGTGGCGAGCGGCCGCGTCGCGCTGGAGTACAACCTCTACAACAACACCAACCGGCGGGTGGCCTTCAACCCGACGACGGGACAACCTGAGGACAGCGCCTTCCAGGGCGTCGGCAATCGGGTCGCCCCGCAGATCCACTACTAGGGGGAGCGTGCAATGACCAAGAAGTCCACCTGGGTGGCGTTGTCAGTGGTGACGCTGGCGCTGGCCGTGGTCGGATACGGGCTGTGGGCGGACGAGTTCACCGACGAGGACGTCGCGCGCTGGCAGGTCGAGTACATGAGCGTGGTGAACGAGGGCCGCACCCTGTGGGGCAGCGCCGACCTCGGCACCAACGGTGTTGCCTGCGGGCAGTGCCACCCCAACGCCGCCAACACGCATCCAGAGACCTACCCGAAGTTCCAGCAGCAGATCGGCAAGGTGGTCGACCTGCGCGACATGATCAACTGGTGCATCCAGAACCCGCTCGAGGGCGAGACCCTGCGTCTTCGATGATCCGCGGATGATCGCCCTGGAGGCCTACATCGCGTGGGAGCGCAGAGGGGTGCCGCTCGCGCCCGGCAAGCACTGATCCTGGTCGTCGACCGATCCGTCGACCCGGATGTCGCGCCCCGGCGGCCGGCGCCGGGGCGCCGTGTTGTCGCCGGCTCGATCCCTGGACCCGGTCGCTTCAGTCGGCGAGGCCGACCAGGGCAATCGCCCACCACGTCAGCGCCGCCACCAGCGCCGACATCGGGATCGTGAGGACCCAGGCCCAGACGATGCGGTAGGCGATCCCCCAGCGGATGGCGCCGAGATTGGTCGGCGCGCCGACGCCGATGATGCTGCCCGTGATGGTGTGGGTCGTCGACACCGGGATGCCGCCAAAGGTGGACATCAGGATGGACGACGCGGCGGCGAGCTCGGCGCAGAAGCCGTCGACTGGCCGCAGCTTGGTCATCCTCATCCCGAGAGTCTCGATGACCTTCCAGCCGCCGGCCAGCGTCCCGAGCGCGATCGCCGTGTAGCAGGCGAAGACGACCCACAGCGGTACGTAGAAGGTGTCGCCGAGGTGGCCGGTGCTGTACAGCAGCACCGCGATGATGCCCATGGTCTTCTGGGCGTCGTTGGCGCCGTGGCCGAGGCTGTAGAGGGCGGCCGAGACGAGCTGCAGGCGGCGGAACCAGCGGTCGATCGGGCCGGGGGCCGCGCGCCGGCAGACCCACATCACCGTGATGATGAGGACCGCGCCGAGCGCCATCCCGATCAGCGGCGCGAGCACGATGAAGATCACGATCTTGACCAGGCCCGGCACGACCAGCGCGCTCGGGCCGGCCTTGGCGACCCCGGCTCCGACCAGGGCCCCGACCAGGGCGTGGGAAACGCTGATCGGCAGACCGACTCGGGTGCACAGGTAGGTCCACGCGATGGCGCCCACCAGGGTGGCCAGCAGCATCGTGGGCGTCACGACCCGGGTGTCGACGACCCCCTTGCCGATGGTCGTGGCGACGTGGACACCGAACAGGAAGACCGCCGCGAAGTTGAAGAACGCCGCCCAGGCCACTGCGAGGCGCGGCGAGAGAACTCGAGTCGACACCACGGTGGCGATCGAGTTGGCGGCGTCGTTCATGCCGTTGAGAAAGTCGAAGAGCAGGGCCAGCGCCACCAGGAAGATGACGAACGCGAGCACGGTCGATCTCCCTACCCGTGCGCGAGGACGATGCCCTCGACGATGTCGGCCACGTTCTCGCAGCGATCGGTGGCCTCCTCGATGAGGTCGAGGATCTCCTTCCACTTCATGAACTCGAAGGGATCTTTCTCGTCGGCGAGCAGGTTGGCGACGGCGTCACGGCGGACGCCGGTCGGCCTCGTTTTCGAGGCTGTTCGCCACCACCGTGAGCTCGAGGATTCTCTTCTTGCGCTTGAGGTTGCGCAGCAGGCCGACCATCTCGTGGACCACCTCGACCGAGGCGAGCAGCGTGGACGCGAGCGCGACCGCCTCCGGCCTGCGCGTGCGCGGACGGTACAACGCGAGCCGAGATCCCGCGGCGTTGGCGAGGTCGAGAATGTCGTCGAGGCGGGTGACCAGGTGGTGGATGTCGATGCGGTCGAGCGGCGTGACGAAGGTCCGGTGGAGGTGGGCAAGCGCAGTGTGCACCGTTTCGTCGCCCGGTGCTCGCAGTCCTGGAGTCGCTGGGCGATCGCTCGATCCCCTCGACCTCCTCGCCGGAGCCCACCATCTCGTGCAGCACGCGGACCCCATCGACGATGTGCGTGGTCAGCGTGTCGAACAGGTCGAAGAACTCTCGTCGCGCGGGATGATCGAACGCAGCATCGCTCCCCTCCGTTGAACGCTCCCCCTGGCAACGATCCGTCCTGCGCCGGCGAGCCGCGGGCTTCGGGACTGAGCTCTTCCGACGGCCCTCGCAGCCCGATCAGCCTGACCACGATGGCTCGGCACTCCGGCTTCGTCAAGGGCGGCGGCCGGTTCGATGGCGAGTGCTGTCAATCCAGATTGACAGGCTGGCGGTGGGACCGCCCTAGCCGGCGGATCGTCCGCTCGCCACTCGCTTCGCGGTGTGATACCGTGACCGGACATCATCCCCGCTGGACGAGAGGCGCCGACAATGCGGACGGGAATTTTCTCTTCGTTGCGCTTCGACAATCCCGCGATCGAGGCCAGCTTCCGCTCTCACGACTGCCTTGCCACCGTCCCGGTCGCGCGCTTCTGCTACTTCACCGGGTGCTTCCTGTGGGCGGCGTTCGGCGTGGTCGACATCCTGCTCGCGCCCGATCGACTCGGGGTGCTGTGGCCGATTCGCTTCGGCGTCGGCCTTCCCGCTCTGGCGCTGGCCTGTCTCGCGACCTACTCGTCCGCCCTCCAGCCGAAGCTGAAGCTCATCGGCGTCGCGGTCACTCTCATCTGCGGCGCGAGCATCGTCGCCATGACGGCCGTGCTCGACTCGCCGGTCGCCGACTCGTACTACGTCGGGTTGATCCTGGTTCTCTTCTGCTCGTACATCTTCGCCCAGCTCCGCTTCTTCCAGGCCATGATCTCCGGGCTCGGACTGTTGGCGCTCTACGAGGCGGTGCTGGTCCTCCACGAAGGCGCGACGCTCAGCACCGTGATCAACAACAGCGCCTTCGTGATCTCGACGATCTATATCGGGTTGTTCGCCTGCTACAAGCTCGAGCAGCACCGTCGCGTCGAGTTCACCGACAAGCAGACGATCGAGAACGACAATCGTCGCCTGACGCAGCTCACCTCTGACCTCGAGTACAAGAGCTCGCACGACGTCCTCACGGAGCTGCTCAACCGCCGACAGCTCGCGAGCGTCTTTGATGACGCCGTCGCGCGCGCTGCGAGGGACCGCCAGGCCACCGCGGTCATGCTCATCGACGTCGATGAGTTCAAGCAGATCAACGACCTGCACGGCCACGACCTCGGCGATGAGGTGCTCAAGCAGGTGGCGGAGGCGATTCGCAGGAATGTGTGCTACGGAGACTCGGCGTTTCGGTACGGCGGTGACGAGTTCCTGGTGCTGCTTCCCGGCAAGACCTCCGTGGGCAGCGCGGCCGTTGCCACTCGCATCGCCGCCTCGTTCCGCGAGTGGGCCGGCGTGTCGGTCACCTCTGCAGGCACGGAGGTCGGCGTCAGCATCGGTGTGACCGAGGTCGTGTCCCCCCTCGACACCCTTCGCAACGTGATGCGGCTTGCCGACGCCGCGATGTACGAGGCCAAGCGCCGCGGCAAGGGACGGATCGTGATCCAGCCGCGGTCGAACGAGAGGGCGCCCGAGCCCCGCCTCGAGCCGCACGAGCTGCAGCACGCCGATGGTGCGGACCGGGAGGACCGGCATCCTGCAGGCCCCGGGCGAGCGCGACCCCCACGGCTCTGACGGTGGACAGCAGGCAGCCGCCCGGTAGCGCCCAACCCTCGTTTCAATAATAATGACCCGTGGTGAAAATGACCCCGATGCTGCGCCAGTACCTTGACCTGAAGCAGCAGGCCGGCTCCGCCCTCCTGCTGTACCGCATGGGCGATTTCTACGAGCTCTTCTTCGAGGACGCGCAGCGGGCGGCGCCGATCCTCGGCATCGCCCTCACCCGCCGCCACCACAACGACGACGTCGAGGCCCCGATGTGCGGCGTTCCCTACCACGCCTTCGACGGCTACCTCGGCAAGCTGCTCGACGCCGGTTTCAGGGTCGCCGTCGCCGAGCAGGTCGAGGACCCGGCCACCGCCAAGGGCCTCGTCCGTCGAGAGATCGTCCGCACCCACACCCCCGGCACCGTGTCCTCGACCGAGCTGCTCGAGGGGAGCGAGCGGTGCTTCCTGGCCGCCTTCGGAGGCGACGACGAGTTCTACGCCCTCGCCTGGCTCGAGCTGAGCACCGGGACCTTCGAGGGCATGCGCTGCGACGACCGGTCGTCCGTGTCCGAGCAGCTCGCCCGCCTGCGACCGCGCGAGATCCTGGTCGCCGAGGGATGGGACGGCTGGCTCGAGGCCTGGCCGCCCGGGCTGGCGCCCCCCGCGGTGACTCCGATCCCGCCCGAGCAGTTCTCGCCGTCGGCCGGCGAGGAGCGCCTGCGCAGGGTGCTCGGCGTCGAGCTCGCTGCGCGGCTTCGGGCTCGAGTCCGGGGAGCGCCTCGTCGGCATGGCCGGCGCGCTGCTCGGCTATGCCGAAGGGCACCCAGCGCGGCAGCCTCGCCCACCTTGCGAGCTTCGTGCGCAGGCAGCCGGACGACGCGCTCGTCATCGATCGCGCGAGCCTCGGCAACCTCGAGATCGAGCGAGCGGCCGACGGCGGCCGCCAGGCCTCGCTGCTCGGGGTTCTCGACTGCAACGAGGACCAGGATGGGCTCGCGCCGCTTCGCGACTGGCTGACGCGGCCGAGCGTCGACCTCGAGGTCATCGCCGATCGCCACCGGGCTGTGGCCGAGCTGATCGACGACCCGACGCTGCTGAGCGCGCTCGGCTCGGCGCTCGCAGACCTGCCCGACCTCGAGCGCCTCGCCGCCCGGGTCGGGCTGCGGCTTGCGACACCGCGCGAGCTGCAGGCCCTGCGTGCCTGCCTCGACCAGCTTCCGGCGGTGCACGAGATCGCTCTGCGGACGCAACGCGCCGCTGCTGCGCCGGCTCGCCGACGGGCTCGATCCCCTCGAGCGACGTCGCGGATCTGCTGCACGCCCGCCTGGCGACGACCCCCGCTGCCGTCGTCGGCGCCGGAGTGATCGCCGGTGGCTGGGACCCGGAGCTCGACGAGCAGCGGCAGCTCGCCCGCGGCGGCAAGGAGCTGCTGGCCGGGCATCGAGATCGCCGAGCGCGAGAGCACCGGCATCTCGTCGCTGAAGGTCCGCTACAACAAGGTCTTCGGCTACTACATCGAGGTCAGCAGGTCCAACCTCGACCGGGTCCCGGAGCACTACGAGCGCCGCCAGACGCTGACCAACGCGGAGCGCTTCGTCACCCCGGAGCTGAAGGAGCTCGAGGCCAGGATCCTCGCCGCCGAGGAGCGCGTGGTGTCGCGGGAGCGGGAGCTGTACGACGGGCTGCTCGCCGAGCTGTGCCGCCACTCGCAGCGGATGGCCGCCAGCGCCGGGGCCGATCGTCAGGGCTTGACGTCATCGCGGCCTTTGCCGAGCTGCGCCCGCCGCTGGAACTACTGCCGCCCGGTCGATGGAGGACTCGCCCGGAATCGTCATTCGCGAGGGCCGCCACCCGGTGCTCGAGCAGATCCAGCGGTCACCGCCGTTCGTCGCCAACGACTGCGAGCTCAACCCGCGAGTCGGCGCCAGATCGTGCTGCTGACCGGACCCAACATGGGCGGCAAGTCGACCTACCTGCGCCAGGTCGCGCTGATCACCCTGATGGCGCACGCCGGCTGCTTCGTGCCGGCGGCGTCGGCGACCATCGGGCTGACCGACCGCATCTTCACCCGCGTCGGCGCGTCCGACATGCTGGCCCGGGGCGAGTCGACCTTCATGGTCGAGATGACCGAGACCGCCAACATCCTCCACCACGCGACGCCGCGCTCGCTGGTGATCCTCGACGAGGTCGGCCGCGGCACCGCGACCTTCGACGGCCTGTCGCTCGCCTGGGCGATCGTCGAGCACCTCCACGACGAGCCGGCGCACGCCGCGCTGGTGCTGTTCGCCACCCACTACCACGAGCTCACCGACCTCGCCACGCATCCTTCCGCGGCTCGTGAACCGGTCGATGGCGGTCAAGGAGTGGCGCGGCGCGATCCTGTTCCTTCACCGGGTCGTCGACGGGCCGGCCGATCGCTCGTACGGCATTCACGTCGCCCACCTCGCCGGCGTCCCCGCGAGCGTGTGCGAGCGAGCCGAGCAGATCCTTGCCACCCTCGAACGCCACGAGCTCAAGATCATCGACGACCCTACGATCGGCCCCCGCGAGGCGGGACGGCACGACCGCATCCAGCAGCTCGGCCTGTTCCGGCCGGCCGCCGAGGAGGTGGCCGACCAGCTGCGCCGCACCGAGACCGATCGACTCACTCCCCTCGAGGCGCTCAACCTCGTGGTGACGCTCCGAAAGCGGGTCTCCGATGAGGATTGACGAAGCGCCGTTGATCGTCGGCCTGCCCGGGCCATTGATCGATGCCGGGCAGCTCGCGGTCCTCGCCCACATGCGGCCGACCGGCGTCATCCTGTTCGCCCGCAACATCGTGTCGGCCGACCAGGTGCGCGAGCTCTCGTCGAGCCTCGACGAGCTCGAGCCGCGGCCCTTCCTCGCCGTCGACCTCGAGGGCGGCGCCGTGAACCGGCTCGCCGGGCTGTGGGGCACGCTGCCGTCGCCGTCCGCAGCAGCGGCCGGTGGCCGGCGGGCGGTGCGGGCGCTCGGCGAGGCCGCCGGCGCGGGATGCCGGGCACTGAGCATCCACCTCGATCTCGCGCCGGTCATCGACCTGGACTGCGCCGACGGCTTCATCCCCTCACAGGGGCGCTGCCTGAGCTCGGATCCCGAGCGGGTCGCCGATCCTCGCTCGAGTGTTCAACGAGGGGCTCACGGTGTGGGGAGTTGCGGGCTGCCTGAAGCACTTCCCGGGGCTCGGCGCGATCACCGCCGACACTCACGAGCAGCTGCCGGTGATCGCGGCGGTCGACCAGGCGCGCCACATCGCAGCGTTCGCGGCGCTCTCCGAAGAGATCCCGGTGGTCATGGTGGGTCACGCTGTGGCCCCCGGGCTCGGAGACCCGGACCGTCCGGCATCGCTCGCCCCCTGTGCGGTCGCGCAGGCGATCAGCCTGCCGGGCTCGCCGGTCGTCCTGAGCGACGACCTCGAGATGGGCGCTCTGTCCGGCCTCGGCGATCTTCCCGACCTGGTCGTTGACGCTCTCCGCGCTCGCAACCACGGCGTGCTGGTGTGCAAGGCCTTCGATCGCCTGCCGGAGATCCTCAGCCGTATCGAGGAAGCGATGTCGTCCGACCCGGCCTTCCGGCTGCGGCTCACCGAGAACTCGGCTCGACTCGGGACCTTGCGCCGCGACCTGTGCCGGAGCATGGCGGCGGTCCCGATGCCGGACGACCGGCTGGTGGCGCAGCTTTGGGACGACGCCCGGAGGCTCGCCGGCTCCTGACGCCCACGGTGTCGATCGACGGCAGCGGCGCCACCCGCCCTCTCGGATCGAGCCTTGTGCGGCCGCCGCCGGCACCGCACAATGGGACCGATGGAGTCGCCAGCTGCCGCCGTCCTGCTGTCCGGTGGGCTCGACTCGGCGACCGTCCTCGCGATCGCGCGCGCCGACGGCTTCGAGTGTCACTGCCTGACCGTCGACTACGGCCAGCGGCACCATGTCGAGCTCGCCGCCGCGCGCGCCGTCGCGCGGGCCCTCGGCGCCGCTTCCCACCGCGAGCTCACGGTCGATCTCCGCGCCATCGGCGGCTCGGCCCTCACCGACGAAATCGAGGTCCCGAAGGACCGGCCGCCGGACCCGTCGCACGCGCCGATCACCTATGTACCCGCGCGGAACAGCGTCCTGCTCTCCCTGCTGCTGGGCCTTGCCGAGGTCACCGGGGCCGCCGATCTCTTCATCGGCGCCAACGCGGTCGACTACTCCGGCTACCCCGACTGCCGGCCACAGTTCCTCGCGGCCTTCGAGCAGCTCGCGAACTGCGCCACCGTCGCCGGGATCGAGCGCGGGGTGCGGTATCGCGTCCACGCGCCGCTGCTCCACCTGACCAAGGCCGAGATCATCCGCCGCGGGCTCTCGCTCGGCGTGGACTACTCCCTGACCCACTCCTGCTACGACCCCGCGCCATCGGGAGCGGCCTGCGGGCGATGCGAGGCGTGCATTCTCCGGCGCCGGGGGTTCGCGGAGGCCGGCGTCGCCGACCCCACGCGGTACGCCGGCTGAAGCCGGAGATCGAAGGGAGGTCCGGGCGCGGAGCGGAAGCGGGCGCGGAAGCGGAAGCACGTCGCACGACCCGCTGACGTCCAGCCACGCCCTGGTCGTTCGGGAACGGGAACGGGAACGAAGGAATCCGGGTCAGGTGGCGAGAGCGAAGGCAAAGCGGCCGGCGACCGCAATGGTGGTTGCGATGACGATCGTCAAGCCGCCGACCCACGCCGTGTCCCGCCAGCCCATCTCCCGCACCATCACCGCGACCGTGGCCACGCAGGGCACGTAGAAGACGACGAACAGGGTGAAGGTCATGAGCTGGGCCACGGTCATCACGCTGTCGACGTGCGTGGTCCCGAGCGCCTGCACGAGCATCACCAGGGTGAGCTCCTTGCGCAGGACCCCGAACACCAGGGTCATCCCGACCGCCGCCGGCAGCCCGAGGACGGTCACGGTGAGCGGCGACAGCATCGCGTTGATGGCGTCGTGGGCGTGGAGCCACTCGAGGAGGCCCAGCACCACCGACGAGGCGACCAGCAGGGGCCAGGCGATGGTGATGAACTCGCGCAAGGTCAGCCAGGTCTTCGCCACCAGCGTCCCGGCGTGCGGCACGCTGAGCTCCGGGATCTCCAGAATGAGGCCCGGCGAGCTGCCCCGCATCCGGCGGCTCAGGATGCTCCCGAGCACCACGACCACGCCCAGGTTCAGCAGGTAGATCGACAGCGCCCACAGCGGTCCGAGGTACGCCGCCACCAGCCCGAAGATGACGACGCTCCGCGCCGAGCACGGGATGAACGCCGCAAGGACACCGGTGATGCGCCGGTCCCGCTTCGATTCGAGAATCCTGGTCGACATGATGGCCGGCACCGAGCACCCGTAGCCGAGGATCAACGGCAGCACCGACTTGCCGTGCAGGCCGATGCGGTGCATGAGGTTGTCCAGGATGTACGCGAGCCGCGGCAGGTAGCCGGTGTCCTCGAGGATCGCCAGGCCGAGCAGAAAGGGGACCAGGTAGGGCAGGACGATGGCCACGCCGCCGGCGAGGCCCATGATCACGCCGTGCGTGAGCGTGGCCCACAGGCTCCCCGGTTCGAGGCGTCCGACGACCGATGCATTCACCGCCCTCGAAGATCGCGACGAGGGGGCCTTCGATGCGCTGCCCGACGCCAAACACGATCCAGAACAGCGCGGCCAGGATCGCGACCATCAGTGGACCGCCCGTCCACGAACCCAGCAGCAGCCGGTCCAGCCACTCCCTCCAGCCGAGGCGAGGGCTGGCGTGGACGGAGACCTGCTCCTCGATCGCATGCGCCACCGCGTGCCGGCCGCCGGAGACGATGTGGTCGGCCGACCAGCCGTGGGCCCGTTCGAGCTCCGCGACCACCCCGGCCACCGCCTGCTCGATCCCGGGGTACCAGCCGAGCAGCTTGTCTCTGAAATGCCGGTCGCCCTCGATGAGCTTGGCGGCCGCGAAGCGCAGCGGCACGCCGGGATCGACACCCGCCTCCTGCAAGGTCGCCGACACCGCCCCCAGCGCCTCCTCGACCTCCCGATCGAAGCTCCTCGCCGGCGCCGGCGTTCCGACGTGGGCGTGCTGGAGGGCCGTTCGGAAGAGCTCGCGCAGGCCCTGGCCGCGCCTGGCGACGGTGTCGACCACCGGCACTCCGAGCTCGCGCTGCAGCCCGGCGGCGTCGATCGAGATCCCGCGCCGCTCGGCCTCGTCCATCATGTTGAGGGCAACGATCATCGGGCGCCGGAGCTCGAGCAGCTGCAGGGTGAGCTCGAGCGACCGCCCGAGCCGGCTGGCGTCCACGACGTTGATGATCAGGTCGTAGTCCCCGCCGAGCAGGTAGCTCTCACCCTCACCCGCTACCTTGTCGGAGGAGGTCAGCGAGTAGACTCCGGGCAGGTCGACGACGTCCACCTCGCGGCCGTGGATGAGCGCGCGGCTGACGGTGTAGGTGACCGAGGAGCCAGGGAAGTTCGCGGTCGCGGACCGATAGCCGGCCACCGCGTTGAAGATCGTGCTCTTTCCGGAGTTGGGCTGCCCGGCGAGAACGAACTTCATCGTGGTGCGGGCCGGTTCGCACGGCCGACATCGTCGAGGCTCGTGACGGCCCCTTCGATGTCGACGCTGACCTTGCTGGCGATGCCGCGTCCGATCGCGACTCGGGTGCCGTTCACCTCCACCAGCACCGGCCCTCGAAACGGCGCGCGCTCGACGACGGTCAGCCAGTCGCCGACGTGAATCCCCAGGGTGTTGAGGTGGGCGCGGATGCCGTGTCCGCCGTCGATCAGGATCACCCTGGCCTGACGTCGGATGTCAACTGCATCGAGAGTCATCATGCGCGGGCACGCCCTCCGAATTGCGATCATAGCTCATCAAGCTCGTGATTGCTAACCTGCGTGAAAACTTGCACTTCGACTCTTTCGGACGCTCTCGACGACAACTCGGGCGGCAGGTCCGTCGTTGCAGTTCTCCAACTGCAAACGAGAAACGATTTCAGCTCCGAGATTGGCGGCAGGCCAGAGGTCCGGGATCACCGAGACGCTACAATCCCGGGCACGGGAGGTGGTCATGTCCGAGCAGCCGTTTCAGGTGGAGCTGACCGAGCTTCCGGAGCCGCCACCCTTCGAGCCCGGCGTGCGGCGCGCGCCGAGCCGCGGCTACGACCTGGGCCGCCACGACACTGCCGTGGCTCTCAAGAATGCCCTCCGCTACGTTCCGGTCGAGCACCACGAGGTCGTCGCCCCGGAGTTCCTGCGCGAGCTCGTGACGACCGGACGGATCTACGGCTATCGATACCGTCCCGCCGGCCGCATCTTCGGCCGCCCGATCGATCAGTACCGGGGACAGATCACCGAGGCCAGGGCCATGCAGGTCATGATCGACAACAACCTGGACTTCGACGTGGCCCTCTATCCGTACGAGCTCGTCACCTACGGCGAGTCCGGACAGGTCTGTCAGAACTGGATGCAGTACCGCCTGATCATGCGGTACCTGGAGCTCATGCGGGCCGACCAGACCCTGGTCGTCAGCTCGGGGCACCCGCTCGGGCTGTTCCCGTCGCGGCCCGAGGCGCCGCGGGCGATCATCACCAACGGCCTCATGATCGGGATGTTCGACACTCCCGAGGACTTCCACCGGCTGGCCGCGATGGGCTGCGTCAACTACGGACAGATGACGGCGGGCGGTTGGATGTACATCGGGCCGCAAGGCATTGTCCACGGCACCTACATCACGCTGCTCAACGCCGGACGGCTCTACCTCGGCATCCCCGACAGCGACGACCTGCGGGGGCACAGCTTCGTGTCCTCCGGTCTCGGCGGCATGTCGGGTGCCCAGGGCAAGGCCCTCGAGATTGCCGGCGGCGCCGGCATCATCGCCGAGGTCGACCATTCGCGCATCGCAACCCGGCTGGCCCAGGGTTGGGTGAGCAAAGCGAGCGCCGAGCTTGCCGAGGCGGTCGACTGGATGGTCGCCGCCCGCGACCGCCGCGAGCCGCTGTCGGTGGCCTACCACGGCAACGTGGTCGACCTCCTCGAGTTCATCGAGCGACAGGGGGTCGACGTCGAGCTGCTGTCCGACCAGACCTCCTGCCACGTGCCCTACGACGGCGGCTACACGCCGGCCGGGCTCACCTTCGAGCAGGGAAGGGAGATGCTGCGCGGCGACCGCGACGCCTTCCGCCGCCTGGTCGACGCCAGCCTCGGACGCCACTTCGAGGTGCTGCGGCGCCTGTGCGGCCGCGGCATGCACTTCTGGGACTACGGCAACTCCTTCATGAAGGCGGTGCTCGACGCGGGCGTGCCGGCGATCGCCCGCAACGGCCGCGACGTCACCGAGGGCTTCATCTGGCCATCCTACGTCGAGGACATCATGGGCCCGATGTGCTTCGACTTCGGCTACGGCCCATTCCGCTGGGTGTGCCTGTCCGGCAAGCCGGAAGACCTCAGCCGGACCGACCGCGCGGCGATGGAGTGCATCGACCCGCAGCGGCGAGGCCAGGACCGCGACAACTGGCAGTGGATCCGCGACGCCGAGGGCCACCGGCTCGTGGTCGGAACCCAGGCCCGGATCCTGTACGCCGATGCCGATGGCCGCACCCGCATCGCGCGCCGTTTCAACGCGATGGTCCGCGAAGGGCTCATCGGGCCGGTGATGATGGGACGCGACCACCACGACACCGGCGGCACCGACTCGCCATTCCGGGAGACCGCCAACATCTCCGACGGATCCATGCTCACCGCCGACATGGCCCACCAGTGCTGGGCCGGCAACGCGGCTCGGGGCATGACGATGACCGTGCTTTCCAACGGCGGCGGGGTCGGCACCGGCAAGGCGATCAACGGTGGTTTCGGGCTGGTTCTGGACGGCTCCGAGCGGGTCGACAGGATCCTCGACACGGCGCTGGAGTGGGATGCCATGAGCGGTGTGTCGCGCCGCGCCTGGGGGCGCAACCCGAACGCGCTGGAGACCGTGGCGGCCTGGAACGAGCGCAACGCGGCGCGCGGCCACGTCACCGTGCCGGCAGTTGCCGACGAGGCGCTCGTGGGCCGCCTCGCGGACGACGTCCTCGAGCACCGCTGACCACCAGGCCCGAGCGAAGATCGAGCGGACAGTTCATCGTCGGAAGCGGGCGCGCGCCACTGCCTCACTACCTCACTGCCCCACTGCCATCGCGGGCATGCGATCGCCGGAAGCGGGCGCGGAAGCGGGCGCGGAAGCGGGCGCCGATCGGTTGCCGACCGGATCAGCACCGTCCAGCTGCGCCCGCGTCTCCCCTCTCCGCCTTCTCCCCTACACTGTTGTCATGGGCTCGCTCCTCCAACACCTCCCTCCGGAGCTCTCGGGCTTCGTTCTGACCCTCGTCCTCGCGCTGTTCATCGGCCTCGAGCGCGAGGAGCACGAACCGCTGGGCCTGGGGGGTGTGCGCACCTTCCCGATCATCGGCCTCGGCGGGTTTCTCCTGGTGACCGCGTTCCCCGCAACCGCGGTGCCGTTCTCGGCGGGGCTCGTCGTTCTCGGCGCCCTCGTCGCGCTGTCGTACTGGGGCGGCCTGCGCGCCGGCGAGACGGGCATCACCACCGAGGCCGTCGCCCTGCTCACGTTCGCGCTCGGCGGCGCCGCGGCTCAGGGCCTGTACTGGATCTCGATCGCGGCCGGCGTGGTGGCCGTCATCCTGCTCCAGGAGAAGACCCGCCTCGAGACGCTCGCCGTCAACCTGCCTCAGAACGAGCTCCGCATCGCAGTGCGCTTCCTGCTCCTCGTCGGCGTGATCCTGCCCGCGGTTCCGAACCGGTCCTTCACCGCGTACGAGGTCAATCCCTTCACGATCTGCCTGGTGGTGGTCGCGGTCTCCGGCATCTCGTACTTGAGCTACCTGCTGCAGCGCTTCTGGCGGCGCGAGGGCGGCCTCTTCCTGGCCGGGATCCTCGGCGGCGCCTACTCGTCGACCGCCACCACGGTGGCCCTGGCCCGCAGCGCGAGGCAGGCGATCCAGCCGAGCGCGGCCTACACCGGCGCGATCGTGGCCGCCACCGGGATGATGTACCTCCGGCTGTGGGTCCTGGTCGCCCTGTTCGCGCCCGAGCTCGCCCGCGAGCTGAGTGCCGTGTTCTGGCCGCTCGGCCTCGCGGCGATCGGCGCCGGGGTCCTCGTCGGCCGCCGCCGCGCGGGGGACGCCCCACCGGCGGAGGCGGCAGCAGGCGGCGACCGGCGCCGCGCAACCGCCAACCCGCTCGAGCTGTCCTCGGCACTCACCTTCGCCGGCCTCTTTGTCGTGGTCCTCGTCCTCACCAGGATCATCGCCGGCCGCTTCGGAGGCACTGGCCTGGTCGTGATGGCGGCGATCATGGGAACGACCGATGTCGATCCCTTCATCCTCGGCCTCACGCAACAGACCGCAGCCGCCCCGCCGGTGGCCGTCGCGGCGCTCGCGGTCGTGGTCGCCGCCGCCGCCAACAACCTGATGAAGGGGGTCTACGCCTTCGCCTTCGGGCCGCGCAGCGTCGGCACGCCCTCGCTGCTGATCCTCGCCTCCCTCGCAGCCGCCAGCCTGGCTCTCTTCGTCCTCCTCTGAGGAGCGGTGGGCATTCGGCGACCCTCGCGCACGCGGGCTCGTAGGGCTCGGGGTGTGTTCGAGGCTGTGTGATCGCTGGCTGGTCTCTACGCCCACACGCGCGCCAGAGGATGCGCTGCGCGCATCCCTGACGAGCTTCGTGCCGCGGTGGCCGTCCGACAACAACTCGGTCAGCCACGCACGCCGAAAAGACCAATTCGGTGGCCACGAACTCCCAGGCCGGTTGCCGGCGGTCGCCGGTTATGGCGGGCGCGGCGCCGCGAGACCTGCCGCTGCAGCCGTCGCGGTCGCGTAGTAGTAGGCAACGGTCCGCGCGCGGATCGGCGTCTGGTTGACCTGCCCGCACTCCAGATCGACCTCAACCCCGGTCGACCACACCGGGGCGTCGGCGAGCATCAGCCGGTACATCGCAGTGGCGGCGGTCCCGTCCGGCCGGACCCAGTCATCGGTCATGCCGTGGAGGGGGTGCCGGAACGGCACCGGGCCGGGGCGATCGACCTGGAAGTAGAAGCCGCCGCCGAAGAAGTCCTCCACCCCGGTGCCCTGGAGCAGGGGCTCTGGCTCTCCGTCCACCAGCACCCGCTCGTCGCCCTCGAGGTAGTCGCGGCCGCCGGCGGACCGCGATCCGAGCTCGGCGAAGAGGCCGACCCACTTGCCGCGGCCCTCGACCTCGAGCACGCGGTGGGCCTGTCCCGGCACCGTGCTCTCGACGCGCCGGCTCGACGCGCCGAACAGCCCGCTGTCCGGGTGCGGAGCGCGGCCGAGGCGGCGCACGGCGAACTCCACCGGCACCTTGCCGCGTGGGTTGGCCCGGCCGCGCGCGAGCTCGACGACGGCGCTTTCGAAGTACGGCATCGGGAAGTAGGCGTAGAGGTCGTTGTCGGCGGTCGCACCGACCAGCAGGGAGCGCGCTGGAGCGGCGTCGCCCCCAGCGATGCCGAAGAAGTCGGCGAGCGGCATCGCGACCCGGAGCTCGCCGTCGAAAACCAGCCGAAGCTCGACGTCGTCCCAGCGGTCTCGCGGCAGCCTGAGCAGGAGCCCGTTGATCGCATCCCGGCCGGAGAAGGCCGCAATCACGGCGCGCGATCCGCGGCGCAGCTCGATCGATCCCGCCGCCGTCGGGAACGGACCGCCGCTCCACGGGTCGGCGCCAGGCTCGCTGCCAAGCAGCTCGTGCCAGCCGCTCAGATCCTCGTCGCCCGTGAACGTTGCGAGGCCCTCGCCGCTCGTGAACTCGTGAGCGGTGATCTGGTACCAGATCCGGGAGCTTTCGGCGCCGAGCAGCGAGACGACGCAGGAGCTCCGGTAGGGAATCGGCACGTAGCTGACGTTGCCGCCGCTCGCCGCCTGCCGGTTCTCGACGAGCGGGGCCTGAAACGGTGGCACCTCACCCCCGAAGAAGTCGGGCAGCGGCAGCTGGACAGCGACCTCGCCGTCAACCACGATCCGGATCCACACCTCGGGGTCGAGGGGGCGGCTGACGCCCTCGTCGCCCTGGGTCAGCCAGATCCGGGTGATGGCTCCCGGGCCTTCGGCCTCGAAGAGGACGCCCTCGTCTCCGTCGGAGCGCAGGAACCGGCTGTCGCCGGCGGAGTGGCGATCGAGAGCGCAGCCGTCCGGGCAATGGCTCGACCGCATGACCACGCGATCGCCGTGCGGAATGACCGCCAGCAACGCGAGGTCCCGCCACACCTCCAGCGCCGGCGCGGCCGACGGGGGCGGGTCCTCACCCGCGGCCACGCTGCCGGCCAGCAGCAGCGCCGCGACCAGCGTCCGGATCCCGCGCGGGCCGCCTGCGCAGCGCGTCGTCTCCCTGTCGTCGCCGGACCGCCGGCGGCGCCGACGCGCTCCGCCGGTCATCGTGGGATCGCACGCAGTCTCACCGCGCCATTCTCGCCGACCCACGACAAAAAGAAAGGGCCCGCTCGCGCGGGCCCGGTCTCGTTCGGAGTTGAGGGATCAGCCGCCCGGGATCAGCTCGCCGTCCTGGACCCTGAAGGTCAGCGTCTGGAAGAGGCTCATCGAGCGTCTCCGGGTCGTCGTAGTAGCTGGTGAAGATCTCGGTCGCTCGGAATCTCGTAGAGCGTGACCAGCAGCGCCTCGGGACCGGCCTCCAGCACCGAGAAGCCATGCGCCCAGGTGTTGGCGTAAACGATGTCGGACGTCGTGTACGGGTCGTCGATCGTCGAGATCTGGAGCAGGGTGGCGAGGTACTCCAAGAGCTGGTCGCGCTCCGGGCTCGGCGGGAGGAGGTCACCGATTCGGCCTGCGACCTCATCACCGATCGTCGACGACGAGATCGCTGATGAGGTGAACTCGAAGACGCCGTTGGTGTGGTCGGTGACGAAGGTCGCGTGGATGTCACCCGAGATCACGACCGAGTTGGGGACCACGCTCAGCAGCCCGAGCAGCTCCAGCTTCTTCTGCGGGAAGCCGTCGTACTGATCGGCGGTGATGCCGATCCGGGTGCGGAGGTAGTCCGGGAAAATCGTCCGGGAGCATGGGCTCGATCAGCGGATGGGTGAAGTCGACGAACAGTGGGGTCAGCATCACCGAGGAGCCGAGCACCTTCCAGGTCGCCGGGCTGCGCGAGCATGGTGCCCTGGAGCCACGCCGTCTGGGTGCCACCGAGAGCATCCTGGGCAGCGCCGCCGGTGGACAGGTAGCGGTGCGCGGCGAGCAGGTTGAAGGTGTCCCACAGGTACTGGTTGCGCGAGCCGGTCGACGAGTACAGGGACTGCTTGCCAACGTAGAGGTAGGAGATTCCGCGCGGCAGCGCCGCCGTGACGGCCTCGGTGAACAACGGGGTG
Organism: uncultured Holophagae bacterium; assembly: GCA_963754985.1. Taxonomy (GTDB): domain Bacteria; phylum Acidobacteriota; class Thermoanaerobaculia; order Thermoanaerobaculales; family Sulfomarinibacteraceae; genus FEB-10. The sequence goes on along the minus strand of CAVWIJ010000018.1, from coordinate 121,214 downwards.
AGCCCCGCCGCGTCGAAGAGCGCGTTGAGGTAGGTCGTGCTGATGTTGCCGCTCAACGCCTCCTCGGCGATCCCGACCGCTGACGAAATGTCGAGCGTCGGGTCCTCCATCATGTAGGCCTGGGCCGCGATCAGCGACGTGGTCTGCTTGAAGATCGGGAAGCCGGCGCCCAGCACGTCCATGTTGACGTAGGGGTCGAAGCTCCCGCGAACCGCCTGCCACACCGGCTCGCTCAGCAGCTCGATCATCGCTGCCTCGTCGACCGCGATGGTCCCCGGGAAGGCGTCCTCGGGGACGATGTGATCCGGCCGGTAGGTGCGGTAGTCGGTCAGGACGAGGTGGAGGTTCTGGCCGAAGAGGTAGTCGCGGTAGATCTTCGTGTTCGGCCAGAGAACGCTCGCGTCGATGTCGATCGTGCCGTCGTCGCCGAGGCCGACCTCGGTCGGCGCCCACTCGAAGAAGGCCTGCTCGGCGTTGCGCTTCCGGGTCTCGTCGTACTCATCGACGCGGCCGTTGAAGTAGGTCGCGTTCGCCCCCCAGGCGTCGTTCGAGTACTCGTGGTCGTCCCAGATCACGATCATCGGCCAACGCTCGTGAACCTGCTGGTACACCGGGTCAGAGCGGTAGGTGCGATAGATCTCGCGGTAGTTGGACAGGCTCGCCGCGGCGTAGTAGGGATCGTCCGGGTCGCCGAGCGCAATGGCGCCCTCGAGATCTTCGAAGTCGATCCGGCGCTCCGGGTCCGGGGTCTGGAAGGACGGATCCCCACTGGTCTCGTAGATGAAGTCACCGAGGTGGACGACGAAATCGATGTCCTCGTCGTGGTCGCGCAGGAGCTTCATGTACGTGTTGTAGTACCGCCCGATGTAATCCTGGCAGTAGACGACCGCGAACCGGACCGGCACGTCCATGTCGGGCGACGGCGCAGTCTTGGTCCGACCGACCGGCGAGGTCTCCAGGGCGGCGCCGCTGCCGTACACGAAGCGGTAGTAGTAGGTGGTGTACGGCTCGAGCCCGTCGATACGGACCTTGACCACCCAGTCGTACTGCTCCATTGCCTCGAGGTCGCGGGTGGCCACGATGTCCTGGAAGCCGTCGTCGGTGGCGACCTCGACCCGCAGCGCATCCGGTGTTGCGGGGTTGTCGAGATGGGTCCACAGCACGACGCTGTCCGGGTGCGGGTCACCCGACGCGACCGACTGCGGGAACATGTTGGCCGACGCGGACGCGGCCGCGCCCAGGCACGCTGCCGCGACGACAAGAAACGCGAACCACTTCACCCTCTGCAGCATCATCGCTACCCCCTTTTGCCGCGGGGCAACCCCCGCATCCTCGATCTCGGCCGAGCTCGGGCCTCGCCCGTTCGGTGCGCGTGAAGACGGTCCCTCATGGTACATCGGCGCCCCGACGGTGTCACCCGGTCCGGCCCAACCGACAGGCGAATTCCGGCAGCCCGGCGATCCCACCTTCGGGCGCGGGCGCGGAAGCGGGCGGGGAAGCGTGTACGAACGTGCTGGGGATCGGCGTCCCCCTACGCGACGAGGAGCTCCTCGCCGGCGCGCACGAGCCGGGCGTAGTGGCCGCCGGCGGCCATCAGCTCGGAGTGGGTGCCCTGCTCAACGATCCGGCCGCGGTCGAGCACCACGATCCGGTCTGCCTTCTCCACCGTCGAGAGCCGGTGGGCGATGATGATCACCGTCTTGCGGGTGAAGATCCGCTCGAGGGCGTCCTGGATCAGCTTCTCGGTGACGCTGTCGATGCTCGCGGTGGCCTCGTCGAGAATCACCACCTCCGGATCGTGCGCCATGGCACGGGCGAAGGTGATCAGCTGGCCCTCCCCCACCGACACGCCGGCGCCCCGCTCGCGCAGCACGTGGTCCCAGCCGACGCGTTCGACGAGCCGGTCCGCATGCACCAGTGTGGCCGCCTCCTCGGCCGCCACGAAGGGGATCCTGAGGTTGCCGAGGTCGACGTTGAACAGAGCGGTCTCGGAGAACAGCTGGGCATCTTGCCGGACGCCGGCGACGTGGCGGCGAACCGCCTCGACGTCGAGCTCGCTCAGCTCCTGGCCGTCGAGCGTGATGCTGCCCCGATAACCGCGGTACGAGGCGTCGAGCAGGCGGGTCAGGGTGGTCTTGCCCGAACCGGTGGCGCCGACGATCGCCACAACCTCGCGCGGCTTCACCTCGAGGTCGACGCCACAGAGCACGTCCTCGGACTCGGGCCGGTACCGAAAACAGACGTCGCGCAGCACGAGGTGACCGCGGACCTCGGCCATCGGTTCCCCTCCGACCGGCAACGTGTCGTCCACGTCGAGCAGGCCGAGGATCCTCTCGACGGCGACCACGCCCCGCTGCAGCTCCGAGATCCGCGACGACAGCTCTCGCAGCGGCCGGAACAGGCGATCCAGGTACTCGATGAAGGCGACCAGGAGGCCGACGCTGATCGGCTCCGGCCTCACCAGTGGAGCACCCATTTTCGCGGCCAGACCGGAACCGTACCAAAGCATCACCGCGACGCAGATGGCTGCCGCCCCGTCGACCACGGCGAACATCGCCGAGTCGTACACGTTCGACCGGCTCGTCGCTCTCCGGAAGCGCCGGTTGTGCTTGTCGAAGCTCCGCTCGGCCACCTGCTGGTTGCCGAACAGCTGGATGACCTCGACGCCGTCGATCCGCTCGGCGAGAAAGGTATTCAATCCGGCCAGGGCGTCGCGAACCTCGCCGAACAGCACCCGCATCCGGCGCCGGAGCAGCTCGAGCACGACCAGCAGCGGCGGGGCGAGGAGCAGCAGCACGATGGTGAGTCGAGCGTCGAGCACGGCCATCGCCACCAGCGTGCCGAGGATCATCAGCAGGTCGAGGACGATGTTGATGAGACCGGAGCTGACGGCCTCTCCGAGGGCATCGACGTCACTGGTCGCGCGGGTCAGCAGGCGGCCTGCCGGCTGCCGGTCGAGAAAGCTCTGCTGGAGCCGCAGCAGGTGGCGATAGATCGCCGAGCGGAGGCGCACGATGCTCCGCTGCGACCCCCACGCCAGCACCAACACGTAGCCGCCCTGCAGCAGGTATCCGACGACGACCGCCGCCAGGAACAGCAGGGCCAACCCCATCAGCCCCTCGGAGACACCGGGCACAATGTGGTCATCGATGACCCGCTTCAGCAGATACGGCTGCACGAGGTTGAGGGCCGCCGCCGCCGGCGTCAACAGCAGCGCGATGGCGAAGGCCCACCAGTCCGCCCGCAGGTAGGGCCACAGCCGGCGCAGCAGCCTGAGGTCGCTCATGGTGCCGCTCCCGCCGCCGCGGCACTGCCCTGGCGCTGGACCCACCAGGCGTCGCGGTACGGACCTGGCCGCGCGATCAGCTCGTCGTGACTCCCCCGGTCGACGAGCCGCCCCCGGTCGAGGACCAGGATGGTGTCACAGGTCCTGAACGCCGACAGCCGGTGACTCGCGATGAGCACCGTCGGGGCGCCCGGTCCGTGCGCGATCTCGGTCATGGTGTCGACGAGCCGCGCCTCGGTAGAGTGGTCCACCGCCGACAGCACGTCGTCGAGAATCAGCAGGTCGCCGCCGCGGGCGATGCCCCGCGCCAGGGCGACGCGCTGCCGCTGGCCTCCCGAGAGCGTGATCCCGCGCTCGCCCACCACCGTCTGGAGGCCTTCCGGGAGCGCGTGGAGATCCTGCTCGAGCGCGGCCTTGCGAGCCGCCTCGTGCACCGAGCCGTCGTCCGCGGTCTCCGCGAGCGAGATGTTCGCGGCGATCGACTCCGAGAACAGGAACGGCCGCTGGGGGACCATGGTCACCCGGCGGCGCCACGCGTCCAGATCGAGCTCGAGGATGTCGTGACCCTCGACGAGCACGGTGCCGGCCGGCGGATTGAACAGGCGCGCCAGCAGCCGGAGCAGCGTGCTCTTGCCGCTGCCGGTGCGTCCGAACAGCCCGACCACGGCGCCTGCCGGAATCGACGTCGAGATCCCTTCGAGCACCCGAAAGTTCGGGGCGTCGGGGTAGCTGAAGCCGAGCTCCCTGAGCTCGATGGCGGGGCCTGCGCCGGCCGGCAAGACGACGCCTTCGGCGCCTTCCGGGCGCTCGACCGGTTCGTCCATGAGCTCGAAGACTCGGTCGAGCGAGGCGCGCCCGCGCTGAATCACCGACAGCATCCACCCGAACGATCGCAGCGGCGGCAGCAGCACCGTCAGCAGTGCCGTGAAGGCCGCCAGCTCGCCGACGGTGAGCGTGCCCGCCAACACCATGGGACCGCCGACGGCCACGACCGCGAACATCGCGACGCCCCCGCTCAGAACCAGCAGCGGCAGGGCGGCTGCACGGATGATGGCGAGCTTCATCCCGACTCTCACCCACTCGAGGTTGCGCTTCTCGAAACGCTCGACGAACGATCCCTCGGCGACGAAGCCCTGGATCGTCGCCATTCCCTGCAGGCTGCCCAGGACGTGCTCGGAGATCTCCCCGAGCTGCTCCTGGTTGATGCGGGAGAGGTGAAAAAGCCGTTGGATGGCACCCTGGACGGCGGCCACGCCGAGCAGGATCGGCAACCCTGCGACCAGTGTCAGGCGGGGTGACAGCGCCGCCATCTTCCAGCCAGTCAAGGCCACGGCGATCGTGACGTTGACGACCTGCAGGCCGCCGAAGCCGACCAGCGTCCGGACCCACGAGATGTCGTTGGAGGCCCGGCTGACGATGTCCCCACGCTTGTGCTTGGCATAGAAGGGCGGCTGCAGGGCGAGGAGCTTTGCGAAGAGGTCACTGCGGAGGTGATACTCGAGGTCCCGGCCCGGGTTGAAGATCAGGATCCGCGACAGGGTCCGGACGCCGATGACGGCAAGCCCCATCAGAGCGATCGCGGTGACGTACGGCGCGACGGGCCCGCTCGACCGCAGGGCATCGATGGCGTGCCCGATCTGGCCCGGGATGCTCACCGCGAGGTAGTTGGTGAGCACCACGAAGACGATGCCGGCGAGATAGCTCCAGCGGTAGCGCCAGGCGTAGCGGCGGAGGAGGCGCACGATCGACCCGCGCACCGGGGCCACGGCAGCCCCCGAGAGATCGTCGTGGTGTGAGTCGCTCAAGCCCTGCCCTTCCCCTCAACGTACGCGGCGGGGGTGCGGATTCCGCCGCCGCCCACCACCGCCCGCTCCCTCCTCACCCGAGCTCCGCGGACCATGCTACCGTGGCCGCCGCCCGGACCGAGCAGGGAGGCACGCCCGTGAGCGACCCCAAGGTGCTGATCAGCGAGCAGACGATCGCCGCCAAGATCACCGAGCTCGCCCAGAAGGTCTCGAGCGATTACGAAGGCGTCGAGGACCTCGTCCTGGTCGGGGTGCTCAAGGGCTCCTTCATTTTCCTGGCCGACCTCTCCCGCCGACTCACGGTGCCGCGCTCGGTCGACTTCATGGCGCTGTCGACCTACGGCAACTCGACCCAGACCAACGGCGCCGTCCGCATGATCATGGACCTGAGGCGCAACATCGCCGGCCGCCATGTGCTCGTGGTCGAGGACATCGTCGACACCGGCTACACGATCAGCTACCTGCTGCGCACGCTGGCCACGCGCCATCCGGCCTCGCTGAAGACCTGCGTCCTCGTCCACAAGCCGGAGCGGCGAAAGGTGCCGGTCCAGATCGACTATCTGGGCTTCGAGATTCCCGACGTGTGGGTGGTCGGCTTCGGGCTCGACTGGAGCGAGCGCTACCGGACGCTGCCCTACATCGGGGTCGTCGAGCCGGAAGGCTGAGCGATGACCGCGCGAGCCGCGATGGTGCTCGGAGCCGCCCTCGCCGGCGCTGCCGTGGCGGCCGGCGCCTTTGGCGCCCACGGCCTCCGCGGCCGACTCGACCCGGACCTCCTCGAGATCTTCGAGACCGCGGCGCGCTACCAGCTCATCCACGGAATCGCGTTGATCCTGACCGCGCTGGCGGAGGGTCGATGGCCGCAGGCCCGGTTGACGCCGGCGCGGTGGATGTTCCTCGCCGGAACCGTCGCCTTTTCGGGCAGCCTCTACCTGCTCGCGCTCACCGGCGCTCGCGCCGTCGGCGCCATCACGCCGGTCGGTGGCGTCCTCCTGATCGCGGGCTGGGCCACGTTCGCCTGGAGAGTCGCGAGGTCCTGACCGAGCGCGTGCGCCGAGGATGCACGACCCTGGGCGCTTCGTGTGACGAGGCTCACTGCGCCGGCATGGCGATGTTCCTATATTGAGTATCGGACGCACCAACCAATCTCCTCCTTCCCAAGCCCACTCGGGCTTGCTTTTTTTCTGCCCGACCCGCTCCGCAGGGCCACCCCGACCGGCTATCCTAGGCTCGCCCGGACCTCCCGCCGAGGTCAGCCGCCAGCCCGCGGCCGGCCCCGTCGCGCGACGGCCGGGTCGGGGAGCACCACCATGCCCGACGAACGCTCGGCCGCCGCCACGGTTCCGGCCGCACGCCGGATCTACTGCAATCGGACGCTCAACCTGCGTTCGATCGCGGCGATCGGCTACGACATGGACTACACCCTCGTCCACTACCGGGTCGACCACTGGGAACGGCGCGCCTACGACCAGATCCGCCGCATGCTGATGGCCGAGGGCTGGCCGGTCGAGCAACTGCAGTTCGACCCGAGCCTCGTGACGAGGGGTCTCGTGATCGACACCGAGCTCGGGAACATCGTCAAGGCCAACCGCTTCGGGTTCGTGATGCGGGCCTCGCACGGCACCCGGGCCATGAGCTTCGAGGAGCAGCGCGAGGTCTACCGTAACTTCCCCATCGACCTCGCCGAAGCGCGCTTCCACTTCCTCAACACGCTGTTCTCGCTGTCCGGGAGCTGCCTGTTCGCGCAGCTCGTCGACCTCTATGACCAACGGAGGTTCCCCGAGATCCTCGGCTACAGCGATCTCTTCCAGCGCATCCACCGTCACCTCGACACGACCCACCTCGAGGGCACGCTGAAGGCGGAGATCGTCGCCGACCCCGGCACCTACATCGACGTCGACCCCGACGCTCCGCTCGCCCTGCTCGACCAGCTCCGCTCGGGCAAGCGCCTGCTCATCATCACCAACGCCGAGTGGAGCTACGTGCGCACGATCATGGCCCACGCCTTCGATCGCTTCCTGCCGAAGGGCATGACCTGGCGCAACCTCTTCGAGCTCGTCATCGTCGGGGCCCGCAAGCCGGACTTCTTCAGCGCCGAGCTGCCGCTGTTCTCGATCGTCGACGAGGACCGCGGCCACCTGATGCCGGCGGCGCAGGGCTTCCGGGGACCCGGCTGCTACGTCGGAGGCGACGCAGGCTCGGTCGAGCAGTACCTCGGCCTCTCGGGATCCGAGATCCTGTACGTCGGCGACCACATCTTCGCCGACGTCCGCATGTCCAAGAGCCTCCTGCGCTGGCGGACCGGCCTGATCCTGCGCGAGCTGGAGAACGAGGTCGCCGAGCTGGAGGCATTCCGTCCGCGGGAGCGCGAGCTCGCAGCCCTGATGGCCGATAAGGAGCAGTTGGAAGCCGAGCACGCGCGAACCCGGCTCGAGCTGCAGCGCGCCCAGCTCGAGTACGGGCCTCGGCCCACGGTGGCGCCCGCGGCGCTCATCGGCCGCCTGGCCGAGCTCAAGGAGCGCATCCTCGGCCTCGACGAGCAGGTCGCGCCGCTCGCCCGGGAGGCGTCGCAGGCCGTCGACGCACGCTGGGGCCCACTGCTGCGCGCCGGCCACGACAAGAGCCACCTGGCGCGCCAGGTCGAGGCGTCGGCCGACATCTACACCTCCCGGGTCTCCAACTTCCTGTTCGCGACTCCGTTCGCGTACCTGAGGGCCGGCCGCGGCAGCATGCCCCACGACCCGACCCTCCCCCAGGCGGCGCCGCTCGACTGACGCAACCCCCGCCGGACGCAGCACAGGGCAGCAACCTCGCCCCCTCGGGCTGTGACCGCGCGGCCTCTGCTAGAGTACGGCGTCGTCGAGGACGGCCGTCGCGATCGTCGCACCACGCTGCGCGGTCGCACAGCTCGGCGGCGCGCGCCGCCGAGCGAGGCGGGAAAGGTGAAGGCGCCTCGATCCATGGTCACCATCGGATGCGTGAGCTACCTCAACGCCAGGCCACTGACGGATGGCCTCGAGGCCGAGCCCTCACTTCGTGTGACCAGCGACGTGCCGAGCCGGCTGCTCGGTCGCCTGCTCGCTGGCGAGGTCGAGATCGCCCTCTGCCCGATCATCGACTACCAGAGGGCTCCGGTCGAGCTGTGCATCGTCCCGGTCGGGGCCATCGGCTCCGAGGGCCAGACCCTGACGGTGCGCCTGTTCGCCGAGAGACCGTTCTCCGAGGTCTCACGCGTCGCCGTCGATGGCGACAGCCGGACCTCAGTGGCCCTCCTTCAGGTCCTCCTCCGTGATCTCTACGGCACCGTTGCGCAGCTCGAGCCGCTGCCGGCGGGGCCGCCGCCGCAACGGCTGCCCCCAGGAATCGACGCGATCCTCCTGATCGGTGACAAGGTCGTCACCGCCGCGCCCAGCCTCCCCTACCAGCTCGATCTCGGCGAGGCCTGGCGCTCCCTCACCGGCCTGCCCTTCGTGTTCGCGACCTGGCTGTCGCCGATCACGTCCGACCTGGGCGAGCTTCCGGAGCTCCTGCGGCGCTGCCGTGACCGCAACCGTCACCGCGTCCGCGAGCTGGCCGCGGCCCACGCCCGCGCTGCCGGCTGGCCCGTCGCGCTCGCCGAGCACTACCTCGGCACGCTGCTCCGCTACGACATCGGCCAGCGCGAGCTCAAGGCGGTCACGACCTTCTGGTCGAAGTGCCACGAAGCCGGGCTCCTCGGCGAGCTGCGGCCGCTGCGGCTCTACCCCCTGGAGGCACGCGGCGAAGGAGAGGTCGCCGGCGAGCGGCCGATCACCCCACCGGACGAGCCGATTGGCCCGGGGTGAGGGCGGTCGGCGCCTGCGTCAGCGCCGCCGGCGCCGCCGCGGCTGCCAGCGATAGCGCTCGAGGTCGAGCGTTCCGTTGTCCCGAAAAACGACTCCCTCGGCCTCCAGCATCGCCCGTTGGAGGCCCTGCGGAAAGTCGGGGAGGCGGTCAGTGGAGCATCCGCCGGCGGCGTTGACGACGCGGTGCCACGGGACGTCGTCCGGGCAGCGGTGGAGCATCCAGCCGACGGCGCGCGGCGACAGCCGGCTCGCCAGCTCGGAGGCGATCTGCCCGTAGGACATGACTCGGCCCGAAGGGACCGTGCGAACGAGCCGGAACACCGCCTCGGCGGCGTTCAGCCGACTGCCGGTGATGTCACCGTGGACTCTCGAGCTTCCCCGCATCGCGTGCTCCGCGACCAGAATGGTACCAGCGTCGCATCGTCCCTTCCGCCTCCGTGTTCTCTCCCGCGCCCGCTTCCGCTTCCGTGCCCGCTTCCGCGGTCGTGATACGTGATACGTGATGGGTGATCGGCGAGGGGGCCCGGCCCGTGCCCGACCCGATGCCCGTGCACCGATCGCCTCAGGAGGCGCCGCTACTCGGGCCCGGAATCGGGCGCGGAAGCGGGCGCGGATGAGGAAGGGGCACCGGCCGCCATCGAGCAACATTGGCGCCAGCCGCCGCACCACGCCCGACCTCAGATCCACCTCCTGCTACGATCTCACCGTGTTCGCTCTCGTCGCTCTGCCGCACAGCGCTCCCGAGCCGCTGGTGTATCGCATCCCGCCGGAGCTCGAAGCGTTCGCGGCGGTCGGCGCCCGGGTCCGGGTGCCGGTGCGGGACCGAGAGCTCACCGGTATCGTGGTCGAGGTGGAGGCCGACAGCGACCTCGACCCGGCTGTCGTCCGGCCCCTCCTCGACGTGCTCGATCCCGCGCCGCTGCTGCCCGAGGAGCTGCTCAGGCTGGCTCGCTTCATCACCGACTACTACCGATGCCCGCTCGGGACAACCCTGGCGGCCATGCTGCCCGCCAGGCTGCTGCGTGCCGATAGCGAGATGGTCTTCCTGACCCCGTCCGGCGTCAGCGCCGACCCGACTGGGCTCGGCGCGGCCGGGGCCGGCCATCCTGTCGGCGCTCGTCGCCGACGGCGGCACCCGCGTGCCCGCGCTGCTCGCAAAGGCCGGCTGCCGGGACCGGCGACCCCTCGACGAGCTCGTCCGGCTCGGCCTTGTCGAGCTGCGCCGGCAGCGCCGCGATCGCCCGCCACCGGCCGAGGTGACCGCGGTGCAGATCGCCGACCGCCCGCTCGACGCGCTCCTGGAGGAGTGCCGGCGGGCTCCCCGGCAACGAGAGGTCCTGCAGTGGCTGGCCGACGCCGGTCGGCCCGCCCTGGTGACCGAGCTCCGAGCGGCCGTCGGCTGCTCGCCCGCGACGGTGCGCGCGCTGGTCGATCGCGGCGCCATCGCCTCCTTCACGCAGCCGGCGCCGCGACCGCCGCGCTGGGCGCTGCGGTCCGAACCGGAGCACCACACACTGACCGACGAGCAGCAGGCCGCGGTAGTGGCCATTACCGACGCCGTCGCGGCCGGTGGCTACGCGCCCTTCCTGCTCGAGGGCGTCACCGGCTCTGGCAAGACCGAGGTCTACCTGCGCTGCTCTCGAGAGCGTCCTGGAACGCGGAGGGAGCGGTCTCGTGCTGGTCCCCGAGATCGGCCTCACGCCAGCGGCCGCGGGCGCCGTCGAGCGCCGCTTCGGCGGCCGCGCCGCGGTGGTCCACTCGGCCCAATCGGAAGGCGAGCGCTGGCGAGAGTGGCGCCGGGCCGCCGACGGCGAGACCCGGGTCGTGGTTGGACCGCGCTCGGCGCTGTTCACCCCGTTGCAGAACCTCAGGCTGATCGTGGTCGACGAGGAGCACGACGCGGCCTACAAGCAGCAGGAGTCGCCCCGCTACCACGCCCGCGACCTCGCGCTGGTGCTCGGCAAGCGACTCGAGATCCCGGTCGTCCTGTGCACCGCGACGCCGTCGGTCGAGGCGGCGGCGCTGGTCCGGCGCGGACCTCGCCACCCACCTCCGGCTGACCCGGCGGGTTGCCGGCGGCAGCCTGCCGCAGGTCGAGGTGGTCGACCTGCGCGGCGAGCCGCCCGATCCCGGCGAACACGGCCACACCTGGCTCAGCCGGCGGCTGCGCGAGGCGATGTCCGAGACCCTCGCCGCGGGTGACCAGATCATCCTGCTCATGCAGCGCAGGGGCTGGGCGCCGCTGCTGCTGTGCCGCGACTGCGGTGCGCGCGTTCAGTGCCCGTCGTGCTCGGTGTCGCTCGTCGTCCACCGCCGCAGCGCCGACCTCCGCTGCCACTACTGCGGCCACAGCGCCCCGATCCCGGCCGCCTGCGAGCGCTGCGGCGGAACGCTGCTCGACGCGGTCGGCGCCGGCACCGAGAAGGTGGCGGAGCTGCTGGCCCGATCACTGCCCCGGTGTCGAGGTGGCGATTCTCGACCGTGACACGGTGCGGCGGCGGGACGGGCTGCAGCACAGCCTCGGCGCCTTCGCGTCCGGCAAGGTGCGGGTCCTCATCGGCACCCAGATGGTGGCCAAGGGCCACCACTTTCCGGCCGTCACCCTGACCGGCGTGATCTCCGCCGACGCGCTGCTCGGCCTGCCCGACTTCCGCGCCGCCGAGCGCACCTTCCAGCTGCTCACCCAGGTGGCGGGGCGCTCGGGTCGCGGCAGCCGGCCGGGCCGGGTGATCATCCAGACCTACTACCCGGACCACCCCGCGGTCCGCCACGCCGCTGGTCACGACGTCGCCTCCTTCCTCGACGATGAAATGGTCTTCCGCAACGCCTTCGGCTATCCCGCCGACCACTCGCATGGCGGTCGTGCGCTTCGAGTCGAGCAACAACCTCGAGCGCCAGCGGCGCCGCCACGACGGGCCGCCCGCGCGGCCGCACCGCTGCCGTCCGGTGTGCGCCTGCGAGGTCCGGCGCCGGCGCCGATCGAGAGGATTCGCGGTTCCTGGCGCTGGCAGCTGCTGGTGACCGCTCCCAACCGCGAGCTCCTGCGCGAGATCCTCGAGCGGATCGAGGCCGCGACCGCCGGTCCCGCTCGGTGCGAATGGTCGTGGACGTGGATCCCCTCTCCACCCTGTAGCTCCCGCTTCCGCTTCCGCGCCCGTGCCCGAGGGATCATCAAGGGCCCACGTGGCTTCAGGAGGTCCCTCGACTCGCGGCTCCGCCGCTCGCTCGGGATGACAGACGGGCACGGAGACGGAGACGGGCACGGCCTCTTCGCTACCAGGCGTGCTGGAACGAAACGCTCCGAGCACGGCACTCGCACTCTCGCTCGCAATCCCAGCGAGACCACCCTCATCCGGTGCTGACCGTCACCCGCCGGCCCGGTCGTGCCGGCGCTCGCGACTGCGCCTCTGTAACACCTTGATACCATGGGTTCTGGAGGTTGAGCATCGACCGATGAGCGACAAGGGCTTCGGGGAGTTCCTGGTCACCGAGGGAATCCTCCACGCCGAGGGCCTTCGCCAAGCGCTCGACACGCAGCGTTCGATGGAGGGCCGGCTCGACACCGTGCTGCTCGACCTCGGGCTGGTCAGCGAGCTGACCTTGCTCGCGGCGCTCGGCCGCTACCACTCGACCCGGACGGTGTCGCGCAGCGAGCTGGCGCGCGCCACGCCGGATGTCGCCCGGCTGGTCTCACCCCGGGTCGCGACGCGCCTGCTCGTGGTGCCGTTCCGTCACGAAGGGAAGACGATCTCGATCGCGACGCTGTCCCCTGAGGACCTGCTCATCGAGGACGAGATCGGGCTTCTCACCGGCTGCCTGGTCTCCACCTTCGTCACCCTCGAGGTCCGGCTGTACGAGGCGATGGCGCGGCTCTACGGCGTCGTGCCGTCGATCCAGATCGCGTCGGTCCTCAAGCGGATCAACGAGGAGCCAGGCCAGCGTGCAGACACCGGCACCGCGTCGGCAGGCTCGAGAACGCCGAGGAACGGGCCGGCGTCGGCGGTTTCGCAGGACGGGCGTGCCATGCCATGGGCAGTGGCGATGCGACCGTCCCGATCGCCGGACGACTCGCTCGTTCTCGAGATCAGCCAGGAGGAGCTCGACGAGTTTCCGTCGCTGCGGGGGGGCATCGAGCCGCCGCCGGAAAAGGGCCCCGAGCGGATCGTGGAGGCGCCCGCAAGCAGGCCGGAAGGGCCGGACGAGCGCCTGCTGGCAGCGTCCGTCACCCTGCAGAACGCCGAGATGCGGGAGGACATCGGCGACGCCCTGCTCGAGTACTGCGCGCCGTACCTGAGCCGCCGGCTCCTGCTCGTTGTCCGCCGGGGCAAGGTGATCGGCTGGCGCGGCGACGGCGCCGATATCGAACGAAACGCCGTCCGCGGCCTGACGATCCCCCTCGACCAACCCACCGTGTTCACCCGGCTATCCGACCGCAGCTCCTACTGGCTCGGCGCATTGCCGAGACTGCCCGCCCACCAACCCTTGATCCGCGCCCTCGGCGGCATTCCGCCGTCGGAGTCGGTCATCCTGCCGATCTTCGTCGGTGCGAAGCCGCTCGGCTTCCTGTACGGCGACAACCGGGACCGGGGCGTCGCCGACGTTCCCCTCACCCACCTCCGCCGCCTCGTGGCGAAGGCCGACCTCGCCTTCCAGGCCTACCTCCTGAAGGGCAAGATCCGCACCCTTTAGCCCGGATATCTCACCAACTTTCTACTGCGGCCAGCGATGTACCGCACTCAGCGGTGCTTTCTCGCCTCGGGGTGCTCGACGTACTGTCAAGTTTTCCGCCCCCCACCCATCACAGACCCGCCGCCCCCTCCCGCACTCCCACCTCCCACCCCGGCGGGTTCGCCTCCGCGCCCCTCGGGTCGAAATCCCCACTGCGCACGGCACCTCGCCGCCCTCGCGACGAAACCCGGTGAGATATCCGGGCTAGGATCGTGTGGCATAGGCCCCTCGGCGCACGAGGGTCGTAGGCCTCGGGGTGTGCGTGAGGTGTGGCGGTCGCTGGCTGGCCCCTGCCCCACCCGATCCTACCGGGATGCGCTGCGCGTATCCTGGCGCGCGTCCTTGCATCCTCGCTGCGTGCATCCTCGCGCGCATCCCGGCAAAAGGCAGTAGACTCTCGCCGGATGCCCGGGGAGCGCACGAACCTTTTCCCGTAGCTCCTCGTAATTATGGGCGGACTGGCCGTGCAAGGAGGAGCCACCGTGAAGCTCAAGATCATCGTCGCGGCATTGATCGTGACGGCCGCGCTGCTGACGCCTCAGCTCCATGCGCAGACCCTCGAGATCCCAGCGCTGCCCGCGCCGATCCCGGGACCAGCCACCGAAGGCCAGGTCCTCCCGCTGGACCTGATGACCGCCTATGAGATGGCGATGAGCCGCAACCTCGACCTCCAGGTGGGCCGGTTCTCGATCGCCTCCGCCGATGCCGGCGTCCAGACCGCGTCGGGGGTGTTCGATCCGAACTTCGGGCTCGGGGCGAGCGGAGACTGGACGCGGACGCCGTCCACCACCGTCCTCGAAGGCTCGCTGGTTCCCGAGTACCGCAACACCCGCTACGGCCTTGGGATTGACGGCCTGCTCCCCACCGGCACTCTGTGGTCAGCGGAGCTGGGAACCAACCGCTTCGAGACCAACAACACCTTCTACTTCCTCAACCCGAACTGGACCTCCGACCTCAACCTGTCGGTCACCCAGCCGCTGCTGCGCGGCTTCGGCACCCTGGTGAATCGATCCGGGATCGTGGTGGCGCGCAACAGCCGCGCCCAGACGGCCGAGGCCTTCGAGATGCTGGTCGTCGACACCCTCCGCCAGGTCGAGAGCTCCTACTGGAACCTGGTCGCGGCCCGCCGCGCCGTCCAGGTGTCCGAGCAGTCCCTGTCGCTCGCCGAGCGCCTGCTCGGCGAGACCCAGGAGCGAGTCAACGTCGGGACCTCGGCGCCGATCGACCTCGTGCAGTCCGAGGCCGGGGTGGCGACGCGCCGCCAGGCGCTGATCACCGCCCGCAACGTCGCGTCGAACGCCGAGGATGTCCTCAAGACGGTGCTCGGCTTCGACCAGCCCGCCGAGTGGCTGACGACCATCGAGACCACCGAGACCTACGAGTTCGCGCCCTTTCTTCCGGACCTCGCGGCCTCGATCGACACCGGCCTCGAGAAGCGGCCGGAGATCCGGCAGCAGCAGCTGCGAAACGAGATCCTGGAGTACTACGTCCGGATGGCGAGAAACGACGTCCTGCCGAGCCTCGACCTCCAGGCGAGCTACGGCTGGGGCGGCGTCGGCGGCAAGGGCGAGACCGAGGACCCGGTCACCGGCGACCCGATCATCGTCGACGACGGTTTCCCCGATTCGGTGGACCAGATCGTCAACCGCGACTTCCCCAACTGGCGCGTCGGCGTCCAGCTCGGGATCCCGATCGGCAACAACGCGGCCCAGGGACGGCTCGCCGAGCGCCGATTCGAGCACGACCGGAGCGTGGTGGAGATGGCGGCCCTCCAGCAGGACATCGTCGCGCAGGTCCGGATCGCGGTCCGAGCGCTCGAGGACGGCGCGGCAGCGGTGGAGGCGGCGGTTGCCTCGCAGCAGCTCGCCGCCCGCAACCTGGAGGCCGAGCAGACCAAGTTCGACAACGGACTGTCCACCAACTACCAGGTGCTGGAGATCCAGGAGGACCTCGCACAGGCCGAGCTGACCCTGATCCGGACGTACCTGGACTACCGCAAGGCCAACATCGGCTACCGCTACGCCACCGGCACCCTGCTCGACTTCCTCGAGGTCGGCATCGTCGATCCGGGCCAGCCCGACATCCCGAACGACTACTGGAAGAACATCGAGTGGCTCCAGTTCGACGACTTCGCCGGCCCAGCCGGCAACGCGGCGCCCGCAGCCGATCCGGCCATGCAACCGTAGGAGCGTGTAGGGCATAGGCCCCTCCGCGCACTCGGGTCGTAGATCTCTGGGCGCGTGTGACGCGTCGCGATTGCTGGCTGGCCTACGCCCCGCGCGCGCCGAGAGGGATGCGCGCAGCGCATCCTGAAGAGTCCGTGCCGCAGTGGCCGTCTGACAACGGTTGGGTCAACCACGTCCGCCGAAAAGGCCAATGCGGTGCGAACTCCTAGCCACTCCCCGTTTCATGAGATGTCTTGAGCCGCAAACCCAGTTTGCGGCTTGCCCGCGTTTGGCGCCGGCCCCTGAGCCTGTGTTGTGCCGTGTCGATCGGCCCTGATCACAGGGGCCGGCGCCAAACGCGGGCAGGGTACAATCCGCGCGCGACCGGGAGGGCGTCAGCCGCCATGGACTTCTCGCTGCTTCGACAGCTTCCGAGGACGCTGTTCTCGGCTGTCATCATGGAGCTTTTCGAGCGCCTCGCCTACTACGGAATGGCGCTCGTGCTCGGGATCTACGTCGTCGACCACCTCGGCATCCCGGTTGATCGCTACGGCTGGGTGTACGGCGTGTTCACCGGCGCCCTCTACCTGCTGCCGCTGCTCGCCGGCGCCCTCGCGGACCGCTTCGGCTACAAGCCGGCGCTCGCCATCGCCTTCGCGACCCTGACCGCAGGCTACTTCGTGCTCGGCGCCGCCACCAGCTTCGGCTGGCTGTGTGTGGCGCTCGGGCTGATCGCCGTCGGTGGCTCGATCATCAAGCCCACCATCTCCGGCACCGTCACCCGGACCACGGTCGAGGGCAGCACACGACCGGTGGGCTTCGGCCTCTACTACATGATGATCAACGCCGGCGGGCTCATCGGCCCGGTCATCGCCGCCCAGGTCCGGAACCGCACCGAGTTCCGCTACGTGTTCTGGGTATCTGCTGCGGCCTGCGCCCTGATGCTCGCACAGGCCCTGTTCGCCTTCCGCGAACCGGTGACCCACGACGAACGGGCGGCTGGGAAGAGCCTGGGCAGGGTCTTCGCCGAGATCTTCGCGGTTCTCGGCAACTGGCGCTTCGTGCTGCTGCTGGTGATCTTCTCCGGCTTCTGGGGGATGATCAACGTCCTGTTCGGCTTCATGCCGCTCTACGTCGAGACCTTCACTGACCTCGGCGAGATGGAAGCGGCCATCGATCGGATCATCCCGCTCACCCGGTGGGTCGGCCACTGGCTGAACCCCGAGGTCTTCATCTCGCTCGACGCACTGCTCATCGTCCTCCTCCAGGCGGTGATCTCGTACCTCACCCGACGCTGGCGTACGATCAGCGCGTTGCTCGCCGGCACCGCCGTCGCGACCGTGTCGTGGATCCTGCCGTCGATGTCGGCCGCTGCAACCGTCGTCGCCGCCGGGATCGTGATCTGGTCGATCGGCGAGATGACCTGCTCGGCGCGGTTCTTCGAGTACTGCGGCACGATCGCTCCCCCCGACCAGGTGGCGGTCTATCTCGGCTACTCCTTCTTCGCCTTGTTCCTCGGCAACTTCTACTCGGGACCGTGGGCGGGCTGGCTGTACCAGCGCTTTATCCAGGGCCCGCTCGACGCCGGCGGGACGCCCGACGCCGCTGCCCTTCTTCGCCGGCGTGATGATGATGGGCGCGATCTCGGTCGTCGGGCTGGCCCTCTACCGACTGCTCGTCGCGCCGGCCGTCGAGCACCGCACGGCGGCGGAGGAGCCATGATCACCTCCGGCCGTCGTCCGACACACCGTGAGGTCCCGTTGGCCGTCCGGACGCCGGGTCCGCGCCGCGGCCGCCGGCGACCTCACCCGAGTCGCTCGGATTCGAGCGCCGTCACGACGCGGTCCATGAGCTCGAGCTCTCCGGTCGCTGTGGCTATCGCCTCCTCGAATCGGACCCGTGACCTGAAGCCGGCGATCTCACCGTCGTCACAGCTGCCGCAGCCGTGGAGCAGTCGAAGCCCGGTCATCGCCACGTCCCTCGCGGCGGCGCCGCCATGGAGTCGGGAACAAGCCGGCAGCAGGTCGGATCGACGGGCCCCGGCTGCCACCTTGTGGGCGAGCGCCACTGCCGTCTCCACCTCGGAGGCCAGGCGGGCGAGCTCCATGAGCACGTACTGCTCGCGGGGCAGCCGCTTCGCGTGGCAGGCCAGTATCGTCTCGGCGAGGGCGTCGGCGGCGAGCGCCGCCGCCTCGCCGCTGCCGAGCTCCCGCAGCGCCGCCGCCATCTCGCGGTAGAAACCGCCGCGGGTCTTGACCGCGATCCGCCAGCGATGGGTGCCAATGATGTTCTGCAGGATCTCCGAGGTGCCCTCGTAGATCGTGGTGATCCGCACGTCGCGGCGAATCTTCTCGACCTCGTACTCGTGGGTGTATCCGTAACCGCCATGGGCCTGAATCGCCGCGTCCGCCGCGGCGTTACCCGCCTCCGTCGCGAAGTACTTGGCGATCGCACCCTCGACCTGCAGGCCGCCGCCGCCGACATCGAGCCGGCGCGCGACCTCCTCGCAGTAGGAACGAGCCGCCTCGAGCCGCACCACGTGCGGCACGATGAGCCGGTGGGTGAAGCCCTGCTTGCGGTACAGCGGCTCGCCGAACTGGATTCGCTCGTGGCCGTAGTCGATAGCCCGCTGCAGCGCCTCCTCGCCGGCGCCGAGCCCGAACGCGGCCACCATCAGCCGGGTGAAGCCGAACACCTGGTTGGCCTGCTCGAGGCCCTTGCCCTCGGCCAGGCCGAGCAGTTGATCGGCCGGCACCTCGACGTCGTCGAGGACGACCTGGGTCGTGTTCGAGGCGCGAATGCCGTGCTTCTTCTCCGGCACCCCGACGGATACCCCGGGCGCCGCCCGCTCGACGACGAAGAACGAAGGCCCTCCAGGGGCACGCGCGAGCACCGTGAAGATCTGCGCAACCCCACCGTTGGTGATGAACTGCTTGGTGCCGCTGAGGCGGTATGCCCGCGGCATCGCCTCGCCCGCGTCGACCGGCCTCGCCTCGGTGGCAAGGCGCGCAACGTTGGAACCGGCCTCTGGCTCGGTGACGGCATAGCCGACGATCAGCCCTTCGTCGGCGATCCGCCCGAGCCAGTGGCGCCGCTGCTCGTCGGTGCCGCCGACAATGATGGGATCGACGCCGAGGGCGATCGCGAGAAAGGCCGTCGCGACCCCGAGGTCGATGCGGGCCATCTCCTCCGACACTCGGAACAGGTCGCGGCCGCCGCCGCCGAGCCCCCCGACCTCCTCGGGCAGGAAGAGCAGGTGAAGGCCCACGTCCGGCCCGAGCAGCTCCTGCACCAGCTCGGACGGGAAGCGGTCCTCCTCGTCGAGCCGCAGGCGGGTCCGGCGGTCGAGCCGGCGCTCGCTGACCGTCTTGAGGGTCTGCAGCACCGAGGCAAGGGTGTCGTCGTCCAGTCCAGCGCGCTGTCTCATGCGCGTTCCTCTCCCGCTTCGATGGAGGGCCGATTATGGCACGCTCAGCCGCGAGACCGTCCCGATCGTCCGGGTAGGCTCCTCAGGAGGCCGCGGGAACGATCCGCTCGACGGCGACCCGCTGCAGCGCGATCGCGTCGTCGACCTCGTCGGTCACGCAGAGCAGCCGCGCGAGGGTGTCGCCGCCTCGGATCCTCCGGCTCTCGGCGGCGAACTGCGCGGGCGGGAGGTAACCGCGGATGCGATCGACCTCCTCGCCGTCGCCATCCGTGAACACGATGGTCGGATAGGAGTCCACCCCGTAGCGCGCCGCCAGCCGCTCGCCGGCATGCTCCGCGTCGAGCTTGAGCGCGACGATGCCTTCGAGCGCGCTGCGGACATCCGGGTCGGCAAGGGTCTCCTTCTCCAACCGGTCGCACCAGATGCACCAGTCGGTCTCGAAGACCAGCATCACCAACGAGCCACTCTCCTTCGCGAGCGTCGTCGCGGCCGAGAAGTCGCCGTCGAACCAGATGTCGTCTCGCTGCCGGCACGCGGCGGCGACCAGCAGCAGCGCCGCGAGCAGCAGTGCGGAACCCCGCTTCATCGTTGCCTCCCGGGCCCGCCGCCGCGGCGGCGCGGTGGCGGTCGCGTTGGTGACCCATCAACGGGAACATGGGTCGGCCGCCGGTATTCCTGCCTCACTCGGCGCGCAGCGCCTCGATCGGGTCGAGGCCCGCAGCGCGGCGCGCCGGCGCCACCCCGCTCAGCACCCCGACCACCACGCTCATCAGCAGCGCCGCAACCACGGCGCCGGCCGGGGTCTTGAGGGGGACTCCCGGCGCCACTGTTCGGATCACGGCGGCGATGCCGAAGCCTGCGCCCAGGCCGAACAGGCCCCCCGAAATCGCGAGCAGCACCGACTCGAGGAGGAAGAGCCCCTGCACGGTCGAGCTCCCGACCCCCATCGCCCGCAGGAGCCCGATCTCGGCAGTCCGCTCGTGGACCGAGATCCACATGATCGTGAGGATCCCGATCGCCCCGACGATCAAGGAGATGCCGGCGATGCCCGAGACCGCCACCGTGATCATGTTGATGACCCGGTTGAAGGTGCCCAGCATCTCGCTCTGGGTGGTGATCGTGAAGTCCTCCTCGCCGCGGTGCCGGTCGCTGAGCACGCGCCGTATGCCCTCGACGACCGACGGAATCTCGTCCACCGTCGCGGCCACGACATCGATCTCGTGGAGCTCGACGAGATTGAACAGATCCATGGCCGTGGCGACCGGGATGAAGGCGGTGTCGTCGAGATCGAAGCCGAGCAGCTGCCCCTTGGGCTCCATGACCCCGATCACCAGCAGCGACCACCCGCCGATGCGCACCCGCTGCCCGAGCGGCGACGCCGTACCGAACAGCTCGCGGGCGAGCTTCGTCCCCAGGACGGCGTAGGATCCGCTCCGCCGCGGGTCCATTCGCGGCAGGAAGCTCCCCTGGGCGACGTTGAAGCGCCAGGCGTTCGCCGCTTCCCACCCGACGCCATAGAGCACGACGCTGCGGCCGCGGCCGTTGCCCTCCACCCTCGCCGGCCCCATGACCACCGGGACCACCTCGCCGGCTCCCGGAATCCGCCGCAGCGCCTCGGCGTCGTCGATGGTCAGCTTGTGGGTCGTCCCGCCGAACACGCCGGGAACGCCGAACGTCTTGACCTTGCCGGGGTTGATGCCAATCAGGCTGGTCCCGAACTGGGTGAACTGGCCCACCATGTAGTCGCGCGTCCCCTCGCCGAGCGAGGTCAGCAGGATGACCGCCGCCACGCCGATCGCCACGCCGAGGGCGGAGAGGAACGACCTCAGGCGGTGGCCGGCCAGCGCACCGACAGCGAAGCGGACGAGCTCGATCAGATCCACCTTTCCCTCTGCGGCCTGCTCAGAAGAGGGAGAAGGAGAGAAGGGGAGAAGGAGAGAAGGCCGCCCCCCCTGGCTCGGGTCGGCGACTTCCGCGGACATTTGGGCCGCCACTTCTCACCTTCTCACCCCCTCGCCTTCTCACCGACCTGCAAGGGCGCGCACCGGGTCGAGCCGTGCCGCGCGCCGCGCCGGAAGCGTCCCGAACACCACCCCGACGCCGACGGCAACGACCAGGGCCGCGGCCACCGCCCAGGCAGGAGTCGTCGCCGGAAAGCTCGGGTAGACCCGGACAAAGGCCCGCACCGCCAGCCATCCGCCGAGCAGGCCGACGAAGCCGCCGACCGCGGCCAGGACCGCGGCCTCGGTCAGGAAGACGGCGAGAATCTGGCCGGTGCCGGCACCCACCGCCCGCAACAGCCCGATCTCCCGCCGGCGTTCCGCCACGGCGACCAGCATCACGTTCATGATGCCGACCCCGGCCACGGTCAGCGAGATCGAGGCGATCGCGACCAGGACGAGCGTCAGCACGCCGAGAATCGACGAGAAGGTCTCCACCACCGCGTCCTGGGTGATCACGGTGACGTCATCGGTGCGATGGCGGTCGCGCATCAGCTCGAGGACCGCGAGCTTGCCCTCGTCCAGCCGGCCGGGTGACTGCATCTCGAGCAGGATGCGGAAGAGCGACGCCCGATTGAACATGCGCATCGCGGTCCGCACCTGGATCAACACGACATCGTCGAAGTTGAATCCGACGAAGGAGCGGCCGTGGGGGGCCAGCACTCCAACCACGCGGTAGCGCCAGTCTCCGATCCGCACGACCTCGCCAAGCGGGCTCGAGCTGCCGAACAGCTCCCGCGCCACCTCGGCCCCGAGCACGACCTCGCTGCCGCCGGCCTCGGGATCGACCGGCGCCAGAAAACGGCCCGACGCGATCTCGAGCCGCCGCACCTCGAGCAGCTCGGCAGTGGAGCCGATCACCGCCGCCGAACGGCCACGGCCGCCGAAGCGCACGGTCTCGGTCCCAGTCGCGATCGGCGCCGCCCGCGCGACCCCTGGGATGCGCCGCGCCAGCTCCCGGAAGTCGTCGATGGTCAGGTCGTGGGTCGTGCCGCCGAACGGCATCCCTCCGGTCGTCTCGACCTTGCCGGGCAGCACGATCAGGAGGTTCGATCCGAGCGACATGAACTCGCGCACGACGTAGCCGCGGGCGCCCTCCCCCAGCGCGGTCAACGCCACCACGGCGGCGATGCCGACCGCAACGCCGGCAACCGACAGGGCCGTCCGCAGCCGGTGGCCGCGCAGCGCACCGACCGCGAATCCGATCACGTCACCGAAGCCCATGCCTCTCCTCAGCTCCGTTCGACGATCGCGCCGTCGTCCATCCGCACCCGCCGGCGGGCGCGCGCCGCGAGCACGGGATCGTGGGTCACCAGCACCAGCGTCTGGCCGCCGGCATTCATCTCCTCGAGCAGAGCTCATCACCTCCAGGGCCGAGCTGCGGTCGAGGTTGCCGGTCGGTTCGTCGGCGAGCACGAGGGCGGGCTTCATGATCACGGCCCGCGCGATCGCGACCCGCTGGCGCTCTCCGCCGGAGAGCTGGTCGGGCCGGTGGTGAGCGCGCGCCGCCAGGCCGACCGCCTGCAGCGCCTCGGCCGCGCGCCGGCGGCGCTCCACCCGCGCGACCCCCGCGAACAACATCGGCAGCTCGACGTTCGCCTGGGCGCTCAGCCGCGCCAGCAGGTGGAAGAACTGGAACACGAAGCCGATATCCTGCTGGCGCATCGCGGTGCGCTCCGGCTCCGACATCTCCTCCACCGCCCGACCCCGGAAGGTGTAGCTGCCGGCGGTCGGCCGGTCGAGGCAGCCGATCACGTTGAGCAGCGTCGACTTGCCGGACCCCGAGGGGCCCGCGACTGCCAGGTAGTCACCCCGTTCGATCGACAGGTCGAGACCCCGCAGCGCGTGGACCTGCGAGCTCCCGACCTGGTAGGTCCGCCACACGTCCTTGAGCTCGATCACCAGACCCTCGCCGCCTACCGCCTCGCCACGGCCCTGGCGCCAGCCTTCACCTCGGTCGAGTGGCGGCTGGTGACCACCTGCTCGCCCTCGGCGAGCCCGGCCACGACCTGCACGACCTGCCAGTTGCGCAGCCCGACTTCGACCGTGCGCTCCTCGAGGACGCCGCCCTCGAGCACCAGCACCGAGCCGCCTTCAGCGACGGCTGCCGCCGGCATGCGGAGCACGCCGTCCCGCCGGTCGAGCACGACCTCGACATCGGCCGAGGTTCCGGCGAGGATTCCGCGCACCCTGTCGGGCTCGGAAAACTCGACCTCGATCTCGACCGTGCGGTTCTGCTCGAGATCGTCGAGCACGTAGGACGCCACCCGGACCACGCTGGCGTTGAAGGTCTCCGCCGGACGCGAGTCGACGGTCACCCTCGCCTCCTGGCCCGGTGTCACCCGCTCCGCATCGACCTCGTCGATCGGTGCGCTGACGTAGGCCGAAGCTGCGTCGAGGAGGTCGATGATCGGCGGGATCGGAACCCCGGGCGGCGACGGCGTGATCCACTCGCCGACCTCGGTCGTCAGCTCGGCCACGGTCCCGGCAAACGGCGCCCTCAGCTCGGTGAACTCCAGCTGGACCCGAGACATCGCCACCCGGGCGCGGGCGCGCTCGACGGCAGCCCGGGCTGCGGCGCAGGCCGCTCGGCTGCGATCCCGCTCGGTGCTCAGGGCGTCCAGGCTCTGGTCCGACGCGATGCCGCTCCCGTGCAGCGCGAGGATCCTGGCCAGGTCCTTCTCGGCGAGCTCGGCGGCGAGGCACGCCTCGTCGCTCTGTGCCTCGGCAGCTCGAACGTCGCGCGCGGCAAGCTCGAGGTCAGCCCGTTGCGCACGATCGTCGAGCCGGAGCAGGAGCTCTCCTGCTGCGACGGCGTCGCCCTCGCGGTGAGGCAGCTCGACGACGACCCCGCCGAGCTGCGGCGACAGCTTGGCGCGCCGCCGCACCTTGACCGTGCCCGCCCGGGTGTTGGTCACGGTGTCCTCGACCGCGCCCCGCTCGACCGGCGCGACCTGGACCTCGACCGGCTCGGGCGCGAACACCGTCATCCGCACGGTCACGGCGGCAACGACCAGGAGCAGCGCGAGAATGAGCCACTTGAGACGCTTCATGATGCCCAAGTGTAGTACGAAGGGCCCGGTCATCCGTTGAGGATCGATCGGCCGTCCAGGGACATGCCCTTCTCCGTGCCCGTGCCCGTGCCCGTCTCCGTGCCCGCCCTTCGAAACCCCCAGCGCTCTGCCGGGCTGCGCGGACCCCATGCTAGAGTGCCGCCTCCGCCACCGCGGAACGGGAGATCGGGCGATGACGGAAGGACGGACCACCTGGCGGTTCCCGCGGTCGTTCTGGACCGGGAACGCCGCCGAGCTCTGCGAGCGGGCCGCCTACTACGGCACCTTCATCGCGCTGCGCACCTACCTGATTCGCGTGGTCGGGCTCGATGACGTCCAGGCCGGCATCGTGGCCGGCATGTTCGGCGGCTGGATCTACCTGGTGCCGTTCTTCACCGGCGCCGCCGCCGACCGCATCGGCTTCCGCAAGGCGCTCATTCTCGCGTTCGTCCTGCTCGCGGCCGGCTACGGAACCCTGGGCTTCTTCCACACCCTCGGCCCGGTGCTCCTCGGCCTCGCGCTGGTCGTGCTCGGCGGGGCCTTCGTCAAGCCGGTGATCACCGGCACCGTCGCCAAGACCTCGGACTACGCCAACCGCGCCCGCGCCTTCAGCATCTTCTACATGATGGTCAACATCGGCTCGTTCACCGGCAAGACCATCGTGGCGCCGATCCGGATCGACATGGGGGTCGAGAACGTGCCCTTCTTCTCCGCCGGGGCGGCCCTGCTCGCCCTGATCGTGGTCCTCCTGACCTTCCGCCCGCCCGAGGACGAGGCAACCCGCCCACGGACCCTCGCCGACACCTTGCGGGGCATGTGGATGGCGGTCAGCAACCTGCGCTTCCTCGCGCTGATCCTGATCACCGCCGGCTTCTGGTCGATCCAGGGCCAGCTCTACGCCTCGATGCCCGACTACGTGCTGCGCATGGCCGGCGAGACCTACAAGCCCGAGTGGTACGCCAACGTCAACCCGCTGGTGGTGGTGCTGTTCGTGGTCGCCGTCACCCAGCTCGTGCGCACCTGGAAGCCGGAGAACTCGATCCTGATCGCGATGGCTCTGGTCCCCTTCTCGGCGCTGGCCATGGCCTCGTCGGTGCTGTTCTCCGGCAACATCGAGTTCCTCGGTCTCTCGGTTCACCCGATCACCGCGATGATGGTCGTCGGCATCGCGATCCTGGGCATCTGCGAGTGCTTCCTGAGCCCCAAGTACCTGGAGTTCGCCTCCAAGCAGGCGCCGCCGGGCAAGGAGGGGATCTTCCTCGGCTTCGCCCACGTCAACACCTTCTTCGCCTGGATCTTCGGCTTCATCTTCTCTGGCTTCCTGCTCTCCCGCTACTGCCCCGAGCCGACCACCCTGCCGCCCGAGCTGCAGCTCCAGCACGCGGCGGCGCTGGCCGGCCAGGGGCCGATGCCGGAGGCCTACGCCCACGCGCACTACCTGTGGCTCGCCTACACCGGCGTCGGGATCCTCACCCTCCTGGCTCTGCTGCTCTTCATCTGGGCGACCCGGCGGATCGACGCGCGGGCGGCCGGCTGAGGACGCATCGCGGCACCACGCCCGACCAACAGGCCAATGCGGTACGAACTCCCAGCCACGCGCCCTCTCAACCTTTCGCCGGCCGGGACGTATCTCGCCAAAGGGGATGCTCAGGAGGTTGCCATGCCAGGAGGCGATAGCTCGCTCTGTCGCTCGAGCGCCGACCGGATGGTCGCCGGTGTCTGCGGCGGTTTCGCCCGCTGGCTCGGCTGGAGCTCGACCGTTGTCCGGGTGCTGTACGTGGCTCTCTCGATCCTGTCGGCCGCGTTCCCGGGAATCCTCATCTACCTGCTGCTGTGGATCGTGATGCCGCAGGAAGGCCGCCGGCCGGGCGGCGAACCCGTTGGCTCCGACTTCCGTTAACAAGAGGCAGAGCGGATCGTTTGAAGACTCGGACGACAACGGAGGACACGAGCATGAAACGCAGACTGATGGTGATCTTCGCCGCCGCACTGCTGGCCGCCGCTCCGCTGGGGGCAGCCGACCCGGACCGGTGGCTCAACGTCAACGTCCTGGACAAGTCCGACGGGACCAAGATCGAGGTCCACCTGCCCATCCAGCTGGTGGTGGCGGTGCTCAACAGCGTCGATGCCGAGAACCTCCACGGCGGCAAGGTCCAGCTCGACATCGAGGACGCCGATATCGACTGGCCGCAGCTGCTCGCCGCCGTCAAGGGCGCGCCGGACGGTGAGTTCGTCAAGGTCGACGCCCCCGACGCCAAGGTCCAGGTGAGCAAGCGGGCGGGCACGCTGTACGTGAACGTCGTCGAGACAGCCGAGGATCACGCCACGGTCAATGTCACCCTGCCGATGGCGATGATCGACGCGTTGAAGTTCGACGACGCCAATCAGATCGACATGGCGGCGCTGCTGACAGGCCTCGACCAGCTGCCCGACGGCGACCTGGTCACCGTGGAGGCGGACGACGCCACAGTCCGGGTGTGGGTCGAGTAGCCATGCGCGAGCGCGGCGTCTCGACCGTTGGTGCCGTGGTGCTGGTCGGCCTCGCCGGGACTCTGGCCACGGTCCTGGCGATGGACTGGATGATGATCGATCTGCGAACGCCCGCACCGGACGCGATGCACCTGCGGATCCCGATGCCGCTGGTCGCCGGCCGGGTCGCCACCGCCCTCATCCCGCACGAGGCCTTGAGAGACGCCCAGGTGCCGCCCGAGATGCGCCAGCAGCGCGAGCTCGTGCTGGCGGCGCTGTCGTCGCTCGCCGAGGCGCCCGACACCACGCTCGTATCGGTGGCGGCGCCGGACGCCACGGTGGAGATCGGGAAGAAGGGCGACCTCCTGCAGATCGCCGTCGATGCGGACGAC
Organism: uncultured Holophagae bacterium; assembly: GCA_963754985.1. Classification (GTDB taxonomy): domain Bacteria; phylum Acidobacteriota; class Thermoanaerobaculia; order Thermoanaerobaculales; family Sulfomarinibacteraceae; genus FEB-10. The sequence continues at coordinate 94,065 of CAVWIJ010000018.1, read as the reverse complement.
GCAACCGTGCGCTGCGCGGTGCCTCTGGACGGCGTCCGCGAGGCACTCGAGGATTGGGACTGGCAGACCTTCGACCCGGGCATGGTCCTCGACGTGCTGGCGGACGCCCCGATGGGCGAGCTGGTCCGAGTGGAGGCCGACGACGGCACCCGGGTGGTCATCACCATGTGGTGACCGAGGAAGCCGCGAGGACAGCCAACACAACACGGTGCGAACGACACGGCGGCGCGCCTTCGGGCGCGCCGCTCGCTTCTCTGATCATGGATGACCCTCGACGTCGCTACCGGCGCCCCTTGCCTCCCGCGCGCGTTCCCGTTCCCGTTCCCGTTCCCGTTCCCGTTCCCGTTCCCGGGTCGGTCCTCCACCGAGCTCTCCGCTTGAAGCGCTCCGCGGGCTCAGCTCAGGGATGAGGTCCGCGCGCCCGCGAGCGCGCGTTCAGTCGCGTCCGAGCATGGCTGTGAGGGACCATGACCCCACCCGAACGGCGCTCTCGATAGACCATTCGTGACTCCAGCGCCGCGAACTGTCATACGGGCGTCATATCTCCTCTGACGCGGCCACAGCCCGTACGGATCGTGCCTATAGTCTTGCGCCGGCGCACGGGTACAGCCCTGCGCCTCGGAGCAAGGGGAGGAATCATGAGCCCTATCGGAAGGTTCGCGTGGATCGTCGCGCTCGCGCTCGCGCTGCCGCTGCGCTGGCGGCGTCGCCCAGGAGCAGGGGAATGAACAGCCTGCCACCGGCACCACCCAGGAGGATGTGGTCCAGGAACCTCCGTCCGATGCGGAGCCGGCCGAGGTGGTCGAGGAGGACGGCAAGCGAGTCTTCAAGGACCAGCTCGTCGTCACCGCGTCCCGCCAGGAGGAATCCTCCGCGGACGTCCCGGCGCCGATCACCGTCATCGACCGGAAGATGATCGAGCAGGCGCAACCAGAGAAGATGGCCGACCTCTTCAAGCAGATACCAGGGGTCGAGATCGACGGCGAGGGTCCGTTCCGCGGACTTCCGGTGATTCGCGGCTTCTCGTCCAACCGCGTGCTGATCATGGTTGACGGGCAGCGCCTGAACAACGCCCGCGAGTCGACCACCTTCGCCGGCATCCAGCCCGGGCTCGTCAACCTGGCGGAGGTCGAGCGGATCGAGGTGCTGCGCGGCCCGGCCTCGGTGCAGTACGGGTCGGACGCGATCGGCGGCGTGATCAACATCATCACGCGCGCGCCGGACCTGGGCGCCGCCGCGTTCGAGGTCAACGGTGACGTCAACTACGGCTACGGCACGGCCGCGGACTCCCAGCAGGCGGCCGCCTACGTCTCCGGCTCGGGCCAGGGATTCGCCTTCGACGTCGGCGCGTCGTACCAGGAGGCCAGCGACTACACCGCAGCCGACGGCGCCCACGACGACTCGCGCTACGCCGACTACACCCTCGAGGACGACACGGTGCCCAACAGCGGCATGACGCAGACCGCTTTGAATGGCAACCTGCGTTTTCTCACAGGTGAGCAGGGGGTGTTCCGCGTCAACCTCGAGGCTGTCCGCACCGAAGACGTCGGCTTCCCGGGCTTCGACCCCGAAACCTCAGGCATTGACATCTCGTTCCCCAACTTCGACCGCGACAAGCTCGGCCTGGCCTGGAACTCAGGTCCAGTGTGGGTTCTCAACGACGTCTCGCTGAGCACCTACTATCAGAAGGTCGACAAGGAGAGCATCCGAAACCTCAGCTTCGGTCCCACCTTCTACCTCAACAACTACACTCGGTCACAGATTGACAGCGTCGGTTTCAACGCGCAGTCAATCGCCGAGGCCGGCCGACACCGCCTCACCTTCGGACTCGACTTCTACGAGGACCGGATCGAGGACGATACGCTCGCGGAGTCACCCATGGGATCGAGTACCGAGGTGGCGGTGCCGAAGAGCCATCAGACCGGTCTCGGCGCCTACCTCCAGGACAAGATCCTGGTGGGCGAGCGGTTGACCATCCACGCTGGGCTGCGGGGCGACACCTTCGCCTTCAAGAGCGAGAACGACCCCGACTACCTCGGCGAGCCCTTCGACGTCACTGACTCCGACATCTCCGGAAACGTCGGCGTCAACTACGCCGTGACCCCGCACGTGGACCTGACCGCCCTGGTGGCTCGCGGCTTCCGGGCGCCGAACCTCCAGGAACGCTCATTCGTCGGTCTCGCCTCCACAGGTGACACCTACATCCTCCAGAACCCTGACCTGAGCTCTGAAGAGTCGCTCAACTACGAGGCCGGCTTCAAGGTCCGCTACGACCGCTACTTCGGTGGCTTCACCGTGTTCTACAACGACGTCAGCGACTTCATCACCCTTGAGTTTCTCGGGACCAGCCCCGACCCCCCCTATTTCGAGCTCGCCCAGTTTGCCAACATCGACCAGGCGACGATCTGGGGAATCGAGCTCGACCTCGAGACCCTGTTCGCCACCTACTGGAGCGTTTTCTTCAACTACGCCTACATCGAGGGCACCAACGAGATCACGGACGAGCCGCTGCCCACGATCCCGCCCCAGAAGATCGTGCTCGGCTTGAGGTACCAGCGCCTGCGCTGGTGGGCCGAGGCGAGCGCCCGCATCGTCGCCAGCGAGAACGACCTGCCACCGGATGACCCGTTCTTCGAGGTGGGCTACCCGGGCTTCACGGTCTACAGTCTGAGCGGCGGCTACGACTTCCGATTCGGCCTCGGTCTGCTCGCCGCCCTCGAGAACCCGACCGACAAGCTGTACAGCGAGCCCTTCAACAACCGCCCCGAGCCTGGGCAGAACCTCCGGGTCTCGGCGCGCTATCGATTCTGAGCCCGCTTCATCGGCCAGCACTACGCCCCCCGGCGCCACCGGCGCCGGGGGGTTTTCATGAACCGGGGCACCCGCTGGTCTATCATGACGGCGCTTCCCCGACGACCGGGACCCGCGCCTCCGCGCAACCTCGTCTTCGGGGATTCGGAGGGACGATCAGTTGGCATGTGACCCGCCGCCGATCCCACGCGTCGTCCGCGGGACCTTCGAGTGGTTCGTCCACTCCGAGGTCGTGGGCAGCCTCCTGCTGCTCGCGTGCACCGTGCTCGCGCTGGTCCTGGCCAACTCGCCGCTGGCGGGCGGCTACGACCAGCTCCTCCACACCAAGGTCGGTGTGTCGTGGGGGGACGCCGCCCTCAAGCTCACGCTCCATCATTGGGTCAATGACGGCCTGATGGTGATCTTCTTCTTCGTCGTCGGCCTCGAGATCAAGCGTGAACTGGTGGTCGGACAGCTGTCGTCGCTGCAGCGCGCCGCCCTCCCGGTCGCGGCTGCCGCGGGCGGCATGCTCGCACCGGCGGTCCTGTATGCCGCAATCAACGCCGGCGGCGAGGGCGCGGCCGGCTGGGGCATCCCGATGGCCACCGACATCGCCTTCGCTCTCGGCGTGCTGGCCGTCTTCGGCTCGCGGGTTCCCATCAGCCTCAAAGTCTTCCTCACCGCCCTCGCCATCGCTGACGACCTCGGCGCAGTTCTGGTCATCGCCGTGTTCTACACCTCGTCGATCCGGATCTGGGGACTGGCTGTTGCCGCGGTCTTCGTTGTCCTCCTCATGGTCGCGCTGAGGGCCCGCGTCCGTCGCCTGGATATCCTGCTGCCGCTGGCCGCCGGGGTGTGGTTCGGGATCTTCGCCTCGGGCGTCCACGCCACGGTCGCCGGCATCCTGGTGGCAATGGTCATCCCGGTGCGGGCGCAGGTCGAGCCCGCACGCTTCTTGAAGGCGGCCCGGGAGCGGCTTCACAAGCTCGAGTCGGTGCCCCTGACCAAGCACAGCATGATCGACGACGAACGCCAGTTCGACGCCATCGAGTCTCTCCACGAGTGCACCGCGGACATGCTCCCTGCAGGGCTGCGGCTCGAGCATGCGCTTCACCCGGTGCAGGTCTGGTTCATCCTGCCAGTGTTCGCCCTCGCCAACGCAGGGGTGCGCATCGACGGCCACCTCCTGAAGGCTCTCACCAGCCCGATCAGTCTCGGCGTCATTGCCGGACTCGTGATCGGCAAGCCCATCGGCATCTTCGGCCTCAGCCGGCTGGCGGTCCGATGGACGCGGGGCGCTCTACCCGAGGGCGTGACGTGGACCCAAATCGCCGGCGTCAGCTGCCTGGCCGGCATCGGCTTCACGATGTCCCTCTTCATCACCGGGCTGGCGTTCACCGACAGCGAGGCGCTGATCGCGAACGCCAAGGTCGGCATCCTGGCGGCGTCGTTGCTGTCCGGAGTCATCGGTTCCACCGTCCTCGGCCTGACCCTCCCCCGCAAGGAGCAGACTCGATGAGCGCTCCCATCCTCACGGCTCGCCAGCCGCGGCGAGGCCACACCATCGCACTCTGCGCGGCGATGATCCTGGTGCTGGTCTCGGCCTTCGGCAGCCTCCCGGCGCGCGCCCAGGAGCCGGCGCCGGCGGCTCCCTCCCCGACTCCGACCCCGGCGCCGACGCCGATCCCTGCGTCGGAGATCCCGTTGCGCGCCGAGCAGACGGCGGTCGAGCTGCGCGCGCTGGTGATGGCCGCCGCGCCGCGTGACAGCGTCGCCAAGATCGAGGCGGCGGCCGAGGAGCAACGGAAGAAAATCGAGTCGCTGGCTGCATCCACCAAGCAGCAGGTCGCACACGGCGCCTCGCGGTCGCAGCTGGATGACCTGTCGAAACGCTGGCAGCGTGAGGAGAATACTCTCGACGGCTGGCTGGCCACCCTGCAGTCCAGGTCGTCCGCGCTCGAGGCGGATCTTGCCCGGATCCGAGAGATCACCGACATCTGGACGCTGACCCAGGCGAGCGCGGCCGAGCAGGACCTGCCCCCGGCCCTTCGCAGCGCCATCAACGCTGCCGTGGCCGCTGCGGCGGACGCGAGATCCGTGGTCTCCCGGCGGCGCGACGCGGTGCTCACCCTGCAGACCGACATCACCGGCCTCAAGCTGGACATCAGCGACGCCAGGATCCCGATCCAGGACGCGATCAAGGAGCAGCGCCGTAACGACCTGCTGCCCGAGCAGCCGCCGATCTGGAAGGTGGCCATCCAACCCGAGCGGGGCGCCGCAAAGTTCACCGAGCGCCTCCGCGACCGATGGGCGGACACCTTCGCCTCCATTCGGTCCTACGTCGATGAGGAGCCCGTCCGATTCCCGTCCACGTGGCGTTCTTCCTGGTCGCGCTCGGCGTTCTCGCGGTGCTGTCGCGATGGGCGTCCCGCCGGGCGGTCGAGGATGAGTCGCTGCAGGCGACCGCCCAGCTGCTCAGCCGGCCGCTGGCGGCCGCGGTGCTGTTGGCCGCTTTGGTCGACGGCTGGATTCACCCCACCGCACCCGCGGCATGGCGAAACCTGCTCGGCATCCTCTCGCTCCTCGCCCTGCTCCGCCTGCTGCCCAAGATGCTCAGCAGGCGCCTCGGACCGGCGATCTCCGTGATCGTCGTCCTTTTCATCCTCCAGCACACGCTCACCCTCGTGCCGGAAGACCTGCCGCTGTTCCGGGTCCTGCTGCTCGGCCTGAGCGCGCTCGCCATGGGCTCGTTGCTCTGGTTGGCGCGCCGGCTGAACGCCGTCAAGGACCCGGAGCATCCGACCTGGTCCCGGTGCATCATCGTCGCGTGCCGCACCGGCGCTGTGATGATGGCGGTCGCTGTCGTCGCCAACATCGTCGGCAACGTCAGCGGCGCGGACGTCCTCACGGCGGGCCTCATGACGAGCGTGTTCACTGCGCTCCTGGTGTGGGTCGGCGCGGTGGTGGTGCGGGGGGCGGAGGCGGTCATTCTCCGCACCGAGGTTGCGCAGCGCCTCAACATGGTCCGCGACAACGCGGCCAGTATCAGATCGGTGACCGGCAAGCTGCTGCGTTTCGCCGCGATCGCGCTGTGGGGCATCTACACGCTCGCGGGATTCCGGATCCTGGAGCTGGTCGCCGGGTTCGTTGGCAAGCTGTTCAGGTTCAAGATCTCGGTCGGAAGTTCCAGCGTTTCGCCGCTGGGCATCATCCCAGTCCTGGTGGCTGTGTGGCTGGTCTTCAAGCTCTCCAAGCTCGTCCGCTTCATCCTCGAGACCGATGTCATGCCGCGGGTCGACCTGCCTCGCGGCGTGCCCTCCACGATCTCCAAGATCGCCCACTACATCATCCTGCTGATCGGGTTCTTCGTCGTGGTCGGAATGCTCGGGCTCGATTTTGGCAAGCTCGCAATCATCGTCGGTGCGCTCTCGGTCGGCATCGGCTTCGGCCTCCAGAACGTGGTCAACAACTTCATCTCGGGGCTCATCCTGCTCTTTGAGCGCCCGATCAAGGAGGGCGACCGGATCGACCTCGGAACGACCTCGGGCGTGGTCCGGAAGATCGGCATGCGGGCGAGCGTGGTCGAGACCTGGCAGGGGGCGGACGTGATCGTGCCGAACGCCACCCTGATCTCGTCCGAGCTCGTCAACTGGACCCTGAAGGACGAGGTGCGGCGGATCGACATCCAGGTCGGTGTGGCGTACGGCACCGATCCGGAACGGGTCCTCGCCCTGCTGCTCGAGGTCGCCCGGCAGCACCCAGACGTTCTCGCCAATCCGGAGCCCTTCGCGATGTTCGTGCGCTTCGGCGCCAACTCGCTCGAATTCGAGCTTCGGGCGTGGGCCACCGCCGATTTCCTGCGCGTCGGCAGCGAGCTGCGGGTGGCGGTCAGCCGGGCGCTCAGGGAGGCCGGCATCGAGGTGCCCTTCCCGCAGGTCGACCTGCACCTGAGGAGCGGGTTCCCGGAGGGGACTCGGCTCGTCGCACTCGATAACGAGCCGGAGCCCTGAACGGGGAAAGGCGACCCTGGGGGCCGCCCCATGTCGTCCTGTGTCCGAGTCCCCGTCCTACCAGCGGTAGCCGATGATGAACGGCAGGAGCTCGGTGGCCTCCGGGGTGTCGATGCGGTGGTAGCGCAGCTCGAGGTACAGCTCCGAGCTCAGGCCGACCTCGAAGGTGACGCCGACACCGAGGTTGATGCCGAGCTCGGTTGTGGACTCGTCGGCCACGACAGGGTCGCCCGGCACCATCCCTGAAGAGCACCACCAGAGCCACGGGATCGCAGGCGGTTCCCGAGTAGGTGCCCGGCGCCGAGAGCGTTGCCTCGAGACGGTAGGCACCGACGCCGCCCACAGCGTAGAAGCCGGCCGAGTCCCCGAGCCTGGGCGACCAGACCGCGTTGGCCGTCAGCGACCACACCGCAACGTCGCCATCGATCCTCTGCTCCGGCGGCTGGATCGGCTCGAGGACATCGCTCCGGATGTCGTGGTCGCTGTATCCCAGCTCGAGCATGATCCCGACCGGCCACTGCTCCGGGTAGAAGCTGACCCCGCCGGTCCACCAGAAGTCGTCCTCGAGCACGTCGCCGGCGTCCCCTTGGGGCAGCGCGTAGCCGACGCCGACCTGGCCGTACCAGCTCTTCCAGTCCTTCTCGAACTGCGCCTCTGCCGGCGCGACTCCGAGCAGTCCAGCGACCACCAGCAACGAAGCGACCCGATTCAGGCTCACGGCAATGCCTCCCCCTGGAGCTCGGCTCCGGTTCCGCGCGTCGCCCGGGAACGGATCAGGCCCCCGGCTTCCTGCGGGCGCCGCGCACGTCGCCGCTCCCGGAACTCGGAGCGAACGGCCAGTCGACCTATGCGGAATCATAGCGCGACGCGTCGTCAACCCCGGGCCCCGTCTCGGACCCTCCACAGGGTCAGCACGTTGGTGCGGCCGGGGCCGCTGATCTCGAGCATGCCGAAGGTCACCGCGATGTCGTCGCCGGGCCCCGCCATGCCGCGCTCGATGAGTGTCTGCTCGACGATCCGCAGACCTTCCTTCACGTCGGTGATCCAGTGGTCGATGGCGATCGGGACCACCCCCCAGCGCAGGGCCAGGCGCCTCAGCGACGCCGCGTTCCGCGACATCCCCAGGATCGGCGCTTCGGGGCGGTAGGCGCTGACCAGGGCGGCACTGTGACCGCTCTCGGTGTACACGGCAATGACCTTCAGCTCGAGCTCCCTCGCCGCCTTGGCAGCGGCGCTGGCAATAGCGTTGTCAAAGCTGTACTCGTCGATCCGGACCGGCTCCGGCTGCAGCCGGTAGAGCTCGCTCGCCTCCACTTCCGCGATGACGCCGGCCATCCGCCGCACCGCCTCCACGGGGTAGGCGCCAATCGCAGTCTCGCCGGACAGCATGAGCGCGTCGGCACCGTCGAGCACCGCATTGGCGACGTCCGACACCTCTGCCCGGGTCGGCACCGGGCTCGTGATCATCGACTCGAGCATCTGGGTCGCCACGATCACCGGCTTGCCGCGCGCCGCCGCGTCGCGGATCAGCTGCTTCTGCATCAGCGGGACCTTGTCGAAGCCGGCCTCGACCCCGAGGTCGCCGCGCGCCACCATCAGCCCGTCAGCGACGTCCGCGATCGCCTCGCGGTGCTCGATCGCCTCCGGCTTCTCGATCTTCGCGATGACCGGAACGTCGCCGGCGAGCCGCTTCGCGGCGAGCACGTCCTCGGGCCGGCGCACGAAGGACAGCGCGAGGTAGTCGACCCCCAGGGCGAGCGCGAGCTCGAGGTCGAGCCGGTCCTTGTCGGTCAGCGCCGGCGTCGACAGATGGGTCCCCGGCAGGTTCATCCCCTTTCGATCCCGCAGCGTGCCGCCAACCACCACCCGGGCGACGACCTCGCGCCCTCGCAGCGCCTCGACCTCGAGCCGGAGCAGGCCGTCGTCCAAGAGGATCGGGTCGCCCGGCCGGACGTCGCCGGCCAGCTCCTGGTAGGTGGTCGAGATCCGGTCCGCGGTTCCGAGCACCTCGTCGGTGGTGATTGCGAGCCGCGACCCTGGGACCAGGTCAACGCTTCCACCGGCCATCCGCCCAACCCGGATCTTGGGCCCCGCGAGATCGGCGAGGATCGCCACCGCCGCGCCGGCGCGCTCCGCCTCCGCCCGAACCGTCGCGAAGGTTGCGCTGTGGTGCTCGCGGTCGCCGTGCGAGAGGTTGAGGCGCGCCACGTTCATACCGGCGTCGATGAGCCCGCGGACCACTGCCGGATCCGCGCTCGCTGGACCGATGGTGGCGACGATCTTGGTTCGTTTCACGGGAGTCTCCCAACGGAGTCGACAGCCGAAGAATAGCAGCCCGCCCCGATCGCGACTTGCGCACGGCGCCGGCTGGCAGCACCCGTTCTCATACGCGCGATTATGGTCCCCGGCATCGCCAGGCGACGGCCTCCTCCCGTACACTGGAAGAGACGCAAGCCGAAAGGACCTCTACCGATGCGCGAGACCATCCAACGTTTTGTCCTGGAAAGCCGCCAGCGCACCTACTCCTACCTGCTCATGGTGCTCACCGTCTACCTCCTCATGAGCCCCTTCCTGCCGGCGGACGGGCGGCTCGCGTGGGTCGATACCTACCTGCTGGCGGTTGTCCTCTTCGTCTCGCTCTACAACATATCCGGCAATCGCGGACACCTCCTCATCGGCATCGCGCTCTTTCTACCGGCGATCGCCCCGCGCCTTGCCACCGCCCATCTCGGTGTGATGCCGATTGCGCCAGTGGCGACGGCCGCCATCTCGACCTTCGCGTTCCTCGCCTACCTGATCCTCCGCGTCATGAAGGACGTCCTGTGGGGGCAGCGACAAACCCGCGAGCGGATCTTGGGGGCGATCGTCGCCTACCTCCTGATCGGGCTCCTGTGGTCCCTGATCTACGGCTTCATCGAGTTCCTCGAGCCGGGCTCGTTCTCGATCCCCGAGGACATGCTCGCCCGGATGGAGGTGCGCCCCCACGACATCCCGATCTCGATCTTCGCCTACTTCAGCTTCGTGACGCTCGCCACCCTCGGCTACGGCGACGTCACCCCGATCGGCGCCGCCGCCCGCACCTTCTCATCGTTCGAGGCGGTCGTCGGCCAGCTCTTTATCGCGATCACGATCGCGCGCCTGGTCGGGCTTCGGGTCGCCGAGTCGGCGCTGCCGCCGCCGGGTTCGGAGGACCATGACGACTGACGAACTGGGTGGGGCGCCGGCCGCGCGCCTGCAGGCTGCCCGACCATCCGGAGGCACGCCCTTCGCACCCGGTTCCTGTATCATGGCAGCCTGACTGTGGGAGGTGGCGTCGTGAAACGGCTCTCACCCTCGGCTACGATCACCCTCATCGCGCTTGCGGCGGCGGCCCTCACCGGTTGCGGCAGCAAGTCGGTGGTTGGCGTCCTGCTTCCCACAACCGGCGCTGCGGCGAGCTACGGCGAGTCAATGAAGCGCGGCATCGAGCTGGCTGTCCAGCAGGGCCAGGCCGACGGCAGCCTGTCGCCGTTGGTTCGCTGGATCTGGGGCGACTCCGGAAGCGATCCCGTCAAGGCCGCGGCCGAGCTCGAGCGCCTGGCCCGGGAAGGGGCGCACATCGTGATCGTCGGCACCACCAGCGACGAGGCCAAGGCGCTCCTGCCCGCGCTCGAGAAACTCAACGTCGTCGCCCTGTCGCCCTCGGCCTCGGCGCCGGGCCTTACCAAGGACTCGCGAATGTTCTTCCGGGTGTTCGCCTCCGATGAGCTGGAAGGGCGGCGCGCCGGGCGCTTCCTGCGAGAGGAGCAGGATGACGCCACCGTGTTGATCTACGCCGAGGACTCGGAGCAGGCGCGCGGGATCGAACCGCCGTTCCGCCAGGTCTTCGAGCAGGCGATGGAGGGCAGGGTCGTGGGCCGGGTGTCCCTGTCCGACCCCGCCTGGCAGCAGGAGTCCGCCGACCTGCTGGCCGCCAACAACCCGGACGCGGTCTACATCGTCGGGTATGCCGACTCGACGTTGAAGGCGGTCCGGCACCTCCGCGAACGCTCCTACCCGGGCACCATCTGCCTGACCTCGGCCTTCTACAGCGGCAAGGTCGTGGAGAGCGAGCCGAAGCTCCTCGAGGGCGTGTTCTTCCCGCAGCCGGCCTTCGACATGAAGGACGAGCGCGAGCTCGTGCAGAGCTTCGTGACCAGCTATCAGAAGCGCCTACGGCCACCCGCCGGACATTTACGCTGCCCACGCCTTCGACGCCGCGCGAATCGTCGCCCACGTCGTGAAGCAGTCGCCGTCGTTCGAGACCTCCGAGCTCCGCAAGACCCTCATGTTCTCGGTCAAGGAGTTTCCCGGAGTCACCGGCCCCATCCAGTTCGACGAGCGCGGCGACGTCAAGCACAACCCGATCATGTTCACCATCCGCGATGGCGAGGTGCTCAACTTCGAGCGCTTTGTCAAGGACCAGAAGAAGGTGATCCGCGAGCGCATCAGGGACCTCCTGCTGCGAGGTAAGTGAACGGCTTTCGTCCGCTTCCGCTTCCGCTTCCGCGCCCGCTTCCGGACCGTCTCCATCGCGACCTCGTCCCGCCCGACTAGGGGCTCGAGCTCCGCGCCGGGCCCGGCCCCCTTCCGAGCCCGCTTCCGCGCCCGGTCGTGGCATCACGGAGGCATGGCAGCGGCGTAGCGGCACTGGGCCCATTCCCGATCCCGTTCCCGTCCGCGTTCCCATTCCCGACAGCGTCCAGCCCTGCCACCGCGCTACACTCGTCCGCCTGGAGGACCCGTGAAGCGCATCGTCGAGTTCCTGTTCGAGGCCGGAATGCTCAAGCGAACGCCGCGCAGTGGCTGGCAGTTTCTGGGCAGCGGCTCCGAGAGCGTCGCCGACCACACCTTCCGGACGGCGCTCATCAGCTTTGCCCTCGCCCGCCTCGACGGCACGGTCAACGCCGAGCGCGCGGTGCTGCTCGCGCTGGTGCATGATCTCCCCGAGGCCCGCACCGGCGACCTCAATTACATGAACCAGAAGTACGTCGCAGCGGACGAGGAGCGGGCGGCTCGCGACCTCGCGGCCGGGCTGCCGTTCGGCGACGAGCTCGCCGGACTGCTCGAGGAGTACCGAGCCGAGTCCACGCCCGAGGCGGTGCTGGTCCATGACGCCGACCAGCTCGAGCTGCTGCTGTCGCTGAAAGAGCAGCGCGACACCGGCAATCCCCAGGCCGATGAGTGGATGCCCTTCGTGCTCCAGCGGCTCCGCTCGGATGCCGCTCGCGAGCTCGCCGGCCAGGTGCTGTCCGGCCACTCCGCGGACTGGTGGTTCGACCGCAGCTCCTCCTGGTGGGTCCGCGGCGGCAAGCGGTAGGAGCGTGTAGGGCATAGGCCCCTCGGCGCACGCGGGTCGTAGGCCTCGGGGTGTGCGTGAGGCGTCGTGGTCGCTGGCTGGCCTACGCCCCACGCGCGCCGAGATGGATGCGCTGCGCGCATCCTGACGAGTTCGTGCCGTGGTGGCCGCTAGGCCTTGACGAAGGGCCGCGCCCGCGCCACGCTGGGCGTGCGATCCGTGGTCGAGCCCGCGCCTCGTCGCAGAGGAGGTCCGCATGCTGCGAGCGACCGTCATCGGGGCCACCGTGCTGGTGTCGGTGCTGGCCGCCGGCTGCGCCAGCACCCAGCGTGCCGCCGAGATGCAGGTTCGCACCGAGCACGAGCCCGGCACCGACTTCGCGCAGTGGAAGACCTTCCGGATCGCATCCGAGCCCTCGGGGCCGCGCGAGGCGAGCAGCTACCCGCAGTTCGAACGCATGGTGCGCGAGGCGCTGGTCGCCGAGCTCGAGGCCCGCGGCTACCAGCACGCCAGCGACGGCGGCACCGACTTCCGGGTCTCCTTCGACCTCGCGTTCAGCGGCACCACGATGCGCGACGGCCTGGACAGCACGCACGGCGTTGACACCGGGCCGGCAGAGTCCACCCGCGGCAAGCCGACGGCGACCCTGATCGTGAGGATGCTCCACCCGGGGACCTCGCAAGTCCTCTGGCAGGGCGAGCTGGGCGGGGTCGAGATCGACGCGGTCAACCCGGAAGCGACGCTGCGCAAGGCGGTGTGGCGGGTGCTGGTGGAGTTCCCGCCGCTCAGCGGCTGACGGCGCCGGACGAGACGCTGCCGATCGCCCACCTGCGGCAAGGCGTCGCGCTGCTTCGCGAGCTGATCGCCCGCGTCTGTCGTTGACGCCGCATATCCGCTAAGATCCGGACCAGCAGTCCGGGCCCCGCAGGCCCTGAGAGCTGCGCTCCAGGGAGGTGGAGGAATCATGAGCACATCCCGTCACGTCATCTGCAAGCTATGTGTCGCGTTCGCGGTCGCAGCGCTCGGCGCCGCGGTGGCGCTGGCCGCACCGGCCGGCACCCACGCGCTGCGGGTCCCGGCCGCCGACGCCGACGCGGTGTACGGCCTCGGCGTCCGGCCGCAGCATGACCTCGACTACGGCAGCTTCCGCTGGCTGGTCGTCGACGACGCCGCGCTCGCCAGGATCGAGGCGGCTGGCGTGCCGTTACACCGAGGTCGAGGGCGCCATGACCGTCCAGGTCCAGGGCTACGTCTTCGATCCGATCCTCGACGGCGAGCCCGCGATCCCCGCCGGCCTGCGCGCCACCGGCGATCGGGCGGGGCTCCAGCTGCTGCAGCTCATCGGGCCGGTGCGCGACGAGTGGGTCGCCCAGCTCGCCGACGCCGGCATCCGCCTCCTCCAGTACTACCCGCACAACGCCTACCTGGTGTGGAGCGACCCGGCGACCATGGCCGGCCTCGAGGCGCTGCCCTTCGTGCGCTGGCAGGGCCCCTTCCACCCCGCCTACAAGATCAACTCGAGCCTCGAGGGCCGCGGCGGCAACATCAGCAACGTCGACGTGATGTTCTACGACGAGGGCTGGCTGGACACGGTCGCCGAGGAGCTCGAGAAGTTCGGAGCGGTCGTGCTGCAGTCCTACCCGTCGCAGCCGGACAAGGCCTTCTACGACGCCATCATCGAGGTCGGACGCCAACCACCTCGACGACATCGCCAGGATGCCTCCGGTGCTGTGGCTCGGTTACCAGAGCCCGCAGCCGATCCTCGACGACGAGATGTCGTCGCAGATCGTGGCCGGCAACTACACCGCCGGCGTGCCCTTCGTCGGCTACCAGACCTGGCTCAACACCGTCGGCTTCGACGGCTCGGGCGTCATCTGGTCGATCACCGACACCGGCGTCGACTACCAGCACCCCGACCTCAACACCCGCATCGTCGGCGGCCACGACTACCCGGGCTGCACGCCGGTCGCCGGCGAGCCCGGCAACGACTGCGGCGGCGGCCACGGCACCCACGTCGTCCGGGATCGTCGGCGGCGACGCGACCGCCGGCTTCGCCGACCCGCAGGGCTTCAAGTACGGCTTCGGCATCGCCCCGGCGTACAGCTTCTTCGCCCAGAACTCGGTCGACAACGGCGGCCCGTGGCCGCCGGCCGGCGGCTGGCAGGAGCACAGCAAGTGGGCGGTCCTCGGCAGACGCCGTCGGCGGCAACCAGTCCTGGACCACCGGCGAGGGCACGGCCCACGGCTACCAGGCCTCCGAGCGGACCCACGACATCATGGTCCACGACGGCAACTTCGACACCGCCGGCCGTGGCCGAGCCCTACATCCAGGTCTTCTCGGCCGGCAACTCGGGTCCGGGCGCGCAGACGCTGACCTCGCCCAAGGAGGCCAAGAACATCATCACCGTCGCGTCGTCGTCGAACTACCGCGTCGGCAGCATCGACACCATCTCGAGCTTCTCCAGCCGCGGCCCGGCGGTCGACGGCCGGATCAAGCCGGACATCACCGCGCCCGGCGATCAGATCGCCTCGACCCGCAACGACACCGGCGGCAGCTGCTCGACCGCGATCGCCGGCACCAACAACATGTACGCCTACTGCTCCGGCACCAGCATGGCCGCGCCCCACATCTCGGGCTCGGTGGCGCTGGTGACCGAGTGGTGGCGCTCCTTCAACGGCGGCGCCGACCCGTCCCCGGCCATGGCCAAGGCGCTGCTGGTCAACGGCACGGTCGACATGGGCGCGGCCGACCGGCCCAACTTCAACGAGGGCTGGGGCCGCGTGCACCTGACCAACGTCGTCAACAACGGCGCGAACATGGTCTACAAGGACCAGCAGCTCATCTTCGACAACACCGGCGAGAGCCAGGTGCTCGCGGTCGGCATCCCGGACCCGACCAAGCCGCTCCGGGTGACCCTGGTGTGGACCGACGCGCCGGGCGCGGTCGGCGCGAACCCGGCCCTGGTCAACAACCTCGACCTGACCGTGCAGACCAACGGCAACACCTACCGCGGCAACGTGTTCTCGGCCGGCTGGTCGACCACCGGCGGCACCGCCGACATCAAGAACAACGTCGAGAACGTGTTCGTGCAGAGCCCCGGCGGCGACGCGGTGATCACCATCAACGCCACCGCGATCGTCGGCGACGGCGTCTACTACAACGGCGACACCACCGACCAGAACTTCGCGCTGGTCTGCTACAACTGCGCCGAGCAGGCGGACTTCACGCTCGACGTCGACCCCGACAGCGTTGCGGTGTGCGCGCCGACCAGCGCGACCTACAACGTGGCGATCGGCTCGATCCTCGGCTTCGACGACCCGGTCACCCTCGGCGCCACCGGCAACCCGGCCGGCACGACGGTCGGCTTCTCGGTGAACCCGGTGATCCCGGCCGGCGGCTCGGTGATGACCATCGGATCGACCGGCTCCGGTGCGCCCGGCAGCTACACGATCAACGTCAGCGCCACCTCGACCACCGGCGTCAAGAACCGCTCGGTCGGGCTCGATCTCTTCAACGCGACGCCCGGAGTGGTGACGCTGGTCTCCCCGGCCAACGGCGCGACCAACCAGCCGGCGCGGCCGACCTTCGAGTGGGCCGCCGCGAGCCAGGGCGGCAGCTACCACCTCCAGGTCGCCACCGACTCCGGCTTCGTCAACCTCGTGCTCGACGAGAGCGGCCTCGCCGGCACCACCTTCACTCCGGACAGCGATCTCGCGACCAACACCGAGCACTGGTGGCGCGTCCGCGCCACCAACACCTGCGGCGACCGGGGCCTGGTCCGCGGCCCGCTCGTTCATCACCGAGGCGATGCCGGGCGACTGCGGCATCGGCACGGTCCCGTCGCAGGAGTTCTTCGACGACTTCGAGTCCGGCGCGCCAGGCTGGACCCACAGCGGCACCGGCGACACCTGGGCTCTCTCGACGGCGCGGTCGTACAGCGCCGGCCAACTCGTTCCATGCCAACGACCCGTCGACACGTCAGCGACCAGCGGCTGGTGTCGCCGGCGGTGGTGCTGCCCGGCGGCAGCAGCCCGCTCACCCTTCAGTTCTGGAACTGGCAGTCGATGGAGGACTCGGACGGCGGCTGCTACGACGGCGGCACTCGTCGAGATCTCCACCAACGGCGGCACCACGTGGACGCACCTGCCGAACGCGCTCATGCTCACCGACCCGTACGACGGGCCGGTCACCGGCCTCGGCAGACCTCGACGGCTGGTGCGACGACCTCGGCGCACCGGCGACCCGTGGAAGAAGGCCGTGGTCGACGTCGACGCCTACGCCGGCCAGACGGCTCAATTCCGCTTCCGGCTCGGCTCCGACTCGTCGGTCAGTCGAGAGGGCTGGTACGTCGACGACGTCGTCGTCCAGTCGTGCGTTCCCGCCGCGCCGGACTTCACCCTCGGCGCAAACCCGGACACGGCACAGATCTGCGTGGGCGACAACGCCGAGTACACCGTCAACGTCGGCGCGATCGGCGGCTTCATCAACCCTGTCACCCTCGCGGCGAGCGGCAATCCGGCCGGTACGACCGCCGGCTTCTCGCCCAACCCGGTGACGCCGCCCGGCAGCAGCCTGCTGACCATCGGCAACACCAGCGGGGTCGCCAGTGGCAGCTACATCATCGCCATCGACGGCACCGCCGCCGGCAGCTCGGGCCACAGCGTTCAGGTCGCCCTCGACGTGGTCGCCGTGGCGGCCGCGCCGACATTGACCGCGCCCGTCAACGGCGCCATCGACCAGCCGCTGCGCCCGGTCTTCCAGTGGACCGCAGCGGCCGGCGCCGACAGCTACGCCATCGCGGTCGACGACGACCCGGCGTTCGGCAGCCCGGCGATTGCCGAGACCGGGATCGTCGGGACGACCTACACGCCGACGGTCGACCTCGAGGACAACACCACCTACTACTGGCGGGTGACGTCGGAGAACCTCTGCGGTCCCGGCGGCAGCTCGACGGTGTTCTCGTTCACGACCATGAGCCTGCTGCCCTTCGAGGACGGCTTCGAGTCCGGCGACACGAGCGCCTGGTCGACAACCGTGCCCTAGCCGGATGCAGGCAGGATGCCTGCGCTGAAAAGCAGGCTGGAAGCCTGCGCTACAACATCGACCGCCCCGGGGCCTTCCCCGGGGCGGTTTCCTTGTAGGGTAGCCATCCTGGCTGCCGTGCTCCGCGCGCTCGAGCTCGCGAGCTCTTGTATGTCAACGTCGGCGCCTCAGCACAAGATCGAGAACGAGGACAGCAGCAGAGGTTGAACGCGAGCGGCAGCAGCACGATCATCACGTAGTCACCGAGCCACAACGACTCGGGCCACGGGATCAGCCAGACACAACCACGGCAGTCCGAGAAAGGCACGCCTGATCGAATCTCCCATCGACCACGTCCAAACCCGCCCTGTGCTGTGAATAGCACTGACGCGACGGCGGCCAGAGCGAGAACGCCGACGAAGGCTGCAAGAACCACGAAGCTCCGCGACCTCGTCTTCATCGTCTGCCCTCGCTTCAGAACCGCACCTTCAAAACGTAGGTCCTCGCCGGGGTTTCGCTGATTGGCTTTCGTGTCACAGGGTCAAGATGGGTTTCGCTGGTCCCCTTGAGGTAGATGTAGCCGTCGCGGTAGAAGGAAGGGGAAGGAGGAGCGAGGCGTCCAGAACCCTCGTTTCTCGCCCTCTGGAGCGAAGCTCTCCACGAGTTTCCCGGTGTCGACGTCCAGAATTGTCAGCTCGCTCACGCTCGTGTACCCGCCGACGTAGACGATGTAGTCGCCGACAATGAATGGCTGCACCGGCGCATCGGCGAACGGCACCTTCCGCTTCCAGCGCCGGATCCCTGAGTCGTCGATCCGCCACATGCGCGGCTTGTAGCAGTCCCAGATCCAACAGTCGAACTTCTCGAACTCGTCGAAACCCGCGGCCTTGGAAGCGCACACCTCCGTCGGTGTCCATGTCGAAGTGGTTGTAGATCTGCGTCGAGTCGCCACGCTGAGCGCCCATCCCACCACGCCTCATTCAGGTCGAAGCTCCGCTCGATCCACGTGCCGTACGCGCCGATGTCGGCTGCGGACACGATGCTGCTGAACCTCCTTGGCACCTCGCCTCCAGGACAGCTTTCGCCACCGGTGGCGGTAGGATCAAGCACGAAGACTCTCTCGATCAGCGACTGGCGGCTGTTCACCAGTCACCGCGGCGGCACCGGTGAGCACGACGATGAGGGCGAGGCATTTCTTCATAACATCCCGTAGCGCGATCCCCAGGTGGCACAGCGATTGGCGACCACGTCAATCCCCGTAGTAGAGCACGCCGTCAATGCGGACTTCGTAGCCTTGTTCCAGGTAGTAATCGGCGATCATTATCATGTGAGCGCCCCTGGTCACCGTGAACGCACGCGTCCGAATCCGGACCGTTGATGGCCTCGTCGAGCATCTTCTTCCTGTCGGCTTCCGATTGGTCCGGAACAGCATCTCCAGAAAGCCCTTGTCGAGGCTATTGGAATCTCGCTCCGAGGAGCTCAAAGGTCTGCTCGGCCATGCGCATCGCCTGCGCCGGGTCGTTCACCGGGTTGTCCGGGCTCTTCCCAGTGACGTTGTCGAGTGCGTGTCCAGTCGGATAGCGGTATCCCCCGTGGGCGAAGCGTCCTGCACGCGTGCAGCGCCGCGCCGAGCGCGGCGTCTCCCGACGACGTCGGGCCAACTCGACGGCGCTCGCCGGCGACATGAAGTGAAGCCCGAAGGTCCCCTTGTCGAGCGGTGTCGCCGGATGCTGGTCATCGACCGCCTGGTTCGCCGCGCGATCGCCTTAGCCGATCCTCGCACGAGCAGCCAGCCTGCCAGTGCCAGGTACGTGGGTGAGGCTGCGGTGAACGTCCTCCTCGTAGAGGCCGGTGGGATCGACCGCGCGGAGGGGGTTGCCGCGGGTGTAGCTGTAGCGGTTCCAGGACTGAGAGGAAGAGGGATCGCCGCCGACGGTGTCGACGCTCACGAAGCGGGCGAGCGCCGCGCTGTAGTAGCGCGCGTGCATGAAATCGAGCTCGGAGGAGGTCGCGCCGAGGTCGCGCTCGTGGCCGGTGAAGAGGACGCTCGAGTCCGGAACCGGACCGCCGCTGCGCAGCGCCCCGAAGGGCTCGTACTCGAGCAGGTCGGTCATCGTGCCGTCGGCTTCGATCAGGACCCGGGTGCTTCCGAGGTGATCGTGCGCGAGGAAGCGAGGCAGCGGCCCTCCCTCCGTCCAGTCGAGCTGCGCCACCACCCGGTCGCCGGCGTGAAGGTAGTCGCGGGCCGGCCCGAACTCGCTCCCGGGCAGCAGGCTCCACTCCGACAGCACCGACCCCGCCTCGTCACGGGCGAAGAGGCGCAGCTCGGCAAGCTGACCGGCGGCGGTGCGGCGCCAGGAGGCCACGCGCTCGCCGGCCGCGTCGTAGGCATGGCGCCACCGGGTGCCCGAGGATGAGTCCACGGCAATGAGCAGCCGGTCCTCGTTGGAGAAGGTGAGCTGCTTGGCCCGCAGGGGCCCGAGCGCGGGCAGCGAGGTCAGATTGCCGCGCGTGCTCCATCCCAGCGTGGCGCTCCCCACTCCGGGCACCGTCAGCTGCTCCGGCCTGTTGTCGTTGGCGGCGCCGGCCAGGCGCAGGGTGAAGCCGCCGCCGTGCCCCGTGTCGGTGTTCACGAGCTCGGTCAGGTTGCCCCAGCGGTCCCAGGCGTAGGTCTCCACGGGCAATCCCCCCTCGTGGTACGCCACCAGTCGGTCCAGCCCATCATAAGCGAAGCGGCGCGCGCCGATCCGCTTGACGTTGCCCGCCCCGTCGTAGGCGAAGACGCCTTCCGCCCACCGCTGCTCGGTTTCGGTCGGGCTTTCCGCCCACCACAGCTCCAGCTTCCGCGGCCGCGCCATTCCGCTCAGATCCGCGGTCTCCGCGAGCCATCCGTGGGTGGCGCCCTCAGACCGGTACTCGGTACGCGCCACCCGCCCGCTGGCGTGGTAGGAGCGAAGCGCCCCGGCCGCCGCCGTCGTGGCTCCCGCCAGCCGCGCGTCCGCCGCGCTGAGCCAGCTCCCCTCGCTCGACCGCTCCTCGTGCAACAGCTCCTGGCAGCTCGCCGGCCAGGCGCTCCACTGCGGGTGATCGACATGGCTCGGATTGCCCCAGCGGTCGTAGGCGTAGCTCAGCGAGAGACCGTCGCCGGCCGGCCCGACGCCGCCGATCGCGATCGTCCGCGCGTCGATGCGGCCGCCCGGCCCGCCGTGGGTCCACGAGGTGGTGACAGGCACGTCCTGCGACCCGAAGCGATTGTGCTGCGTCGCCTCGACGATCGCGCCGTAGTCGGGATCGCCGGCCGCGGCGGGCGCGACGGGGCGCGCGTCGCCCCACAGCCACGAGGCCGCCGGCAGCCCGCCCACCGCCGTCGAGCTCCGGCGCCCGAAGGCGTCGTACCCGACGGTCGTGGTCGTGCTCGCGGTGCGGCTGGACCGCAGGTTGCCGAGGGCATCCCATCCCAGGTAGCTCGTCGAGCGCTCGGGCTCGGTCGCGGCGGTCAGGAAGCCGCCGCTCGAGTAGCTCCAGCTTCGGCTCTGCGACGCTGACGCGCCCGGCGTCCCCTCCCAGAGCCGCGCCGCCACCTGCCGGTCCTCGCGATCGTAAGCGTAGTCCGCTGAGACCACGGTCCCGGGCGCGAGCTCCTCGTCGAGCGCCCGCAGCCGGCCGAGCCCATCCTCGAGGGTGACGGTCGCCAGCCACTGCTGCCCGCCCGCGGGGTCTGTCGCCACCGAGCGCAGGACAGTGCGGTGGCTGTCCCCGACGTAGGCGAGAAAGGACTCGCTGCCGTCAGGCAGCCTGAGGATGGAAGGACGGCCGAGCGGGTCGTAGCGGGTCTCGGTCCAGTCGAGGTCGGCGCAGCTCGACCACTCGGCGTCGTCCCGCCACTCGCTCGCGAGCGTGATCCGCGAGGTGTGTGCGAGAGCGGTGCCCTGTCCGGTGCCGCACGGATCGAAGCCGTCCCGGTAGAGGTCGAGCGAGAGCCGGGTGCGCACACCGGAGCCCGATGGGTAGCGCTCCTGCTGCCGCGTGATCCGTCCGAGACCGTCGAAGTCGACCGCCGCACTCGGATCCGGGTCGACCCACACGGCCTCCAGCCGGCGGCTGCCGCCGGCGGGTACCAGGGCGTACGCGCTGTCGTGGAGCTCGTGCCGGAGCAGCCGTGAGGCCCCCGGCAACTCGCGCTCGAGGTGGCTGCCCACCATGGTCGCGCCGTCCACCGACCGCGGCAGCTCGAGCCGCCACTCGCCGCCGATCAGGTCGCCCTCCACGGGTGCGAGCTCCGTCAGCCGGCCCGCGGCGTCGTAACCGTACGCGAAACCGCTGCCGTTGCCCGCCATGTGCCAGCGCACGAGCCCGGTGCCCGCGTCGACATCTCGCTGCCAGCGCAGAAGGGTTGCACCATTGCTCTCGAGCTGGCGCCGCACCGGCCGGCCGTGGCGGTAGCCGGTTCGGGTGGTCAGCGTGAGCGAGCCGAAGCCAGCGCCGTAGCCGCCGTCGACGGTCGCGAGCTCGCGGTTGCCGAGCGCGTCGTAACCGTTGGTCTCGCGGACGCAGTCGGCCGTACATCCTCCACCCGCCCCGGGGTTGCGCACGTCGACGTGCGGTGCGAACCACTTCCTCGAGCCGGACTGGGACAGGTTGAGCCAGGTGCGCGTCCGATACGAGCACGAGCCCGCCTCGCAGACCCGGACAGCGGTGTCGCGGTGAAGAAACCAGCTCGTCTCGGCGTCCCACACCCGGTAGCTGGTCTCCCAGGTCCTCGACAGCTCCCCGCCGGGGGTGGAGCGCAGCGACGACAGCGTGCGCAGAAATGGGTTGAGGTAGCTGTCGACGCTCACGACTTCACGGAGCTCGGCGCAGTCGATGGTCACGATGGGCGGCCCCAGCGGGTCGGCGAACACCGGCGGCGAGCAGCTCTCGACATCGGCGACGGTCGAGTCTCCGCTCGCCTCGTCGGTGAGCACCCGCCGCTCGCGAATATAGGTGTAGCGGTCGCCGCCGAAGACGATCGATGGGTAGTCGAGCCCGTACCTGAGCTCGCGATCGATCTCGGTGTGCCGGAGGACCCGCAGCCCGGGCCCGGTCAGGTCCTCGACGCCGATCAACGCCCACAAGGGCAGCGCGGCGAGCTCCTCGCTGTCGCCGGCCAGCACGTCGACCGAGAACTCCTCGCGGGTCAGCGGGTGGAAGCGGTGGATCTCCGCCACCCCCTGCGACGACGGGCCTGCCGCGCCGGCGGCGGTGTAGACCACCGTCCACAGGTACTCGGGGTGAATGAGCCCCTCCGCGTCACGAAGGGCCCAGTCGAAGTTGTACGGCCACGGCCGGAGCTCGCTCGGCCTCGCGAAGTGCGGGCTGACCGCGCAGTTCAGTCCTTGCTGGAACCAGGTCGTCTCGCGGCGCGGTTGGCCGCCCTCGGTGGCCGCATCCTCGTAGCTCAGGGTCCGGCTGGTCACTCCCTCGCTGTCCAGGTTGGTCGAGTGGGTGCCGCCCATCCGCGGCACCGCGGCGCCGCAGGTCAGCCAGAAGCGACAGCTGTCGTCGTCCCCCGGCGCGTCCTCGCAACGGCCCCGCCCGACCGGATAGGGACCGCGGCCGTACTCGACGCGACCGCCCGACGGCAGCACAACGTCGGCCAGCGGCTCCTCGTCCGGCAGCAGCAGCTCGTCGAAGCGGAAGGACGCACCGTCGGGGAACCGGATCTCGGTCAGGTGGGCCGCCGTGAAGTCGATCAGGTGCGAGGCATTGCGCTGCTCGAAGCTCCGGCTGTCGAGAGTGAAGCTGATCTCCTCGCGGCCCGCCGACGGTTGGTCGTCGCCGAGCACCGGATTGAAGGCCGGGAGGAGCAGCCGCGCGATCCTCCCGGTGCCGGGGTCATAGCTGATCTCGACCGACCGCGGCGCCTCGCCGCTCGCGACCACCCGTTTCAGCAGCCACGGCCGGTTCGGGCTGCAGGACGAGGTCCACGGCGCGGAGGGGGCGGCGTACTCGAAGCTGATCCGGTTCGCCGGTCCGGACGCCCGCCACGGGCCGCGCTGGATCTCGCTCAGATAGAGGCCCGCGGTCTCCACCCGGAAGTTGATGTAGGAGAGGTCGAGGTCGGTCGACAGGACTCGCCGGCCGGAGTCACAGCCGGTCGGGACCACGTGCGCGAACACGTAGAGATCGCCGTTGCCGTCCTCCATCTCGACCCGCAGTGCGCGTCCGGCGCCGTCGACCTGGGTCACCGTGAACCGGTGGTTGCTGCCGTCCCTGGTGTAGAAGCGGTCGCCCACCGCCCACTCGCCGCCCACCTCCCCGTGCTGGCCGTCTCCCACGAGCCAGGGCGGCGTGCCGCTGACGCCGTGCCGGGCGCCGGTGGCGTCCAGGTACGCGGTCTGGCGCGTGAGGGGCAACGTCCTCGCCGGCACCAGGCGCGGGGGACGCAGGTCCCAGCCGAAACCGTAGGCCTCGACGCCGTAGGCGACCTGCGCCTCGAGAATCGCGCCGCCGGCTTCCTCGCAGCTCTGGTACCCGTCAGGCACCAGCGTGCAGTAGCGATGGGTGTGCCAGACCTTCGAGTCGTGACGGAGTGCGAGCTCGAAGGCGAGTCCGCCGTCCGTGTGCACCGTCCACAGCGGGACCCGGAAGCTGAGGTTGCCGTTGGCGAGGTTGATGTTCTCGTAGTCCGACAGGCTGTACCCGCTGCGCTCGTGGCCGCGGGACTCGTGGGGCACCTCGTCGCTCGCCCACACCGGCGTCGGCATCACGACCGCCAGAGCCGCCAGACCGCTCAGCATCCGCCCCCACCGAACACGCTGCCGCTGACACCTTGCACGAGCCATGTCGCCCTCCTCGCCTCAGGGGAGATTCACGCCCGGAACCGGACAGTCCGCGACGCCGTCGACCACCTGCACGGTTTCCGAGAAGCTGCCGATCTGGAGGCCGCCCTCGGCGGCGGTCCCGAAGATCCGGTAGGAGCCCGCGGACAGCGGTCGCCACGGCGGCCAGATCTGGAGGAAGTGGGAGGCGCCGGACGCCAGGACGACGGTCGCGGCGCCGGACATGACGTGAACCGCCGGACTCTCATCCAGGGGCCACACCTCAGCAGCGGCGGTCAGCACCGCGGTGCCGGTCGTGCCGGTGTTGCGCACCTCGACGGCGAGCTCGGCGGGCACCTCCGTCGGCAGCTGGGCCGGCAGCTGCCGCCACTGTCCGGACTGCCAGATCCGAAGCCCGGCAACGACGTAGACGGGATCCGGCGTCAGCCCGCCCTTTGGATCCACCGGCGCAGCGGCCGGAGCGGTCGGGCCCGCCGGCGCCGGAACCACAGCCGCGAGGCCGGGGTCGTGCGCCGCAACGAGTCCGCCGGCGGCCAGCGGGGCGGCAACGGTGATCACCGCCAGGGCCAGGGAATGGATGTGAGCAGCAGTCAGCATCGCGACACCCTCCTTCAGGACGTCAAGTCAGCAACCGTCGGGCCGGCCGGCTTCACACGAGCAGCCGCGACGGCGGTTCGGCCCGGGCAGCTCGACCTTCGGCCGGGCCGACCGCGAGAACTCGATGACCTCCGCCTCGTGGCAGATGCTGCAGTGGAAGAGGTGGCCGTCAGCCGCGCAGAACAGCACCCAGACCTCGGCAGGGGGGCCGTCGAGGGCCTCCGCGGCGAGGTCCGGAAAGCGGACGACGACCGACTCCCCGGTGTCCGGGCGCTCGACGATCAGCGACCCGCCCTGGCGGGCGATCAGCCACTCGTGGCCGCCGCCGTCAACCCACCGGCACCGCCCGTCCGGTCCGGCGCCGTCGAGTGCCACCACGCTGCTGTCGGATGAGCTGTCCATCGGGCCTCCCTCGTCCGGGCGCGCAGCTCCATGCGGCTGCGGTCACCGAGAAAGAAGGAGCACTGCGGATGGTGGTGTCAAAGCGCGAGCTTCACTGAGGACTCTCCGTGTCGACAGCGACCGGTGGGACGAAGTTGCACGGCGGAGCCCCTTCGGCGATGATGGATCGACAAACCTCGAAGAGCTGCACCGGAGAGCCACCCATGTCTTCAGAGCGAAGCAAGGACATCGCGCTCATCGTCGGGCTTGCCATCCCGCTGCTGATGATCGTGTTCGTGGCGGCTGCGATCTACCTGCCGCGCGTGTTCTCCTCGGTTGACCCGCCCCGGTACGACTTTCTCTACCTGGTCGGATCGCCGTACGGTGACGAGCGCTACCTGGTCGTTGACGGGCGGCTCACGGTGCAGGAGGTCGACCCACCGGACTACACGCCGCCCGGCGCCGACTGGCCGAGGAAGCTCTACCTCCACCACGTTGCCGCCAACACGAGCGAGCCAATCTCGTTCGAAGCCGCCGCCAAGCTCACGCTCGACAGCAGCCCACGGTCGCCGGACGGCTTCGAGATCGTCTACGGCCGCAGGAGCGAGTTCTTCTTTCCGATCCTCTCCTCGACCGACTACCAAACTCGCTACCTTCAACAGGACAGCTGGTCGCGCAAGCTCGATCTGGAGATCGGATCCGACGCCGGCTACGCGAGCATGTTCAACTTCCTGGGCTGGATCGTCGAGGAGGCACAGTGGACAAGGTGACGTTGCTCGAGGCGGTTCGTGACCTGGCGGCTGCCGGCGAGCTCACCGAGGCCGAGGTCATCGCTGCTGTTCGGGAGGCTGCCGACACACGAGCGGCACAGATCGCGGAACGAAGCGGTCGCTACTCGAAGCTCCTGTACTTCGTCGGCGGCGGCGTGATCTTCATCGGGATCGTCGCCTTCATCGCCCAGGTCTGGGACGAGCTCGGCCCGTTCATGCACGTGGTGGTCACCCTCGGCTCCGGGCTCGCCGCTTTCACCGCCGGAGTCCTGCTGAGCTGGCACGGCCGGCTCGGAGCCGCCGGCCAGGCGTTCTTCCTGATCGCAGCCCTGCTGCTGCCCCTCGGCATGGCGGTGACCCTCGACGAGGCCGGCCTCGACCCCGAGAGGCTCGGCCTCCAGAGCCTGATGGCCGTTGTCCTGCTGGCCGCCTTCCTCGCCGTCTACCGCCTCTTCCGGTCGTCGAGCCTGCTCGTCTACGCGATCGTCTTCGCCACCTGGGCGTTCTTCGCGATCAGCGGCTTCGTGGTCGGGCCAGACCCCCACTTCGCCAGCAAGGAGTTCTTCGAGTACCGGATCCTCACGGTGGGACTTGCCTTCATGGTGCTCGCCTGGGCGTTCTCGGGCACCGAACGCGATGGGCTGTCGGGACCGCTCTACGCCTTCGGCTCGCTCGCCTTTCTCGGCTCGGCGCTCGCCCTCGGCGGCTGGAAGCCGAGCCAGAGCGCATTCTGGGAGCTGGTCTTCCCCGGACTCGTCTTCGGCGTGCTCTACCTCAGCGTCCACCTCAGAAGCAAGGCGCTGCTGACCTTCGGGTCGCTCTTCCTCGGTGCCTACCTGGCGAAGATCACCGGCGAGTACTTCTCCGACAGCATGGGCTGGCCACTCGCCCTGATCGTCCTCGGCCTCCTCCTCATGGGCGTCGGCTTCCTCACCTTCCGCCTCAAGCGGATGGCCGAGCGCTGAGGGCGCCTGCCGCGCCTGCCCCGTCACTGTTTCGCGGCGATCAGCTTTTCGAGCTCGGCGACCGTTCGTTCGAAGAACTCCAGTGCGGCGGCGATCGGCTGCGGCGTGGTCAAGTCGACGCCGGCTCCCTGCAGCAGCACCACCGGCGGCTTCGAGTTGCCGGCCTCCAGCATCTCGAGGTAGGCCTCCCTGGCGCCCGGCTCGCCGGCGGCGATCCGCTCGGCGATCGCAATCCCGGAGGCGAGGCCGGTGGCATACGAGTACACGTAGTACTTGTAGTAGAAGTGCGGGATGTACGCCCACTCGATGCCGTCGTTGGGGTCCATCGTGAAGCCGGGGCCGTAGTAATCGCGGATGAGCCCGGCGTAGATCTCGTTGAGCCGGCTCGCCGTGATCGGCTCGTCCGCCTCCACCAGCTCATGCAGCTTGAGCTCGAACTCGGCGAACATGGTCTGGCGGTAGATCGTGGTGCGGACCGATTCGGCGAGCTCGGACAGCAGGCACGCCCGCTCGGCGTCCGACGTGGCGTGGTCCAGCATGTAGCGCGACAGCAGCATCTCGTTGCAGGTCGACGCGATCTCGGCCAGGAGCATGGTGTAACGCGAGGTCAGGTACGGCTGGTTGGCCGCCGAAAGGTGGCTGTGAAGCGCGTGGCCGTACTCGTGGGTCAGCGTCGACATGTCGTCGTAGTGGTCCTTGTAGTTCATCTTGACGAACGGGTGGACGCCGTACACGAGCTCGAGAAGGCGCCGCTGTCCTTGCGCTTCGAGGGATAGAGGTCGATCCAGCCGTTGGCCGGATCGATCATCTGGCCGGCCAACTTCACGTAGTCCGGGCCGAGCGGTGCCATCGACTCGAGAATGACCTGGGCGCCCTCGGGGAAGGTGAACTGCCGCTCGACGCCCTCGACCATCGGGATGTAGAGATCGTAGAGGTGCACCTCGTCGAGACCGAGCGCCCGCTTGCGCAGCTCGACGTAGCGGTGGAGGGCCGGCGCGTGCGCGCGGACCGTCGCGATGAGGTTGTCGTAGACGGCCGCCGGGACCTCGTCCTTGTCGAGGTAGGCCTCGAGCGCGGTGTCGTAGCGACGGGCGCGGGCGAAGAGCACATCGAGCTGGGCCTGGCCGGCAAGGGTCGCCGCGAAGGTGTTCTCGAAGCCCTTGAGCGAGCCGAGCAGTCCCTGCACCGCGTCCCGCCGCACCCGGCGGTCCGGTGAGGCCCTGAAGCGGCCGTAGTTGGCAAGGGTGAGGCCGACCGAGCTCCCCTTCTCGTCGACGATCGATGGCAGCGGCATCTCCGAGAGCACCGACTGGTAGGCGCGCTCGATCGGCGACGGCAGCTCGTTGAGGTCGATGGCGGCCCACAGGTTGTCGCCGGCCAGCGCCAGCACCCGCTCGGCCTCGCCGTCGAGCACCCGATCCGCCCGCCGGCGCAGGCTGTCGATCGCCGGCCGGAAGCGCTCGAGCTGCGGCGCTGCGGCATAGGCCGCCGCCATCTCGTCCGCGGACAGCGCCAGCACCGCGCCGCGCAGCACCGTGCCCTCGTTCATGATGTCGGCGGTCAACGCCAGGCCCTGCTGCTGGCGGGCGATTGCCGGCTGGTCGGTGGTGTCGGTGTTCTGCGAGAGGTTGGCGTAGAGGTTGAGCCGATTGCCGGCGAGCTCGAGATCGTAGTAACGGCCGAGGTACGCGGCGAGGGTGGCCGGGTCGGCGAGCCGCGGATGGAGAGTCGCGAGGCTCGCGAGCTCCCCCCGGGCGGCAGCAAAGGCGGTCGCCCAAGTCGCCTCGTCGGGGTAGAGTGCCGAGAGGTCCCAGCGGTAGACGGCGGGGATGCTCGCCCGCTCGGCGTTTCCGTCCGGGGTCACCGGCGGCAGGCTGCCGAGCTCTCCGGCCGCGGCGGTTGCAGTGCAGGTCAGGATCATGAGCAGACTCCCGAGCTGGTATCGCATGGCGCCCTCCTAGAGGTCTCGGCCCGGTACGATAGCGCACCACCCCGGGAAACGCGAGGGCCAAACATCTGAGCACTGGGCACGCAGAAGTCGAGCTCTCCGACCCGTACAAGGAATCTGAGCTAAAAACACTCATATTTTACGAAGAAGGGCTTGACAGCCGACCGGGAACAGACTATAGTCCCCGCTGGCACTCGCGCTCGCCGAGTGCCAAAAGCGCAAAATAACTCGAAAGGAGAGAGCAAGATGAAAGTAAAACCTCTGGGTGACAGGGTGCTCGTCAAGCGCATCGAGACGCGCGAAGAGGTCCGCGGCGGCATCATCATCCCGGACACCGCGAAGGAGAAGCCCCAGGAGGCGGAGGTGGTCGCGGTCGGCGACGGCAAGCTCGACGACGACGGCAAGCGCCTGCCGATGAGCGTCAAGAAGGGCGACCGCGTCCTGATCGGCAAGTACTCCGGCCAGGACATCAAGATCAACGACGAAGAGCACACCATCCTGCGCGAGGACGAGATCCTCGCCATCATCGTGAAGTAAGGGAGGCCGACCATGGCAGGCAAGCAGATCGTCTACTCCGAGGAGGCTCGGAGCTACATCCTGGCGGGCGTCAACAAGCTCGCCAACGCAGTCAAGGTGACGCTCGGCCCCAAGGGCCGCAACGTCGTGCTCGAGAAGAAGTTCGGGTCGCCGACCATCACCAAGGACGGGGTGACGGTGGCCAAGGAGATCGAGCTCCCGGACCACCTCGAGAACATGGGCGCCCAGATGGTGCGCGAGGTCGCCTCCAAGACCTCGGACGTGGCCGGTGACGGCACCACCACCGCCACCGTGCTCGCCCAGGCCATCTACCGCGAGGGCATCAAGAACGTCACCGCCGGCGCCAACCCGATGGAGCTCAAGCGCGGCATCGACCTCGCCACCAAGAGGGCGGTCGAGGCGATCGCCAAGATGGCGGTCCCGGTCGCGGGCGAGTCGATCGCCCACGTCGCCACCATCTCGGCCAACGCCGACACCGAGATCGGCGAGATCATCCGCGAGGCGATGGAGAAGGTCGGCAAGGACGGCGTGATCACGGTCGAGGAGGCCAAGGGCCTCGACACGACCCTCGAGGTCGTCGAGGGCATGCAGTTCGACCGCGGCTACCTGTCGCCCTACTTCGTGACCGATCCGGAGCGCATGGAGGCGGTGCTCGAGGACGCCAAGATCCTGATCTTCGAGAAGAAGATCTCCAACATGAAGGACCTGCTTCCGATCCTCGAGAAGATCGCCCAGCAGGGCCGGCCGCTGCTGATCATTGCCGAGGACGTCGAGGGCGAGGCGCTCGCGACCCTGGTGGTCAACAAGCTGCGCGGCACCCTGTCGGTGGCTGCGGTCAAGGCGCCCGGCTTCGGTGACCGGCGCAAGGCCATGCTCGAGGACATCGCGGTCCTGTCCGGCGGCAAGCTGATCTCCGAGGACCTCGGCATCAAGCTCGAGAACGTGCAGTGGGAGGACCTCGGGTCGGCCAAGAAGATCGTCATCAACAAGGACGACACCACGATCGTGGTCGACGACGACGACAAGAAGAAGCACGAGGCGGTGCTCGGCCGGGTCCAGCAGATCAAGAGGCAGATCGAGGACACCACCTCGGACTACGACCGCGAGAAGCTGCAGGAGCGGCTCGCGAAGCTGGTCGGCGGCGTGGCCCAGATCAAGGTCGGCGCCGCCACCGAGACCGAGATGAAGGAGAAGAAGGCCCGGGTCGAGGACGCGCTGCACGCCACCAAGGCGGCGGTCGAGGAGGGCATCGTGCCCGGCGGCGGCGTCGCGCTGCTGCGCGCCATGGACCAGGTCGAGAAGATGACCAAGGACCTCGAGGGCGACGTCCAGACCGGCGCCAGGATCCTGATTCGGGCGCTCGAGGAGCCGACCCGTCAGATCATCCTCAACACCGGTGTCGAAGAGGCCGCGGTGATCGTCCGCGAGATCCGCGCCAAGAAGGGCGCCATCGGCTACGATGCGGCCAAGGGCGAGATCACCGACCTCGTCAAGGCCGGCATCATCGACCCGGCCAAGGTGACCCGCAACGCTCTGCTCAATGCCTCCTCCATCGCCGGGCTTCTGCTCACCACCGAAGCGCTGGTGTGCGAGATCCCCGAGAAGAAGGAGAAGATGGGCGGCCCAGGCGGCGGCATGGGCGGCGGCGACATGGACATGTACTAATCGAAATTCGCTGCGCGAATTTCAACACGGCCCGGGTGAACGCCCGGGCCGCCTTTTTCCCCCGCTTCCGCAGCCCGCTTCCGCTTCCGCGCCCGATGCGACGAGCCGACCTGTGCCGCGGTTCACCGAAAGTGCAAGCGGCGCATCCCGCGGTCGTGACATCGTCGAGCGCGGGTGCATTCGGAAGCGGACTCGGAAGCGGAAGGGAAGTGGGCGGAGGGGTCGAGATCCTAGCCCCCAGATCCTCATCCTTCCCGGAAGCGGGCGCGGAAGCGGAAGCGGGGGGAAGAGCGGACCAGAAGCCCGGCGCCCCGCTTACCACGACCGCCAGCCCGCCGGGTCGCCGGCCGTGCGCTCCGGCGCTGGGGCGGCGGCGGCCTCCCGGGTGACCGGCACCCGCCGGCCCCGAACCTCGCCCTCGAGCAGCGAGAACAGGACACGGAGCTGACGGACGGCTCGATCGAAGGGATCGAGCGAAGCTGCCGCCCTGCTCTGCATCGTGGCCCCCTCCAGCACGGTCAGCACGAAGCTCGCGAGCTCGTCTCGGTCCAGCCCGGCCGGGAGGCGCGGTCCGGCCGCATCCAACCAGCCGCGAACCCGCGCTGTGAACCGAGCGCCGTAGCCCACGGCGAGTCGCCCGATCGCCGGCCGCCGCGCGGCCAGCTCGGCCGCCAGCAGGCCAGTTGGATCGGCCGCACCGGGTGATCCCGACTCCAGCCCACGGCGCCACAGCTCGACGAGGGCAAACACGCGTTCGACCGGGTCAGCAGCAGCCGCCTCGGCCGGGTCGAGCAGACTCTCCCTCAGGCGATCGCCGCACCGGGCCAGCACGGCCTCGGCAAGCGCCTCCTTGCTCGGGAAGAAGTGATAGAGGCTGCCGCTCCTGACCCCGGAAGCGGCCAGGACCTCGGCGACCGACGTCCCATCGAAGCCTCGTTCGCTGAACAACCGGCTCGCCGACTCGAGAATCCGATCACGTGTGTTCCGAGCCATGCGTCTTCTTAGTTGAACATTCAATCAAATCTTTGGAAAAACGTCAAGAGCGTGAGGATTCTGACGCCGGGGGCGCGGCAGGCGACCCGCCGCGGGCGGGAGAGGGCGGCGAGGTCTGTGCGCAGTGGGTCGACCCGGGGCGTGGAGAGCGTGGCGCGACGCCGAGCACCCCGAGGCGAGACAGCACCGCTGAGTGCGGTACATCGCTGGCCGCAGTAGAAAGTTGGTGAGATATTCGGGCTAGATGCCGCTTGAGAGGCGCAGGAAGACCTCGGGCGGCAGGCCATCCTGGAGCGTCGACAGCAGCGAGGATACCGAGCCGTCGGAGGCGTACTGGAAGCGCACGACGAACTCCTCCCGCAATCCCCAGCCCTGCACCTTGAAGAGGAAGACGTTGTCCTGAAAGTGCTCGAGAGGGCCCGTCATGCCGTGGAAGGTGGCGACCAGGCTGCCCTCGCTCTCGACGATGAGCATGTCGCCGTATGCAGGGTGCCGGTAGCGGCCGGCGAGCGTTGGCAGCGGCAGGCTGGGCGAGGTACCGGTCCGGCGCTGCGTCTCGCGCGCCAGCTCGGCTGCCCTCTTCTCCTCGCGCTGTCGTTCGTCCTGGGCGCGGAGCCGCGCGTTCCAGTTGATCTCGGACAGCCCCAGGAACCGGTCAACGACCCACCGCGAGACCACCTCGGGCACGCGGTGCTGCGAGGCGTTCGTGAGCACCACCACGCCGAGGCCGTCGGTCGGCAGCAGCACCACGATCGAGTAGAAACCGTCGATCGACCCCGCATGCGACACCATCAGGCGGCCGCGATAGCTCTCGACGAACCAGCCGAGCCCGTAGCTGCTGATCGGCAGCTCCCGGGGGCCGAGGGATGACACCGCCATCTGCGGTGTGAACATCTCCAGGACCGTCGTCTCGGCCAGCAAGCGGCGGCCGCCGATCACGCCGAGGCCCTGCAGCAGCTGGAGCCAGCGAGCCATGTCGTCGGCGGTCGAGCAGATCGAGAGGGCCGGACCGATTGCCCAGCCGGTGTAGCGGGGCACTGCGATCACGGCCCCGTCACGGCTGACCGCGTGGGGCATCGCGAGGTCCAGCTCGCCGGCCGGCGGTGAGCCGAAGCTGCTCCTGGACATGCCCACCGGCTCGAAGATCCGCCGCTTGACGAAATCCTCCCACGTGCCGCCGGTCACCCGCTCGATCGCCCGCCCGGCAACCATGTACATCAGGTTGTTGTAGAGGAAGCGCTCGCGCAGCCCGACGCCCGGTCGCAGGTAGCGCAGGCGCTCCATCAGCTCGGAGCGGTCGAGCTCGCTCCGGTACCACACCGCGTCGTGACGGTCGAGACCCGAACGGTGGGCGAGGAGGTCACGCATCGTCAGCCGGCGGGCAACGTCGTCGTCGAAGAGCTCCAGCTCGGGGAGGTACGCGCGCACCGGCTGGTCGAGCTTCACCGCGCCCTCGTCGACGAGCATCCCGACGGCGGCCGCCGTGAACGCCTTGGTGGCCGATCCCACCGAAAACACGGTTCGGCTGGTGACCTCGCCGCCCGCCTCCAGGTCGCGCCGGCCAACACCTCCCGCGTACACCACCCGGCCGTCCTGGACGACGGCGACCGCGACCCCGGGGACGCCCCACGCGGCGCGCACCTCGTCGACGAGATGCGGCAGCTCGGCGACTGCGTCTCGAGTGGCATCGTCGGCGGCGAGCGCCGGGACCGCCAGGGCGAGCATGGCGACCACAGCCAGCCACGCCCCGCGCTCCGGCTCCCGCGCCGCGCTCCGCCCGCGATCGACCCGTGAGCTCGCACCTGCCGGGATCGCTGCACCACTCATCGCCGCGGCCTCCCTCGCCGCAGCCTACGGCGCTGGCCGCAACGGTGTCAACGAACCGCCGGCCGCCAGCAGCGGCGGCGGGCGGCAAACTTGCGAAAACTCCACGGGCACCGTACCCTCAAACAGCCGGCGCCCTGCGCCGGCGCGGCCCGAACTGGAGGCGACTCGATGCGAGTTCTGACACTCTCCCTGGCAATCCTCGGCGCGATCGGGGCCCCGCTGGCGGCAGCGGCGGCCGACGAGTGCCCGACCGTGGTCCGGGCGTGGTTCTCCGACCGCTCGCAGGTGGCGGCGGTGGCGGCGTGGACCGAGCCGTGGGAGGTGCGCTACGACCAGGGCTTCATGGTGGTCGGGGTCGACGCCGACGGCTTCGCTCGGCTGATGGCCGCCGGTCTCTCCCTCGAGATCGACGAGGACACTGACCCGCCGAGCTGTGCACCCCGCCCAAGCGACTGGAGGGCCAGACCGAGGGCATCCCGGGCTACCCGTGCTACCGCACCGTCGAGGAGACCTTCGCCGACGCCCAGGCCCTCGCCGCGGCCCACCCGGAGCTCGCCCAGTTGGTCGACATCGGCGACTCCTGGGAGAAGGCCACGGCCGGTGGCCTGCCCGGCTACGACATGATGGTCCTCAAGCTGACCAACAGCGCGGTGCCGGGGACACCCACCGGAACCGATCCGCCCCACGGCAAGCCGCGCCTGCTCGTCACCTCCGCGATCCACGCCCGCGAGTACACCACCGCCGAGCTGATGCTGCGCTTCGCCGAGCAGCTGCTCGCGGGCTACGGCACGGACGCCGACGCCACCTGGCTGCTCGACGAGCACGAGATCCACCTCCTGCTCTACACCAACCCGGACGGCCGCAAGCACGCCGAGACCGGCGAGTACTGGCGCAAGAACACCAACGAGAACTACTGCGGGTCGACCTCGGACTCGCGGGGCGCCGACCTCAACCGCAACTTCGAGTTCCAGTGGGGCTGCTGCGGCGGCTCGAGCGGCGACCCATGCGACGAGACCTACCGCGGGGCGACGGCGGCCTCGGAGCCCGAGACGCAGGCGGTCGCAGGCCTATGCCCGTGCGATCTTCCCGGACCAGCGGGACCCCGATCCGGCCGACCGCGGCGCCGGCCGACGCGACCGGCGTCTACCTCGACATCCACAGCTACAGCGAGCTCGTGCTGTGGCCGTGGGGCTACACCTCGACCGCAGCCTGCCAACGACGCCGCGCTGCAGACGCTCGGCCGCCGCCTCGCCTACTTCAACGGCTACACTCCGCAGCAGTCGATCGGCCTCTACCCCACCGACGGCACCACCGTCGACTTCGCGTACGGCGACCTCGGCGTAGCCGCCTACACCTTCGAGCTGGGCGACCGACTTCTTCCAGGACTGCGGCTCGCTTCGAGGCGACCATCCTGCCCGACAACCTGGAGTCGCTGCGCTACGCGGCCAAGGTCGCCCGCACGCCCTACCTGACGCCGGGCGGTCCGGACGTGACCTCGAGGTCTCCCTCGGCGGCATCACCGTCGTCGCGCCCGGCGAGCCGGTCGAGGCTGCGGCGCCGCGTCGACGACAGTCGCTTCAACAAGACCAACGGCAGCGAGCCGATCCAGAACATCGCCGAGGCCGAGGTCTTCCTCGATGCCCCGCCGTGGCAGGCCGGCGCCGGTCGCGATCGCGATGCAGCCCGCCGACGGCAGCTTCAACAGCCCGACCGAGGAGTGGGCCACCGTCGACGTCGACACGACCGGCCTGGCCACCGGCCGCCACACCCTGTTCGTCCCGGGCGCGACGCGTCCGGGGCGTGGGGCGCGACCAGCGCCGCCTTCTTCTGGGTCCTCGATCCGGCCACCGCGCCGCGCATCGCGGGCAGACGTGCGCAGCGCCGAGGACGGCCAGCCGCTGGCCGCGACCGTCACCGCCGGCGCCTTCTCGACCGCCACCGATCCCGGCGACGGCAGCTACGAGCTCATGCTGCCGCCCGGGACCTACGACGTGACGGCGGTGGCCGACGGCCACGCGCCGTACACCGCGCAGGACATCTCTGCTGACCATCGGGAGCGATCACTCCGCTCGACTTCTTCCTCGCCGCCCTACAGCAGGTCTTCTTCGACGACGTCGAGGCCGGCAACATCGGCTGGACCGCGCAGTCGCCGTGGGCGATCACCACCGAGGCGTCGTCGAGCCCGACCCACTCCTGGACCGACAGCCCGGGCGCCAACTACTCCGACTACCGCAACGTCTCGCTGACCTCGCCGGTCCTCGACCTCACCGGGATGACCGGGCGCGACCCTCGAGTTCGACCACATCTACGACCTCGAGGACGGCTACGACTTCGGCTACGTCGAGGTGTCGGCCGACGGCGGCACGAGCTGGGAGGCGGTGGCGAGCTACAACGGCGAGAACCACACCATCTGGGAGACAGCGACGATCGAGCTGCCGCAGCTCGACGGCGTGGCCACGGCGCGGATCCGCTTCCGGCTGGAGACCGACGGCTCCCTCACCTTCGACGGCTGGCACGTCGACGACATCCTGGTGCGCGCCGGCGGCGGCGGCTCGGCGAGCTGCGCTGCTCAGCGACGGCTTCGAGTCCGGCGACACCAGCGCGTGGTCGGTCACGGTGCCCTAGAGAGGGGTTAGGGACCGGGACCCGCGCCCGCTTCCGCGCCCGAGCCCGAGCCCGATGGCGGCCCCTGAATCAGCGCAGAGCGTGCGCTCCCGGCGCGGAGGAGGAAGGACGCGGCGCTGTTCGTGTCACTCCGATGCCGGAAGCGGGCACGGAAGCGGAAGCGGGCACTGACCCCCCACCCCCGCCACCCCAGCCCGGAAGCGGGCGTGGAAGCGGCGCGCGGAAGCGGACCCTGATCCCCCACCCCCGCCACCCCAGCCCGGAAGCGGACGTGGAAGCGGAAGCGGGCTCGGGCACGGACGGCACCCTCCGCAGGCTCGGACCCACGACCTCCCATACAATGGGTTCGTGAAGGCGATCACCACCCACCTCTCCGCCGACTTCGACGCGTTCGCGGCGGCGGTCTGCTCGGTGCGCCTCTATCCTGACCACCAGGTGCTGTTCCCGGGCTCGCAGGAGGTGGCGGTCCGGCGCTTCATGGAGGACACCAGGTTCTCCTTCCCCGAGCTCAAGCTGCGCCAGGCACGCCGCGAGACCTTCGACCACGTCGTGGTGACCGACACCCGCAATCCGGCCCGCCTGGGCGAGGTCTGGCAGCTGATCGCGCGCGACCGCTGCCCGATCACCCTGATCGACCACCACGTCACCGAGGAGGATCTGCTCGGCGCCAGCGAGGTCATCTCGCGGCCGGTCGGGGCCACCTGCACGATCGTGGCGCAGCTGATGCGGGAGCGCGAGCTGCCGCCGTCCTCCGAGGAGGCGTCGCTGCTCCTGATGGGCATCTACGAGGACACCGGCGGCCTGTCCTACCGGGAGACCTCCCCGACCGACCTGCGGATCGTGGCCTGGCTGCTCGAGCAGGGCGGATCTCTGGACTGGGTTCGCCGCTGGGTGATGAAAGCCCTGCAGCCCGATCAGCTCGAGCTGCTCAACCGGATCGTCGAGGGCTGTGAGGAGATCCTCGTCCGCGACACGCCGGTCCAGCTGTCGATGGTCGAGGTCGACCGCTACCACGAAGAGGCAGCCTACGTGGTCCACCGCTGGGTGGAGACCTTCGAGATCCCGGTCGGAGTGGTGATGCTGGTCCGGCCGCCGCATTGCAACCTGATCATCCGGTCCCGGATGAGCGGTCTCCACGCCGGACGGGTGGCGCAGCGCTTCGGAGGCGGCGGGCACCCCACCGCGGCCTCGGCGCGCGTCGCCGGCCGCATGCCGGTGGAGATCCGCGAGGAGCTGCTGCGGGTCCTCGACGAGGAGATGCCGCCGCCGTCGGCCGCGATCGACATCGCGGCCCGCCGGATCTTCACCATCGAGCTCGACGCCACCGTCGCCGAGACCAAGCGCCGGATCAACCAGCTGCGGGTCAACGCCCTGCCGGTCCACGACCCGCACGCCGATCGCCTGGTCGGGATGGTGACCCGCCAGATCCTCGACCGCGCGCTCAGCCATGGCATGGCCGAGCGGCCGGTCCAATCGGTGATGCAGCCCGACCTGCCCGTGGTCGCCGCGCGCACTTCCGCTGGCCGAGCTGCGCGACCTTTTCCTCGAGCGCTCGTACCGATTCGTGGTCGTCGAGGACGAGGGACGGCCGGCCGGCATCGTCACCCGGATGGAGCTGTTCCGGCGGATGTTCGAGCGCCAGCACGCCACGGGGGCCGCCCTCGACCACCGCATCGCCGGGGTGCGACCGATCACCCAGCCGGTGACCAGGCTGCTGCGCGAGCTCGCGCCGCCCTGGGTGCAGGACCTTCTCGCGGCGGCCCGGCGGGTGGCGGACGAGCTGGGCAGCCCCGCCTTCCTGGTCGGCGGCATGGTCCGGGACCTGCTGCTCGGCCGCCCGAACGAGGACGTCGACCTGGTGGTCGAGGGCGAGGGCATCCTGTTCGCCGAGGCGCTGGCCGCGGCGCTCGGCGGTCGCTCGCACCCGCACGCGCCCTTCCTGACCGCTGTCGTGACCCTGCCGGACGGCCACCGCGTGGACGTCGCCTCGGCGCGCACCGAGTTCTACCGCACCCCGGCAGCGCTGCCCGAGGTCGAGACCTCGCTGATCCGCCAGGACCTGTACCGCCGGGACTTCACGATCAACGCCCTCGCGGTGGCCCTCGCCGGCGAGCGCCACGGCGAGCTGGTCGATTTCTTCGGCGGGCGCAAGGACATCCAACGCAAGGAGATCCGAGTCCTGCACTCGCTCTCGTTCATCGACGACCCGACCCGCGCCATTCGTGCCGTCCGCTACGCGCGGCGCCTCGGCTTCGCGGTCGCTCCCGACACCCGGAACCTGATTGCGACCGCGGTCCGCGAGCGGGTCTTCGATCGCCTGTCGGGTCAGCGGCTGCGGCGCGAGCTCGAGTACCTGCTCGAGCAGACCCACCCGACCCCGTCGCTGTCGCTGCTCGCCGAGCTCGGCCTGCTCCAGGTGATCGTCCCGGACCTGCACTGGAGCGAGGAGCTGCGCTCGTACCTGCTCGAGGTGGAGGGCCAGCTCGCGTGGCACCAGCTCGAGCGCCTCGGGCCGCCGCCCGAGTCGTGGTTCCTGTTCCTGGGCGCGCTCGTGCTGCGCGCCCCGGCCGGGGCCGAGCTCCGCCTCAACGAGCGGCTGCAGCTGGCCGGCGAGCTCCGGCGGCGGATGGCGGCGCTGCCGGGTGGCGTCGAGGAGCTCCGCCTCGTTGCCAGCGACTCGTCGCTGGCGCCCTCGCAGCGGCTCGCCCGGGTCGAGGGCCAGCCGCCGGAAGTCCTCCTGCTCGCCATGGCCGACGTCGACCTCGCCGCGCGGCGCCGGCTCGCCGACGCGATCGAGACGGCGGTGCGCCTGCAGCCGCCGGTCAACGGCGCCGAGCTCCTCGAGCTCGGGATTCCGCCCGGGCCCCACATCGGCGCCGCGATCCGGCGCGCCCGCGACGCCGTGGTCGACGGCGAGATCGGCGCCTCCGAGGCGCTCGAGCTCGCGGCCACGGCCGCCCGCCAGGCCGCCGGGACGAGGGCCGGGCGATGAGCAACGCGACGAGGACGGCGGCGGCCGCAGTCATCGCGCTCGGGATGCTGGCCGCCGCGGCCGGGGCGCCGGCCGGCGAGCTCGCGGCTCCGACGCCGGTGCTCGAGCGCGTCCTCACCACCCGCGACCGGGAGGTCCGGACCACCTTGTTCTCGAACAGCGTGCTGGTGGTCTCCGCTCGCCGCGGCGGCGAGCGGATCCTGTTCCGGCAGCTCACCCTCCCCCCGGACCAGTTCTCCGCCTATCTGGCCGCGATCCAGCGCGACGCCTCCGAGCTCGCCGTGGCCGATGAGCTGCCGACCGCCGGCAGCTCCCGAGGTCGCGGAGTCGTGACCATCCACGTCGCCACCGGGGGACCCATCCAGTTCAGCTACTCGTCGATGTCCGTCTACAGCCTGGCGGCGACCCGGCTCATCGCCATCCTCGACGACCTCGAGCAGCAGGTGCTCGACAGCCTGCCATCCGGGCCCGGCGTCGCCGACTGGCAACCTCGGGTCGGCGACGTGGTGCGGCTGCGGGGCGGGCCGCTCGCGGAGGTGGTCGAGGTCCGTGACGACGGCGCCGTGCTGCTCGAGCACCGCGAGACCTACATCAACGAGCTCGTGCCGGCGCACGAGATCCGCAACGTCGTCGTCGAGCTCGTCACGAGCTCAGCATCGAGATGAGAATCACCGGCGGCGAGTGGCGCTCGCGACGGCTCAAGGGCCCCGGCCGCACTCTGCGCCTGCGGCCGACGCCGGACGCAATGCGTGAGCGCGCCTTCGCGGTGCTTCGCGATCGGGTCGAAGGCGCCGCAGTGCTCGATCTGTTTGCAGGGACCGGCGCGGTCGGTCTCGAGGCCCTGTCCCGCGGGGCCGCCACCGCGGTGTTCGTCGAGCGCGACCGCAGCACGGCGCGCCTCGTCGAGGCCAACCGCGATGCGCTGTGCGGGCCGTCCGGCCGGGCCCGCGTCCTCCACCGGTCGGCGCGGCGGGCACTTGCAGAGCTCGCCTCGAGCGGCGAGCGCTTCTCGCTCGCGTGGGCCGATCCCCCCTTCGAGTCGTGGCAGGAGGGCCTGGAGGCCCTCGTCGCCGCCTTCTCCGAGGGGGTCCTCGAGCCCGACGCCACCGCCTGCCTGGAGTGCCCGGCGCGGGCAGACGTCGAAGGTGGGCTCCCGGAATGGCTGCGGGTGGAGCGGGACCTCGCTGGCGGCGCCTCCAGGGTCGTCCTACTCCGGCGACGCGGCTGACGGGCTCGCGGCGGCGAGGATCATGCGCTGGATCGCGATGTTGTCACGATGGCCGGTCAGCCGCGCCGTCACCCGCCCCCGGATCGGGTAGCCGAGCAGGTAGAGGTCACCGATGATGTCGAGGATCTTGTGGCGCACGAACTCGTCGGGGAAGCGGAGCGCGGTGTTGACCACCTCCTCCTCGCCGACCAGGATGAAGTTGTCGAGGCGCCCACCGGAACCCAGGCCGAGCTCGTTGATCATCTTCAGGTCGCGCATGAAGCCGAAGGTGCGCGCCGGTGCGATCTCCTCACGGTAAATCTCCGGGGTCGACAGCGTGAACTCGTAGAACTGCTCGCCGATCGGAGGCGGATAGCGCAGCAGGTAGGACACCGAGAATCCATCGCCCGGCTCGATGACCATCGACTTCTCGGGCCCGTCCGCCACCTCATAGCGGCGGTCGATCACGATCTCGCGGCGCGGCGCGTCCTGGTCGACGACGCCGATCTCGTCGAGGTGACGGCAGAACTCGACCGCAGAGCCGTCGAAGACCGGGATCTCTCCGTGCACCTTGACGAGCAGGTTGCACACTCCGTAGGCGTGCAGCACCGACAGCAGATGCTCGACCGTGCGGACGTTCTCGCCCCCTCCGGTGAGGGTGGTCGCGTAGTCGGTCTCGGCGACGGAGAGGATGTGGGCCGGGATGACCGTGGCGCCGGGCAGGGTCAGCAAGTGGATGCCGCTGTCCGGCGGCAGCGGCTGCAACGCCATCCCGGTCCGCCCGCCGGAGTGGAGGCCGAGCCCGTACATCACCGAGCTCGTTCGGATCGTCCGTTGGGGGGTCGCGGTCGTTTCCAGCAGGGGCAGCTCGAGGGGCGGTGAGAGCTCGCGAACCGGCGCCGGACGTTCTCCGCCGGCGTCCGCCACCTGGGGCCGGCCGGCGGCCGCCCGCGCCGCGAGAGCGCTGCGCACGGCGTCGATGGTGAGATCGTACGAGAGCGGCTTCTCCAGGTAGTCCTGGGCGCCCATCTTGATGGCCTTGACCGCGGTCGTCGACGTGCCGTGGCCGGACATCATGATCACCGCCGCGCTGGGGTCGAGCTCCCGCAGCGCCTGGAGCGTCTCCAGCCCGTCGCGGTCGGGAAGCCAGATGTCGAGGAAGACCGCGTCCGGCCGCTTCGTCCGGAACAACTCCAAGGCCTCCTCACCGCGGGTCGTTGCGATGGTCCGGAAGCCCTCGTCGCGCAGGATGTTGGCGAGCGCGACCAGGATGCTCTCTTCGTCGTCGACGATCAGGATGAGCTCGTTCATACCGGGAGTGTCACGTGTTCGGGGGGCTCGGGTCAAGCGGGGGGTCGGGCCCCGCGCTGCCACGTGGCCATCCTCAACGCTTCCGCTTCCGCGCCCGCTTCCGCTTCCGACGAGCCGGCGTGCTCGTGTCCCCCACTCCCGCTTCCGCTTCCGCGCCCGCTTCCGAAAAAGCGATGTGCTCGTCGAAACCAGGTCACGGATCGCGAATGAAGCTGGCAGGCGGTGGCGCCGCCAATCCCCTCGTCGGACAGCGGAAGCGGGCGCGGGCGCGGATGCGGGCACGGAGACGGGCACCCTTCGACTCGCGGCGGCGCTGCGCCGCTCGCTCAGGGCAGGCTCCTCGGACACGGCACGGAAGCGGGCGCGGATGCGGAAGCGGGTTTCAGACCCCCCCCTGCCCCCTGCCCCCTACCCCCCTACCCCCACTCCCTCCTGGCGAAGGCCAGGAACTCCGCGAGGGGGCCCCTGCCGAGGATCTCAAGCTGCGGGTCGGGCGCGGTCGCGTCCGGAGGAGCGATCCACCAGGCCGCCATCCCCGCCGCCACCGAGTTGGCGACGTCCCAGCTCCAGTTGTCGCCCACCATCACACACTCGTCGGGACGCCGGCCCAGCCGCTCGGCGATCTCCGCGTAGTACGCCGGACGGGCCTTGGTGGCGTGCATGTTCTCGTAGCTCGTCACGAGATCGATCGCCAGCTCGTCGATCGACAGCCCCGCCCAGTCCATGCGCTGCAGGATCGCCGACCGCGGGAAGAGTGGGTTGGTGGCGATCACCAGCTGGCGGCCCCCGCCGGCCGCCCAGCGAACGGCCTCGACGGCGCCTGGCACCGGCGCGGTCAGACTGCGCAGCTGGGGGAAGGCGTCGCTGTAGAAGCGCTCGAAGCGCGACTTCAGCTCGCCCGGATTGCGGCCCAGGCCAGGGAAGAAGGCCTCAGCGAAGGCCTGCTCGTTGCTTTGCACCGGATCATCGTTGTCGTCCATGGCGCGGGTCGCGCGCAGCAGCTGATCGATAAGGAGGCGGGGCGGCAGCTCGCCGGCCATGAACCCCGTCAGCGCGCGGAAGTACGCGGGCACGAAGGTGTCCATCGGGTTGGCGAGCAGGGTGTCGTCGAGGTCGAAGAGGATGGCGAGCGGACCCACCGGTCTCCCGTGGCCGCGGTAGCGGCAGGCCCACTATACCTGGCCGCTGCCGGGATCGACGATGCGTTGGCGGACGAAGCGGTCGAGCCGGTCGGCGCCGTCGCCGTCGATCCGGACGAAGCGGGCGGCGAAGCCGACCAGCCCCTCCCGCTCGCGGGTCGTCGGTCGCACGACCTCGGCGAGCCCCCGGATCGGCGTCGGGTCGCCGGACAGCGGCATCTCGAAGGGCATCGGAGAGCCGACCTCGACGTCGCCGTGGCCCCGGATCAGCATGCCGCTCGTCGACAGATTGTCGAGCTGGGCCATGGTGTACTCGGTCCGCCTCCCGTGCGGCAGCTCGATCTTGACCAGTGTCGTGTAGCGGACCCTCGGCTCCACAGCCAGCAGGTCACGGAGCGCGCTGTCGATCTCCCAGTCGGTGGCGTCGCGGGAGATGACCCGGTTGACGCCGCGGTTGACGAACTCGTCGGCGCGGTCCCTAGAGTCGCGGCTCGACACCACCATCAGCGGCGTGCGCCGGCAGGCCGACTGCTGCCAGCGCATCGACTTCAGCAGCCCCGGCAGAGGTGGCTCCTCGATCGGAAAGCCGACCACGACCAGATCGAAGCGCCTGTGCTCGACGACCGCGGTCACGCCGTAGCCGTCGGTCGAGAGCTCGGCCCCGCACCGGAAGGGCACCAGCAACGGCAGCAGGAGACGCATCAGGTCGGTCTCGGCTGTCCGGTCGCCCGGGATCACCAGCACCTTGCGCTCACGCTCGCTCATCGACTGCGGCCCCCTGTGCGCTGCGTCACGAATTCTCTCCGTCCAACCGACAGTTCCCGGACCGGGCCGAGATAGTACGTGGTCGCCCCGAGGAGCGTGTGGGCATAGGCCCCTGAGCGTGC
Source organism: uncultured Holophagae bacterium (assembly GCA_963754985.1). GTDB lineage: Bacteria > Acidobacteriota > Thermoanaerobaculia > Thermoanaerobaculales > Sulfomarinibacteraceae > FEB-10. The sequence continues at coordinate 50,260 of CAVWIJ010000018.1, read as the reverse complement.
TGCTCACGTGGTCGCAGTTGTTGGCCTCTGCCCGCCCGCTCCTCGAGGCGACGGGATGCGCTGCGCGCATCCTGACGAGCTCGTGCCGCAGCGGCCGCCTGACGAGACTTCGGTCAACCAGGTCCGCCGAAAAGGCCAATGCGGCACGAACTCCCAGGGGAGGCACCCCCGGTCGTCCGGCCCCCCGGTGCGGGAGCTCAGGGAGAAAGACGGCGACCGGGGCGGCGGGGAGCGATCCGGCAGGTATCGATCACCCCGTCGCCGTCGCCGTCCTCCGCGGTGCCGGCCGCGATCTCGCAGCGGTCGATCAGCCCGTTCTCGTTGCAGTCGACAAGCCCGAGGCGCAGGTCGATGCCGTCCGCGACCCCGTTGCCGTTGCAGTCGGTGTCGCCGATCCGCAGGTAGTAGACGTCCTGCTCGCCGTTGAAGGTGGCCGCGTACGCGAGATCCGCACCGACGAGGTCGGAGACCATGTGGTAGTAGTCGCCGAGCTTGTCCTGCTGCGGCCATCCCAGCCAGCTGTCGAAGGGCGGCGACACGGCGACCGGCTGCGTCCAGCTCACGCCGCCGTTGAACGAGCGCGCGTAGTAGAGCTCGCCGACGTTCGGCGCTTCGGAGTCGAGCGACTCGACCCACACCACGTCGAGCCGCCCGTCGGGAGCGATCGACATGGTCGCGAACCACTGCCACGCGTTTCGGTCGTCGGCGTGGATCCTCACCGGCTCGCTCCAGGTTTCGCCGCCATCGGTCGAGCGCGCGAAGTGAACGTCCTGCGGATCCGCGCCCGGCGGGTTGACGGACGACGCCAGGTAGAGGTTCCCCCGGTTGGGACCGTCGGAGTGGTCGGCGACGATCCACACCTGGCCGAGCAGTCCGCCGGGGTTCGGGGTCGGGCCCGGGATGTCGCCGCCGAATCCCTGGGCGCCGCCGAGGTCGGCGAAGAAGGTGTCGAAGGCGGGCGGGGACCCCGGATCGGCGGCGTCGAACGGCGCGCTTGATCACGAAGCGATCGCGGTCGTAGTTGGCATTGCCGGCGATGTAGAGCTCGCCCTCGATGCCCACCGCCAGGGTCCCCCAGGTGGGCGTCGGCAGGGTCGCCTCTGGCTCGGTGTAGCTGAGCCCACGGTCGAAGCTGCGGATGAAGGTCCGGTTTCCGAACTCGTTGCTGGCCTGGGTCCACGCCAGGTACAGGCTGCCGTGCCCGGGCCCGCCGGTCGGGTCGATGGCGAACCACGCCTTGTCGCCGCCGTAGGCCTCGATCGGCCCGAACCAGCTCTCGCCGCGGTCCTCCGAAACGAACATGTCGCAGAGAATCGCGCTCCGCGACACCAGGCTGTAGTAGTAGAAGCGTCCCTCGGCGTCGGAGGCGAGGACCGGGTCGGAGCGGAAGACCCCGTTGTCGAGCGTGCCCCGCTCGGCCCAGCTGCGCCCGCCGTCGGCGCTCCAGCTCCAGCCCGCCTCGCGGAAGTTCGAGGCGACGCTGTCGAACTGCCGCCAGCCGATCGCCATCCGCAGCGGTGCGTTGGGGTCGACCGCGATCGAGGGCTCGTTGGCCGCGTCGCCAACGACGTTGCTCCCGTCGGGCGCGACGTTGACCTGGACGCTGACGAAGCCGTTGCGCTCGACCCACACCGGCTGGCTGAGCTTCGCGGCGGCCTCGGGCTCGGGAACCGGCGGCTGGTCGAGCCGCTCTGTGGAGGCTGGAGGCACGCCGCCCCCTTCGTCGGCCGCGGGGCGCGGCGGACCGTCGGCGGTCAGCGCGGGCGCAGTCAGCATCATGGCGGCGGCGAGCAGCAGCTGCGGTCTCCTGATCATCGGCCCCCCTCGTCCTCGCTTCACCCGTGAAACGCGGGATCCGCGGTCCAGAATACTCGTCCGACGCCCTGTTGGTTGCAGGTCTCGACTTGTGTAAACTTGTGACACCGGCTGCGCAGGGAAAACCTGCCTCGCCCCGACGGTCCGCAGGAGTGTCTCGTCGACGGCGCTTCGCTCCGAAGCGTCGGCTCGCGAGTCAAGCCCCCGAAGGGTCGGGTGAGCGGCGATCCCCGCGGAATGGCGGAACAGGATCCGAGGATGCGGCCCGACACGAGGGACCACATGGAGGCTCGACCGTGATCACTGGCGCCTACTTGCTGCTCGCGATCGGCGGAATCTTGGCCCTCGGTGGCTGGGTCATGCTGCTGGTGCTCGGTTTCAAGAAGAGCATCGGCTGGGGACTCACCATCCTCTTCCTGTCCTGGCTGATCATCCCGCTTGTCGTTTTCCTCGCCAAGTACTGGAGCGAGGCCAAGGCCGGGTTCCTGCTCCTGGTCGCGGGCACCGTAGCCTCCGGGATCGGGTGGTTTGCACTCGTCGGCTCGGTTGCGACCTCGGCACTGTCCGAATTCAATACCTTCGACCTGAGCCCGACCGAGGTTGTGGTCGTGGAGCCAATCGCGGTTCCGCCAGAGGAGGAGGCGGCCCCCTCGGTTGCCGAGGCGGTGCCCCCAACGAGCGGCGTCGTCGAGACCATCGGCGAGCCGGTGGCGGCCGAGTCCCCGACAGCGGTCGTCGCGCTGCCCACGCCCGCGGGAGCCGTGCTCGGCGAGCGGGTCGACTGGCGGCCGCTGGCCGACCCCGCCGGCCTCGCGGCCTACGTGGGCGAGCTGGTCGAGCTCAGGATGCGGGACGGATCGGTGCTCCACGTGACCCTGGAGAGGATCGAGGGCGACGCGCTGCGCGTCACCCAGCGCGTCGGCGGCGGCGCCCTCAGCTACCCGGTGGAGCGCAGCCTGATCGCCGAGATCCGCGTCAGCCGGTGAACGTCCACGATCCATGACGCGATCGCCGCTCGCGTGGGGCTGCATCTGTGCGATCCTCGCCGCTCTTGCTACGGCCTGCGGCGGCGGACGCGCCGGTCCGCCGCCGGTCCTGGTGGTCGGCGTTGATGGCGCCGAGTGGACGGTCATCGAGCGGCTGTGGACCGACGGCCGGTTGCCGAACCTGCGCCGCATGGCCGATCGCGGCGTGGCCCTCCGCCTCGAGACCATCCACCACGCCTCGCCGGTGATCTGGACCTCGATCGCCACTGGCGTCCGCCCCGAGACCCACGGCATCACCGACTTCGCGGTGCCCACGACCGCAGGCGACCAGCCCACCTCGTCGACCCTGCGGCGAGTGCCGGCGCTCTGGAATATGGCCACAGCCGCCGGACGCCGCAGCGCAGTGATCGGCTGGTGGGCCACCTGGCCGGCCGAGGACATCGACGGGGTGGTCGTGTCCGACCGTGCGCTGTCGCCGCTCGACCGCCGGGTGGCGCCGGCGCAGTTCCTGGACCGTTTCCTCGCGATCGAAGCGGCGGCCCGCGCCGCGCCCGGCCGCTTCGGCGGCAACGAAGCGACCCGAATTCAGGACCAGGTCATGGTCGCGACCGCGGGCGAGCTGTGCCGAGAGGGCTTCGACCTCGTGCTGGTCTACCTGCGCAGCATCGACATCACCTGCCACTTCGACTGGAAGTACCTCGAGCCTGACGCGTTCGGCGAGCTCGACCCGGCCGAGATCGCGGCCGGGCGCGAGCGGATCGCGGCCGCCTACGACGCCGCCGACGAGGCGGTCGGGGCGCTGCGCGAGGCGGTCGGTCCCGACGCAACGGTGGTCGTGCTCTCCGACCACGGCTTCCACTCGATGGAGCGCGAGGAGATGCGCGTGCTGCTCGACCTCGACGCGGTCCTCGCGCAGCTCGGCCTGCTCGAGCGCGGCTCAGGCGGCGTCGACATGGCGCGGTCGCTCGTCTACACCTACGCCTCGCCGAGCCACCTGATGGCCAAGAAGCTCCGCTACTGCCTCGCCGGCCGGGAGCCGGGCGGGACCGTGGACGCGCCCGAGATCGCCGCCGTGCGCTCCCGGCTCGAGGCCGCCCTCCGCCGGGTCAGCTGGGCCGGCGGATCGCCCGCCTTCCGGCTGCGCGAGCCCACGGCCAAGGAGCGCCGCGCCGGCGCCGACCTGGTGGTCGAAGTGCTCGCGGAGGGCGTCGAAGCGCCGCTGCTGGCTGACGGCCGCCCGCTCCCGGGGGCTCCCCCCCAGATCTCCCGGCTGTCGGGCACCCACGGCCGGACAACCGCGGGGGTGCTCTTCGCCGACGGGCCGGTGATCGAGCCCGGGGCAACGGCGCCCGGCATGACGGTGCTCGACGTGGCTCCCACCATCCTCTACGCGATGGCCTTGCCGACCGCCGAGTCCTTCGACGGAGCGGCGCGGGTCGAGCTGTTCCGCGGCGGCTTCCGCCGCCACCACCCGCTGCACACCATCCCGACCTGGGGAGAGCCGCGCGACGGTGAGGGCACGGCGTCCGCCGTCGACGAGGCGATCATCGAGCAGCTGGCGGCCCTCGGCTACATCGAGTAGCCGCGCGGCCCAGGGTGACGGCGGTGCTACCATGAGCCCGCTTTCAGCCTCCGGGCGGAGCCTCCAACCGTGCTGCCGAGCGTGCGCGCGCTGCTGACCGGGACCATCGACTACGCCGGGCTGTTTCCCCCGGCGCAGTTGGAGATGCCGGAGACCGTCCTCCGCTATCGCCGGCACGCGGCGGGCGGCGACGGATGGCTGCTGGCGCGGCTCGTGGTGCCGGCGGCGCGCCTCGGGGAGCTGGCGCCGTTGCTCGGCGAGGGTCGCGAGGGGCAGCCGCCGATCCGGCTCGCCGTGCTCGCTCGCGCCACTGAGCTGTCGAGGGACCTCGCCGACATCCTCTCCTTTGCCAACCGGCACGCCGGGCAGGCCGTCGTCGATCAGCTGGAGCTGCGGCTGCCGGACGATCCGGACCAGGTCGCAGCCGCGGTCGAGCAGTCCCTCGAGGCGATCCGCACTCGAGCTCCTGGGGCCGTCCCCTTCTTCGAGGCATCACTGCTCGAGGGCTGGGCGGAACGGCTGCGCCGGGCCATCGACGCGCTCGCCGCCGCCGCTGCTGGCGGCGCCGTCGGGCTCAAGATCCGCTGCGGCGGCCTCGACGCGCCGGCTGTCCCGTCGCCGCTGGCGGTGGCCGCGGCCCTCGCGGCCTGCCAGCGTTCGGGGATCCCGCTCAAGGCCACCCAGGGCCTCCACCAGCCCGTGCGCCACTTCGATGCCGGCCTCGACACCACGGCGCACGGCTTCCTGAACCTGTTCGTCGCCGGCGTGCTCGGGCATTGCCATGGCCTGTCCGAGGAGGAGCTGCTCGCGATGATCGAGGAGCGAGAGCCGGCGGCGTTTCGTTTCCACGAGGCCGGCCTGAGCTGGCGGGAGCGTGCAGCCGGGCTCGGCGGCATCGCCGCCGCCCGTCGCGTCGCCGTCACCTCCTTCGGCTCCTGCAGCTTCTCGGAGCCGCGCGACGCTCTCCGCACGCTCGGCCTGCTCGAGGCTGGCGAACCGGCGCGGAGCTGATCCCGTTGGCAGCGCTGAAGGAAAGGCACTGAGGATGGCACCGATCGACAGCACTCTGCGCTCGTTCGTCGAGGTCCCGACCGGCTGCGACTTCGGGATCCACAACCTGCCCTTCGGGGTCTTCCGGCCACGCGCGCTCACACGACCGAGGGTCGGCGTGGCGATCGGCGAGCAGGTCCTCGACCTGTCGGTGCTCGTCGAGCGGGGGCTGTTCCGCGGCCCGGAGATGCGCGACACGTACGTCTTTCACGAGCCGACCCTCAACGCCTTCCTCTCGATGGGCCGGCCGGCCTGGCGGGAGGCCCGGCAGCGGATCGGCGAGCTGCTCCGGGCGGACGAGCCGACGCTGCGCGACGACGCCGGGCTGCGCGACGCGGCCCTGCTCCCCGCGGCGTCAGTACAGATGCTGCTGCCGGCGCGGATCGGCGACTACACCGACTTCTACTCCTCCCGCGAGCACGCCACCAACGTCGGCACCATGTTCCGCGGTCCGGACAACGCCCTGCAGCCGAACTGGCTGCACCTGCCGGTCGGCTACCACGGCCGCTCGAGCTCGATCGTGGTCAGCGGCACTGACGTCCGCCGGCCGTGCGGCCAGTACCTGCCGGAAGGCGCCGACCGGCCGCAGTTCGGCCCCAGCCGCAGATGGACTTCGAGCTGGAGATGGGCTTCCTCATCGGGCCGGGCAACGAGCTGGGGACGCCCGTCCCGATCGATCGGGCCGCCGAGCACATCTTCGGCCTGGTGCTGGTCAACGACTGGTCGGCCCGCGACATCCAGCAGTGGGAGTACGTGCCGCTCGGGCCGTTCCTGGGCAAGAACTTCGCGACCTCGATCTCGCCCTGGGTCGTCACCCTCGACGCCCTCGAGCCGTTCCGCTGCGCCGGCCCCGCCCAGGACGATCCGGCGCCGCTGCCGTACCTCGCGAGCCCGGGCGGCTGGGCCTTCGACATCTGCACTCGAGGTGCTGCTGCAGAGCGCGGCGATGGCCGAGCCGGTCGCGGATCGCGACCGGCAACTTCGCCTCCCTGTACTGGAACATCTGCCAGCAGCTCGCCCACCACACCGTCAACGGCTGCAACCTGCAGGCCCGGCGACCTGCTGGCCTCGGGCACGATCAGCGGGTCCGGGCGGCAGGAGCGGGGCTCGCTCCTCGAGCTGGCCTGGCGCGGCGCCGAGCCGCTGGCGCTCCCTTCGGGCGAGACCAGGAGCTTCCTCGCCGACGGCGACACCGTCATCATGCGCGGCCACTGCGAGGCGGACGGCGTCCGGGTCGGCTTCGGCGAGGTCCGGGGCACGCTGCTGCCGGCGCGCGAGCCCTGGCACGCGGGCCCGCCATTGACAGCGGCTCCCGGCCGACCGACCTTTGACGCAGGGAGGAACGTGTTGGCGACCGACGCCTCGACCGGCTCGACCTCCACCCGACCCGCTACTGGCGGCGGCTCGACGAGGAGCGGGTGGTGTGCGAGCTGTGCCCCCGGCTGTGCAAGCTGAAGGACGGCCAGCGCGGGCTGTGCTTCGTCCGGATGGCCCACGGCGGCGAGATCGTGCTCACCACCTACGGGCGCTCGTCGGGCTTCTGCGTCGACCCGATCGAGAAGAAGCCCCTCAACCACTTCCTGCCCGGCTCGGGCGTGCTGTCCTTCGGCACCGCCGGGTGCAACCTGGCGTGCCGCTTCTGCCAGAACTGGGACATGTCGAAGTCGCGCGAGATGGACACCCTGGCCGACGCCGCCTCGCCCGAGCAGATCGCCCGCGCCGCGAGCGCCCTCGGCTGCCGCAGCGTGGCCTTCACCTACAACGACCCGGTGATCTTCCTCGAGTACGCGGTCGACGTGGCCGCGGCCTGCCACGACGCCGGCATCGCGACCGTGGCGGTGACCGCCGGCGAGATCCTCCCGGAGCCGCGCCGCGAGCTCTACTCGCCCACATGGACGCCGCCAACGTCGACCTCAAGGCCTTCACCGAGGACTTCTACCAGCGGCTGTGCGGCGGCGCGCTGCAGCCGGTGCTCGACACGCTGGTGTACCTCGCCGAGGAGACCGACGTCTGGGTCGAGCTGACGACCCTGCTCATCCCCGGCCACAACGACTCGGACGAGGAGATCGACCGGATGACCCGCTGGGTGGTCGAGCGGCTCGGCCCGGCGGTGCCGATGCACTTCACGGCCTTCCACCCCGACTTCAAGCTGCTCGACGTCCCGCCGACCCCGCCCGCGACCCTGTCCCGCGCCCGGAAGATCGCCCTCGCCAACGGCGTCCGCTTCGCCTACACCGGCAACGTCCACGACGCGAGCGGCGGCAGCACCTACTGCGCGAGCTGCGGGGCGCTGCTGATCGGCCGTGACTGGTACGAGCTGACGGCCTGGCACCTCGACGGCGAGGGCCGTTGCGGGGGCTGCGGCGCCCGCTGCCCGGGCCGCTTCGAGGACCGGCCGGGAAGCTGGGGGCGCCCGCCGCCTCCCGGTCCGGCTCAAGGACTTCGACCCCGGCCGACGCTGAGCTCCCCGGACTCCCGGCGTGACGCTCGCGGGCCGGGCCGTCACTCCTCGACCATCGCCTCGGCCTCGACCTCGACCCGCCAGCGGGGGTCGAGCAGCTCCTTGACCACGACCAGCGTGGCGGCCGGGAAGACCTCGCCGAAGACCTCGCCGTGGACCCGCGTCACCGCCTCCCAATCGGCCGCATCGACGATGTACATCCGGGTCCGCACGACGTCCTCGCGGCGCCCGCCGAGCGCCGTCACCGCCTCGAGGATGATCTCGAAGCAGCGCCGCGCCTGGGTGGAGGCGTCGCCCACCACGGTCTCGCCGTCGGCATCGATCGGCGCGGTGCCGGACACCAGGATCCGATCGCCTCGCCGGACGGCGCGCGAGAAACCGATCAGACCCTCGTAGGGAGAAGCGGAGCGGTAGCGATCAGCCATCGTTCGTGACCCTCCACCCGGACTCGTCGGCTGTCGATGGAGCTCGCGACATGATACCCCGGTCGAGCCGATTTTCGTGCCGCGCCGTTCCGGATTGGATGAAAGCCACTCGAGTTGCTGTTGCTGCAAGCGCGAGAGCAGTCACCGACCGAGGAGGACCACCATGACCCGACCCTTGACGATCGTCGTCCTCACCGCAGCCGTGGCCGTGGCCGCGGCGAGCGCCACGGCGCAGGACCAGCCGCGGGAGCACGCCGACCGGATGGCCAAGGAGCACGCCCACGACGCGCCGGTGGCCAACCCGGCGTCCCAGACCGCCCCGGCCGCCGAGGTCGAGGCCGCCGACGTGCAGTACGCCACCGTCGACGGCCGGCCCGTCACCGGCTACCTCGCGCGCCCGGCGGCCAGCAAGGGCCCCTTGCCCGGGCTGATCGTGATCCACGAGTGGTGGGGCCTCAACGACAACATCCGGGCGATGACGCGCCGGCTCGCCGGGGAGGGCTTCCTCGCGCTCGCCGTCGACCTCTACGGCGGCCAGGCCGCCGCCGACCGCGACGCGGCCTATTCGCTGATGACCGCCACCAACGAGCGCCCGGCGGCGGCCGAGGACAACCTCCGGCAGGCCTACGCCTATCTGACCGGCGAGCTCGAGGCGCCGGCCGTCGGCAGCATCGGCTGGTGCTTCGGCGGCGGCTGGTCGCTCACCACCGCGCTGCTGCTGCCGGGGCAGCTCGACGCCGCCGTCATCTACTACGGCCACCTGGTCACCGACCCGCAGCGCCTGGCCACCCTGGACATGCCGATCCTCGGCCTGTTCGGCGAGCAGGACCAGGGCATCCCGCTCGACGGCGTGCGAGCTTTCGAGGGCGCGCTCAAGGAGCTGGGCAAGGACGCGAAGATCGTCGTCTACCCCGGCGCCGACCACGCCTTCGCCAACCCCTCCGGGCGCAACTACCAGCCGGAGACCGCGGAGAAGGCGTGGCTGGAGACCACCGCGTTCCTCGAGCGAACGCTCACGCAGGGGCGCTGAGCTCCCAGTCGAGGTCGATCCGGCGCACGTTCCGCCACGGCACGAAGGTCTCACCAGCCTCGGCACCGCTGCCGGCCTCGACCACGACCCCGACCGGGCGCCCGGCCGCCGTCTCGCCGTCGTCGAGACGCAGCTCCTCGCCGCTGACCAGCGTCACGATCACGACCGCGCCGCTGCGCTCCAAGGAGCGGACCCTGGAGAACGGGATGCTGTACGTGATTCCCTCGCTCGTTCCCTCGAGCAGCTCCCAGCTCTCCGCCGCGTCGAGGTCGACGTGGAGCAGCCCGGTGTGGCTGGCGCCGTCGGCGTCAGTGACCGTCCCACGCAAGCGCTTCGGAACCGCGAAGTCGCCGTAGCCGGGCCCGCTGCCGTCCGGCGTCGTCAGCTCGGCGCGACGGAAGTGGGCCCACGGCACCCGCACCCGCCCGTAGCGCGGGTCCTCGATCAGGATGCCGCGATTCTCGGCGTTGACGTCGTTGGTGCCCTTGAGCACCATGACGCGGCGGTCGGTGAGCGTCACCCGGGCGCTCGTGGCCGAAAGCTGCTCGATCACGGCGATGGTGCTGAAGGGGATCGACACCCGCCCATCCTCTGAGTCGCCGTCGAGCCGGTCGCTGCTCAGCCCCTCGTCCTCGTCCCACTGGATGAAGCCGGCGAAGCGCCGCGAGCCGGCGTCGACGGTCCCGAACAGCCGGTGGCCGGGAAACTCGGCGCCGGCAGGGGCCGGAGACAGCTCCACGAGCTCGACCCGACCCCACCCGATCTCGACCTCGGCGCCGTCGGCGTCCGTCACCACCAGGGTCGCGTCGACGTCGTTGGCGTAGCCGCTGACCCGGTAGCTCGTGCCGCTTCTCATCGTGACCACGGCCTCGTTGCCGCCCACCGCCTCGAGCTTCGCAATCTCCCCGAAGCGGACGGCAAAGACCCGCCGGGGCCCGCGATCGACGGCCTGAAGCAGCCGGCGGCCGAGCACCTGCCACCACCACTGGCTCTCCTCCGGCTCGTCAGCCGGCTCGGCGTAGCTGGCAAATGGCAGCTCCCGCTTCGCGGACTGGAAGAGGTCGTCCCAGAACGCCTCCTCGCCTCCCCACCGGATCAGGCCGGTCGCGCGCGTGCCCGCGTGGGTGGTGATGGTGCCGTGGATGCGGCCTGCAGCCGGGCTGCGGACGGCGTCGTCCGCGGGCACCAGCACGCTCGCGACCACGAGCGCCAGGATCGTGCCGCAGGCCACACGTTTCGGGGTTTCCATGGGGCCTCCTTCGCGTTCGGCCAGAGCCGTGGCTCCATCATGCGCCCGCTGGCCGGGCGTCGTCACCTCCTTCGACAGGCAGCGCGGCCGGCGACACCGTCCGGGTCGCGGTCCGGCCATGCGATGTGATCTCCCCGCGCCTGCTCCGGGCTACAATTCAGGCGATGAGCGAACCGGGAGCCCTCGCCGCCGCCCTCCGACGCCACCACGGCAGCTTCGCGCCCGTGATTCCCTTCGACCTCGTCGCCGGCAAGCCGCTGGTCTTCGACCTCACCAGCGCCAACCGCGAGCTCGAGCAGGTCCGGATCCACGACACCGTCGCCTTTACCGACTACCTCTTCGAGCGGATTGCGGTTCGCGAGCTGCCGGTCGGCATCGGCCGCTGGGACGAGGATCGCGTGCAGTACCGCCACTCGCCGCTGTTCGACGATGCGACCGAACGGCGCAGCGTTCACCTCGGGATCGACCTCTTCGTCGCCCCGGGGACGCCGGTCCATGCGCCGCTCGCCGGGCGGCTCCACTCGCTGGCGGACAACGACCGCCTCGGCGATTACGGCCCGACCATCATCCTCGAGCACCGCCTCGACGGCATCCCGTTTTTCACCCTGTACGGCCACCTCAGCCGGCGGTCGCTGGAAGGGCTGGGGCCGGGCCTCAGCTTCATCGCCGGCGACCGGCTCGGCTGGATCGGTGAGCAGCACGAGAACGGCAGCTGGCCGCCCCACCTGCACTTCCAGATCATCGCCGACCTTCTGGGCATGGCGGGCGACTTCCCGGGAGTGGCCGCGCCGTCCCAGCGCGCGCGCCTGCTCGCCCTCTGCCCCGATCCCAACCTGATTCTCGGCATTCCCGGCCTCTAGGACCCGGCGTGCCTGGGCATAGGCCCCTGGATGCGTTCATGACGTGGTCATTGTTGTTGGCCTCTGCCCACACGCTCCTCGGGATGCGCTGCGCGCATCCTGACGATGGGAAGTCGCTGCTCATGATCGGAGCATGAGGCGGGGAACGACGTGCCGGCAGGGCTGCAACTGATAGCTCGCGGTGGATGGAGTCCCTCAGGCGATCCTTGCCGATGCCGTGCGAACTCCTCGCCTGTGTGCGCCACCGTACCGCCAGCCCGCGAAGAGCAGCTGCCAGCCGACGAGAAAGACCGCGGCATCGGCGACGACGTGGCTGACCCAGGCCGGCCAGATCGAGGCGAAGCGCAGGTACAGCCACGACCAGCAGGCGCCGGCGGCGAGCACCGCCGCGGAGCCGAGCACGACGTGCTCGGGCTCCAGGTAGGCGGCCAGGGCGAAGACGTGGTGGGCCGTGAACAGCGCGGCCGAACCGAGGATCGCCGCCGCCGCCGGCAGCAGCGCCCGCAGCTGGCGCAGGACGAACCAGCGCCAGACGTACTCCTCGACAAGTGAGTTGACGAAGGTCCAGGCCGCCGCCCCGGCGAGGTACGCAGCCGGGCTGCCGAGCCCCATCTCGAGCGCGGCCTGGCGCAGCGGACGCGGGTCGACCAGATCCCGCAGGACCCCCCAGTAGGCCAGGCCAATGGCCGCGGCCATGGCGGACCCGAGGAGCAACCCGGCACGGAGGCCTGCCCGCCCGGGCCGCGACCAGCCGGGCCGCCCGCGCTCCACGACCACGAACCAGGCGGCCGGGAACAGGAGCAGCCAGAGCTTGGCGGCGGCGAACACGGCGTCGCCGACAGGTCCCGGCGCGGCGTGGAGCGCGGCGACGACGCCCAATGTCGGGACCGGCGCCAACAGCAGCAGCGCGATCGACGGCGGAGCTGCGGGTGGCGGACGAGCGGTCGGGCGGGGCCACGGCGTCCCATCGTAGCTCAGCCACCCGAACGCCACCGCTGACCGCCGGCCGGCCGGGCTACACTGTCCTCCCGTGCGGCGCCACGGCGCCGGCCGGCTTGGGGAGGGAGCAGATGCGTTCCATCGCCGTTTCGACCGTCGTGCTCGTGTGCCTCGCCAGCGTGCTTCCAGCGATCGCGGACGACCGCGAGGCCGCCGCCATCCGGGGCGCCGCTGCTGCGCTTCCCGGACGTCGGCGGCGGACACCGTCGTCTTCACCTACGCCGAGGACATCTGGTCGGTCGCGGTGACCGGCGGGCCGGCGCGGCGGCTGACCGACGACGAGGGCCAGGAGCGGCATCCCAAGCTGTCGCCGGACGGCACGCTGATCGCCTTCACCGGCGAGGTCGACGGCAACCCCGACGTCTACGTGATGCGGGCCGACGGCAGCGGCTTGCGCCGGCTGACCTTCCACCCCGAGGCCGACGAGGTCGTCGGCTGGCACCCGACCTCGGCCAAGATCCTGTTCCGCTCGGGCCGATCCTCCTGGAGCCGCTTCGACCGCCTGTTCCTGATCTCGCCCGACGGCGGCGGCGCCGAGGAGCTGCCGCTGCACGAGGCCGGCCGCGGCTGCTTCTCCCCCGACGGCACCAGGATCGCCTACAACCAGATCGCCACCGAGGACCGGACCTGGAAGCGCTACCACGGCGGCATGGCCCAGGATATCCGGCTCTACGACTTCGCCACCGCCGAGGACCGGCTGCTCACCGACTACACCGGCGCCGACCGGCTGCCGATGTGGATCGGCGACGCGATCTACTTCGCGTCCGACCGCAGCGGCACCATGAACATCCACCGCCTACGACGTCGCGACCGGCGACGATCGTGCAGGTCACCCACCACACCGACTTCGACGTGCTCCGGCCGAGCGAGGGCGGCGAGCGCATCGTCTACGAGCTCGGCGGCCGGCTGTGGCTGCTCGACACCGCGACCGGCGCGACGGCCCCGATCCCGGTCGAGATCCCCACCGAGCCGCGGGAGGCCCGCCCCTACCTGAAGAACGTGCGCGACTTCATCACCTCGGTCGGCATCTCGCCGGCCGGCGGGCGGGCGGTCGTCGCGGCCCGCGGCGAGGTCTTCACCGTGCCCCGGGAGCACGGCGAGATCCGCAACGTCACGCGGACGCCCGGCGCGCGGGAGCGCAACCCGGCGTGGTCGCCGGACGGCGACGCAGATCGCCTTCATTTCCGACCGCACCGGCGAGTACCAGATCTACGTCGTCGACGCGGCCGGGGCCGCGGAGCCGCGGCAGCTGACCACCTCGCGCGAGCGGGGCTACCGCACACTCTGCGCTGGTCGCCGGACGGCGACGAAGATCGCCTTCACCGACGAGACCCTGACCCTCCACGTGGGTCGACGTCGCGAGCGGCAAGGTCACGGTGGTGGACCGGGCCGAGGTCGAGCCCATGGACATCGGCCCCGAGGCGAAGCCGATCTCCGACTTCGCCTGGTCGCCCGACAGCCGCTTCCTCGCCTACTCCAAGATCGGCGCTCGACCATCGTCTCCAACATCTACGTGGCCACGGTCGAGACCGGCGCGCACGTCGAAGCTGTCGAGCGGCCTCTTCAACGACTTCGGGCCGGTCTTCACGCGCGACGGCGAGCACCTGCTGTTCGTGTCCAACCGGCGCTTCGACCCGACCTTCTGCGACTTCGAGTGGGAGATGGTCTACAAGAACGTCGCCGGCATCTACGCCCTCACCCTGCGGCGGGACGGGCCGCCGCTGCTGCCGCTGCGCTCGGACGAGGACGCAGGCGACCGGCGACGCAGGACCCCGCGAAGCCGGCGGCCGAGGCCGGACGCGGTGAGCGGTGCGCATCGACCTCGACGGCATCACCGACCGCATCGAGGCCCTGCCGCTGCCCCGCGGCAACTACCGCCAGCTCGCCGCCGGCGCCGGACACTGCTGTACGCCCTCGACGGCGACGAGGGTGACTTCAACCGCTTCGAGTTCCGCTCGCTCGCCGCCGCGCGAGCTGGTCGCCTTCTCCTTCGAGGACCGGACGCAGCACCACCCTGGTCGACGGCGTCATCGACTACGCCCTCGCCGCCGACGGGCTGCACCTCGTCTACCGCAACGAGGACGAAATCGGGATCTGGGACACCGAGCCGGGCCACGAGCCCGCCGACGGACCGGAAGACCGGGCGAGGGCCGGGAGGACGACCGCTCCTTCATCCTCGACCTCGCGAACCTCGAGACCACGATCGACCCGATCGCCGAGTGGACGCAGATCTACTGGGAGGCGTGGCGGATCGAGCGCGACTTCTTCTACGACCCCAACCTGCACGGCCTCGACTGGCCGGCGATGGGCGCGCAGGTACGGCCCGCTTCCTGCCCGGCCTGTCGTGCGCGCCAGGACCTGCACTTCCTGATCGGCGAGCTGATCAGCGAGCTCTCGACCTCGCACACCTACGTCTCGGGTCGGCGACCGGCGGCGGAAGGCCGATCCGGTCGAGGTCGGCATGCTCGGCGCCGACTGGACGGTCGACCACGGCCGCTACCGGCTCGCCAAGATCTACCGGGTGCCGCACTGGAGCCGCGAGGTCGATCCGCCGCTGGCCGGCCCCGGCATCGACGTCCGCGAGGGCGACTACCTGATCGCGGTCGACGGCCGCGAGCGTCACCGCCGAGACCTCGAGTCTACGCCGCACTTCCAGGGGCTCGCCGGCCGCCAGGTGCGGCTCACGCTTCAGCGCCGACCCGATGCGGCGCCGCGCCCCGCGAGGCCGTCGTCGTGCCGGCTCGCCAGCGAGCGCACGCTGCGCTACCTCGACTGGGTCGAGCGCAACCGCCGGGTGGTCGACGAGGCCTCGGGCGGCCGCATCGGCTACCTCCACCTGCCCGACACCTACGTGGGGTCGGCGATCGAGTTCCCGGCCTACTTCTACGCCCAGACCCGCAAGCAGGGGCTGATCGTCGACGGCCGCTTCAACGGCGGCGGCCTCGACCCGGACATCTTCCTGGCGCGGCTCGCCAAGGTCCCGCTCGCCTACTGGACGCGCCGCTACTCCGAGGACCAGGTCGACGCCGGTCTACGTGAGCCGCGCCCACCTGGCGCTGCCTCACCAACCGCCAGGCCGGCTCGGGCGGCGACGAGCTGCCGCACGAGTTCCAGCAGAAGGGCATGGGCCCGGTGATCGGCACCCGCACCTGGGGCGGCCTGGTCGGGATCTCGATGTCCTTCGACCTGATGGACGGCAGCTCGGTGACCGCCCCCGACTACCGGATCTACACGCCGACGGCCGCTGGACCGTGGAGAACGAGGGCGTGACGCCGGACATCGACCGTCGAGCTCGACCCGGCGGAGATGGCGAGGGGCTGGGACGCCCAGCTCCAGAAGGGCATCGAGGTGCTGCTCGAGGCGATCGAGCGCGAGCCGCTCGCGCCGCCGCAGCATCCCCCGTTCCCGGTGCTGCGGTAATCCCCGCTTCCGCGCCCGCTTCCGCTTCCGCGCCCGGATGCGCCGGCGAGAAGGCTCGGGGAAGCCTTTTGCCTCGCCCTCGCCCGCTTCCGCTTCCGCTTCCGCTTCCGACGGCTCGTGGATCAAGAGCCTCGCATCGGGCTCGGAAGCGGAAGCGGGACACGCGGCAGCGGGAGCTGCCCCCCCACCCCAAGCCGACCCATCCCGGAAGCGGGCGCGGAAGCGGAAGGGGAAGCGGGGGAGCAGCTCCAGCCTTGGCCACAACTCCCCCTTGACAGCCGCGGCCCGGGAATCTAGAGTTCAACTGTCTGGTTTGACCAACCGGTTAGTTAGGAGCCGGCATGCCATCGACTCGGGATCCTGAGCGCCGCGACCGCATCCTCGACGCCGCCTCGGCCGTCTTCGCGGAGCGGGGCTTCGACGGCGCCCGGGTGGACGACATCGCCGGCCCGCGCCGGGGTCAACAAGGCGATGCTCTACTACCACGTCGGCGACAAGACCGCGCTCTACAGCGCCGTGCTGCTGCGCAACTTCGGGCGCGTGCGGGTGGCCCTCGACGAGGCCCTGGCCGCCGGGCGGGACCGCCCGCCAGCGGCTCGAGGCGGTCATCACCGCGCGTTCGACCAGGATGGTGCAGCGCCACCCCGACCACCCGCGGATCATGCTGCGCGAGATCGCCTCCGGCGGCGCCGAGCCTCGCGCCGGAGGTCCTGGCGCGCGATGCTCGAGGTGCTCGGCGTGGTCCGCGCGCTCATCGCCGAGGGCACGGCGGCCGGCGAGTTCCGCGCCGATCGACCCGGTGCTCACCCACCTGATGCTGGTCGGCGCGATGGTGTTCCTGAACGCGACCGCTGCCGATCCGCGACCGCGCTGCTGCCCTTGGGCCCGCCCTTCAGCCTGCCCGAGCCGACCACCGACATCGCCCGCTTCATCAACCTGATGCTGCTCGACGGCCTCGCCGCCGAACGGCGTCCGGAGGATCGATGATGCGACCGCTCTGCCTGCCCGCCACCGCAGCCCTTGCCGCGACCCTCGCCCTCGCCGCCTGCGGCGATGATGGCCGGAACGGCCGGATCCACGCCTCCGGCCACATCGAGGCGACCGAGGTGCGGCTCGCCGCCAAGGTCGGCGGCCGCCTGCTCGAGCTGCCGTTCCAGGAGGGCGACGCGGTCGCGCGCCGGCGAGGTCGTCGCCCGCTTCGACACCGTCGACGCCGAGCACGAGCTCGCCCGCGCCCGCGCCGAGCTCGACGCCGCGGACGCGCGGCTGCGCCTCCTGCTCGCCGGCACCCGCGCGAGGACCTGCGGCGGGCCGAGGACCGAGCTGGCACGGGCGCAGGCCGAGCTCGACGCCGCCAGCCGCGACCTCGCCCGCCTCGAGGGCTCGCCGACCGCGGCACCGCCACCGTCAAGGCGCGCGACGACGCGCGCACGCGGCGCGACGTCGCGGAGCGCGGCGGTCGCGGCGAGCGCGCGCCGAGCTCGACAAGCTGATCGCCGGACCGCGCCGCGCAGGAGATCGAGGCCGCGCGCGCGCGCAGCGCGGCCGCCGCGGCGCGCGGTCGCCGCGATCGAGCAGCGCATCGCCGACGCCACGGTGCTCGCGCCCCGGGACGGCGTGATCACCGAGCGCGCCGCCGAGCCCGGCGAGGTGCTGCCGCCGGGCGCGCTGCTCTCGGTCCTCACCGACCTCGACCAGCCCTGGCTCACCGTCTACGTCGACGAGCCGTCGCTGTCCCGCGTCCGCCTCGGCGACCCGGTCGAGGTCCGGGTCGACGGCAGCGACCGAGCGCTTCGAGGGGACCGTGTCGCTTCGTCTCGCCGGTCGCCGAGTTCACGCCCAAGAACGTCCAGACCCCGGAGGAGCGCGCCAAGCTCGTGTTCAGGGTCAAGATCGCGCTCGACAACCCGGACGGCGTCTTCAAGCCGGGGATGCCGGCCGACGCCTACTTCGGCGGTGCGCCGGACGGGGGCCGGCCGGTGGCCGACGGTGCCGACCTGATCGCCGGCCCGCGACCTCGTCGTGCGCTACCGGCGACCGTCGGAGGCGGTGCGCGGCATCGACCTCGCGGTCGCAGCGCGGCGAGGTGGTCGGCCTGATCGGGCCGGACGGCGCCGGCAAGACCTCGACGCTGCGCGTGCTCGCCGGCCTGCTGCGCGCCGCCGGCGGCGACGTCGAGGTCCTCGGGCGTCGACTGCTGGCGGCACCGCCGCGCCCTCCACCACCGGCTCGGCTACCTGGCCCAGCGCTTCGCCCTCTACGGCGACCTCACGTCGACGAGAACGTCCAGTTCTTCGCCCTGCTGCTACGGCGTCACGGTCTGGCGGGCGCGCCGCGACGAGCTGCTCGAGCGGGTCGGCCTCGCCCGCGTTCCGCGACCGCGCCGGCCGACCGCCTCTCGGGCGGCATGAAGCAGAAGCTGGCGCTCGCCTGCACCCTCATGCACTCGCCCGAGGTGCTGCTGCTCGACGAGCCCACCACCGGCGTCGACCCGGTGACCCGGCGCGAGTTCTGGCGGCTGCTCGCCGAGCTGGTCGCCGACGGGCTCACCCTGGTCGTCGCCACGCCCTACCTCGACGAGGCCGAGCGCTGCTCGCGCGTGCGTGCTCATGCACGACGGGCCGCGTGCTCGCCGACGCGCCGGCCCGGCGCGATCCCGCGAGCTGCTGCCGGGAGCGATCGTCGAGGTCGACGCGACCGCCGACCGGGCGGCGGCGACGGCCGCGCTCGCGGGAGTGCCGGGAGTGGTCGACGTGCAGCCGTTTTCGGCGCCGCTCTCCACGTCCGCGTCGTCGAGGGCGCCGCCGAGCCCGAGGCCGCGGTGCGCCGCGGCGCTCGACCGCGGCCGGGCGTCGAGGTGCGCGACGCTGCGGTCGATCCGGCCCGGCCTCGAGGACACCTTCCTCTTCCTCACCGCGCGCCGAGACGCCCGGGGAGGCGGCATGACAGGAGGCATCATGACGACAGCTCGACGCACAGTCGCTGACCGTGGCCGTTGGACTCGGGCCGGCGCCTGTGCGGTGCGCTCGCAGCGTCCGCTCGCGAGCGCGGCGTGGCGGAGACGTGCGGCTCGACGCCGAGCGCGGCGCGTGCGAGATGGCGCGTCGCCGGCGTCGCACGCGGCGTCGCGCGCCGCCGACGCGCAGCGATCGGCGCCGCGCAGCTCGCGGTCGACGCCGCCGACGCGGCGCGGCTGCCGGTCGTCGGCGCGTCGGCCGGCGTGTCGCAGCGCAGCGCGGTGCCCGAGTTCGCCGCCCCCACCGGCGGGCCGGTGGAGCCGCCGGTCGTGATCTATCCCGAACATCGAGACGACCTACGCCGCCGCCATGCGGCGTGCAGCAGCCGCTCTACGCCGGCGGCGCGCATCGACGGCCGGCCGCGAGGCGGCTCGCCACGAGCCTCGCCGCCGCCGGCAGCGCGCCAGCGACCTGACGCTGCCGACCTCGCGCTCGCCGGCCGCGCGTGAGCTACTGGGATGCGGTGCGCGCCGACGCCGCGCTCGAGGCGGCGCAGGCCCAGGAGCAGCGGGCCCTGCGCCTGCTCGACGACACCCGGCCCTGCGCGACGCCGGCATGGCGGTCGACGCCGACGTCCTCGCCGCGCGAGGCGCGCGCTCGCCGTCGGCCCGCGCTCGACGTCGTGCGCGCCGCGACCGAGCGCTCGACGCGGCTCGCCGGCCTCCGCTCGCTGCTCCACGTCGACGCCGGCGACGTCGAGCTCGAGCTGGCCGACCGGGGCACCCGCGAGCTGCCGCCCGTGCCGGCGCCGCTCGACGAGCTGCTGGCGGCGGCGATCGCCCGACCGCCCCGAGCTCGCGCTCGTCGACGCCGCGCAGCTCGCCGAGCCGCTCGCCACGCGAGCGCGTCGCTCGACGCCGCGCGCAGCCCTCCGTCGGGCTCGCCGCGCAGTGGGACCTGGCGCGCCCGAACTCCCGCTACTTCCCGCTCGAGGACGAGTGGAACGACTCGCTGGAGCGTCGGCGCTGCTCGCGAGCTGGACGCTGTTCGACGGCGAGCGCAGCCGCGCGCCGACGCCGCCGCCGTGCGCGCCGAGGCGCGAGCCGCTGTGCCGCCGACCGCGACGAGCTGGCGCGGCAGGTCCGCCTGCGAGGTCGAGACGGCGCGCCGTCTCGCTCGCGGCGCCCTCGCGGCGGTCGACGCCGCCGACGCTGCGCGCACGGCCGCCGGCGGCGCGCGAGCGAGGCCGCCGGCGAGCGCTACGCCGCCGGCCTCGCGCCGATGGTCGAGATCCTCGACGCCCAGGCCGAGCTCGCCGACGCCGAGCAGCAGCAGATCGACGGTGCGCGCCGCGGCCTGGATCGCGGCCGCGTGCTGGAGCGGGCGATCGGGCGATGAGCGCGACGCCCCGCGCCGCCGCGTCGCGGTGGTCAGCGCGCGAGCCTGACCCGCCGCTTCGGCGACTTCGTCGCCGTCGACCGGGTGTCGTTCGAGGTCGCCCGCGGCGAGATCTTCGGCTTCCTCGGCTCCAACGGCGCCGGCAAGACCACCACGATCCGCATGCTGTGCGGCCTGCTCGCCCCGACCGTCGGGCAGCGCCTCGGTGCTCGGCCTCGACGTCGCCCGCGAGGCCGACGCAGATCAAGCGCCGGATCGGCTACATGTCGCAGCGCTTCTCGCTCTACACCGACCTCACGGTCGACGAGAACCTGCGCTTCTGGGGCGGCGCCTACGGCCTGTGCGGCGCGCGCGCTCGCGAGCGCGGCTGCGTGGGCGCTCGCAGACCGCCGGGCTCGAGCGCGCGCCGGCGCACCCTGGTGCGCGAGCTGCCGGGCGGCTTCCGCCAGCGCCTCGCCCTCGGCGCTGCCCTGCTCCACGAGCCGCCGGTCGTGTTCCTCGACGAGCCGACCGGCGGCGTCGACCCCGAGGCGCGGCGCCGCTTCTGGGACCTCATCGACGAGCTGGTCGGCCGCAGGGCACGACGGTGTTCGTCACCACCCACTACATGGACGAGGCCGAGCGCTGCCACCGCGTCGCGCTGATGCACGCCGGCCGGCTGCTCGCCCTCGACACGCGTGCCCGGCGCTCAAGGCGCGTCTTCCCCGCCGGCACCGTCGTCGAGATCGCCTGCCCGCGGCCGGCGCAGGCGCTGGCGCGGCTCGAGGCGCTCCCCGGCGTCGGCGAGGTCGCGCTGTTCGGCGACCGCCTGCACGTGGTGCTCGACGACCCGGCGCGCGCGGCGACGCATCGAGGCCGCGCCTCGGCCGCGGCCGGCTTCGCGCCGGTCGACCGCGCGGCCGATCGCGCCGTCGCTCGAGGACGTCTTCATCCGCGTCGATCCGCGCCGAGCGGCCGGAGCCCGGCCGGAGGGCGGCCTGCGTGATCCGCCGCACCCTCGCGATCGCGATCAAGGAGCTCCTCCAGCTGCGGCGCGACCGGCGCACGACGCTCGACGCTGCTCGGCATGCCGATGCGTGCTGCTGCTGATCTACGGCTACGCGCTCTCGTTCGACGTCCGGCACATCCGGCTCGCGGTCGTCGACCACGACGGCGGACCCGCGCCGCGCGCGAGGTGCGTCGAGGCCTTCCTGCGAGAGCGGCTACTTCGACCTCGTCGTCGCACGGCCGCGACGAGCGCGGCCGCTCGACGCGCTCTTCGACAGCGGGCCGGCGCAGGCGGCGCTGGTCATCCCGGCCGAGCTACGGCGCCGACCTCGCCGGCCGCGCGCCGGACGACGCTCCAGTTCGTGCTCGACGGCTCCGACTCGCAGACCGCCACGCACGATCCTCGGCTACGCCCGCCAGATCGTCGCCTCGGTGCTCGCCGGTGCTGCGGACGCCGGAGCGGCGACCGCCGGTGGTGGCGCGGCCGCTGGTCTGGTACAACCCCGACCTCAGCTCGGCGCGCTTCCTGGTCCCCGGGCTGGTCGCCTTCATCCTGATGGTGACCTCGGTGATCGCCACCGCGCTCGCCGTCGTGCGCGAGAAGGAGCGCGGCACGATGGAGTCGCTGCGGGCCACGCCGCTGGTCGCCATCGAGCTGCTCGTCGGCAAGACCCTGCCCTACCTGCTCCTGGCCTCGGTGGCCGCGGCCGGCTCGCTGACCCTCGCCTGGGCGCTGTTCGACGTGCCGATCCGCGGCTCGCTCGTCTGGCTCGGCGCTCGTCACCCTGCTGTTCCTCGCCGGCGGGCTCGGCTGGGGCATGTCCTCATCTCGACCCTCGCCGACACCCAGCAGGTGGCGTTCCAGCTCGGCCTGCTCTCGTCGATGCTGCCGACGCTGCTGCTGTCCGGCTTCATCTTCCCGATCTCGTCGATGCCGCCGGCGCTGCAGGTCATCACCCACATCGTGCCCGGCCCGCTACTTCCTCGTCGGCGCTGCGCGAGATCGTGCTCAAGGGCGCCGGGCCCGAGGTGTGGTGGAACGAGGCCCTCGCGCTGGTCGTCTACGGCGCCGTGGTGCTGGTGCTGGCCACGTGCGGACGGTGAGGAGCCTGTGAGCATGCGCACGCTCCTCAACATCCTCGTCAAGGAGCTGCTGCAGCTCCGGCGCGACCCCAAGATCCTGCCGATCCTGTTCATCGCGCCGGTGGTCCAGCTCGACGATCCTCGGCTACGCGGCCACCACCGACATCAAGCGCGTCGAGCTCGCGGTGTGCGACCTCGACCGCACCGCCGCCAGCCGCGACCTGGTCGAGCCGCTTCACCGGCTCCACGTACTTCCGGCTGGTCGCGCGCCGTCGACGCCCAGCGCGGCGCTCGACCGCTGGCTCGACAGCGGCCGCGCCCGCATCGCCCTCACCATCCCGGCCGGCTTCGCGGCCGAGCGCGGCGGCCGGGCGCCCAGCGCCGAGGTCCAGCTGGTGGCCGACGGCTCCGACGCGATGACCGGCACGCTCGGCCTGGGCTACGCCCACGGCGTGCTCGAGCAGCTCGCGGCGGCCGCCGGCGCTCGAGCCGCTGGTCGAGCTGCGGCCCAAGGTGCTCTACAACCCCGACCTGGTCGAGCCGCAACTTCATGGTCCCCGGCGTGCTCGCGCTGATCCTCATGATCATGACGATGATGCTGACCGTCGATGGCGCTGGTGCGCGAGACGCGAGCTCGGCACCATGGAGCAGCTCCTGGTGACCCCGCTGAGCCCGGGCTCGACTGATCGTCGGCAAGCTCGTGCCCTACGCCCTCGTCGGCCTCGTCGAGATCCTCACCGCGCTGCCGGTGGTGCTGTTCTGGTTCGAGGTGCCGCTGCGCGGGTCGCTCGCCGACGCTGCTCCTGCTCACCGCTCCCGTTCATGCTCTGCACGCTCGGCCTCGGGCTGCTCGTCTCGACCCTGTCGCGCACCCAGCAGCAGGCGATGATGCTCTCGACCTTCGTCTTCATGCTGCCGCAGATCTACCTGTCGGGGTTCGTCTTCCCGATCCAGAACATGCCGAAGGCGTTCCAGGTCGTCACCTACGTCGTGCCGCTGCGCTACTACGTCGTCATCCTGCGCGGCGTGTTCCTCAAGGGCGTCGGCCTCGCGGTGCTGTGGCCGCAGGCGCTCGCCCTGCTCGGCCTCGGCGTCGCGATCCTCACCCTCGCCCGGCTCCGCTTCCGCCGCCGCCTCGGCTGATCGACGTCCCCGCTCCCGTTCCCGTTCCCGAGTCTGCCCCGCCCGCTTCCGCGCCCGCTTCCGCATCCGATGTCCGAGATTGGTTGTGATCGTGCCCGGTACGAGGCATCGGGCGCGGGCGGGGAAGCGGAACCGGAAGCGGGGAGGCATTTCCCCGAATCCCGGAACTCGACCGATGAACCGCGCCGCCTACCAATAATCGGTGGTGATCGTCACTGGCCCAAGGACCCGCGCGCAGCACGCCAGCCGCTCGTCCGGGCCGGCGTGCAGCGTCCCTAAGAGCCGGTGCTCCTCGGCCGCCTGCGGCGTCAGGTTGGCCGCGCCCGCGAGCACCCGCACCCGGCAGAAGCCGCACAGCACGAACCCGTTGCACGACTGGCCGAGCGGCAGGCAGGCCTGGTGGACGGCGTCGACCAAACTGGTCTCGTGGGCGACCTCGACCTCGCGGCCCGACGGCTCGCAGCGCACGGTCGCGGTCGCAACCTTGAGCTCATCCCACGCCACGGTCCACCCGCGTCACCTCTCACGTATCACGTATCACCTTGTCACGTATCACTTGTCACAGCAGCTTGCGCCCGCGTGCCGCCCGCTCGAGCGGCTCGCGGAAGTCGGGGTGCGCGATGTCGATGAGCTGCCGGGCCCGCTCCCGCAGGCTGCGGCCATAGAGGTTGGCGATGCCGTGCTCGGTGACCACGTAGTGGACGTCCGCCCGGGTGGTGACGACGCCGGAGCCCGGCAGCAGCGTGTCGGTGATCCGCGACAGCGTCCCGCCCTTGGCGGTCGACGGCAGCGCGATGATCGGTACGCCGCCCTTCGAGCGCGCCGCCCCGCGGATGAAGTCGAGCTGGCCGCCGAAGCCCGAGTACATCGAGGTGCCGATCGAGTCCGCGCAGACCTGCCCGGTCAGGTCCACCGACAGCGCCGAGTTGATGGCGACCATGCTGTCGTTCTGCGCCACGATGAAGGGGTCGTTGACGTACTCGTTGGGGTGGAACTCCATGAACGGGTTGTTGTCGACGAAGGAGAAGGCCTTGCGGGTCCCGATCACGAACGAGGTCACGATCTTGCCGCGGTGCAGGGTCTTGCGCTCGTTGGTCACGACGCCCGCCTCGAACAGCGCGACCAGGCCGTCCGAGAACATCTCGGTGTGCACCCCGAGGTGCTTCTTGTCCTGCAGGAAGATGAGCACCGCGTCCGGGATCTCGCCGATGCCCATCTGAAGGGTGGCGCCGTCCGGGATCAGCGACGCGACGTTCCGGCCGATGCTCGCGCGCCACCTCGGACACCTCGAGAGCCATCGGCAGCTCGAGCACCGGCTCGTCGACCTCGACGACGTGGCTCAGCTTGGACACGTGCACGAACGAGTCGCCGAGGGTCCTCGGCATCTGCTGGTTGACCAGGGCGATCGCGGTGCGGGCGCTCTCGACCGCCGCCTTGGTGGCATCGACGCCCACCCCGTAGGAGCAGAAGCCGTGCTCGTCCGGCGGCGAGATGTGGATCAGCGCCACGTCGACCGGCATCAGGCCGCGCGAGATCAGGGTCGGGACCTCGTGGAGGTGGATCGGGACGAAGTCGGCGCGACCGGCGTTGACCGCCTCGCGGACGTTGGCGCCCATGAACAGGGCGCGGTGGCGGAAGTGGCCCTCCATGCCGGGCGCCGCGTACGGCGCCGTCGGCCAGGGTCAGGATGTGGGCCACCTCGACGTTCTCGAGCTCCGGGCGCGCGCGCCACCATGGCCTCGATGAGCCGGGTCGGCGTGTTGCAGCCGGGATGGACCCACACCCGGTCGCCGGACCGGATGTCGGCGACCGCACGGTCAGCGGTGGTCACCCGCCGCCGGTAGATGTCGACCCAGTTCACGGCGCACTCCCCGCCGGGTCGCGGAAGGGCGACCCCGAGCCGCTCGGCCAGCCACTTGCGCACGCAGGCGCCGTCGTAGGTGTAGGTGCCGCGGCGCAGCGCGCGGTTGTCGGCGACCGCCCGGTCGAAGCCCTTGTCGGCGATCTCCTCGACGTAGGGCAGGATCGCGTTGGTCAGCGCCCGGGTCGACGCCCGGGACGCGGTGGACGGCAGGTTGGGCACGCAGAAGTGGATGATGCCGTCGACCTCGTAGGTCGGGTTCGAGAAGTCGGTCGGCCGCGAGGTCTCGCAGCAGCCGCCCTGGTCGATCGACAGGTCCATGATGACCGAGCGCGGCTTCATCAGCTTGAGCATGTCGCGGGTCACCAGGACCGGCGTGCGCTCGCCGTGAACCGCCACCGCGCACAGGAAGAGGTCGGCGAAGCCGAGCGCCTTCTCGAGGTTGCGCCGCGTCGCGATCATCGTCGGCACGTCGAAGCCGACCCGGTCCTGCACCCGCCGCAGCGCGTCGACGTCGCGGTCGAGCACCACCACGTGGGCGCCGATCCCGCGCGCGGTCTCGGCCGCGGCGCGGCCGAGGGTGCCGGCGCCGAGGATGACCAGCGACGCGGGCGGAATGCCCGGGCGAGCCGCAGATCAGCAGCCCCTTGCCGCCGAACTCGTTGAGCAGCAGGCCGGAGCCGATCGTCACCGCGAGCCGGCCCGCGATCTCGGACATCGCCTGGAGCACCGGAGCGTGGCCCGTCGTCGTCCTCGATGATCTCGTAGCCGACGGTGGCGATCTTCCGCTCGAGCAGGGTCGCGAAACGGTCGGCCGGCGCCAGCGCGAGGTGCCAGGAGGACGAGCACGACCTGCCCGGGCTGGAAGCGGTCGTACTCGGCGGGCAGCGGCGGCGAGATCCGCAGCACCATCTGCGAGCGCAGCAGGACCTCCTCGTCCGAGAACACGATGGTGGCCCCGACCTTGCGGTAGTCCTCGTCGGTGAAACCGGCCCCGAGGCCGGCGTTGCTCTCCACGTACACCCGGTGGCCGCGATCGGTCAGCGCCTTGACACCGCCCGGCGTGAGGCCGACCCGATGCTCGAACGGCCGGCGGTCCCTGAGCAGCCCGACATCCATGTCGCGCCCCCTCCCTCCGGGCTCGGCCCGGACGTCTCCGCATTGCACCACAGCCGCCGCGCCGCGGCAAGGCAGAGATCACCGTGGACAAGTGCGACTCAATCGGTGCGTGGTGGGGCGAGTACGCCGACCTCAGCCCCGCGCCCGCTTCCGCTTCCGCGCCCGCGCCCGATCGTCGCCAACTCGCTGACCGCTACTGAACTCCATGGTCAGCAAGGGTCACCGGCGAAGTGACTTCAATCCATCCGGACATGAGCATCATGACGGGAACGGATTGAAAGCGGGTGTGGAAACGGATCCGGCTTCGTCCTTCTGGCTGCGTCCGTTGGACTGCGCGGTGAGAAGCCGGACTACGCCGTGACAAACGGAGACGGGCGCGGAAGCGGACGGGAACTACCCCCCAACCCCCAGTCCCTTCTCCAGCAACGCCTCGATCGTCGGCGCGGTCGTCGGCGGGAACGTAGAGCACGAGCCGGAAGAGCACCGAGGCGCCGCGGGGCGCGAAGCTGGTCGCCATGCCCCAGCGCATCCCCGAGCTCGCCAGCAGCCGCTCGGGCTCGCCCTCGGCCTCGGGGTCGTAGCTGAAGGGGTCGACGAGGTCGACCACGCGCCGCGAGCTCGCGAGCGCCAGCCACACCGAGGTTCGGCCGGCCATGGCCCTGATCCCGAGCACGAGGAGGAAGCGCTCGGCCAGCTCCTGGACCAGGGGGCCGATCGGCAGGACGACGGTCTCGCCGCCGTCGGCCGGGTCGCGGAAGAGCAGGTGGTAGAGGTCGTCGGGCCGGCGCAGGCGCTCGGCGACGCGGACCACGACCTCGGTCAGTCGCCGGCGGAAGGCCTCGACCGCGGCGGACGCCGGGACGTCGGCTGTGAGGTCGATCCGGACGAACGGCTCGCCGTCGACAACCGGCAGCCGGCCCCGCGAGCGCTCGATGCGTAGCTGGGATCCGCGCCGCCACGCCCGGTAGCGGCGCACCGCGAGCGCGACGGGCGCGAGCACCACCAACCCGGCCATGCCGGCCGTCGAGCGCAGGCAGCCTACGAGCTCCCGGGGCTGCCCGGTCGGAACGGTCGCACGCGTCATCGTCCGAAACGGCTCGCGGCGTCCGGAGCTAGGAAGAAGCGCCGCACGAACGCCAGGTACACGATCCAGGTCCCCCACGCCGCCAGCGACCCGAGCACCATGACTCCCTTCGAGGGCTCGCCCAGGATCGCCGCGAGCTCCGGTGGCTGCCCGGTCATCGCCAGCCCGCCCAGCCACTGCGACCACGGGACCACGGCCGCGGTCACCACAGAGGAGGCCGCCGCCAGGAGCGATGCCGCCATCGCGACCGTCCATGCCCGAGGATCGCGACGAGCCGTCCCCACGATCAGGCCGACCAACAGCGCCAGCACCAGCAGCCATGCCGCGGCCCCGGTCCAGCCGTCCAGGATCACCCCGAACAACGGGAACGGGCAGCCGTAGGCCGGTACGACCACCAGCGACGCGGCGCCGACGCCGTAGACCACCACCAGCGACACGATCGAATGCGGGCAGCCGTCGACCCAGGACGGGCCCGGGTCGCGGGCACGGCAGGTGGCGGCGACGTTGGGTGAGCGGTAGAAGAGAACGAAGGCGAGCGGCAGCAGGACGTAGATGAAGCCGAGCAACAGGCTCGTGGTCACCAGCGCCACGGTCATCGCGCCCCCGGGCAGCTCGGTCATCCCAACGAGATCCTGGAGCCGCGGCATCAGCAGCCAGAGGAGGGCCATCGCCAGCGCACCGGTGAGCAGCCACAGCCACGACAGGGAGAGCATCACGGCGGCCGCCCAGCGGCGGGCGCGGATCGAGCCGACGCCGAGCCAGATGAAGCTGGCCGCGATCACCGCGTAGATCGCCAAGCTGGGTGCCAGGGTCCGCGCATCGACCGCCAGGTCGAGCCCCGACACCGACCGCGCCGCCAGCGTCACCACCAGCGCCAGCGGGATCAGCAGCGCGCAGAACGCGCCGATCGCGATCTCGATGACGCCGAAGACGACGAGGCCGGCCGAGCGATCCTTGAAGTCCTCCGGGCCCATGAAGCCATTATCGACGTGAACCGCCAAAGGTGGCTCTCCCCAGCCACCCGCTTCCGCGCCCAAGCCCAATCCCCGCCCCCTTCCGCATCCGCTTCCGTGCCCGGATGTCGACCCGTCCGTCAGGAGCGTCCGGAAGCGGGCGCGGGGCGGGCGCGGGCGCGGAAGCGGGCGCGAGCCCTATCACCTATCACATATCACCTCTCCCTCTGTGCTACCGTTTCCCCAGCGAGATGAAGCTCGTCATCCAGATCCCCGCGTGGAACGAAGAGGCGTACCTCGGCGAGACGATCGACGCCCTGCCGCGACAGGTCGAGGGCTTCGACGAGCTCGAGGTGCTGGTGATCGACGACGGCTCGTCGGACGGCACTGCGGAGGTCGCACGGCAGCACGGCGGCGAGCGTTCTCCGGCTGCCCGTCCACCGCGGCCTCGCGGTCGCCTTCTCGCGCGGGCTGGCGCGCGCGGTCGAGCTCGGCGCCGACGTCATCGTCAACACCGACGCCGACCACCAGTACGATGCCCGCGACATCCCGTCCCTGGTGCGCCCGATCCTCGCCGGCGACGCCCAGATGGTGATCGGCGACCGCCAGGTGCACACGATCCGGCACTTCTCGCTGACCAAGAAGCTGCTCCAGAGGCTCGGCTCGTGGGTGGTGCGGCGCCTGTCGCGGACCGAGGTGCGCGACGCGACCTCCGGCTTCCGGGCGATCTCACGGCTGGCCGCGCTCAAGCTCCACGTCTTCACCCGCTTCACCTACACCCTGGAGACGATCCTCCAGGCGGGCGAGGCCGGGCTCAAGGTGGCGTCGGTGCCGGTCCGGATCAACCCTGCTCCGCGGCGGCCATCCCGGCTGTTCGGCAGCAACCTCGGTTACGTCCTGCGCTCGCTCGAGAGCATCGCCCGCATCGTGGTGCTCTACAACCCGCTCCGGATCTTCCTGCGCGCAGGCGCCGTGCCGGTGCTGGTCGGGCTCGCGCTGCTCGCCCGCTTCCTCTACTTCTACGTCACCAACCACTCGCCGGCCGGGCACGTGCAGTCGCTGATCGTGGCCGTGATCCTGGTCGTCGTCGGCGTCCAGATCTGGGTGGTGGGCATCGTCGCCGACCTGATCGCGGTGAACCGGCGGCTGCTCGAGGAGGCGGTCGAGCGACAACGCGTCGCCGGGGCCTCCCGCGGCCCCGCTGGAGAATGACCGCCGCGATCCCCTCGGGAGCTGCCCGCCGGGTCGCCGGCGGGGTCGTTGCGCTGGCGCTGGTCCTCGTCGTGCTGTCCCTCGCCGGCCCCCGCGAGGTGTGGGATCTGCTGCGCCGCTCCCAGCCGGTCTGGGTGCTGGCCGGCGCGGCGGCGGCCGGTGGTGCGCTGGTGCTGCGCGGTCTCCGCCTCGTGCTCCTGCTGCCGGAAAACCGGCTGCGGCCGATCGCGGCCACCTTGGTCGCGGCGGTGGCGCAGGCGGCGGCGCTCTTCATCCCGGCGCGCGCGGGTGAGCTGGCCCTGCCGTGGCTGCTGCGCCGGGTCGCCGGCTGGGAGGTCGCGCCCGGCGTCGGCACCTTGCTCGCCGCGCGCACCCTCGACCTGGCAGCGCTCGGGCTGTGGGCCGGCATCGCCGTCGTCGCCATCCTCGGCCCGCTCCACCCGCTCGCCGCAGTGGCGGCCGCGTGCCTGGTGGCGCCGCCGCTGCTGCTGCCGCTCACCCTCGGCCTCGCCGACCGTGTCGCTCTGCGCTGCCTCGCTCCCAAAGGCCAGCGGGGCCGTCGCTGGACGCGCCGGATCCGCCGGGTCCGACGGTCGGTCGACGATCTGCGGCGGCAGCCCGCCCGTCTCGCCGGGGCCGCGGCCGCATCGATCGCCATGTGGGCGCTGCTGTGGGCACTCGCCTGGTTCCTGCTGGCCGCCATGGGCTACCGGTGGCCTGCCTGGCACGTGGTCGCAGGGTCGGCGGTGGCCTCGCTCGCCAACCTGGTGCCGGTCAACCTCATCGGCAACCTCGGCACGCTCGAGGCCGGCTGGACCTCGGCCTTCGTCGCGCTCGGCGTCCCGCCCGAGGTCGCAGCCGCCACCGGCCTCGCCTCGCACCTGTGGGCGCTGCTGTTTGCCGCGGTCTACGGCGCCGTGGCGTGGGCGCTGCTCGCCGCGCGGCAGCGCATCGCGCCCTGACCAGCACGCAACGGCGCCAGCCGGGGAGGATCAACTCGGCGGCGGTTCGCGGTTCGCCGTGGGCAGCACGCGGCGCACCTGCCTCATCACCTGCATCGCCTCGGCCTGCTCTTGCGGCGTGGCCAGGGCCAGCGATCGCTCGGCGTGACCCAGCGCGAGCTCCGGACGGCCGGCGGACAGCTCGAGCAGCGCCATCACGCGGTGGGCCCGGGAGTCTTCGCCGAAGCGGTCGAGCACGGCCTGGTACGCCGCGAGCGCATCCTCGATCCGACCGGCCCGCGCGTACATCGCGGCCAGCGCCAACGCCACCGCCTCCGAGCCCGGATCGGCGGCGTACGCCCGCCCGATCACCTCGATCGCGTCGTCGAGCAGGCGGATCTCCTGCTGCCGATCACCGGCCGCCCGCGCGCGATCGGCCTGCCTCCGCCGCAGCGACGCCAGCTTCAGCGAGGCGGTGACGTCGGCGGGATCGAGCCCCACCGCCCGTTCTACCAGCTCCGGCACCCTGTCTGTCTCGCCGAGGGCTTCGAGCACCCCGACGTACTCGAGCACCAGCTGTTGCGAATAGGGCCGCATTTCGAGGGCGGCGGCGTACTCCCGCTCCGCCCGCGCGAGCAGCGCCGTCCGGCGCTCGGCATCGCCCGCCGCCTGCGCTTGCACGACCCACAGCCTGGCCAGGTTCTGGGTGTGATCCGGGTCGAGCGGGGCCAGCGCGCGGGCATGCACGAACGCGGTCTCGGCAACGGCGAACAGTCCGGCCCTGTCGTCCGGGCCGGCGGCGCTCTGCGCCGCGGCCACCGCGGTCGTCCCCAGGGAGAGCTGGTGCGAGGGCTCCGCCGGATCGAGCTCCGCCGCCCGCTCGAGGAGCTCGATCGCCGGGCGCGGCCGGCCGGCCGCAGCGAGGGCGTTGCCGTTCTTGAGGAAGGCGTCGGCTCGCGACGGACGCAGAATCGCAGCGGCGGCGGCGACGACGACCACCCCGCCGACCACGGCCGACAGGGTCCCGAGCAGCGCGCGCCGACGCCGAGTCGGTCCCGTGGACACCGGAGCGGCGATCGCAGCTCCGAGAGCCACAGCCAGGAGCAGCAGCGCCAGCCCGAGAACGACGACGTGCAGCGAGGCATGCTCGATCACCTGGACGAGCTCGTGGCCTGCCGTTTGGAGGCGGCGGTCGCCGGCGAGGCGGGAGGCCTGGATGACGGTGTAGGCCGTCCACGGCAACAGGCTCGCCGCGATGAAGGCGACCGCGCCCGGACGCCGCGGTCCGGGGGCCGCCGCACTTCCGGCAGAGGGAGCGAGCGCCGCCGCCGCCAGCCACGTCGCCAGGAGCATCCAGAAGACCCCGCTCCCTGAATCCGCTCCGAACAGCGCACGCGCGGCCACCGATCCTGCCCGGCCAGCACCCGCCGGGTTGGTGAGCAGTGCATAGGAGCTGGCCACGAGGATTGCCCCCGTGAGCAGGCCGGCGGCGACCCCGCTCCAGCGGGCAGTCAGGCCATCGGTCGGCGCCGGTCGACCGCGGCTCCCTCGATCCGGGCCCCGGCCGCCTCTCGACCGTCCGCTCGGAGCCTCCGTCCCCGGCATCCAGACCTCTCCGGCCACCACCAGCACTGCGGCGAGGAACCACAGCAACACTCGGGTGGTAGTGATGGCGATACCGAAGGTGAGCTCGACATAGTGCCCTGCCACCGCAGCCAGGACGGTGAGAATCAGTACCTCGCGAAAGCCGATCAGCTCGGACGCACCTCCGAGCAGCGCGGACACCGTGACGAAGCACAGCAGGCCGAGCATCAGGCCGGCCGACAGACCGACTCCGGACAGCACCGCGGAGCCCGTGATCGCGACCGGCGCCGCCGCCCCGGCCGCGGCCCCACCCACCACCGCTGCCCAGAACCCCAGCCTGCGGCGCGCGGAGGCGATGAACCCGAGCCAGCTCAGCGTGTAGTAGAAAACCAGGCAGAAGAAGGCCGTCCATGCCATCCAGCCGAGGGCTCCCTGAACCACCAGGAGCTGGAAAGTGTCGTTGTGCGCTCGGTCCGGAATCGCGTCGCGGCGTTCGATTCTCGCGAGCTCGGGAGGGTGGAATCGACCGAAGGCAAGGGCAAAGGTCTCGGGGCCGTGGCCGATCAGCGGCCGCCAGCGGTGGAGGCCGTCGGGCGTGCCCGCGGGCGTGCGAAGGGGTTCGCGCGAGCTCAGGAGGTCGAGGCTGCCCTGCCAGATCAGCTGCCGCACCCGCGCGGTCCGCGACTCGAGATCGAACGCGGTGCCGAGCCGACCCACGTACGGCAGCTCCCGCAGCCCGGCGACCGGGGAGGCAGGAAGATTGACGGCCGCGAGCAGGCCCACGACGGCAAGCCCACCGCCAAGCACCACCAACCACGCCCGAGCGAGCACGGCACGCAGCCACGACGGCCGACCGGGTGTGCCGGTCACCGCACGCCGGGCTGCAAGCAGGCCCACGAGCAGGAAGGTGTAGCCACCTGCCAGGAGGCCGAGCACCGGGCCGCGGCTGCCGGACAGCACCATCGCGACTGACTGCAGAGCGAGCAGGCAGAGCAGGACGCCGGACTGAAGCACCTGCCGCGAGTGGGTGCTGCCGGCTTCCGGAGACGGAGTGGGCCGCGGCGTCACCAGCCCGGCAATCCGCTCGGTCAGCTCACCGATCGTGACGAAGAAGGCGAACACCAGGTAGGCGCCGAGGAAGATCGGATTGCCGAAGGTCGAGCCCACCCGCACCCGCTCGGCCGCCCACTCGATCGGGTCCAGGCCGAGGTGCTGGGCCAGCCCGTACAGGGCGACCGGCACGGAGGACAGGATGATCGCGAAGGCCGCGCGCCGCCACTGGGTGCGAGTTCTGAAATGCCCCAGGGTGAGGGCGAACACGACGAGATAGGCGATCTCCGTGCTCGCGCCCTGGGCACGGTGGTGTGAGCCCAACCAGCTCAGGTGGGGGTCGACCGACAGCAGCGACGCCGCCACGGTCGAGGCGCCGATCAGCGCTGCCGGCACCACCAGCGGAATGGCGGCGACCGTGCCCGGCCACGAATCCGGCTTGCCCTCGGCCTGCCGCACGGCGACCGGTCGCCACGCCCTGCCGCCCGCCGCGACCTTGACCAGCCAGGCCGCCGCCATCAGCACCACGATGCACTGAAGCACTGCCGCCTTGTCCGGATCGAAGCTCACCGCTCCGTGCGGGTTGAAGAAGACGGGCGTGACCACCAGCGCGAGCAGCCACCCGGCCTCGATGAGGCCGTCACAGACGGCCTCCAGCCGGGTGGGAAGGCGCGGTGCGGGATCGCCGTCCGACGCGGCCACGACTCAGCCCGAATGCCGCCGGCTGGCGACGATGTCGCGCACCGTGCTCGCGAGGGGGATCCGCGGCTCCCACCCCAGCAGGCCACGGATCCTCTCGAGCTCCGGCACCCGCCGCGACATGTCCTCGAAGCCGCTCTCGTAGGCCTCGTCGTAGGGCACCAGACGGATCCGGCCGTCCGCTTCACGAGCGGGGCCCTCCTCGCCGCGGTCCCCGGCCGCGAGGCGGAGCACCAGTCGCGCCAGGTCGAGGATGCTGATCTCGTCTGGAGAGCCGACGTTGAAGACTCCCCCCACCGCGCCCGGATGGCGCATCAGGCCGACCAGCGCCCGTACCGCGTCCCGCACGTCGCAGAAGCTGCGGGTCTGGCTGCCGTCGCCGTACACCGTCAGCGGCTGCCCGGCCAGGGCCTGCTCCACGAAGCGCGGGATCACCATCCCGTAGTGGCCGCTCTGCCGGGGTCCCACGGTGTTGAACAGCCGGAACACGGTGACCGGCAAGCCGAGCTGCCGGTGGTAGGCGAAGCCGAGGTACTCGTCCACCGCCTTGGAGGTGGAGTAGCTCCACCGCCAGCGGGTGGTTGGTCCGAGCAGGCGGTCGCAGTCCTCGCGGAACGGCGTCGCTTCGCTCTTGCCGTAGATTTCGGAGGTCGACGCCAGCAGCACCGCCCGGCGGTGGCGGGCGGCCGCCTTGAGCACCGCGGCGGTGCCGAGGATGTTGGTCTCGATCACATGGACCGGGTCGCGGATGATCAGCTCCACCCCGACCGCCGCCGCGAGGTGGAAGATCACCTCGGTCTCGCTCACCAGCCGGTCGAGCACGGTCTCGTTGAGAACGGTCGTCCACCACGCACTCGAAGCGCGGCTCGCGATCGAGATGAGCGACGTTGTCCAGGGACCCGGTCGACAGGTCATCGATCACCGCAACCCGGTGGCCCTCGGCGAGCAGAGTCTCCGCGAGGTGGCTGCCGATGAAGCCGCAGCCGCCGGTGATCAGCACCCGTGGTCGGCGCGCCTCTGGCCCGGTCACACTTCGCCCCCCGCGCCGGCGCCGCTGCCGTCCCGGTCGACCACGCAGCGCTCGAGGCGGATCACCGCCGCCAACGCGAGCGCACTGACCCCCCCCAGGATCGCGTACGCCTCGAGCGGCGAGGCGAGGCTGATGAAGATCGCGAGGGCGGCGAGGGCGCAGCCCGAGAGGTAGAGCAGCAGCACGACCTCGCGACGGCTCCAGCCCAGGCTCTCGAGCCGGTGGGACACGTGGTCCTTGCCGGGCGTGGTGAGGGGATTGCGGCCGCGCCGCAGGCGCGACACCACTACCAGCGTGGTGTCGAACACCGGCACCCCGAGCACCAGAACCGGCACCATCCAGGTGACCCACACGACGTTGGCGGGAAAGCGGAGCTTGATGCCGAGTGCGGCCATCAGGAAGCCGATGAACAGGCTGCCGGTGTCGCCCATGAAGATCCGGGCCGGGTTGAAGTTGTGGATCAGAAAGCCGAGGCAGGCGCCAAGCACGGCGGCGGCAGAGGCCCCCCACCAGGAGCTGGCCGTTCATGGCGGCCATCAGCGCGAAGCAGGCCGCGGCCACCGCGCCGACTCCGGCTGCCAGGCCGTCCATGTTGTCGAGCAGGTTGAAGGCGTTGGTGATGCCGACCACCCACAGCAGGGTCACGGCGACGTCGACGAGGTCCGGTCCGGGCAACGCCACGTGGATGCCGGCCGCAATCAGCGCCGCGGCGGCGGCCAGTTGGGCGAGCAACTTGACCACCGGCGGCAGCCCGAACCGATCGTCCCACAGGCCCCACATCGAGATCCAGCTCGCGCCGAGCATGATCGCCGCCAGCTGCACCAGCTCGGTGCGATCCGGAAACAGCAGCAACGAGCCGATGACGGCACCCCAGATGGCGATCCCGCCGAGCAGCGGGACCGGCGAGGAGTGCAGCTTGCGCGCGGCCGGCTGATCGACGACCTCGAGGCGAAGCGCGGTCCTACGGACTGCGGGCGTTGCGATGATCGCCAGCAGGAACGCGGTGACGCCGATGACCATCAGGTGACCGGGTGACATGACGGGCGCCCTCCATGATACCGCCCCGCGGGCGGCGCTGCCGATCAGCGCGCCGCAGTGATCCGGTCCTCAAGCTCGCGCACCCGGTCCGCCACCCGCTGCCACGAGAATCGGCCGCACACCGACTCCCGTCCGGCCGCTCCAAGTCGTTGCCGGAGATCCGGATCGCGGAGCAGGCCGGTCGTGAGCTGCGCCAGCTGGCGGGCGTTCTCACCGACCAGGAGGTCGCGGCCGGGCACCGCGCCGATCCCGGCCGCGACCTGGGGACTGGTGACCACCGGCCGGCCGGCCGCCATCGCCTCGAGCACCTTGTTCTGCACCCCAGCCGCGAAGCGCAGCGGTGCGACAAAGACCGCTGCGCGATTGAGCTCGAGGTTGAGATCGGGAACCCAGCCCGCCACCTCCACGCCAGGCTGTCGCGCGAGCCGCCGCACTGCCCGGCACGGGCCGGCGCCGACCAACCGCAGCCGGCATTCGGGGACCTCGCGCCTGATCATCGGCAGGACATCCTCGACGAGGTGAATCGCGGCGTCCACGTTGTGAAAGACCCCCATGTGGCCGGTCAGCAGCACGGTTGTCGGGTCCTCCACCGATGCCACCGGGTGGAAGTGACGGCAGTCGACGCCGTTCGGAACCACCTCGATGTTCGCCGCCGGGCAGCTGTCGGCGAGCGTCTCCCGCTCGTGCTCGGAGATCAGCCAGACCTCGTCCGCGGAGGCGCCGGCGAGTCGCTCGAAGCGCTCGACTCGACGCCGCTCGATGCCCCAGACCGCCCGCTGCGGTAGCCGTCGATAGCGCAGCGACTGACGAATCTCCGAGGAGATCACGTCGGTGAGGTCCAGAATGCGGCACGGCACCCGACCCGGCGGCAGGTACGGCGCCATCCGGAACAGGTGGATGTAGGCCGCATCGAAAGCCTGGTCCCGCAACGTGGCTTCCACCAGGGAGCGCATGGCGCCGGATCGGTAGTACAGCACCTGCAACGGCAGCGACCGCCAGCAGTTGGCGAGCACCGACAGCAGCGACGCGGCGCGGCCCTTTTCCACCACCTGGATGCTGCGACAGAAAGCTCGGAGCTGCTCGAGGTGTGCTCGCTCGCCGGCCGCTTCCACGAACGACAGCAGGGTCAGCTCATGCTCCCGGCCGAGGATCTGCAGGACGTGAAAGGCGCGCAGCCGGTCGCCGCGGTCTGGGGGGTACGGAAGGCGGGAGGTCAGGCAGAGGATGCGCACCGCACGACCATTATGTGCGCCAGCGGCGGCGTCCGCGCTTGTCGCGGTTGAGGGCGGCTCGGCCGGCCGCCTCGGCCATCCATTGCGATCCGCGTGCCGCCACGTAGCGGGCCAGGCGCAGCGCCACCAGGACCGGCGCTGCGGCCGAAGGCCGCGACCACCGGTGGCCGCTCGTAGTCGAGCTCGTCGAGGAGCGGCCCCACGAGCCGGTCCGCGGTATAGACACCGAGCGGAGACAGGTCGCGGCGCCACCGCCCCACCCGGCTCGACGACGTCGGCTGGCGGACCTCAGCGTGACTGTCCGCCGCGATCAGCCGGCGGGCGAGCCGTTCGTGTTGCAGCATGTCCTCGTGCAGCTCCTCGCCCAGAAAGTCACAGACAGCCTGCAAGCTGGCCTCGGGCTGCCGGACCAGTTCTTCGTAGCGCAGCTCGTGGTAACGGTCGCTCCCCAGGCAGCCGCCGGCGGCGCGACCGCTCCTGACCGCCTCCGCCCATCGCAGCAGCACGTAGGTCTCGTCCAGGTACAGCCGCTCAGGGAAGCGCTTCCCCCATTTGGCGACCGCCGAACAGGCCACGTCCCGGCCGTCGCGCACGATATGGACGAATCGGGCGTCCCGGAAGATGCTCGCGAGCGCCGGCATGTGGAGGACGTAGAGCGGGCTCTTGTCACCCCACCTGACCGCCCCGCTGTCGCGCATCCGCCGCCGGTAGAGGGCGTCAAGAAGCTCAGCCAGCCGCGGCTCGACCAGCTCATCCTCCAGCGCAGGGGCCTCGAGCGCGACCTCACTCCACTCCCGGTTCAGCCGCGCGATGCGACGCACCGCCCGCCGCACCTCGCCCCGGCTGAGGGGACGGTCATGGGGCACGCGAAGGAACGGGATGAACCCGGTCTCGCCCGGGATCCAGAGACGGGGATGGCTCGCCAGCATGACGCGCAGCAGCGTGGTTCCCGACCGGGGGTAGCCGACGAGAAAGAACGGCTCCTGTCGCACGTCACGACCGCGCCGGCGCGGCTCGCGCAGGGCAACGCCGGCTGCCGTCGCCGGGTGGTTCGGCTGTTGGGGCGCCAGGGATCGGATCGGGGGGCTGCTCCATGATCACGACACCGGTGCTCATCATAGGCTGCCCCCGCTCGGGGACGACCCTGCTCTACCGCCGGCGGGCCGAGGCAGAGCCCTTCGGGACCAGCCCGGCATAAAGACCCAGCAACCGACCCTCGACCGCCGCCCAGTTGAAGCGGTCGACGACTGCCTCGCGCGCCCGGCGGCCGATCGCCGCCGCGGCCTCGCGATTGCCCAGAAACTCCAGGATGGCCGCGGCGTGGGCCTCGGGGTCGTCGGCGCGCACCAACCGCCCGGTCACACCGTCCTCGAGGAACGGCCGGATGGACTCGAGATCGCTGCTCACCACCGGCAGGCCGTAGGCCATGTACTCGAAGAGCTTGGTCGGCACGTTCTTGCGGTTCTTCTGATAGGGCTGCCACGGCACCCAGCCGACGGCCGCCCGCTCGAGGTGGCGGCCGATCTCCGAGAACGGGACGCGGCCGAGGATGTCGACAGCTTCCCCGACACCGTGCGCCTGGGCATCGCGGCGTAGCTCGCGCTCGAGAGCAGGCGGCATGAAGTGCCCGACCAGAAGGAGCCGCGCGCCCGGGCACCGTTCCGTGACCCTCGCCAGGACCTCGATCATCAGCCGGCTGCCCCGGTTGCGCTCCACGCCGCCCAGGTACAGGAGCACCGGCGGCCTGGCGGCGACCGTGTCGAGTCCGTTGGCGCCCGCCGCGACGAGCTCGCGATGCGGGAAGTTGGGCAGCACGACCTGCGGCCTCCGCACCCGGCGGAAGGCCTCGGACGTGGCCTCATCGGCGAAGACCAGCGCGTCGTGGAGCCGGGCGAGCGGCGGCTCGAACAGCCGGAACGCGCCGGCCAGCGGGTAGCGCACGACCGCCGGCAGGTAGTCCTTGACGGCAAAGAACTCCGGGTAGGCCTCGTGGACGTCGTAGATGGTCGGCCGGCCGGTGGCCCGCCGCAGCAGGAACGCGACCGGCAGCAGCTCCGGGTCATGGAAGTGGAAGATGTCGGCGTCGCTCGCCTTGCCCAGCTCCACCAGGCGCCGCCACGAGGAGGGCCGCCGCCACCGGGCCACCGCGGGAAGGCCGCGGATACTGATGCCGTCGCGGACCTCGTCCTGGGGGTGCACGGCCACCAGCGTGACCTCGTGGCCCGCGCGCGCCAGGGTCCGCGCCTCGCGATAGAAGACCCTGTTGTCAAGGGCCTGGTGGACGCTCGACAGCAGGCAGACCTTCATCGCGGCCCCTCACCGGGTCCGCCCGTGCGCAGCGAGCCGAGCGTCGTGGCCGCGTCTCGGAGTGCCGACCGATCGACCAGCCATGACACGGCCAGGAACACCAGCACGAACACACTGGCCATGAGCCCCAGACGCGGCAGCGCGGCGAGACCGGCCGCAGCCGGCCGCACCGCGGCGAGGCAGAGCACGGCAGCCGCGCCGGCTGCCATCAGCGGAGCCGCCGCGAGACGGATGATCGAGGAGCGGAGCAACCGTCGCGCCTTCACCCACAACACCGCCGCGGCCGCAAGCTCGCCGAAAACCACCGCCGTCGCAACGCCGCCGGTTCCGAACGAACGCCCGACGGCCAGGAGGCCCAGCATCACCACCACGAGCTGGATCGACCGTGCGATGGCGACGCGGCCCGGCTCCCCGATGGCCACGAACAGGGCCGCGAGCGACCGCTCGACCGGGGTCACCACCGCGAGCACGAGCAGAATGCGAAAGGCCGGCAGCATCGGCAGCCAGCGCGGTCCCAGCAGCACCATCACGAAGTCCTCCCCGACGACCGCGAGCAGTCCGGCTGCCAACACACCGAGACGGGTCAGGAGGAGGGTCACGTCGAGGAACGCTTTCCGCAGCCGGTCGGGGTCGCCCTTCAGCTCAGCAAAGGTGCCCTCGACCACCGCGAGTATGGGCTGGGTGGCCAAGCGGCGGGGGTAGGTGGCAAAGGTGAACGCCCGCGAGTAGTAGCCGAGAGCGACCTTGCCGAGCGCCAGCCCCGTCCACAGATTGTCGATCCGCTCCAACATCTGAGTCAGAGCCGACGCTGCCAGTCCCCGGCTGCCGAAGCCGAGAAAGTAGCGTGACGCCGCCGGTGAAAAGTCCAGCCGTGGATGCCACACCGGCCGCCAAGCGTAGAGCGCGACCAACGCGACTGCCGCGGTGACGAGGTCGGTCGCGAGCAGCGCCCACAGCTCGACGCCGGCCGCCGCGAGCCCGACCGCGACCACCGTGGTCGCAACGGCTGTCATCAGGTCGATGGTCGCCAGCCGGCGCTGCTCGACGCGGCGCACCAGGATCAGCGACGGGGTGCGGGCAAGCTGGAGTCCAGCGCGGGCGGCAATGAGCACGAGCAGCGGCTCGACCATCGCGGGGGTCGCGACCAGCAGCGTCATCACCGCCGCGAGCGTTGCCCAGCCCACGGTCAGCAGCAGATTCCACCCAAAGTGGGCGCGGGCGGCCCGATCCTCGTCCGCGGTGTCCGGCGCCCGGTGCAGGAACGCCTCGCCGAGCCCGAACTCGGCCAGTACGGCGCTCAGGCTCACCAGCGCGAACGAGAGCGCGTACACCCCAAAGGTCTCGACCGCGACGAGCCTGGCGAGCATCACGGCACGAACGAACAGCACCATGGCGCCCGCGAGGCTGGCGCCGAGCCGCCAGCCCACTGATCTGAGGCTGCGGCTCCGGAGCGAGGTGTCGCCCTCCATCGCGAACCCAGCATATCGCGATCGAGGGGGCTGGCCGAAATCCGCGCAGGGGCCTGCCCGCTCTGGCCGTCAGCCTCGGTCGGCCTCGGCCCGCTTGGCCTCCTCCCACATCGCGTCCTGCTCGGCCAGATCGAACTCGCGCAGGCTGCGTCCCCGCGCGCGTGCGTCG
The DNA here is from genome assembly GCA_963754985.1 of uncultured Holophagae bacterium. Lineage (GTDB taxonomy): Bacteria > Acidobacteriota > Thermoanaerobaculia > Thermoanaerobaculales > Sulfomarinibacteraceae > FEB-10. The sequence goes on along the minus strand of CAVWIJ010000018.1, from coordinate 9,067 downwards.
GCCTCCATGGCCTGGAATCGGCGCAGGAACTTGGCGTTGGTTCCCTGCAGTGCGGTCTCGGGCTCGACCCCGAGGTGGCGGGAGAGGTTCGCCATCACGAACAGCACGTCGCCCATCTCGTCGCGCACCTGATCGGCGCCGGCGGCGAGCATCCCGTCGAGCTCCGCCTCGAGCTCGGCGACCTCCTCGTGGAGCTTTGCGATGACGTCGTGGGCCCGCCGCCAGTCGAAGCCGACCGCCGCCGCCTTCTCGGTCATCCGGAAGGCCTTGAGCAGGGCCGGCAGCGAGCGCGGCACGCCGTCGAGGGCCGAGCCTGGCCGGTCCGCGCCCCGCTCCTCGGACTTGATGTCCTCCCAGTTGCGCTTGACCTCGGCCGCGCCGGACACCTCGCGGTCGCCGAAGACGTGCGGGTGCCGCCGCACCATCTTCTCGGAGATCGCGTCGCACACGCCGTCGACGTCAAACCACCCCCGCTCGCGGGCGATCCGGGCGAGGAAGACGATCTGCAGGAGCAGATCCCCGAGCTCCTCCCGCAGCCGCGGGCCGTCGTCGGCCGCGATCGCGTCGACCACCTCGTAGGCCTCCTCGAGGAGGTACCCGGAGAGAGTGTTCGCCGTCTGCTCGCGGTCCCACGGGCAGCCCCCGGGGTCGCGCAGCCGGTCCATGATCGCCACCAAACGGTCGAATGCGTCGGACATGGCGGGATTGTACCCTTGCGCTCCCCCGCTTCCGCTTCCCCGCCCGAGGAGCCTGCCCTGAGCGAGCGGCGCGACAGCGCCGGGAGTCGAAGGGTGCCCGTGCCCGTGCCCGTGCCCGTATCCGCCTCCGCGCCCGCTTCCGCTTCCGCGCCCGCTTCCGCTTCCGCAGCCGAGATGTTCTCCGGGTCGGCGAGTAGTCATCGGAACCGCAGAGGGCGCAGAGGACGCGGAGCACGGACAGATGACCTTCTCTGCGGCGGCCTCTGCGATCTCCGCGGCCGCTGCGGTTCGCTGAGCCGGAAAGGAGCCGCAGTTCCCAGCACCCGGGACGCGGCAGGCAGGGTTCGCGGACCCGCGCCCGATTGACTCTGCGGCCCCGTCCCCGCTAGCGTGGCGCGGCATGACCAGCCCGAGGCTCCACGCTCACCTCCTTCACCGTGGTCGCGGCCGTGATCCGCGACCGCGCCGGACGGTTCCTGCTCGCCCGCCGGCCGGCAGGCCGCCACATGGCCGGCCTGTGGGAGTTCCCGGGCGGCAAGGTGCACGACGGTGAGGCGCCCACCGCGGCGCTCGAGCGCGAGCTCGCCGAGGAGCTCGGCCTCGAGGTCAATGTCGGCGGCCCGATCACCTTCGCCACCCACGAGGAGCCTGGCCTGCGCATCCTGCTCCTGTTCTACGAGGCCGCCATCCGAAGCGGCGAGCCGCGGGCGCGAGAGGCGCAGGAGATAGCCTGGGTGCCGCCGGCCGAGCTGCGCCGCTACCCGACCCCGCCAGCCGACGCTGCCCTCGTCGAGCGCCTGGCGGCGGCTCCCATGCCTTGACCAGTCCCGATTCGGGACCTACGTTGAAGGGTGGGAGCGCCGTGATTTGCAACGCGGCGCCGCGGAGGCCGTCATGAAGCTCTCCGTCCGCGAGCCGGTCGTCGCCGGTGCCTTCTACCCGGGCAGCGCTGCCGAGCTCGACACCCAGCTCGACCAGCTGATGCCGTCCGCGCCGGAGCCGCACCGCCTGCTGGCGTGCATCGCGCCGCATGCCGGTTACGTCTACTCCGGCTCCGTCGCCGGAAAGCTCTTCGGCCACCTCGAGCTGCCCCGCCGCATCGTCGTCATGGGTCCCAACCACACCGGCCTCGGGGCCGCGATCGCGGTGGCTCCCGAGGACGCCTGGAGCACGCCGCTCGGCCCGCAGCGGATCGACCGCGAGCTCGGCGAGATGCTGCTGGCACGGCACCCCGAGGCGCGGCTCGACGCCGGCGCCCACCGGCGCGAGCACTCGATCGAGGTCGAGCTGCCGTTCCTGCGCCGCCGCCGCCCCGACCTGGTCGTGCTGCCGCTGTGCCTCAAGCACCTCGATTTCGCCGGCTGCCGGCGCCTCGGCGAGGCCCTGGCCGCGATCGCCGACGAGCTTGACGAGCCGCTCGGCATCGTCGCCTCCTCCGACATGACCCACTACCGGCCGGACGCCGAGGCCCGAAGTCTCGACCACCTCGCCATCGAACGGGTGCTCGCGCGAGACGCGGAGGGGCTCTATCAGACCGTCCACCGTGAAGGCATCACCATGTGCGGGGTGATCCCGGCCACGGTCGCACTGGTCGCGGCGGACCTCATGGGAGCGACCTCGGCCCACCTCTCGTCCTATGCCACCTCGGGCGACGTCAGCGGCGACCGCGGCGCCGTGGTCGGCTACGCCGGGATCTGCCTCCACGACTGACGCGACGTCGATCGAAGGGCCGCGAAACCACCCAGCGGCGCCGGCGCGCCGTATAATCCCGCTTCGTGAACGAGAAGCTCCGGGTCTTCGATCGGATCTCCGACGCGGTCGGCTGGACGCCCATGGTCCGGCTCGGCCGCTCGGTCGAAGGGCTCGGATGCGAGGTCTTCGCCAAGGTCGAGTTCCTGAACCCGATGGGCAGCGTCAAGGACCGGATCGCCCGCCACATGGTGACCAAGGCGCTCGCCGACGGCCGCCTGCGCGAGGGCGACATGGTGGTCGAGAACTCGTCCGGGAACACCGCGATGGGCTTGGCGATGATGGCGGTCCTGGAGGGGCTGCGCTGCACCATGGTGGTCCGGCGGCAGACCTCGCAGGCCAAGCTCGACTGCCTGCGGGCGATGGGGGTAGACCTGGTGCTCGTCGACGGCGAGCTGCCCCCGGAGGACCCCGACAGCTACAACCAGAAGGCCAAGCGGATCGCTGCCGCGACGCCCGGCGCGTTCTTTCCGGACCAGCACAACAACCGCGAGAACTCCGAGGCCCACTACCTGACCACCGGCCCCGAGATCTGGCAGCAGATGGAAGGCCGCATCGACTACCTGGTGGCCGGGATCGGCACCGGCGGGACGATCTGCGGCACCGCCCGCTACCTCAAAGAGCAGGACTCCTCGATCCAGGTCATCGCCGTCGACCCCGAGGGCTCGGTGTTTTTCGACTACTTCCACACCGGCCGCCTCGTCCGGCCGGGCCGCTACCTGATGGAGGGGCTCGGCGACGAGGAGATCATCGGCTGCCCGGACTTCTCGCTGATCGACGACATGTACCGGATCAGCGACCGCGAGGCCTTCCTCGCCGCCCGCGAGCTCGCCCGCTCCGAGGCGATCCTGGGCGGCGGCTCGAGCGGCGCCGCGCTGTGGGCGGTGCGCCGGCTCGCCGCCTCTCTCGACGCGCCGGCGAGAATCGTGACCATCTTCCCGGACTCTGGCACCCGCTATCTCGCGCACCATCTTCTCCGACGACTGGATGCGCGCGAAAGGGTTTCTCGAGCCTCCCGACCAATGACCAGCAGTCGCGCATCGACGCCGTAACCGGCACGGATATACTTGCCGTCGCACATGAAACAGATTCGGCGAAAAGGCGTCAGGGCGGTGGCTGCAGTCACGATCGTCCTGCCGATCCTACTCGTCGGCTGGACGTGCGTGACCGGGCCCATCATCCCGCACAACGACTACTGGATGTACCTGCGCAACATCGTCGGCGACGACGGCGCGTCCCCGAGCCTGGCCGGCTGGACGACTCTGCACAACAACCACGTGCTGACCGGCGCCTACGCGGTGTACGCCGCCAACCTGCTGTTGACCCGCGGCTCGAACCACGGCTTGACCGTGTTCAGCTGGCTATGTGCGATCGCGGTCCTCGGAATCCTCGTCGTGTGGACGCGGCGGGCCAGAAGCGGGGGCGACGAAGCCACACGATGGTTCGTCGCCGCCCAGAGTTGGGCGCTGTTCTCACCCTTTCTGGCCATGTTTTGGGTGGTCGGCTTCAGCGGCGTGCACACGCTCGGATCGGTGCTGCTCAGCCTCGTTGCCATCGAGCTGTGGCTTCAGTTCCGGATCTCCTCCACTGGCAGCCGGCTGGTCGGATGCGGACTCGTGGTGGCGCTGTCTCTGACATTCTTCAGCTCGTCACTCGCCCTGGTGCCGGTTCTCGGTCTCGCCTCCTGGACCGAGCTGCGCCGCCGCGACCGGTGGAGGCTGCCGTTTCTCGCCGTGCTCGGGCTGATGGGCGTTCTCTATCTCTGGATCGCCGGCACCAGCCCGCAATTTCCCGCGCGACTTCCTGTGGCGGGGGTCGCCTCGCTGCTGCTGTTCCCGTTCGTGGTCCTCGGCAGCCCCTTCACCAGGCTCATCGAGCCGGCGCTCGCCGCGGGACTGCTGGTGACCGGCGCCCTCGTCTGGATGGCCGTGCGTCAACTCCGCCACGGCCGCGGAGAGCTCGCTCATCAGCGCCTCGCCTGGTGGATGCTGGCCGGCTACGGCGGTGTCAACGCCCTCATGATGGCGGCAACCCGCGGCGGTGATGGGCTCGGCGCCGCCTTTGCGACCCGCTACTCGGTCTTTCCCGTGCTCTTCTGGATCGCGGTGGCCGTGTTGATTGCGGCGGAGCTGCCAGGCGCAGCCGGACGCTGGGCAGGGTTCTGGCTCCTGTGCGCGACCGCCCTCGCGTCCCACCTCAACGGAGCGACCTACCTCCGTGCCCTCGAGTACCGGGCCGACCTCGAGCCTGCCGCACGGATCTCGCTCGAGGCCGGCGTGCTCGACAAGCAGGCGATACGCGGCTCGATCACGCCCTGGATCTTCAGCTTCACCCGGATGATCCCGGCGCTCAAGACCCATGGCTGGGTGCCGTTCCATCACGCCGAGAGAGCGGACCGTCGCATCGAGGCGGCCGGTGAATCTCCTCCCGATTCAAACCTCAAGATCCTCGGATGGCTCGACCTCGGAGCCTCGAGCTACCGCCTCGTCGGCGCGGCGCCTGGAAGTCTGCCGGTCGGCGCTCGGCTCCGCATTGTCGACCCCTCGTCGGGCGTCACCGTCGGGCGAGCGGTGGTCACACCCGGAATCCGCTGCAGGAACGACCCCGACGCTCGGTGGTGGATCGGCTATCTCCGGGTCGAGGACGAACGCCAGCTGGTCGTGGTCGACGAAGCGGGCAGGGTGCTCGGCGACACTCGCTGCTGCGCCGCCGATCGGCCCCTTGCACCGGCGTTGAACCCCTATCAATCCCCCTATCCTCACTGGTCCGGTGCTGGAGAGTTCCTGTCCAGGTCGCTGCAGCGGCGCCTCGAGCCAAACCGGACGACCCCTCCCGAACGAGACGACCCGGCTTGACGATGGCCACGATGCCTCGCCGCGCTTACGGCCGGGGAGCACCGAACAGGGTCAGCGACCTCTCGATACGCCGGGGCCCCACCGAGAGCTCGGCCAGCAGCCGCAACGGCTCGCTCCTTGCGATCTGCCGGGTCGGCACGAAGACGGCCAGGAGGTCGAGACGGCCCCCAGCCGCGGCGGTGCGCGGCAGCACCGTCTTCCGTTCGATGTCCGGCCTCGCCTCGTCGCAGTACCGAGCGGCCCCTTCGCGCCGGACCACGGCCTCCAGCGCGGTCGCGCTCAGAGCGGCCGCCACCACGATCGGATCGACGGGCTGCGACGAAACCTCCCCCGACGGTGTCTGCCACGATCCGCGTGAGCTCGGGCTGTCCTCCGGGATCGAGATCAGGGCGGCCAGGCGGCCCGGTGCGAGCGGGTCGACCACCTCTCCGGAGGGCAGCGCGAGCCGCAAGGCGCCCGCCCCGAGCTCGACGGGGGCGTCTTTCGCCGTAACCGAGAGCTGGACCACGACCGCGGCGCTGGCGAGGCGTCGGCTGCGCGGACCGAGGACGCGTGCGACACCGTCCTCCTCGGTGAGGCGTGCAGCAACGAGCGTAAACCCAGCCTCGTCGAGCGTGTTCACCACTGGAGAGCTCAGCACCCCCAGTGACGCAGCGCGGTAGTGGGCGCAGCCGGTGAGCCCCACGGCCAGCATCACCAGAACAGGCATGAGCGGCTTGCTGGATGCCAACATCGCAACCTCCGAATGGTCACGTTCGACGGCCAGAGATCGCTGGCCAGCTCGGCCGGCAAGACCTTGATTGCCACCTCCCGGCCGAGCCGCTCGTCGCGCGCCCGCCACACCTCCCCCATCCCGCCCGCGCCGATGGCGGGACGATCTCATACGGCCCGAGCCGTTTACCGGATGTCAGCTCCGTGGGCGCCTCCGTGACATCAGATGGTCGCTCCGTTCTCCTTCAGCAGTGCGATCAGCTCAGTCGAGCGGCTGCTCGAGGTAGGCGGGCAGCTCGCCGCGGGCGCGGGCCTCTTCGAGGATCCTGGCGATCCTCGCGGCCCCGTCGCGCGAGGCGGCGAGCACCGTGGCGAAGCGGGGGTCGCTGCGCAGCGGCTCGGAGTCCGGCTCGAGCAGCAGCCAGTCGTACGGCGGCGGGATGCCCGCCTCGACGCTCCGGAGCAGGATCCGGATCGATTCGTCCGTCCGGCCGAGGAGGGCGAGCGCCGGAGAGACGAAGCACGGCGCCGTTACGCAAGAGTGAAGGCGTCCGCCCGTCCGTCGAGGAGCGGCGGGAGGATGTGTCGCTCCAGCTTGTCGATCGTCTCGGCGTCCCGCTCCGCGACCGCGAGCTCGAACCTGATCTGGCCCCACATCTGGCTGGTATCGGAAGTCGGATTGTCGAGGAACTTCGGCTCCCATCGGTCCATCGCCTTCCGCGCCTCGTCGAGTCGGCCGAGCTTCAAGAGCACGTAGCCTCTGCCTAACGCGCACACCCAGCCATCGGGTTCCACGCGCATGATTCGATCGGCAAATGGCAGCGCCTCCTCCGCTCGTCCGAGAGCACTCAACGCAACCACCACGTTGCCGCTCCCAGGGAGATAGAGGGGATCGACCTCGACCGCCCGCAGGCCCGCGGCGAGCTGAAGCGAGAAGGCGCCCGGGCTCTGGACGGCGTTCGACACGGCCATGGTGGCTGTGGACGTCGCGCGGCGACAGTGAGGCGGCCCTGAGTGCGTACTCGAGCAGACGCTCGATGTTGGCCTTGGTCGAATAGAACTCGAGCCAGCCCAACGTGGCCCAAGCCCGACCGCAGCGGCGGTCGACCTCGAGGGCGCGCCGAGCCCACGTCTCCGCCTCCTTCAGTGCCCCGCTCGCCTCGCCTTCAGTCTGAAACCTGTCGAGACAGAGCGAGGAGATGCTCGCCGCGGCAACTGCCAGCGACGGGTCTACCTTCAACGCGCGTTCGAATGCCGCAAAGGCGGCCTCGAAATCTGGCAGGTGATTAAGGTTGACGTACCGGTTCAAGAAGTACTCGCCCTCCCGGAGGGCCAGCTCAGCCTCGGACGAGACCACCGCGGTGGGGACCGGGGAGGCGGCCGGCTTGACCGCCAGGCGGATCCCCTCGGCCGCCTGCCGAGCGAGGTCGTTGTACGCCTCCCGCGGGCCCTCGTACTGCTTGCCCCAGCGCACCTTCCGCGTCGCCGCGTCGACGAGCTGGACGTTGAGCGCGAAGCCCCCGGCCGAGGTGGTCGAGCGACGTGACGACGAGCGACGAGACCTCGTACAGCTCGGCGATCCGGGCCAGGTCGCCCTTGACCTTCTCCACCTCGAAGCTCGTCGGCGGCACCTTGGTGTCGATCCCGTCGACCCGCTCGAGCAGCGTCGAGATCGTGCTGGGGCACGGCGTCGGTGAGGAACGCGACCTCCGGCGCGCCGTACACCTTGCACGGCAGGGCGAGGATGCTCGGGGCGCGCTCCGGGGTCGCTGTCCGGCAGGTGCCGAGACGGCCGCCACGGCCGCCAGACCGCGAGAGCGGCCACGATCGCAGCGACGGCGAGGACGGCTCCGCCGCAGCAGCAGGCGGCGCGGCCGAGGCGTCGCGACGCGGCTGCGGCGCGGTCACCGCTCCCGTTCCCGACGAGGCGTGCAGCGCCAGCGCCAGGTCGTGCGCCGACGAGAAGCGGTCCTCGGGCCGCTTCTCCAGGCACTGGCTGACGATCCCCTGCAGCGCCGGCGGGATGTCGCCTGCCAGGCCCGGACAGCGGCGGCGGGTCCTTCGAGAGGATCGCCGACATCGTGTCCGCCGGCGTCTGGCCCCTTGAACGCCCGCTGCCCCGACAGCATCTCGTAGAGCACACAGCCGAGCGCGAAGATGTCCGCCCGGTGGTCGCACGGCATCCCCCGCACCTGCTCCGGCGCCATGTACCCGACCGTCCCGAGCACCGCCCCCGCTCTCGGTGCTCTTCACCAGCGTCGCGGCCTCGCCGCTCCTCCTCCGCAGCGAGCGGCGCCTCCGCCAGCTTCGCCAGGCCGAAGTCGAGGATCTTGACGTGGCCGTCGGTGGTGACGAACAGGTTCTCCGGCTTGAGGTCGCGGTGGACGATCCCCTTGCCGTGGGCCGCCGCGAGGCCGTGCGCCACCTGCACCGCCACCTCGACCGCCTGGCGCGCCGGCAGCGCCCCGCCCTTCAGCACCTCCCGCAGCGTCTGCCCCTCGAGCAGCTCCTCGACCAGGTACGGGGAGCCCTCGTGGGTGCCGACGTCGTAGATCGCGAGGATGTTGGGGTGGTTGAGGGCGCCGGTGGCGCGCGCCTCCTTCTCGAAGCGCCGCACCCGCTCGGGGTCGGCTGGCAAGCTGCGCCGGCAGCACCTTGATCGCCACGTCCCGGCCGAGCCGCTCGTCGCGCGCCCGCCACACCTCGCCCATCCCGCCCGCGCCGATGCGGCGCGACGATCTCGTACGGGCCGAGCCGGTGCCCGGGATCATGTGATTGGATTTCCCGGCTACAACTCTACGCCTTTTGAGTGGGGATGGGAGACGTCCCAGGTACGGCAGTACTGCCGCTCAGTCAGTGGCATACGACTGCCAGGTGCGGAACGCGGTGCCTGGCATCATTCAGGACCCCTGCCGGCCCTGTCAGAACATCCCGTGCTCGTTGGGCGAGTTCTCGGGCACCGGCTGCCCGATGTCCCACAGCTCGGCGATGAGACCGACCTCGAACCGGAAGATGTGAACCAGCGCCGCGCCGCGGTCGCCCGGTCTCTGCGTG
>CAVWIJ010000017.1:0-106834 GCA_963754985.1 uncultured Holophagae bacterium | reverse complement strand
CGAGGAGACCGCCAGCCTCAGCCAGGTCAACCCCAGGACCTACGTCACGCGGCGGCGCAGCGCACGATCGCCCACCCCAGGCGCCGTGACCCTCCCTGCGACCTCACCTGATCTGCCTGGACTGAGGATTTGAAGCGCTCCGACTCGTGCCTGGCGTCCAAGCGGGCTACGGCGAGCACGTACCTTCAAGTCCCCACCTTGTGTTGAGATCGCCGACCCTCCTCCGCCCGCTGGGGAAGGGCCGGGTGGGGGGATTCCGTCGGTTGCCGTGAGGAGGCAGGCGAGGGCCGGTTAAGAGGGGGGGCTCTCTGGGTTTCGGCAGCCGCGTCTCTGCCGGCGGGTCGTCTGGCGCAACCAGAGGAGGTGACTACGACTCTCTGAGGGGTCTAATCGTCCCCGTGTTTTGCCCGTGAAGGGACCGGGATCAGATTTGAGCGTGAAATCAGTCCAGCTTGAACCTCACGGTGACGATGTACAGCGTGTTCAGCAGCGACCCTGTCGTCCCGACGCCTTCCGGGCTCAAACTTCCACTGCTCAACTGCATCCCAGCAGCCTCGGTGAGGCCCGACGGCAGGCCACGAAGGACCTTCGCGTCGTGAACCGTACCGTCCTTGCCGATGAGGCACTCAAGCACCACTACGCCCTGAGCCCGCGCACGACGGGCAGCCTCTGGGTAGAGCGGGTTGGGCCCGCTGAGCTTCTGTGGTTCGCTGGATTTTGCCACCCTCCACGAAACGCACGGGAGGTTCGTTTTCTTGAGAAAGTGACCCTGCGGAGACGTGGCTGGTCTTGTCTGCGGATTCGATGTCGATGCGGATCGAAAGGCTGCCGCCTCCAAAAGAGCAATCCATGGTAGCGATCAGTGGCCAGATAGAACTTTGGCACTCTGGCTCTTATCAAGGCATCAATCGCTCCGTCCACGCGGTCATAGCTGGCTTGCAGATCTCCAATCAAACAAAATCCCTGTTCGGCTGTTGCACCAGTTCTGTCGCCGCAAACGTGGCAATGTCGTCATCTCCGCAACCGGTAACGCCAGTTCCTCTCCGGTGGAAACGCGTGTCCGCTCGCTACCAACCCAGATCTGCTCGATCGGCCCGCGATACTCATAGAACCTCACTGGCACGCCGTCAGACAGCAGACCTACCGGGCGAGACGCGGCGAGCGTTCCGCCTTCTCAATAGATGTCCAACTGACTCCACTGTCCTACGATCTGCTGCTTCGTGGGCAAACCGATTGCGCGGAGCGGAGGCGATATCTGCTGCAGCGACTTCAAGGCGAAGACTGCAAATCTCGGAACTCTATGTTCGCTTCCGGCACCAGAACAACATCTGACCTCCGGCTAGAGCCGAAAGCTCGACTCCATTAGCGCCTCCGCCCGCGGCCGATGGGTTGGAGTTCGCCGCCGCAGCCACACGAAGGACCGCTACGCTTTGATCAGCCGGCTGGAGCAACGCGCTTGATGGGCAGAACCGAAAGACCGACCTTCCCTCGCTGACTCTGTCAAGTTGTTCCAAACCTGCGGCTGATCGAACCGGGTCGATCGGGGTTGTTGTCCAATTCCCATCATCTCCTAGTACGGAGTGCCAACCCAAGTGAGTGAGTTTGAACTCACTGACAACCCAACCGCGAGATGTTCTGTCAACGACAAAGGGGACCGTCCCCTGAAAACACTTCTCTGCCGATAGGGCTACGGTCCCAGTAATCACATCGTCATCGATCTCATATTGGAGATCGTCGATGTACTCCTTCCAGATAATCGAGGCGTAGGGCCATATCGATCGTAGAACTCCCAACCTGGATAGGTACTGCGTAATTGCTCATGCTCAGCTCTCATCTCAGGAGGACACTCGAGACAGTCCAGGACCTCCGTTTGATCTGATAGCAGCACGTCAGAAACCACCTCAAGCTCTGGCAGAGGACCGTAATTAGTTACGTAGTCGTCTGGAGCCCATGCCCTTTGCCACGGTTGGGCGACCGCAAGGAGCGCTGCCGTCAAGGGTTGGTTGGACAAACCCTCGAGCAACTCCACGCCCGAAGCCCCTTGATCGGCTGCTATCCGCAGATCTTTGGCGGATGCCCTTGCTGCTTCAATGAGCATCTCGCGCAGTTCAACATCCGAGGGGGGCTTCACCGACGATGATGAGCGTCCACACCCCCATGAGGTAGCTAAGGCTGTGAACAAGACCGCATGAACTATCCGATCTGACAATTGCCACCTCGCGACCTCCCATCTGCAGATTACGAGCCAAGAGAACTTCTCCTCGTCATCAATCGAAGGAAGAGACTAGAAGGAGGCAATAGTCTCCCTCGGATTGAGACTAACAGACGTGTTCGACTGTATGGAGTTCGTGTTGGACTGCCGAGCGACAGCCAGAATCCTGGTGTCATGCCACCAGCATACAAAGGCGCCGGAGCGTGGCTCTCCGGGGCCGGACCGGTTTGCACTGTGCTGTGGTAAGCCGTGCTCCATTGGTGGAGCGGCGGCGTGGGGGGCGGGGAGGAAGAAAAAGCGGCACCAACGTGAGCCGCGAGCGCTCGTCCGCATCAGTGAGATGTTAGTCGCCGCGGAACTTGGGGAATAGGTTCTCCTGATTGACACCAAAGCGTTCAAGCTGACGAAGCACGGTCGATTTGTTCCTGGCGGAGATTCTGGCGATGCCGCCACCCAGCCAGGGATGGTCTGTTGAAATCCCTTGGTGAAGATGAATGCGCCATGCTGCGCCGCGAGCCTTGCGTTGGGCCACTCCGGCTTGAAAAAGAGGCAGGTGTCTCCTCTTGGCGATAGTCTCCTATTCTGTCGGATTGGATTATCGCCTGAAGGTCTCTGAAGTCGGTAAACGGCGCTAAATCAAGGTAGTTATCCATGAAGAAATAGACATAACCCGCGTCGTCGTACATCACCCGACGCAGCGAAATAGAGGGCGACGAGGGGGTTGAGGGTCACGACGTCCAGCAACCTAGTTGAAATCCCGTGGTGTTGCGCAAGAGCGATGAGCGGAAGGCTACAGGCTTGTTGCGACTCATGAAGCCGTTCAAACATGAGGTCGCGACGTCCAGAACCATAGTATTGAGAGTGAAACTCCTCGTACACTTGGAACTCGGACGCAGGGAGGCCGCTTCTGAAGGCTCGGGGACAGAGACTAGTGGCGTACAGGTCGCGAGTCGCCCCGAAAGACGAGAGGCTTGTTTACGACCCATTTGGTTTCGAAGAGCTGAAAGAAATCGGAAACGCTCTTACCCCGTCGGGATCCACTGGAAGGGTCATAACGCACCTAAGACGAGATAGTCAGCCAGTGGAAATCCGATGGCCACGGTGCTAGGAAGAACATCATAAGCCAATTTAGGCGCACCACCTGCGGCAACGCAACCTCAAGAGCACAGCTCCCGCCGAGGAGCCGGTGTCCTTTATGGACCTCAAGGAGTCCATTTGCACGAATCCATCCAAGCCCTAGCTAGCGCCTGGGGCGGGGCCGGGCGGGGGGATTTCGGTCGGTGGATGAGTCCGAATACTGCACGAGGCGAGTAGGAGGGGGGACCACGTGGGCCGCCGGTGGCTGAGATTGCAGGCGAATTGGCTGGTTCTACCCGTGAGCGCCGGCAAGGCTGTTCAGGAGGGTCCAATTGTTCCCGCGTTGTACCGCGCAGCCCCGCAGGATCACTTGCAGATGTTGTAAGTTGCTGATTCTGAAATGGTGGAGCCGAAGGGGATCGAACCCTCGACCTCTAGAGTGCGATTCTAGCGCTCTCCCAGCTGAGCTACGGCCCCACTCTGGGAGGCGAATGCTAACTCGAAAGGCCTTTTCGTGCAAGCGACAGGCGCTCGGTCGCCGCCAGGTATCGACGCGGGGCCGGCGATCGCGTGGCTCGCAGCCGCCGCCTCGAGGTCGCTCAGCTCTCGACCTTGAAGGCCACGTCGATGGTCGCCTGCCACTCGATGGCGTCGTCATGGATGCCGCCGCGCAGCTCCTTGACCTCGAACCAGGCAATGCCACGGAGGCTCGCCGAGGCCTTGTGAACCGCAGCCTCGATGGCTGCCTCGTAGCTGGTGTCGGAGCAGCCGGTGACGGTGATTCTCTTGAAGACCTTCTCTGACATGATGATCCCCCTTCGCTGTGGTCGCGCTGGGCACAACACCCGGCCCCCCGGGTGTCTTCCTTGGCAGCGAGGGGAGTGATTGCTGGCGCGTCAGCCTGTGGCCGGCTCGACGCCGTCGCCGGACCACAGCTTCCACGCGCTCTCCACCGGCTCACCCCCGCGCCAGATCGCGCGAGTGAAGCTCTCGACCCAGGAGTCGAAGCCGGGCACGATCCGGAGGTTGTCCTCGTCGGCGAGGGCAGCCGGGTCGTTGGGCAGGCGGTCGAGGGCCGCCGCCGCGCGCCGCAGCCGCCATCCCCAGGACGACTCCTCGTGCGACTGGTCGAGCCGGCGCGCCCACAGCCGCAGCATCGCCGCGGTCCGCACCGCCTCCGGGTTCTGGCCGCGCGGCACCATGCACGGCAGGAAGCAGTCCATGCCGGCCCTGTGCAGGGCGACCCCGGCGAGACGCTCCAGGGCGTGCAGGCCGCGGCCGACGTCGGCGTGGAACAGGCAGTTCTCCAGCCGGTCCTCGAGCCCGGTTCCCTCGCTGCCGTCGAGGATGCGGTGGCGGTCCGTCGGCGTCAGCAGCAGGGGCGCGGCGATCGCGAAACCGGCGCCCGACTTCTTCAGCTGGGCGACGCGCCGGTCGAGCTCGTCGGCGGCGCCCGGGAAGGGGAACAGGCCGAGCACTGCGCCCCAGCGGAAGCGCTGCCACTCCGACGGCGTGTGCAGGCCTTCGCTGAGCGGGAAGGGCAGCACCGGCAGGAGGGCGGTGATCCGGGCGTCGTCGGCGGACGCGTCCAGGCCGAGGTCGGCGGGCGTGACCGCGGGGTCGTCGAGCACGAGCAAGGCCGAGCTTCCGCGCTCGAGCAAGCGCAGGAGCACGTCGTCGCGCTCTCGGGCCACTCGCGCGAAGACGATCGCTCGCACCGGGTCTCGCGGCACCGAGCCGTCGGCCGGCAGGCTGCGCTGAGGAGCGTCCTCCCACACCACCCCCATGCGGATCGGGTCGAGCGCCACCCGCGGGCCGGGCAGGTAGCCGGGCCGCACCAGGTGGGTGATCGGAATCAGGTCCGGGTAGGCCGGCTCGACCCTACGCATGGGCGTCCCCGGCGCCGAACATCTCCTCGAGGGCCGAGCGCTGCTCTCCGGCCAGGCGGCGCGCGACGTACTTCGCCAGCACGTCGGTCTCGAGATGGAGCCGCGCCCCGACCCGGAGGCGGCGCAGCGTCGTCGCCTGCAGGGTGGCGGGGATGAGCGCTACCTCGAACCAGTCCTCGCCGACAGCGGCCACGGTGAGCGAGACGCCGTGGACTGCCACGCTGCCCTTGGACGCCACCTCGCGGGACAGCTCCGCCGGCAGCGCCAGCCGCCAGCGGGAGAAGCCGCCCTCGTCATGAATCGACACGATCCTGGTGAGGCCGTCCACGTGCCCCTGGACGAGGTGGCCGCCGACGCGGTCGCCGAGCCGCAGCGCGCGCTCGAGGTTGAGCTCCTCGCCGCCGCGCAGCTCCCCGAGCAGGGTGCGGCGGAGAGTCTCCGGCGAAAGCTCGGCCGCGAAGCCGTCGCCGGTCGGCTCGACGGCGGTCAGGCAGGCGCCGTCGACGGCGACGCTGTCGCCGAGCCGCGGCGGGTCGCCGTCCGGCCAGCGCACGCCGACCTCCAGCCTGGCGCCGGCGCCGATCCGGCGGACTCGGCCGACCTGGCCGATGGCCTCAATCAGACCCGTGAACATCCTCATCCTCCGGGCGAACCGCCCGCAGCTCGATGTCCGCACCGTGGCGCTCGATGCCCTCGAAGCGCAGCCGGGTCGCGAGCTCGAGGTCGGCAACGCCGCGGCCCGCGATCGCGCTCGGCCCGCCGCCGCCGATCAGCAGCGGGGCGATCAGGAACACCGTCTCGTCGACCAGCCCGGCGTCGGCGAACGAGCCGTGGACCGCCGCTCCGCCCTCGACCAGGAGCGCGGCGACCTCGCGGCGCGCGAGCTGCTCGACGAGCTGATGCAGCTCCACCCGGCCGTCGGCGGCGGCCGCGATCTCGAGGAGCTGCACGCCCGCGTCCGCGAGCCGCCGTCGCTCCGCGGGAGCTGCCTCCGGGGTGTGCGCGATGAGTGTCTGCTCGGGATTGATCTGGACCACCTGCGCGGCGGTCGGCGTGCGCAGGCGGGAGTCGAGCACGACCCGCGTCCAGCTCTCTCCGGGGTTGAGCCCGAGCCGCCGGGTGAGCTGTGGGTCGTCGGCGAGGACGGTGCCGACGCCGACGACGATCGCGTCGTGCTCCTCGCGGAGCTCGAGGCTGCGGCGGCGCGCTGCCTCGCCGGTGATCCACTTCGACTGGCCGGTGCGGGTGGCGATGCGGCCGTCGAGCGAGACGGCGGCCTTGAGGGTCACCCAGGGCCGGCGCTCCTGCACCCAGGTCAGCCAGCGGCGGTTGAGGGCGCGCGCCCGGTCGCTGTCACCGCCGACGCCGGCGTCGACGCCCTCGGCGCGGAGCCGGTCGATGCCGCCGCCGGCGTGGGGGTTCGGCTCGCGCATCGCCGCCACCACGCGCCGGATGCCGGCGGAGAGGATGGCGTCGACGCATGGCGGGGTCCGGCCGTGGTGCGCGCAGGGCTCGAGCGTGACGAACAGGCTGCCGCCGCGGGCTCGGTCGCCGGCCTCGCGCAGGGCCACGATCTCGGCGTGCGGGCCGCCGCATCGGGCGTGGAAGCCCTCGCCGGCGAGACGTCCGTCGGGGTCGAGCACCACCGCGCCGACCATCGGGTTCGGGGAGGCGCCGAAACGGCCGTGCGCCGCGAGCTCGAAGGCGCGGCGCATCCAGCGGGCGTCAGAGTCGTGGTTGTCGGCGGCCATCGATGTTCCACCCCGTCGGCGCGTCCAGCCCAGCCGGTGTCCAGTCCGGCGCGCCGGCCTTCACGAGTGTCGCCGCGCCGGCCGATTCGGCCGACCCGTCGCGCGCGTGATCTCCCGGCACCACCATCGCGTGAGCCTCGTCCGGTCTCAGGGAAGCTGCGTCAACGAGCCCGTCAATGCTATCACCGCTCGATGTCGAGAAGCGAGTCGACAAACTCCTCGGCATCGAAGGGCAGCAGGTCGTCAATCGCCTCGCCGACTCCGACCCAGCGCACCGGCAGCTTGAGGGTGTCCGCGATGGCGAGGACGACCCCTCCCTTGGCGGTGCCGTCGAGCTTGGTGAGCACCACGCCGTTGACGCCGGCGGTGGCGCCGAAGCGCTGCGCCTGCTCGATGCCGTTGGAGCCGGTGGTGGCGTCGAGGACGAGCAGCACCTCGTGGGGCGCGCCCGCCACCTCGCGCTCCGCCACCTTGCACACCTTCTCCAGCTCCTTCATCAGGTTGGCCCGGGTGTGGAGGCGGCCGGCGGTGTCGACGATGACCTCGTCGAAGCCGCGCGAGCGGGCCGCCGCGATGGCGTCGAAGACCACCGCGGCCGGGTCGGCGCCCTCGCGCTGGTGGATCACCGGCGCCGACACCCGCTCGCCCCACACCTTGAGCTGGTCGACGGCCGCGGCGCGGAAGGTGTCCGCGGCCGCCAGCACCACGCGGCCGCCGCTCTCCTGGCGCCGCTTGGCGAGCTTGGCGACGGTCGTCGTCTTGCCGGTGCCGTTGACGCCGACGACGAGAGTGACCCTGGGCAAGACCGTTGAGGCCGGCAGGGTGGCCGCGTCCTCGGCGGCACGCAGCAGCTCGAGCAGGCGCTCGCGGACCGCGGGCCGCAGCTCCTCGGCCGTGGTGATCTGGCTCTTGCGCACGCGCTCGCGCAGGTCGTCCACCAGCCGGGTGGCGAGCGCGACGCCGGCGTCCGCGGCGATCAGCCCCTCCTCGAGCCGGTCGAGGTGGACGGCCTCCACCGGACCGGTCCTCCGGAACGCGTCACCGACCCGCTCCAGGAACTCGGTGTGAGTCATGAGCAGGCCGCGCTTCAGCTTCTTCAGGAATGAGCTTGCCATTGCGCCCCCGCGCGAGGATCGATCTTGCGGGTCAGATCTCCCCGGCGATCGCCGCTGCCGCCCGCCGGAGATGGAAGCGGGCGAGGCCCAGCGATCCCGGCCGTCGCGCCACGAGCACGACATAGTAGCCGTGGGGCAAGACCTCCGTCAACGTGGCGAGCCTGCTGCCGACGACAGCGTAGGAGCTCAGCCTGCCGCCGCCGTTGGCCGCGGTCAGGCGCCCGAGCTGGCGCTGCACGACGGCCTGGCACGCTCCCTCGACCTTGAGCTCGAACGGCGGGGCGTCGCGATTGCTGACCCACTCCACGGCCTCGCCCTCGCCGTCGACGAACACGGCGCCGACCGCCTCCGGAACGTCGACCAGCAGGTTGGTCAGGATGTAGTGGAAGGGCATCAGGGGGACTCGAGGAGCGCTGCGGCCTGGCGCGCCCGCTCGGACCCGGCTCCTTGGAGATGACCTTCTCCAGGTGGGGCCGCGCCTCGTCGGTCCGCCCGAGCTCGGCGAGCAGCTTGCCGAGCTCGAAAGTGGCCTCCGGGCGCTCCGGGAAGCGAAGATTGGCCTCCTCGAGAAGCTCGACGGCCTCCTGCTCGCGGCCCTGCTCACGGACGACGTCGGCGAGCTTCACGAACGCCTCAAAGACCGGGAACGACGCGGTGGCCGCCTTGCGGAGGTTCTCCTCGGCGGCGCCGAGCTGACCCTGCTGGGCGTAGGTGGTCCCGAGGTTGTAGAAGACCTGGTAGCGGTGGGGGTAGGTCGAGTCGCCGAGCACGGCCAGGAAGTCGACCTCGGCGAGCCGGAGCTGGCCGAGGGCGAGGTAGGTGGTGCCGCGGTTGTTGCGAGCGTCGGTGAACGAAGGCGCGAGGTCCAGCGCCGTGTTGAACGATGAAAGGGCCTTGTCGTACTGCTGCAGCTGCAGGTTACACAGCCCCATCATGTTGTGGACAGTGGCGTTGCCGGGGGCCGCCCGGTCCGCCTCCTTGAACTTCTCCATGGCCGCCTGATACTGCCCCTGCTGCACCAGCAGTGATCCCTGGCGCATCAGGGTCAGCGCGGCCAGCGGGTCCTTCACCTTGGACTGCTTCTGCGTCTTGGCCTGACCAGCGGCAGCATTGTCAGCGCCCGCGGTCGAGGGTGTCGAGGCTGTCGAGGCGCAGCCCTGGGCGGCGATCACGGTCAGCAGCACGGAGCAAGCAATCCAGCGCATCATGAAACCTCCGCTTGGGCATCGGATCCGCGGGGTGCCGGCGGTGGTGTGACGTCGCCGGCCGCAACGGCTGCAAGCAGGGCGTCGACCACCCTGGGATCGAAGCGATGCCCCGACATCGCTCGCAGCTTGGAGAGCACGAAGTCGAGGGTCTTCGCCTCCTGGTATGGACGGTTTGTGGTCATCGCGTCGAAGGTGTCGGCGACTCCGATGATCCTGGCCACGAGCGGGATGCCCTCCCCGGCGAGCTTGTCGGGGTAGCCGGTGCCATCCCAGGTCTCGTGGTGGTTGCGGATCCCCGGGATGATCTCCTTGAGCATCCGGATCGGCTCCATGATCTGGGCGCCGATCGCGGTGTGCTGCTGCATCACCGCGTACTCGTCGTCCGTGAGCCCGCCGGGCTTGTTGAGGATGCCGTCGCGGATGCCGAGCTTGCCGACGTCGTGCAGGATCGCGGCGGTCCGCACGCGGAACACCTCGTCCTGGGAGAGGCCGAGGTGGCGGGCGATCGCCATCGAGTACGAGCTGACGCGTTCGGAGTGGCCCCTGGTGTAGGGGTCCTTGGCGTCGATGGCGGCGGCGAGGGTGCGGATGGTCTCGAGGAAGAGCTCCTGGTTCTGGCGAAGCGCCTGCTTGAGGCGCCGCACCAGGGCCTCGATGCTGCCTGCCATGTGGTTGAAGTTGGTGGCGAGGCGGGCGAGCTCGTCCGTTCCCTCGACGTTGGCGCGCACCGCGAAGTTTCCGTCGGCGATCTCGGACGAGATGCCGGTGAGGCTCTGGAGCGGGACGATCAGCTGCCGGCTGAGCACGAAGCCGAGCGCCAGCGCCACCAGCGCGGCGACGGCGCTGACGACCAGCGTTCGCACCTGGGCCACCCGGACCGGCGCGTACGCCTCCTTGGTCGGGCGCTCGATGAGCAGGCCCCAGCCGGTTCCGCCGACCGGCGACACGGCGCCCAGAACCTCGTGAGCGACCGCCGGAACCGGGTGCCGGTAGCTGCTGGTGAGGTGGACTGGACGGCGCAGCAGGTCGCGCACGAGAGGCGAGGAGCCGAGGTCGCGGCCGCGCAGGCGGGCGTGGGAGGAGACGAGCACCAGGCCGTTCTCGTCGAACAGGGACACGATGAAGCCGGCGGCGGCGTTCTCGTCGAAGCGGCGCTCCAGCACGGCGAGGTCGAGGATGCCGGTCAGGCTGCCCCAGACGACACCTTCCGTGGAGCGCAGCGGAAAGGCGTAGATCGCCTTGGTCGCCTCGCCGCCGGGCAGCCCTGTCATCAGGCGCTCGACGGGCTGACCCGCGATCGTGACCGCATGTGCCTCGACCACCGCCTCGCCGAGGACCCGCTCGGCCTCGGCAGTGAGCGACGGGCTGCGGACGAAGTTCCCCTCGCCGCGCTCGTCGAGGATCTGCAGGTAGACGAAGGCGCGGTCCGGCTCGCTCGCGATGTCCTGCAGCAGCTGCTCGAAGCCGGCGACCTCGATGGCGCCCCCCGCCTCGAGCCCGCTGACCGTGCTCTTGAGCTGGATGCGGTGGCTTCCCAGAAACTCGGAGACCTCGCCGGCGAGCCCGCGGGCCTCGAGGCTCAGAAAGCGCTTTTCGACGAAGGTGAGGTGCTCGCGGTTGTAGGACGCGAGCAGCCAACCTACCAGGGTAACGGGGACCACGGTAACGAGAACGAGGGTCGCCGCGATTGGGTAGGTGAGAGACGATCGAAGGCGCGCCAGGAGTCCCATGTGGGCCGTGAGAAATATATCATGGGCGTGGTTTTACCCCGGTGAGCAGCGCCACATCGACGGGCCGCGCGCCGGGGGCGATGATCGCCGTGGCCGCCGAAACGAGGGTTCGGATGGTGCTCGACCGCAAGACCGCAGGGAGCGCGCTGCGCGCCATCGCCCAGCTGGCGGAGCTTCACGGTGGCAACCCGCACCGGGTCCGGGCGTTCGCGAACGCCGCGCGAGCGGTGGAGCGCCTCGAGGGCGACCTCACCGAGATGGTGGCCAGCGGCGCCATCCTCGAGGTGCCGGGCATCGGGAAGGGCACTGCCGCGGTGCTCGCCGACCTCGCCGCCGGCCGCGAGCCGGAGGCGCTGGCCGAGCTCGAACGGGCGACGCCGCCGGGGGTGCGCGAGCTGCTCGAGATCGCGGGCCTCGGCCCCAAGCGAGCCCGCACGCTGTGGCAAGAGCTATCGGTCACCAGCGTCGGCGAGCTCGAGTACGCGTGCCGGGAGAACCGGCTGCTCGGCCTTCCGGGATTCGGCGAGGCGAGCCAGCAGCGCCTGCTCGAGGCCGTCCGCTTCCACCAGTCGTCGCGCGAGCGGCGGCTCGTCCATCAGGCGTGGGAGGCGGCGGAGGAGCTGCGCGGACGGCTGGCGGCCGCTCCCGGTGTCGGGCGGCTCGAGGTGGCGGGTGAGCTGCGGAGGGGCTGTGAGACCGTGGCGGCCATCGACGTGGTCGCAGACGGCGACCATGAGCGGGTCGGGCAGGCACTGCGGGCGCTGCTTTCGGCCGTCCAGCCGATGCCGAGCGGCGGCTGGACGGGGTCGACCGCGGCGGGCGTGCCGGTGAGGGTGTGGACCACCGTTGCCGAGCGCGCGGCGTGGACGCTGGTCGAGGCAACGGGGAGCGACGCTCACCTCGAGGCGCTGCGGCGCCGCGCGACGGCGGCCGGCATCCGGATCGCCGACGGCCGGCTGTGGTCCGGCCGCGACGCGCTGGCGGTCGCCGACGAGCCGCAGCTGTACGCCGCCCTCGGTTGCCAGTGGGTTCCGCCGGAGCTGCGCGAGGACGGCGCCGAGGTGGAGGCGGCCGCCGATCGCCGGCTGCCCGTGCTGGTGGAGCCCGGCGACCTGCGCGGTGCGCTCCACAACCACACCACCGACTCGGACGGGACCGCCCCGGTGGAGGCGATGGCTCGCGCCGCCGGTGAGCTCGGCTGGGAGTTCGTCGGCATCGCCGACCACTCTCCGGCGGCGCATTACGCCAACGGGCTCAGCGCCGACCGGCTGGCCGCGCAGTGGCGGGTGATCGACGGGCTCAATGCCCGGGGCGGCCCGCGGCTCGTCAAGGGGATCGAGGCGGACATCCTGCCCGACGGCGGCCTCGACCTGCCTGCCGGCTGCGAGGCCGGGCTCGAGTACGTCGTGGCCTCGGTGCACTCGTCGTTCCGGATGGCAGCCGAGGCGCAGACCGAGCGGATCCTGGCAGCGGTCCGGCATCCCGCATGCCGGGTGCTCGGGCACCCAACCGGCCGGCTGCTGCTGGCCAGGCCAGGCTACGAGGTGGACCTGGAGCGGGTGCTCGAGGCCTGCGCCGAGCGCGGCGTCGCGGTGGAGATCAACGCCAGCCCCTACCGGCTCGACCTCGACGCGGCGTGGGCGCGGCGGGCGATCGAGCTCGGCGTGCTGCTCGCCGTCAACCCGGACGCGCACTCGACGGAGGGGCTCGCCGACCTGCGCTGGGGGGTGGCGGTGGCGCGGCGCGCCGGGGCCGAGGCGCGGCATCTCGTCAACTGCGGCGACCTCGAGGGATGGCTCGCTCGCCGCTGAGTGGGCGGTCGCCGAAGCCGGCGCGGGAACGGGAATGGGAACACGCGGAAGCGGAAGCGGCGCGGAAGCGGAAGCGGGCCGGAACCTGAGGTGAGGTTCTGGTAAGGTAGGAGCATCCTGGAGGGGACGAGCGATGCCCGAGACGGTGCTCGTGGTGGAGGATGATCCGGCCAACGCCGTGCTGATCGAGACCATCCTGTCCCGGTTCGGGGGCTTCGCGGTGATCGCCAGTGACGACGGCGACGAGGTGCTGCGGCTGGTCACGGCCGGCGGGCTGTCGGCGATCCTGATGGACGTGTCGCTTGGCGACACCCGGATCGCCGGCGACAAGGTCGACGGGGTGGAGCTGACGCGGCGCATCCGCTCGCTCGCCGGCTGCGCCCACCTGCCGATCATCCTGCTGACCGCACACGCCATGCGTGGCGACCGCGAGCACCTCCTGTTCTCATCCGGCGCCAATGACTACGTGGCCAAGCCGATCGCCGATCAGCAGGGTCTGGTGGATCTCCTGCGGCGCCACATCGATGCCACCGGGTCTCTCGGCTGACCCATGGCTCATGAGCCGGGATCGCCGCCGAGCCGATCGTCATGGATCGACGCCAGCCGGCCGCTGACGTCGGCGATTGGGGTGTGGCCGGGCGACCGCCAGTTTCAGCTCGACCTGGCGGTGACGGACGGGGTGACGGTGTCGTCGTTTGCCGCCAGCTGTCACGTCGGAACTCATCTCGACGCACCTCGCCACATCGACGCGACCGCCGGCGGGCTCGAGACGATTCCGCTCGAGCGGCTGATCGGGATCGCCGAGGTGGTCACAGTCAGCGCCGAGCTGGTTGCGCCCGGAGCACCTGCCGGCCGGCTGGAGCCCGGCCACCGCACGAGTGCTCCTGCGAACGGACAGCCATCCTCTCGGCGCGCCGATCGGCCCCGGCTTCGCGGCGATCGACGCCAGGCTGGTTCATTGGCTGGCCGATCGCGGGGTCCTGCTGGTGGGCATCGACACGCCATCGGTCGATCCCTTCGACAGCCACGGCCTGCCCGCGCACCGCGCGCTGGCTGCGCGAGGCATCACCTGGATCGAGGGGCTCTGGCTCGGGGGCGTCGCGGCGGGCCATTACGAGCTGGTGGCGCTGCCGATGGCCATTGCAGGCTCGGAGGCGGCGCCGGTGCGGGCAGTGCTGCGGCCCCACGCTTCTCCGGCGTAGCGAGCAACCGGGAGCTTGGCCCGCACTGCCTCACTGCCTCCGCAGCCGCCCCGGGCTGACGGGTCGCGAGCGCGGGAACGCGGGACCGCGCCACGGGAACGGGCGACCGGTGCCTGCGCGCTCCGCCGCGCGAAGCGCGCGCGGCAAGCGGGTGACCGCGGTCGGTTCGGCAACGGGAACGGGAACGGGAACGATGGGTACGGGAGCGCCCCAAGGTGCCTGCTAGCGAGGAAGGGACCCTCGCGAGGGTCAGTCGACGGCCTTGAGAGGGCGAGAGAGGTCGACCGGGGGGGTGATGCCCGCCTGGGCGCAGGCGTCGGCGAGGTGGTGGCGGAAGATCCGGTCGTACAGCGGCGCGAGCTCGGTCGGGTTGTCGTCGCCGAGCCACCAGAACCAGTCCGAGCCTTCGGCCAGCAGCAGCGAAGGGGGAAGCACCGGTCCGGGCATCGCGTTTCGAACCCGGGTGAGCAGGTCCCACGCGGCGGTCTTCTCCGGGTGGCCGATCCAGGTGGCGAACAGGGCGTGGATCCACGATCCGGGATGGAGCCGGGGCAGCGGGGAGGTCGCGAGCCGGTTGGTCAAGCTGCCGAGGGTGGCCGGAGCGAGCTCGGGGCCGCTCTCGGCGAGCTGCTCGAGGAGGACGCGGAGGAAGTCGCCGCCGCCGCGCGCGTAGTGGGGCCAGGGGTTCTCGCCGTCGAGGGCGATCACGATGGCGGCATCCTCCGGCAGCGTGGCGGCACGCTCGCGGAGCAGGCGCATCAGGTCGAGGGCCGCGACGCCCTCGTCGTCCCAGGAGCCGTAGACGAAGCCGATCCGGTCAGACAGCTCGCGGTCGCGGAAGAACAGCGTTGGCGACGGCCCGGGGGCCGCCACGGTCGGTAGAGCGCGGCGCTGGCAACGCCGTTGACGCGCAGCGGTTCATCGAGGCTTCGCTCGAGGATGCCCTCGTCGGTCACCA
This sequence comes from uncultured Holophagae bacterium, assembly GCA_963754985.1. GTDB lineage: Bacteria > Acidobacteriota > Thermoanaerobaculia > Thermoanaerobaculales > Sulfomarinibacteraceae > FEB-10. Next base: position 91,881 of record CAVWIJ010000017.1, on the reverse strand, counting down.
GCCAGCGCACACCCTGTTCGGCGTAGATGGCGACCGCGCCGGCCGACACGGCGCCCTCGGGTGGCCAGCACCCCGCGACGGGGAAGCCATGACGCCGCATGTAGGACAGCCCCTCGTCAAGCTGCCGGGAGGCGTCCTCCGGCCGGCGGAAGGCCGGCACCTCGGGCGGCGGCTCGGGCGCCCAGCTGTCGCGCGACCACGGCGGTGTCGATCAGCAGCGGCAGGATCGGGTGGGCGTACGGGCTGGTCGCGATCTCGACCTCGGGCAAGGAGGCGATCGTGCGCCACAGCTCGATCAGACGCCCCGGCTGCGCGGCGAGCCAGCGCGCGAGCTGCTCGTGATCGGCGCGGGAGTACCCGCGGCCGCGCGCGGCGAGCTCCGCGAGCTCCTGGTCGCGCCAGGTCTGCATCGCCGGCATGGGCGAGAATCGTCAGCACCTGCAGGTCGCGCAGGTCGGCATCGGGCGCCTCGCGGCCGGAGGCGCCGGCCAGCTCCTTGCAGACGTGCGAAGCGGCCGGCTGGCGGGGGCTCATGTGGGCCGCCCACTCGACGACGATCGCGCGCTGCGCCTCCGAGAGCTCCGCCGCCGGGGTGGTCAGCGCCAGGGCGATGGGATCGGTCACCCGCCCGTCGCGATAGGCGAGCAGCTGCTCGAGCAGGGTTGGCACGATGCTCACGACCTGGCCGCGCCCGGCCGTGTCGGCGATCGCGCGGGCGAGCGTGAGGTAGGCGCCGCCGGCGTGGAGCAGGACCCACGGCGCGTGCGCGACCCCGTCCGCGGTGCGGTAGGCGGGCTGGTGCAGGTGCCAGAGGAAGCTGACGGTAGGCATCCGCGGGACCGGCGCGATCAGGAGTCTGGCCGGTGCCGGTCGTCCATCGACATCTCCTCGTAGTCGCTCTCGGTGATGAACTGCGCGACGTCGTCGTTGCCGCAGAGGGCGCAGTGCGCCTCGGTGAGGACGCCGTCCTTCCACTCGAAGATGTAGACCGGCGCCTCGCACTCGAGGCAGATCACATAGTCCGGTGTCATGGCCTCGGTCCTCCGCAGGCGGCGCCGAGCCGCCTCACACAGAACGCTACCACAGCGGCGGCTGACGGCGGGTGAACTGGGACACGTGAGCCGGAAGTGGGTGTGGCGGTCATCGGGAACGGGGACGGGGACGGGAACGGGATCGGAGCTGGAAGCGAGGGGAGGAGGTCGCGGGAGCCTAACCCGCGGAGCCCGGGCCCTCGACATTGATGTCGAGCAGCGCGGCCAGCTCCTTCCGGCTGAGACCGTGAACCAGCTCCTCGGTGGGCGCCACGACCTCGTCGATGAGCCGGGTCTTGCTGCGGATCATCTCGTCGATGCGCTCCTCGATGGTGTCGCGGGTGATGAGCTTGAAGACCTGGACGAAGCGCCGCTGGCCGAGGCGGTGAACGCGGTCGGTGGCCTGGTTCTCCTTGGCCGGGTTCCACCAGCGATCGTAGTGGATGACCACCGACGCCCCGGTGAGATCGATGCCCACGCCGCCCGCGAGCAGGCTCGCCAGCAGCACGCGCTCGTGCTGCTCGGAGTTGAAGCGGCGCACGATCCGGCTGCGGTCGCGGGTCTGGCCGGTCAGCACCAGGTGGCGGATGTCGCGCCGCTCGAGGTACTTGGAGAGCAGCTCGATCATCTTCACGTACTGGGAGAAGACCACGACCTGATGGTCGCCGTCGAGCGCCTCGTCGAGGATCTGGTCGAAGACCTCGAGCTTTCCCGAGCGGTCGGGCGAGGCCGGCCCGCTCGCCACCAGCGCCGGGTGGTCGCAGACCTGCTTGAGCCGCGTGAGCAGGGCGAAGATGTGCATGTAGGGCATCGTCGCACGACGGGTTGCGGAGCTGCGCGGCGATCTCCGGCGCCTGCTGGGAGTGGATGGCGCCGGTAGACAGCCTGCTGCTCGTCCGCGAGCCGGCAGTAGCGGAGGTCCTCGACCTTGTCCGGCAGGTCGGCCAGCACCTGCTCCTTGACGCGCCGCAGGGTGAGCGCCGACAGGCGCTGGCGCAGCCGGTGCAGCTGGTGGTGGGTCGGGGTGCGGTAGGAGCGATCGGAACTCGCGCTCCGATCCGAGGTAGCCGGGCAGGATGAGGTCCACCACCGACCACAGCTCGACCAACCGGTTCTCGAGCGGCGTGCCGGTGAGGGCGACGCGGAAGGCCGCCTCCACCTTGCGGGCCGCCCGCGCCGCCTTGGTGCGGGGGTTCTTGATCCGCTGGGCCTCGTCGAAGACCGCCACCTCCCAGTCGCGATGGCACAGCTCGTCGGTGGCGCGCAGCAGGAGGTCGTAGGTCGTGAGCACGAGCTGGCCGCCGAGATCGAGCCGCTCGAGGGTCCGCGACGGCCCGTGGAACAAGACCACCGGGATCTCGGGGGCGTAGGTCTCGAGCAAGGTGCCCCAGTGCTCGAGAACGCCGCGCGGGCAGACGACGAGCACGTTCCCGGCTGGCCGGCGCTCTCGGGCCAGGCACAGCAGGCCCATGATCTGGTGGGTCTTGCCGAGGCCCATGTCATCCGCGAGCAGGGCTCCGACGCCGGCCAGGTAGTGGCTCCACAGCCAGGCCACTCCGTCGCGCTGGTAGGGGCGCAGGAGCGACCGCAGCCCCGGCGGGTCCGCAATCTGCGGCGCGGCCGCACCGCGCAAGATGTCGGCGAGGTGGCGGAGGTCGTCGTCCCCGGCCACGACCGGCAGTCCGCTTTCGGCGACCAGCCGGATGAAGCTCAACTGGTTGCCGAGCAGGCCCTTGTCGACGCGCGACCTCGGATACCGGAAGCCGGTACGGGTGATGGGGTGCAGGTCAGGGGCGCGCACGATCGTGTCGCCGACCTGTGCGAAGCCCTCATCGGCGATGGCGAGCGCCTCGGTCCACCTGAGCTCGACGCCCGCCGCCCGGTAGTTGACCCGGATCCGGACGGTGCCGTTCGGCGTGCGCTCTGCTTCCAGGCTCACCGGCTTCGGCAGCTCTGGGCTGCGGAAGGTCGCCAGCTTGCCCTGCGGCAGGTACCAGGCGTGCTGGCTGAGCTGGGGGTGGTCGAGGTTGAGGAAGCGCAGCGCCTCCTCGCCGGTCAGCGTCTGCCGGCCCTTGCGGTGGAAGGGCACGAGCGGAGTGGCCGGGTCGAGCACGCGGCACAGCAGGTTGCCGATGCGGGCCCAGCGGCCGTGGATGCGGCCGTCGAGCTTGGACGCGGGCAGCACGGTGCCGTCGGCGAGCCGGTAGGCCGGCTCGAGGACGATCCCGTGATCGGTCCACTGCGACGCGAGCACCGGTCGCAGCCGGGCCTCGGACAGCTCGAGGCCGTCGAGCTCGTCCTCGAGCCGTATCCGCGGCAGCGAGCGGAGCAGCGGCAAGGCGGCGGGCAGGACCGTGGCGGAGAAGAACACCACCCGGGTGTCGCCCGATGGGAGACGAATGTGGATCTCGACGATGCTGCCGGCGAGCATCGCCGACGCGGTGCCCGAGCTCTGCAGGGAAAGCTGCAGCTCGAGCGCGGACCGGAGGTCGGCGCCGGTGAGGTGGCTGAGGTCGACCCGCTCGGCCGCGGTGCGGCTGGGCGCGATGAAAGGGTGGCGGGACTTGGCCCTCCAGGCCGAGCCCGGGCCGAGCCGGTGCATGGTCGGCCGGATGTCGAGCCACTGCATGAGAGCGGCGGCCGTGTGGTGGCAGGCCTCTGGCCCGCCGCAGGCGCTGCACAGGCTCCGCAGCGGCCCGTCTGGCCCGGGCGCAGGGATCTTGACGGTGCACTCCGGCTGGACGAGCGCCGCCTCGACGTAGTCGCCCTGCCAGACGATCTTCATGACGCGGTGGTCCTGATAGAGGTGGTAGCCGCGCTCAGCAGCGTCGCGCTGAAGCCTGCCGAGGATCTGCCCACGGTTGATGCGGAACAGGCTGCCCGCGCTGCCGCCCAGCTCGGGCGAGGAGAGCGTGTCGGCCATAGCCCGCCATCTTAGCAGGCTGCGTCTCGACACCTCGGCGGCCTTGACCGCGGCCGCGTGAGGCGCGAAGCTCCAGAGGAGGTGCGACGGTGGGGGAGCAGCTGAGCCAACCGGTGATCCTGGCCCTCGGCGGCGGCGCGGCGCGCGGCCTCGCCCACATCGGCGTGCTCCGGGGCCTCGCCGAGGACGGGGTGCCGCTCGCCGGTGTGGCCGGCACCTCGATGGGCTCCATCGTCGGCGCGCTGGCCGCGCAGGGGCTTCGCCCGGACGAGATCACCGACCTCTTCGAGGACATGGACTGGCCGACGGTCGGCAGCATCCTGCTGCGCTCGGTGGTCGGCTCGGCCTTCCATGAGCTGCTGCGCGAGACGCTCGGCGGCGGCACCATCGAGGCGCTCAGCCTGCCATTCGCGGCCGTCTGCTGCGACCTCGACACCGGCGAGCCGGTGGTGCTGAGGGATGGGAGCGTCGCGGATGCGGTGCGCGCGTCGTCCGCGATCCCGGGCATCCTGAACCCGCTGCGGCTGGGCGGGCGCAACCTGGTCGATGGCGCGGTGGTGGAGCCGCTGCCGATCGCTGCGGCGGCCGAGCTCGGGCCGTACCGGGTGCTGGCGGTCAACGTGCTGCGACCGCCGGCGTCGCCCGCCATCGCACCGCCGCCGCTGCCGCGAACCCGGCGCAAGGGCGTTCGCTCCACCGTTCGCGACCGCGTCGACCGGTGGCTGCTTCGCCAGCCCCGCGCCGGTGCGGTCGTCGCCGACGACACGCCCAGCCGTCTCGAGGCGGTGATGCGCTCGTTCCACATCATGCAGTACCGGCTCGCGGCCGCGGCCTACCCGAACGCCGGTGCCATCGAGCCGGACGTCGGGCGCTTCGGGTGGTTCGACTTCGCGAGGGTCGCCGAGATCGTCGACGAGGGCTACCGCGCCTACCGCGCCCGCTTCCCGCGAGCTTGACGCGGCTCCACTGTGAGGCGGGGCTGTACGCTCGGTGGCCCCGGGTCGTCCCCCCTCCGGCGTGCCGAGAGCGGCCGGGTCAGCGGCCGTCGTGGGCCGGGCCCGCCCGCCAGGCCGGAGTCAGCCTAGAACAGGTGCTGGGGCCCCTGGGCGCGGGCGAGGTCGAGACCTCCGGACAGCTCGGGCGGCACCCGCGCCTGCGGACAGATGGCGTTGAAACCGCACCACGCGCACAGGACCCCGGGTCGGGCCGGAAACTCGGCGGCGTCGCGAGCCGCGTGGGCGAGCTCGGCGAAGCGGCCGAGGAGCTGCTCCGCCCGGGGCCGCGACACCAGGTGCCAGCTGGTGCTCCCGAGGCGCAAGTAGTGGTACCCGGCCAGCGCCTCGCTGTCGTCGTGCCGGCGTAGCGCACACCCGGCGTAGAGCTGCGCCTGAAGGCCCTCCGAGAACTCCTCCGGCGTGCCCGGGCTCCGGGAGGTCTTGTAGTCGACAACGAACAGGCGCCGATTGGCGGTGCGTCCGATTCGGTCGGCCACGCCACTGAAGTACATGTCGTCCGACAGAGGCACCGAGAAGCGCTGCTCGAGGGCGACGGTTTCGCTACCGTCGCGCGCGAAGGTCGACCGGTGGAAGAGGGACAGCATCTCCCGCGCGTCCCGGAAGGCGTCCTCCGCGCTCCCGCCGATGCGCACGACGGCGATGTCCTGCGTCCAGTCCTCCCGCCAGCGCCGCGCGAGCTCCTCGAGCGCAGACTCCAGGGAAGGGCTCTCGCCGTGTTCGCGCCGGTCGTAGAGCCACTCCAGCACCGAGTGCATCGTGCTGCCGAGGAAGGTCTCGAGCGAGCGGAACGCCTCGCGGCGTCCAGCCAGGTAGCGGTAGCGATAGCGCAGCGGGCACTGGTGGAAGGTCTTGAGGCGCGAGAAGGAGAACTGATTGCGAGGCGTCGGCGACTGCTCGATGGCCGGAAGTGTAGTCGAGCCGGCTTCCGGCGTTGGCTAGGAGGACGCATCGTGGGCGGACGTGGGCCGCCGCATCCGGAGGCGGCGCGCGCTCGACGTGGCCCGCGCCCATGCGCGCTCCTAGACCGGGTTCGGCAGGTCGACGAACTCGACCTCGAGCCCGTGCTGCTGCGCCAGCCAGCGGCCGAGGGCCAGGACCCCGAAGCGTTCGGTGGCGTAATGGCCGGCGGCGATGAAGTGCACGCCGTCCTCCGCGGCCTGGTGGAGGACCCACTCGGTCGGCTCGCCGGTGATGAAGGCGTCGAGGCCGGCGGTGACGGCCTCGCGATAGGCGCGTTGGGCCGCGCCGGTGACGATGCCGACCGAGGACACCAGCCGGCGGTCGCCCTCGAAGACCTGGGGCTCGCGCCCGCACGCCTCGGCGACGGCCACGAAGAGCTCCTCGGCCTCGACCGGCTCGGCGAACACCCCGCACACGCCCACCGAGACGCCGCTGAAGTCACCGAAGGGCTCGAGCTCGATGAGCCCGAGCCGGTTCGCGAGCTGGGCAGCATTGCCGAGCTCCGGGTGTCGATCGAGCGGCAGGTGGTAGGCGATCAGCGACAACCGGTGCTCGAGCAGCAGCCGGAGTCGCTCGCGCAGCGAGCCGACGATCCGCGGCGCCTCGGGCCCGTTCCACAGCACCCCGTGGTGCACCAGGATGGCGTCGGCGTCGAGGTCGACGGCCCGGGTGAAGAGGGCCCGCGAGGCGGACACGGCGGTGATCACGCGGCTGACGTCCGGCTTGCCCTCGACCTGGAGGCCGTTCGGACAGGAGTCCTTCACGGCGTCGGCGTCGAGGACCTCGTCGAGCTCGGCGACCAGCTGGAGCAGGTTCATGAGGCTATGGTAGCGCACGACTGCCACCCGCTCTCCACTCTTCACTATCCACTCTTCTATACTGTCGCCATGGCGACGACCACCGAGGGCGCGGTTGCGCTGTGCCCGCACTGCGGCGGCACCGGCTGGCGGCTGGTCGACGAGGCCGGCGCTCAGCTCGCCCGCCGCTGCGACTGCGCCGAGGCGACGCGACGCGCGCAGCTGCTGGAGCGGGCCGGCATCCCGGCGCGCTACCGCCACTGCACCCTGGACAACTTCGAGCTGTGGAACTCTGAGGACCCGACCCTCGGCCGCGCCAAGCGGGCGGTCGAGGAGTTTGTCAACCTCTACCCGGAGTCGGGGAAGGGCCTGCTGCTGATGGGCCCGGTGGGCACCGGCAAGACCCACCTGGCAGTGGCGGCGTTGCACGCGCTGATCGCCGACAAGGGCGTGAAGGGCCGCTTCGCGGACTTCACCACCCTGGTGCTGGAGATCCAGATGACCTTCGACGGCTCGGGCTCGAGCCGCGACATCCTGCGCCCGCTCATCGCCGCCGACGTGCTGGTGCTCGACGAGCTGGGCGCCGGCAAGGTGACCCCGTGGGTCATGGACCTCCTGTACTACCTGGTGAACAGCCGCTACGTGCAGAACCGGCTCACCATCTTCACGACCAACCACTCCGACTTCGCCCACACCGCCGCTCAGGAGACGCTGACCGATCGGGTGTCGGCGCGGATCCGATCGCGGCTCTTCGAAATGTGCCGCCGGCTCGAGCTGCGCGGCGGCGACTACCGGAGGTACCGCCTCGCCGACGTTTCCGAGCGGAGCACTCCGTGAGGAGAGTCGCCGCGGGCGCGCTCGGCGCGCTGCTCACCCTGACCTCCTGCGCCACCGCCCCACCGCCGGTCACAGCGCCGCCCCATCCGTCGGCGACGCCGGTACCGGCTCCACCGGCCGTGACGGCGACTCCGGTGCCGCCGCCGCCACCCCCGTCCCCGATGCTCGAGCCGACCGCCCACACCGCAGCGCCGCTGGTCCGGATTCTCATCCGTCGGACCACTGAGCCGGAGGTCCTCACCCAGCCCGGCCGCGCCTATCGGGCTCGCTGGGCGGACCGCGAGAGCTGGCTGTGGGGGCCGCTGCGTCTCTCCGCGACGGAGGGCGGCCGCTGGTGGCAGGTTGGCGCCTTTCGCAGTGCGGAGGCCGCGGAAACCGCGACACGCCGGCTCGACGAGGCGCTGGGGGCCGACACCGCCAGCAATGTGACCGAGGCGCCGGACGGCCTGCTGCGGGTGCGGGTGCAGTGGCGCGAAGCCGAGCCGGCCGACCCGGCGGTGGTGCTCGCTGGGATCGGCTTTGCGGGCGCGTTCGCGGTGCCGGCTTCCGGCGCCCTCCGCATCGAGGCGGCGACGAGCACCATCAGCGACATCACCGGCGAGGTCGTTCTCGAGGCCGAGGACGGCTGGCCGATTCTGGTCGATGGGCGCCGCTACCACGGGCAGCTGCGGGTGCGCGCCGCGGGCGACGAGCTGCTGGTCATCAACCAGCTCAACCTCGAGAGCTACCTCAAAGGCGTGGTGCCGGCCGAGATGGGTCCGGCGCAGTTTCCTCAGCTCGATGCGCTCAAGGCACAGGCCGTGGCGGCGCGCACCTATGCGATCGCCCACCTCGGCGACGCCGAGGCGGAGGGCTACGACCTCTGCGCCACGCCGGCCTGCCAGGTCTACGCAGGCGTCGACGCGCAGCATCCGCTCTCGGACCGGGCGGTCGACGAGACCGCGGGCCTGATCGCCACCTACGGTGGTGAACCGATCGACGCCATGTACACCTCGACCTGTGGCGGCCACACCGAGGACGCAGCGCTGCTGTTTTCCGGCCGCGCCCAGGCCTACCTGCGGGGGGTGCCGTGTGCCTGGGACCGCCCGATCTCGCTCGCCGGCAGCATCGCGCCGCAGAGCTTCCGCGGCGAGTCCGAGTTCCGCGCCCACCTTGCAGGACGGGCGCTCGGGCTCGCGGCAGCGGCGCCGCCGCAGCAGGTCGTGGAGCGGGTCGCCGGCAGGTGCGGCGGCCGCAGCGTGACGGTCGGAGCCCTGCCGACCACAGCCGAGCTGGCCGTGGCCCTGCTCGCCGCCGGCGGCCTCGACGGTGCGACGGCGCTGGTCGAAGGCCGCGGCGCCACGGCACTGGCCGAGCTGGCCGACCTCTTCGACATCCCGCTCGAGGTGCCCGAAGAGGACCCTCCGTCCGAGGACTGGCGGCTGCGAGCGGCGCTCGCCGTGCTCGAGCTTTCGGGAACGCTGCGGCGCGACGGCGGCGAGGCGGTGCCCCACCCGTCAGGCGCCGCCATCTTCCCGCGCACGGCGCAGAGCGCTGAGCCGCTGCCGCAGCCGGTGCCGCTGTACCGCCGGTGGTCGCCGGTGTGGAGCAGCGTGCCGGCGCTGAGCATCCTCCCGGGGACCGCCCTCGAGCGCTACCGGCTCGGCGACGAGCTGCTCGCGGTCGTCGCCGTGCAATCGGGCGGCGGCGGACAGGCCGACCGGCGCTCGGCGTGGCGCAGCTGGTCTCGCGACCGGAGCTGGGAGGAGGTCGCGCGGGGCGTCGGGGTGCCGGATCTCGACCGCCTCGAGATCGCGCGCCGGGGGCCCTCAGGCCGGGTCGTGGCGCTGAAGGCGGTCGGCCGCTCCGGGATCGAAAGGGAGCTCGAGGGCTTTCCCATCCGGCGCGCCCTCGACCTTCCCGAGAACCTGTTCAGCTTTCACGTCAGGACCGCGCCCGACGGCGCCAGGTCGGTGCGCTTCCTGGGTCGCGCCTGGGGCCACGGCGTCGGTCTGTGCCAGAACGGGGCCTTCGGCCTTGCCCGCTCGGGCATGAGCTTCGACCAGATTCTCGCGCACTACTACACTGGGATCGAGCTTATCTACTGGCACGCGCCCTGACCCGCTTCCGCGCCCGCTTCCGTGCCCGGGAGGCGAGGCGAGTACGCGGAAAGCGCGTCCTGCGGGCGTGCCATCTTTGGCGATTTCGGCACGACGTTCCTCCTCAAGACGTGCTCGAAACCCGAAATCGCCACAGGTGGCAACCTGCCGACGGCAGCGGCTGTAGCCGCGGGCTCGGAAGCGTCCCGCGCCGAGCCAAAGGAAAGCCTGCCGCTCTCACAGTGTTGTCCTTGAGGGTACGCGGCCGCCCCCCTACAATGCCAACCGGGGCGTTCTCGAGGAGGTGCCCGTGGACTTCGACCTGAGCACTGACCAGGTGGCCATCCGCGACATGGTGCGGGATCTCGCCCGCCGGGAGATTGCACCCAACGCCGTCGGCTGGGACGAGCGGCAGGAGTTTCCCCGCGAGCTCTTTACGAAGCTCGGCGAGCTCGGGCTGCTCGGGGTGCTGATCCCCGAGGAGTACGGCGGCGCCGGGCTGGGCTACGTCGAGTACGTGCTCATCCTGGAGGAGATCGGCGCCGCCGACGGTGGCGTCGGCCTCGGCGTCGCCGCTCACAACTCGCTGTGCACCAATCACCTCTACACCTACGGTTCGGAGGAGCTGCGGCGGGCGTTCGTGCCGAAGCTCGCCAGCGGCGAGTGGATCGGCGCCTGGGGGCTGACCGAGCCCGGTGCCGGCTCCGATGCCGGAGGCACCACGACGACTGCAGTCCGCGACGGCGGCGAGTGGGTGCTCAACGGCTCCAAGAACTTCATCACCCACGCGACCTCGGGCCAGGCGGCGGTGGTCATGGCCCGCACCTCCAAGGAGAAGGGCCACCACGGGATCTCGGCCTTCTTCGTGCCCTTCGACCGGCCCGGCGTGACGCCCGGGAAGAAGGAGAACAAGCTCGGGATGCGCTGCTCGGACACCTCCTCGCTGGTGCTCGAGGATTGTCGCGTCCCGGCCTCGCACCTGCTCGGCGACGAGGGCGCCGGCTTCATCCAGGCCATGCAGGTGCTCGACGGCGGCCGGATCTCGATCGCAGCGCTGTCGCTCGGCATCGCCCGGGGAGCGCTCGACGCGGCGCTGCAGTACGCGCCGACGCGCGAGCAGTTCGGCAAGCCGATCGCCTCGTTCCAGGCGATCCGGCAAATGCTCGCGGACATGGCGACCGAGGTCGAGGCGGCGCGGCTGCTGACCATGCAGGCGGCGGTGCTCAAGGACGCGGGGAGGACGACCACCAAGCAGTCGTCGATGGCCAAGGTCTACGCCTCGGAGGTCGCGGTGCGGGTCGCCGAGAAGGCGATCCAGATCCACGGCGGCTACGGCTACACCAAGGACTACCCCGTGGAGCGGGCGTGGCGGGACGCCAAGCTGTGCACGATCGGTGAGGGCACCTCCGAGATCCAGCGCCTGGTCATCGCGCGCGAGCTGCTGGAAGCTGCGGGAGGAGGGTGATGGCGGGGCCGGCCGGCCCGTTGCGCCTCGACCACATCGGGATCGCGGTGCGCTCGCTCGCCGAGGCGAGGCGCTTCTGGGAAGCACTCGGGCTCCACCTCGACGGGGAGGAGGAGGTGGCGGGCGAGGCCGTGCGGGTGGGTTTTCTGCCGCTCGGCGAGACGCGCCTCGAGCTGCTCGAGCCCACCAGCCCTGACTCGCCGATCGCCCGGCACCTCGAGCGGCGTGGGCCCGGGCTGCACCACCTCTGCGTCAGCGTCCCCGACATCCGGGCGGCGATGGCGGAGCTCGCCGCAGCCGGCTGCGAGCTGCTGTCGTCCGAGCCGCAGCCGGGGGCCCACGGCTGCCTGGTGTGCTTCATCCACCCGCGCTCGGCCGGCGGTGTGCTGGTCGAGCTCTCGCAGCCTCCCGGCGGCGGCCGCTGAGCTCGCGGTTCCGCCGCTGCCCTCGGTGACCGGCGCCACGCGGAGCCCCCGCCTGCCCGTTGTCGACGCAGCAGCGGTGAGGTCCCAGGCCCGGGGTGGTGCCGCTTCCAACGCGGATGCGCTAGGCTCGAGTCATGGAAGCGATCGATGCCGGAGCGCTGGTCATCGTCCATTGCAGGGAGCCGAAGGAGAAGATGTGGGGCGTCCTGCTGCGGCTCGACGCCGTCGGGCTGACGATACGAGGGCTCGACCTGGCCTCGGTCGACGACTGGTTGCGCCAGGAGCGCGCCGGCGACGCGGCCCTGATCGGGCCGTCGACCGTCTTCATCCCGACGCACCGCATCGTCCGGGTCGACCTCGACGAGACCGGTGCAGCGGTGGAGAGCTTTGCCGATCGCTTTGCCGAGGCCTGCGGCCGTGACGCGCGTGAGGCGCTGATGGGTGGCCGCGGGTGACCGAGACGCCGCGGCGTGTGTGGTTGCCGAGGGGGTCGGCGCGGGCGGCGGCTGTCCGGATCGCTGCGTTGGCACTCGCCGTCCTGAGCGTCGCGCTGACCGGACTCGCCCAGTACGGCGGCGAGGTCAGCGTCAACGCGGTGGTGGCTCCGGTGACGGTCCGCGACGAGGAGGGGCGCATCGTCAGCGAGGTGCCGCAAAACCGTTTCCACCTCTACGTCGACGGCATGGAGGTGCCGATTCGCGACTTCGCCCGGGAGAGCGATCTGCCGCTGAGCCTGGGCTTCATCCTCGACAGCTCGGGCTCGATGGCGGGCCGCAAGCTTGCCGCCTGCCAGGACCTCATCCACGCCTTCCTCGAGGAGCGGCGGCAGGACGACCAGCTCGCCCTGTGGACCTTCGGCGATGATCGCGTGCTCGAGCGCTTCCCGTTCGGCATGGGCTGGTACCTGCTGCCACGGGTCCTCGAGACCATCCGGCCGTGGAGCACGACCGCGCTCTACGACATGATCCAGCGCGTCCCGGACGTGATGGAGCGGGCGACCCACCCGCGGCGGGCCGCGATCCTGCTCACCGACGGCGTCGACAACGCGTCCCGGCTGACGGCTGAGGACGCCGCGCGGATTGCCGAGGACCTCGACACTCCGGTCTTCGTGCTGGGCGTCGAGCCGCCGCCGGCGTCGGAGAGCGGCGAGACCTCGTTCGAGGAGGTCCTGGTGCTGATCGCCGACGCCTCCGGGGGCCGCTACCAGAGGATTCCCAAGACCGACCAGATGCCGGCGGTGGTGAGGGAGCTGTTCGACGAGCTGGCGTCGCGCTTCATCATCACCTTCGCCACCTCGGGCGTCGGCGTCGACAAGTACCGTACCCTCGAGGTGACGGTGGACGGGTATCGGGCGACGACCCGCAAGGGCTACACCGGCACGCTGCCGTGAGTGTCCGACCGGCTCGGCTGGTGCGCTCCGTCACGCCAGGGGCCGTGGGAACGGGCTCGTGAACCGGAATGGCCCGGAATCTGTACTAGAATTGACTCGATGGTGCACAAACCGGACGATCGCCTTCGCGGAGGTACGTGATGCGGAAAGCCGTGCTGGTGTTGGTTGGATGCCTCGTGCTGTGTGCCGCCCCGGCGTGGGCCGGTGGCGAGTTCTCCCTCTTCGGGACCTATGCCGAGGTGACCGAGAGCAACCGGTCCTTCGGCTTCGGCGCCAGGATCAGCGCCGGGGGCGAGTGGGTGATGGTCGACCTGACCGGCACCTGGTTCCCCGCCCGAAGTGCCGGCGCCTTCGACGACGATCTGCAGGTCGTTCCTTTCGATCTCGGACTGAGCCTGCACTTCGCACCCGATAGCGAGCTGCGGCCGTACGTCGGAGCGGGTGTCACCTACATGGCGATCAACCTGTCCGATCGCGAGGTCGACGACCCGACCGGCTACTACGTCCTGGCCGGCCTCAGCCTGGAAGCCGGGAAGAAGACCGGGTTCTTCTTCGAGGCAATCTACCGGGAAGTCGACGCGACGGTCGACGAGGGCAGCCCGTCGGAGTTCGAAGCGGCCGTGGGTGGCCTCGCGGGCTCGCTCGGCTTCTCCTGGAAGTTTTAGCCCGGATATCTCACCGACTTTCTACTGCGGCCGGCGATGCACCGCACTCAGCGGTGCTTTCTGGCCAGAGAACGGCGGTGCTCTCCCTCAGCTCAGCGCCGCCAGCGCGGCGGCGTAGTCGGGCTCGCTTGTGATCTCGTCGACGAGCTGGGTGTAGAGGACGTGGTCCTTCTCGTCGAGCACTACCACGGCTCGGGCGCAGATGCCGGCGAGCGGGCCATCAACGAGGAGCACGCCGTAGTCCTTGGCGAAGAAGCGGCTGCGCATCATCGACAGCGGCACCACATTGCTCAGCCCCTCGGTCGAGCAGAAGCGGCCCTGCGCGAAGGGCAGGTCGGCCGAGATGACGAGCACGACCGTGTTGTCGAGCGCGCCGGCGGCCTCGTTGAAGCGGCGCGCCGAGGCCGCGCAGACCGCGGTGTCGAGGCTCGGCACGATGTTGAGGATCTTGCGCTTGCCGGCGTAGTCGGCGAGGGTGGCGTCGGCCAGATTGCCGCCGACCAGGGTGAAGCCAGGCGCCGTGGCGCCGATCGCCGGGAGCTCGCCGTTGGTGTGTACCGGGTTGCCCTTGAGGTGGACTGTCGCCATGGGTGTTTCCTTTCGTCTCGATCTCGAAGCCACATGATAGTCGAACGAAACCTACGAGTGCCAAACTGCCACCGGGGACCCTCTCACCCCCGCCCGCTTCCGCTTCCGCGCCCGCTTCCGAGCCCGAGACCACGATCCGATTCCCAACCCCCCCCTTCCGCTTCCGCATCCGCCTCCGATGGCCGGGATTCGAGCGTCCGATAGCGGGATCGGACCATCGGGCTCGGAAGCGGGCTCGGAAGCGGAAGCGGTCTGGTGGCGCAGGGATGAAGTGGGCGCGAGCCTACCGCCCGAACCACCTCCGCTCGAGCAGCCGCACGACCGTCTCGCAGCCGACGCGGTCGATCTCGTCGAAGTGGCCGGGCCGGTGGGAGTCGAGGTCGAGGACGCCGATCGGCCGGCCGTCGGCGCCGCGCACCGGCACCACGATCTCGGAGCGGCTGCCCGCGTCGCACGGGATGTGCCCTGGGAAGGCGTGCACGTCGGGCACCACCACGGTCTCCGCCCGGTCGATGCCCGCCCAGCACACGCCGGTGTGCCGCGCCAGGACCACGCAGGCCGCCGGGCCCTGGTAGGCGTCGACGACCAGGTCGTCGTTCTTGAGCATGTAGAAGCCGGTCCACGAAACCCCGGGCAACTTGTGGTGGAGCACCGCCGCCGCGGTGGCGCGGTGGGCGACCGCATCGTCGGTCGTGGCGATGAGCTCTGCGATCTGGTCGCGGATGCGGGCGTAGCGGGCGCGTCGCGTCTCGTCCTTCATCGTCGGCTCCGCTTGCTGTTGATCAGGGACGTTCCGGCATCCAAAACGGTCCCGGTGATGCACAACCGCATGCTCCGACGTCCGCGGTCTTTGATCTTCAATCTTCGATCTTCCATTACATTTCCGTTGGGATCGGGATGCCGAGCAGCTCCTCGAGCAGCACCTCGATCTCGTCGACGAACACGGTGAACACCGCCCGCCGCAGGCGCCGCAGCCCGGCGTCCTCCTCCGCCACCACGGGATGGCCGTGGTAGAGCTTGTGGAAGAGCTGGGCCAGGTCGTGGACGTGCTGGGCGAGCAGCGAGAACTCGAGGCACGCCACCGACTGGGCGACAATCTCGCGACGGCGGGCGCACTGCAGCACGAGGTCCCACAGCTCGTCGTCGACCTCGGCCCCCGCGAGCAGGGCGGCCTCGTCGGCGCCAACCCGTCCCTCGCGGCGGCGCTCGGCGAGCTTTTCGAAGATCTTCGCGGCCCGCACCGCGGAGTACTGGAGGTAGGGCCCGGTGTCGCCCTCGAAGGCGAGCGCCTCGGCGAAGTCGAAGGCCAGCACCCGGTTGCGGGACTGGCGGGCCATCAGGTAGCGCAGCGCACCGATCGCGATAGCGCGGGCGCGGTCGGCCAGGTCGGCGATCTCGCCGCGGTGCCCGATCCTGGACACGACCGCGTCCTCGGCCGCCGAGGAGAGCACATCGAGGAACTCGTCCGCCTTGACCCCGATGCCGCGCCGCCCGGACATCTCGACGTAGGCCCTGGCCATGTCCTCGTCGGAGAGGCCGAAGCTGCGGCCGCTCGCCTCCTCGAGGCGGCGGACCGCGGCCGGGGTCAGCGCGACCATCTCGTACGCGAAGTGGATCGAGCTGTCGGCGGCCTCGGGATGGCCGAGCACCCGCACTGCCTCCTTCACAACCCGCTGGGGGTACGACTGGCGGACGTCGATGACGTTGTAGATCCGCTCGCCGGCGCCGAAGCTCCTCGAGGGAGACGCCTCGCCGCCGTCCGAGCTGGTGCGGAAGAGGGTCTCTCCCTCGTCGCCATAGCGCAGCGGGAGCGCCGGGCCGGGGCGGGTCCAGCGTGCGAAGCTCCGGTAGCCGAAGTCGAGTCGGCGGCCGTCCGGCCCGACGAGCAGGCCGAGCTTCCAGAGCTGGTAGGCGATGTCCTTGCCGGTGTAGGTGACGGTGCCGTTGGAGCGCACCAGGATCTTGTCGGGATCGTCGAGGTCGGCGAACTCCGGGCTCGCCGCCAGCGACATCACCCAGCAGCCGGTGTTCTTGCCCTCGCTCTCGAGGCGGACGGCGCCGGACGCCTTGAGCAGCTCGAAGGCCTGCCGCCAGAACCCGAGGTGGAGGATGTCCGACTCGTGGGGCAGCAGGTCGTACGCGATGCCGAGGCGCGCCATCGTCGCCAGGTGGCAGCGCAGGTTGCCGGCCGCGACCTCGACGGCGAGCCGGGCAATGCCGCGCTCGGGAAAGGTCTCGCCCGAGATCACCGCGCCCCGCAGCAGGAACTCCGCCTGCTCGAGGTCGACCTCACCCGGCCCGCGCTCGATGGCGTGCAGCACCTCTTCCCGGAGGGGGGCGAAGCCGGGGTCGCTCTCGTAGCGTGCGGTCACCCGCGGGTAGATCTCCCAGCAGAGGTCGTCGAAGTCGGTGGTCGAGGCCTGTGGAACCTCGTCCTGCGGCAGCCGCTCCAGGAAGGCGGTGATGAGCTCGTCGCGCCGGCTGACCTCGATGCCGAGCGCCGCCGCGAGCTCGGGCTCCGGCAGGTGGAGCACACCGACCACGACGTCCGCCACCTGGACGCCGGTGTCGTCGATGTAGTTCTGGACCTCGACCGGGGTGCCGAGCGCCCGCAGGCTGCGGACCAGGATGTCGCCGAGCACCGCGTTGCGGAGGTGCCCGATGTGAGCCGCCTTGTTCGGGTTGATGTTGGTGTGCTCGACGATCGTCTTCGACTCGCCCGCGCTGGGCTGCGGACGGCGTCCGAGCGAGCAGCTCGCGGAGCAGACCCGGCCGGTCGAGAAAGATGTTGACGAAGCCCGGGCCGGCGACCTCGACCCTGGCGACGCCCTCCGGCCAGGCCGCGGTGGCGACAACCGTCTCGGCGATCTCGCGCGGGGCCTTGCGGAGCACCCGGGCGAGCGGCAGGGCGCCCGGCCAGGCGAGGTCGCCGAGCGAGCGCCGCGGCGGCACCTCGAGCACGACCTGCTCGGAACGCTGGCCGAGCGCGGCCTCGAGTGCGGCGGCGATCGCGCCCGCGCAGCGCGTCCGGA
This sequence comes from uncultured Holophagae bacterium, assembly GCA_963754985.1. Taxonomy (GTDB): domain Bacteria; phylum Acidobacteriota; class Thermoanaerobaculia; order Thermoanaerobaculales; family Sulfomarinibacteraceae; genus FEB-10. Next base: position 74,674 of record CAVWIJ010000017.1, on the reverse strand, counting down.
TGTCGTGAAAGGGCATGCAGGCCTCCAGCCGAATGGCGATTCTACTTGGTGGCGGGGCAATCTGGTACCGCGGCCCAACCCGAGCCCGCTACCGCTTCCGCGCCCGCCTCCGTGCCTGAGTGTGACTCGGATCGTCCGCTCGGAGACGGCGACCCTTCGACTCGCGGCGCGGGTGCGCCGCTCGCTCAGGGCGGGCTCCACGGAAGGAGACGGAGATGGAGATAGGCGCGGGCTTGTCCCGGAAAAGTGCCAAAGTGTCGGCCCTGGCACCGAGGGAAAGTGTCGGCCCTGGCACCGAGGGTCGGAAGGGGGCGCGGATCCGGCTTCGTCCGGCGGACTACGCCGTACGAGGCGGGAACGGGGGCGGGAACGGGAGTGGGAACCAGTGGGAGGAGAGCGATCCTCCAGATCCCAGATCCTGGCTCCCGGAGGGAGTGCGCGGTGCGACTCCGCCCCCGAAGTCCAGCGCTGTGAGGATCATCGGAGCACGCTGTCCGCTGGCGGCGACGGTATACTCGCAGCGAGGAGGAGCCCATCCATGAGGCGGGTTCCCGCGCTTTGGGCGATGCTGCCGCTGGCGGTTCTGACCTCGATCGGGAACGGAGCCCACGCGCAGAGCTGCCCCCCGCTGGTCGGCCGGACGCCCGGCTACGTCGAAGCGATCGCGGCGAAGGGCGATGACGTCTACCTCGGAGCTGGCAGGGTCCTCATGGTCGTCGATGCCTCGATTCCCCACGCACCTGCACCGATCGGGGCGGTCGGCGTCCCCGGTCTGATCCGGGACATCGAGGCTGTCGACAGCTACGCGTACGTGGCCAGCCATGCCGGCGGGCTGCGGGTGATTGACGTGAGCGACCCGTCGGCGCCGGTCGAGGTGGGGTTCTCGGAGGGTCGCCCAGGGGTGACCCGATCCGTGGAGGTGCTGGGAGAGTATGCCTATGTTCTTTGGGAGACGGTGAATTGGCCGCACGAAAGGGACGGCCTGCGGGTGGTCGACATCAGCGACCCGTCTCATCCCGTCGAGGTGGGCTTTGTCGAAGCGACGACGTGCCGAGTTCACCGTCCTCCTGGCATGGCCATTCGCCTACGTTTCTGGGATGAGCGTGATCGACGTGAGTGACCCGTTCGCGCCCGTCGAGGTCGGCTGGACGTACGGCGTCGGGGCGAGCTCGCTCGCGGCGTCCGGGTCGTTCCTCTACAGCTCCGGTTCGCGTCTCGAGAGCGATCGATGTCACCGACCCGGCGCACCCGAGATACGTCGACGGGGAGTGCGCCGCGACGCCGGGGAGAATCAAGGCAGTTGTCATCTCCAACGGAACAGCGTTCGCGGCCGAGGACGAAGGTGGCCTGGCGGTGTTCGATGTCCGTCCGCCTGGAACCTGTTCCGCTGATCACGCTGAAGGAGACCCTCGCGCAGACCTCGCGGAAGGTGGCGATGTGGGGGTGATCATGCGTACCTCGTGGAAGACTGGCCTCATGGGCTCCGGGTTCTGGACGTCCGCGAGCCTGGCCGGCCTCTCTTGAACGGTGTCTGTCCGCTTCCGGGAAGCGCGACGGACGTCGCCGTGTCGGGTCCCACCGCCTACGTTCTGGACGTACGTGGAGGGTCCTGCGCGTGTTCGACGTGAGCGATCCCTCCTCGCCGCTCGAGGTGGGCAGCCTGGAGCTGGGCGGCGACTCGATCCATGTCGCCGAGCCCTTCGCATATGTGAGTTGGCCCCAAGCGGACGGCCACTCTCTTGGCGACATGTGTGTCATCGACGTGAGCAGCCCGCCGGCGCCGGTCGTGCTCGGATGCTTGGAAGGCGGCGGAGCGCTGCGCGGCATGGCGGTGTCAGGCGAGTACGCCTACCTGGCGATGGACCACCCCGACGATGACGAGAATGGGTCTCCATGTGTTTGACCTGAGCGAGCCCTCAGCGCCCGTCGAGAGGGGGTTCTGCCACCTGCCAGACGTTGGGGAGCATCGCCCTGTCCGGCCATTACGCCTACGTGGCAGCGGGTGAGGCGGGGTTGCGCATCGTCGACGTCAGCAATCCGCATCGCCCCGTCGAGGTCGGCTTCCTCGAAGGTCACGAGTTGTACTCAATCGCCGTGTCCGGACAGTATGCGTTCGTGGCAGGCGAAGAGCCGGGCCCGCTACCACGACCATTGCTTCTGGGTGATCGACGTCGCCGACCCCACCGCGCCGGTCGAGGTCGGCGAGATCGACGGGGTTTACTGGAGCATCGCGGTGTCGGGATCGACCGCGTACGTCGCGGACTCCTACAAGCTGTGGGTCATCGACGTGAGCCGGCCTGAGGCGCCCTGTGTCGCCGCGTACAACGATGTGTACGCCACGGGAGTAAACGCCAGTCCGCGGATCACGATCGAAGGCGATCTGGCCTACATCGCGCAGGACGGGGGCGGCGTCGGGATCTACGATCTGTCGGCGTGCAGGCCTCGGTGCAGGGTCGAGCCGATCGAGCCCGCCGTCGAGTAGTACGCCCTCCGTCGCCGTCTCCCGCTTGAGCCTGACGATCGCAGTCAGGCGCTCGAGCTCGGGAGAGGGCGTCGTCGTCCCCGATCAGAAGAGGGCTGGGCTGGGAGGCGATGCGGCCGACGAGGGGCTCGAGCGCCACTCGTCGTCGTTTCCACTTCGGGAGCGATCACACTCGTTCGGGAACGCAAGCCAAGTCCGGGGAACGAAGCGGGCGAGGACCCGGCCCGTCCGAGGCATGGAACCACAAAGACACCAAGACACCAAGGTGATCACTCGAGTGTGGTTGAGTCGCTGCTGCGATGCAGGCCGACTGGGGAGAAGCGGGCCCAGCTAGGGTTCATACGGCACCTGTCGCACGCGTTCCATCGAGAGATTCTCTTTGTGCCTTCGTGTCTTCGTGGTGGCTCGCGCCCGGGCGCGGACGCGGAAGGGGAAGCGGACGGGAACGGGAACGGCGGAACGGGAACGAATTCGCAAGCGGGAGCGGGTGAGCGACTGCGCCGTATACTCGCCACGTGGGGAAGGTCTGCCCGTGGTGCCTGGAGCCGCTCGCCCATTCCGAGCGCAAGTCCGTGCGCTGCCCGCGCTGCGACCGCCCGCTGCTCGACGAGGCCGGCCGCGAACTGCGGGCGATCGACCTGCGTTATGAACGAACGATGGAGCAGCAGCAGGAGCGCTTCCTGCAGCTGCTGCTGATCGGCGTGCCGGTGGCGCTCGTGCTCGCGATCGGGCTGTCGGCGCTCCACCTCGCGGCCGTGGCCGCAGCGCCGCTCGTCGTGGTGGTGCACCTGATCGTAGTCCGGGTGTGGCTGGTGCGGGAGGCGATGCGGCTGCTCGGTACGGCGCGGAGGAGGTTTGTCCGGTGGCTCGCCCGACTGGGCTTTCTGTGGATCGGGATCCCCGGCTACGGGCTGGCCGCCACGCCGATTCTGGGCATCGTGCCGGCGGTCGCCACCTTTGCCGGCCTGACGGCGGCCGTTCACGCGTACACGAGCTGGAGCCTCACCCGCGAGTCTCAGCGGGCGCCGCTCGCCGGCTGGGAACTGGCGCTGCTCTGGGGGCTCGCCATCGCCACGGTGCTGGCGCTGGCCGGGCTCGCCGCGCTGGTCGCGCTGCTCGGGTGGTCGGCCACGGCGATCGCCGACTGGCTGGCGTCGCGGTGATGGTGAAAGGAGCGCTGAGGTGGAATCACTGATGACCTACATGGCGGCGTTCGGCCTCGCCTCGGGAGCCGGCGCGAAGGCATTCATCCCGATCCTCGCCCTGGGGGGCTTTCACTACACCCCCTACTTCGAGCTTTCCGGGCGCTTCCAGTGGATCGCCAACCCGGCGGTCATGGTCGTCCTCGCGGTGATGGTGGTGCTCGAGATCGTGATCGACGCTCACCCGGATTTTGGGCGCTGGACGGACACGGTGTCGTACCTTCCCAAGATGGTGGCGGGCTTCATCGGCTTCGCCGCCGTGGTCGGGACGATCGACGACGACTTTGCGGCGCTGGCCGCGTCCGGCCTGCTCGGCGCCGGCACTGCGGGCGGGGTGCACTTCATCCGCAACGCGATCCGCAGGCCGTTCCGCACCGTGGCCGAGGATTTCCACGAGGGCGTCGGCAAGGCGGCGTCGATGGCCGAGGCTGGGGTTTCGCTGTCCCTGGCGGGCTCGGCCCTGGTGGTGCCGCCGCTGGCGCTGGGGCTGGCGGGCGGGCTGGCGCTGTCGGGGATCGCTGCCGCCCGGGCGATCGGCCGCCGGCGCGTCCCCTGCAGCGCCTGCGGCCAGCCGATCCGGCCCGGCGCGCTGGTGTGCGTGCACTGCGGCGCCGAGCAGGGAGGCCAGGGACCGGCCTGAGCCCGCCATCCCGGCAGCGGCTCCGGCCGGCGGCGGCGCTCGGCGGACGCCCTGCTGCCGTGATAGCATGGAGAGGCCGCATAGCGGGGAGGCCAGTGAAGTTCAGGATCGGCGAAAAGGTCGTGTACCCGAGCCAGGGCGTCTCGGTGGTCGAGGAGATCGCCGACGAGGTGCTCGGCGGTGCGACCATGTCCTGTTACCACCTGCGCTTGCTGAACACCGACTCCAAGGTGGTGGTGCCGGTCGCCAACGCCGAGCGGGTCGGCCTGCGGCCGCTGTCGGAGAAGAGCGCGGTCGACCGGGCGATGCGGCGTCTGCGGGCCGCCGAGGGCGACGAGGCCGACAACTGGAAGGACCGCTACCGGGCCAACCTGGATCGCATCAAGACCGGTGATCTCGACGAGGTCGTTGATGTCCTGCTCTGCCTGGCCGACGTGGCGAGGCGCAAGACGCTGTCCTTCCGCGAGCGCAAGATGTTCGACCACGCCCGCCAGCTGCTCGTCTACGAGGTGGCGGCGGTGAAGGGCAGGCCGGCCGAGAAGGTCGAACGGGACATCGAAAAGGCCCTCCAGGTCCAGCCGGAGCCCGCCGACGAGAGCTGATCGGCAGGATGCGCGCAGCGCATCCTTCTCGGCGCGCGGGGTGCCGGCCGACAGCGACCGCAACGCCTCACGCACACCCCGAGGCTTACGACCCGCGTGCGCCGAGGGGCCTACGCCCCACACGCTCCTGGCACCGACGGCACGCGATCCAGAATCGTACACAGGAGCGAGGCGACGGCTGGTCACGACCAGGCCGTAGTGGGTGTGCGCGCAAGAGATCTCAACGACGGCGTCCACTCATTGCCGGCTTGAATCGGGTGGCGGATGGTATTCTCAGCGCGGTGCTCGGCCGTTGCGAAGGGAGTCCGACATGATCCGTGCGCTTCGCCTGCTGCTCGTGCTCGCCGTGGCGTCGCCGGCCTTTGCAGCACAACCGCTCACCCAGAGCCTCCGCGAGCAGCTCAAGATCCAGAGCGATCTCCTGCGCCTCGACCTGGCCGAGCTCGAGGATCAGCGCGGCAAGCTGCAGGAGGCATGGATCCGCGTCGAACAGGGCGCCTCCGACCTCGCGACGGCGCAGACCCAGGGTGAGAGCCTGGAGAGCCTCAAGCTGCGCGACCAGGATCTGCGCCAGGCGGAAGCGGAGCTCATGATGCACGTGGACAGCATGCAGCGCATCCGGCGCGAGGTGCTGACGACCCAGGCGCTGGTCGGCGCCATCGAGGAGGAGATCCGGCGCCTCGAGCAGCAGGTCGGGCCGGAGCCGGACCCGCTCAGCGGCACGTGGCGGGTCGTGATGGAGCCGGGCGGCCAGGAAGGGCTGATGGCCTTGCAGCTCGACGGGACCCTGGTCCAGGGGACCTACCGCCTGTCGGGCGACTGGAGCGGCTCGCTGCGCGGGACGCTGGTGTCCGAGAAGGTGCGTCTGGAGCGCATCGACTCGCAGATCGGTTACGCGGCGACCCTGTACGGCAAGCTGGTGTCCCGGGGATCCACCGCCCGGCTCGAGGGGACCTGGGAGGCCACGCAGCTGGCGGCCGGCCTGCCCTCCGGCGGCAGCTGGTATGCCGAGCGCATCGAGGAGAACCGAGAGAACGGCCGCAGCCCGGATATCTCACCAGCTTTCTACACGGCCGGCGATGTACCGCACTCAGCGGTGCTTTCTCGCCTCGGGTGCTCGACGTACGGCAGTTTTCCGCCCCCCGCCCATCACGACCCGCCGCCCCTCCCGCACTCCCACCACCCGCCCCGCGGGTTCGCCTCCGCGCCCTCGGGTCGAAATCCCCACTGCGCACGGCACCTCGCCCCCTCGCTACGAAACCCGTGAGATATCCGATAGCTGACCCGGTCGCCGGCTCCCCGTGGTCTATACTCGCCGGGTCCTCTTGGAGGCGGTGCTGGGACCCGAGGAGCCCGTGCTGCAGCGGATCGTCCTGATCGTCATCGTGCTGGTCGTGGTGTGGCGGATCGTCATCGCCATCGGGCGGCGCCGGCGTAAGATCGGGTTTGGCGCGGACAGCTACAGCCGCTTCTCGCCGCTGCATCGGCGGCGTCGGCGCGAGTGGTCCGCCCGCGATGGAGACACGAGCGCGGACCACCTCGTCGCCTGCCGGCGCTGCGGCACCTACGTTCCGTCGCGGCGGGCCCTGACCTCCCGCTCCGGTGAGGTGTTCTGCGGCCCTGACTGCCGCGATCAGGTCCACGCGCCGGAGGCCCATGACGCGTGACGCGGCCGGATGCGACCGCCGGCGGCTGCGGCTCGAGCTGGTCGCGGCCGGCGCGCTCCTCGAGCAGGCCGGGTTGATCCTGGCCGGCGAGGGCAACCTGTCGGCGCGAATCGACGGGGCGGGCTTTCTCATCACGCCGCGGGGCCGCGACAAGGGCCGGCTCGATCCCTCTGATCTCGTCGTGGTCCCCCGGTGGCCGGCCGAGGTGCCGCCGGCGGCCTCCAGCGAGAGCCAGCTCCACGGCGCGATCTACCGCCTGCGCGCCGAGGTGTCGGCAGTGGTTCACGCGCACCCGGCGGCCGTCCAGGGGCTGTCGCGCGCGGGCGGGATTCCCGACTGCTCGCTGCTGATCGAGGGCGGGCTGCTGCTCGGCGCCGTTGCCCGGGTCCCGCCGTTGCCACCGGGAAGCCTGGAGCTCGCGGAGGCCACGGCCCACGCCCTGGCGCACGCCCCGGCCTGCGTCCTCGAGCGCCACGGCGCGGTGACCGTGGGGACGACGGTCGACCAGGCGCTGTGGCGGATGCTGGTCCTGGAGCGGCTGGCGGCGCTGACGCTGGAGAACGGACCGGCATGACCCAGGGATCGCTGTTCGCGGCCGGCGGCCCGCCGCTGGCGGACCGGATGCGGCCACGCAGCCTCGACGAGGTCGTCGGCCAGCAGCAGCTGGTCGGGCCGCACGGCGTGCTGCGGTCGCTGCTCGAGCGCTCCGAGCTGCCGTCACTGGTGTTCTGGGGGCCGCCCGGGAGCGGCAAGACGACCATGGCGCGGCTGCTCGCCGAGGCGGCGGGCGCAGAGGTGGTCTCCTTCTCGGCGGTGCTCGCGGGGGTGAAGGAGGCCAAGGCGGTGATGGAGGAGGCGCGGCGGCGGCTCGAGCGGACCGGCCGCCGGACCGTGCTCTTCGTCGACGAGATCCATCGCTTCAACCGCGCCCAGCAGGACGCCTTCCTGCCCTACGTCGAGACCGGCGCCGTGGTGCTCATCGGCGCCACCACCGAGAACCCTTCCTTCGAGCTCAACCGGGCGCTGCGCTCGCGGGTCACGGTCTACATCCTGGATCCGCTGGCCGAGGCCGAGCTGCAGGAGATCCTGAAGCGCGCGCTGGCCGACCGTGAGGTGGGGCTGGCGAGCTCCGGGGTGGCGGTCGACGACGGCGCTCTCGAGCTCATGGCGCGGCTGGCCGCCGGCGACGCCAGGCAGGCGTTGAACCACCTCGAGCTCGCCGTCGCCGTGGCCGCGACCGAGGGCGAGGGGCAGGTCGACGCGGCGTTCGCCGAGCGCGTCGCGCAGCGGGTGACGGCGGTCTACGACAAGGGCCGGGAGGAGCACCACAACCTCATCTCGGCCCTTCACAAGGCGGTCCGCAACTCCGACCCCGACGCCGCGCTCTACTGGCTGGCGCGGATGCTCGAAGGCGGCGCGGACGCGAGATACGTGGTGCGCCGGATGCTGCGGATGGCCTCCGAGGACATCGGCATGGCCGATCCGCGGGCCCTCCAGCAGGTCGCCGCGGCGGCCCACGCGGTCGAGCACGTCGGGATGCCGGAGTGCGAGCTCGCCCTCGCGCAGGCCGCGGTCTACCTCGCGGTGGCGCCGAAGTCGAACGCGCTGTACGTCGGCTACGGCGCGGCGAAGCAGGAGGTCGGGCGGCGCCCGGGACTGCCGGTGCCGCTCCGGCTACGCAACGCGCCGACCGATCTGATGCGGGAGGCGGGCTACGGCGAGGGCTACCGGTACGCCCACGACGAGCCGGGCGGCGTGGCCGACATGGAGTGCCTGCCCGAGGGCCTCGAGGGTGCGCGCTTCTACGAGCCCGGCGCGCAGGGCTGGGAGGCGAAGGTCCGGGAGCGCCTCCAGGAGATCCGGCGCCTGCGCAAGCGCGGGGGTGGCAGCTGATGGCGGCGCGTGCGTGGTACCGTGGGCTCGAGATGGCGACCGCGACGCGGGTCCTGCTGGCCGCAGCCCTCGGCTTGGCGCTGGCCGGGTGCGGCTACCACCTGGTGGGCACGGCGAGCACGCTGCCGGAAGGGGTGTCGACCCTCTACGTGGAGCGCTTCCAGAACCAGACGCGCTACGTCGACATGGACCAGCGAATCGACGAGGCGCTGACCCTCGAGTGGGTGCGCCGCCGGCGGCTGCAGCTGGTCGACGAGAAGGCCTCCTCGGACCTCGTGCTCAGCGGGGTCATCCTCAACCTCAGCGTGGCGCCAGTGAGCTTCGACGAGCAAGGCCGCGCCACCGAGTACATGATGACCTTGACCACCTCGGTCAAGCTCTTCGACAACCGCGCATCCGAGCCGAAGCTGCTGTGGGAGGACCTCGCCTTCTCTCGCCGCAACTCCTACCTCGTGGACCCCAACGCCGCCGACTACTTCGACCGCCAGGTGCTGGCGATGGACCGATTGGCGCAGGACTACTCGGCGGCACTGGTCAGCGCGGTGCTGGAGGGATTCTGATCCCGGTCGCGCGCTTTCGTGGTTGGAAGGCCGCGTCGCCAGTAGCCGACATCGCCTAGGCCTCCCGACCTCACGTCGTTCCCGTACCCGTACCCGTTCCCGTTCCCGAAGCGGGGCTGTCGTCACAGCCGACAGCCGCCGTTCAGGTCGTGGGGTTGGACCGGCCGGCAATGACTGGGTCCATCCGGGAACGGGGACGGGAACGGGAGCGGGCACGCAGGCGACCGTGAACGGACCTGCTAGGATTCGGCCATGCCGAGCCGACTGCCCGGTCACGTCCGCGAGCGCCTCGACCCGATCCGCCTGCTCGTCCTCGACGTCGACGGCGTGCTCACCGACGGCATCCTCCTGTACGGACCCGGTGGCGAGGCCGTGAAGCAGTTCTCGGTGCGGGACGGGCTCGCGGTCCGCCTGCTCGAGGACGCCGGCCTTTCGGTCGCGGTGCTGACCGGCCGGCGCTCCGAGATCATCGCCGTCCGCTGCCGGGATCTCGGCATCCCCGACGAGCTCGTGGTCCAGGGCAGCCGCGACAAGTCGGCCGACCTCGACGAGCTGGAGCGCCGCCTCGGTCTCTCCGACCACCAGGTCGCGGTCATGGGCGACGACCTGCCCGACGTCCCGGTGCTCGAACGCGCGGGCTTCGCCGCCTGTCCGGCTGACGCGGCGCCGGAGGTGGCGGCGGTCTGCCACCTGGTGTGCGGCGCCCCGGGCGGACGCGGCGCGGTCCGCGAGGTGGCGGAGCTGCTGCTCAAGGCGCAGGGGCTGTGGCAGGGGCAGGTGGGCCGCTGGATCGGGCCCGGCGGCGCCAAGGGCCCCAGGTGAGGCAGTACCTCGACCTGCTTCAGCACATTCTCGACCACGGGGTCGAGAAGCCGGATCGCACCGGCACCGGCATCCTGAGCGTGTTCGGTTATCAGACCCGCTTCGACCTGCGCGACGGCTTTCCGCTGCTGACGACGAAACGGCTCCACCTGCGCTCCATCATCCACGAGCTGCTGTGGTTTCTCGCCGGCGACACCAACGTCCGCAGCCTGCACGCGCACAAGGTGACGATCTGGGACGAGTGGGCCGGCGAGGACGGCGAGCTCGGGCCGATCTACGGCGCGCAGTGGCGGCGGTGGCCCGCCCCGGACGGCGGCCACGTCGACCAGATCGCCCGCCTCATCGAGGGCATCCGCGCGGACCCCGACTCGCGGCGGCATCTGGTGAGCTCCTGGAACGTGGCCGAGCTCGACCGGATGGCGCTTCCGCCGTGCCACGCGATGTTCCAGCTCTGGGTCGCCGAGGGCGGCCTGAGCTGCCAGCTCTACCAGCGCAGCGCGGACGTCTTCCTGGGGGTGCCCTTCAACATCGCCTCCTACGCCCTGCTGACGATGATGGTCGCCCAGGTCTGCGGACTGGAGCCGCGCGACTTCGTCCACACCTTCGGCGACGCCCACCTCTACCTCAACCACGTCGAGCAGGCGCGCCTCCAGCTCGGCCGGCGAGCCGCGGCCGCTGCCCGCGATGCGCCTCAACCCGGAGATCACGTCGATCTTCGCCTTCCGTTTTTCCGACTTCGAGCTCGTCGGCTACGACCCGCACCCGCACATCCCGGCGCCGATCGCGGTGTGAGGCGGCGGTGATCGTCTCCATCATCGCTGCGGTTTCGGACAACGGCGTGATCGGGCTGGGGGGCGGACTGCCCTGGCACCTGCCGGCCGACCTCAGGCGCTTCAAGGGTCTGACCAGCGGACACCACATGATCATGGGGCGCCGGACCTGGGAGTCGATCGGCCGCCGGCCGCTGCCCGGGCGGCCGACGATCGTGGTCAGCCGCGACCCGGACTTCGTCGCCGACGGCGCGCAGGTGGCGCGCTCGATCGACCAGGCGCTCGAGCTGGCGGGCGGCGTCGACGAGGTCTTCATCGCGGGCGGCGAGGCGATCTACCGCGAGGTCCTGCCGATCGCGGACCGCCTCTACCTGACGCGCGTCCACGTGGTCGTCGAGGGCGACACCTGCTTCCCGGAGCTCGACGAGAGCGGCTGGCGGGTGGTCGTCGAGGAGCGCCACGAGCCGGACGAGAAGAACCCCCACGCCTACACCTTTCGGGTCTACGAGCGGGTCCGGTAGCGCCACCCCTGAAGCGGACGCGGAAGCGGGCGCGGAAGCGCGGGGCGGGGTCGTGCCCCACTGCGCGTCCGGCGCTCTACTTCACGCCCGTACCGGGCGGCACCTCGCCGTCCACGGACAGCAGGAAGGGATCGCCGCTGACCGACGCCGCCAGCAGCATGCCCCGCGACTCGACGCCCATCAGCTTGGCGGGCTTGAGGTTCGCGACGACGACGATGCGGCGGCCGACCAGCTCCTCGGGCTGGTAGCGCTCGGCGATGCCCGCGACGAGCTGCCGCGGCTGCGGCTCACCGAGGTCGACGACCAGCCGCACCAGCTTCTTGGAGTTGGGCACCCGCTCGGCCTCGCGGACGATGCCGACGACCAGCTTGATGGCGGCGAACTGCTCGATGGTGAGGAGGTTCTCCTCGACGGGGGCGGGGGTCGTCTCGTCCATGGCGATCTCCTTCAGGAAGGCTTCGGCGTCGACGCGCGGGAACAGCGGCTCGGTCGGTCCGAGGGCGGCGCCGGCCGGGAGCTGGCCCCAGCGCGTCGCGTCGCCGAGGTTGACGGGGAGGTCGTGCGCCCCGAGCAGGGCACGCAGCCGCGGCGCGATCGCGGGCATCACCGGCTCGATGAGCAGCGAGGTGATTCGCAGCCCTTCGAGAGCGGCGTAGAGCGTGGACTCGAGCTCGCCCCGGGCCGCGTCGCCCTTCTTCGCGAGCGCCCACGGCTGTCTCTCCTGTATGAAGCCGTTGATCGTGGCGAGCAGCTGCGACACCGCCTCGAGCGCGCGGTGGGTCTCCAGCCCCTCCATGCGGCGGTGGTAGTCGTCGACCGCCGCCGCCGCGGCCGCCGGGATCGGCCCCTCCGCCGAAGGAGGGGGACGCGGCCGGCGAAGGCCCGGCCGACCATGGCCGCAGTTCGCGAGGCGGTATTGCCGAGGTCGTTCGCGAGGTCGGCGTTGAAGCGCTCGACGAAGCTCGCGTCGGAGAAGTTCGAGTCCTGCCCGAAGGCCATCTCGCGCGGCGAGGAAGTAGCGCAGCGGCGTCGGCGCCGAAGCGGTCGATGAGGTAGTCGGGCCGGACCACGTTGCCGATCGACTTCGACATCTTGGCCTCGTCGCGCAGCCACCAGCCGTGGCCGAACACCTGGCGCGGCGGCGGCAGCCCGGCCGACATCAGGAAGGCCGGCCAGTAGACGCAGTGGAAGCGCAGGATGTCCTTGCCGACGAGGTGGAGGTCGGCGGGCCAGTAGCTCGTCGAAGAGGCGCTGGTCGTCGCCGCCGAAGCCGAGCGCGGAGATGTAGTTGGTGAGCGCGTCGAGCCAGACGTAGACGACGTGCTCGGCGTCGCCCGGGAAGGGAATGCCCCAGCGCAGCGAGGCGCGGGAGATCGACAGGTCCTTGAGCCCGGAGGAGACGAAGCTGACGACCTCGTTGTACGCGGCTCTGCGGCCGGATGAACTCGGGGTTCTCCCGGTACCAGGCGAGCAGCCGGTCCTGCTACGCCGACAGCCGGAAGAAGTAGCTCGGCTCCGCCAGCCGCTCGACCGGCGTAGCCGGTCGTGATGTCGCGGCCGTCGGCGACCTGCGAGTCGGGGACGAAGGCCTCGCTCCCCGGAGCAGTACCATCCCTCGTACGAGCCCTTGTAGATGTCGCCGCCGCTCGTTGATGCGGCGGATGATCTCGCTGACCGCCTGCTTGTGGCGTGGCTCGGTGGTCCGGATGAAGTCGTCGTTGGAGATCTCGAGGACGCTTCCACAGGTCGTGGTAGCGCTCGACGACGCGGTCGGCGAGCTCGATCGGCTCGATGCCCTGGTCGCGCGCTGCGCGCTCGATCTTCTGGCCGTGCTCGTCGGTGCCGGTGAGGAAGCGGACCTCGTGCTCCCCGTCAGGCGCCGGTAGCGGGCGAGGATGTCGGCCACGACGGTCGTGTAGATGTGGCCGATGTGCGGCATGTCGTTGACGTAGTAGATCGGCGTCGTGATGTAGAAGCTCTCCGGCACAGCGCCTCCTCGAAACGCGCGCAGGGGCGAAGGATAGCACCGACCCCATGGGCGGACAGCGGCAGCGCGCGCGACGCGAGCCGCGGCGCCGACGGCAGCTTTCCGGCCGTCGAGTCGTGGCCGTGTGACCTCCATCACGGCGCGTTCCGGCCGCTTCTCCCACATTCGATCCAGGATCCCGGGCGGACCTCAGGGGTTGCCGGCGCCGGTTGTCGGCCGTTGGGACGTCCGGGGAGTTGAAAGGATGCGACATGGCACGAGTCCGATCTCGTCGTTTACGACTCCTCGAGAGCCTGCGCCGCACCTTGAGCGAGAAGCTCCACCTCCAGGTTTGGCGCGCGGCCCGCGAGTGCGGCCGCCGAACCCCGGAGAACACCAGCGCGATCTATGCCATGGCGAAGGCAGCGACGCCCCAGCTGCTCGACCAGCTCCTGCTCGTCCACCACCGCGCCCTGCAGGAGCAGGGCGAGCTCGCGACACCCGGCGGGCCCGCCCGTGGATGACGTCGAGCGCAAGCGGATGTTGTCCGCAGTGCGGGCGACGGTCGATCGCGTGTCGGTGCAGCTGCGCACCGAGCCGGCGATGCAGTCGGCGAGCTCGACGGCCGCCGCGGCCCCGCTGAGCGGAGCGGGCCGAAGGCGCCGGGTCCCGCTCAGCCCCCAGCCGCAACCGCAGGCCGCCCATGACGCGGCACCCAGGCGCCGGGTAGCCGCGCACCGCCTGGTACTCTCGATCGAGCAGGTTGACGGCCCGCGCGGTGAGCTCCAGCCAGTCGCGAACCTGCCAGGCGAGCGCCAGGTCGACGGTGGCGCTGCCACCCAGCTCGACGCGCTCGAAGGTGGCCGGGTCGACGTCCCACCGTGACCCCAGGTAGAGCACGGTGAGGTCGCCGCGCACCCGGCGCCAGAACGATCCGGTCAGGGTGTAGCCACCGCTCCACTCCGGCCGGCGCAGCAGCGGATCGCCGGCGTCGTCCTCGGTGTCGAGCCAGGTCAGCTGGATGAGCTGGGAGAAGTCGGCCGTCAGGGCGCTGTCGAAGGCCAGCTCGGCGCCGAGGATCTCCGCCTGGGCGATGTTGCGGCTGGTCGAGGAGGCGAAGTCGTACTGGATCAGGTCCTCGAGCTCGGTTTTGAAGACATTGAGCTGCCAGCGGCTCGGTGCCCTTCTTCGGGGCCTGGACGAATCCGATCTCGTACGAGCTCGAGGTCTCGGGCTCGAGCTCGGGGTTGCCGTAGATCGGGAAGTAGAGCTCGCCGAGGGATGGCTGGCGGAAGGCCTTGCCGTAGCCCACCCGCATCTCGACCGTGTCGCTGAGCTGCCATCCGATGTGGGCGCGCGGCGAGGTCTCGGAGCCCCACTCCTCGGTGTCGTCCCAGCGCGTGCCGGCGATCAGCTGCACCCGGTCCCCGGCGCGCCACACCTCCTGGACGAAGGCGCTCGTGACCTCCGTGGTGCGGCCGTCCAGGTTCGTGCCGAGGTTGGAAACGTCGGTCACCTCGTCCTCACGCCACTCACCGCCCCAGGTCAAGGTGTGCGTGCCGAGGATGTGGTGGCTCGAGAAGCGGGCCTGGCGGGTGTCGGCGTCGGTGCGCGAGTCGGTGATTCCGAACGGGTCGTCCGGGTCGGAGAAGCGAAACTCGCGTGTCACCTCGGAGGCCGTCAGCTCGAGGGTCCAGACTCTCCCGATCGCCCAGCGCAGCGGCACCGCGATGAGGCGCTCGTCCGAGAGCTGGCGGCGCTCGGGTGTCGGTTGCCCGGGGACGGCGAAGGGGATGCCGGTCTCGGTCTCGAGGTTTTGCCCGACGACCGCGAGCCGGCTGCCGTCGCGGAAGCTCCAGCCGACGTCGACGAGCTGCTGGTCGGTCGTGAAGTCGGAGTTGTCGAGCGCGCTCTCGCCCTCGCGGTGGAGGCCCGACAGGAAGAGGCCGAAGGTCTCGCCGCCGAGGGTGAGGTCGCCCTGGTAGCGCTGCCAGCCGTCCCCGCCGCCCTCGCCGAGGAGGGTGGCGGAGAAGCCGCCGAGGCCGACCTGCGGGATCACATTGATCACCCCGCCGATCGCGTCGGCCCCCCACAGCGCCGAGTACGGCCCCCGCGCCACCTCGACCCGCTCGATGCCGGAGGTGGTGAGCAGGCCCACGTCATAGCCGCCGACGTAGGGCGAGTTCAGGCGGACGCCGTCGAACAGGACCAGCGTCTGGTCGGACTCGGTCCCGCGGGTGAACACCGATGCGACCTTGCCCTCGTCGCCGGATCGCAGCACGGTCAGGCCGGGCACCCGCCGGAGGATATCGGCGACGTTCTCCGCCTGGGCGTCCTCCATCTCCTGCTTCGTGATCACTGTCGTCGGGACGGGGACCTCGATCGCGTCGGTGACGATCCCGGTGGCGGTCACCGTGATGTCGTCGGCGAAGGTCGGAGGCAGGGTGCCGGCGGCAGTCTGCGCGACGGCAGGGGCGACGGCGGCAAAGGTGAGGAGAAGCAAGGCGGCAGCGGCGGGACGGAGGAGCGTGGACATCGGCGAAACCTCCCGTTTCTTCCTGGAACGGCAGGTCTCCTGGCTCCCGGATCTTCCGCGCCCGCTCGCCTTCCCAGTCGTCAGCCGACCAGTGGCTGGCAGAACTCGCGAGGGTTCTGCCGTGAGCGGGCCGTCCCCGGTCACAGTGGCGGGGGCCGCGCCGGACTCGCACCGGCTTCCCTACGGCACCGTTCCGATGGCCACGGTATCCGTGCGTGCGAGCACCGTCAAGGCGCCGGCGGCGATGCGGCGGATTCGAGCACGATGGCTGCCGGGGTGCCCGACCGGATATCGCGCAGCCTCGCGGCTCTCGCCGGGAGCTGACGTCGTGGGGCAGCCCACGGATCGGTGGCGGCCGCGCTGCCGGGGATGCTACGCTGGCCGCATGGAGCCGCTCCTGCTTGCACTCACCGCCGCACTCTCCGCCGCGGTGCTCGTGCTGGCTGGCCTCCTGCTTGTGCAGCGGCGAACCCGGCGCCAGTTCGACCAGCTGATGGAGCGCATCGATGGGCTCGAGAGGCGCATCCCGCCCGTGGACTCCGAACCGGCGGCGGCACCGCCGGACGACGCGAGTGATGAAGCCGAGAGAGTCTCGCGCGACGTGCTCGCCGGCCGCACCAGCTTCGTCCGCCGCGCCGTCGAAGGCGAGCTGACACGGCCAGTCTCGCTCGCTGGGCAGGCCATCCTGCTCGTGCACGAGCGCATCCGGGACAACGTCACGCCGACCGACCTTGCAGCCGAGCTCACCATCTCCCTCAGGACGCTCGAGCGGGGTCTTGCCGCCGAGCTCGGGTGCGGCCCGCGTCAGCTCATCCTGGCGATGAAGATGCGGGAGGCGGGCCGGCTGCTCGGCAGCGGTCGCTACCGGGTCAACGAGGTCGCGAACGAGCTCGGATTCGCGACGCCGTCGCACTTCTCGCGCTGCTTCCGGAGCTTCTACCGCGTGCCGCCGTCGGCGGTCACGCGCGAGACCCGCCCGCGACCGTGGTGACTCAGCGATTGATAGACTGATGAGACAACCTCCGCTCGGGAGGGTTGATGGATCTCGGCCCCGGCACCTCCATTCGCGACATCCGGCTCGTCGAGCGTCTCGGCGCCGGAGGGATGGGCGAGCTCTTCGTCGGCGTGCAGGAGGCGCTGGGCCGCGAGGTCGCCGTCAAGGTGATCCGGGAGGACCGCCGCCTCGACGCGAGCGCGAAGGCGAGGTTCCTGCGCGAGGCCCGCATCCTGTCGCGGCTCGAGCACCCGAACATCTGCCGGCTCTATGACTACATCGAGGGCGAGGAGTGCGACTGCATCGTGCTCGAGCTGGTGCGGGGGAGGTCGCTGCGCGACCTCCTCGGCGCGCCGATCTCGCCAGCGCGACGGCTCTCGATCGCGGAGCAGATCGCCGCTGCCCTGGTCGCCGCCCACGCCATCAGCGTCGTCCACCGCGACCTGAAGCCCGAGAACATCATGGTCGCCGACGACGGAACCGTGAAGGTGCTCGACTTCGGCCTCGCGCGCTCCATCCAGACCGAGGGTGTCCCGCTCGAGGTAGCCGCCGGCCCGGTGACGGATTCCGGGCCGGCCACGGATCACGGCTGGACACAGCTCGGCGACGTCATGGGGACTCCGCGCTACATGAGCCCGGAGCAGGCCCGCGGTGAGGCCCTCACCGCGGCCAGCGACATGTACGTCTTCGGCCTGCTGCTGCAGGAGGTCTGGACGGGAAGGCCGCCGCATGGGAAGGAGGTGGCGGCGAACGAGCTGGTCCAGAAGGCCATGTGGGGTGAGGTCCCGCCGACCGCGGGAATCGACCCCCAGGTCGAAGATCTGATCCGCCAGCTCACCGCGTTCGAGCCTGGTGGACGGCTCACCGCTGCCGCGGCCGCGGACCGGCTGCGGTGGATCCGCGAGCGGCCGCGCCGGCGGGCCCTGCGCAGGGCCGCGGCCGCCGTCATCGCGGCCCTGGTCATAGCGGCCGTGGTCTCGAGCGCCGGCTTCATCCACGCGCGGTGGTCACAGCGAAGCGCCGAGCGCGCCCGAGCCGAGGCCGAAGCCGTCAACGAGTTCCTGCGGAGCATGCTGGCGAGCGCGGCGCCGGATCGGCAGGGCATCGACACCAAGGTCATCGAGGTGCTCGACGGCGCTGCAGCCACGGTCGACGAGGACTTTGCCGACCATCCGCTGAGCCGGGCGGCTGTCCACCTCACGCTCGGCGAGACCTACCTGGCGCTCGGCGTCTGGCCTGCCGCCCACGCGCACCTTGAAACCGCCGCCGCGATCCGGCGGGAGCACCTCGGGGCGGACGACCCGGCCACCCTGGCGGCGGAGATCCAGGTCGGAGCCGCGCTGACGAACGGCGGCCGCCACGCCGAGGCGGAGGCGTCGCTCCGGCAGACCATGGCGGCGTGTCGGCGGCTGCTCGGCGAGGACGACCCGCTCACCGTCTCAGCCGCTGCGAGCCTGGCGATCGTGCTGCAGCGGCTCGACCGCTTCGACGAGGCGGACCCCCTGGTGCGGCGGGACGTGGCGTGGAAGCGGAGCGCGTACGGGGACGAGGACGACCGGACCCTCGAGGCCCGCGCCAGCCTTGCGAACCTGCTGGCGCGGTCGGGCCACAGCGAGGAAGCCGAGGCCGAGTACCGGGACATCCTCGAGATCCGGAGGCGCGTGGGCGGCGACGACCATCCGGACACCATCGGAACCTCCTCCAACCTGGCGGCGCTGCTCGCCCACAATGAGTCCCGGGCCGCCGAGGCCGATGCCCTGCTCGCCGACGTCGTCGAGCGGCGGCGGCGGGTGTTCGGCCCCGACCATCCGGAGACGCTGCGGAGCCTCGACATGCAGGCGGTGCTGCTCCGCCGGCTCGGCCGCACCGAGGAGGCCGAGGCGCTGTCCCGGCAGGTGCTTGAAAGAAGGCTCGCGACCCTCGGGCCCGAGCACCCCGACGTCATCGCCTCGCAGATGGGCCTGGCGCTCGCCCTGGCCAAGCGGGGCGAGCTCGCCGAGGCCGAGGAGCTGCTGCGCGCTGCCCATGCCGTCGCCTCGGCCACGCTGGGCGAGAACCACACCACGACGTTCAAGATCCTGGGCAACCTGGGCAACTTGCTGGTGGCCGCGCGGAGGTTCGGCGAGGCGGAGGCGATCCAGCGCAGCCTGCTGGAGGGCTTTTGCCGAACGCTCGGCGAGGACCATCCGACGTCCTTGTCGGCGGCCAACAACCTGGCCAACGCTCTGATCGCTCAGGGGAAGATCGAGGAGGCTGCGCCGCTGGTCGCCGGCACGCTCGCGCGGGAGCGGGACGTGCTGGGGCCGGACCACCCCAGCACCCTCAACGCCCTCGGCAATCACGCCCTCGTGCTGTGGCGTCAGGGAAGGCTCGACGAGGCCGAGGCGGCCTTTCGCGAGCTCGTCGCGGCGAGCGAGCGGGTCTTCGGCCGGGATCATGTCCGAACCGAGCAGGCCCGCCGCGATCTGGCGGAGCTGTTGGGAGCGGGAAGCCGCCCCGCCGGCGCCGCGGCGGGCACCGGCGGGGAGACTGGCCGCTGATCGGCGCTCGGGCTAGGGCACGGTGGTGGACCAGGCGTTCGTGTCGCCGGACTCGAAGCCGTCGGCGAAGATGTCGGTCGGGAGCTCGACGACGACTCGCTGGATAAAGACCTCATATTCTCCGTCGACGAGCCCGCCGACATTGTCGTCGCCGTGCCAGGCGACCAGGAACTGGCCGTTCTCGCTGTTGGCCGCGACGACCGGCGAGTACGTCGCGTACGTCAACTCGCCGATCCCGCCCACGTCCGAGATCCGCTCGTCGTTGGGTCCGACGCCCTGGATGTCCGAGGTCAGCGCCTGGGCGAAGACCTCCCACTCGCCATTGATCATGCCGCCGACGTTGTCCTCGCCGGCCCACACCACCAGGTAGCGGTCAATGGTCTGGTTGTAGGCGACCTCCGGGCCCCACGCGACGTTATAGTTGGGATCCCCGACGCCGCCGACGTCGCTCAGTCGGAAGTCGTTGCCGCCGAGGCCGCCCATGTCCGCGTCCATGCGCTGGGAGAAGACCTCGAACTCGTTGTCGACCAGGCCGCCGACGTTGTCGTCTCCCTGCCACACCACCAGGTACTCGTTGAGGGTTGGGTTGTACGCCGCGGAGGGGTGGAACGCGTCGTAGACGAGGTCGCCGGTGCCGCCCATGTCGCTCACCCGGGCGTCGTTGGCGCCGACCCCGACCAGGTCCTCATCCGTCCGCTGACCGTAGATCTCGAACTCGTCGTCCACCAAGCCACCGGCGTTGTCGTCGCCGTACCAGACGATGAGATACTCGAAGTCACTGCTGTTGTACACCACGTCGGGCTGGAAGGCATCGAAGAACGCGTCGCCCGTGCCCCCCATGTCGCTCACGCGCATGTTCGAGCCGACCAGGATGCCGGTGGAGTACACCCGCTGCGCCCAGATCTCGTACTCGTTGTCCACCATCCCGCCGGCGTTGCTGTCCCCTTCCCACACCACGAGGTACTCGTCCCGGCTCGGGTTGTAGACCACCGCCGGACGCTCGGCATCGTAGACGGCGTTGCCCGACCCGCCGTTGGTGCTGATCCGGAAGTCGTTCGTGTACAGGCCGCCGCCGTCGGCGTCGACGAGCTGGCCCCAGATCTCGAACTCGTTGTCGACCACCCCGTCCACCGGGTCGTCGGCGGACCACACCACGAGGTACTGGTTGTAGGTGCTGTTGTACGCCACGTCCGGGTCCCTGGCGTTGGACGCCGCACTCCCGGTCCCGCCCACGTCGCTGATCCGGAAGTCGTTGGTGAGCACCCCACCGCCAGTCGCCGACAGCAGCTGGCCGAAGATCTCGTACTCGTCGTCGACCAACCCGCCGCTGGTGTCATCCCCCTCCCACACGACGAGGTACTCGCTGTAGAAGACGTTGTACGTCACCGCCGCGTAGAAGGCGTCGTAGTTCGGGTCGCCAAGGCCGCCCATGTCGCTGATCCGGTAGTCGTTGGATCCGATCTCGGGGTCGATGGTGACCGGGAAGCGGCCGCGACCAGCGCGCTGCCGTCTACCACCAGCCGGGTCGAGGTCGCGGTGACCTCGAGGCGGGCTGGGATCTGCTCGCCGTTGGCGTCGACCACGATGACCCTCCCGAGGGTCACCTCGCCGCGGGCGCTGCGCCAGGCCCAGCCCTGCTCGTTCTCCGCGAGGTCTCCGTCGCACGACACCGCCCCGGCCACCACGAGGTCCTCGCCGCCGAGCGGCAGCGGCTCCGGGATCACGAAGAGCTGCTCGAACGAGTTCGCCTTCAGCCGGTAGTCCTCGAGCACCGCACAGCGGTCGTAGCGGATCAGGTCGCGCTCGACGACGACCGGCGCCACCGCGCTGGCGTCGACGATGGGGCGGCCGTCCGCGGTCGAGATCGCCTCGAGTGACCACCGCCACTCGGGCGCGCCGCGGCGGCTGGTGAGCCGCACGCCGTCAGAGCCGAACTCGACGCTGCGCCGCGGGTGGCGGAGCAGCACGCCGTCGGCGGTCGGCACGAGCCGGTTGACGGCGAGCGCTGCCGCGCGCTCGGCGGAGAGAGCTGGTGACGCATCGCCGGGCGGCGTCGCAGCCGGGGCGACGACGGCGGCAAAGGCGAGCACGCAGAACGGGATGGTGAGACGGTGGTTCATCGCGGTCCTCCCTGAGCAGTCCGCCGCCCGAGTGAACTCCTGGCCGTTGGCCGACCTTGAGCCGACCGGGTGGCATGCCCCAAGGGTGGGTTCGGGCCGCTGGAAAGAGAAGATCTCGGCGCGACAGGATCGTGCCCGAACGCGACAGATCGTGGCTGGTCGCGACGGGAGCGGCCGGGAGCCGGAGCGGAGGGAGGCCTCGGCTGCACCTCGTTCCGTTGGCGGATGGCGTGGCAGGGCGACGCAGGAGCTGCGCTAGGCCCGCTGGGGTGGCCGGAGATGGGCACTGCGACGGCACAGCAACCGGTGTAATCGGATTCCTGGAAGCTGTGCTCCAGGCGCAGGGGCGGCCTACGGCACGGTCAGCGACCAGACCGTGGTGTCGCCGGACTCGAAGCCGTCGGCGAAGACCGCGGGGAGAAGCAGTGACTGGCTGAAGATCTCGTTCTCTTCGTCGACGAGCCCACCGGTGTTATCGTCGGCCCACCAGATCACGAGCAGCTGGTTGCTGGCGCCGGCGTAGGCGGCGGCTGGCCACCTGGCATCGTACTCGGGGTCTCCGGTGCCGCCCATCTCGCTGATGCGGAAGTCGTTCTCGCCGACCTCGGCCCCGGTGGCGGCATCGAGCCGCTGGCCGAAGACCTCCCACTCCTCATCGACGAGCCCACCGAGGTTGTCGTCACCCCACCAGACGACGAGGTACTCGTGGGCAGCGCTGTCGTAGGTTGCGCCTCCCACGAAGTCGGTCCCGTACATCGCGTTTCCGTCGGGGCCCAGGTCACTGATGCGGAAGTCGTTGGCGCCGACCTCCGCGCCGGTGACGGCATCGAGGAGCTGGCCGAAGATCTCATACTCGTCGTCGCCGCCGCCAGCCACGTCCATCTCGTCGCCGGCCCACGCCACGAGGTACTGGTTGTCAGTGATGTTGTAGACGACTGCGGGAGGGCGGGTTCGCGCCTGGAACTGGGGGGACCCGGTTCCGCCGAGGTCGCTGATGCGGAAGTCGTTGGCGCCGACCTCGGCGCCGGTGGCGGCGTCGAGGAGTTGACCGAAGACCTCCCGCTCCTCGTCGACGAGGCCGCCGACGTTGTCGTCGCCGGCCCACGCCACGAGGTACTGGTTGTCGGTGGTGTTGTAGGCCACGGCCGGAATGAGCGCGCCGTAGCTGGGATCGCCGGTGCCGCCCATGTCGCTGATCCGGAAGTCGTTGGCGCCAATCTCGGCGCCGGTGGCCGCGTCGAGACGCTGGCCGAAGATCTCCCACTCGTCGTTGACGAGGCCGCCGACGTTGTCGTCGCCGATCCACACCACGAGATACTGGTTGTTGCCGCTGTTGTAGGCAACCTTCGGGAATCCAGGCCCGTACTCGAGGTCTCCGGTGCCGCCCATGTCGCTGATGCAGAAGTCGTTCTCGCCGACCTCGGTCCCGGTGGCGGCAAGGCGCTGGGCGTAGATCTCGACCTCGTCGTCGCCGCCGCCCGTCAGGTCCATCTCGTCCGCCAACCACACCACGAGGTACTCGTTGTTGGTGCTGTTATACGCAACCGCGGGGATCTGTGCTGCGAAGGTGGGGTTCCCGGTGCCGCCCATGTCGCTGATGCGGAAGTCGTTGGCGCCGACCTCGGCCCCGGTGGCGGCGTCGAGGCGCTGGCCGAAGATCTCGTACTCGCCTTCGACGAGGCCGCCATCAGTGAGGTCGTCGCCGGCCCACACCACGAGGTACTCGTTGTTGGTGCTGTTGTAGGCGATGGCTGGCTGCATGGCGTCATACTCGGGATCTCCGATCCCGCCCATGTCGCTGATCCGGATGTCGTTGGCGCCGATGAGAAGTTTGATGGTCACCGGGTCGGCGGAACCGGCGAGCGCCTCGAGGTCGTTGACCGCGATCGCTGAAGCCACCTCGGTCGAGATGGCTGCCGCGTCGGTGGCTGCCGGACCTACCGACGGCAGGGTGAGGGTGACGCAGCACGCGAGGATCGCAAGCAGGCTCGTGTTTGGGAGCTTCAACCGAGATCTCCTTCTCTGGAGCGCCGGTCGGCAGAGGATGGAGGATTCGTCAACAATCGGCGGGTCTCTGAGAAACAGGTTAGCACTGCCCGCAGCCATTGCGAAACGAGGCTCTCACCTCCAGGTGTCGAGGCCGAATGCGAGTGACCCGTGCTGAAGGCCGGCGCTTTTCCCCGCGCGAGAGGGAGGCTACCCTGCGCAGGAGGTCCTGGAGGGTTTTTCGATGAGGGCTCGATCCATCGGCACGGTTGTGGTGGCGGCGATGATGGTGGTGCTGGCAGGTGGCGGCTGCCGCCAGGAGCCGGCCGACCTCGTGGTGCTCGGGGGCACGATCGTCACCATGGATCGCTTCAAGCCACAGGCCCAGGGGATCGCCATGCGGGGCGACCTGATCGTCGCGGTCGGCTCCGAGGAGGAGATCAGCGAGCTTGTCGGGCCCGAGACCCAGGTCCTCGACCTCGCGGGCGCGGTGGCGGTGCCGGGTCTGATCGAGGCCCACGGCCACTTCCTCTCCCTGGGCAGGACGCAGATGCAGCTCGACCTGCGCGAGGCGGCCGACTGGCCGGCGATCGTGGCGATGGTCGCCGAGGCGGTCGCCGAGGCCAGCCCTGGCGAGTGGATCCTCGGCCGCGGCTGGCACCAGGAGAAGTGGGCGGCGCCGCCGGACCCCGCGATCGAGGGCCTGCCGCTGCACGCCGAGCTGAGCCTGGTCTCTCCCGCCAACCCGGTGGTGCTGACCCACGCGAGCGGTCACGCGGCGATCGTCAACGCGCGGGCCATGGAGCTGGCCGGGATCACGGCGGAGGCGGAGGACCCGGAAGGCGGACAGATCCTCCGCGACGCGGCGGGGCTGCCGACCGGCGTCCTGCTCGAGACCGCGGCGGATGCGGTGGCCGCGCTTGCCGACCGCGAGCCGAGCCGGGACGAGCTGCGCGAGATGGCCGAGCTCGCAGCCGCCGAGTGCATGGCCAACGGGATCACGTCGTTCCAGGACGCCGGGGCGAGCTTCGACGAGGTGGAGCTGCTGCGCGGACTTGCCGAGGCCGGCCGGCTGCCGGTGCGGCTGTGGGTGATGCTCTCCGAGGACAACGACACCCTCGCCGAGCGCCTGCCGGGCTACCAGGTGAAGGACGCCGGCGGCGGCTTCCTGACCGTGGGCGGCATCAAGCGGCTGGTTGACGGCGCCCTCGGCTCGCACGGCGCCTGGCTGCTCGAGCCGTACAGCGACCAGCCGGAGTCGACGGGGCTCAACATCGTCACCGCTGAGGAGCTGGCGGTTTCCGCGCGGCTCGCCGCCGAGCACCGGCTCCAGCTCTGCACCCACGCCATCGGCGACCGGGCGAACCGCGTCACCCTCGACGTCTACGAAGAGATGCTGATCCGGCTGGCGGACGGCGACCAGCGGCGGTGGCGGATCGAGCACGCGCAGCACCTGCACCCGGACGATGTCGGGCGGTTCGGCGAGCTCGGCGTGGTGGCGGCAATGCAGCCGGTGCATTGCATCTCCGACGGTCCGTGGGTGCCGCTGCGGCTCGGCGAGCAGCGGGCGCGCGAGGGCGCCTACGTGTGGCGGGCCTTGCTCGATCAGGGCGCGGTGATCGCGAGCGGCACCGACACCCCGGTCGAGGACATCAACCCGATCGCCACCTTCTTTGCGGCGGTCACGCGGAGGATGGCGGACGGCTCGTCGTTCTACCCAACCCAGCGCATGAGTCGTGAGGAGGCACTGCGCTCGATGACCCTCGATGCGGCCAATGCCGCCTTCGAGGAGGAGCGCAAGGGCTCGCTCGAGGTGGGCAAGCTCGCCGACATCACGGTGCTGTCGCAGAACCTGCTCACCGTTGACGAGGCCGAGATCCCGGCGACCCGGGTCCTGGCGACGGTGGTCGGCGGCGTCGTTCGCTACACCGCCGGTTCTTGATGGCCGTCACTCGACGCCGGGCCGCCTGATGCCGTAAGGTTGAAGGCGTCGCGACCGGGGTCGCGAACGCGATGGCGAGCTACCTCCACACCTGCTCATCGTGCGGCGTCGAGATGACGGTGCACGACCGCTACTACGGCCGGACGCTGCGCTGCACCGGGTGTCGTGCCGAGTTCGTGGCCGACCCCGCAGAGCCGGGCGCGCCGCCGGCGCCGGGCCGTGTGCCGCCCACGGCAAGCCACACCTGCACGGCCTGCGGCGCGACGATGACGATCAGCGAGCGCTACTACGGCCGCAATCTGCGCTGCACCGCGTGCGGTGAGACCTTCGTCGCGCGGCTGCCGATGGCGCCGGCGCCGGTGCAGCAGCCGCCGACCACAGCGGAGCCGGTCGCCCCTGTGCCGCCGCCGCAGCCCACCGCGCCGGCCGCGCCGCCGGATCCCGCCGCCAGGTCGCGCAGGGTCCGCGTGGTGCTCGTCGTCGGTGTGATCGCGGTGGCTCTCGGCGCGCTGCTGTGGTGGCTCGGCGGCAACCGTGAGCAGGGCTTCGGCAGCTCCCTCTTCGCGTCGGAGAAGCAGCGAATGCAGATCGGTGAGCTGCGCTTCGGCGACGAGCCCACGGTTCCGGTGGCCCTCGACCGCGAGGCCTTCGACGAGCTCGTGGCTGCGACAGGATCGGGCGATGCGGCGTCGCTGCAGGCGTTTCGCTCCTCTCCGCGCTGCCTCGAGCTGTCGTCCGGCACCCGGGTGCGGGTGCTCGAGCGCCGCAAGTACGACCCCGAGGCACGGGTCCGGGTCCTCGACGGGCCGCAGAGCAGCCGCATCGTGTGGGTCCCGATCTCCTGGGTGAAGTAGCTTCCTTTCAAACGCTTCCGCTTCCGCGCCCGCTTCCGCTCTTGCCACGGCGAAGCGAGAAGCGACCTGTCACGGCGAAGCTGCGAGCGAAGCCGGAAGCCGGATCCGCGCCCGAACCTGGTCAAGGGCTGGGTCCGGGGGCTCGCCCGAGCCCGGAGCGTGCCGGTCGCCACGCCCAACCCTCGCGAAATGAAAAGAGCCGCGGCGTCGGCGCCGCGGCTCGGATTATCGTTCGACGTCGAGGCGGGCTACTCGATCGCGATGCTCTGCAGCTCGACCGGCACCGGCTCGCCACCAAAAGTCACCAGGGTGGTGAGCTCGGAGTGCGCCGTATCGACGCCGCCGTCGAAAACGATGCTGGTGATGCCGCCAACGTCGGTCGCGTCGACGCCCCAGAAGTTGCCCTCGATCCCGTCGGTCGCGGTCCCGACTCCGATGGAGCCGCCCGGTCCGAAGATCTCGACGTTGTACGATCTGTCCGGGGGCTACCGGGTTGACGAGGTCGAAGCCGGCTGCTCGGACTGCGGGGTTGAAGTTGAAGATGATGTCGTCGCCGAAGGTGTCGGGTCCGACGAGCACGTTGGTGTTGCCGTACGAGCCAACGCCGAGCACGACCAGCTGCAGCGTCGATGCGGGGTCGCGGACCCCGAGGTCGATCTCGACGCCCGGCATGATCGCGCCGGGGGTGAAGCACGCGTTGTTGGTTGTGCTGTTGAACGGCGGATCGCACGACGACGATGGAGCCGGCAGCGACCGAGGTGCCCGAGAAGCTCTCGGTCGGTAGCCCCGGGAACGCGGCCGCGAAGGAAGCTCGGTTGTTCCAGAAGGTCAGTGCTTCGGTGTGACCACCCGGGTTGCTCGGACCGCCGACGTACGGTGGTGCCTGTGCGCCAGGGGGCACGTCCGACCATGCCTCAAATGGCTGCTGCGCCGCGGCGACGCCAGCCGTCAGGACGAGCGTCACGACCAGGGTCAATGTCGAGCAACGCATGATGATCTCCTTCTTCGAGAGTGAACTTGAGACGTTCAGACACTGAAAAGGTATCACACGATCACGATTCATGGTGGGCCGGGGGCGGCCGGCCGCGGCTCGCGTGACGGTCGTGTAAAAGACCGGCAGCCGTGCCGCCGGCCGTGGAACAGCCCCGCCGCCGACTGTGTTATGGTGGTCGTTGAGACTATTGACTCATTTGCTCTCGGATCGAGGGCAGGAATGAAAGGAGACGGGATCATGAGGAAGACGGTGATCGTGGGTTCGGTGCTCGTGATGGTGCTGGCGGCCGTGGCTGGCGTGTCGGCATGCGACAAGGCGAACGCCGCGGCCCAGGCCGCGTACGCCAAGGCAGTCGGCGAGGGGAGTTGCGCCAAGACCGCCGAGAAGGCGGCCTATGACGCTGCGTACAGCACCTCGGGCTGCGAGAAGACCGCGGCCGAGGCCGCACAGTACGCGGTCAACAACCCGGCGACTGCCAAGGGTGAGGTGAAGGCGGGCTGCTCCAAGACCACGGCCGCGCAGGCCACGGCCGACGGTGTCGTCAAGACCGCAGACGGCGGCTGCGCCTACGACGCCACGAAGGCGGCCGCGCAGCAGGCAGAGAACGCCGGCGCCGGGTGCCCGATGGGCCATGCCAAGGCCGCCGAGGCTGCCAACACGGCGGCGACCGGCTGCTCCAAGAACGCTCTCGCCGAGGCGACCTACGCCAAGAGCTACACCGAGACCGGCTCCTCCAAGACCGCCACCAAGGCGGCCTACGAGGCGGTCCTCGCCGACACCCATTGCTCCAAGACGGCGGCGGCTGCCGCGCAGCACGCCGCGGCCAAGGCGGCGTACGACGAGACGCTCGCCAAGACCGGCTGTGCGAAGACGGCTCAGGAAGCGCATGACCAGACGGTGAAGTCCGTCGAGGGCATGCAGCTCGCCTCGGCTGCGATCCAGTAGCCAGTCATCGACGCGCTTCGGGTGGCTCACGCCATCCGCCCCGCCCGGGCCTCGCGCCCGGGCGTTGTCGTTTCAGCGGGCCGGTCACGCCGCTTCGCGCCGCGACTCGTCCGCCGAACTGAAGGGCGGTAGCGGCTCCCGCCCTTCGAATTCACAACATGCCAGACTGTCGGCGGGGGCACCAGATGGTTGTGGGGTAGGCATCCTGCCTGCCACGTGGCGGCCAAGGCGGCTACCCTACCAGGCAGCCAAGATGGCCACCCTACAAGAAACGGGGGCCGAAGCTCTCACGTACCGTGATTCGAGGCGCGCCACTGCAATCACGGCACCCGTGGCAGGCCGGCGTACGGCCAGCCGTCGGGGTCGGAAACGGGCCACGATGAAGAGCCAAGTCGCCACCCCTGGCAGCTCGTCATGGGGTGACGGCGGACCAGGCGCTCAGGTTGCCGGACTCGAAGCCGTCGACCAGCGTCAGGCTGACCGCCGCGAAGGCGTCGAGGCGGCCTTCTCCCCAGACGTCGTTGTCCCAAGGGTCCCCGCCGCAGCTCGAGTCCGGAGCATCGATGGCGGAGTGGTCCAGGTGGCGCCGGATCAGCTCGCTGTTGCCGACGAGCTCGGGGTTGTGCGAGAGCATGAGGGCCACGGTCCCAGTCACGTGCGGCGCCGCGAACGAGGTGCCCCACAGCCCGGTTTCGTAGGCGCCCCACGGCACGCAGCTTCGTACCGACTCACCGGGCGCAGTGACGTCGGGCTTCATCGGTCCGAAGACCGACGGGCCCCGGCTCGAGAAGCTCGCAATGGCGCAGTCGATGCAGGAGGCGCCGACCGCGTAGCTCTCCGGATAGTCAGCAGGCGAGAGAATCGTCTGACAGGCCGGGCCCGAGTTCCCGGCGGCGAACACCGGGAAGATGCCAGCTGCCAGCCATGCCTGCACGGCGGGCTGGAACAGGGTGGTGCCGCCGGCCGTGACCCACGAGTTGTTGACCACGTGCGGCCGCAGGTCTGGTCGCGGGCTGTGGCCCGCGAGATCGGTCGGCGCCAGCATCCACTGCATGGCGGCCAGCAGGCTCGAGTTGCTCCAGTTGACCGCGGCCATGATGAAACGGGCGCCCGGCGCCACGCCAATCCGGTTCGATCCTCCGTCATCGCCGACCGCGACCCCGGTCGTGGCCGTGCCGTGCCAGTAGCTGTCGCAGGGCTCGCTCGGCGGGCTGCCGCAGGTGGATGCCGGGTCGAACCAGCTGTAGTTGTGGTCGAACACGCCGCCGCCGAGGTTGCCACGGTACTGCTCCACCAGGGCCGGGTGGTCGTACTGCACGCCGGAGTCGATTGCGCCGACCACGATGTCCTCGCCGCGCACGCCGAAGGTCGACCAGACCAGGGGCGCCCGGATGCGCGATGTTCCACTCGACGCCTGCGGTCGGGGAGCCCACATCCCCGATCGCTCCCTCGATGAGCTCGATCGTGGGCGGAGCGATGATCGCGGCGACCTCGGGCCGGGCGGCGAACCACTGGCAGCGCGCGGTCCCCGGTCGTGACCTCGATCGTGTTGGCGATCCAGAAGGACCTCACCTGCACGTTCAGGTCTCCGAGCAGGGAGCGGACCCCCGCTGTGATGACTCCGCCGTGGCGACGAGGCGCTCGTACACGAATCGCCCGCGCTCGTCCCAATCCCGGATCGCGAAGGCCGCGTCGAGGTCGGCCTGGTCGCGGAAGAGGACCCAGAAGGTGGCCTCGCCTCGTGTCTCGAGCTCGGCGATGACGGCCGGGTCGATGGGAGCCGGCCACGAGCCGTCCTGAGCACGCGCAGGGTTCGCGAGCAGCCACAGGCTGATCGTCACGAGTGCTGCTTGGCCGGCCGTGAGCGTGTGGCGCCACATGGTCCCCTCCTCGAGTGAGCTGTCCCGGTGAGGTGAATGTGGCGCCGGGCTTTGGAAAAGTCGTGAGGAAAATCTGCGGAAAAGGTGCGGATTGGTGGGTGGTCAAGGCGCCCGGGCCAACATGGTGGCGCGCCCATATCGACTCGATGACGGGGGCGGCACAGCATGCTGGATTCCGCTGGGGAGCCACCGTCCGGGCTCGGAAGCGGGCGGGGAAGCGGAAGCGGGGAGGGGCGGAGAGACAAGTCCTGGGGCGAAGCTTGGCAAAGTGTGCTGGCACAGGTACCATGCGGAGGCTCTGGTGCAAGAATTCACAAGCGGCGCCGGGGGCACAACGGAGGCATTCATGGCAGCGCCACCACTGGTGGGACGGCACTTCCTCAAGCTGCTCGACTTCACGCCGGCCGAAGCTCAGCTACCTGCTCGACCTGGCGGCACGCTCAAGGCCGACCAAGCGTGCCGGCCGTGCGCGGCCGGTCGCTCGCCGGCAAGAGCGTCGCGCTGATCTTCGAGAAGCCGTCGACCCGCACGCGCTGCGCCTTCACGGTGGCCTGCGTCGACGAGGGCGCCCACCCCGAGTACCTGGGCAAGGGCGACATCCAGCTCGGCAAGAAGGAGACGGTGGCCGACACCGCGCGGGTGCTCGGCCGGATGTTCGACGGCATCCAGTTCCGCGGCTTCGCCCACCGGACGGTCGAGGAGCTGGCGGCGCACGCCGGCGTGCCGGTGTGGAACGGGCTGACCGACGCCTGGCACCCGACCCAGATCCTGGCCGACGTGCTGACCGTGCGAGGAGGAGTTCGGCCGGCTCCAGGGGCATCGGCTCTCGCCTACGTCGGCGACGGCCGCAACAACGTCGCCCGCTCGACCCTGGTCGGCGGCGCCAAGCTCGGCATGGACGTCCGCGTCGTCGGCGCCCGAGCTCGCTGCTTCCCGAGCCCGAGCTGGTCGGCGACGGTGCGCGCGATCGCCGCCGAGACCGGCGGCAAGGTGACGGTCACCGACTCGGTCGAGGAGGGCGTGCGCGGCGCCCACGCGATCTACACCGACGTCTGGGCCTCGATGGGCGAGGAGGACAAGATCGCCGAGCGGATCGCCCTGCTCAAGCCCTACAAGGTGACGCGCCGGATGATGGAGCTCACCGGCCGGCCCGAGGCGATCTTCCTGCACTGCCTGCCCGCGCTTCCACAACCTCGAGACCGACCTGGCGCGGCAGTTCCCGGAGATCTGCGAGGTCGAGGACGAGGTCTTCGAGGGCCCGCAGTCGCGAGTGTTCGACGAGGCCGAGAACCGCCTCCACACCATCAAGGCGGTCATGGTCGCGACCCTCGTCGGCTGACAGCGGACCGCAAGCGGCTCCCTCGGCGGAGCCTGGGAGGACGAAGGACGTGAATCGAGTCATCGTGTTCGGCGCCGGGCTGGTGGTGCGCGCCCACGTGCGCTACCTGCTGGATCACGGGTTCCACGTGACGGTCGCGAGCCGCACCGTCGCCAAGGCGGAGGCGATCCTCGATGGGCATCCCCTGGGAACGCCGATCGCCTTCGACATCGAGCGCGAGCCGGAGCGGCTCGGCGGGCTGGTGGCCGAGCACGACCTGGCGGTCAGCCTGCTGCCGTGGGTCTACCACCCGATGGTGGCGAAGGCCTGCCTCGCGCACGGCAAGCACATGGTCACCACCTCCTACGTCAAGGACGAGATGAAGGCCCTCGACGGCGCGGCGAAGAAGGCCGGAGTGGTGCTGCTCAACGAGCTCGGCGTCGACCCCGGCATCGACCACATGACGGCGATGAAGGTCATCCACGCGGTGCAGGCGGCGGGCGGGGAGATCACCACCTTCCAGTCCTACTGCGGCGGGTTGCCGGCGCCCGAGGCCAACGACAACCCGTTCGGCTACAAGTTCTCGTGGAGCCCGCGCGGCGTGCTCCTGGCCGGGCTCAACAACGCCCGCTACCGGCGCGACGGCCGCGAGGTGCGGGTCCCGGGCCGCGAGCTCTTCGACCACCAGTGGCAGGTGCCGGTGGAGGTGGAGGGCAAGACCATCAGCTTCATCGGCTACCCGAACCGGGACAGCCTGCCGTACACCGAGTACTACGGGATCGACCCGTCCGACACCATGTTCCGCGGCACACTGCGCTTCCCGCACTGGTGCGCGACGATGAAGCAGATCGCGCGCCTCGGATGGCTCGGCACCGACGCGCTCGACGGCCTCGACGGTCAGAGCTTCGCCGACCTGACGGCGCGGCTCGCCGGGGTTGAATCGACCGCCGGGCTCGCCGGGGTGGTCGCCCGGAAGCTCGGCCTTGACCCCGCCGGGCCCGAGATCTCCTGCATGGAGTGGGTCGGCCTGTTCTCCACAGATCCGTTGCCGACGGCCACGTCGCCGGTCGACATCCTGACCGCCCGGATGCTGGAGAAGATGTCCTACGCCGAGGGCGAGCGCGACATGCTGGTCCTCCAGCACACCTTCGTCGCCCGCTTCCCGGACCGCCGGGAGCGCATCACCTCGACGATGGTCGACTTCGGCATTCCGGGGGGCGACTCGAGCATGAACCGCACCGTCGGCCTGCCGGCAGCGGTCGGCGTGCGCTTCATCCTCGAGGGCCGCTTCACGAAGCCCGGGGTGATCGTGCCGGTGATGCCCGAGTTCTACGAGCCCGCGCTCGAGGAGCTGCAGCGCCTCGGCATCCAGTTCTCCGAGCACACCGAGGTCATCGGGTAGTAGAGGGCCCAAGGCTCGCAGGAGAGAGTCCCCGGCGAATCGCGCCCGGAGGCGGCGGCGCGTCGCCCCGCTTCCCCTTCCGCTTCCGCGCCCTCTTCCGGACTGGGGGCGAGGGCGGGTGTCAGTTACCTGAGCTCCGTTGCCCGCTGTGCCTCCGCGCCCGCTCGAGTCGCTTCGCCGCCGACGGCTACCCGACGGGAGCCATGGCGATCCCAGGTCTCGACGTTCTGCATGAGGCACGGCGCGGAATCGGCGAGATGGGACGCGGGACGACGGTCGATCGCCGGAGCGCGGAAGCGGGCGCGGAAGCGGGCGAGTTTGAGGGAAGTCGGAGCACCACGCTGCGACTTCGCGACCCTGCTATCCTCCTCCTCCGTGCACGGCGACGTCCTGAGGTACCGCGAGCTGGTGGTCTCCGGCTCGATCGACCGGGCGATCCTCCACCTCGGCGCCCCGGCGGCGCTGTCGGCGCTGCTCCAGGCCGGCTTTCTGATCGTCGATGCCTTCTGGCTCGGCCGGGTCGGGCCGGTCGCGGTCGCCGCGGCCTCGACCGCGGGCTTCGCGATGTGGCTCGCCCAGACCATTGGCGAGGGCGCGGCCTCGGGATCAGGGTCGGTCCTCGCCGCCGCCGTGGGCTCGGGCGACCGCGTGGCCATCGGCCGGGCCGCAGCCGCCGGCCAGAGCCTCGGGCTGTGGGGCTCACTGATCGTGGTCGGCGTCGGGCTGTGGCTCGTCGCCCCGCTGTTCCGCTTCATGGGCACCGCGGAGCCGGTCACCGAGGCCGGGATTGCGTACCTGGTGATCGTGCTGCTCGGGATGCCGGCGTACTTTCTGTTCGCCTGGATCTCGGCGGCATTTCGCGCGGCCGGCGACGCGGCCACCGCCCTGCGGCTGCTGGCCGTGGCAGCGGCGGTCAACGTCGTGCTCGACCCGCTGCTGATCTTCGGGGTCGGGCCGCTGCCGCGGCTCGGAGTGGCGGGAGCGGCAACGGCGACGGTGCTGGCATGGCTGATTGGCTGCGCCCGCGGCTGGCAGCTGCTCGGCCGGCTCGGGATCCGCCCCCGGCCCCTCGCCTTCCTGCGCCCGCCGGCGGAGAGCTGGGCGGCGCTGCGGGTCGGACTGCCGCTCGCGGTCGAGGGGGCGCTGTTCTCGCTGATCTACATCCTGCTGACCCGGATCACCACGACCTTCGGCACGCCGGCAGTGGCCGCGCTCGGCATCGGTCACAAGCTCGAGGTGCTGAACTACTTCGTCTGCGCCGGCATGGGCGCGGCCGCGACCACGCTGGTCGGCCAGAACCTCGGTGCCGGCGACGCGGTGCGGGCGGCCCGGTCGGCCTGGCGGACGCTCTTCCTGACCATCCTGCCGGTCGGTCTGGTGACGATGGTGCTGGTGTCGCGGCCCGCGACGGCGGTCGCGGTGTTCATCTCGGACCACGAGGTGGTGGCGGCCGGCGTTACCTACGTCCTGCTGGTCGGAATGAGCCAGGTGTTCATGGCGGCCGAGGTGGTCCTGCTCGGCGCCTTCGCCGGATCCCAGTGGACCGCGGTCCCGGCCGCGTTCGAGATCGCCCTGACCGCGGCGAGGATTCCGGTGGCGGCCTGGCTGGTCGGGCGGGGATGGGGGGTCGAGGCGGTGTGGCTGGCGATCGCGGCAACCTGCATGATCAAGGGCACCGTGCTGGCCCTGCTCTTCGCGCTCCGCCGGCCGCGCCTCGCGACGGGCGGCGGCATCCTCGGCGGGTTGCCGTACAATGCGCCAGGACCCTGAGGAGGTGGAACCATGATCCAACAGATCCGCACGATGCTCGGCGACAAGGCGTCGCTGCTCGACTATCAGTGCACCGGCATCACCAAGGACCAGCTCCACCTGCCGGGGCCGGACTTCGTGGACCGGGTCGTGGCGTACAGCGACCGTTCGCCGGCGGTGATGCGCAGCCTGCAGTGGCTGTACTCGACCGGCCGCGCCGCGGGCACCGGCTACGTCTCGATCCTGCCGGTCGACCAGGGCATCGAGCACTCGGGCGCCGCGTCCTTCGCGCCCAACCCGATCTACTTCGACCCCGAGAACATCGTCCGGCTCGCCGTCGAGGGCGGCTGCAACGGCTGCGCCTCCACCCTCGGGGTGCTCGGCGCGGTGTCCCGCAAGTACGCCCACAAGATCCCGTTCATCGTCAAGATCAACCACAGCGAGATGCTGAGCTACCCGAACGTCGCCGATCAGACGATGTTCGCCTCGGTCGAGCAGGCCTGGAACCTCGGCGCCGTCGGCGTCGGCGCCACCATCTACTACGGCTCCGAGGACTGCCGCCGCCAGATCATCGAGGTCTCGGAGGCCTTCCACCACGCCCACGAGCTCGGCATGTTCACCGTGCTGTGGTGCTACCTGCGCAACCCGGCCTTCAAGGTCGAGGGGACCGACTACCACACCGCGGCCGACCTCACCGGCCAGGCCAACCACCTCGGCGTGACCATCGAGGCCGACATCATCAAGCAGAAGATGCCGACCAACAACGGCGGCTACAACGCGCTGAAGTACGGCAAGACCCACAAGTCGGTCTACGGCACGCTGGTGCCCGACCACCCGATCGAGTGGACCCGCTGGCAGGTCGTGAACTGCTACATGGGACGGGCCGGCCTGATCAACTCGGGTGGCGAGTCGGGCGCGAACGACCTCGAGCAGGCGGTGACCACCGCGGTCATCAACAAGCGGGCCGGCGGCATGGGCCTGATCTCGGGCCGCAAGGCCTTCCAGAAGCCGATGGCGCGACGGGCGTCGCAGCTGCTCAACGCGATCCAGGACGTCTACCTCTGCGAGGACGTCACGGTCGCCTGATCGCAGACTCGCTTCCGCGCCCGCTTCCGCGCCCGGCTGGCGGTTCCGACGCTCCTCTGGTCCTTGGCGGCGCTAGCGAATTCCTCTGCAATGCCTACGGCGCCCGTCTCCCGGTCGGGCGCAGCGGCCCGAGGCAACCTGCGACGTCCACCGCCGACACGCCCGCGATCAGGTCGGCCGTGTAGGCCACGCTTCCGGACAGGACCACGTCCGCGGGGTAGCCCGGCAGCGGCAGGAAGCCGGTCTCGCGAAGCTCGCCCTCGGGGGACACGACCACCCTCAGCAGGCCGGAGGGGGAGGCAGTTGCCACGTAGGCGGCGTCGCGGGCGGCGGCCGTCGCCGAGGTGCCGCAGGCGACGTCCGTCCAGCGAAGCGATGACGTCCGGCGACGCGGCGTCGGACATGTCAAGCAGGTGCAGGCCCCCGGTGCCGAGCGACACCCAGCCGTGACCACCCGCAATCGTGAGGCCGGAGATGGCGCGGTGCGGCTGCAGCTCGTAGGAGCGGGGGTAGTCGGGCCACGGCAGGCCGCAGCGGTCGCAGCCGCCGAAGAAGTTGATGCGCGACGGCTGGGTCGCCGGCTGCTGTGGGTTGCTGACGTCCCAGGTCGCCAGCGCGCAGCGGCCGGCCCAGTCCGACCAGTCGCTGTAGGCGTATCCATCCACTGCCGCCAGGACGCCGCCCTCGAGCTGGGCGACCTGGAGCGGGAGCGACGGGTCGGAGACGTCGAAGATGAGCGTCGACACGTACGGTGCGCTCGCGACCGTGGCGTAGAGGACGTCGTTGTCGACGACCACCCGATAGCAGGGACCAATCGTCGCCGCCCGGGCGATCTCGACCGGCGCCCTGGGGTCGCTGAGGTCGAGGACCCGGACGCCATCGCGCCAGGACGCCACGTAGGCCACGTCGCCGGCGATGGCCACGTCCTTGGCAAAGCCCCCGACCGCCTCAGGGAGCGCCAGCGGGACGAGGCCGTGGGTCCCGGCGAGGTCGAACAGCAGCAGGCCGCTCTCGCCCCCGGCGACGGCCAGCAGCTCGCCCGACACCGTGATGGCCTCGGTCACGCCCGGGGTCGAGAAGCTGCCGACCAGCCTCGGCTCGCCGGTCGGCGGATCCTCGGCCAGCCACGGCCCGCCGCGGCTGTTGCTGATGCAGGCGATCCGGTTGGCGACCGCGAGGTCTTGCAGGAAGGCATCGCCGCGCAACGACCCGAGCGAGAGCACGTCCTTGCGCCTCGGGTCGGACGGGTCCGAGACGTCGACCAGCTCGAGGCGGATCGAGGACTCGGCCGGGGTGGTTGCCAGGTAGGCCGTGGGACCGACGACGCGGACCTTGCGCAATCGATCCGCCCGGTACTCCGCGAGCGTGACCGGCGCGGATGGGTCCTCGACGTCGAGGATCCGCAGGACGTCGGGCTCGTCGTCCCGCCACTCCGCCAGGTAGAGCAGATGGTCCTCGGCCTCGAGGTCGCGGATGTCGCCGGCCAGATGGACGATCTCGAGCAGCTGCCTCGGTTCGTCCACGTCGAAGCCGCGGGCGCCGGTGCCGAGCTCGACGACCCACAGCGTCTCCTCGTCGAGAACGAGCCGCTCCGGCCAGCCGGCGACCTCGACCGACGTGATCCGCGGCGGCGACGACGGGGTCGCGCCCGGCTCGAGCTCGAGGAGCACGCCGTTGCCGGGATCGGCCGGGTTCACCAGACCGGCGAACACGACGTCGTCGCCGACGGCAATCGAGCGCGCCGGGAGCGGCGTCTCCCACACCGCCACCACCTCCGGAGCCGCGGGGTCCTCGACGTCGATCCGGAACACGGCGCCGGGCTCGGCCACCATGTTCCCGGCGGCCACCCAGGCGATGTCGTCATCGACGACGATGTCGTGGATCAGCATTCCGAGGTCGATTTCCGCGAGCACGACCGGCGACGCCGGGTTGCTGAGGCCGCCGATGGTGAAGACGGTGCCGCTGCCGAAGTAGGCGCGGCCGGCACGGACGAACACCGCGTCGGCGGGACCGGCTGGCCACCGATCGGCGACCTCCGAGCAGGGTTGGCGGCAGCCGTCATTGGCAGCGCGGCGACCGCGATCAGCGTGGACAGCGAGACCGTAAGGCGTCGGTAATGCTGCATGGCGTGCTCCCTCTCTCTCACCAGTATTCGGTGCCCGGGTGGCCAATGCAAGGGGCGCACCGGCGTACCAGCACATGATGCGCGATCGCCACGCCCCCTCTCGTCACGGCGACTTGTCACGGCGAAGTGCGGAGCACGAAGCCGGAAGCCGCAGAACGAAGCCGGATCCGCGCCCACTTCCGGATTCCTGTCCCTTGGCGCAGGAGTTGACGACCCCTTCACGTGCTCGTTCCCGTGTCCGCGGTGCCCCGGGGGGATCATCGGCGGTACATCGACTCGCTGGCCGCTCTGGCAGTGACGCGTACGCCATTCGACCGGAATCGCCTCATGAGGCCTCGGGTGTTCAACCGTGGTTTTGGCCTGCGTTCGGAAGCGGAAGCGGAAGCGGGCGGGGAAGCGGAAGCGGGGACGTGGTGCCCCGGTCCCCTCAAAAAGAAACCCCCGCCGGCGAGGCGGGGGTTGCGAAGAGTCGGTTGAGTCGGATGCGCTACATCATCGCGTAGATGGCGGACTTCTCGCCGGAGCGGATGGCGACGGCGCGGGCCGCGACCAGTGGGCAGCACGCGGTAGGCGAAGTGGATCGCCGTCTGCACCTTGTTGTGGTAGAAGGCGGCCTCGGCGTTGCCCGCGAGGAACTGCCTGGTAGGCCTTCTTGTCCGTCGGTGTCGACGCCCTTGCCGCGGCCAGGATCTCGCCGAGCTTGGCGCGGGCGATGCGCGCCTGGTCGAGGAGGAAGTGGGCGCCGAGCACGTTGCCGATCATGTCGAGGATCGGCACCGCGTTGAGCATCGTGACCAGCATGCGCGTCGGGCCGCTTCGTCAGCCCCTTGGAGATGTCCTCGATCTGCTTGAGGGCGGCGCCGAGCATCCACGCCGGCTCCATGAACTGCGTTGTCGCCCTTCAGCTTCTTGAAGGTCTTCTCGGCCATGCCGAGCAGCTCGCGGATCGGCTTGCCGCCCTTGGCAGGCGCAGCTTGCGGGCCACGAGGTCGAGGGCCTGGATGCCGTTGGTGCCCTCGTAGATCGGGGCGATCTTGGCGTCGCGCAGGTACTGCTCGGCGGGGTACTCCGTGGTGTAGCCGTAGCCGCCGTAGACCTGCAGGCACCACTCGGTGACCCGGAAGCCCCAGTCCGAGGCCCAGGCCTTGCAGATCGGGGTCAGGACCTCGACGTAGGAGTGGTAGCGCTCGTGCTCCTCGCCCTCGGTGGTCGCGGCCATGTCGATCGAAGTAGCGAGGTCTGCGTAGAGCAGGGCGCGCATCGCCTGGAGTAGGCCTTGGAGGTGACAGCAGCATGCGGCGCACGTCGGGGTGCTCGATGATCGGCACCTGCGGCGCGTCGCGTGGTCCTTCAACTTCGTCCAGTGCCGGCTCTGCAGGCGCTCCTTGGCGTAGGTCGAGGGCGGCCTGGTAGGCGGCGGCCGCGGCGCGCCGCACCCTGGAGCCCGACCTCGATCCGCGCCTCGTTCATCATGTGGAACATGAGCTTCATGCCCTGGCTGCTCCTCGCCGAGCAGGAAGCCCTCGCAGTCGTCGTTGCCGCCGAAGACCAGCGAGCAGGTGGGGGAGCCGTGGATGCCCATCTTCTGCTCGATGCTGCGAGCAGACGACGTCGTTGGGCTCGCCGAGGGAGCCGTCGGGGTTGACGCGGATCTTGGGGACGACGAAGAGCGACAGGCCCTCGGTGCCCGGCGGGCGCGTCCGGGGTGCGGGCCAGCACGGCGTGGATGATGTTCTCGGTGAGGTCGTGGTCGCCGGAGGTGATGAAGATCTTCTCGCCGGAGATCAGGTAGCGTGCCGTCGGCCTGCTTGACCGCGCTTGGTCTTGGAGGCGCCGACGTCGGAGCCGGCCTGCGGCTCGGTCAGGCACATGGTGCCGGCCCACTCGCCGCTGTACATGCTTCTCGCAGAAGAGCTTGCTTCATCTCGTCGGTGCCGAAGTTCTCGATCAGGTACGCGGCGCCGCGGGTGAGCAGGATGGTCAGGCAGAGCGACATGTTGGCGCCGAAGAAGAACTCGTTGATGCGCGGTGCCGACGACCTCGGGCAGGCCCATGCCGCCGAACTCGGGGTTGTTGATGCAGCCGATCCAGTCGCCCTCGCAGATCTTCTCGTAGACCGGCTTGAAGGACGGCGGCATGGTCACCGCCGCCGTTCTTCGAGCTGGCGCCGACCGGTCGCCCTCCGCGTTGGAGGGCGCGAGCTGCTCCTGGGCGAGCTTGAGGGCCTCCTCGAGCACCATCTCGACGTCGCTCCGGTCCCACTGCGAGAAGCGCTCGCCCTCGAGCAGCTCGGTCGTGGGCAGCCACTCGAAGAGCTGGAACTTCATGTCTCGCATGTCAACGTCATAGGCCATGTCCGACCTCCCGGGTTGCGTTCACGAGCGGATCCCGAACCTGAATGAACACTCATTCATATTCGGTCGGTCGCGGCAAAATTGCAAGCCCTTTTCTGCCGGAGTGCGGCACGACGCGGCTCGCGGGTCCCGTCACTGGAGGTCGATTCCCGCTTCCGCGCCCGCTTCCCCGCCCGCGCCCGGTCGTTCAGCTCCGCCAGCCGTGGCACGGCCGTCCGTTTCAGCCAGCGCAAGTGAATCGGAGCAAGGCACTTCGGTCATGACGGAGGCGGAAGCAGGTACGGACGCGGAAGCGGATTCGACTCATCCTTGCTCAGCGCAGCGGACAACGCCCTGACGAGAGCGAGGGCCGGACTCCGTGCCAGGAACTCCCTTCCGGAAGCGGGCGCGGATGCGGATCCGGCTCCGCCTTCGGCTTCGCCGTGACACGAGCGGTGCCGGGGACGGGAACGGGAACGGGAACGAAATCGGGCGCGGACGCGGCAGTGAGAGGAAAACAAAACCCACCCTTGCGGGTGGGTCGAAGTGTTGGTTCGAGTGCGGGTCAGTCGTTCCGACGCAGGCTGCGGTCAATCCCTCCGGCGGGGACCGCCCCGTCCGCGGTCACCGCCGCGGCCCCGGCCACCGTCGCGGCCGCCGCCTCCGGGACGCCCGCCGCGCCGATCATCACGCGGCGCTGCCGCCCGCTCCGGGATCTCCTCGCCGCGCGCGCGCGCCTCGTCCTCGAGGATCGCCCGCCGCGACAGCTTGATGCGGTCGTTGGCGTCGATGTCGATGATCCGGACGCGCATCGGATCGCCCTCGGTGAGGACGTCGCGGATGTCGGGGATTCGCTCGAGCGAGATCTCCGAGATGTGGACCAGGCCGTCCTGGTTGGGCAGAATCTCGACGAAAGCGCCGTAGGGCTCGATTCGCTTGACTGTGCCGTCGAACTCCTCGCCGATCTTCGGCTGCGCGCGTGAGCCCCTGGATGATCGCGATCGCCCGCTCTGCGGCCTCGAGGTCGCTGGTGGCGATCTCGACCGTGCCGTCGTCCTCGACGTTGATGCGGGCGCCGGTCGAGTCGACGATCGACCGGATGGTCTTGCCGCCGGGCCCGATCACGTTGCGGATCTGGTCGATGTCGATCTTGATCTGGAAGATGCGCGGAGCGTACGGCGAGATCTCGGCCCGAGGCTCGGCGATCGCCCGGTCCATCACGTCGAGCAGCTGCAGGCGCCCGCGGCGCGCCTGCTCGAGCGCCTGTTCCAGGATCGCGCGGCTGAGGCCCGAGACCTTGATGTCCATCTGGAGGGCGGTGATCCCCTGCGCGGGTGCCGGCGACCTTGAAGTCCATGTCGCCGTAGTGGTCCTCCTGGCCGGCGATGTCGGTCAGGACCGCGAAGCGGCTGCCGTCCGACACCAGGCCCATGGCGATGCCGGCCACCGCCGCTTGATCGGGACGCCGGCGTCCATCAGCGCCAGCGATCCGCCGCACACGGAGGCCATCGACGACGAGCCGTTCGACTCCAGGATGTCGGAGACCACCCGCATCGTGTAGGGGAAGATCGTCGGTGTCCGGGAGGATCGGCCCGAGAGCGCGGCGGGCGAGGGCGCCGTGGCCGATCTCGCGCCGGCCGGGCCCGCGCAGGAAGCGGACCTCGCCGACCGAGAACGGCGGGAAGTTGTAGTGCAGCATGAAGTGCTGGCGCGACTCGCCTTCGAAGGCCTCGATCAGCTGCGAGTCCTCGGAGGTGCCGAGGGTGCAGGTCACCAGGGCCTGGGTCTCGCCCCGGGTGAACAGGGCCGAGCCGTGCGCGCGCGGCAGCACGCCGACCTCGCAGGTCACCGGCCGGATCTCGTCGAAGGCGCGGCCGTCGAGGCGCTGCTTGCGGTCGAGGATCGGTCTCGCGCGTGATGTCCTTGACCAGGGAGCGGAGCAGGCTCTTGAGCCACGGGGTCTGCTCCTCGGCCAGCGTCCTCGGGGAGCGAGGCGATCGCCTGCTCCCTGACGCGCGTCGACCGCGGCGCCCTGCTCGAGCTTGCCCTTGACCTGGAGGGCGGCTGCGCAGCGGTTCGGTCCAGCGCGCCTTCACCTGCTCCGCAAACTCCCGGGGCCAGGGATCGGCCTCGGGCTCGAAGTCGTGCCTTGACGATCCCGAGCTGGGCCGTGATCTCGCGCTGCACGGCGATGATCCGGCGGATCTCGCGGTGGGCGAGCTCGAGGGCGTCGATAACTACCTGCTCGGTGACGTGGTTGGCGCCGCACTCCACCATCACGATGGCTTCGTCGGTGCCGGCCACGACGAGGTCGAGGTCGCTGACCTCGCGCTCGGCGTAGCTCGGAAAGACGACGAATCGGCCGTCCAACCGACCGATCCGGACGCCGGCGAGCGCCGCCTCGTACGGGATCGCGGCGGCGGCCATCAGGGCCATCGACGCGCCGCAGATGCCGAGCACGTCAGGGTCGTGGTCGTCGTCGGCGGACATCACCCAGGCGATGATCTGGCTCTCGCGGTGGTAGCCGTCTGGAAACAGCGGCCGCAGCCCGCGATCGATGAGCCGGCAGGTCAGGATCTCGCTCTCGGTGGGGCGCCCCTCGCGCTTGAAGAAGCCGCCCGGGATCCTGCCGCCGGCGTAGGTGTTCTCCCGGTAGTCGACCGTCAGCGGCAGGAAGTCGACGCCCTCGCGGATCTTGGATTCG
Source organism: uncultured Holophagae bacterium (assembly GCA_963754985.1). Taxonomy (GTDB): domain Bacteria; phylum Acidobacteriota; class Thermoanaerobaculia; order Thermoanaerobaculales; family Sulfomarinibacteraceae; genus FEB-10. The sequence continues at coordinate 32,041 of CAVWIJ010000017.1, read as the reverse complement.
GCGCAGGCGGTCACCAGGACCATGGTGTCGCCCAGCCGCACGACGGTGGATCCGTCGGCCTGCTTGGCGACCCTGCCGAGCTCGAAGGACAGTTGTTTCCCGTCGATCTCGACGGATCTCGTGATGACTTGTTTCATACGGTGTCTCGATCCTATCCTCGTAGCCCCAGCTGCTCGACGAGCCGGCGATACCGGGCGAGGTCCTTCGCCTTCAGGTAGTCGAGCAGGCGGCGGCGACGTCCCACCAGCCGCAGCAGGCCGCGGCGCGAGTGGAAGTCTTTGGTGAATGACTTGAAGTGCTCGGTCAGGAACTCGATACGACGGGTCAGCAGCGCGACCTGGACCTCCGGCGAGCCGGTGTCGTTGGCGTGCTGCCGGTACTCCTCGATGATCGCAGGTTTGCGTACGTCAAAGTGACTCATGTCTCCTCCGAAACTCTATCCTCCGGTGGCGAGGAGGCAGCGGTACGGTATCAGGAAGTTTCTCCGCTGGCAACCGATGGGCGGTCTTCGGCGAGGGCCGTTGGCTGGGACTCGCCTGCCTGCAAAACCATGGCGGGACGGACACCTACGGTCCGTCCGCGCGCGAGCACGGACTGCACGAGGCCCACGCCGAGCAGCCGGCCTTCCGGCGACCTCACGGTGACCTCGCTGTTCACCGCCAGCGTGCCGCCGCCCGAGCGCAGGATCACCACCTCCTGGCCGTGGACGAAACGCTCGGTGGCGCTGCGATTGAGCTGGAGCTCGGCGAAAGGAAGCGCGACGCGGTCGATCGGAGTCCAGGCGGCGTGGCCGACAATGGCCAAGGGGTCGTCTGCGGACTCGAGCAGGCTCTGCGAGATCGCGGACTCGGTCGAGAACGGGCCGATCGAAACGCGATGCAGGCGATCGAGATAGCCGCCGCACCCCAGCTCGGTCCCGAGATCGTTGGCCAGCGACCGGACGTAGAAGCCGGACGAGACCGTCACCGTGACCCCGAGCAGATCGACGTCAAGGCGCTCGAGGGAGAGCGCATGCACGGTCACCATCTTGGGCTCGGCGACCGCCGGCTGGCCCGATCGGGCCAGCTCGTACATCCTCTTGCCGCCGATCTTCTTGGCCGAGTAGGGCGGCGGCGTCTGGGCGATCTCGCCGGAGAACCGGGCCTCGAGCCGCGCCAGCACGGTGGGGTCGAGCTCGGGAACCGCGCCGCGGGGGTCCGCGGGCTCGCCCTCGCGGTCGTAGGTCGTGGTCGCCTGCCCGAGCCGGATCTGGCCGTGATAGGTCTTGTCCCAGCGCACCAGGAACTGCTGGAGGCGGGTCGCCTGCCCGACGCACAGCACGAGCAGGCCCTCGGCCATCGGGTCGAGGGTCCCGGTGTGGCCGATCCGGCGTTCGCCGAGGGCATGGCGCGCCATGTCCACGACGTCGTGCGAGGTTGGGCCTTGGCGCTTGTCCACGAGCAGCAGACCGTGCCACTGTGAGCTGCGGCGGCGGCTCACGATCCGCTCCCGATGGCCTCGTCGACGGCCGCGACGACGAGCTCGCGGGCTGCGGCGAGGTCGCCGCGGAGAGTACAGCCCGCGGCACTGGTGTGACCGCCGCCACCGAAGCGCTCCGCGACCCGGCGGACGTCGACGCGGTCGGCCGAGCGCAGGCTGACCCGGACGGTGCCAGGCTCCCACTGCTTGAGGAACACAACGGCGCGGACGCCGTCGATGGTGCGCGGGTGGTTGATGATGTCCTCGGTGTCCTCGGGGCTGGCGCCGGAGCGGCGGAAGGCCTGCTCGTCGAGCTCGATGACCGCGATGCTCCCGTCCCGTTCGAACCGCAGCGTGGACAGCGCCTCACCGAGGAGGTGGACGGCGGCCGGCCTGCGGCGGCCGTGGATCCACTGCGCGACGGCGGTCGGGCTGGCGCCGGCGTCGACCATCTCGGCGGCGGCGCGGAACGCCCGGCCGGTGGCATTCGAGTAGCGGAAGTCGCCGGTGTCGGTGGACAGTGCCACGTAGGCGTTGGTGGCGGCCGCTGCGGACGGCTCCACCTCCGCCGCGCGGAACATCAGCCACACCATCTCCCCGGTCGCGGGGGCGTCAGGGTCGACGTAGTTGACTTCGCCGTACAGCGGGTTCGCCGGGTGGTGGTCGATGTTGAGGATCGGCCGGCGATCGAGGCCCGGGAACCCGGCCCGCTCCACCTCCGGACACTCGACGGCGACGACCAGGTCGAAGCCGTCCGGGAAGTCGCCCGGCAGCGCCTGGCTGACCGTGACGAGCTCGGTTCCGGGCAGCTCGGCGAGAGTGCTGGGAGCCGGGTCGTGGTTGACGATCACCGTCGCCACGCCGAGGGCGCTGGCCAGCTCGGCCAGCGCGAGCTGCGACCCGAGCGAGTCACCGTCGGGCCGCTGGTGCCCGGTGATCAGCGCCCGGTGGGCGCGGGCCAGGCGACGGACCGCCATATGGGCGTCGCCCCGATCAGCCGTCATGGCTCCTCCGTCCCGGCATCGTCGTTGGCGTCGTCGGCGGCTGGCGCCCCCCCCTGGATCCGCTCGAGCAGCCGCTCGATGCGGTCGCCGTACTCGTAGGAGGTGTCGCGGTGGAACTCGAGAGCCGGGACCGTGCGCAGGCGCATCCGCTGGCCGAGCTCGCGGCGCAGGAAGGCGGCCGCCGCCGCGAAGCCGTCCGCGGCCTGGCGCTCGCGCTCGTCGTCCCCGATCACCGAGTAGAAGACCCTGGCCTGGGTGCGGTCGGCCGACAGCTGGATCGCCGACACGGTGACGCCTTCGAGCCGCGGGTCCTTGACCGAAAGGCGGAGCAGATCGGCGAGCACGGCCCGCATTTCGCCCTCGAGGCGCCGGTTACGACTGAAGGTTTGGCGGCTTTTCACGTTACCGTCTCCCCTCTCGAGGGTGAAGGCGCACACTCCGTCCGGGCGCGGAAGCGGACGCGGGCGCGGAAGCGGGTTTGAGGACTTTCACCGTTCACCTGTCACGTATCACCTATCACACCTGAATGATCTCGACATCCCACACCAGCACGTTGCCGCCCAGCGTATCGTGCACCGTCTGCTCCACCCGCTGCAGCCGGCTTTCGAGGTCCACCGGATCGGTGGACAGGGCGCTGATCGCAAAGCCCGCACGCTGGTGCAGGTCCTGGTGGTCGGCCTCGATGATGAGGACCTGGTGCCGGTTGCGGATCCGCTCGACGAGAGGACGCGTCGCGCTCCTCTTCTCCTTGAGGCTGTGGGCGTCCTCGATGTGGACCTCGAGGCGCGCAATTCCGACGTAGATGTTTCGATTCATGACTCGTTGTGCCCGTCGGAGTTGTAGGGACCCCCGGTCCCGGGTTTCGGTGGCGCCCTCAGTCCAGGTTCACGTCGGGTCTGACCCCTAGCCCCTAGCCCCTACAGCTCCGGCGCGACCTCCACCATCCGGAAGGCCTCGATAACGTCGCCCACCTTGACGTCCTGATAACGCTCGAGGCCGATACCGCAGTCGAAGCCCTGCCGCACCTCGGACGCGTCGTCCTTGAAGCGGCGCAGCGACGAGACCTGGCCCTCGTACACGACAACGTGATCGCGCAGCAGGCGCACCTTGGCACTGCGGGTGATGATGCCGTCGACGACGTGGCTCCCGGCAATGGCGCCGATCTTGGGGACCCGGAACACCTCGCGAACCTCGGCGTGGCCAAGCTCCTCCTCGTGAAAGACCGGCTCGAGAAGGCCGACCATGGCCTTCTTGACGTCGTCGATCAGGTCATAGATCACGGTGTACAGGCGGATGTCGACCTGCTCGGTCTCGGCGAGCTCGCGCGCCGTCCGCTCGGGTCGCACCGAGAAGCCGATGATGATCGCGTTCGACGCCGACGCGAGCATGACGTCGTTGGTGGTGATGGCGCCGATCGAGCCGTGCAGGTGGTTGATCTTGACGCGCTCAGTGGACAGCGCCGACAACGCCTCCCGCAGCACCTCGACCGATCCCTGGACGTCGGCCTTGACCACGACGTTGAGCTCCTTGATCTCGCTCTCGGCGATCTGGTCGAACAGATTCTCGAGCGAGATCTTGCGGCCGGCGACGTGGCCCTCCTCCTTCTCGCGCTGGCTCCGGTAGGCGGCCACCTCGGCCGCCTTGGCCTCGCTCTCGGTGCCCTGCAGGACGTCGCCTGCCGCGGGGACGGCCTCGAAGCCCATGATCTCCACGGGATCCGACGGGCCGGCCGAGCTCACCCGCTCGCCGTGGTCGTCGGTGATCGCGCGCACCCGGCCCCAGGTCGAGCCGCAGAAGAAGAAGTCACCGACGTTCAGGGTGCCCTGCTGGATCACGACCGAGGCGACGATGCCGCGGCCCTTCTCCTTGCGCGCCTCGAGCACCACGCCGCGAGCCGGCCCCTCGACCGTCGCCTTCAAGTTCTTCATCTCGGCGACGAGCAGGATCATGCCGAGGAGGTCGGGGATGCCCTTTCGGGTCTTGGCCGAGACCTGCACCGAAGGGGTGTCGCCTCCCCAGTCGTCGACCAGAACCCCGTGGTCCGCCAGCTGCTGCTTGACGCGGTCGGGGTTGGCGCCCGGCTTGTCGATCTTGTTGATCGCCACCAGCAGCGGCACATTGGCGGCGCGGGCGTGGTTGATCGCCTCCTCGGTCTGGGGCATGACGCCGTCGTCCGCCGCCACCACCAGCACCACGATGTCGGTGACCTGTGCGCCACGCGCCCGCATCTGGGTGAAGGCCTCGTGGCCCGGCGTGTCGACGAACACCACCAGCCGGCCGTCTTCGGTCGTGATCCGCGACGCTCCGATGTGCTGCGTGATGCCACCCGCCTCGTGCTCGGCGACGCGGGTCGACCGGATCGCGTCGAGCAACGAGGTCTTGCCGTGGTCCACGTGGCCCATGACCGTCACCACCGGGGGCCTCGGCAGGGCCGGGCCGACCACGTCCAGGCTCTCCTCGCGCTCGTACTCCAGGACCTCCTCGGCCGACGCCACCATCGCCTCGATCCCGAGGTCCTCGCAGATCTCCTCCGCCAGCTCGTGGGGGAGGGACTGATTGGTGGTGACCATGACGCCCTTGGCGATGAGCAGCCCGAGCAGGTCCTTGGCGGTGACGTTGAGCTTCTCAGCGAGCTCGCGGGCCGTCACCATCTCGGAGAGGATGATCGGCCCCTCGGGCTTGTCGCCGTCCCTGAACTGCACGGTACGGGTCGGCTGCGGGGGAGCCGGGGTTCCCTCGTCGCGCTGGAGGCGCCGGCGGGCCTTCTTGGTCGGCCGCCGATCGCCGGGGCGCGGACCCGGGCGAGTCGGCGCCGCACCCTCCTGCTGCCCCTTCAGCTTCTGCTCCTCGAACTTGGTGAGCAGCTCGCGGATCTCCTTGGCGTCGGCAGCCGCCTTGGCCTTCTTCCCTGCGCCCGGCTTGACGGCGACCTTGCGTCGCTGCTCGGCGCGCTTGCGGGCTTCGAGGCTCTCCTTGATCTCGTCCGGCGTGAGCTCGCGCAGGCCCTGCTCGAGGGGGGTCTTGGCGCGAATCGGGCGGACCCGCAGCGGGGACGCCTCTTCTCCGGCCTTGCGGGACGCCGTCAACTCCTCCTCGGTGATCTCGAACTCCGGCTTCTCCTCGACCTCCGCCTCGGCCTCGCCGGCGCCCTCGAAGGGGGCCTCGGCAGCCGCGGCGAGCTCCTCGGCCGCGACGGCCTCCTGGGCCTCCGGAAGCTCGGCGACCTCGGCCGGCTCGACCTCGCCCGGGGGCACCGGCTCGTCGGCAGCGACCACCGGCCCGCCCGACACTTCATCGGCGTGCTCGACCTCGGCGGTCTCAGCGACCGGCGGTGGTGCGAACTCGCGGATCTCCTTCTCGGTCTGCACGACCTGGCGGCGGCGGCGCTTCGCCATCCGGTCGCGGGCCGTGCTCGTCTGAGACTCTTCTTCGCGCGCCTCTTGGCGGACGATCACCTCGCGGGGCCGCTTCTGAAGCGTCTCGCCGGTGATGATCGATCGGACGGTGGAAAGGTCGAGGGCATCCTCCTCGCCGCTGACGCTCACGCCGATCGAGCGGAGCTTGAAGATAAGCTCCTTCGGGCTGATGCCCATGGTGCGCGCCAGATCCACCACTCGAAGCTGCTGCATGCTCGTCTACTCCTCCCCAGCCTGCGCGTCCACCGCCTCGGCGAGCGAGGCCTGGAGGGCTCGTTGAGCCATGTCGAGCAGTTTCTGCGCGGTGACAGGTCCGATGCCCGGAATCGTGGATAGCTCGGCGGCGTCCCGGGCAAGGACGTCCTGAACGGTGTGGATGGCGTGTCCCTCGAGGCGCTCGCGCAACCGCTCCGTGAGCATGTCGAGCTCCTCGAGCGGAATCAGCTCGCTGTAGTCGATGCTCTCGGCGGCCGCACCGACCGGCGGGATCGCCTCCTCCTCCGCCACCCCCTCCATCTCCCGCAGCATCGACGCCAGCGCTGAGGCGAGCTCGTCCTTGACCGCCTCTTCGCTCTTGATCTCGATCCGGCAGCCGAGCATCTTCGACGCCAGACGCACATTCTGGCCGCGCTTGCCGATCGCCAGCGAGAGCTGCTCGGAACCGACGATCACGTCGAGCACGGTCTCGCGTGCTTCCTGCGTCAACGGCTCGCCGGCCTCGTCGAGGATATCCTTGCCCTGCTCGTCGATCATGGTGACGAGGATCGGCTCCTCGCGCACGGCGACCCGGTTGATCTTGGCCGGCGCCAGCGCGTTCTGCGCGAAGGTCACGAGGTCGCTGTTCCAGGGGATGATGTCGATCTTCTCGCCCTTGAGCTCGCGGGTGATGGCCTGGACGCGGGAGCCCTTGAGGCCGACGCAGGCGCCGACCGGGTCGACGTCGCGGTCCTTGGAGAAGACCGCGACCTTGGCCCGCTCACCGGGCTCGCGGACGCACTTCTTGATGACCACGGTGCCGTCGTAGATCTCGGGCACCTCCATCTCGAGCAACTTCTCGAGCAGCGCCGGATCGGTGCGCGACAGGACGACCTGAGGGCGGCTGGCGTCCATCGTGACGTCGACCACGACCGACCGGACGCGGTCGCCCTGGCTGTAGCGCTCGTGGCGCACCTGGTGGTTGCGGGGCATGACGCCCTCGGTGTCGCCGAGCTCGACGATGATCGAGCCCCGGTCGATCCGCTTGACGATGCCGTTGATCATCTCGTGGACGCGGCCGGCGTAGTTGCGGTAGACGACCGCGCGCTCGGCCTCGCGCACTCTCTGGAAGAGCACCTGCCTCGCCGACTGCGCCGCGATCCTGCCGAGCTGGGAGGTGTCCAGCGAGTCGAGCTTGACCGGCGTTCCGATCTGCGCCTCGGGATCGATCTGACGCGCCTGCTCGAGCGTCATCTCGGTCTCCGGGTCCTCGACCTCCTCGACGACGTCGCGCACGATCCAGCACTGGACCTCGCCGCTTTCCGGCTCGATCTCGGTCAGCACGTTGCGCTCTTTGAAGTGCTTGCGAGCGGCCGACGAGATGGCCTCGGCGATCGCCTCGACCAGCTTCTCCGGCTCGATGTCGCGCTCGGCGGCGACCTGGCGCACCAGGGTGTTGATTTCCAGCTTCATGGCCGGCTCTTTCCTTCCTTCAGGACCGCATGCCAGTCGACCTCGAGCCGCGCCTCGACGACGCGGTCGAACGGCAGGCTGACGGCGTCTCCTGCCGGAGTGCGGAGCCGGAGCTCGTCGCCCACGAGGCCGACCAGCTCGCCGACAACCACCCGGTGCGTCCGGTATGACGGATCCATCTTGACCTTGACGGTGCGGCCGGCGAACCGGTCGTAGTCCTGGCGCCGGTACAGCTTGCGGTCGAGGCCTGGAGACGTCACCTCGAGGGTGTAGGCGTGGCGGACCGGGTCGGAAACGTCGAGGATCGCTGAAGCCTGACGCGAGACGTCGGCGCACTGGTCCAGGGTCACCCCGCTCGGCCCGTCGACGACGAGCCGCAGCACGGTGCGCGGGCCGCTCCCGACGAGCTCGGCGGCGAGGAGCTCGAGGCCCTCGTCGTCCACCAGCTCGTTGAGCTCCCTTTCCAGACCCTCGTCCAGCTTCATCCGGCTCCCTTGCTCCATCAAAAAAAGTGGGCCGGGGGCCCACTTTCTTTCGAAAGCAGCGCTGGCGGTATACCACAGAACCAAGTGGGCGGCAAGGACAATTCCGTGCGTGGAAGCTGCCGGGGGACCGGCCGCCGGCCTACAATCGCCACATGTCCTGGATGGCGAAAGAGGTCGACGCGCGGGGCGGTGAGATCAGCTTTCGCGACTACATGGAGCTGGCGCTCTACCACCCCCGGCACGGCTACTACTGCGCCGCGACGCCGCGCTACGGCCGCGGCGGCGACTTCCTGACCGCGCCGACGGCTTCGCCGTGGTACGCGACCGTGCTCGCGAACCTCCTCGATCGGCTCGCGGCCCGCGTCGGCCCGATCGCGTTCTGCGATGTCGCCTCGGGCGACGGCTCGCTGATCGCCGAGCTGACCGCCGCGTTGGCGCGGCGCGGCTCCCGTGCGGTCCGGCGCGCCGGATCGGTCGAGCGCTCGCCGGCGATGCGGGCCGTGCAGACGGCCCGCCTGCGCGACGCCGAGCAGGCGCCGCTCACCGTGGTGGGGTCGATCGAGGAGCTCGAGCTTTCGTCGGGACCGACCGTGGTGCACGCCTGCGAGCTCTTCGACGCGGTGCCGGTGCACCGGGTCGTGATGCGGAGCGACGGGCTCGAGGAGCTGCGGGTCGCCGTCCAGGGAGGCGCGCTCGGCTGGCGCGAGTCGGCTGCCGGAGCCGAGCTCGAGCGATACTTCGCCGGCCACGGCGTCTCGCTCGCGCCCGGCCAGGTCGCAGAGGCCCGCCTCGACGCCGAGCGGCTCCACCGCCGCATGCTCGAGCTCGCGGGCAGCGACGGGCTGGCGGTGGTGGTCGACTACGGCTACGAGGCGCGCCGGCTCTACGACGGGCGCGCTCGCCACGGCGGCGCCCTGGCCGTTCAGAAAGCCCACCGCGTGAGCCGCGACCCGCTCGTGGAGCCGGGTGAGCGCGACCTCAGCGCCCACGTCAACTGGGACGACCTCCGCCAGGCCGCCGCGAGCGCGGGCTGGCGGGAGATCGGGCTCATGGCCCTCGCGCCCTTCCTTGTCCAGGCCGGCCTCGCCGGCCAGATGGAGCGACTGGGGGTCGGTGAGGAGGCCGAGCTCGACGCCAGGACCGTCGCCGAGCGGCAGGAGATCAAACGCCTCCTCGACCCCGACGGCATGGGCTCCGACCTCAAGGTGCTGGTGCAGGGGACGGGAGGGCTCGCAGATGCGGCGGATGCGGAGCTCGGCGTGACGGAGTAGGATCGCGGTCCCCCGCCCGCTTCCGCTTCCGCGCCCGGGTCCCAACCCGCGCCCGCGCCCGCTTCCGCTTCCGAGCCCGAATTCCGACGGATGACTCCGGGCAATCGACGAACATCGGAAGCGGGCCCGAAAGCGGGCTCGGAAGCGGGGAGGTGAGGCCGAAAACTCCCGTGGTTACTTCGCCGCCTCGATCCTGAGCTCGTCGAGCAGCTTCTCGACCTCGGCGACAGTGTCCTCGGCGTTGACCATTCGCTTGACGCGGTCGCGGCGCAGCGAGAGCTCGACCTTGCCCTGCTCGAGGCCCTTCTTGCCGACCACGACCCGCACCGGGAAGCCGATCAGGTCGGCGTCGTTGAACTTGACGCCCGGGCGCTCGTCGCGGTCGTCGTAGAAGACCTCGACGCCGGCGCCGGCAAGCTCGCCGTAGAGCCGCTCCGCGGCCTCGACGACCGTCGGGCTGGTCGGGGTTGAGCGGCGACCAGCTCGCACCTCGAACGGCGCCAGCGGCCGCGGCCAGATGATGCCGTGCTCGTCGTGGTTCTGCTCGATGGCGGCGGCCACCGTGCGGCCGATGCCGAGGCCGTAGCAGCCCATGATCATCGGGTGCGTCTGCGCCCTTCTCGTCGAGGAAGTTGCACTCCATCGCCGCGGAGTACTTGGTGCCGAGCTTGAAGATGTGCCCGACCTCGATGCCGCGCTTGACGTCGAGCGGCGCGCCGCAGCGCGGGCAGGGGTCGCCGGCGCGGGCCAGGCGGAGGTCGGCGACCAGGTCGGGCGTGAAGTCGCGGCCGGGCACCACGCCGACGAGGTGGTGGTCGGCGCGGTTGGCGCCGGTGGCGGCGACCGCGCAGCGCGCATCACCTCGGGGTCGGCGACGATCGCGCACGCCCGTCGAGGCCGACCGGGCCGGAGAAGCCCATGCGCGCCGCCGGTGACCTGCTCGATCTTCGCCTCGGAGGCGAGCTGCAGGTGGGCCGCGTCCGAGCAGCGTTCTTGAGCTTGACCTCGTTGACCTCGTCGTCGCCGCGCACCAGAGCCGACCGCGAACTCCGTGTCGGTCTCGACGATCATCGTCTTGATGAAGTGGGCCGGGGCGACGCTGAGGAACGCGGCCACGTCGGCGACCGACGTGCGTGCCCGGGCGTGTGCGACCGCCTCGGGCGCCGGCGGCGGCGTCGCCGGGCCACGGCGGCGCCGGCGCGAGCGCGCCGGTGGTCGCCTTCTCGAGGTTGGCGCCGTAGCCGCAGCTCGGGCACGCGACCACCGCGTCCTCGCCGGTGTCGGCGAGCACCATGAACTCGTGCGACTCGCTGCCGCCGATGTTGCCGGTGTCGGCCTCGACCGCGGTGTAGCGCGAGCCCGCAGCGGTCGAAGACCCGGCGGTAGGCCCGCTCCATCGCCCGGTAGGCCTCGTCGAGGCTCTCCGCCGAGGCGTGGAAGGAGTAGGCGTCCTTCATCATGAACTCGCGGCCCCGCATCAGCCCGAAGCGCGGCCGGATCTCGTCCCGGAACTTGGTCTGGATCTGGTAGAGGTTGACCGGCAGCTGCCGGTAGGAGGTGACGCGAGCGGCGGACGACGTCGGTGATGACCTCCTCGTGGGTCGGGCCGAAGCAGAAGTCGCGCTCGTGGCGGTCCTTGATGCGCAGCAGCTCCGTGCCGTACGCGAACCAGCGTCCGGACTCCTGCCACAGCTCGGCCGGCTGCACCGCCGGCATCACCAGCTCGACGAGCCGGCGCGCGTTCATCTCCTCGCGGACGATCGCCTGCAGCTTGTCGATCGACCGCCAGCCGAGGGGCAGGTAGGTGTAGATGCCGGCCGCGAGCTTGTAGATCATGCCGGCGCGGACCATCAGCCGGTGGGAGACGACCTCCGCGTCCGACGGATCCTGGCGCAGGGTGAAAACGAAGGTCCGACTCCATCGCATCTTCGGGCTCCTCCTGGAGCTGGTGGCGCTCCCAATCGCGCCGCGCGCGAGCGCCGGTGCCGTCGTCCCCAGGCCGGCCGGCGTCGCCCTCGGCGGAGAACGTCAGGGAGGCGGCGACAACTACAGCAGCGCGTCCAGCCGGGCCCTGAGGCTGTTCTTGTCGACGACGCCCACGATCCGGTCGGCGATCTGTCCGCCCTTGACGATGATGAGAGTGGGGATGGCCTGGATTCCGAGCTGGGTCGCGACCTGCTTGTTCTGATCGACGTCCATCTTGCCGATCACGGCGCGGCCGGCGTACTCCTCGGCGAGCTCCTCGACGATCGGAGCGACGACGCGGCAGGGGCCGCACCACACCGCCCAGAAGTCCACGAGCGCCGGCACTTCGGCATTCATGATCACGTCGTGGAAGTTGCCATCGGTCACTTCGAGCGCTTTCCCAGCCATCTTTCCAGCCTCCGCGTGTCGGCCCGGAGCTCCGGGCCCGCACATGGTACTACAGCGCTCGGACGGCAGGGTCGGTGGCCCGCGCCCGCTTCCGCTTCCGCGCCCGCTTCCGGACGGGTGATAGGTGACACGTGATAGGTGATACGTCCCCCGCCCGCTCTCGTCACGGCGTAGTCCCTGGGGACGGAGCCGGATCCGCGCCCGCTTCCGCGCCCGATTCCTCGTGCTGAGAGTCACCAGGGAGCCCCTCCAATCTGCCTGTTCCGGGCCCGCGCCGGACAGTGGGGCTCAAGCAGCAGTCGCGTCCCGTCGTCGCAGCGGATGCCACAAAGGGCCAGGAGTGAACATCTCGTCGGAAGCGGAAGGGGAAGCGGAAGCGGGCGGGGGCGGAGACGGGCACGGGCACGGGCACGGTGACGGAGACGGGGAGGAAAGGTGCAGAGCTTCGCGCGCCCGTCGTTGCGGCGGCTTCGTACGGTCAGCTCTGTGCCGTCGTGGAGGCAGCCTCGGCTGAGCCCTCGATCCGAAGGTCGTCCATAACCACCCGCGCGACCCGGTCACCGTAGACGATGGCGTAGTTCATGCCGCGGTCCTCGGGGAAGATCTGGGCCATGCAGCACAGGTACAGGCCGGGAACCGAGCTGCGCATGCTCGGGATCTGCTCCCGGTAGCCGACCGTGACCACTGGCTGGGCGTAGTCGGCACGGACATGGTGGCTGCTCAGGATCCACGAGCGGTCGAAGGATGGGTTGACCCGGGTCAGCGCCGGCAGGTAGGCCTGAAGAACCTCCTCCTTGGTCGCGCGGTACAGCGGGTGGTCCGGGAACAGGTAGTTCGAGACATACAGGACGTGGCGGCCGCCGTAGCGCTCGCGCGGGATGTAGTTGGTGTGCTCGATGAGGCCACCGAACGGCATCTCGGGGTCCGCGATGTTGAGCCAGTAGTAGGGGGACAGCGACCGGCTCATCTCGAGCACGGTGCAGATCGCGGCAGTCGCCTGGAGCGACTGCAGGCGGCGCAGCTCGTCCCCCTCGAGAAGGTGCCCGGCGATCGCGAGGTGGTCGGGCACCGGCGCGGCCACCACGACCTGGTCGGCGGGGTGCGCCCCGGCGCGGGTGACGATCTGGAAGCGACCGTCCGCGCGGTCGATCCGGCGCACCGGCTCGCTGAGGCAGAGCTCGCCGCCGGCCGGCGGTGATGCGGCCTTCGAGGGCGGTGACCAGCCGCGCGAACGAGCCCCGCATGTAGCCGAGGCGTTCGCCCATCCCGGACTCGGAGCGCGAGCGGCCGCGCAGCCGGAGCTTGCCCCACAGCCAGACCATCGCGACCTGCTCCGCGCGGTCGGCGAACTTCTGGTAGAGCAGTGGCCCCCACACCGTGCGCCAGACCCGCTCGCCCTGGGTGCGGCGGATCCAGTCCGCCGCGGTGATGCCCTCGTACTGCTGGTAGCGATCGCTGTACTGCAGGCGCAACGTCGCCAGCACGAAGCGCAGCTTGTCGACCGGCCCGAGGGGACGGAAGCGAAGCAGCGACAGCGGTGTCCCGAAGTCCCACAGGCGGCCCTCGGTCCACATGCCCATCCGCGACGGCAGCCACTCGAGCAGGTCCCCGACGCCGAGCTCCTCGGCGAGCGCGACGCACGCCCGATCCGAGGTGAAGAGGTGGTGGTAGAAGGCCTCCAGCGGCTCGCCGCCGACCTCGAGGATGCGTGCCAGGCCTCCAGGTCGCGGATAGCGCTCGTACATCCGGACCCGGTATCCTTGCTCGGTGAGGCGCAGGGCCGCCGTCAGACCCGCGAGGCCGGCGCCGACGACAGCGATCTCGCCCATGGATCTACGCTACCGAAACGACCCGGCGCCGTCAAAGCGCGCGGCCCCCTTCTATGCCGCCTACTTCGCGGTTCTGGGGGTCGTGCTGCCGCTGCTCGGGCCCTATCTCGAGGATCGGGGCGTCGCGGCGGTCGGCGTCGGCCTGATCACGGCGCTGTTCTCACTGCCCAAGCTGGTCTACACGCCGCTGCTCGGAGCGCGCGTGGACCGCGGGATGTGGTTTCCGGGCATGCTGGCCCTTCACCTGGCGGTCTCGATCGCGGCCGCGGCCGCGGTCGCCCGGCTCGGCGGGGCGTGGGCGCTCGGCGCCGCCTTCTTCCTGATCGGGCTCGGCTACGGCACGGTCCTGCCCCTGGTGGAGGCGTCGGTGCTCGAGCGCCTGCCGCCGGGCGGCTACGGGCCACTGCGACTGTGGGGATCGCTCGGCTTCGTGGCGGCCGCGGCGGCGTCCGCGTGGCTGGTGGCGCGAGTCGGGATCGCCGGATTCCCGTTGGTGCTGACGGCTTCCATCGCGCTCCTGGCGCTGACCTGCCTGCCCTTCGAGCGCTCCGCCCATCCCCCGCAGCAGCCGTCGCACGGCGGCATTCCGCCGGCGGTGTGGGGCCTGCTCGCCCTGCTGACCCTCCACCAGGTGGCGCACGGCCCGTACTACGCCTTCTTCTCGATCCATCTGCGGTCGGCGGGATACGGCGGGGCGGCGGTCAGCGGGCTGTGGTCGCTCGGCGTGATGGCCGAGCTGGCCGCGTTCCTGTGGGGCGGCCGCCTCGAGCGGCGGCTCGGGCGGCGGCGGTTGCTCGGCCTCGCGCTCCTGCTGTCGCCGCTGCGCTGGCTCCTGCTCGCCCTGCCGCCGACCCCGGCCAGCCTGGTGGCCGCGCAGCTCGGCCACGCCGCGACCTTCGCGCTCGTCCACCTCGCAGGCGTCCAGGTCGTCCAGGCCGCCGTTCCTCCCGGCGCCGTTCGCCGCGCCCAGGCGCTCTACTCGGGGCTGAGCTTCGGGCTGGGGGTGGTGGCCGGGTCGGCGCTGGCTGGCCCGCTGTACGAACGGCTCGGTGGGTCCGGCGTTTTTCTCGCCGCCGCGCTGCTGTCGGCCGCCGTGTTCGTGGCGTGGCTGCCGGTGGCGCGCCAGCTCCGCGCGCAGGAGGAGAAGTCGCTGCGGGCCGGCGCCGACCGATCCGTGAGCGCCGGCTGACGGCTTCCCCGCGAGAGCTTGAATCGAGACGAGCAGAGCCGGTGAGGCGTCACCGAGTCCGAGCGGCCTGGTCGGCCTCATCAAACTGCAGGTGTTCGTGCCGCAGTGGCCTTTTAGGATGCGCGCAGCGCATCCCTCTCGGCGCGCGCGGGGCGTAGGCCAGCCGGCAACCGCGACGCGTCACACACACCCAGAGATCTACGACCCGCGTGCGCCGAGGGGCCTATGCCCTACACGCTCCTGGCCCGGATATCTCACCGGGTTTCGTAGCGAGGGCGGCGAGGTGCCGTGCGCAGTGGGATTTCGACCCGAGGGCGCGGAGGCGAACCCGCCGGGGCGGCGGGAGTGCGGGAGGGGGCGGCGGGTCTGTGATGGGTGGGGGGCGGAAAACTTGACAGTACGTCGAGCACCCCGAGGCGAGAAGCACCGCTGAGGCGGTACATCGCCGGCCGCAGTAGGAAGTTGGTGAGATACCCGGCTAGAAGATCACGTAGCTCACGTAAAACTGTTCGATCGAGGTCTGCTTGTCGGCCAGCGTCCGCGCCATCTCCGGCGTGATGCGGAAGGTCCCGGCCGCACGGCCGGTGGTCTGGATCATCTGCAGCTCGATCGCACCCGGGGCGAGCTCGGGATGGAGCTTCTGGACCAGCGCAAACGCGTCGGTCACGATCCGCAACGCTTCGAAGACCTCGCGCTGCGAGTCGGTGACGGTCTGGACGAAGAAGTAGTCGGGCCGGGTCCCCGCGCTCGTCCGGTAGATCAGGAGGTTGCGATCGTCGAAGTACTTGGTAAACGCCTGGTCGACCCGCTGGTCGTGGTAGGCATGCGGCTGCAGCTTGATGCCCGGCGTCGGGGTCGGCGTCGGAACGTAGCGGGCGGCGAGCTCCGGGTCCCGGTTGCCGGCGTCGATGCTGGCGAACCGACCGAGCGACTGCTTGGGAGTCGGGGTCGGAATCGGGGTGCCCAGCGAGAGCTCCTCGATGACCAGCGCGTCGCCGAGCCCCTGCTGGTTGTAACGCTGGGTTTCGACGACGTCGACCTGATCGACCGGGTACGAGGCGATGGTGCCGGTCACCAGAGTGATGATCGCGTTTCCGCCGTCGATCCGGAGTGGGTCCCGGCATGGGATCTTGGTGCCGTTCTTCAGGATCACCACGTAACCGCTCGCCCACACCGAGGCGGCGGCCACAACAACGAGAACTGTAATAAACCCAGTGCGAAGGCAGCGCATCTCAAAGCCTCCAATGACCGGCCCATTATAGCCAGCCGCTCGGCAGTTCCGGCAGCCGCCGTCGTTGATACCCCTCAGCGCCGGCTCGGCCCGGCGGCTGGATCCATGCGGACGGTCGAGACCACGCTGATCAGCTCGCTGCGTGAGCGAGTGCCCGTCTTGCGGTACAACCGCTTGAGGTGGTCCCGGACGGTGTGCTCGCTGATCGACAGGCGGTTCGCCATCTCCGAGGTGCCGCGGCCCTCGAGCAGCAGCCCGATCACCTCCTGCTCGCGCGGAGACACCCCGTGGCGAGCGCAGAAGGCCTCGAGGAACAGGCCCGGCAGTGTCGTCAGCGGCTGCAGCAGGGCGAGCACCGCGACGCCGTGGACGCCCGCGTCGCCCCCAACCTGCATGATCTCGCAGCCGACGACCGAGCCGTCGGCGAGCACCAGCGGCGAGGTCCAGGGGAGCCGGGCCATCCGGCCGTCGAGCACCTTCTCCACCATCGAGCACAGCCGCATGAAGAGCGGCTGCAGCCGTTCCGCCGAGGTCTCGACCTCGAGATCGCTCTCGGTCTGCCTCGACAGCAGCTCGTCGGCGGGCGGGTTCGCGTAGACGATGTTCCCGCCGCGGTCGAAGAGGAGCACCGCACTGGTGGTGGTGTCGAGGGCGGCGCGGAGGACCGAGACCTGCACCGAGAACCGCCGGCACTGCAGGATTCGCTCCAGGCAGAACGCCGCCAGCTTGGGTAGCGGGCCGGGAATTCGCTTGGCGCCGCCGAGGTGGAGCGAGGCCCGGTGGGTGCGCAGCTCGAGGTCCCGGGAGGTGGCGTCGACCGTCCGTCGCCCCCGCCGGTACCGGCAGGCCTCGCCGCTCGGCGGCTCGAGCTCGAGCTCCACGAAGGACGCGCCCGAGATCGAGGCGATGAGCTCGAGGAGCCGTCCGGATCTCGGGGTCGTCCTGGTCCGGGCAGCTCGGGCGGAGCAGGATCGACGACATCTCGCGTCTCGATTATACCTTCGAGCGGCGCGTGCAGGCGTGACACCCAGCAGCGCGCTTGACCGGCGGGGAGGCGTTCTCTAGACTGCGTCTCCCATGCTGGAGACGCTACAGGAACGTCTCGCTCGGGTCACCAAGACCCTCCGCGGCGAGGGCCACCTCACCGAGTATCACGTGGAGTCGGCCCTGCGGGAGATCCGTCTCGCGCTGCTCGAAGCCGACGTCAGCGTCGAGGTGGTCACGCGCTTCATCGATCGGGTGCGCGAGCGCGCGGTCGGCCGGGAGGTGCTCAGCTCGGTGACGCCGGCCCAGATGGTGACCAAGATCGTCCACGACGAGCTGATCACCCTGCTCGGCGGCGCCACCGCCGAGCTCGACTTCAAGGGACGCCCGGCGGTGATCATGCTGGTCGGCCTGCAGGGATCGGGCAAGACCACCACCGCTGCCAAGCTCGCGCGCTGGATCAAGGCGACGAAGGGCCTGTTCCCGCTGCTCGTCCCGGCGGACACCTCGCGGCCCGCGGCCCGCGAGCAGCTGCTCGTGCTCGGGCAGCAGGCCGCGATCCCGACCGTCGACACGCGCGACATGGAGGATCCCGAGGCGATCGCGCGGCGCGCGCTGCGCGAGGCGTCGATCAAGGGCTACCAGGTGCTGCTCTTCGACACCGCCGGCCGGATGCACATCGACGACGAGCTGATGGGCGAGCTCGACCGCCTGAAGAAGATCCTGACGCCGAAGCACATCATCTTCGTCGCCGACGCGATGACCGGCCAGGACGCGGTGCGATCGGCGCGCGCCTTCCACGAGCACCTCGACATCACCGGCGTGATCCTGACCAAGCTCGACGGCGACGCCAGGGGCGGCGCCGCGCTGTCGATCCGCGAGGTGGTCGGCCGGCCGATCGTGTTCGCGGGCATTGGCGAGCGCCTCGAGAACCTCGAGCAGTTCCACCCGGACCGGATGGCAGGCCGCATCCTCGGCATGGGCGACGTGGCGACCCTGGTCGAGAAGGCGCAGGACGCGCTCGACGAGCGCAAGGCCCGCCACCTCGAGGCGAAGCTCAGGAAGAACAAGTTCGACCTCGAGGACCTGCGCGACCAGCTGCAGAGCCTGGCCAAGATGGGGCCGCTTCAGCAGGTGCTCGAGATGGTGCCGGGCGCCGGGCAAGATGCTGCCGGCCGGCGGCGCCACCGAGGCCCAGGAGCAGCAGCTGAAGAAGATGGGCGCGTGCATCAACTCGATGACGCCCCAGGAGCGCCGGCACCCCCAGATTCTCAACGCCTCGCGCAAGCGGCGGGTGGCGAGGGGTTCGGGGACCAGCGTCGAGGAAATCAACCGGCTCTTGCGCCAATACGGTCAGATGCGTAAGCTGATGAAACGTCTGGGCAAGGTTGACGCCCGGACCTTGAAGCGACAGCTGGGGATCCACTAGCGGGTTTCCAACGACCAGGAGGAAAGAACAGATGTTGACGATCAGACTGCGGCGAGGCGGCGCGAGGGGCAAGCCGATGTACCGCGTGGTGGTGTCGGACTCGCGCAAGACGCCGGGCGCCGACTATGTCGAGCAGGTTGGCTTCTACAGCCCACACAGTGATCCGCCCGAGCTCAAGATCGACCTCGACAAGGTCGCGCAGTGGCAGAGCAAGGGCGCGGGGGTTTCCGAGACCGTCCGATCTCTCATCAAGAGGGCGCAGAGTCAGCAGCAGCAGCAGGCGTGACCGCCGACCGCGAAAGGAGCTCCCTGTGAGTGCGATGAAGGACCTTCTCGAGGAGATCGCAAGGGCGCTGGTGGATCATCCCGAAGATGTTCGCGTCACCGAGGTCGAAGGGGAGCAGACGACGGTTCTCGAGCTCGCGTGTGAACAACGAGGATCTCGGCAAGGTGATCGGCCGGCAGGGCCGCACGGCGCGCGCGATCCGGACCCTGCTCGCCGCAGCCGGGATGAAGGTGCAGAAGCGCTTTGTGCTCGAGATCCTCGAGTAGCGCACCAACGGCCGAGCAGGAGTGGCTGATCGTCGGCCGGGTGGGGAAGCCACACGGGGTTCACGGCGACGTCCTGGTCGATATCATCACCGACTTCCCCGAGCGGCTGACCGACGGTCTCCGCTTCGGCCTCGGCGCCGAGGACGGGCCGAGCGAGTTCCACGAGGTGTTCCGCGTCCGCTACCACAAGGGCCGCTGGCTGCTCTCGGTCGCCGGGCTGCGCGATCGCGACGCCATCGAGCCGTGGCGCGGCCGCTTCCTGTTCCTGCCCGCGCTCGCCCTCGACGAGCTGCCCGAGGGCTACCACTACGAGCATCATCTGGTCGGCCTCGAGTGTGTCTCGATCGCCGGCGAGAGCCTGGGGACGGTCACCGCCCTCGACCCTGGCGCCGGCGGGCAGCGGCGGCTGGTTGTGCGGCGGGAGCGCCGCGACTTCCTGGTACCGTACGTGCCCGAGATCGTGCGCGAGGTCGACCTCGAGCGGCGGCGCGTGGTGCTCGATCCGCCGCCGGGGCTTCTGGACGACGACGCGGTGATCGCCGGGTAGGGCGCGCTGCGACGGTCCCTGGCGCCACCGGCCGGGGAGCGGAGCGGCTCGCGGAGGGCTCGAGGCTTCGATGCATCTCGACGTCGTGACCATCTTCCCCGAGCTGTTCGCGCCCTTCCGCACGACCGGGCTGCTCGGCAAGGCGGTCGAGCGTGGTCTCGTCGAGATCGACGTCCACGACCTCCGGGCCTGGGCCGAGAACAAGTGGAGCCAGGTCGACGACGAGCCGTACGGCGGGGGCGCCGGCATGGTCCTCCAGGCGCCGCCGGTGCTGCGCGCGGTCCGGGCCCTCGAGGCGGCGTCGTCCACCCCCAGCCTCACCATCCTGCTCACTCCGCGAGGGGCGCCGTTCAACCAGGCGCTCGCCGAGGAGCTGGCGGCCCGCGAGCGCCTCATCGTGCTCTGCGGTCGCTACGAGGGCTTCGACGAGCGGATCGTCGACATTCTCGCTCCGCGCGAGGTCTCCCTCGGCGACTTCATTCTCGGCGGCGGCGAGGTCGCGGCCATGGCCGTCATCGAGGCGGTCGCCCGCCTCCTGCCCGGGGTCGTCGGCGACCCGGCGTCGGTGGTCGATGACTCCTTCTCGCGCGGCCTGCTCGACCATCCCTGCTACACCCGGCCGCCGGTCGTGGAAGGACATCCGGTGCCGGAGGTGTTACGCTCCGGGAACCATGAGGCGGTTCGCAAATGGCGCCTCGAGCGGGCGGTCGAAGCAACGGTGACCCGCCGGCCCGATCTGGTCGGCGAGCAATGGGAACGGTACACAGACGAGATCCGCGAGCTCATCCGGCGGATGCGGCGCCCGGGCGGCGACGCCGGGCCGTGAAGCGGGTCGGACACCCGAGTCGATGACGAGAGGCCGTAACTGATGATCACGCGTTCGGCGGTGGCGAGTGTGGTGCTGGCGGCGCTCCTGGCCGCGGTGGCTGGGGCCCAGGCGGCGGGGCCGGACCCGGTGTTCGGCGTGCGGCTGCTCGCGGATCGGGAGCCGGTCGTGGCCGGCGGGGAGCTGCGATTGGCGGTCGAGCTCACGGTCGACCGGGGCTGGCACGTCAACTCCGACGACCCCGGTGACGAGTTCTCGATGCCGACCACCCTCGAGTGGCGGCTGCCCGACGGCTGGACTGTGGACGCCGTCGACTACCCGGCGGGCCGCACCCTCTCCTTCGCCTTCGCCGAGTCGCCGATCGAGGTCTGGGAGGAGCGGGTCGTCATCGTGACTGCGCTCCGGGTGCCGGCCGCCGCGGCCGGCCGCAACGAGCTCGGCGTCACCCTCACTGCCCAGGCCTGCAACGACAGCCAGTGCCTGCCGCCGTTGCCGGTCAAGGCGGCGCTCGCGGTCGACGTGGCGCCGGCCGGCACTGCGTCTCTGCCTGCCAACAGCGAGCTCTTCCCGGCGCGCGGGGCCGCGCCGCAGGTCGGGGAGGCCGCCGCCGAGGGGCCCTTTGCCGGCACCTCGCTGCCGCTGCTGATCCTGACCGTGTTCGTCGCCGGCCTCGCCCTCAACCTCACGCCCTGCGTGTACCCGCTGATCCCGATCACCGTCGGCTACTTCACCCAGCAGACCGCCAACCGCTCGGGCGGCACCTTCGGGCTCGCGCTCATGTACGTCCTCGGCATGTCCGTGACCTACTCGGCCCTCGGGGTCACCGCCGCGCTCACCGGAGCGCTGTTCGGCGCCGCCATGCAGAGCCCGATCGTGGTCGGCGTCATCGTGGCCGTCATGCTGGCCCTGGCCGCGTCGATGTTCGGGCTCTGGGAGCTGCGCGTGCCCGGCTGGGCGATGCGCGCCGCCGGCGGCCGGCGAGGCGGCTTCGGCGCCTTCCTGATGGGTCTCGTCGTCGGCTTCGTGGCCGCGCCGTGCATCGGCCCCTTCGTGCTCGGGCTGCTGACCTACGTCGGCCACAAGGGCAGTGTGCTGCTCGGCTTCGTCCTGTTCTTCACCCTCGCGATGGGGCTCGGGCTGCCCTACCTGCTGCTCGGGACCTTCACCGGCGCCCTCAACAAGCTGCCCGCCTCCGGCGCCTGGATGGTCGGCATCCGCAAGGTCTTCGGGGTGCTGCTGGTGGCGCTCGCCGTCTACTTCGCCCGACCCTTCCTGCCCGGCGCGCTCGGCGCCCTGGCGATGGGGGCGGTGCTGATCGTGGGCGGGCTCTACCTGCTCGTCGTCGACCGCACCGGCCACCAGCAGCCGGTCATCGATCGGGTGATGCGTCTGGTGTCGCTCGGTATGGTGGTCGCGGGGCTGCTCTACCTGCCGCGCGGGGAGGGCGCGTCCGAGAAGCACCTCGAGTGGCAGCCCTACGACGAGGCGGCCGCTGCCGCCGCGATCGCCTCCGGGCAGCCGGTGATCGTGGACTTCTACGCCGACTGGTGCGCGCCCTGCCGCGAGCTCGACGAGCTCACCTTTGCCGACCCCCGGGTCGCCGAAGCGCTGTCGGGATACGCTCGATTCAAGGTCGACCAGACCCGCTCGACCGATGTCGGCGACGACGCCGCGATGCGCTACGAGGTCATGGGCATGCCGACGGTGATCGTGTTCCGCGACGGCACGGAGCAGTTCCGGATCACCGGCTTCGAGCCTGCGGATCGCTTCCTCGCCCGGCTGCAGTAGGAGCGTGTGGGCATAGGCCCCTGTGCGCGCGGTTCCTGACGTGGTCACTGTTGTTGGCCTCTGCCGCACGCGCTCCTCGGGATGCGCTGCGCGCATCCTGACGAGTCGTCCAGCAGATGCGCGCAGCGCCTCCAGCACTTCCGTTCGAGCACGGCCGCTCGGAAGGCCGCAGTGCGGTGCGAGCTCCCAGCGGGCCTGCCGCGACCTAGCTCTCGACGATGTCGCCGCCGGAAACGACGCGCTCGCCGGAACCCTGGGCGAGGCGCAGGAAACCCTCCTCCGTCAGGCCGGCGAAGCGGCCGGACTCGACCGCACCGGAGGCGACGCGCACCGCGATCTGGTCGCCGGGGCGGTGAATCAGCCAGCTCCGCCAGCGCTCGAGCGCGGGCTCCGGGTCCGCGATCGCAGTGACCAGGCCGCGCACGAAGCCGGCCGCGACAGCAGCCCTGGCCGCGGCTGCAGCCTCCGGGCCGATCAGCTCCGCGAGCGAGACCGGCGGCCGGCCCGCGTCCTCCACCGCCTCGCTGATCGGGACAATGTTGACGCCGAGGCTGACCGTCACCGGATTGACGGTGCCCCGCCGGCAATG
This sequence comes from uncultured Holophagae bacterium, assembly GCA_963754985.1. Lineage (GTDB taxonomy): Bacteria > Acidobacteriota > Thermoanaerobaculia > Thermoanaerobaculales > Sulfomarinibacteraceae > FEB-10. The sequence goes on along the minus strand of CAVWIJ010000017.1, from coordinate 9,402 downwards.
CACGAGGATGCCGGCCAGCTTGCGGTCGCCGACCAGGATGTCGTTCGGCCACTTGATGCGGGCCTCGGTGACGCCGGCGTCGGCGAGGGCGGCGCAGGCGGCGGCGGCCGCCAGCATCGGGAGGCGGTTGACCACGTCATCGCGGATCCCGATCGACAGCCAGCTGAGGTACAGGCCGCCCCGGGGCGACACCCAGCGCCGACCGCCGCGGCCGATGCCGCGGCTCTGGGCCTCGGCGATCACGACCGTCGGGCGCAGGCTGAGGCCTTCGACGTCGACGTGATCGATGAGGCGCAGCGCCACCGCGTGGGTCGAGTCGACCTCCTCGAAGAGCACGACGTTGTCGACGACCCGCCCGAGGGCCGAAGCGAGCTTCGTGGCCAGCTCGTTCACTCGGATCGCGCTCCCTTCGTCAGCGTTGCCGCCGGCCGCGCTCCGCTGATCGGCGCGGGCAGCGGACAGCATCCGGAGGTGGTCATCGTGTGCACCGGGCGTCGGGGCTGCTCATCAGCCCGCGCGTCAGTTTTCCGTCTCGAAGTCTGCCTCGAGCTGGCGGATGCGCTCCCGCACGAGGACCTCGGCGACGTCGGGAATCACTTCCCAGGCGATCTGCTCGATCGCGGGGTGGGCCAGCTCGAGCAGTCGGCGCGCGATCCGATCGACGTCCTCGTCGGACAGCCCCGCGGCGGCGACCGATGGCTCAGCTGCGCCGGCGTCAGTGGGCGTGACGACCGGCCCCGTGATGGGCGGCAACGGCGCGGTGTCGGCATCGGCGACGAAGGGGGATCCGGCCCCCACCGACGCGCCGGCGGTCGCGAGGTCGAGCTCCGGCTGGCCGGTCGCGCCCGCGTTCCCGAGAACGGGACCGGTGTCCGCCTGAAGCCCGTGGTCGCCGCCGGCGGCCTGCCGGTCGATCTCGTTTCCGCGATCCAGGGCCTCGGCCTCGAGCCTCAACTCCGTTGGGGCGGGCGAGGGGCCTCGCTCGTGCGACGCGAACACAGCACCGGCGACGTCCGACTGGTCGAGGTCGGCCGCCTCCTCGCCGAAGGGCTCGCCGCCGACCTCGAGCGCGTCGGCGAACGTGCCGTCACCGGGCGCCTCTGCGGGCGCCTCCCCGAGATCGGAGAAGGGATCGACGTCGGCCGCTCCGATGTCGTAGTCGAGGCCGTCCCGCGGCGCCTCGACCGTGACGGTGCCGCGCTCGAGGGCAGCGGCCTCCATGTCGGCGAAGCCCGACTCGGTGAAGTCGAGCCCATCTTCGAGCTCGCTGGCTGGGGACTGGGGCCTCCGCGCAGGCGGCGCGGCCCGGAGGTCGGCTGGCCGGGGGACGAACCCGCCGGCGCCGGCAGGGCCGAACTCGATCGGGCCCGTGTCGGCTTCACGTGGCCGCGGCTCGGCGGCGGCCAGGGTCGGCGCTGACTCCTGGCCGTGGACGAGGCGTTCGACGGTGTCGATCAGCTTGCGGGCCTCGAAGGGCTTGGTCAGGATCTCCGAGCACCCCACCGCCAGCGCGCGGTCGCGGTCGAGGGGCTCGAAGGTTCCGGACAGGAGGATCACCGGGATGTGGAGCGTGTCGGGGCTCGACTTGATGTCCTGGCAGACGTCGTAGCCGTCGCGGCCGGGCATCATGATGTCGCTGATGATGATGGCGGGCCGGACCTCCACGATCTTGGCCAGCAGCTCATCGCCGCTCGAGACCGCGACGACGGTGTACGGGGTGTCGGCAAAGGTGAGCTCCACGACCTTCTGGATGGTGAGGCTGTCGTCGGCGAGGAGGATGGTCTTGGTCATGCGGTCTCCCGATCACCCGGCGCCCTCCGGCAGGCGCTCCTTTACCCATTCCGTCAGGGCACCAGGGCTGACCCGATTATAGCCCGTGCCGCCGCCGGGCACGGTGAGCCGGACGACCTCGCGAGGCGCCACAGGAGCAGCCGCGTCTCATGGATGGCGGCGATGCGGCGGGCCGCGTCCATCGCCGCCTCCTCGACGTCGCCGCCGGCGAGCGCCGCGACGCCTCGCGCCGCGAGCTCGTGGCCGCTGATCGGGGCGCCTCCGAGCAGCGCCCTCCCGGCCGCCGTCCGGCCGATGGTCGCGGGCAGGCGGACGGTGCCGCCCCAGCCGGTCACCAGGCCGCGGCGGGCCCCGGGATGGCTGAAGGTGGCAGCGTCGCCGGCGACGATCCAGTCACAGGCGAGCACCAGGTCGAAGCCGCCGCCGGAGCAGGAGCCGTGGACCGCCGCGACGGTCGGCGCCGGGTGTGAGGTGAGCCGCTCGAGCACCACCCGTCCGCGCTGCGCGTAGGCCCCGCAGCTCCGGTCGTCGAGTGCGGCGATCTCCGCGAGGTCGGCGCCGGCCAGGAAGATCGTCGGGTGCGCGGAGCGCAGCACGATCGGAGTGCGGCCGGCCTCGCGCGCGAGCGACTCGAGGCAGCGCTCGAGCTCGGCCAGCACCGCTCCGGACAGCACCGGCCGGGTGAAGCTGACGAGGGCGACGCCGGAGGCCCGGCGGACGGTCACCGCGGGCATCAGTCGCCGTCCGCGCGCAGGAAGTCGAGGGCGGGCAACGGCCGTTCGGCCTCGCGGCGCACCCGGCGATCCAGCCACCGCACGAGCCCGGCTGACGGCCGTCGCGGCAGCTCGGACGGCGCCAGGGTCCGGCAGGCGACCAGAAACTCGAGGTCCTCCGCAACCTCGGAGGAGTCCTCGAGCGGCGGCATCAGGCCGCTCAGGGTGAGCATCCAGAGCTGGCAGTACGCGACCACGGTGGTGGGGTCGGTGCCCGCGACGAGCGCCTTCAAGGCCGCGGCGCCGAGCCGGAACGGGCGCGGAGCGGGCTCCCCCTGCGGACAGAAGGTGGTCAGCAGCTCGGCAACGACCGCCGCCGCCGCGGCATGCTCGAGGTCGCTCGCGAGCGGAAACGAGGACAGCTTGAGCTCGACCTGCCGCACCGTCCCCAGCTCGGCCCGGCGCCCCTGGAAGACGATGACGTGGATCAGCGACAGCAGCTGGGTCGCAGCGGCCTGTGGGCTCTTGCCGCCGCGGGCACCGCGCAGGACCGCGCGCACGACGCCCGCCGACGGGGTGAGCAGCGACAGGATGAGGTGGAGCTCGCCGTAGGGCAGCGAGTCGAGCACGAGGGCGTCGTCGTTGAGGAGCGCCACGTGCCTATGGTAACGGTGGAACGCAGATTGAAGATCGAAGACCGAATCAGTCCGCGCCGCCCCCGCCCTCGAGCTCGGCGTTGACCTGCCGCGCGTAGCTCTGGATCTCCGGGTCGTCGCCGGCCACCTGGACGGCGAGAGAGAGCCAGTGCACGGCGCCGGCCGCGTTGCCGGCGCTGCGCTCGAGCAGCGAGAACAGCAGCAGCCGCTTGCCGGCCACCAGGCTCCGCACCGCGTCGGTCAGCGACGGCGGCAGCCCCTGGATCCTGCCGAGCGGCGATTGGTAGCCGTCGACGAGCAGCCGGGCATTGGCCGCCCACAGGCCGGGGCGGTACGCGGCCGGCGCCAGGAACTCGAGCCGGGGGTAGAGGTCGGTCGACGGCGGGCCAAGCGCCAGGCGCCGGCAGGCCGCGGGATCGAGCTGGAGCAGGGCGGCGATCTGGGCCGGCGTCCCCAGCGCCGAGGCCGCGAGATCGTCCGGCCACCCATGCTCGTCGAGCACCCGTTGCCAGCGGTTCCAGTCGAGGTCGAGCGGTCCATCGCCGCCCACCAGCATCGCGTGGCCGAGGCCGAACAGCACCCAGGTCTCGTCAAAGGCCGCCCCGAAGGTGGCGATCGCCCTCTGGAACTCGCGGGTCGGCATGCGGTGCAGGGGGAGGTACTGGCAGACGATGCCGCCCGGCGTCAGGCGGCGGCGGCACAGGTTGAAGTAGTCCAGCGAGTACAGGGGCGCCGACCCGTACAGGGGATGGACCGGGTCGCAGGTGATGACGTCGTACGGCGGTCCGCCGAGTAGCAGGTGGTTGCGGCCGTCGTTTGCCACGACGCGCACCCGGGGGTCATGGAGGACGTCGTGGTTGAGGTGCTCGAAGTAGCGAGCCGCCTCGATCACCTCGGGCACGATCTCGGCGACCTCGATGCTCTGTACCTCCGGAACGGCAGCGATCATCGCCGTCGTCACGCCGGCGCCGTAGCCGATCACCAGCACGCGCTCGGGACGAGGGTGGAGCAGGGCGGGCACCAGGCCGAGCATCCGCACCACCTTGAGGGCATCGTAGGTCGAGCCGATGACCGCGTTGTTGTCGACGGACATCGATCGCACACCGGTCCCCCGATCCTCGGTGACCACGACCGTGCCCGACGGGGACTCCCGATAGGAGAGGATGCGCGCCCGGGGATCGCCGATCGTCGACGGGAGCGCAACCTCGGCGAAGCGGGGCGCGGCGAGCGCGCCGATGGCGAGCAACCCGGCGGCGGCCGCGGCTGCGACCGCGAGCGCCCGCTGTCGTCCGCGGGCGCCGGCTGCGGCGAGCCCGGCGTGGCAGGCCGCGAGCAGCACCAGGCAGCGGCCGAAGCCGAGAACGGGGAGCGCCAGGAAGCCGGCGGCGGCGGCGCCGAGCGCGGCGCCGGTCGAGTTGACGACCCCCATCGCGCCGAGTCGGCGGCCGCCGTCAGCAACGCCAGGCGTCGCGGCGGCCAGCAGCAGCGGCCACGCCGCCCCGAGCAGGACCGCGACCGGCAGGATCACGCTGCCGCCGACGAGCAGCGGCGGCACCAGGACCCGCGCCCAGCCGGCGTCCGGCCGCAGCAGCCGCGCAGCCCAGCGCGATCCGGTCGATGAGCAGGGCCTGGCCGAGGAGCAGCAGCGCCGCGGCGGCCTGGAGCCGGGCCCACCACGCCAGGGGTGGGCCGCCGCGGCCGAGCAGCCGCAACGACGCGACAGCCCCGGCGGCGAGGCCGGCCAGCGTCACCGCGAGCAGGACGGTCAGAGTGGCGGTCGAGTTGGCCATCACCATCAGCAGCGCGCGGTGCCAGACCGTCTCCGCCGCCAGCACCAGGCCGCCGGAGACGGCGGCGGCGGCGAGCAGCGCGACCGCGGAGCGGTCGAGCTCGAGCGGCGGGACCGGGGCCGCCTCCCGGCGCGGTTCGCGACCCGAGAGGGCTCGCTGGGCGGCGAACGCGGCGAGCGCCGCCCCGAGGTTGGCCGCGGCGGCGAACGCCGCAGCGCCCGGAACCCCGGCTCTGGGCAGGACGACGAACCCGGTTGCGATCACCCCGGCGACGCCGCCGAGGGTCGCCCCGGCGACCAGGCGTCCAATGCCGCGGTGGAGCTCGGGTACCGAGCTGGCGGCGGCGCGGGCGAGCAGCGGGAAACTCGCGCCCATCAGCATGGTCGGCAGCAACAGCACGGCCACGCCCACGAGCAGGCGACCGAGCAGGAAGGACGGGTGGGTGGCGTTGCCGGCCTCGGGCAGGATGGCCGCGGCCAGCGCCGGCAGCTGGAGCAGGCCGAGCGACCACAGCGGTCCGCCGATCACGAGCGCGAGCTCGATCCGGGCCGCCACCCGGGCGGGCGCGGCGACGCGGTCGGCGAGCCGGCCGCCGAGGAAGCTCCCGAGGCCGAGCCCGAGCATGAAGGCGGCGAGCACCGTTGCCACGGCGTACTGGGAGGACCCGAACGCGAGCGCCAGCTCGCGGCCCCACAGCAGCTCGAGAGTGAGCGCCGACACGCCGGACAACGCTGCGCAGAAAACGAGCAGTGCGTGGACCGGGTGAGGACGGCGGCGCGGCACGGCGGCGAGTATAGCGGCTGCGCCGGTGGGAGTCGTTGAGACGGTGTCTAAGTTATTGATTTGACAAGGCCTCGCGACGTGGCATGATGCGCGGTGGGAGGGCGGATCGGTCGATCCGCCGAAATACGAGGAGGGGCTCGATGGGACGCAAACTGCTCATGGCGGCTGTCTGTCTGCTCGTCGTCGGCGCGGCCGGCGCGGCGGATCAACGCTGGATCGCATTCTCTGACCAGGTGACCGAGGCCAGCATCGGCGTCCTGAGCTCGGCCCGAGACGCAGTCGAGCTCGAGATCGAGCTGCCCGGTGTCGCGCTCGAAAGCGTGGCCACCGAGGGCGGCCGATTCGTCCGGGTCGAGGTGCCGGGCCTCGGCCGGATCGGCGCGGTCGGCGAGCCGGCGCTGCCGGCGCTGCGCCGCTTCATCGAGATCCCGGACGGCGCGCGGGTCGAGGTCGATGTGCAGGTCCTCGACCGTCGCGTCATCGACCTCGCGGCCGAAGGCATGGCGGCGCCGGTCGAACCGGTGCAGCTGCCGCGACCGAAGTGCGACTGCGAGGAGGCTCGCGAGTGGCGCTTCTCGCTACAGCCCGGAGACCTACCGCGGAACGATCGCGCACCCGACCGCGCTGACCGGTCCGTTCACCTTCCGCGACCACCGGATGATGCTGCTCACGGTCGCCCCAGTGAGCTACGACGTGGAACGGGGCACCCTCAGCGTCGCGACCCGGGCGCAGGTGACGGTCCGGTTCGAGGGCGGCGACCTCGCGGCCACCGTGGCTCGCAAGGAGCGCCTGGCGAGCCGGCACTTCGACGCCTTCCTCGGCTCGGCGACCGTGAACCTCAACCTGGGCCTCGAGTCGGCCAACTGGGCCTACCCGGATCGACGCGCCAATCGAGTTCCTGATCATCACCCCGCCGCAGTTCGTGGCCGCGCTCGAGCCCTTCGTGGAGTGGAAGACGAGCTGCGGCTACCACGTCTCGATCGCCACCACCGACGTCACCGGCACCACGACCACCGCCATCAAGAGCTACATCACCGGCCTCTACAACGGCCCGACGCCGCCGGTCTACATCCTGATGATCGGCGACTCGCCGACGCCGCTGGTGACCTACACCGTCTCGGGAGGCGGCTACGGCGGCACCGACCTGCCGTACGTGCAGATGGACGCCGACCTCTACGCGGACATGATCATCGCTCGGTGGCCCGTGGACGACGTCAACGAGCTGGTCGCCATGCGGGACAAGATCCTGGTCTACGAGCAGCCGACGGCCGGCAACTCGGCCTGGCTCAACCGCGCCCTGTTCATGGAGGGCTACGACTACCAGGGGCAGGGCATGACAACCCACGCGGACGTCATCGCCGAGCTGATGGCCCCGCCCCCCAACTCCGCCGAGAACACCCGCTGGCTGGAGACCCAGAACCACACGGTGGCGGACCTCATCGCGTACCTCAACACCGGCGGCGCGTGGGCGGTCTACTCGGCCCACTCCGGCCCCAGCGGCTGGTCCGGCCCGCCGCCGCTCTCCACGGGTGACTTCGCCAGCTTCACCAACCTCGACATGTACCCGCTCGGCTTCGGCCACTCCTGCTCGTCGAACGAGTGGAACAACTACCCCGACGTCTTCGGCGAGGCCGCCGTCACCACCGCGAACAAGGGCTTCGTCTCCTACTGGGGCGGCTCCGCCTCCACCTACTGGGACGGCGACGACTGGCTCGAGCGCGGCTTCTTCGACTCGATGTTCGACATCGACATGAGCGGCAACCAGATCCCGCTCGACCGCCAGTACTCCCAGGGCGCGGCCTGCTACGCCGGTCTGACCGAGGTCACGCTGCAGGGCGGCGACGAGCAGTACTACTGGTACCTGTACAACCTGAACGGCGACCCGACGCTCGACCCCTTCACCCGGCAGCCGATCGCGCTCGACGTCGGCGCTCCGAGCGTGATCCCGCCGGCAGCGAGCACCGACTTCGAGGTCACGGTGTCCGACAGCGTGATCGGGCCGGTGCCGCTGGCCCTGGTCGGTGTCAGCCAGGACGGCGTCCTCCTCGGCGCCGGCCTGACCGACGCCACCGGCACCGCGATCTTCCCGATCGAGGCTCCAGGCGGCGGGCTCGGACGTGACGGTCCGCGTGACCGCCCACAACCACCTGCCGACCGACGCCACCGTGATCGTGGCCGCGGGCTCGGACGGAGTCGTGACGCTCGACCGCTCGGTCTACCGCTGCGACTCCACGGTCGGGATCGACGTCTTCGACGAGGACATCGCGGGCCACGGCACCCAGTCGGTGACCCTGTCGGCGCAGCCCTCCGGGGGCAGCACCACGGTGATCCTGACTGAGGTCGGCGGCTCGGTCGTCCGCTTCACGGGCACCGCGGTGCTCGGCACGAATCTCGTGGTCGCGCACGGCGACACCCTGACCGTGAGCTACTACGACCAGAACACCGGCGGCGGCTCGGGTGCGACCAAGACCGACACCGCGCTGCTGGACTGTGCCGGGCCGGTGATCTCCGGGGTGGAACTCGAGGCGACGGAGGCGTCGGTGACGGTGCGCTTCACGACCGACGAGCCGGGGACGACCGTTGTCCACTACGGCACGGCGCGGCCGCCGCAGCTGGTGGTATCGGACAGCGCGCTGCGCACGACCCACGAGATCGTCATCGAGGGCGTCGACCCGTGCACCCTGTACTGGATCGGGGTCGAGTCGGCGGACGCCCTCGGCAACGTCGGAGTGGACACCAACGGTGGCGCGTACTACCCGGTGCAGACCATGGGTTGGCAGGTGTTCCTCTCCGAGCCCTTCGACACGGACCCGGGGTGGACGATCGACAACGGCGGCAACGGCCATGGCTGGGCCTTCGGGCAGCCGACCGGGGGCGGTGGGCAGTACGGGGAACCGGATCCGACCTCGGGCCATACCGGGAGCTCGGTGTACGGCGTGAATCTGCTCGGGGACTACGACAACAGCCTGTCGACCGACCAGCTCAAGCTGACGACGCCGTCGCTGGACCTGAGCGAGGCGACGTCGGTGGTGCTGCGCTACTGGAGGTGGCTGGGGGTCGAGAGCCCGAGCTACGACCACGCGCGGGTGCAGGTTTCGGCCGACGGCGGGACCTGGGCGACGGTGTGGGAGAACACCGAGCAGATGGACGGCGGGTCGTGGGTGGAGGAGGTGGTGGACCTGACCGCGCAGGCGGCCGGCCACGTCGACGTGCGGATCCGCTGGACGATGGGGCCGACCGACACGTCGTGGCAGTTCGCGGGCTGGAACCTGGACGATGTGGTGATCGAGGGCGCGTTCCCGTGCGACGGGTCGTCGCTGCCCTTCCTGGACGGCTTCGAGTCTGGAGACTGCTCAATGTGGAGCGGCGAGATGCCCTGAGCGAGGATGTAGGGGCTAGGGGTCAGGGGTTAGACACCCCCACCCGCTTCCGGCATCGCTTGCAGATCTGATCGGGCGGGCCCTTCGGGGCCCGCCTTCTTCATGGCCGCTTCCGCTTCCGCGCCCGAGGAGCCTGCCCTGAGCGAGCGGCGCCCATTCGACTCGGAGCCCTGGCGGGCTCCTCGCTCAGGGCAGGCTCTAGCGCCGGGAGCCGAAGGGTCCCCATGGTCGCACGTGGGACTTACCGATCGCGAAATGGCTGTTGCCTGAGGGGATCCTTCGACTCGGC
>CAVWIJ010000016.1:0-88363 GCA_963754985.1 uncultured Holophagae bacterium | reverse complement strand
AGGAATAGAGACAGCGTCGCGGATGTTCGAAGGCGCAGATTGCCGAGGACGAGAGAGGAGCCATGCCCAAGTTCCTGATCGAGTTCACGCACCCCGACGACTACGAGGGCTGCGTCAGGGCGCTGGACGTCATCGCAACCCTCGGGTCGCACCTGGTCTCACACGCCGACTTCGGTTGTGAGGACGGGGTCCACTGCGGCTGGATGGTGGTCGAGGTGCAGCGACCGCCGAGAGGCCGAGCTCATCGTGCCGCCGCCGCTGCGCGCCGACGCTCGCGTCATCCAGCTCCGGAGATGGTCGCCGGAGGAGATCGCGGCGATGGTCAGGAGCTTCCGGCGTGACCCCTCGGCCCGGCCGGTGGGCCGGTCTTCCACGCCGGCGTCGAGCCTCGGAAGCCGCGTCGTGGCTCTCCAACGGGCGGCGGCGCCGCGCGGTCCGGACGCCACGCGCGGGTTCGCTCGGGAACCGCGGCCGCAGCCCAGCGGCTCTACTTGGTCCTCCCTCCCGGGATGACGACTCAACCCCATGATTGACGTCGGCTCGCGCATCTCCCACTTCAAGATCACCGCCAAGCTCGGCGAGGGCGGAATGGGTGTGGTGTGGCGAGCGGTCGACGAGCGCCTCGGACGAGAAGTCGCGATCAAGGTGCTGCCCGAGGAGCTCGCGAGCGACCCGCAACGCCGCATGCGGTTCGAGCGTGAGGCGTCCGCGATCGCCGCCCTCAATCACCCGAACATCGTCACCATCTACGCCCTGGAAGACGATGCCGGCCTCCACTTCATCGCCATGGAGCTGGTCTCCGGGAAGAACGCTGGTCGACCTGATTCCGGAAGGCGGGCTGCCGCTGCCGTCCTTCCTGGAGCTGGCCGGCCAGATCACCGAGGCCATCGGCGCCGCGCACGCGAAGGGAATCACCCATCGCGACCTCAAGCCCAGCAACATCATGCTCGACGACGACGGCCGCGTGAAGGTCCTTGACTTCGGCCTCGCCAAGCTGGTCGAGGAGGCGTCGGGCGATGACCTGACCGCCGCGCATCGGACGACCGGACCGCGCTCGGCCAGGTGCTGGGCACCCTCGCCTACATGTCACCCGAGCAGGCCGAGGGTCGCGCCGTCGACCACCGCTCCGACGTCTTCTCCCTCGGCATCCTGCTGTACGAGATGGCGACGGGCCGGCACCCTTTCAAGCGCAACAACGACGTCTCCACCCTGTCGGCGATCCTGACCGCCGCGCCGCCCCGTCGTCAGGTCAACGACTCGCTTGCCCCCCGAGCTCGGTGCGATCATCGCACGCTGCCTGGCGCGGTCCCCCGACGACCGGTATCCGTCTGCGGCCGAGCTGCGACAGGACCTCGCCGACGCTGCAGCGCGAGAACGGCGCGGCGGGCCGGCGTCGCGACGAGCAGCCGGGCGTCTGGATCTCATTCGCCGGCCGCGGGTGGCAATCCCGGCGGTCCTGCTGGTGCTCGGGCTGGTCCTGGTGGCCGCCTGGTACGTCCACCGGGGGACCCGGCAGCGGTGGGCGCGGCAGGAGGCGCTGCCGGAGATCGAGCGCCTGGTCGACTCCTCTCCGGGGTCCGGGCGACCTCAACCGGTGGCACGCCTTCGCGCTCGGCCGCGAGGCCGAACGCTGGATCCCGAACGACCCCCTGCTCGATCGACTCCGCGAGCGGTACTCGGGCCTCGTGACCGTGCACTCCGACCCGCCGGGCGCGCGCGTGCTCGCCCGGCCCTACTGCGGCAGTGGGCGAGGTGTGGGAGCTCACTCGGTGTGACCCCGATCGACGATCTCCACTTCGCGTCCGGCGTGCTTCGGCTGACGATCGAGAAGGACGGGTTCGAGCCTATCGATGACCTCTACTGGAACTCCCGCTTCGCGAATGTCGATCCCGGCTACATCCTGCGGCCCACGGGCGATGTGCCGGCGGGGATGGTATGGGCACCGGCAAGCGCACCCCAGCTCCGAGTCGCGGGCGCCCGGCGGGCATCCACATGCCGGGGGTCGAGCACCTGCCGCCCCAGGAGGTGGGCGACTTCTCGATCGACCGCCACGAGGTGACGAACGCCGAGTTCCAGCGTTTCGTCGACGCGGGAGGCTACGCCAGCGCCGAGCACTGGCGCGAGCCGTTCATCGACGACGACGGCCGCACGCTGGCCTGGCCGGAGGCGATGGCCCGCTTCACGGACACCACGGGCCGGCCCGGCCCCGCGACCTGGGAGGTGGGCGACTTCCCACCCGGCAGCGCGGAGCTGCCGGTCACCGGCGTCAGCTGGTACGAGGCGGCGGCCTACGCGGCGTTCGCCGGCAAGAGCCTGCCGACCATCTACCACTGGGACCGGGTCGCGCTCACCTGGGCCAGCGGCGACATCGTGCCGCGGGCCAACCTCAGCGGCGACTCGATGCTGCCCGTCGGCAGCACGCGCGCGATGCACCGCTTCGGCGCCTTTGACCTGGCAGGCAACGCCCGGGAGTGGTGCGCGAACGAGAGCAGCCGCGGCGGCCGCTTGATTCTCGGCGGCGGCTGGAACGACCCCGCCTACGCCTTCAACGACGTCTACGCCCAGTCCCCGTGGGACCGCTCGCCGACCAACGGGTTCCGGTGCATTCGCTCCGAGACCGCCGGTGCGGACCTGGAACGGCTGGCCCACGTGATCGAGCTTCCGTCCCGTGACTTCCTCAGCGAGCCCATCGTCCCCGACGAGACCTTCGCCATCTACCTCGACCAGTTCCGATACGACCCCACACCCCTGAACGCGGTGGTCGAGGAACGGCGTGTCGAGGACGACTCCATTCGCGAGCGAATCACCTTTGACGCCGCGTACGGCGGCGAGCGCATGATGGCGTACCTGTTCCTCCCCACGAAGGGACGGCCGCCGTACCAGACCGTGATCGTCTTCCCGGGTTCGAACGCGATCCACCAGCGCTCGAGCGCGGACCTCACGCCTGGGTTCAGCCTCTACGTGGTCAAGAGCGGCCGCGCACTCCTGTATCCGGTGTACAAGAGCACCTTCGAACGCGGCGACGGCCTCGCGTCAGACTATCCGGACCAGACAGCGAACTGGAAGGACCACGTCATCATGTGGGGCAAGGACCTGAGGCGGTCAGTGGACTACCTCGAGACCCGCGACGACATCGACCACGATCGTCTGGCCTTCGAGGGGTTGAGCTGGGGCGCGGCGATGGCGCCGATCATGATCACCATCGAGCCCCGTATCAAGACCGGCATCGTCGTCGTCGCGGGCCTTCTCTTCCAGACCTCGCTGCCGGAGGTCGATCAGCTGCACTACATACGGCGGGTCCGGGTGCCGATGCTGATGCTCAACGGCAAGTACGATTTCTTCTTTCCGTACGAAACCTCTCAGCTGCCCTACTTCGAGTTGCTCGGCACACCCGACGAGCTCAAGAAGCTCGTCGTTCACGAGTCCAGCCACTCCTTCCCGATCGCCGAACGTGCCCGCGAGTCCCTCACGTGGCTCGACCGCCACCTCGGCCCGGTGCGGTGACGCTTCCAGTGGAAAAACAACCCCGCCGGGAGGGGGTCCGGCGGGGGGAGGAAGGAGGAGAGTCACGATGCGATGCGTTGCTTCGTGTCTCACCCTCTTCTACGGAGTTTCTACGACGGGTGTTTAGGTCTTCCTACCCGCTTCCGCTTCCGCGCCGCGCCCGTTCCCGGTCGGGTGACAGGTGATACGTGATAGGTGATGTCCCACACCCGCTTCCGCTTCCGCGCCCGTTCCCGTTCCCGTCACGAGGGTCGCTCAGCCGTGCGGCAGTGCGGCAGCGGGGCAATGGACCACCCGCCCGCGCCCGAGGAGCCTGCCCTGAGCGAGCGGCGCCCATTCGACTCGGAGCCCTGGCGGGCTCCTCGCTCAGGGCAGGCTCCGGCGCCGCGAGTCGAAGGGTCGCCGTCTCCGTCTCCGAACCGGCCGACGCCGTTGGCAGCCGTCATTCGGGCTCGGGCGCGGACGCGGGCGCGGAAGCGGGGAGAGCGCGCTCCGCAGCAGCTCGGTTTCCCTGCCGTCGGGAGCTCTGCGAGCCGGCCCCCACGCAGGTAGAATGTGCTGAGTCGTCCACCGGAGGCAGAGGCTTGATGATCGCCGCTGCTCTGCTGCTCCTCGCTGCCCAGGCCGGCACTCCGACCCCGCCAGCGCCGACCGGGCTGGCGCTGACCGGCGCCGACGCGGAGCGCTTTCTGGCGACGGCGGCGGTCGTCGACCTCGAGCACTACGAATCGAGAGGCATCACCCATCCGCGTCGCGCAGTTCTGAGCGACGGCGGGCTCACGCTGCGGGCGGTCTTCAAGGACATCGACACAACTCACGTCCGGGAACAGCTCTCCACCGGCCAGTGGCTGCTCAACCTGAAGGACTCGTACAAGCACGAGATCGCGGCCTACCGGCTCGACCAGCTGCTCGGCCTCGGCCTGGTGCCGCCGTGCGTCGAGCGCCGGATCGAGGGCGACCTCGGCTCGCTCTGCCTGTGGGTCGAGGGCGGGATGACCGAAGCCGAGCGCGCCAATGCCAAGAAGGTCCCTCCGAACGTCGTGGCCTTCAACGATCAGATGCACGACATCAAGCTGTTCATGCAGCTGACCTGGGACACCGACTACAACAACGTCGCCAACATCGTGATCGGGCCCGGCTGGCAGGTGTACAAGGTCGACTCGAGCCGGGCCTTCCGTCAGACCGAGACGCTGCGCCGGGAGGAAGCGCTCACCCGTTTCCGGCGGAGCACCCTGCAGGCCCTCGAGTCGCTGACCCGACAACGTCTCGACGAGGCCCTCGGCCCCTGGCTCGACGAGCGGCAGCTCGACGGCCTGTGGCAGCGCCGCACCAGGATCCTCGAGCTCGCCCGCGAGCGGATGGCCGACCAGGGCGAGGCGGCCGTGCTCTACGACTGCCCCTGATCAGTCGCGGCTGCCGCCGCCGAGCAGGCCCGACCGGAACAGGAAGTACAGCAGGGTCAGCAGGGTCGACACCGCCGCCGCGACGTAGGTCAGGGCCGCCGCGTTGAGCACCTTGCTCATGCCTTCCTTCTCGCGCTCGGTGACGATTCCGTACTGGCTGACCAGGGCCTTGGCGCGGTTCGAGGCGTCGAACTCCACCGGCAGGGTGACGATCTGGAACATCAGCACCGCCGAGAACAGCGCGGCGCCGACCAGCACGACGTTGGCCGAGCTCAGGAGAAGCCCGCCGAGCATCACGAAGTAGCCGAGGGTCGAGCCGATCTTGGCGGTCGGCACCAACGCCGAGCGGATGCCCAGCGCCTTGTAGCCGACGGCGTGCTGAATGGCGTGTCCGGCCTCGTGGCAGGCGACCCCGATCGCTGCCACCGAGCGGGAGCCGTAGACCGTCTCGGACAGATTGAGCGACTTGTCGAGCGGGTTGTAGTGGTCGCTCAGGATTCCGCGGGTGGCGTTGATCGACACGTTGGCGATGCCCGCCCCCTCCAGCAGGCGCTGTGCGGCCTGGGCGCCGGTCAGCCCGGACAGCGCGGCCACCTTCGAGTACTTGCTGAAGTTGTGCTTTGTCATCCAGCTCGCCCACAGCGACAGCAGCAGGGCCGGCGCGATGAACGCAAAGTAGATGGGGTCAAAGTACATGGCGATCTCCTCCCGAGCTGGACGCCGCGCGGCGTCCGCTTCGCACCACTCACGATAACAGCGCCGGCCGTCGGATTCTTCTCAGATTCCAGTGCCGGGCCCCACGCCCGAGAATTCCGCTGATGTACTATTACACTAGGGCACTAGAGCATTAGGACATTCGGCGGAGGATTCGGTGGCCGTCAAGTTCGAGCTCGACCTGAAATGCGGCGTCCCCTTTTACCGGCAGATCATCGACCGGGTGAAAAGCGCCATCGCCACCGGCGAGCTCGGTCCAGGGGACCGGTTGCCCACCGTTCGCCAGCTCGCGGGGTACCTGTCGATCAACCCCAACACGGTCGGCCGCGCCTACACCGAGCTCGAGCTCACCGGCCTCGTGAAGACCCAGGCGGGCTCCGGCACCTTCGTCGGCCAGCGCGAGGTGCGGCGCGACGACGTCGAGCGCCAGCGGCTGCTCGACCAGCTCTGCCAGGAGTTCCTGTCGAGAGTTTCCACCCACGGCTTCACCATCGACGACGTGCTCGACGCCCTGTCGGCACGCAAGCACTCGTGAACGAGGCAGCTTGGGCCCCGCCGCCACGGGTGGCCGCGCTGATCGTGGTTGTTGTGGGCTGAGCGGCGGCACTCGCGGGCCAGCAGTCGCACGCGAGGGAACGTGGGACCGCGGCGCCCGCTGCGAGGACGCGGCGTGCGCCTGCTCCATGTGCCCGGTTTTGAGGTAGAATACCCCGCGATGTTGAAGGTGAGCGGTCCCCGCCGAGCCCGCGCGGTTGTCAATGCCGGTCGGAAACCCCGGCAGGACCGACCCTTCCTGTTCGGACCTCCCAGAGGCTGAGCGCGGTCGCTCCCCGACCCGCGGCCGGCTCGTCGAGCGGGCCGGTCAGCTCCAGTCTCCCCCTCAGAAAGGAAGGTCCGCACATGAACCGCTTCGTCACTCGTCCCGACCGCATCCATTCCCTCGTCCGGCAGCACGTCCTCGCCGACGGCTTCCACGTCGCCATCGACCTCGACCGCTCCCGCGGCTCGTGGATCGTCGATGCCGTCTCCGGCCGCAGGATCCTCGACTTCTACTCCTACTTCGCAACCCTGCCGATCGGCCACAACCACCCCCGTCTGATCGGCGACCCGGAGTTCATGAGCACGCTCGCCCGGGCCGCGGTCGCCAACCCGGCCAACTCCGACATCTACTCCGGTGAGTACGCGGCCTTCGTCGAGACCTTCGCCCGGCTCGCCAAGCCGCCGGTCTTCCGGCACCTGTTCTTCGTCGCCGGCGGGGCGCTCGCGGTCGAGAACGCGCTCAAGACCGCCTTCGACTGGAAGGTGCGGCGCAACCTCGCGGCCGGGCGCGGTGACCGCGGCACCCAGATCATCCACTTCCGCGAGGCCTTCCACGGTCGCACCGGCTACACCCTGTCGCTGACCAACACCGACCCGGTCAAGACCGAGGGCTTCCCGACCTTCGGCTGGCCGCGGATCACCAACCCCAAGCTGAGCTTCCCGATCACTCCCGAGATCGAGGCGCACACCGCCGCCCTCGAGCGCCAGGCGGTCGCCGAGATCGAGCGCGCCTTCGCCGACCACCCGGACGACATCGCCGCGATCATCATCGAGCCGATCCAGGGCGAGGGCGGCGACAACCACTTCCGGGCCGAGTTCTTCGCCGAGCTGCGCCGGCTCGCCGACCGCCACGACGCCCTGCTCATCTTCGACGAGGTGCAGACCGGCGTCGGCCTCACCGGCAAGATGTGGGCCTACCAGCACTTCGGTGTCGATCCAGATATCCTGGTGTTCGGGAAGAAGACTCAGGTCTGCGGCATCATGGCCTCGGCGAGGATCGACGAGGTCGCCGGCAACGTCTTCGCCACCCCCGGACGGATCAACTCGACCTGGGGCGGCAACCTCGCCGACATGGTGCGCTGCGTCAAGTACCTCGAGATCATCGACGACGAGCAGCTGGTCGACAACGCCGCCCTCATGGGCGAGCGCTTCCTGGACGGGCTCCGGCAGCTGTCGTCCCGCCACCCGGCAATGTCCAACGTGCGCGGCCGCGGCCTGTTCAGTGCCTTCACCCTGCCGTCGGCCGACGTGCGTGACCGGCTGCGGGCGGCGCTGTGGGAGCGCGGGCTGGCGACTCTCTCCTCGTGGCCGCGGTCGCTGCGCTTCCGCCCCTGCCTCAACGTCACCGCCGACGAGGTCGATGCGGCGCTCGATCGCCTTGACGACGGGCTGGCCGCGCTGGGGGCGGCGTCGAGGACGACAGACCGCCCCGGCCACACCATCGCCGCGCGTGCTGCCTTGCAGGCCGAGCAGGCCGTCACCCAGCCAGCGAGCTGAGCCGCGGGCGTTCGTCCCGAACAGACCTCGGGAGTGGCGGTTCGGCCGCCGGACATCCGACACGCTACGATAGCCTCGCCGGGAGGTGCGATGCCGTTGCGCCTGAAATCCTCGATCGCGCTGCTGCTGGCGATGGCGGCGACCACCATCGCGGTGCTGGCAGCGGTCCGCATCATCGGGACGGACCATCGCAGCTTCCCGGTGCCGGACCACCGGGCGATCGCTCCAAGCCGTCCGGCAGATCTGGCGGTGCCGCCCGCGACCGACCTCGCGCCACGCAGCATCGTCCTCGTCATCGGGGACGGCATGGGCCTGGGCCACCTCAGCGCGGTATCGGCGCTGGTCCGCGGCCCTGCGGGTGGGCTCGCGATCGAGCGCGCGCCGGTCGTCGGCCTGGTGCGCACCTGGGCCGCGGACACGCTGGTCACGGACTCGGCCGCCGCCGCCTCCGCGATGGCCACCGGGCTGAAGACCCCCGAGAAGGCGGTTTCACAGCAGCCAGACGGCAGCGCGCCGCTCACCCTGCTCGAGGCCGCTGCTGCCGCCGGCATGGCCACCGGCGTGGTCACGACCGCAGGCCTGGCTGATGCCACGCCCGCCGCCTTCCTCGCCCATGCCGGGCACCGCGAGGAGTACCGAACGATCCTGGAGCAGCTGTTCGCCTCGAACGCGACCGTGCTCATCGGCGGCGACTGGCGACGCTCGGCCAAGGCGGCGCGGCAGCCTGACTACCTGGAGCTGGTGCGCGACGCCGAGGCCGTGGCCGGCGCGCGCTTCACCGTGGTCCGCGACGCCGCTGCCCTCGCGAGCGCCCCGGCGCCGCTGCTCGCCCTCCTCCCCGCCCGGCCCGGAAGCCGCAGCGCCTATGGGCCGCCGCTCGCCGAGTCCACGCGCCGCGCGCTCGAGCTGCTCGGCGACCGCGCGGGTGGCTTCCTGCTGGTGGTGGAGAACGAAGAGACCGACGAGGCGGCCCACGACAACGACGTCGACGCCACGGTCGCAGCGCTGGCCGAGCTCGACGAGGCACTGCGGGTGATCCTCGAGTACGCGGCTGCCCGCAGCGACACCCTTGTGGTGGTCACCGCCGACCACGACACCGCCGGGCTCGCCATCACCCACGGCGACTTCGACGAGGGAGCGGCGAAGCTGGACTGGCTCGACGATGGCCATCTCAACACCTGGGTGCCGCTCTTCGCCTTCGGTCCGGGCGCGGCTCGCTTTGCCGGCGTGCTCGACAACACCGAGATCGGCCTCCGGATCGCAGAGCTGCTGGGATTCGACGGGTTTCCACCGGCGTCGTGACCTTTTGTGACCAGTTGACGGCCGGAAGGACAATTACTACACTATTGGCCGAATATGGTGGAATGCTGCCGTCATGGTCAGCGTTCGACTCTCAAGGACTTCGAGATGACCCTTCGTGACGCCTTCAAACGACTGATCGCCGGCACCGAGACGGCGCCCGTGCCCAGCCTCGGCCGCAACGACCGCTGCTGGTGCGGCAGCGGACGCAAGTACAAGATCTGCCACCAGGCGGGCGACGATCGCCTGCGCTCGTCCGCGCTGTCGACGACGCGCTCCGCCAGGCGCGGCTCGCCCGCCCGCGGCTACTGAGCTCTCCGGAACGAATTCCCGCTCAGCGCTGTTGCCCAGCCTCGGGGATCATCCGAGCATGGAGAAGCTGCCGCTGATTGGCGACCATCATCTGCCGGGGGAGATCGGCGAGCTGCTGCCGCGAGTCGTCGAGGCCCTCGCCGCCCAGGCGGACTCGCTCGCGGTGCCGCTCGGGCGGACCTACCACGGCCACCACATGCCGTCCAGGACCGAGATCGTGAACATGGTCGAGCTGCTGCGCTCGGTCCTGTTCCCGGGCTTCTTCGGAAACCGCGACATCACCGCGGCGAGCCTGTCGTTCCACGCCGGAGCCACCCTCGACCGCGTCGCCGTGATCATGATCGACGAGATCCAGCGCGGGCTGTGCTTCGCCTGCGAGCGCTCGCCGGACGACCGGGTCCCGGCCGAGTGCGCCGCCGAGGCGCGCCGGGTGACCGCCCGCTTCCTCGAGCGACTGCCCGAGCTGCGCCGCCGGCTCGCGCTCGACGCGCTCGCCGCCTACCAGGGCGACCCGGCGGCGCCCAGCCCGGCCGAGGCGATCTTCTGCTATCCGGGCGTGTTCGCGCTGACCAGCCACCGCATCGCCCACGAGCTCCAGCTCCTCGGGGTCCCCCTGATCCCGCGGATCATCAGCGAGGACGCCCACAGCCGCACCGGCATCGACATCCACCCGGGCGCGCGCATCGGCGAGCGGATGCTTCATCGACCACGGCACCGGCGTGGTGATCGGCGAGACCTGCGTCATCGGCGACCGGGTGCGGATCTACCAGGGCGTGACCCTCGGCGCCAAGAGCTTTCCGCGCGACGATCGGGGCCACCCGATCAAGGGCATCGAGCGCCACCCGATCATCGAGGACGACGTCGTCATCTACTCCGGCGCCACCATCCTCGGCCGCGTCCGCATCGGCGCCGGATCGATCATCGGCGGCAACGTCTGGCTGACCCGCAGCGTGCCTCCCGGCAGCCGCATCTCGCAGGCCCGCCCGAGCGTCGAGGCCTTCGAGAACGGCGGCGGGATCTGATACCCGCTGAGCTGTCGGCTCAGCGGGTGTAATAGGGACTCGAGCCGGCGTCGTGGTCGGTGCCGTCGACGATCCGGCGGATCTCCGGCACCTCGTCGAGGATGATCCGCTCGATCCCCTCCTTGAGGGTCACCTGCGACATGCCGCAGCCCTGGCAGCCGCCGCCGAACTCGATGACGGCGGCGTCGCCGTCAACCGCCAGCAGCTCGACCCAGCCGCCATGGCCGCCCACCGCCGGCGCCACCTTGTCGTCGAGCACCCGCTGCAGCCGCTCGGCGACCGGATCCTCCCAGTGCACCACAGCCTGCGGGTTGTCGAAGCGGAAGCCGGCGCCCGAGAAGTCGGACACGAAGTCGACGGTGGCGCCCTCGAGCAGCTCCGCGCTCGTCGGATCCACCCAGGCGGTGAAGGTGCCCTGATCGAGCGCGAGGTCCCGGTCGTAGGTTTCGCCCTCGAGCACGAGGGTCAGGTTGTAGCGGAAGTGGTGGCGGCCCAGGCGGTCGGCCATGATGCGCAGGCCGATGCAGCCGTTGCGTGGCCTGGTCCATGTACTCGCGCACCTTTGTCTTCGCAGCCTCAGTGAAGGTGATCATCAGCCCTCCGTCCCCCGCCACAGAGCGGGCCTCGACGGCAGCAACGGTCTGTCGCCGCCTCTCATTCCGTGCCTGATCGGCGGCGGCCCCTCACCTGTCATCTGAGCCTTCTGAAGACGTTTCCGGAGGGGAGGCCGCGTGACTCCGCCAGCCGACCACGAGGGTCGGCGGGCGGGCGCAGCCCGCGCCGGATGCCACCGTCGCGCTTTCGCCTGCACACGACTGGCATCCCGAGCCGCCCGGGCGTTCCCCGTCGATCAACGCTCGGCGAGCGTCGCCGTGAGGACCTTCTCCTCACCGTCGCGCCGCACGGTCAGCTCCACCGTGTCGCCCGGCTGCTGGGCCTTGAGCGCCGCGGAGTAGCCGCGCAGGTCCGCGATCGGCGCGCCGTCGAGGGCGACGAGCACGTCGCCGGCGCGGATCCCGGCCGCGGCGGCCGGCGAGCCCGGCATGACCTCCTGCACCCGCACGCCGGGCCCCGCGAAGGCGAAGTCCGGCATCGTGCCGAGGCTGACCCGGCGCGGCTCGCCGCGCCGCCGCCGGCGCCGTCGCCGGCGGCGCCCGGCGATCGTCACGGTCAGCGGCTCGGTCCGCTCCGGCCAGGTAGGCCACCGCCTCGTGGGCCGCCTCCGCCACCACGGCCATGCCCTTGCCGTCGATCCGGTCGGCGGTGTCGGTCGGCCGGTGGTAGTCCGCGTTGGGCCCGGTGAAGAGCTGGACCGCCGGGCACGCCGGCGCTCGAGGCAGCTCACCTGGTCCGAGCTGTCGAGCGGCTCGGCCACGACCTCGATCGTGCGCCCCGATGGTGTGGCCGACGCCCATGAAGAGGAAGCGCCACTCGCGCGCCGAGTCGGTGTTGAGGACGTAGAGCTTGCCGTCCGCCGAGCCGCCCCACCGTGTCGAGGTTGACGCAGGCGAGCGGCGTGCGCCGGCGCGCGCAGCCGCTCGAGCAGGTGCCGCGAGCCGAGCCGGCCCGCCTCCTCGGCGGTGACCACCGCGAACAGCACCGGCCGCGGCCGCGGCGGCTCCGCCGCCATGGCTGCGGGCCAGCTCGAGCAGCACCGCGACCCCGGACGCGTTGTCGTCGGCGCCGGGGTGGACCATGCCCTCGTTGCCGGCCCGCACGTCGGGCCAGCCGCGACCGAGGTGGTCGAGGTGGGCCAGGACCAGCACCGGCTGGTCGGCCAGCGCCGGATCGCTCCCGGCGAGCCGGCCCACCAGGTTGACCAGGCGTCATCGGCCGCTCGGGCTCGCCGCCGGTCCAGCTCCAGCTCTGGCGGAAGCCGTCGTCGCCGGCGGGCTGGAGGCCGATCTCGCGAACTGCGCCTTCGACCCAGGCGGTGGCGTCGTCGAGCCCGGGCGAGCCGAGGCCGCGCCCCTCGATGCCGCAGCTCGGACAGCCGGATCACCGACGAGCTCGAGGTCGGCGGCGTCGAAGATCGAGCGGCAGCTCGGCGAGCGGCGGGCGCGACGGCAGCGCGCAGCGGCGGCAGCTCGCCGTCGGCCGAGCGTTGCGCACCAGGGGCGAGCCAGGCGGCTGCCACATGCCCCTTGGCGACGTTCTCGGGCTCGTCGCCCGCGAAACGCCAGGTAGGAGTACCTGGTGTAGTGGGGCAGCTTGCGGGCCAGGCCCGGGAACGGCCGCGACCGGGTCGGCGGCGACCCAGCCGATGGCCTCCGCCGGGTCGCCGCGCTGCGCGCGACCAGCACCAGCGAGTGGTCGCCGCGCCGCGAGGCTCTCCGCCCCGAGGCGCACGGCCTGCGCCGTCGAGCGCGACGCCGTGCTCCGCGAGCCGGCCGGCGAGCTCGCGCCGCGAAGCGGTTGCTCCAGCCCAGGATCCAGGCGGCCGTCTCCGGCATCGCGGCGAGCTCGCTGTCGAGCGCGATCCGCGGGCTGGCCGGGCTTCGCCCAGGCCGCGGCCAGCTCGCGCCAGGCCGCCAGCTCGGCCTCAGGCGCCGCCGCCGGCAGCACGTAGAGCGGCTCGGCCGCGCCGAAGCACCGTCGACAGCGCCGGCGGCACCTCGAGCGGGTCGAGCCGCCGCATCACGTCGAAGGCCGGATCGACGTCGAGGCGCAGCGGCCGCGCCGGGCACGGGATCTCGACGACGCAGTCGCGGCTGGCAGGACCCGGCCTCGACCCACAGCGGCTCGGCCCGGCCCTCGACGGTCACCGCCACCGGCACGGTGAAGGTGAAGGGCTCTCCGGCCTGGGTCTGCCGGAGGGCGAGCGCGACCTGGTCCACGGCAGCTCGGGATTCCCGACGGCCGCGCTGCGACCTCCGGCGATCTCGAGCTGGGGCGCGCCCGCGCGGCTCGTCCAGGCGGCGAAGAACGGCCGCCAGTCGCCGCCGGTCTCGGCCTCCGACGGCCGCCGGCGAGGTCGTCGAAGGACGCCCGCTGGAACGTGTGCTCGTGAAGAAGCGCGACAGTCGCCTTGAGGAAGGCCTCGTCGCCGACCGCCCGGCGCACCATGTGGAAGACCATCAAGCTCTTGCCGTAGCCGACCGCCTCGGAGGCCGCCGACCGCCGCGACCGGAACTCGGCGAGCGGGAAGTCGTTGCCCGACGACACGAAGTCGCGTGTACTTCTTCAGGGTCGCTCGCCGGTAGGTCGCCGCCTCGCCGCGCTGCTCGGCGAACAGGTGGTCGGCCAGGTAGGCGGTCAGGCCCTCGCACCAGTTGCCGCCGTCGAAGTCCACGTACACCGAGTTGCCCCACCAGTTGTGCAGCAGCTCGTGGGGATAGGACGAGGTCAGGATCCACGGGAAGCGGATGACCCGCGGCCCGAGCAGCGTGAAGCCCGGCATGCCGTAGCCGGTCTCCCAGAAGTTCTCCACCAGCGCGAAGCTCGGGTAGGGGTAGGCCGGCAGCAGGCTCTCGTAGAGCCTCAGGTAGCGGCGGGTGGCCTCGCAGGTAGCTGCCGGCGAGCGCCGGATCGTCGTCGCGCAGGAACGCGAGCACCTCGACGTCGTACGCCGTGTCGGAGTACTCGTGCCACGGGCCGGCCACCAGGTAGACCTCCTCGGTCGGGCTCTCGAGGACCAGACCGTTGTCCTGGTGCCGTCCGCCGCCAGCTCGTGGCGAGTCCGCCGGCCCTGGCTCACCACGTCCCAGGGCGGCTGGCAGGCCGTTGACCTCGAGCTCGAAGGTCACCAGCTGCTCGCCGAAGATCGGCAGCCAGTAGCTGGCCCCGGCGAGGAACACGCCGTCCGGTCCGATGAGGCCGGGCGTCTCCGAGAAGCTGCGCTGGTACTCCTCGCCGCTGGTCGCCAGCTCGTGGCGGATGACGCCGCCGTAGTGGAGCACGACCGGCTGCCCGGCGCCGTCGCCGGCGCGCAGACGCCAGCCTTCGAGCGGCACCTCGGCGCCGGCGGTCTCCGAGCTGGCGTTGATCCCCAGGAAAGCGGCGCCGACCTCCTCGGCCACGCGCTCGAGCTGCCAGCCCTCACCCTCCACCTCGGGCGCCAGGCCGGCGTGGAGCAGAAAGCGGTAGCCGCCCGCCGCGTCCTCGGCAAGATCGCGCGCAAGGGTGATCCGGTCGACCACGGCGATGGTGCCGGCGGCAGGGTCGAGCCGCGCCTGGATCTCGTGGCGGGTCGTCGAGCCGCCGGCCGCCGCCAGTGGTGACGTCAGCAGCAACAGCGCGAGCGAGAGCATTCGGTGTCGAGTCACGTCGGCCTCCTGCCGGCATTGTAGCCTCCACCCTACCAGGGGCTAGGATCTGGGATCTGGGGGATAGCCCCCACCCGCTTCCGCTTCCGCGCCCGCTTCCGTGCCCGTGCCCGTCTCCGTGCCCGGTGCTGCTCGCTGCCGATCGAACCGTCCGTCTCGAAGACGGATACGGAGACGGAGACGGGCACGAAGCCGGGCGGGGGCGTCTGTCATGAATTGCCCCAGCACCCTGCTACCATTCGCCCATGATCGTCGTCATCTCGGGGACCAACCGTCCAGGTGCGCGGACCCTGGCCGTCGCCAATGCGGTCGAACAGGTGCTGCGCGACGCGGGCGAGCCGGAGCAACTCCTCGACCTCGGCCAGCTCCCGCAGGAGCTGTTCGCACCCTCGTCCTACATCGCCAAGCCCGTGAGCTTCGAGCCCTTCCAGCGGGCGATCCTCGCCGCCGACGGCGTCCTCACCGTGGTGCCCGAGTACAACGGCTCCTACCCTGGCGCGCTGAAGCTGTTCATCGACATGCTGCGCTTCCCCGAGAGCCTGCACGAGAAGCCAGCCGCCTTCGTGGGCGTGTCCAATGGCCGCTGGGGAGCGCTGCGGGCGGTCGAGCAGCTCGAGATGGTGTTCGCGTACCGCCACGCCCACCTCTACGGCCGACGGGTGTTCCTGCCGGGGATCGGCGACCTCCTCGACGCGACCGGGAAGCTGAGCGACCCGGAGCTGCTCGACCGGCTGCGGGTGATGACCCTCGGCTTCGCGGCCTTCTGCCGCAGCCTGTGCGCGCCGCGCGGCTGATCACCGCCGGCAGATTGCTTCAGACGCTGCGGCGGGCGATCACCAGGGTCACGTCGTCGTAGGGCGTGTGGCCGCGGGTGAAGCCCTCGAGGGCCTCGATCACCCAGTTCACCGCCTGCGCAGGCTCGGCCGGGCACTCGTCGAGGACCCGTATCAGGCGCTCCTCGCCGAAGAACTCACCGTCGGGCGACACCGCGTCCACAACGCCGTCGGAGTAGGCGAGCAGCAGGTCGCCGGGCGCGAGCGAGGCCGTCAGCACCTCGTGCCCCCCGAAGCGCAGCGCGCCGAGCGGGACCCGGTGGTCCGGCATCCTCAGCGCCTCGATGGACCCGGCGGCGCGGCGGATGAGCGGCGGCGGCTGTCCGGCCAAGCTGTAGCGCAGGGTGCCGCACTCCGGACTGAAGGCGAGGTAGCCAAGGGCGACGAAGCTGCCGCCGTGGGCCCCGCGCTCGCGCCGGCGCAGCGCGTGGAGTCGGGAGTTGGCCAGCCGCAGGAGCTCCTCGGGGTCGCGGTGGGTGAGAGCCAGCGAGTGGAGCACCTCGTGGGCCGCCATCATCATCAGGGCGCCCGAGATCGACTTCCCGGAGACGTCACCGTAGGCGAGCGCCCGCTCACCGGCGGCGGGCCCGGGCAGCTCGGTGTAGAAGTCGCCGCCGATCTCGCGCGCCGGGCGACAGACCGCGGCCAGGTCCCAGCCGGCGGCGGTCGTGACCGAGGAGGGCAGCAACGAGGCCTGGATAGAGGCCGCGATCTTGAGCTCGCGGTCGAACTCGGCCTGGCGGGCCCGTTCGTCGAGCAGGAGGTGGGTCTCGAGGGCGATCGACGCCTGATTGAGAAGCCCACGCAGGAGGTCCAGCTCCTCCTGCTCGAGGGTCGTCTGCCCGGTGGTCCCCGACAGCACGATAATGCCCACGGTCCGCCGGGTCGAGGCCAGCAGGCCGATCACCTCGACGTTCGCCGCCGCGAGCTCCGAGCCGATCTCGTGGACCTCCCTTGACAGCAGGCGCAGCGGCGCCAGCGCATCGAGCCGGACGAGCGATCCCTGCCGCCGGAGGTGGTCGTACAGGATGCTCAGGCTCGGCAGCTCCTGCGGCAGCTGCGACGGACCGGCGGCGCGCACCAGGCGCTGGCGATCGACGAGGTAGAGGGCGGCGAAGCGCACGCCGAGCAGCGCGGGCAGCCGTTCCACGAGCTGGCTGACCACCGGCTCGATCTCGAACTCGCTGGTGAAGGCCTCGCCCATGTCGACCATTGCGCGCTGGAGGCGGAGGCGCTCGGCGAAGAAGAAGCGGTCGACCGGGCCCTGCACGCGGTGGCGCAGCGGCTCGAAGAGCAGCACGATGGCGAGGGCGAACACCACCGGGAAGAAGGGCGACGCCGCGAGGTCGGTGCCCCGGAAGAGCACGTTGAAGGAGGCGATGCCGAGCGCGTAGACCGCGGTCACCAGCGCGGTCGACACGGTGTAGAGGAGGCTCTTGCGGAGGATGACCCGGATGTCGAGGAGCTGGAACCGGATGATGGCGTAGGCGAAGGTGATCGGCACCAGGACCAGCGGCACCACGCCGTAGAACAGGAAGCGCTCGGTGTGGAGGAAGGACGGGAAGGCCACCGCGAGCACGAAGAACGGCACGACACCGAACAGGGTCCCCAGGAAGACCAATCCCGCGCCGCGGCGCAGCTGGACCTCGGGCAGGTGGCGCGAGGCGAGGAAGAGCGCGCCCAGCCCGAGCATCATGTATGCGACCATCACCCACCAGTTGGCGGCGGGCGCGCCGCTGATCAGGGCGAGGTCCCGGTGGCTCAGCGTCGACCAGGCCACGGTCGCCACGTAGACCGCCGGCGGCAGGAGGTAGATCGGCACCATCCGCCGGCTCCACTGGTTGATCCACCCGAGCACTCCGGCGATCGGGTCGCGACGCCACTCCCAGATCGGGCGCGGGAAGATCAGGAAGAAGTGCAGGAACGCGGCCGGCAGGAAGAGCAGCGCCACCGTGCCCGTGGTCAGAACCAGGGAGTCCACCCAGGAGTAGGAGGCCGGGCGCAGGCGGCAGACCAGGAAGAGCATGAACAGGCTGCACATCGTCGCGAAGACCCGCGCCGCCGGCAGCCTCGGCTGGCGCACCACGACGAAGGAGCCGACCAGGAAGAAGATGAGCCCGAGCAGGCAGGCGAGCAGGTAGGAGGCGTCGCCGACGGTGCGCCGGCCCAGCTCGACCTCGACCTCGAAGATGTGGCCGCCGGACCGGATGAGGTACGCCACCCGCTCGCCGAAGCGATGGCGGTTGAGGAGCTCCTGGGCATTGATCTTGTCGTCGAGGAAGGTCCGGTCGACGCCGACGATGACGTCGCCCGGGCGGATGCCGGCGCGGTCCGCCCCCGAGCCCGGCACCACCTGCCGGACCACCCGCGCCTGGGGCGTGTCCGACTCGAGCACGACCCCGTCGTACGGCCGCGGCAGGAACATGTCGGCCACCGACAGAATCGCGATCAGGAAGGCAATGAGCCCGGGCGCGAGCTGAACCGCCGTCCTGCGCTGGATGCTCAACATCGGACACATCATACGACGTCGGGAGCGGCGCCGCGCCTCGCCGAGCCCGCCGCCCGAGTGGCGCGAGCGACCCTGCACGGTGGGCGGCGCGCGGACGGAATCCGCCCGCATGCTAGGATGCGGCAGACACTGCGAGGAGGTCCAGGTGAACACGGCATCCCCCTCCCTCGTCGACGCGTCGGCCTGGGTCACCATCGTCGTCTGCCTCGCGATCCTGGCGTCGATTCCCTTCTACGTCGCTGTCGCGTGGATGGTCGCCGGCCAGCGTGCCGATGCGAGCGGCAGCGGGCTGCCGGCGATGCTGGTCTGGGCGCTCGCGGCCGTCGGCATCGCGTTGCTCGCCGCCGCCCAGGCGGTGTGGGCCGCCTTGAAGCGCGGCGCGGCCGCGCGGCCGACGCCGGCCGAGCGCCTCGCCTCCTACCGCACGGCCGCGATCGCGAGCTTCGCGATGCGCGAGAGCGCGGCCATCATCGGCCTCGTCATCTCCCTGCTCACCGGCGACCTGCGGTGGTGCCTCGCCCTGTCAGCCGCAGCCGTGCTCGCGATGCTGCTCGGCTTTCCGCGCCACGCTGACATGGTCCGCCTCGCTGGCGACCCGGCTGCCGCCCCGATCGGCTAGGCGCGTGCCGCGAGCGGGCTACAGCGAGTAGAGATCCTCTATCAAGAAGCGCTGCATCGAAGAGCGCTCCGTGAGCCGACGGTGGCTGACGTCAATCTCGGATGTACGAAGCGCCGACGCCTCTACAGGCTCTGGCCGAAGAAGGCACTGGCTTCCTGCTGTGCTCTGACTCGGGTCTCGGCAACAAGAGAGAGGACCGGCTCAGCACTCCCCGCACGCTTCATCTCACCGAGATCTCTCTCCTGCCGACGAAGCTCATCCTGAACGAGGGGGTTGATCGCGATCTGTTCCTCCCCATCTGGCGTTCCCGGCGAGAGCCCAAGGCGGTTGATGACGAAGTGGTTCAACGCGTCATACGCCCTCCTCGCCGCCCAGGCTGCTTCCCGTTCGTCGCCGTTCGACCGCGCACGAAGTGCATACGCTACAGCCGCGGCGGCGTCTTCGGCGTACGCCTGTTCGGCGACCCAGGGCCCCTCATCCTCTCGGGGAATGAGCGCCATACAGCGTTGAAGGGCCGCGGCGATTTGCGACGATGACATCTGGTCCCCGGCCAGGTCCCGCCAGAGTCGGTCGAGGATATCGGCGAGGGCCTGCGGGTCTCCTCTCTGCGTTCTCGCATGGAATGCCCAATAGGCAGGGAGCTGCCGCTCGGCACATGCGGCTGCAAAGGCAACCCGCAGCGCAGGGGTTAGCGGGCGGAGATGCTCGATCAGAGCCTGCTCGTCAAACCTCAACTCCGGCATGCTTGAAAACCTCTCATGGCCATTCTGCGGTCTTCGTGCCGGTCAGCAGCTCGCCGACTCCCTCCGTGGCTGCGGCGCGGGTTAGAATGAAAATGTGCCAGGTACGGTGGTTGATGTTTTGTTCACTGGCTGTCGGCATCGTGGCCCTCACCGCTCGCCGAAGCTGCCGATGACGGCGGCGTCGACCGCATCTACCAACGCTCTGAAGCCCTCGTCCTCCACCCGCCTCGCCGCCGCTCGACTCACCAGCCGACTTGCCGTCTCGACGTACTTCTCGAGCCCCCTTGCGACCTCGTTCACCTGGTGCCCGTACAACACGACCGCCACCCACGCCACCACCTCTCGCGCCTTCACCACTACCGGCGACCGCTGCCTGCTTTGAAGATCGCCGAGCGTCAAACCCAGACGCCTCGCGCCACACATCAGCAGCTTGTCGAGCTCGACCCGTGGCCGCGGCACCACGGTGCTTCGCCCGTCCATCCCGATCAGCGGCCGACCCGTGTCGAGATCGAGCTCGCCCTCCTCCTTCCTCGACGGCCGTCCCAGCCGCCACCACGGCAAGTGCCCAGGGCCTTCGCCCATCCACTCTTCTCCCTCGGCTGCCGCCATCGCGCGCCGGTAGTGAGCCAGTGCCGCTCGCCTCGTCGGCTCGAAGGCCGCCAGGGTCTCGTCTACGTCGATCAGTCCTCGTCCGCCCCTCCCACGAAGCACCTCGCCGTGCCCGCTCCACCGGTAGCCCGCCGGGTCCTTCACCACGCCGGCCGTCACCGGGTTGCGATGGATGTAGAGGATCAGCTGCTGCAGATAGGCTCCGTCCTCCACCAGCTTCGAACGGTAGCGGCCCTGCCAGAACGGGCCGACCAGCCGGTGGCGTCCATTGAAGCTCTGCGCATACCTGTGATTCAGGGACCGCATCGTGCGGGACAGGGGCACCTCACCCATGCGCAGTGCGAGGTGGTAGTGGTTGGACATCAGGCACCAAGCGAGAACCTGGAAGCCGTCGCGGCGCTTGGTCTCGGAAAGCCGCTTCAGCAGCCGCTCCGCCTCGGCCTCGTCGCGGAAGGCGTGCTCGCCGCGCGACACCCGATTGTAGACGTGGTAGATCCCACCCTCGATGAGGATCCTCGGGCTTCGTCCCACTCGATTCCTCCCAGGACAGAGCGTGCGATCATCATAATATCAACCACCGTACCTGGCACCTTAATGCTGGCACCTTTGCGAAGAAGTTGATCTCCTGACGCCGGACCGGGATCTTCGCCAAACCGCGAGCGGGAACGAGACCAATGGACGGAACAGGGGCGGGCAGGACGGGGTGTCTGTTGAGGGAGAGTATGGCGTTTCGCCAGTTCGGCGGCCGCCCCAATTGGTTGACAGCTCTCACCAGAGCGGCGGCCCGGGCACTCGCATTGAACATGACTGCGGGCTGGCTGCGGCTTCAAGTCCTCATCTCAGGATGCGCGCAGCACATCCGTCTCGGCGCGCGCAAGGCGGAGGAAGGCCAGCCATGCCGGTGGCACCATGCACGCGGGTGTCCTCCGCCCTGCGCGCGCCGAGCTACTTCACCCAGCTCAGGTTGTAGCCCTCGTCCTCGATCGCCGCGGCGTGCGCGGTCGGCAGCAGCGGCTTGAAGGTGTCGACCATCACCGCCAGCTCCTCGGTCCGCTTTGCGCCGATCGAGGCCTCGTAGGTCCCGGGGTGCGGGCCGTGCGGCAAGCCGCGCGGGTGGAGCGAGATCGAGCCCGGCCCGACGCCCTTGCGGCTGATGAAGTTCCCGTCGACGTAGAAGAGGATCTCGTCGCAGTCGGGCGACGAGTGCGGGTAGGGGCACGGGATCGCTCGCTCGTGGAAGTCGACCGCGCGCGGCACGAAGGAGCAGACCACGTAGCCCGCGCCGGCGAAGGTGGTGTGGATGGTCGGCGGCAGGTGCACGAGGCCGGTCTTCGGCTGGAAGGCGAGGATCGGGAAGGCGAAGGGCCACAGCTGGCCGTCCCAGCCGACGACGTCGAAGGGGTCGTGGGAGAGCTCGAAGGCGGTGAGCGCGCCGCCGCTCTGCACGATCAGCCGGCGCGGGGCGCCGAGCGCCTCGGGTCCGCCCTCCGGCCACTCCGGCTCGCGGAAGTCGCGGTGGGTGTACGGCGCGTACATGCTGAGCTGGCCCTCGTCGCTGCGGTACTGGCTCGGGATGCGCAGCGGGCTGCGCGCCTCGATGGTGAGCAGGTGGGCCGGGCCGTCGAGCACGAAGCGGTGGGGCATGCCGCGCGGCACGTAGACGTAGTCGTTCGCCGCGAAGCGGAGCACGCCGAGCGGGCACTCGAGCCGGCCCGACCCCGCGTGCACGAAGCGTCAGCTCGTCGCCGTCGGCGTTGGCGACCAGGGTGGCGTCGCCGGCGCTCGGGCGCCCAACCCAGACGCCGATGTCGGCGTTGGCCATGAGCAGCCGCCGGCCCAGGAACGGGGTCGCCGCCTCGGCGAGCTGAGCCGTCAGGTAGTGGCAGCGCCGCAGCGTCTCGAGCGGGCCGCGGCTCGGCCCAGCCGGGGTGACGTGCCGAGGGCCTCCGCGCGCTCCACCCAGTGCGGCGGCCTGGCGGTGGTACTGGATGGTGAAGATGCCCTCGAAACCCTTGCGGGTCACGCAGTGCTCGTAGGCGAGCCGGCCGTCCACCTCGAACGCGGTGTGCGGCTTGTCCGGTACGATCCCTCGCTGCAGGCGGTGGATCATGGCCCCCTGCCTCCCTCCGTGGCGAACGAGGCGAAACTTCCGCTCGCACCGGTCAGTTCCGGGATCGCTCCACGTGGAGCGCTGGCTGCACTCTCACTCCCGCTACGAGCCGGCCCCGGCGTCGAGCTGGCGGCGGACGGCGTCGCGCTGCTGCTGGTCGCGCTCGATGGCCTCGAACAGCGCGCGGAAGTTGCCCTCGCCGAAGCCGCGCGCGCCGCGCCGCTGGATGACCTCGTAGAAGAACGGGCCCGCGCGCTCGTCGTCGTACAGCAGCGCCGCCCTCGACCATGAAGATCTGCAGCAGGTAGCGGTCCGTCCTCGCCGTCGACCAGCACGCCGAGCCGCTTGAGCTCGTCGAGCTTCTCGGTGAAGCGATCGACCCGCTGCGCGGCCAGCCGCTCCGGCAGCATGTCGTAGTAGGTGGCCG
Source organism: uncultured Holophagae bacterium (assembly GCA_963754985.1). GTDB lineage: Bacteria > Acidobacteriota > Thermoanaerobaculia > Thermoanaerobaculales > Sulfomarinibacteraceae > FEB-10. The sequence goes on along the minus strand of CAVWIJ010000016.1, from coordinate 65,678 downwards.
GCGTGTCGAGGAACTCGATCCCGGCGCGGCGCAGCCCGTCGACCGCCGGCGACGATCGCCGGAACGTGGAAGGCGACGTGCTGCACCCCGGGGCCGTGGTTGGCCTCGACGAAGGTGTAGATCTGGCTCGCCTCGTAGTTGGGGGCCACCGGCTCGTTGTTGGCGAGCTTGATCCCCGACTCCGCGTCCCACATCACGATCGAGGCGAGGCCGGAGCCGCCGGTCGCCGGGTTGATGTCCGCGGTGTGGAAGTGGACCCGCCAGTACTCCGCGAAGCCCATCACGTCCCGCAGCCAGGTCACGTGCGGCTCGATGGTCAGGAAGTTCGAGGTGATGTGGTCGATGACCTGGAACGAGAAGCGGTTGCCGGCGTCGGCGCCCGTGAGCGGCTCGAAGCCGGGCGGCAGCGCGTCGGCCGCCCGCTCGACGAAGCGGAAGCGGACGTCGCCGAGCGGCGTCGCGATGTCGAACCACCGGTAGGGCCGGCCCTGCGTGGTCCTCGGCGGAGGCGAGCTCGCTGCACACGGTCGCGCCGCGCTCGCCGAGCACCCGGCGCGCGTGCGCGCTGTCGCGGACCCGGAAGCGACACCGCGCGGACGCCGTCCGGGTGCCGCCGCAGCCAGCGGTCAGCGGCCGAGCCGCGCGCGCTGGGCGTCACGCAGGTCCACCTCGCCTTGCCGGCCTCGAAGAGGAACGCCGTCTCGCCGCGGTGCGGCGGCCTCGCGGTCGGACAGCCTGGCGGTCTCCGCGACGTCCAGCATCTGCGCGTAGAAGCGCCGGCTGCGCTCGAGGTCGCTCACCACGAACTCGTAGCCGTCGTAGCCGACGATGCCGAGGCCAGAACCCTTGTCCGACATGCGGTCCTCCGAGTGGCTCATGATACCAGAGTGGAATGAGACGCCGTCGCGAGCCGATCGCCGCCGCCCGGTGGCCGATCACTCCCGGACGCTGGTGGCCGGCGCCGGTCCCGATCCGAGCTCGTCACCGGCGAGCGCGAGCCCGGTGACCGCGTTGGCCGCCGCCGCCACTGCCACCACCACCCCGGCGCTCCCGTCGAGGAAGCCGGCGCGCAGCAGGTAGCTGCGCAGGAAGGCGAAGGCCGCCCGCAGGGCGAGCATTGGCGCGGACGCTCGCCGGCCGTGCTGGCGATATGCCGCGGCCTTGAGCCGGTAGTAGTCGGGGCGGAACACCTCGGCAAGGTCCGCGGCGGTGAAGTGGAGCAGGCTGCCGTCGAGCCGCCGCACCGGTCCGGTCGGCCGCACCGACTCGTGCACCGGGTCCGCCGACACCTCGTGGTGCCGCCGGTTGAAGACCCTGACCACCCAGTCCGGGGCCCAGTCGCCGTGCCGGATCTCGCGACTGCCGATGAAGGGCCGGCGGCGCAGCTTCCAGCAGGTGCGGGGGTCCGCCGCCCCCCAGTCGACGCCGGCCAGCGCGGCGGCCGACCGCTCATCGAGCACCTCGTCGGCGTCGATCGAGAGCACCCAGTCGAAGGCCGCGAGCGCCACTGCCCGCCGCTTCGCCGGGCCGTAGCCCTCGAAGGGGTGCTCGTGCCACCGCGCCCCGTGCGCCGCCGCGATCTCGCGGGTGCGGTCGCGCGAGCCGGAGTCCAGGATCAGGATCTCGGCGCAGCAGGACAGCGGTGCCAGCACGCGCTCGAGGTGGCGCGCCGCGTCGCGGGTGATGAGCACCGCGGACACGGGGATCGTGACAGGCGCGGCTGGGTTCATCGTGGAAGCACTATAGCCGCAACAGGGGAGGATCTGGGGGCTGGGATCTGGGGGATGGGGCCCCCGCCCGACCTGAACCACGGAGACCGCAGAGACGGCCGCGGACATGGGTGAGATGACTTGGCTCCGCGTCCTCTGCGAGCTCCGCGGTTCAACGGTCCGGTTGAACCGCAAAGACGCCAAGAGCGCGAAGACGAACGAAGCATGGTCAGATGATCTCCCTTCGCGTCCTTCGCGTTCTTCGCGGTTCACCCGAATCGCGCGCAAATCGAAGTCCCGCCACGAAGACCTTGCGCGTCACGGGCGGGCGGGAACTTCCGACTTCCAACTACTGCAGGTCGTTCGCCAGCTCCCGGCGGGTCTCCTCGGAGAGCACCGCCTGGGCCGCGTAGTGGGGATGGTCGAGGACGACGCGCAACACGGTGCCGTCGCTCGCCAACAGGCGGGCCCGCTCGCCGTCGAGCGGCCAGCGGACATACTGGACCGAGGAGATGCGGGTCGGCGACGCCTGCGCCGCATCGAGGAGCGCCGGCAGGGGCGGGGTGTCGCCCACCGCCAGCCAGAGGTGGCGGTCGATGCCCACGAGCTCGCTGAGGTGGCGGGCGCGCTCCACCGGCGTCTCGTACTCGATCATCAGGGTCGCGGACAGTGCGCCGTCTGAGGGGATCAGCGGGTTGTAGGCCTCGAGCTCGGCCTCCACCGCGCCCGGACGCTGCCAGCTGTCCTCGGCCCGCAGCATCTCATGCACCTGGTAGAGCATCGTGTCGCGGGTCTCGAAGTGGAGGGTCGCGTGGTCGCCCAGCGGTACCCGCCGCTTGGCCTTGAGGGTCATGATTCTGCGCCGGATTTCGGGTCGCTGCCGCTCGTACTCGTCCTTCGAGAGGATCTCGTCCTTGCCGATCGCTCGCATGCTCGTTCTCCCAAAAGCGCTGGCAGATTGGACCGCGGGGCCGCGGCGAACGCCGACCGATGCCGCTTCCACTTCCGCGCCCGCTTCCGGTCGGGTGATAGGTGATACGTGATAGGTGATAGGGCCCCTGCCAATCCCCGTTCCCGTCCCCGTTCCCGAGAAGCGGCGGCGGTCGAAGGGTTTCAGCCTCGGCTCACCCCTCTGTTGCCGGCTCCACCCTGGTCGCGAATCCGTCCTCGCGGTAGGCGCGGTCGAGCACCTCGATCGGGTGCAGCACCGTCGTGCCGCAGGCCTGCTCGAACTGGAGGGCGGCCAGCGGGCAGTCCGAGGTCCAGAGCGCGGCCCCGGTCGCCCGCATTCCCTCGAAGGCCTTTTCGCCGTTCTTCAGCGACAGCGCGAAGTACTCCTTCTTCATCGCCCAGGTGCCGTCGTGGCCGCAGCACTCGGCGACCAGCTTCGGTTTGACGCCGGGGATCCTCCGCATGAGGTCGCGACCCCGGAACCCGATGTTCTGCATCCTGAGGTGGCACGGGGCGTGGTAGGCCACGTCCGCGTTCGGGGTGCTGCGGAAGTCTTCCTTGAAGTGGCCGTCGGCCCGGAGCTCGTGGAGGTACTCGCCGAGGTCGCGCGTCGCGGCGGCCACCCGCTCCGCGGCGGCAGCCAGCTCGCCGTCCTCACCGCGCAGCAGCTCGGGAACCTCCTGGCGCATCATCAGGCTGCAGGTCGGGTTGACGACCGCGATCTTGAAGCCCCGCTCGACCCACGGCAGCAGCCGGCGCACGTTGTCGCGGGCCTTGCGCTGGGCGAGCGCGATGTCGCCGGCATCGAGGGCCGGCATGCCGCAGCAGGAGAGCGACGGGCAGGCGACCTGGCAGTCGTTGTGGGTCAGCACCCGGAAGGCCGCCTCGCCGACCGTCGGGCCGGTTGTAGTTGGCAAAGCAGGTGCTGAAGAGCACCACCGGGTGGCGGCCGCTGGCGGTCAGCTCGGCGCCGCCCGTCTGGCGCCGGAACCAGCTCTCGAAGCTCCGGCTGGCGAAGCGGGGCAGCTTCTTGTCGCGGTGGATGCCGGCCACCACCTCCATCGCCACCCGGTTGAGCCGGAGGCCGTTGCCCCAGTTGGCGAGGGCCGCGGTCGCGGTACCGATCCGGCCCAGCCGGTCCGGGTCGGCGAGCATCCGGTCGCGCAGCGGGATGCCGCTCGCGCGTCGCCGGATCGCCTTGGCCCGCAGCATGAGGCGCGGGAAGTCGAGGCCGAACTCGTGGCCCTCCGCCACGGTGTAGGGGCACTGGGTGTAGCACAGCTTGCACTGGAAGCACTCGTCGACCACCTGGCGCACGGCCGAAGGCGGGATCTTGCGGACGTCGCCGCCGTTCGCGTCGATCGCGTCGAACAGGGTCGGGAAGCACTGGCAGTACTTGAAGCACATCCGGCACGCAGTGGCAGAGCTCGAAGCTGCGCAGCAGCTCCTTGTGCAGTGCCTCCTGGTTCCAGTACAGCGCGTCGTTCGGGTTGTAGCTCACGCCGTCCGTGGGCTGAAAGTGGATCTCGCCGGCGTCCTCAGTCATCACTCGCCTCTCCCGGCCCTCAGCTCGCTGCGACGAAACTGGGGCGGTCGGCGGCCGCGCCACCGCCCGCCCCGCCGACGGCATCAGAACTCGTCGAGGGCCTTCTGGAACTTGCCGGCGTGCGAGCGCTCGGCCTTGGCCAGGGTCTCGAACCAGTCCGCGATCTCCGGGAAGCCTTCCTCGCGGGCGGTCTTGGCCATGCCGGGGTACATGTCGGTGTACTCGTGGGTCTCGCCGGCCACCGCCGACGCCAGCATCTGCTCGACGTCCTCGATGGCCATGTCGGTGGCCGGGTCGCCGACCGCCTTGAGGTAGTCGAGGTGGCCGTGAGCGTGGCCGGTCTCGCCCTCGGCGGTGTCCCGGAACAGCCCGGAGACCTCGGGGTAGCCCTCGATGTCGGCGGCCTTGGCGAAGTACAGGTAGCGGCGGTTCGCCTGGGACTCCCCGGCGAAGGCCTCCTTCAGGTTGTGGTGCGTCTTCGTCCCTTCGAGCTTTGCCATGTCGTACCTCCCTTTGTGATCATCGTCAGCGCGCCGTCACTTGCCCGCGGCGGGGCGCGAAGGGCCGGCGCAATCACAGCGCCAAGCGGGCTCGACCCGCGAGACGCGCCGTCGCCGACCCGCGGTCAGCGGCGCCCGGAGCCTCAGAACCTCGGGTAGAAGGTCTCGAGGATCTCGCGGGTCGTCGGCTCCTTGCGTCCCGCCATGGCGTGCTGCTTCACTTCCTCGAGGCGGTCGACCAACGACGGTGTCTGCACCTCGTAGAGCACGCCGGTCGTCAGGACGTCCTTCTCGCGCGTGTACTTGAGGGCCTCGCGGCGCGGTTGCTGCCGGTCGTGGTCCTCGGGAACGTAGGCCAGGATCTCCTTGAGGGCCTTGAACTGGTCGTCGCCGCGCCACGTCACGCACGGGGACATCACGTTCAGGAACGCGAAGCCGTGGTGGCTGATGCGCGTCGACGATCAGCTCGATGGTGACCTTGACGTCGCCCGAGAAGCCGCGGCCGACCCAGGTCGCGCCGAACGAGATCGCGAGCTCGCAGGGGTCGACGGAGGGCTCGGGGTTGCCCCAGAAGGTCGACTTGGTCTTGTCGCCGGTCGGGCGTGGTCGGCGCGACCTGGCCCTTGGTGAGCCCGTAGATCTCGTTGTCCATCAGGATGTAGGTCATGTCGAGGTTGCGGCGCGACGTGTGCATGAAGTGGTTGCCGCCGATCGCGAGCCCGTCGCCGTCGCCGCCGACCGCGATGACCGTGCAGCTCGGGGCGGGCGACCTTGACGCCGGTGGCGAGAGTCAGCGCGCGGCCGTGGACGCCGTTGAAGCCGTAGGTGTTCGACGTAGCCCGGGCAGCCGCGACGAGCAGCCGATGCCGGACAGGATGACCGTGTTCCAGGGCTCGAGCTGGAGCTGCGCCATCGCCCGGTAGAGGGCGTTGAGCACCCCGAAGTCGCCGCAGCCCGGGCACCAGACGGGCTTCGAGGTCGGTCTTGTAGTCGCCGGGCTTGAAGCTTGGCAGCTCGCGGACCGTCGTGCTCATACCAACACCTCCCGGCGCAGGGCGCCGATCTCGAGCACCTTCTGGATCTTGTCCTCGACCTCGGCCGACGGTCAGGTTCTTGCCGCCCGACCGCTTGTAGAGATAGGTGTGGCCCTCGGGCAGGTCGAGGAAGGTCCGCAGGTACTTGTAGAACTGCGCCGAGTAGGAGAGCTCGAAGATGACGATGTCGCGGACCTCGCGCAGGAAGTCGACGGAACTCGTGGTACGGGAACGGGTACAGCAGCTGCGGCACGAACGCGGCGACCTTTTCGCCGCGCGCCGTTGGCGCGCAGCACCGCCTCCTTGACCGGCCCCTTGCGAGGAGCCCCAGCAGAGGATGCCGAGGTCGGCGTCCTCGGGCCCGTAGGTGCGGAAGAAGCTGTACTTGTCGCGCACCTGGCGGAGCTTGCGGTAGCGCTTCGCGTTCATCCGTCTCGTGCACGATGTGCATCGAGCTCGGGCGTGCCGGCCTCGTCGTGCTCGAGCCCGTTGGTCTGGTACTCGCCGCCCTTCATGCCCGGCCAGGTCATCGGCGAGACGCCCGCTTGGTGTCTGCGGTAGCGCTTGTAGTCGCGCGAGCTCGCTCGGCCGTCGGCACCTGCCGGCCGACCACCTCGTGGTCGAGGGTCAGCATCGACAGGGTCTCCTTGCGCTGGGCGATGTACTGGTCCGACAGCACGATCACCGGCAGCTGCGTCTCCTCGGCGATGTTGAAGGCCGTCGACCGTGGTGTGGAAGCAGTCCTCGACGTCGGACGGGGCGAGCACGACCCGCGGCGCGTCGCCGTGGGATCCCGCACAGCGCCTGCCAGAGGTCGGACTGCTCGCTCTTGGTCGGGCAGGCCGGTCGACGGCCCGCCGCGCTGGACGTCGATGATCACCGCCGGCACCTCGGCCATGGCCGCGAGGCCGAGCATCTCGGTCATCAGGGCGAGGCCCGGGCCGGAGGTGGCGGTCATCGACTTGACCCCGGCGAAGGAGCCGCCGATCACGGCGCCGATCGCCGCCAGCTCGTCCTCGGTCTGGATGAGGTAGCCGCCGACCCGCGGCATCCACTCCGACAGGAAGTGGAGGATCTCCGACGACGGCGTGATCGGGTAGCCGGCGAAGAAGCGGCACCCCGCGTGGAGCGCCGCCACCGCCGACAGCTCGTTGCCCGACATCAGCAGCATCGGCTCGCCGGAGGTGTACTCCAGGCGCTTGTCGGCGACGTTCTGCGCGTGGTCCCGGGCCCACTCCTCGCCGGCCGCGAAGCCTCGGAGGTTGGACTCGAGCACCTCGGCCTTCTTGGCGGAGAACTTCCTCGTGATGGCCTGGACCAGCCCCTCGCGCGGGAGGCCGAAGAGCTGGGTCATCACGCCCAGGGTGACGATGTTCTTGGCCAGGGCCGTCCCGGCCGTTTCCTTGGCGAGCTTGGTGAACGGCACCGGGATCCAGCGCGAGCCCTCGGTCGTGCCGAGGTGGGGCTCCACCTCCTCGCGCGGGGTCGGATCGTCGGCCTCGTAGAGCACGACGGCGTTGGCCGACGCCAGGATCTCGCCCCGGAAGCGGGCGAAGTCGGCCCAGTTGAACGCCACCATGACGTCCACCAGGTCGCCCTGGGCGAAGATCGGGTCGGGCGCTGATCCGGACGGTGCAGGACGACTCACCGCCGCGGATCTGCGGTCCGTAGGCCTCGACCTTCATGCAGTGCAGGCCCTCGCGGGCCCCGGCCTGAGCCAGGAAGTCGCCGACGGTGACCACGCCGTCACCGCCCGACCCCACGATGGCAATCGTCAGATCCTGTGTCGGCATCCCTGAAGCCTCCCCTGACGGCGAGCGCCGTCACCGGCGGATTGTGAACGTCTTCACATCAAATGTCTACCCTCCGGATTCCGCGCTGGTGGCATGGCTCACGCTGCGGCGAGAGGCCATGCCCAGCTCGAAATCCGGAGGGGCTGAGCAGGGGCAGGGCGAGAGGTCCCCCGCCCGTTTCGAACCGCGGAGAGCGCGGAGACCGTAGGGATCATCGTGGGGTAGATCAGGTGACCGTCCCCCCTGCAGCTTCCGGATGGAACCGCAGAGCGCGCCGAGAGCGCAGAGGCATCTCGGGGAGGAGGTCCGATGGCCTCTCTCCGCGTTCTCAGCGTCCTCCGCGGTTCTGCTGTGCGCGTACCAGGCGGTCAGCTTCTTCCGTGAAGGTCCGGCACATCGGCCTGCGGGGCGCACTGCCCCACTGCCCCACCGATCGGGCGCGGAAGCGGGCGCGGAAGCCGCGATTCTCGCCCCGCGAGGCGCTTCAGAGCAATCCGCGATGGAAGCCGCCGTCCACCGGCAGGGCCACGCCCGTGATCCCGGAGGCCGGCTCCGAGCACAGGAACGCCACCGCCGCCGCGACCTCCTCCGGGCGCAGCAGCCGCGCCACCGGCGCCCGCACCGCCCAGCCGGCCAGCACGGCCTCGGGCGACACGCCCTGGCGCCCGGCCATCACCCGGGCCAGCTCATCGAGACGCTCGGTCGCGGTGAAGCCGGGGCAGACCGAGTTGACGGTGATGCCGTCGCAGGCGACCTCGTCGGCGACGCTCTTGAGGTAGCCGGTGACCGCGGCCCGCAGCGCGTTCGACAGGACCAGGCCCGGCTGCGGCTCGAGCACCGCGATCGAGGTGATCGCGACGAACCGTCCCCACCCCGCCTCGCGCATGCCGGGCAGCGCAGCTCGGAGCAGCCGCTGCACCGGCAGCAGCAGCAGCCGGCAGGCCGCGTCGAGGTCGTCGGCGCCGGCGTCGACCGCCGCCATCGCGGGCGGCCCGCCGCCGTTGGCGACCACGATGGTCGGCTGGCCGAACCGCTCGCGCGCCGCGGCCACCACCCGGCCGGGCGTCGCCGGGTCGGTGAGGTCGGCGGCGAGCCCGGCCACGCCGTCGCCCCAGCGCTCGCGCAGCTGCGCCACCGCCCGGTCGATCCGCTCCTGGGAGCGCGACACCAGGAGGACGCGCGCCCCCCCGCCGGCCAGGGCCTCGGCGACCGCGTACCCGAGACCGGCGGAGGCGCCGCCGACCACCGCCACCTTACCGTCGAGGCCAAGCCTCACTGGAGCCCCTCCAGCGGGAACACCGGGTCGATGTCGACCGGGATGTCGCCGAGCTCGTCGAGGACGGCCTGCATCGCGGGATGGACTGTGCCGTAGCGCTCGACGAGCCGCTGCGCCCCCTGGTAGTCGCCGCGTGCCTGGATCATCAGGATCTCGGTGGCGAGGTCGCGGAAGGCGCCGAGGAAGGCCTCGGGCACCGGCCGGAAGCGCTCGCCCCCGGTGACCTCCAGCGCGCCCTTCTCGAGCAGGTAGTTGGTCTGGATCACCACCCCGAGGCCGTGCGCCTCGGCGACCCCGAAGCGGGTCGAGCGGAAGAAGCCCGCGGTGACGGTCGCCGGCAGGTGCTCGAGGATCTGCCGGCTCCATGACGCCGCGCTCGACGAGGGCGTAGATGTTGTAGACGGAGAGCACGTCGGCCTTGGCCTCCTCGAGAGCCGAGGAGAGATCGCGGAGCTCGAGCCGCACCTCGGTGGAGCGCCCATCGACCTCGATCAGGCCCGGGCCGAGGCCGTGCGCCAGCTCGTGGTGGAGGGTGAACTGGAAGAAGGCCTCGTCATCGAGCCGCGCCGCGTCCTCCGCCGGCATCGCCCGCTCGGCGATCGGCCTCAGGATGCCGTCGTACTTGGCCTGCATGACGTTCTTGAGCATCACCTTCTTGGAGCCCTTCGCCTGCCGCACCCGCTCGTCGTTGGGCAGGTTGAAGGCCAGGGTCTGGACCCCGGCCCGGCTGTCGCCCGCGGTGAGCAGCTCGTCGGCGACCCGGATCGGCGACTCCGCCCCGCGGTCGGGGTTCTTGTGCTCGTCCGGGATCGGCAGGCTGCGCTCGAGGGCGGGCAGCTCGCCCTTGAAGCGCTCGAGGCGGGCCGAGTCCTCGGGGTCGGTCACGCACAGGAAGGCCTCGAAGGCCGCCTTGTAGCCGAACAGCGTGTCCTCGTAGGTCTCGTAGGGCCCGATGACGACCTCGATGGGCGAGTCGAGGTCCATCCAGGCCAGGTCGGACTCGTAGTAGTCGTCGCTGCCGAAGGCCGCCGCGCGCAGCTCGAGGAAGCGCTGGAGGCTCGCGTTGTCGGTGGCCGCCGCGGCGGCGCGCAGCTCGGCCGCGGCCCGCGTCGAGCGGCTCGCGGTAGGCCTGCGAGTACGGGATCGCCACCAGCCGGTCCCCGTCGCGCCGGATCACGGTGTGCAGCCCGCGGAAGCTCTCGGCGTCCTCCGGATGCGCGGCCAGCCAGGCCTCGAGCTCCTCCCGGGTCAGGTCGTCGGGGTAGAAGCCCGCCCCTGCCGGCCGCGGCCGGTCGCCGAGGAAGGGCTCGTGGTCGACGAGCCGGTCCCAGGGCCCGACCATGATCCGGTAGTAGTCGCGGGCGGCGTCGGCGCCGGGCCCGTCGAGGGCGGCGACCCGCGGGGCGAGCTCCGGATTGCCGGCCCACGCCTGGAGGGCGAAGATCTCGTCCATCGCCCGGGCCGCGACCACGAGGTGGCGCAGCGCCTGGCGGTCACCCTCTGAGAGGTGGCCGACGTCGGCGCTCAGCGTCTCGGGCACGAACTGGGCGCGCCGGGCTGCGATGTCCGGCGCCACCGACAGCGCATCCGCCTCTCCCGCGACGGGGGCCTCGGGGCGGGCACAACCGACAGCCATTGCCACGGCGACCAGGGCCAGCAACCACCATTTCATCGGAACCTCCGGAATCAGCCCACCGTCGGCCGGCGGGCGACCAGCATGAAGTCGCGCGGGCCGTTCAGCAGCTCGTCGAGCCGTCCGGTGAGCCGGTCGATCCGCTCGGACAGCGCCGCCACCTCCGGCGCGGGATCGCCGGCCGGGCCGGGCGCCGCGGCGGCGAGCCGCTGCTCGGCCGGGAAGGGGCGCAGGTAGTCGATCCGCTCGAGCTCGAGGCCACTCGCGGTGGCGAGCAGCCGCAGGGTCTCCGGCGGCAGCGGGCGGCGGTGGGTCGGGTCGATCCAGAACTCGCCGGCGCCCACCCGCAGTGTGTGCGGATTCGGGCACTCGGCGATCAGGACCCCGCCCGGCCGCAGCACCCGGCGCACCTCGCCGAGCAGGCGCAGCACCGCGTCGGCCGCGAGGTGCTCGAGCAGGTGGATGGCGGTAACCGCACCGAGGCTGCCCTCCGGCAGCGCGCGCAGCGCCGCGAGCGCGTCCCCGTCGGCGACTGCAAGGCCCCGGCGGCGCGCCGCCTGGACCAGGGCCGGGTCGCTGTCGACGCCGCTCGCCGCGACACCCGCCTCGCGCAGCAGCAGCAGCAGCTCGCCGCGGCCGCAGCCGAGATCGAGCACCGGCGCCGCCCCGCGCAGGATTGGAAGCAGGCCGTCGAGCCGGTGCCGGATCTCCTCCTCGTCGCCGCGGAAGGCCTCGAGCAGCCGTGGCTGGACCTCGGCGAGAGCGGCGGCGATCCCGCGTTCGGTTGCACCGCCAGCCGGCATCGGCAGCGGTTCGGCCCGCAGCATCCGCTCGACCAGCGACGCGACCTCGTCGAGCTCGCCGGCGAGCCGGTCGATGAGCAGGTTGCCGCGGTCGACCACCGCCGGGACGAGCTCGTCGCGGACGCTCGTGGCGGTGGCGCTGACCTCGGTCAGCGCGGCGTGGGCCTCGTGGAGCGAGGCCTCGAGGGCGTCGAATCGGCGGTCGACCCCGACCAGCCGATCGTCGCGCAGCAACCCGAGCTCGCGCTGCAGGCTGCGGATCGCCCCCTCGACGGCGTCGAGCCGCCGCTCGACAGTCAGGAATCGATCCCCGGCGCCATCCAGCCGCGCCGCGAGGTTCGCGATCGCCTCGGCCTGCCCGTCCAGGGCGCGGCGCAGGCCCCACGGCGTGAGACGGTACAGGGTTCTGGCCCAGCCCGGGCGACCGCCCGCGGCGTCGGCCTTGGCCCCGTCCCGGCTCGCGCCGGCCATGGTCAGCCGGCCGCCAGATCCGACCCGGAGGGCCCGGCCTGCGGGGCGCTCGGCTCTGCCGCCAGGGTGTCGCCGGCCGGCTCCTGCCCGGGCTCGGCCTGGTCACCCGGCCGCACCACGTGAACCGGGATCTTCACCGTGATCTCGCGGTGGATGGTGATCTCGACCATCGAGGTGCCGAGGGTCTTGATCGGCTGGTCGAGCCGGATCCGCCGCCGCTCGAGCTCGAAACCGCGCTGCTCGAGCTCGCGGGCGATGTCGACCACGGTGACCGAGCCGAAGAGCACGTCCCGCTCGCCGGCGCGGCGCTCGAACTGGAGCTCGACCCCCGCCATCTCGGCTGCGGCCTTCTCGGCCGCCGAGCGCCGCTCGAAGTCCATCGCCTCCCAGCCCGACTGCTGCTGCTGGAACAGCTTCCGGTTGCCGGTGGTGTCGAGATATGCCAGCCCCTTGGGCAGCAGGTAGTTCCTGGCGTAGCCGGGCTTCACCGACACCGAGTCGCCACGCTCGCCGAGATGCTCAACGTGGTCCGTCAAGATCACTTTCATGAATGTCCTCCGTCTTCGACGGTCCGGGGCCGCAACGAGTAGAAGCCGTCCGCGATTCCGAGCGCCGCCACCACCAACGGCAGCGGGCCCTGCAGACAGAGCAGCGCGACGGCCCAGCGAACCAGCCACCCGCGCCCGATCCAGCGGGCGACGTGGGCCCGGATCATAGCCAAACCCTGCACGAAATACAACACGAGCACCGCGATCAGGAGGTTCAGCGCCAACCAGCGCGCGCTTCCCCCGAGCAGCAGCGTGGCGAGCCCGAACAGCGCGAAGCCGGCCGGCAGCCACTCCTCGCCGCGGTAGCCCTCGAAGGGCGCCACCGGCATCGGGAAGCCGAGGACCGGCACCCGTGCTCGCAGCCAGAACAGCAGCACCACCAGGTAAGCGACCGGCAGGCTCGGCGCGATCCAGGGCACCGCCGACTCCACCGTGTCGAAGGCGAGCTCGAGCTCCCCGGTCCCCACGCCCATCTCGCGGTACGCGGCCTCGACCTGGGCCGTTGTGTCGCGGAACCAGCCGGCGATGGCGTCAACCGGTGGCATGGGCCACGCCGCCGCCACCACCGCACCGAGGATCGCCGCCGCGCCGGACAGGGTCGCCACCGCCGCCCAGCGGCCCTCCCGCCAGTCGAGGCGCCGCCAGAGCTCGAGGCTCGCCGCCGGCAGTGCGACCACCAGCAGGTAGGCCGCCAGGTAGGTCCACGACGGCGAGCCGAGGGGCTCGACCCCGGCGGCCGCGAGCGCAATCAGTGCAGCGCAGACCACCCCCCACGCCAGCCGGCCGCGCCGCGGCTCCACCGCCACCCACTGGGCTACCGGCACCACGGCGAGCGGGGCGACCAGCAGGCCGACCGGCGCCACCACCACCAGGCTCGCCGACAGCAGCAGCGACACCGCGGCCGAGGCCGCGACGCCGAGGCGCGGCAGCCGCAGCGGCGGCCTGGCATCGGGTACCGGGTGGTCTGAGGAACCGTCAGCGGTCACGGGCTCGCCCTCCGAGCGCCATCGGTCGGCGGTCCGGCCGGCCCCGAGGGTCCGGCCGTCATCGGGGGCTTCTTACTGGCCGACGTAGGGCAGCAGCGCCATGTAGCGCGCGCGCTTGATCGCCCGGGTCAGCTTGTGCTGGAACGCCGGCCGGGTGCCGGTCACCCGCCGCGGCAGGATCTTGCCGTTGGTGGGCGTGTACTCGCGGAGAAGCTCGACATCCTTGTAGTCGATGTAGTTGATCTTCTCGACGGTGAACCGGCAGACCTTGACGCGACGGCGAAAGCGCCGCTTCGGTCGATTGCTCGCCATGACTCAGCCCTCCTCGGCCTCGGCCTTGGCCGCCCGCTTGGCCGCCTTGGCCGCCGCCCGCGCCACTTGCTTGGCGTCCATCTTGCGCTTGCGACGAAGCTCGGTGTCGAGGTTGAGGATCAGCGAGCGCATCACGGCGTCGTTGGTCCGCAGCTCGAAGGTGAGCTTGCTCGATCGACCTCGCCCCCGACCTCGAACTTCCAGAAGTGGTAGACCCCGAAGTTCTTCTTGCGGATCGGGTAGGCGAGCTGGCGGCGGCCCCAGGTGTTCTGCTCGACCAGCGAGCCCCCGGCGTCGGTGATGATCGCCTGGAGACGCTCGAGCGCGGCGGTCTCGCTCTCTGGGTCGACCTCGGGGTCGATGATGACCCCCAACTCATACAGCGGCATGTGTCCTCCTCGTGGCCCTGTGGCCCCGAATCTTCAGTCCGGGGCAAGGAGTTGTTCCCCCGCGCGCAGGCGGGGACCGGCATTGTACTCGAAATCACCCGCGACGCAAGCCCGGGTCAGGGGTGTGTTCGATACCGTTCGGCCATCGTCAGGCCGACGGTGGCCGTGCCGAGGCGGGCGAGGTCTCTGAACCCAGCCGCGACCCCGTCTCCGGTCGGCTCGCCGCAGGGATTTCCACGTGCGAGGCAGAGGCTTGGGTGGCGGCGGCCTGCAGGGCCGGGAGCAGATCGCTCTCGATGACCCCGAGCAGCCGGCGGTCCCAGTCGGCGCCCTTGCCGGTCTCGCTCGACAGCACGACGACGACAGCCTCGCGCTCACGGTCGACGTACAGGAGCTGGCCGCCGTAGCCGACCGCCATGAACGCCCCCGACGGGCGGATCCACCACAGGTACCCGTAGCGGCCGTAGCGGTCGGGCCAGCCCGTGCTTTGCGCGCGGGTCGAGGCCGCCACCCACTCGGCAGGGACGACCTGTCGGTCTCCGACGCGCCCCTCATCGAGGTAGAGCTCGCCGAAGGCCACCAGGTCGCGCGGCCGCAGCGACAGGTTGTCTCCCACCGAAGTGGACGCCCTGCGGGTCGCGCTCCCACGCCGCGACCTCACCGCCCAGCGGCGCGAGGACGTGGCGGTCGAGATACTCGCGGGTCGAAATCCCGCTTGCCCGGGCCAGGGCGGCGGAGAGCAGGTGGGAGTTGCCGGTCGAGTAGATGAACTCCTCCCAGGCGCAGAGACGAGCGGCCGCTCGAGAGCCGCCCGCACCCAGTCGCCGCTCGCCACCCAGGCTCCGTAGTGGCCCTTGGCTGGTGGTGGCGAGCCCGGCCGTCATGGTCAGCAGGTGGCGCAGCCGGATGCCGCGCTTCGCGGGCGCGGCGCTCCAGTCGATGGCGTCCGGCAGCAGCTCGGCGACCGGCTGGTCGAGCCCGTCGAAAGTGCCGTCCGCGAGCGCGATCCCGGCCGCCGCGGAGAGGAGGGACTTGGACAGGGACTTGATGTTGTGGGGCCGTTCGGGATGTCCCCGCACCGCGACGAGCTCGCCGGCGCGGTGAACCAGCACCACCTGGACGCCCGGCATGCCGTGGAGCCGGTCGACGGCCTCCTCCCACGTGAGAGCCGCCGCCGGCAGGATTGGTGCAAGTATCCCCAGGGCGAGCAGCGAGGCGGCGCATCGGCGGTCCATCGAACACGAACAACCATCGGGACGGAGCCGCCGTTCCTGGGGAATTGCGGAACTCGGTGCCAGGCACCGTTCTCCGCAGCAGACCCAGTGCGGGCGTTTACATTGCCCCGCCCGCGTGTATCGTCGCACCGGAGACCCATGTCGCGAGTCATTGCTCTGGTTGCGACCGTCCTCGCCGTCGCGCCGCTCTCGGTGGCTGCCGTGGACTGTCCGGAGCTCGTCGGTCGCTGGCCGTATGTCAGCACGGTCGCGGTGGCCATAGCCGATGGGCACGCCTACTTTGGCGGAGAAGCCGCGCTCTTTGTCGCGGAGGTGACCGATCCGGAGGCACCGCGCTTTCCTCGGCCATGCGGAGCTGGCGAGCGATCCTGAGGATCCTTGTCAGCGGCGGTCGACGTTGCCATCGCCGGCGGCCACGCCTACGTCGCTGCGCTTTTTGGCGGGCTGCGGGTGGTCGACGTGTCCGACCCCGCGAGCCCAATGGTCGTCGCGGTCGTCCAGACGCCGGGACAGGCGAGCGGCGTGGCGGTGGCCGGCAACTACGCCTACATCGCGAACGGGTACGGCGGACTGCGGGTGATCGACGTGTCGGCGCCGAGGTTCCCGGTCGAGGTCGGCTCCGTCGATACCCCGGGACCCGCAGGCGATGTCGCGGTCGTCGGAACCTTCGCATACGTTGTCGATGGGGGACTGCGGGTGATCGACATCTCGACGCCCTCGGCCCCGGTGGTGGTGGGCTCCCTCGAGGGCGCAGTCTCGCACCGCGCCGTGGCCGTCGAC
The DNA here is from genome assembly GCA_963754985.1 of uncultured Holophagae bacterium. GTDB lineage: Bacteria > Acidobacteriota > Thermoanaerobaculia > Thermoanaerobaculales > Sulfomarinibacteraceae > FEB-10. The sequence goes on along the minus strand of CAVWIJ010000016.1, from coordinate 49,712 downwards.
GGGAGCTACGCCTATCTCGCTGGGGGCGATGGCGGCCTGAAGATCGTCGATGTTTCCAGCCCCGAAGATCCTCGAGAGGTCGGAGCGCTCGCCGGTCCGGACGGCGATTGGGCCACGGACGTGGCGGTCGCCGGCGGACTTGCCTTCGTCACCAACGGCGCGACAGGGGTGCAGGTCGTCGACGTCTCGACGCCGTCGGCTCCGGTTCGACTGGCCCTGGTCGACACTCCCGCCTACGCCGAACGGGTTGCTGCCGACGGAAGCCACGCCTACGTTGCGGACGGCGACGGCGGGCTGCGCCTGATCGACGCCACGGCACCCGGCGGACCTGCGGAGGTCAGCTACCTCGACACCCGTGGAGGGGGCGTCAAGGTGCAGGTCGCCGGCGGTTACGCCTTCGTCGCCGACCGCGACGACGGTATCCGCGTCATCGACCTCTCGGTGATGGAGCGGCCCATCGAGCTGAGCTCCCTGGCAACACCCGACTGGGCCGTGGAGGTTGCGGCGTCCGATCATCACGTCTACGTGGCGGACTACGGCGGGGGCCTGCGGGCCATCGACGTGTCCGCGCCCGACCGCCCGCTCGAGGTGGGCTTCATCCAGACGCCAGATTACGCGACGAGCGTCGTTCTATCGGGCGATTACGCATGGGTGACCTGCCGGTACGCCGGCCTGCGCGCCATCGACATCTCGAACCCCTCGCACCCCGTGGAGGTCGGTTTCGCCGAGTTCCCGGAGCAGGCCGCCGCCGTGGCCGTGGAGGGAGGGTTCGCCTTCGTCGCGAACGACGACGCGGGGCTGCGGGTGCTCGACGTTACCGACCCGTCGCATCCAGTCGAGGTCGGGCTGGTGGACACGCCATGGCGGGCGGTGGAGGTGGCCCTCTCCGGGGTCTACGCCTACGTTGCGAATCACGGCGCCGGCATGAGCATCGTCGACGTCTCCGATCCCGCGAGCCCCGTGGTGGTCAGCTCCATTTCCACTCCGGACACGGCATTCGACGTCGCCGTTTCGAACGGACTCGCGTTCGTCGCGGCCGACACCATGGGGCTGCGCATCATCGACGTCTCCGATCCCGCCAAGCCAGTCGAGATCGGCTTCGCCCGTACCGCCAGGGACGCGTATGGCGTCAGCCTGGCAGGAGACCGCGTCGTCGTGAGCGGCGTCGGCGGCATCGAGATCTACGACGTGTCCGCCTGCTCGGACGCCACGGATCTCCCGGCCCCTCGCCACCCGCGGGGGCGGCTGACGCCCTGATGTCACCGACGGAAAGGGCGCCGGGATGCGCACCAGCTCGCACGAGCTCCACCCACTGCCCCAAGAACTCAGCCCGATACGGCGGTCTACTCCGTAGCAGCTCGTGCTCCTTCTAGCGCTGCGGCGATGTGCAGAACGGGGTCCCATCCCCGTTTCTCCCAGCCTTCACACCCCCGACGACGACCACGAAGTCTCATCGCCTTCTTGCAGAACTTGTACGTACGACTGACTCCTGCCTCTGTCTGTTTCTCGTGCCCAGACGCACTGTCTGTCTGAGGGCGGTCGCTGGGTTCGCCTTGACGGAAGGGCGGTTTGCACCCGTGTCACAATCCAGCTCCTGGTATAGAAACGGTCTTGCCAGAGAGCGACCGACGAACGAGCATCGTGGGAACGTCTGCGGCAGGACAGCACCCCACACAACCAGGACTCGCAAGAGCCATGTGATTCGGGGAGGCTCGCGATGAGAAAGCATGCGGTGCACCTGTCGGACTGGACATCGCTTCTGGTCGCATCGATCGCCGCGCTCATTGCGAGCGCCCACGTCGTGGCCGGATCGACGCGGCTGCCATCGCACTTCGTGCCGGGTGACACGACGATTGCCGCAGCGGTCAACGACCAGTCGGGCGTGTCGCTCTGTGCGGGGGGGAACAGCGTGCTCGCCCTGTGGTCCGACAACCGGGCCAACAGCACCGGCGGGTACGAGGGCGAGACCTCGTGGGACATCTATGGCCTGCGATTCGACGAGCTGGGCAATCCGCTCGACCCGGTGCCGTTGTCGATCGCGGCCGGTCCGGCCTCGCAGAAGAACCCCCGGGCTGCCTGGAGCGGCACGAACTGGCTGGTCGTCTTCGAGAGCGTGGACTTCGGTGGCACCGGCTACTACCAGGCGTCCCTGGAGGCCCTCCGCGTGGCCCCCGACGGCCAGGTGCTCGATCCCCGGCCGATCAAGCTCTACAACATGCCGCCCAGCGGCCTGGGCTGGGCGGTCGCGTCCGACGGCTCGGGATGGGTGGTCGCCAACCAGTCGTCCTCGGTCGGGCCTGACATCGTCGCGGCTCGGATCTCCTCGGCGGGCGTCCTGCTCGACCCCGGTCCCCGCGTCCTCGTGCCGGGAACCTACCATTCGCGCAGCAACCTCCAGCTCGTCTATGCCGGCGGGGTGTTCCTGCTGGCCTACCAGGACTTGGGTCCCGACTACCTCCCGGCCGTCGCGGTCCGCTTCGATGCGGACCTCAATCCCCTCGACGCCGCTCCCTTCGACTTGGGTGCCCCGACACCGCTCAACAGCCTGATATCGAACGGCAGCGGGTTCTACGCGATCTGGATCGAGCAGCTTCCGGACTTCACGGTGGCCGTGATGGGCAGCCGGATCGACACCAACGGCCAGATGCTCGACGGCAACGGGGTGAACATCTCCGGGCCGAACGAGCCGGGAGGTTACGCGACCACGAGCGTCGCCTGGGACGGCTCCCAGTGGAAGGTGACCTGGGGCAATCTCACCGACACGCGCCTCGCGCGCGTGAGTGCCGCCGGCCAGGTGCTCGACCCGGGCGGCGTGCTGGTCGCGGGCGCGACAACCGGGGTCTCCGCCAGCGCCGGCAACGGCAGCTTGCAGCTGGCATGGTCGGACTTCGTGTGGGTGGGCCAGACCGGCAGCTACGAGGTGTTCTCGACTCACATCGACCCGAGCAACGTCGCCGGAGAGATGCGGACGCTTTCGATCGGCGCGCCGGCCCAGCAGCGAGCCGACGTCGCGACCAGCGGCAGCGGCTACATGGTGGTTTACCGGTCGGCCACGACGCCGCTGAGCCGTGTCCTCGCTCAGCCGCTCGACGCCGCGGGCAATCCGCTGACGACCGAGCCGATCGAGCTCGATGCGTCGACCGATTCGATCAACTATCCGGGTTCCCCCGCTGTCGCCTGGAACGGTTCCCTGTACATGGTGGCCTGGAGCAACTCCACGGGCGTGGTGGCCCGGCGCCTCCAACCCGACGGGACGCCGATCGATCCGGCGTCGTTCCTGGTGATGAACCCCGGCTTCGGCCCCGCCGACGTCGCATCGCTGGGAAGCAACTTCCTCGTGGTCGGCCTGCGCTGCGGCGTCAACTGCCAGTACATCTTCCCGATCGCCTCGCGCGTGCGCGGATCGGACGGCCTCGTGCTCGACTCACCGCCCATCGAGATGGGCGGGACCTACGGCAGCAGCCCGCGGCTGGCCGTCCTCGGCGGGCGCTGGTTGCTCGCCTGGCAGGCCAATGTGACCCACGACGACCCGATCGCCTACACCCTGGGCACGTTGATCGACGCGGCCGGCGCCAAGGTGCCCGATTTCACGATCCACGGACCGTATTCCACCGCCGGGGGCAACGGGATCTTCAGCCTTGGCCTGGCCTCCAGCGGCAGCGTGGCGCTGATGGTGCAGTCGCAGGAGCTCACCTCGGGCGTCGAGACCGACCTGCTCGCCCGGCTGATCGATCCGGACGGCACTGTGCATCCGTACGTCAACCTCACGCCCTGGAAGGACGACCAGTATCGCCCGCGGGCGGCGTGGGACGGCTCCCAGTTCGTGGTCGTGTGGCAGGATCAGAAGACCGACGTCGGCGGCGAGTGGAGTCTCGAACAGATCGACGCGCGCAGCGATGTGATGGGGATGCGAATCTCCGCGGCAGGGGCCATCATCGACCCGCAGGGTTTCGTGTTCTCCAACAGCCTGACCGGTGAGGCGTACCCCAACGTCGTGGCCTCGGGAGGTACGACGTTGATCGCGGGATCAATCGTGCGCAACGACGCAGTGTCCGCCAACTACCGGATCGGCTACGAGCTGTTCGGCGCGGGCGGCAACAACTGGCCCGTGGCGGTGGCCTCGGCCGACCCGACGGGCGGCGACGTGCCGCTGTCGGTCGACTTCAGCTCGGCCGGCAGCACCGACCCGAACGGAACACTGACCGCGTACGCCTGGGACTTCGGCGACGGCGCGACCTCGCCGGAGGCCGATCCGACGCACTTCTACGCGCTCGGAGGCCCCTACGTGGCGACGTTGACCGTGACCGACGACGACGGCGCCGCGACCATGCAGGAGCTCCTGGTCCAGGCTGTCGAGCCAAACATCCCGCCGGTCGCGGTCGCGTCGTCCGACATCACTTCCGGGCCGGTCCCGCTCGACGTGGTCTTCTACGCCACGGGCTCGTACGATCCCGACGGGGTCATCGGCAACATCGAGTGGACATTCGCGGACGGCGGCACCCCCTGGGGCTCGCCCGCGTCCTACACGTTCTACACGGAGGGGATCCATCTGGTCACGTTGACGGTCTACGACGGCCGCGGCGGCACCGGAACGGACACGCTGACCATCACCGCGGGCGCAACGGGTCCTCCGGCTGCACCGAGCGATCTCCTCGCCATCCCGTTCACATCGGACTGGATCAACATGACCTGGAACGACAACTCCAACAACGAGGACGGGTTCAAGGTCGAGCGTTGCCAGGGAACAACCGCCTTCTGCGACGCGAACCCCTCCAACTTTGCCGAGATCGCCCAGACCGGACCGAATATCGACTACTACGGCGATACCGGCCTTCCGGGGAGCACGACCTTCAGCTACCGGGTGCGTGCGTTCAACACGACGGCCAGTTCGGCCTACTCGAACACCTCGTCGGCCACGACGCTGCCGTCCACAACCAATATCTTCATCGACGGATTCGAGTCCGGAGACACCTCGGCGTGGAGCGCAACGGTGCCTTAACCCGGACTATTCACGAGGTATCTGCTGCGGCCGGCAGAAGCGAGGGCGCGGCACGGTCAGCGCCAGCCGCTCGGGTAGCCGGCCGGCGGGTGGTCGTACTCGACGCCGCGCTCGCCGGCGATGATGTTGCCCATCGGGAAGCCGGGGCAGCCGTCCCTCCTCAGCGACTCGAGCACCTTGCCGAGCTGCCTTCGGCGGCACCACAAGGATCATGCCGACGCCGAGGTTGAAGGTCCGCCACATGTCGTCCTCGGGGACCTCGCCGCGCTCGGCGAGGAGGCGGAACACCGGCGGGATCTCCCAGGCGCCGACCTTGATCCGCGCCCGCAGGCCCTCGGGCAGGACCCGCGGCAGGTTGTCGGTGATGCCGCCGCCGGTGATGTGCGCGGCGGCGTGCACCCAGCCCTCCTCGAGCAGCGGCCACACCGGCTCGAGGTAGCTGCGGTGGACCTTCGAGCAGCTCGTCCGCGACGCTCACCCCGAGCTCGGACAGGACCTGGTCCGGCCGGCAGCCGAGGACCTCGAAGAAGACCTTGCGGGCGAGCGAGTAGCCGTTGGTGTGGAGGCCGGTCGACGGCAGGCCGACCAGCACGTCGCCTTCCCCCACCGCCGAGCCGTCGAGGATCTTCCTGCGGTCGACCACGCCGACGATGAAGCCGGCGAGGTCGTACTCGCCGTCGGCGTAGAAGCCCGGCATCTCGGCGGTCTCGCCGCCGAGCAGCGCAATGCCCCGCTCGCGGCAGGCCGTCGCCACCCCGCCGATGACCGCCGCCGCGACTCGCGGATCGAGCCGGCCGGTCGCCAGGTAGTCGAGGAAGAACAGCGGCCGCGCCCCCTGGACCAGGATGTCGTTGACGCAGTGGTTGACCAGGTCCTGGCCGACCGTGTCGTGGCGGCCGGCGGCGAACGCCACCTTGAGCTTGGTGCCGACGCCGTCCGCCGACGCCACCAGCACCGGCTCCTTGAGGCCCTTGGTCGGGAGCCGGAACATGCCGCCAAAGGAGCCCTGGTCGGACAGCACGCCGTCGGTGTAGGTCGACCGCACCAGCTCCTTCACCCGGGCCAGCGCCTGGTCCTGGGCGTCGATGTCCACCCCCGCATCCGGTACGTCGTCATGCTCCTCCGCTTCCGCTCCCGCTTCCGATTCCGCTTCCGCTTCCGCTTCCGCTTCCGACGCCGAACATACGCCCTGTCAACCCTTGCAAGCATCCAGCTGGATCATCCGGGCGCGAAGCGGGCGGAAGCGGGGGATCGGGGACGGGAACCCTTCGACTCGCGGCGGCGCGGCGCCGCTCGCTCAGGGCAGGCTCCTCGGGCACGGGCACGGAGACGGGCACCGCCCCTCCACCCCGGGTCTGGCACTCGCGGCAGCGACCTGCTACAACCACGCGCCATGGAGCTGCAGCACCTCTATCGGACGCCGGGCCTGCCGGAGGGCCAGCGGCGGACCCTGCTCGACACCGCCCGCCGGCTGATCGGTCCCGAGGTCGAGGCGGTCGACACCGAGCACTGCTTCAACATCGCACTCGCCCGTCCGCTCCCCGCCGCCGACCACGAGGTCCTGCGGTGGCTGCTCGCCGAGACCTTCGAGCCCGGAGCGCTGCCGGCCGTCGAGCTTCCTCGACGACGGCGGCCGGCCCGATCCTCGAGGTCGGCCCGCGGATGAGCTTCACCACCGCGTGGTCGACCAACGCGGTCGCGGTCTGCCACGCCTGCGGGCTCGCGCGACGTCCGTCGCATCGAGCGCTCGCGGCGCTACCTGCTGCGCAGCTCGCGGCCGATCTCCGAGGCGCAGCTCGCGGCCTTCCTGGCCTCGGTCCACGACCGCATGACCGAGTGCCGGTACCCCGAGCCGCTGCGAGCCTTCGCCACCGGGGTCGAGCGCCGCAGCCGGTGTTCGAGGTGCCGCTGCTCGCGCGAGGGGCGGGCGGCGCTCGAGCGCATCAACCGCGAGCTGGGCCTCGCCTTCGACGACTGGGACCTCGACTACTACACCGAGCTCTTCGCGCGACCGGCTCGGCCGCAACCCGACCAGCGTCGAGTGCTTCGACATCGCCCAGTCGAACAGCGAGCACTCGCGCCACTGGTTCTTCAAGGGCCGGCTCGTCGTCGACGGCGCGCGAGGCCCCCGACACCTCATCGGCATGGTCCGGCAGACGCTCGAGGCCAACCCGAACAACAGCGTCATCGCCTTCCACGACAACTCGAGCGCGATCCGCGGCCACCGCGTCGCGGACCCTGCGTGCCCGGCCTCGCCCGGCGCGCCCGTCGCCGCTCGCTGCCGCAGGAGCTCGACGAGCACGTCCTCTTCACCGCCGAGACCCACAACTTCCCGTCCGGCGTCGCGCCCTTCCCGGGCGCCGAGACCGGCACCGGCGGCCGGATCCGCGACGTCCACGCCACCGGCCGGGGCTCGCTCGTCGTCGCCGGCACCGCCGCCTACTGCGTCGGCAACCTGCGCATCCCGGGCTACGAGCTGCCGTGGGAGGACCCCGAGCTTCGCCTACCCGTCGAACCTGGCGTCGCCGCTCCAGATCGAGATCGAGGCCTCGCAACGGCGCCTCGGACTACGGCAACAAGTTCGGCGAGCCGGTGATCCAGGGCTACACGCGCTCGTTCGGCCTGCGCCTGCCCGACGGCGAGCGGCGCGAGTGGATCAAGCCGATCATGTTCACCGGCGGCATCGGCCAGCATCGACGCCCGCCACACCGCAAAGCAGCCGCCCGAGCCCGGCATGCTGGTGGTGCAAGGTCGGCGGCCCGGCCTACCGGATCGGCATGGGCGGCGGCGCGGCCTCGAGCATGGTCCAGGGCGAGAACGTCGCCGAGCTCGACTTCAACGCCGTGCAGCGCGGCGACGCCGAGATGGAGCAGAAGCTCAACCGCGTCATCCGCGCCTGCGTCGAGCTGGGCGACGGCAACCCGATCGTCAGCATCCACGACCAGGGCGCCGGCGGCAACTGCAACGTCCTCAAGGAGATCGTCGATCCCGCCGGGGCGCCGGATCGAGGTCCGGCGAGATCCCGGTCGGGCGACGAGACCCTGTCGGTGCTCGAGATCTGGGGCGCCGAGTACCAGGAGAACGACGCGCTGCTGCTGCGCCCGGAGCACGCCGAGCAGCTTCGCGCGCCCTGTGCGAGCGCGAGAAGGTCCCGTGCGCGGTCGTCGGGCGGATCACCGGCGACGGCCGCATCGTGGTCCACGACGAGCGCGACGGCTCGACGCCCGTCGACCTCGACCTGGCCGACGTGCTCGGCGACATGCCGCAGAAGACCTTCGCGCTCGATCGCGCGTCCAGCCGGCCGCTCGACGCCGCTCGACCTGCCTGACGGCTTGACGCGTGCGCGACGCGCTCGAGCGCGTGCTGCGGCTGCTCTCGGTCGGCTCGAAGCGGCTTCCTCACCACCAAGGTCGACCGCAGCGTGACCGGCCTCATCGCCCGCCAGCAGTGCGCCGGCCCGCTCCAGCTCACCGGTCGCCGACGTCGCGGTCATCGCCCAGAGCCACTTCGGCACGACCGGCGGCGCGACCGCGATCGGCGAGCAGCCGATCAAGGGGCTGCTCGACCCGGCGGCGATGGCCCGCCTGACGCGTCGGCGAGGCGCTCACCAACCTGGTCTGGGCGCGGGTCAGCGCGCTCGCGCGACGTGCGCTGCTCGGGCAACTGGATGTGGGCCGCCAAGCTGCCCGGCGAGGGCGCCGCGCTCCACGACGCGGCGGTGGCGATGCGCGACCTGATGATCGCGCTCGGCATCGCCGTCGACGGCGGCAAGGACAGCGTCTCGATGGCCGCGCCTCGGCGCCCGGCGGACGAGACCGTCAAGGCGCCGGGCTCGCTGGTCGTCTCGGCCTACGTCGACGCTGCCCGGACGTCACGGCGACGCGTGACGCCCGACCTCAAGCTGCCGGGCCGCGGCGTGCTGCTCTGCGTCGACCTCGGCGGCGGCCGGCACCGCCTCGGCGGCTCGGCGCTCGCGCAGGTCTTCGGCCAGGTCGGTGACGAGCCGCCCGACGTCGACGACCCCGGCCTGCTCGCCCGCGCCTTCGCCGCGGTGCAGGAGCTGATCGCCGAGCGGCCTGGTCGCGCGCCGGCCACGACCGCTCCGACGGCGGGCTGGTCACGACGCTGCTCGAGATGGCGTTCGCCGGCGACTGCGGGCTCGACGTCGACCTCCGCACCGAGGAGCGGGGGCCGACCCGCTCGCGGTGCTGTTCGCCGAGGAGCTGGGCCTGGTCCTCGAGGTCGACCCCGACGACCTCGACGAGGCGATCGCCGTCTTCGCCGACGCACGACGTGCCGTGCGTGGCGATCGGGCGGACCCTGGCGGACGGCCGGGGTGCGGATCCGCGTCGGCGGCGAGCTCGTGCTCGACGGCGACCTGCGCGACGCTCCGCGACCTGCTGGGAGGCCACCAGCTTCGAGCTCGACCGGCTGCAGGCCGACCCGGCCTGCGTCGCGCAGGAGCAGGCCGGCCTGCGCACGCGCCGGCGCCGGCCTACGCCCTGCCGTTCACGCCCGGCCGCGACCGCGCCGGCGGTGCTCGAGCGCGCCGCGAAGATCCCGGTGGCGATCCTGCGCGAGGAGGGCTCCAACGGCGACCGCGAGATGGCCGCCGCCTTCCACCTCGCCGGCTTCGAGCCGTGGGACGTCACCATGACCGACCTGCTGGCCGGCCGGATCACGCTCGACGCGCTTCCGCGGCCTGGCGGCGGTCGGCGGGTTCTCCTACGCCGACGTCCTCGACTCGGCCAAGGGCTGGGCCGGGGTGATCCGCTTCAACGACGGCCTGCGCGCGCCAGTTCGACGAGTTCTACGAGCGGCCCGACACGCTTCTCGCTCGGCGTCTGCAACGGCTGCCAGCTGTTCGCCCTGCTCGGCTGGGTGCCGTGGCGCGGCCTCGCCGACACCGCGCAGCCGCGCTTCATCCAGCAACGCGCTCCGGCCGCTTCGAGTCCCGCTTCGCCACCGTGACGCATCCTCGACAGCCCGGCGGTGATGCTGCGCGGCATGGCCGGATCGACGCTCGGCATCTGGGTGCAGCACGGCGAGGGCCGTGCCTGCTTCCCGGAGCCGGCGGTGCTCGAGCGGGTGCTCGCCGAGCGACCTGGCGCCGATCCGCTTCGTCGACGACGCGGGCGCCGCGACCGAGGCCTACCCGCTGCAACCCCAACGGCTCGCCGCACGGCATCGCGGCGCTGTGCTCGCCCGACGGCCGCCACCTCGCCCTGATGCCCCACCCGGAGCGCACCTTCCTGAAGTGGCAGTGGGGCTGGATGCCGCGAGCCTGGCGATCGGACGCTCGCGCGCCTCGCCCTGGCTGCGGCTGTTCCAGAACGCCCGCGAGTGGTGCGACGGAAGCGGATAGCGGATAGTTGGGAGCGGATAGCTCGTGCCCGCATCCGCTTCCGCTTCCGCTTCCGCTTCCGCTTCCGCTTCCGCTTCCGCTTCCGACGCCGAACATATCGACTCTGTCAACACCTTGTAACCGTCCGGTGGGACGAACCGGGTGCGGAAGCGGGCGGGGTCGCTGGACGCCACAGGATTTCGGGCGCGGGCGCGGAAGCGAGCGGGCTCCCGAGAACCTCGGGCGCGGAAGCGGAAGCGGGCACGAGCACGGAAACGGGAGTGAGGCCGGCTGCCGATTCGGACCCCTTCGGAGGTGGTACACTCGGCGAGATGTCAGCCGGACAGGGGCGTGTCTCAGCGTGAGGTGAACACCTGCGCCGGCTAGCGGGTGGGCCGGTGACGAGAGGGTGGTGCCGAGGTGGCAATCGTAGTCATTGACGGCGGCGCGTTCTGCCACGGAGACGAGGTCGCCCGCGTGCTCAGCGAGCGCCTCGGCGCGGCCCGGCTCGAGGACCAGACCCTGTTCGCCCGCGCCCGCAGCCGATTCGGGGTCGAGCCGCGGCGGCTCGAGCGGCTGCTGTACGGATCGCGGTCGCTGCTCGACCTCGGCCAGCGCGACCAGGTGCGGCTCGTGGCCTTCCTGCGGGCGGCGGTGGCGGAGGCGATGGCGCGCGACCGCCAGGTCTACCTCGGGGGGGCGGGCCACCTGGTTCCACCCTCGCTGACCCATGTGCTCAAGGTCTGCCTGGGCGGAACCCCCGAGTGGCGGCTGGACCAGGCGATGGCCGGCGGGCTGTCGCGGCGCCAGGCCCGGGCGAAGATCTCCAGCGACGACGAGGCGCGGGCCGAGTGGACCGACCTGCTGTTCGAGCGGGGCCCCTGGGACAAGGGCCTCTACGACGTCTTCCTGGCGATGCAGGAGACGACGGTCCCGCGCGCCGTCGAAACCATCGCGAAGCTCGCCTCCGCGCCGGCCGTGGCCTTGACGCCGACCGTCGAGCAGGCGGTCGAGGATTTCAGGCTCGCCACCGAGGTCGGGGTCGCCCTCGCCGAGGAGGGCCACGACGTCGACGTCACCAGCGCCGACGGCGAGGTCACCATCCTCATCAGGCATCACTCCATGCTTCTGGACCGCCTCCAGCGCGAGCTCGAGGAGCTGGCGTCGCGGGTCGACGGGGTCCGCTCCGCGACCGCGCGGCCCGGGCCGCGCTACCGCGAGGCGAGCATTTCCTTCGACGTCGACATGAAGGTCCCGAGCAAGGTGCTGCTGGTGGACGACGAGCAGGAGTTCGTCCACACCCTGTCCGAGCGCCTCCAGTCACGCCGCATGAGCCCCGCCATCGCGTACGACGGCGAGCAGGCCCTGGCAATGGTCGCGAGCGACGAGCCCGAGGTCATGGTTCTCGACCTCAAGATGCCCGGCATCGACGGTCTCGAGGTGCTGCGGCGGGTCAAGCGCACGCACCCGGCGACCGAGGTCATCATCCTGACCGGGCACGGCTCGGACGTTGAGGAGGTACTGGCCGCCGACCTCGGCGCCTTCGCCTACCTCCGCAAGCCGGTCGACATCGACGAGCTGACGCGGACCATGAAGGCGGCGTACCGCAAAATCGAGGACGCGCGGGGCGGACGCGAGACCGACGGCGAGGGCTGAGGTCACCGGGTCATGCCGCTGCCGCGCCGCCTCCTCCCCCGACCGCGCCTGCCCGAACCGGACGAGCCGGGGGGCCGGGTCCCGGAGCGGGCCTACCGTCGGTTCCGGCGATCGGTGGTGATGGTGACGTTGACGGTCACCCTGATTCCCCTGGTCGTCACCACGGCCATGAACTACCTCCAGTACCGCCAGGCCCTCAGGGCGGAAGCGGTGCAGCCGATGGCTCGCCTGACCCTCAACACCAAGCGCTCGCTCGAGCTCTTCCTCTCCGAGCGCCGGTCGGCGCTGACCTTCCTCGTGAACGACCGGTCCTTCGACGAGCTGTGCGGGCATGCCGCGCTGACCCGCGTGATCTCCAACATGAATCGGTCGCTTGAAGTGGGCGCCTTCGTCGACCTCGGCCTCATCGACGACTCCGGCGACCAGCTCTGCTACGCGGGGCCCTTCGAGCTCGAGGGGCTAAACTACCAGGACCAGGACTGGTTCCACGAGGTCTCCCGGCGCGGCACCTACACCAGCGACGTGTTCCTCGGCTTCCGCAACTCGCCTCACTTCGCGATCGCCATCCGCCACGACCGCGACGACGGTAGCTTCTACGTCCTGCGGGCGACCATCGACGCCGAGATGCTCAGCGAGCAGATCCTCAGCGCCGGCCTCGGCCCGTCCGACGACGTCTTCCTGATCAACCGGCACGCCGTCCTGCAGTCGCCGTCGAGACGCTACGGCGAGATTCTCGGCAGCGCGCCACTCCCGGTTCCGCACTTCTCGCCGAGCGTCGATGTCGTCGAGCTGCGCGACGACACCCGGGGCGAGATCTTCATGAGCTCCGCCTACATCGCGAGCTCGCCGTTCATCCTGGTCCACGTCAAGCCGGTCGAGCAGGCCATGGGGCGGTGGTTCAACCTGCGCAGCGAGCTGCTGGGCTTCCTCGTCCTCAGCGCGGCCCTCATCCTGGGGGTGGTCGTGTGGGGCGCCGATCAGTTCGTGCGCGCCATGCGGGAGGCTGACGAGCGCCGGATCGCGCTGCTCCACCAAGTCGAGTACAGCAACAAGCTGGCGTCGATCGGGCGCCTGGCGGCGGGAGTCGCCCACGAGATCAACAACCCGCTCGCCATCATCAACGAGAAGGCGGGGCTGATGCGCGACCTCGTGGAGGCCATCCCCGACATGCCGCGCCGCGACCGGCTGCTGGCCGCCACCGAATCGGTGCAGAAGTCGGTTGGGCGGTGCAAGGCGGTGACCCACCGGCTGCTCGGCTTCGCCCGCCACATGGACGTCCAGCACGAGACCATCGAGCTGGGCGCCCTGCTCGACGAGGTCTACGGCTTTCTCGGCAAGGAGGCCGAGTACCGCAATCTGAGCGTGACCTTCAACATCCCGAAGGACCTGCAGCCGATCGTGAGCGATCGCGGCCAGCTCCAGCAGGTCTTCCTCAACATCCTCAACAACTCCTTTGCGGCGGTGCCCGACGGCGGCAGGATCGACATCAGCACCGCCGACGAAGGCGCCGACAAGGTTGCGGTCACGATTTCGGACAACGGTGTCGGTATCCCGAAGGACAACCTCGAGCGGATCTTCGAGCCCTTCTTCACGACCAAGCAGGGCTCCGGCACCGGCCTCGGCCTGTCCATCACCTACGGGATCGTGAACAAGCTCGGGGGCAAGATCCTGGTCGACAGCGAGCCCGGCAGGGGGACCAGCTTCAAGGTCATCCTGCCGCGAGGGTGAAACCGTGGCGCAGAAGAGCCAGCCGAAGCTGCTGTTCGTGGACGACGAGGAGGAGCTCGTTTCCGCCGTCGTGGAGCGACTCGAGATCAGGGGCATCGACGGGGTCGGGGTCACCTCCGGCGACGAGGCGCTGCAGCTGCTCCAGCGGGAGCACTTCGACGTCGTGCTGCTGGACGTCAAGATGCCCGGCGTCAACGGGCTCGACGTCCTGCGGACTATCACGCGCGCCTACCCCGACACCAAGGTCATCCTGATGACCGGCCACGGCTCCGCGGAGGACACCGAGCTGGGGCTGCGCCTGGGCGCCGCCGCCTGCCTGCAGAAACCGGTCGACCTGGAGACGCTGCTCGAGGCCGCGTGGTCCGCCGCCTCGGGTGGGGAGGCCGCTGATGGCGAAGGGTGAGGCCGAACGGCCCACGGCGCGCGAGGGCGTGCTCTACTTCGGCCGAGTCGCCGCCGGCGTGTCGCACGAGCTCAGCAACGTCCTCAACATCATCAACGAGCTCGCCGGCCTGCAGCGGGACATCGCCGCGGCGGCCGTCGAGGGGGGCGGCGACGCCCGTTTCGCCCGGTTCGCCGATCTCGCCCAGCGGATCAAGGCGCAGGTCACCCGCGGCGAAGCCATCAACCGCGGCCTCCACCGCTTCGCGCACAGCGTGGACAACGCCGACACGAGCTTCGACCTCGGCGAGCTGCTCGGCCTGCTCGCCTTCCTCGAGGAGAGACCGGCGCGGCTCGCCCGGGTGGCGCTGGATGTTCATCCTCCCGAGCACGGGCTCGCCCTCTGCGGCGACCCCTTCAGCCTGCTGCTCGCGCTCCATGCCTGCGTCGGCGCCGCGCTGCGCGCGTGCGCGGAGGACGGCCGCGTCGAGGTACGCGCCGAGGCCGCCGACGGAGCGGCTCGAATCCGAGTCACTGCCACGGGATCGCTCCCGGCGGACGGTGCCGACGCGGTGTCGGCAGCCGCCTTCCGGGCGGGCGCCGCCGCCTGGGGGGCGGCGGTCTGCCTCGATCCCGGCACGGATGCCCAGAGGTCCCTCGTGCTCAGCGTGCCCGCGGCCGCCGCGGCGCGGGAGGCCGCCGGGACAGCCGACCCATCACTGGAGGTTCCATGAGACCGGACCGTGTCCTGCTGGTCGATGACGAGGAGAGCTTCGTCGAGATTCTCGCGGAGCGCATGCGTTCGCGAGGTCTCGAGGTGAGCTGCGCGACCTCCGGCCGCGAGGCGCTCCAGAAGGCGCAGGAGGCGGCCTACGACGCCGTGGTGCTTGACCTCGCGATGCCCGGCCTCGACGGGCTCGAGACCTTGCGCCGGATGCGCGAGCTGCAGCCCGACCTGCAGGTGATGATCCTGTCCGGGCGGGCGACCGTGAAGACGGCGGTGGAGGCCATCCAGCTCGGTGCGATCGACATCTTCGAGAAGCCGACTGAGGTCGAGACCTTGGTGGAGCGGATCCGGTCCGCCAGGGCCGCACGCCTGGCCAAGGACGACCAGGCGACCCGGGAGCAGATCGACGCGATCATGCGCAACCGCGGCTGGTAGCGGCCGCCGGCGAGCGCAGGGAGCCTTCGGGCTCAGGCGCTCGAGCCCGGGCTCAGGCCGGCAGCCGGCACCGCCTCGCGCAGCGGGCACGCCGCCTCGCCGGATCCAAGGTGGGCCTCGGCGTAGATCATCTGGAGCGCCCGTTCCTGGGTCGCGAACAGGTTGTCGGCGCCGATCGCATCGGCGACCCCGGTCCGCGCCAGGACCTCGTACACTTGGTCGGAAAGGCTGCACATCGCCACTCGGTAGCCCCGCGCCCGCACCTCGCGCACGATCTGCAACAGGATGCCAGCCTGATTGGCGGACAGCCGGGACAGGTGGCTGGCGACGAAGACCACGGTGCTCACCGTCTCCCTCGTGTGCGACCAGCGCGAGAACTGGGTGATCACCGCCGGCGCGCTGACCAGGGCCAGCAGGCCGTCGAAGCGCAGGAACGCCAGGTGCTCGCACAGCCCGAGCCGGTGCCGGACGGCATCGCGGAAGCTGCCCTCCGGGTGCGGGGCGACCTCCGTCAGGTGAGGCGCCAGCGGCTCCAGCGGGCAGACCTTCTCCTCCGAACCGATGTGCGCCGCGGGCCAGACCGAGGCGACCGCCACGGACTGGCTCGCGTACAGCGAGCCACGGCCGATGGCCTCGATGTCTCCCGTGCGCTCGAGCACGTCGAGGACCGCGTCCGGCAGGCCGCTGAACGAGACGCCGACGCCGCGCGCGCGCAGCGCTGTCACCAGCTCGGTCAGCCGGTGGGCTGCCTCGACGTCGATGTCGGTCATGCCGTGGACCGCGAACACCACGTGGCGAAGCTCGGGTCGCTCGGCCACCCGCTCGAGCACCCACTCCTCGACGTAGCGGACGCTGCCGTGGTGGATCGGGCTCTCGATGCGCAGTGCGGCCACATGGCGGCACTCGGGGAGGCGATGGCGGACCGCATCGCGCAGCGAGCCGTCGGGGTGGAGGGACAGCTCGGTGAGCCGCGGCACCACGTCCAGGAAGGGGCAGTTGATCTCGTCCCCGTCGCGGTGCGCCTGGCCGTACAGCGCCGCGATTGCGCGAACCTCGTTCGCGAAGATGTTGTCCTCACCGATCTTGTCGTAGAGGTGGGAGCGCTTGAGCACGTCGGCCGCCGCGTCCGACAGATCGGCGAAGGCAACCTGGATGTCGTTGGCTCGCAGGCGGTCCACCAGGTGGCGCAGCGTCTCCTCCCCTGAGGCGTCGATCTCGCTGATCCCCTGGCCTGAGATCAGCAGGCAGCGCAGCTCACGTTGCTCGGCGACCCGGGCGAGGATCTCGTCCTCGAGGTAGCTCGTGCTCGCGAAGTTGAGCGGGCCGTCGAAGCCGACCACGGCCAGGTAGCGGCAGGACCCCAGCCCGTGCCGGGTGGCGTCGCGCAGCACGCCTCCCGCCGCCGGCGCGAGCCGCACGACCCGCGGCCGCATCGAACGGTAGAGGTAGCCCGCGAGCGACAGGACGACGCCGAGGCCGATGCCCCACTCGAGGTGCGGCGCCAGCCCGAGCGTCGTCACGAAGGTCGCCACCGAGACGGCCCCGTCGAAGCGCTTGGTGCGCCAAGCGTGGACGAAGCCGCTGACGTTGATCAGGCCGATGACCGCCATCATGATGACCGCGGCCAGCACCGCCTGCGGGAGGTAGTAGAGCAGCGGCGACAGGAACAGCAGCACCACCACCACGAGCCCGCTCGAGAACACGCTGGACAGTCCGGTCCGCGCGCCGGCCTGGAGGTTCACGGCCGATCGCGAGAACGAGCCCGACACCGCGTAGCTCTGGAACAGGCTCCCGGCGATATTCGCGAGCCCCTGGCCGATCAGCTCCTGGTTCGGGTCGAGGCGTTGCCGGGTCTTGGCCGCGATGGCCTTGGCGATCGAGATCGCCTCCATGAAGCCGAGCAGCGAGATGATGATGGCAGGCGCGATGAGCTTCGGAATGACCTTGAGGTCGAGGCGTGGCAGCGAGGGGCTGGGCAGGCCGCGCGGGATCGCCCCCACGACCTCGCCTCCGCCGCGCAGGAGTACTGACTCCGGGTCGAGGGGCTTCGAGGAGACCACCAGGCGCCAACGGCGGTGATCGGTCGCGGCGCCGTCCGGCACCGCGCCGAGCTCGAGGAAGCGGAATCCCCCATCCACGCCGGTGACCCGCGCAAAGGCCAGCGACCGCAGCTCCGTCCGCCGGGCCGACACCTCCTCCTTGATCTGCTCGAGATGGGAGTCGAGCAGGCCGGCCATCTGGTGCAGTGCAAGGGCCCGCCCTTCGATGCCCTCCAGCCCATCCTGCGTGGCGCCCCCACGGAACGCCTCGATGTTGCGGGCCGGGTGGCAGCGCTGGCAGAACTCCGCCGAGCTGGCAGCCACGACGTCAAAGGTCCGGCCGGCCTCGAAGCGCAGCTCTTCGAGGCGGATCTCCTCGGAAACGACATCGTTGAAACGTGCGACCCGCTCCTGAAGGTCGGGCGCTTCGATGGCGTCGATGGGGACCTTCTCGTCGCGCTGGTACCCGAGCAGCCACGCCAGCAGCGTGGTCACGACCACGGCCACCAGGACGTTCGGCAGGCGAGGGTTGACGCGGCGCAGGACGACCATGATGGCGAAGGCGAGCACCGCCATGGCGAGAGTGGGCAGGTGCGTCCAATGGACCGCCGACTCCAGCACGCGCAGGACCGTCTGGTAGTGGTGCTCTCCGCTCTCGACCGACACGCCGAAGACTTTGCTCAGCTGCGAGGTCGCGATGATCAGGGCCGCGGCGTTGGTGAAGCCATTGACCACCGGGTGGGACAGGAAGTTGACCACCAGCCCGAGCCGCGCGACACCGAGCAGGAGCTGCACGGCGCCGACCAGCAGGGCGAGCAGGATGGCGTAGGCGATGAACTGGGGGCTGCCCGCGGTCGCGATCGGCGCGAGCGACGCAGCGGTCATCAGCGAGACCACCGCCACCGGTCCGGTGGCGAGCTGGCGGCTGGAGCCGAACAGCGTCGCCACCATCGGCGGCAGGAACGCGGCGTACAGCCCGTAGTACGCGGGCAGCCCGGCCAGCTGGGCGTAGGCCATGGACTGCGGCACCAAGACGAGGGCCACCGTGACACCGGAGATGAAGTCCCGGCGGACCGTGTCGACCGTCAGCTCCGGCGCCCAGCGCAGGAACGGAAATAGGCTACTCAGAACGGACATGTCGCAAGTCCTGCAAGCTTGGTGAGTATATCCCTTCCCATCGCCCTTTCCGTTCCCGTTCCCGTTCCCGTTCCCGGCCCCGCTTGCGCTTCCGCGCCCCCGCCCGCTTCCGGACGGCAAGCTCGGGTCCAGGTCGGATGTCCGGCCAGCTCATCCGTCGAGGACGGACCAAGGACCCCGCTCCCGCAGCATCCTCTTTCCATGTCAGAGCCATGTCGGACCGGAGTTTGGATGGACGCACCATCGGGCACGGGCACCCTTCGACTCCCGGCGCTGTCGCGCCGCTCGCTCAGGGCAGGCTCCTCGGGCACGGAAGCGGGCGCGGAAGCGGAAGCGGGCGCGGAACCGGGTACGACCAGGGTCGAGATCCTGCCGCACTCTGCCGCACCCCACCGGTGTAGACTCCTTCTTCACGGAGCGCGCAACCATGCCCAACCCGAATCCCACGCTCTGGCTCCGGCCCGGCCGCGAGCGGTCGCTGCGCCGGCGCCACCCCTGGGTGTTCTCGGGCGCGGTGGCCCGGGTCGACGGCAACCCCGGCCCCGGCGACACCGTCGACCTGCGGTCGGCCGATGGCGAGCTCCTGGCGCGCGCCGCCTTCAGCCCGAGCTCACAGATCCGGGCCCGGGCCTGGACCTTTGTCGACGAGCCGGTCGACGAAGCTCTCATCGAGCGCCGGCTGGCGGCGGCGATCGCTGCACGCGGCGGCCTGGCGAGCGGCGGGCCCGCGAGCACGGCCGCGTGCCGGCTGGTGTACGCCGAGTCCGACGGCCTGCCGGGAGTGATCGTCGACCGCTACGGAGACACCCTGGTCGTTCAGCTCCTGACGGCCGGCGCCGAGCGCTGGCGCGCGACCATCGCCGGGCTCCTTCCGAGGGTGACCGGACTCGACGGAGTGTGGGAGCGCTCCGACCCCGAGGTGCGCGGCCTCGAAGGCCTCGTGTCCCGGGTCGGGCCCCTTGCCGGCGATTCTCCGCCGGCTCGGATCGAGATCCAGGAAGGAGGGCGGCGGCTGTTGGTCGACGTGCACCACGGCCACAAGACCGGCGCCTACCTCGACCAGCGGATCAACCGGGCGCGGATCGGCGAGCTCGCGTCCGGCCGGCGGGTGCTCGACGCCTTCTGCTACACGGGCGGGTTCTCGGTGCACGCCCTCGCCGGCGGCGCCGCGTCGGTGCTCGCGGTCGATGCTTCGGCCGAGGCGCTGGCGCTGACCCGCGCCAACCTGGAGCTGAACGATCTCGACGCGCAGCGGTATGAGCTGGCCCAGGGCAACGTCTTCGAGCTGCTGCGCGGCCTGCGCGACCGCGGCCGCAGCTTCGACCTCATCGTGCTCGACCCGCCCAAGTTCGCGGCCACCGCGAGCCAGCGCCAGGGCGCGGCCCGCGGCTACAAGGACATCAACCTGCTCGCCTTCAAGCTGCTCGCGCCGGGCGGCCTGCTGGTGACCTTCTCGTGCTCGGGCGCGGTCGGCGGCGAGCTTTTCCAGAGCATCGTCGCCGGCGCCGCCCTCGACGCCGGCGTCGACGCGCAGGTGGTGGAGCGGCTCGGCCAGGCGCCCGACCACCCCGTGCTGCTCAGCTTCCCGGAGGCCGAGTACTTGAAGGGTCTGGTGTGCCGGGTGGGTTGAGGAAAGGGGTTAGGGGTGAGGGGTTCGGGGATAGCGCCCTCGCCCGCTTCCGCTTCCGCTTCCGCTTCCGCTTCCGCTTCCGCTTCCGACGGCTAACATAGCGGCCCTGTCAACGCTTGGAGGTCTCAGTGGGACGAAGCCTGGCTGGGCTTCGGAAACGGCCGGGCTCGCTGCAAGACACGGGATTTCGGGCTCGGGCGCGGAAGCGGGCGGGTGATGGCCCGCCACCCTCTCATGACGGGCACCTCTCCCCTTCTCTCCGACCCGCGTTACCTCGCGATCACCGCCTGGTCGGTGGCCGAGTCCCAGCGGCAGGTCAGCTCCTGGCGCTGGCTCCAGCTCTCGACCTCCATCAGCACGACCACGGCGGCGCCGTCGATCCGGGTGCCGAGGAAGCGCTGCACCATCATCCCGCCGGCAGCAGCCGCATTCCGGCACTGGTCCTGGGCCCGGGACTCGCGGAACCTGGGGTGGGCCATGCCTTCGCCTGTCTCGAGCTCGGTGCGGACCGGCGCACCAAGGCTGGCCGCACTCACGTGTGGCGGGCGAGGCCGCACCTCGAACACGGCCCGGCAGCCACCGTCGACCCAGATCGCGTCGCCGGCCTGGCCCCAGCTGAGGTTCTCGATGCAGTCGACGTCGCCGAGCTGCTCAACCATGACCACGGCCGCCGACGGCTTGATCGCGCACTCCTGGCGGCCGCCGTGCTCGGACTCGCAGCTCAGCTGGTAGGGCTCGAACACTTTCTGCTGCTCCGCGGGGAGCTCGATCGGCGCAGGTGTGGGCTGCGCAAAACCGGTTGCACGCACGTCCGAGATCCGGCCGTCCGGCTCGAGCCGGCAGACCCCGAGACGGCCCGCCGCCGACCGCCACTTGAGCTCGGTGTGGTCGGCCGCGCTGTGGGCCGCGACCACCCACACGGTCGCTTCCCCGGGGTACGCCGTGTGCACGGCGCCGACACACTTCTGACTGACGGTCTGGGCCGCACCCGAAAGCGCCACGCCCAGCGCCGCGATCGCTACCAACGTCACCCGGCGCGCGTTCGTCATTGCCCGCTCCTCCGTCGTCTGTCTGTCCATGATAGCGCTTTTCGCCTGCAGGCCGGAGAAGGCGTCGATGAACGTCAGGACTCTCGCCCCCTTCCGCTTCCGCTTCCGCGCCCGCTTCCGGACGAGCCATACGTGATAGGTGATAGGTGATAGGTGAGCCGCACCCAGGGGCGTTTGTGCTCCGGCAGATGATCGAGGATGTTCTTGAGCTTGTGGACATGGCACCGGTGGACCAACGCCCACATGCCAAAGGTCGTGCGGATGGCACTGCGAATCCCTCTACCGCCATCGACGACGAACAGCCTGGGCCGTTCCACGACCAGGCCGCGATCGAGCAGATTCCGGAACAGGCTTAAACAAACCTGCGAGCTCTCCGTCGTCCCTTCAACGACTCCCAAGACATGTTTGTGCCCGTCGGCGTCGATCCCGAGCGCAACCAACAGCACGTGACCACCTAACCGAGTGCCGTCCACCAGTACCACCGAGATGTCCAGATCCCCGAGCGGCCGTGAGAGGAATGCCTTCGCCTGCTCCTTGGTCCGCGCCACAAACATCCGTGACACGCTGCTCCGGCTCTCCGCAGACGTCTTCACCTCTGCCGGCGCCGCTTCCAGACTCCGGCCGTATTTCCTCATGGTCACCCCGGACAGAATCTGCTCCACCATTCGTTCCTCAAGCGGATTGATAGGAGGTGATACGCCCCCACCCATGCCCGCGTCCGTCTCCGCGCCCGGCCCGTGGAGCCTGCCCTGAGCGAGCGGCGCCGCGCCGCCGCGAGTCGAAGGGTGCCCTGGCGCTCTTCTTCGTGGCACGGTTTCATCACGTAGAGGCGGAGGAATCGAACCGCGGAGGGCGCCGAGAACGCGGAGACGGGCCATCGGAACTGTGAGGCGGTGGTCTCTGCGCTCTCCGCGCTCTCAGCGGTTCACCTCGGGCGGGAGGGCGGTCCGCGTCCGCGCCCGAGGAGCCTGCCCTGAGCGAGCGGCGCCGCGCCGCCGCGAGGCGAAGGGTTCCCGTCCCCGTTCCCGTTCCCGGATGCCTGCGAGGTGCGATCGACTCAGCCCCCCGCTCGCGCCAGCTCGTGGCGCTCGAAGGCGACCGCGTCCTCGAGGACGATCCGCAGCATCTCGGTGCGCGGCACCACGTGCACCGGCGCCGCGCCGCCGACGCCTTCGTGCAGGGCCTCCAGCGCCATCTCCGGCAGGTTGTTCTCAGCCGAGAGGTGGAGGCCGACGACCGCCCGCAGGGTAGGCGAGCGCAGCCGATCGACCGCCTCGGCCGTCTGGTGGTTGCCGAGGTGGCCGTGCCGCGACAGGATGCGCTGCTTGAGCTCCCACGGGTAGGGACCGGCGCGCAGCAGGTCGGCGTCGTGGTTCGCCTCGAGCAGCAGGAGGTCGCATCCTTGGAGGCGCTGCTCGAGCAGGGAGGTGATGATCCCGGTGTCGGTGCACAGCCCGAGCCGGTGGCGGCCGTCCTCGATGAGCAGGGCCACCGGCTCGCGCGCATCGTGGCTGGTGTCGATCGGCGTCACCGTCAGCGAGCCAAAGGCGACCTTCTGCCCGGACGCCAGATCGCCGCCGCCCGCGCGCGAGGCCGACAACGCCGACCAAGTGCCGGCGGTTGCCCACACCGGCAACAGGTGGCGCCTGGCCAGGGTGTCGAGGCCGCGCACGTGGTCCGAGTGCTCGTGGGTCAGCAGCACTGCGGTGATGTCGTCGGCGCGGCGGCCGAACACCTCGAGGCGACGCCGGACCTGGAGGGCGGAGATGCCGGCGTCGACGAGCAGCGCGGTGCCTCCCGAGCGGACCAGCACCGCGTTGCCCGACGAGCCGGAGGCGAGCACCAGCACCTCCACGGGCTACCTCCCGGTGGATCCGAAGCCGTCGGCGCCCCGGTCGCTGCCGGCGAGCGCGGGCGCGTCGCGGAAGGAGGCACGGGTCACGGGCG
This sequence comes from uncultured Holophagae bacterium, assembly GCA_963754985.1. GTDB lineage: Bacteria > Acidobacteriota > Thermoanaerobaculia > Thermoanaerobaculales > Sulfomarinibacteraceae > FEB-10. The sequence continues at coordinate 26,640 of CAVWIJ010000016.1, read as the reverse complement.
CGACCACGAGCTGGGCGATCCGGTCCCCGCGCCGGATGACGACCGGCTCGGCGCCGAGGTTGATCAGCAGCACCTTGAGCTCGCCCCGGTAGTCGGCGTCAACGGTGCCGGGGGCGTTGACCACCGTCAGGCCGTTGTGCAGCGCGAGCCCGGAGCGAGGCCGGACCTGCCCCTCGTAACCATCTGGGATCTCGAGCACGAGCCCGGTCGGCATGGCCCGCCGCTCGCCAGGAGCGAGCTCGACGGCTCCGGCCTCGGCGCAGCTGAGGTCGGCGCCGGCGGAGCCAGCGGTGGCGTAGTCGGGAAGGGGGAGCCCCTCGGCATGCGCGAGCCGGCGGACCCGGACGACGACCATCAGGCGACCCGCACCGAGACCCCGTCCGGGCCGCACAGCGCCGTCGCCATTCGCTCCGGCCGCAGCATCTCGACCGCGATCCGCCGCACCTGCGGCGGGTTGACCGCTGTGATCTCGCGGTGCGCCTCCTCGGGGTCGAAACGGCGGCCGCGGTCGAGCACCTCCGACACATCCATTGCGCAGTAGGCGGCCGGCAGCTCGACGTCCATGGCGAGGCCGCGGGCGAGGCCCTCCCTGGCCACATCCACCTCGTCGTCGGCGAGGTCGACCGCGATCCGGCGCAGCTCCTCGGAGACCAGGGCCCACACCTCGTCGAGGACCGCAGGGGCGCAGGCCCAGCCGACCTCGAGCAGGCCGCCGCCACGGCGCAGCAGGGCGCTCGACCAGATGTCGTAGGTCAGCCCCTCGACCTCGCGCAGGCGCTGGAAGAGACGGCTCGAGGCGCCGACGCCGAGGATTCGGTTGAGCACGCCGACCGCGGTCGCGTCGGGGCTCGCCGCAGCCACCGCCGGGAAGGCAAGCCGAACGTGAGCCTGGTCGGCCGACGGCCGTCGCGCCACCAGCTGGCGGCCGCGCCAGCGCAACGGCGGCAGGCTCGGCGGCGATACCGGTTCGGCGAGCGGCAGGCGTCGCAGGCGCTGGGCGAGCTCGGCGCGGTCGACGTCCCCGCTGACCGCGGCCAGGACGCGGCCCGGCTGCACCATCTCCGCGTGGTGCCGGCGCAGGGTTTCGGCCGTGAGGGCCGCCAGCGACTTGGCGGTGCCGATCACGGGCCGCGCCAGCGGGTGGTCGCCCCACGCCGCGCGCAGCAGGTCCTCCTCGACCCGCTCCGCGGGATCGTCCTGCAGCAGCTCGAGCTCGGCCAATGAAACCCGCCGCTCGAGCTCGACATCCTCGTCGGCAAAGCTGGGATCGAGGATCGCGTCCACCAGCAGCTCGAGGCCTTCGTCCAGCGCGTCGACGGTGGTCTGCACGGTGACGCCCATGAGCTCGGCGCTGGTCCACGCGTCGACGTCGCCGCCGAGACGGTCGACGAGCCGCGCCAGGGCGAAGCGGTCGCGGCCGCCGCAACGGCGCAGGGTCAGGTGCTCCACCATGTGAGTGGCGCCGGCCACAGCCCGCGACTCGTGAGCCGAGCCGGCGGCGAGCCAGACACCGGCCGTGACGGTGGTGCGGCCGGGTGTCGGACGGACGAGGAGGGCCGGGAAATCGAGACTGCGTCTGCGCATGTCCAGGCGCGGAGTGTAACAGACCAGAGAGGAGAGAAGGAGGACGGCCAGTGACCTCGATGCGGTCGTGACGCATGAAGTGCAGGTTCCACGTGATCCGGAGCCAGGGCCTTCGGCGCTCTCGCCTGAGGAAACCATCTGATCCGGCCCACTGCCGATAGTGCTTGCTCGACGGCTTATCCGCGCGACATCGTGACCTCGTCGATCGCGAGCGCATCCCGGGAGCGTGTGGCAGAGGCCAACGACGAATCACATCAGGAGCGCCAGGGGCCTATGCCCTACACGCTCCTAGGGGAGTATGGTCGGCGTACGGCCCGGCGGGATCCCGCCGCCACCACCACCACCGCCGCCTCCCCCTCCCGGCACGGTGGGCGTCTTCCCCGGGTGGAACCCACCGGACGGCGGCCGGCCGGACCCTACGCCGCGGGCCTCGCGGAACACGAACTGCCACTCGCAGTAGGTGGTCCGCCCCTCGTAGATCTTGATGCTCTGGTCGCACGAGGTGGAGTGAACCCCGACGATCGGCCCGATCTTCTCGCCGTCGGGGCCGATCATGCTCCCGTCATCATCCTCGCGGTCGCCGCGGCCGCCGCCCTCGTAGGTGACGGTCTCGGTGGGGCCGGGCGTGCCGCCGAGCGGGTTCTCCGGGCCGATCCGCCGTCCCTCCTGGCCGAGGAAGATCAGACCCCAGTTCTCCGAGTCGGTGATCGGGTCCTTCCACTTCTTGCGGACCACCCTCGGGTTGGCCTCCCAGATCTCCTTCATGCGCATCGGGTAGCGGCCGTACTTCATCCGATAGAGGCGGATCGCCTCGACGTACTGCTCGCCGCGGAAGATCAGCTCGGCCTCCCGCTCGCGGCGCATCTGGAACTCCACCGTCTGCACCGCCACAGTCATCAGGATCGACATCAGGGCGACGACCAGCACGACGATGACCAGGGTGTAGCCGCGCTCTGCGCATCCGCTTCCGCTTCCGCTTCCGCGTCCGATGCGATGGTTCTGCGTGGCCGGTGGAAACCCGGGCGCGGGCGCGGAGCGGGCGCGGAAGCGGAGGCGGACGCGGAGACGCGCACGGAAACGAACCCGGAAGCGGGCGGGGAAGCGGGCGCGGAAGCGGGCACAGTGCAATCCCGACCCCCGTAGATCCGCAGTTCCCGCGCTCGGGGGTCCATGCTGCTACCAGTCCGAGTACAGCGTGCCGTCGAGGGCGACCCCGCCGGCGCCTGACTTGACGTCAATGATGCCGATCGAGCCGCCGAGGTCCTCGTCGATCGGCTCCAGCTCCTCGGTCTCGGACGCGCTCGCCTCGAGCTCGACCCAGGTGTCGGCCGAGCGGGTGATCGGATCGATCGGCACGAAGCGCAGGTAGCCGGCGTCGACCAGTCCCTGCAGGGAATCCGGGTACTCACCCCTGTCGCCGAGGAACTGGTCGATGCACGACCGGATCTGGTAGAGGTCAGCCTTGAGCACCGCTTCCCGCGCCTTGAGCGGTGCCGTCCGCATCGCCGGCAGCGCGATCACCGCGAGAATGCCGATGATCGCGACAACGACCATCAGCTCGATCAGGGTGAACCCGCCCTCGCGTCGCCGCCGCTCCGAAGATCGAAGATCCCTACCGCCGTCCCCACCCCAGATTGAAGATCCCGCCGTCCGCCCGACAGGACCCACCGAAGCGCGGGAATTCGGTCTGCATTCTGCAATCTGCGATCTGCAATCCATCCGCGTCACCAGTCCTTGTACTTCGTGCCGTCGATCGCGGTCCCGTCCGACAAGGAGTACACGTCGTAGAGGTTCTCGCTTCCCCAGCTGTCGGAATCAGGGTCGTCCTGGTACGAGCGCTTGCCCCACTCCTGCTCCCCGGTCATCGGGTCCCACGGGATGCGGCGCAGGAAGCGGCGTTTGGTCTCCTGGCCCACCAGGTCGACGCCCTCGACCAGCACCTCGAGGTCCTCGGGGTATCCCTCGCCGCCCAGGACCAGCGGGATCAGCCCCTGGTCGGACAGGCGCTTGTGCTCGTCGATGGCGTTGCGCATCAGCCGCAGCGAGAGCCGCAGCTCCGCCTCCTTGCGCCGCTTGACCGTGAACTTCGCCACCGGCAGCGCCATCGTGGACAAGACCGCGATCAGCGCCGCGACCATGACCAGCTCGGCGAGGGTGAAGCCCCGCTCGGCGCGCCGCGTGTTGAGCCGGCGGATCATCTCAGCCCCCATCCTCCTCGGTGCCGGACACGAAGAGAGCACCGTCGCTCACCGCCACCGGGAGCACCGTGCCGTCCGCCAGGGTCGCGCCCGCCGACGTGAAGGCCAGCGGCACCGGGCCGGGCGCATCCGCCCGCACCGTGAGCGCGCCGATGGACTGGGCGCCGTCATGGGCCGACGGCACCATCAGGTCGAGGGACATCCAGCCGTTGTCGAGCTCGATGCTGCCCTCCATCACGTCAACCCCGGGCGCCGGCTCGAAGGACTGCACGGTCACCCGTCCGGGATCGTACGAAAGCCCCAGCGGCAGCCGGTACGAGCCCGGCGCGCCCTGCACGACGACCTGGAGCACGATCTCGGTCCCACTCGCCAGCGCCACCACCGACGGCTCGAGGCCGACGAGGAGCGGGGGCCGGCTGTCGTCGACGACCGCCGCTGCTTGGGACTCGGCGGCCAGCTCGCCCTCCAACCCCTGGTCGTCCCCAGGCCACGTGTCGCGGCTGTCCCCCTTGGGGACCAGATCGACACCACCGGTGTCGCCGCTCGTCGGCGGCACCCGGCGCGGGCTGATCGACCGGCCGCGGACACCGTACGGCGAAGGCTTCTCTTCCCCGGAGTCCTCGGATGGCTGCTCGCCCTGGTCGCCCTGGTCATCCACGCCACCCGCGTCGAAGGGCCCCTCGGGCGAGGTCCCCGACTGGACCCGCGGCGAGCGCGAGCCGAAGAACGAGATCCGGCTCTCGGTCCCGACCCAGACCGGGGCCAGGTCCTCCTGCTGGATGTCCGGGAAACGGACGATGTGCGGGGTCAGGGTGAGCACCAGGTCGGTGGTCCTGGTCTGCTGCTTCACGTTCGTGAACAGCCGGCCGAGGATCGGGATGTCCGACAGCAGCGGGATCTCCTGCGCGCCCTGCGTATGGTCCTTGCGGATCAGGCCGGCGAGCAGGCTCGTCTCCCCGCTCTGCAGCCGGATCACCGAGGTGATGGTCCGGGTCCCGATCGTCACCGCCTCCTGGTTGGGGCCGACCGGCACCGTGTCGCCGAGCTGCGACACCTCAACCGTCAGCTTGAGCGTGACCTCGCGGTTGTGATGGACCCGCGGCTCGACCTCGATCTTGATGCCGATGTCCTGGTACTGGAAGGAGGTGATCGGCACCACGCTGCCGCCGACGGTGTTGGAGGTGTTGAACGAGGTGACCGGGATCGGCACCCGCTCGCCGAGGTGCAGCGACGCCTTCTCGCCTTCGGTGATGCGCAGCTGCGGCTGGGCGAGGACCGACGCCTTGCCGCTCGACTTGATGAGGTTGATGGTCACCGACGGCACGTTGACGAACACGTTCTCGCGGGCGATGTTCGACAGGTCGTCCAGGAACGACGTTCCCTCCGGGGCGTCGGGGCTGATGGCCGCGGTGTCGACACCGAGGATGAAGCTGTAGGTGGAGAGGCTCATCCCGATTTCGGACTGGCCGGCGGTGTCGTACTCCAGCAGCTCGACGTCGACGAGGACCTCGGCCTTGGCCTTGTCGTTGACCGCGATCAGCTTCTCCGCGATCGCGACCTTGTCGGCGGTGTCGCGGAGCGTGATCGCGTTGAGCTGCTCGTTGGTGGAGAGTCGACGCGCCTCGATCAGGGAGCGCAGGAGCTTGTCCACCTCCTTGACGTCGGCGTTCGACAGGAAGAAGGTCTTGATGACCAGGTCCTCGTAGTCGCGCCGGTTCTGCGGGTTGTCCTCGGCGACCACGATCGTCTTGGGGTCGAGAACCTTGTAGAAGTGGCCGGCGGCCTGCATCACGATCTCGAGCGCCCGCTCGGAGGTGACGTCGCGCAGCTCGATCGGGATCCGATCGTCCTTCAGCTTGGGGTCGAAGATCACGTTGAAGCCGTAGGCCTTGCCGATCGCGTCGTAGATCTCCTTGACCGGCTTCGGCTTGGGGAAGACCAGGGTGACCGGCTCCTTGGACGTCGGGTCGAGGACCGGTGGCTTCACCTTGGCCTCGCGGGCCTCGCGCTTCATCTCCTCGAGCTCGGCCCTGCCGCCGGGGCCGGACAGGATCTCAACCTCCTTCCGGAGATTCTCGAGGACCTGCGCCGCGAACTGGTGGGTCGGATCGAGCTGGACCGCCATCTCCATCTCTTTGTAGGCCTCGGCGACCCGGCCGATCTCCCGCAGGGCCACGCCGCGCTGGAAGTGCACGTTGCCGGCGTTCTGGCGGGCGCGCCGCAGCCCGATGCGGTACTCGACGTTGTCCGGGTGCTTGGCGACCAGCTCGAGGTAGTTGTAGACGGCGGCGTCCCAGTTCTCCTGCTTCACGGCGTCCTTGCTCTCGTGCTCGGCCTGTTGCGTTGCGCACCCGACAGCAACGGCCAGCAGCGCGCCAAGGAATGCGATCCGGAACCCCGGAGCGTCAGTCTTCTGACAACGGAACACGTGCATCCTCCGAAGGGTCGTAGCCGACGAAGCCGATCATGACCGACTCCAATCCTATCTCTCGAACGATGAAGATACCGTCCATCACGTCACCGACCTTTGCCACCTCGATCTCGGCGAGGTCCGGATCGGGGCCGGTCTTGCGGAACGCCGCGACCTGCATTCGCAGGGGGCCGAAGTGGCCGAGGAACTCCCGGTCGAAGGGCGGCGGCGGCGGCTTGGGCCTGCCGTCCGCACCGAGCGCCATGTGTGGGGTCGGGGTCGGCGACGGCGTCCGCTGCACTGGTGGTTGGGTCGGCAGCGGGGTGACCGGCCGCGGCGTCGCGGTCGGCGGCACGCCGTAGATGAAGGGGTTCCTGCGGAACTCGGCAACCGCGCCGTCCGCGCGCGGCTCCAGCGGCTCGAGCGGCGACAGGTTGTGGACCTCGTAGCTGATCCGCTTGCCGGAAAGACCGCCGCCGATCCCGTCCCTGCCGCGCAGCAGCTGCGCCACGACGACCACCGCCATGACGACCAGCAGGCCGACGAGCAGCGTGACGCGGGTGCGATTATCCTGCGGCTTCGGCATCGCTTTCTCCGGCCACCTGGGCCTCACCATCTTCGGTCACCCGCGGTTCGCCGCCGCCGGACGGCTGGGCCTCACCATCTTCGGTCACCTGCGGTTCGCCGCCGCCGGACGGCTGGGCACCGCCGTCTCCGGCGGACTGACGGATCCCCCCGGTCAGCCGGTCGAGCGTCGCGCGATCGGCCTCGGACAGATAGGTGGAGACCTGCACCGCAATCGAGAGCTCCTGGGTGGCGGCCTCCTCGTCTCCCGAGAACGCGATGCTCTCGACGACCAGGAACTCCGGGCTCGACTGGATGGCCGCAATCAGCTTCCGGATCTGGGCATACTCGCCGGTCACCGAGAAGTTGATCGAGAACCTGACGTACCCGGTCTTCTGCTCCTCCTCGGCCTGGTACTTGTACGCACCCGGCAGCAGCCCGGCGCTCCGGGTCGCCAGGCCGATCTCGCGGAGGATGTTGGTCAAGCGCTCGTCGAGGCTCCGGAACACCTGGCCGTACAGCAGGTCGAAGCTCTGGTTGACCTGCGCCACCGCCGCGCGCTCGCCCTCCACCTGCGCGACGAGGCCCTCGAGTCGGGACTTCTCGGCCTCGAGCTCTGCGATCTGGCCGCGCACTCCAGCCGCGCGGCCCCCGGACTCGGAGCTCTGCCAGAGGTAGGCCGCGGCGGCGATCACGCACAGCCCGGCCGCCGGGAGCCAGATTGGCAGCAGCCGCAGCCACGGACGCAGGTCCACGTTCACGGCTGCACCTTCGGCGGGTGGTAGCGCACGCTGAGCATCATCTGATAGGACCCCGACTGGGACTGCTCGGGAGTGGTCTCGGAGCGCGGCGTCGGCCGCGAGAAGCTCGGATCGCTGACCAGGTTCTCCAGCAGCTCGATCATCGCCTCGCGGGTCTTCGCGACCAGGTTGAGATAGATCTCGACCTCGGCTGGACCGACGTCGGGCGAGATCTGGACGAGACGGACGTCATAGGGCATCACCCGCTCGAGGTCGTCGAGCATCGCGAGCCACGAGAAGTTGTGCTCGCGCAGGATGACGTTGGTGGCGTCGACCCTCGAGCCCAGCGACTTCCACGGGACCTTCGCGAGGTTGGCGACGAGACCCGACAGCTTGGCGTTGAGCGCCCGCTCCTCGACCACGAGTTGGTCGCGGTGCTCGACGAGCGGCGCCAGCGTCTGTCCGGTCCTGATGAAGAAGACGACGTTGGCGACGATCAGCACCAGCGCCAGCGCTGCCGGCGGCGGCGGCCACCAGCCACACCGGACGGGTATTGAGGAAGGGCCGCGCGGCGAGGTTTGGGGTCATCACCTGCGGTTCTCCACGATCACTGCCCATAGCGGCTGGATGCGCGCCGCGCCGAGCCGGGCTTCGGCGCCGCTGACGGCAAAGACCGGCGACGTCCGCGGCGGGATCCCGGACACGCCGGTCAGTGCGGCACGCCATTCCTCGATCTCTCGTCCGAGTGCCGGGTTCTCGGCGAAGACCTCGACGCCGATCTCCCCGGCAAAGCCGAGGGTCTCGCGGATGTAACCGAGCGTCAGGCTGAGCTCGCGCCGGACGGCCTCCGCGAGCGAACCCGACGAGGCCAGGTGCTTCGTCCGGATCAGGCGGGGGACGCCGTCCTCGGTCAGGAGCAGCGACAGGAATCCCTGCTCCTGCTGCACCAACAAGCCAGGCGCCCGGGGCGGGGCTCGCGGCCAGCGCGAAGATCTGGCCCGTGATCATGCCGAGCTCGACCCCGACCTCGCGGAACGCCGCCTCGACCTCCGCGAGCGCACGCTCCAGCCCGACCACCGCGAGCATGGACCGCACGCCGTCGCTCGGAGCGAGATTGACGAGCGACATCCGCAGCTCGGTCGGGGGCACCGGCAGGAGCTTCTTGAGCCGCCACTGCACGACCTGCTCCAGCTCCCGCTGCCGGCGCGGCAGCTCGGGAAACGACAGCACGTAGCTGCGGGTCCAGCCGGTCGGCACCACGACGCGCCGCGCGACGGGCGCCCTCGAGGCGGCTGTGGATCGAGCCGAGCAGCGCGACCAGCTTGCGGCGGTCCACCGACTGCAGGCCCACCGGTCCTACCTCGAAGACCCCGGCGGCGTCGTCTCGGCGGCCCACAGCGCGCCGCCCTTGGGGTCGCGCCGGAGCGCCGCGACGACCGTAGCTGTCGAGGAGCCAGCTCGTGGTCGGCGGCGGACTGGTGAGGAGTCGTGCCCAGCTCATTCGACGAAGGTCACCTTGTTGATGTCGTGCAGCGTGGTCTCCCCGGCGAAGACCTTCTGGAGCGCCGACTCGCGCAGGAAGCGCATGCCCTCGGCCTTGGCGGCGCGCTTGATCTCGGCCGCCGACCGGCGATCGATGATCAGCTGCCGGATGTTGTCCGACAGGTTGAGCAGCTCGGCGATGGCGATCCGCCCCCGGTAGCCGGTGCCGTTGCACTCGATGCAGCCCGGCGCCCTCGTAGAAGACGAAGTCGCGGTAGCGGTCGGGCTCGAGCCCCGAGTCGTCGAGCAGCCGGTCGGAGGCGGTCGCCGGCCGCTTGCAGTGGACGCAGATCCGGCGCACCAGCCGCTGGGCGAGCACGCAGTTGAGGGCGGACACGAAGTTGTAGAGGTCGACGTTCATGTTGAGGAAGCGGCCGATGACGTCGACCACGTTGTTGGCGTGCACGGTGGTGAACACCAGGTGGCCGGTGAGCGCCGACTGGACCGCGATCTGCGGCCGTCTCCTCGTCGCGGATCTCGCCGACCATGATCTTGTCGGGGTCGTGGCGGAGGATCGACCGCAGGCCGCGGGCGAAGGTCAGCCCCTTCTTCTCGTTGACCGGGATCTGGGTGATGCCCCTGCAGCTGGTACTCGACCGGGTCCTCGATGGTGATGATCTTGTCCTCGGAGGACTGGATCTCCGACAGGCAGGCGTACAGCGTCGTCGTCTTGCCCGAGCCGGTCGGGCCGGTCACCAGCACCATCCCGTAGGGCTCGCGGATGAACTTCCGGAGCTGGTCCTTGGTGTCCTCCTCGAGGCCGAGCACGCTCAGGTTCAGGGTGCGGAACTCGGCGTTGGTCGACTCCTTGTCGAGGATACGGATGACGGCGTCCTCGCCGTGCACGTTGGGCATGATCGACACCCGGAAGTCGATCGTGCGCCCGGAGAAGCGGACCTTGAAGCGGCCGTCCTGGGGGATTCGCTTCTCGGCGATGTCGAGCTCCGACATCACCTTGATGCGGGAGATGATGGTCGAGTGGTGCCGCTTGTCGATCGACTTCATCGCCTGGTAGAGCACGCCGTCGATCCGGTACTTGACCACCACCTCGCGATCCTGGGTCTCGATGTGGATGTCCGAGGCCCGCCGCTGGATGGCGTTGAACAGGATCGAGTCGACGAGACGGATGATCGGCGACGAGTCGGCGGTGATCCGGTCGATCGACAGGACCTCCTCGCCGTCCTCGGCCTCCTGGACGAGCTGCAGCTGGAAGCCCTCGGTCGCCTCGTCGAGCACCCGCTGGGTGGACTCCGACTTCTCGAGGATGTCGGCGATCCGCGACGGCGGCCCGACCACCACGTCGAGCGGGCGCGCGAGCGCCTGCTCCACCTCGTTGAGCTGGACCACGTTGGAGGGGTCCGCCATGACCACCCGCAGCACCTCACCGTCGGCGCTGAGCGGCAGGAACTGGTAGCGCAGCATCACGTCGACCGGGATCGCGCGGAACAGCTCGGGGTCGATGTGGAACTCGTCGAGAGGGTCGAAGGGAAGGCCGATCCGGGCCGCCAGGGCTCGCGCCTCGGCCACATCGTCGTGGACCTCCGGCCCGACCTGCTCATCGAGCATGACCAGCGTCTGGTCCAGCGTTGGATCTGTCGCCATGGCGCTACCTCACGCGATCGTCGACACGAGCCTGAGCAGTGGATAGTAGACGGCCAGCAGCAGGCCCGCAATGACGATGCCCATGAACACCAGGATCATCGGTTCGAACAGGGTCGTGATTCGGGTCAGCGAGAACTCGATCTCCTCATCGAAGAAGTCCGACGGTGTGCTCGAGCATCTCCGGCAGCGCTCCGGTGGACTCGCCGACCCGGATCATGGCCAGCGCCAGGCCCGGGGCCCGGCCGGTGTCCTCGAGCGCGTCGGACAGCGGCCGTCCCTTCCTGGACCTCCTGGACGCAGCCGAGGAAGAGCTCGGCGATGTAGACGTTCTTCACCGATGTCGCCGCGGTCTCCAGCGCCGGCACCATCGGCGTGCCGCCGCCGAGCAGCACCGCCAGCGACCGGGTGAACTGCGACAGCGCGAACTGCTGGGCGAGCCGTCCCAGCAGCGGCATCCGGAGCGGTCCAGCGGTCGATCACTCGCCTGCCCTGAGGGAGACGCCTTCCAGGTGCGGAATCCCCAGGCCGCCAGCACTCCTCCGATGATGATGAAGATCAGCTTGCTCTCGACGATCTGGGCCACGACCAGCACGATGCGCGTCGGCAGCGGGAGCTCGGAACCGAACTGCAGATAGAAGTCCGAGAACCTCGGGATCACGTAGGTCACCAACAGCACGACCAGGGCCACCGCGAGCGAGACCAGAACCGCCGGGTAGGTCAGCGCGGCGACGATCTTCTTGCGGACAGACTCGACCAGTCGCTGGTACTGGATGAAGCGCCCGATCACGCTCTCCAGCTCGCCCGAGCGCTCACCGGCGCGCAGCGAGTTGGCGTAGAGCCGCGGGAAGACGTCGCCGAGCGACAGGAAGGCGTCGGACAGCGCCACCCCGGTCGTCACCTGCTGGTGGACCTTGTCGAGAAGGGCGCGGAAGTGGGGGTGCGTCTGCTGCGCCTTGAGCAGCTCGAGCGACTGGGCGAGCGGCAGGCCGGCGCGGAGCAGGGTCCGCAGCTGGGTGTTGAACAGCAGGAAGTCCTGCGAGCGGACCTTCTCGGCGCGCGACAGCAGCGTCATGCCGGACCCGCGACCTGGCGCGGGACACGCTGAAGACGTGGAAGCCCTCGCCCTCCAGCTCCCGCTGCAGCGCGTCCGCCGACGCGGCGACCCGCCGCAGCTCGAGCACCGAGCCGTCGGGGGAGCCGAGGCGACAGACGAACTCGGGCAACTCAGTCGCCCCCGATCTCGCTGCGCCTGGAGGATCAGCACCAGCGCCGCGGTCGAGTCCTCGGAGGCGCCGGCGCCGATGAACACCTCCTGCTTCTCGGACAGGAAGCACGCTCGTCTTGAGGACCTCCACCGACCGCTGCTGGCCCGCCCGATCGGTCGTGACCCGGTTCAGGGTCAGCAGCTGCAGGTGGATCCGATTGCCGGTGTCGGGGATGCCCCACGGCGTGTCGTCGCTGATCGCCGAGCGAGCTCGCGACGAAGATCACCTGGTGGCCCTCGCCGAGGTCGGCGGATGCCGGCTCGCCCATGACGCCGTCGACGCTCGTGGCGCCGATCCGGCGGTACGAGACGAAGGGGAACATCCGCTTCAACCGCGCGTCGACCGGGGCCCGCTGGGCGGGAGGGAGCTCCTCGGCCACGCCCTGCAGCAGCACGACGTCGATCAGGTAGCGGTCGGGCGAGCGGTCCATCTTGGCGATCATCTCGGCGGCCCTGTCGACGACCTCCGGGCGGTCCTGGACCGTGATCCGCGACTGGCGCGGATGGACGGTCAGGCTCCCCTCCGTCGGTCAGCAGCGTCTGCACGGCCGCCGCCACCTCGGTCACCGAGCGGTAGCGGACCTGGAAGACCCGGACCGTGGTCGGCTCGCTCGCCCACAGCGTCGCCGCCGGAGCCGCCAGCCAGCAGAAGCACCACCAACGCGAGCAGGCGACGGGCCATGGTCTAGAGCTCCAACTGGGGGTTGACGATGAAGGTGACCGCCGTGTCGCCGTCCTGCTGGTCGGCGTACTGGTACACGCGGACGCCTTCACCGGCCATGTCGACCTCGATCCGGGGCGGCGGGCTCGGCGCCTCGGCCACCTGGGCCCCGATGGCGGGCGCGGCTCCGAGCCGCCGCCGGGCGCCAGCAGGCGCCAGCCGGCGACCGCGATCAGCGACAGCACCACCGCGGCGGCCGCGGCCAGCCAGGGCCGGCGGTGGCCGAGCCGCCGCTGCAGCCGCTGCTGGCGGATCTGCGCGAGCACCGCGCGGGTCACGTCCTCGACGCGGCCCGGGTCGGGCTCGCCCGGCGGCGCCGCGACGAAGAGCAGGCTCGGGTCGGCGTGGACCGCCGCCTCCCGGCAGCGCCCGCAGGCCCGCAGGTGGCTGCGCAGCGCCGTGCGGCGGGGCTCGTCGAGGGCGTCCGCCAGGTAGGCGTCGAGCAGTTCGGAAATGTCGCTGCAGCGCATATCAGCCTCTCCGTGATGTCGGCATGTACTCCGGGAACCTCCGGGCGAGCTCCTCGCGCAGGAGCTTGCGCGCCTGGAACACGTGATTGCGGACCGTCGTCGTGGTGCAGCCCGAGCGCGTGCGCCACGTCGGCGGTGTCCAGTCCCTCCAGCTCCCGCAGCACGAACGCGCCCCGCTGCTGCGGCGTCAGGCAACCCACCAGCTCGTCGAACAGGCGGTCGACCTCGCGATGGTCGGCGAGCTCGGAGGCCGGCGGCGACTCGCCGACGACCCGGAAACGGTGCTCGGCCCCGCCCGGTGGGCCTTCTCCCGGCTGGTCCGCGAGCGCAGCAGGTCGATCGCGAGGTTGGTGCCGATGCGGTACAGCCAGGTGGAGAAGCTCCAGCGCTCGTCGTAGCGGTCGAGGCCCTGCCAGGCGCGCACGAAGGCCATCTGCACGACGTCCCAGGCCTCGGTGTCGTCGGCGAGGATCCTGGCGACCGCCCGGTGGAGACCGCCCGAGTAGCGTCGCACCAGCGCCGCGAACGCGTCGTCGTCGCCGGCGCGCGCCGCGCGCACCGCCTCGCGGTCATCCATCGCGACCTCGGCCCGGTCCCCGGCCCGTGCCGGGAAGAACGCATAGCTTTCCCCGCGTCATCACCTGTCTCCATCGAGTGTACGGACCTCCGGGCAGCGGCGTTGGGCCGCCGCTGCGATCCTAGCATCGCGCCTCCGGTCGTGTCCCACAAGTCCATGATGATAAGGCACCTGGGACATCCGGCGCGGGCGGATGCCCTGGGGAACAGATCGCGGTATCCTCGTGTTGTCGAGAGCGGATCGGAGGCGCAGCATGCACATCTCCATCGAGTACTGCGGCGCCTGAAACTACCAACCGCGGGCTGCCGGGCTGGCAGCCGACCTGCAGCGCGAATTCGGCGTCGAGGCCGAGCTGATCCGCGGAAGCGGCGGCATCTTCGACGTCAGGGCGGACGGCACGCTGGTCTTCTCCAAGCACGATCGCGGGCGCTTCCCCGAGCTCCGGCGAGGTCGAGGCGGCGATTCGGAAGCTGCGCGCAGGCCGTGAGCGCGCTCGGGAACGGGAATCCGGCTTCGCCTTCGGCTTCGCCGTGACAGGCGGGCATCCGGCTTCGCCAGCGGCTGGACTACGCCGTGACGAGTGGCTGCGGCTTCGCCTTCGACGATCGCCGTCGACGAGCGCGGAAGCGGGAACGGAGCCGAGACGGCAGCCGGGCACTGGGGGCCGTCGGATCAGGAGCTGGTCGCGCCGTTGTCCGCGGCCGGGAGCCGGCGACGGTAGACGTGGCGGTCCAGGATGCGGGAGAACTCCGACCAGGCGTCCTCGTCGTCCCCGCCGGCGCCCGATCGCCTCGAGCATGCCCGCCATCTTCGAGTCGAGGTTGTCGGCCATGTGGACCAGCAGCGCCTCCGGCGTCTTGGGGCGGCGCGGCGAGCCGAACTCGTACTCCCCGTGGTGCGACAGCAGGATGTGCAGCAGGTGCCGGCGGTGCTCCGCCGGGAAACGAGCTCAGCTCGGCGATGATGCGCTCGACGTACAGCACCTCCATCGCCAGGTGTCCGAGCAGGCGGCCGTCGTCGGTGTACTCGATCGACGCGTCGATCTCGAGCTCCCAGACCTTGCCGAGGTCGTGAAGCAGCGCCCCTGCGACCACCATGTCCTCGTGCAGCCGGTAGTGGCGGGCGAGCGCCCGCGCCGAGGTCGCCATCGAGACCGTGTGCTCGAGCAGCCCGGACCGAAAGGCGTGGTGCATGCCGCGGGCCGCGGGGGCGACCTTGCAGGCGCTGCGCCACCTCCGCGTCCGAGAACACCCGGAACAGCAGCTGCTTGAGGTGCGGGTCGCCGACCTCCTCCACCAGCGCGATCAGGCGCTGCCAGAGGATGTCGGGGTCGATCTCGGAGGAGCGCACGAAGAGCGCCTCATCGACCTCGCCCGCCGGCACCGGCTCGGCGCCTCGCACCACCACCTGCAGGCGCTGGTTGTAGCGCTGGACCTGGCCGCGGATCCGGAGCACCTGGCCGACCTCGCAGAGCTTGCCCAGCCGCTCGACGTTCTCCCAGACCAGACCGGTCACCTCTCCGGTCCGGTCGCCGAGGGTCAGGGCGAGGTAGGGCCCACCGCCGCGGCGCTGGCGAACGTCCTTGCTGCGCACGACGAAAAGCTCGTCGAGCTCGGTGCCCGGCTTGAGGTCCTTGACCCAGTATCGGTCGCTTGCAGTCGCCAACGGCCTACCCTCGCGGCGCCGCGGGGCCGGCGCCAACTCCCGCGTCACACACCGCCCAGCTCCGCAATGATCCTGTCGAGCCGATCCTCATGGATCTCGACCAGATACTCGCCCTTGAGCCGCTCCACCATTCCCCTCGTCTGATCCTGGTAGGCGCCCTGGGACAGCTGCCGGCGGATCGACCCCTCGACCTCCTCGAAGGGCTGGTACCCGGCGGGGATCCGCCGCACCAACCGCACCACCTGGACACCGCCCGCGGTCTCCAGCGGATCGCTGAGCCCATTGTCGGGAAGCGGCGCGAGGATCTCCTGCAGCTCCACGCGCAGGTCCGTCTCGGGGATCGCGCCCAGCTCCTGGATCTCCGCCCCGGCGAGCGTCGCCTCGGCCCGCAGGTCGGCACCGCCTCGGACCCGCTCGACGAGGCCCTGGGCCGTCTGCATCACCTGGCGGCGATCGGAGCCGTCGTCCGCGACCGGCAGGAAGACCTGCTCGAGCTCCACCTTTGCCGGCACCCGGTACTGCTCCTTGTTCGCCTCGTAGCGCTGCCGGAGCTCCTCCTCGGTGACCTCGGTCTGCTTGATCTCGCTCTGCACGGCGCGCTGCAGCAACATGTTGTGCCGGTAGCGGTCGCGCAGCGCCTGCTCGGTGAGGCCCGCGCCGGCGAGCGCCGCTTTGAAGGCCGCGTCGTCCTGAAGCTGGTTCTGCTCGCGCAGCTCCGCGATCGCCTTGTCGACCATCTCGTCGTCGACGGTCAGCTTCTTCTCGCGCGCGCGCTCGAGCAGGATCAGCTCGTCGACCTGGGTCTGGAAGAACTGATGGGCAATGCGGTCGAGCTCCTCTCCCTCGGGCCGCGACGGCAGCTGCGACAGCTCGACCTCGAGCCGCTCACGGAAGTCGGAGATCGTCACGATGCGGTCGTTGACCCTCACCAGGATCGCTTCCACGACCTGCCGTTCGCCACCCCAGGCGACGCTGGACACGGCAAGTGCGGTCGCGATCGCGCCGGTCCACTTCCTACGGAACATTGGTTGCAGTCCCATACCGACCCTCATAGCGAAACCACAGACTCTCCGCGTGCACCACGACTCCGACCGTGGCCGCTTTGTCGGCGATGCAGCGGCGAGAGTGAACCCGCGCGATCTCGTCGACGAGCTCGCGCCGAACCAACGGCTCGAGCTCGCGGCGCGTCGCCGGGCCTTCGGGCACGACCCCCAGCACCTGGAAGAGATGGTAGCCCGCCGGGGACTGCACGGGCGCGGAGACCTCGCCCTCGCCCAGCGAAAACACGACCTCGTCGAGCTCGTCCGGCAGCGTCCCGCGGGACAGCACGCCGAGCTCCCCCCCGGTTGCCGCATTGGCCGCCCTCGACATCTGGCGCGACACTTCGACGAATGGCTCCCCGGCGGCAAGCCGGGCCCGCGCAGTCGCGGCGTCGGCCGCGGTCGGCAGCAGCATCTGCCGCACCCGGGCGCGCGCCGGTTGGACGTTCGCGAGCCGCTGCCCGAGCTGCCGCTCGATCTCGTCCGGGGCTGGGGTCGGCGGCGGGCCGCAGACCTCGGCCACCAGCGCGCGCACCTGGGACGAGCGCGCGGCCGGCTCACGGGGGATCTCCTGCCACCGGGACGGTCCGGCCGAAACCGCCATCACCTCTTGGTCGAGGAACTGATCGAGCAGCCGGGACGCCACTCGCTCGTCGACCACCTGCCAGGACATGCCGGTCGCCGCCGCCAGGTAGGCCTGGATGTCGGCGACCTCGACCTGGCGGCCGCCGACGGTCGCCACCACGCCCTCGTCGACTCCGCAGCCGAGCGCGGCGAGGACGATCACGGTCGTCGTTGCGGTGGCGGTGGCCAGTCGGGTGCCGTCCATGCGGACGCAGCGTAGCACGAAGGTGATAGGTGATAGGTGATACGGGATGGGGGTCAGGGGATCGGGGGGAGTGAACAGGCGGGCGAGCAGTGGGCGCAGCGCGAGGCCCACCAGGCTGCCGACCGGCCGGCCGCTGCCGACGAGGAGGGCGAAGCGGGTCACGCCCTCGACGAGCACCCCGAGGTTGACGGCGAGCGCGAACGGCGACCCGCCGGCAGCGCCCGACTGGAGGTTGACGAGCGCCCCGCAGCACTCCGCACCGGCGCCCAGGATCGTCAGCAGGACCGGGCGGACGTCGATCCTGGCGCCCCCACTCCTCCTGGAGGTCGCGCGGTGCGAGGCACGCAAGGGCGGTGGCGACGGTGGTCCGCGCCAGGTTCGGCGGGCGCACCCGCGCCGACGGCTGCGGCCGGCTCGCCAGCGGCAGCAGCCGCAACGCCGGGCCCTCAGTGGCCGCGTCCAGACGGCCGAAGCTGTAGATCCAGCCGCGGCCTTCGCGGCCCACCGACACCAGCCGGTAGGGCTCGTCCCGGTACCACAGCACTCCGTCCGCCATCCAGTCGGCGCGGTGGATTGCGGACGGCAGCTCGAGCGAGCCCTCGTCGCGATCGAAGCTGCGGACCGCGGGCGCAGAGTCGGCGGCGGCTGAGCGGTCCGGGGGGCGCGAGCAGCGACAGCGGAAGGCTGAGGGCCGATCCGATCGGCTCCTGGGTCGCCGAGACGTGCTTGAGGCGCACGAACGACTCGACGAGTAGCAGCGGCGACGCGAGGCCGAGCCAGGTCAGGGGACCCGCCGCCATCCCCGTGCCCGAGACGGCAGTCGCCAGGACGTGGACGACGCCGACCGTGGCGAGTGCGAGCTCGCCGAGCGCCGACAGCATGGTGGCCATGGCCGCGGGAAACCCCCATTGCCGCTCCCACGACCGACTGCAGCGATGCCGGCACCGACCCGAGCAGCGGCACCAGCGGCAGCAGCCACCATCGCAGCCGCGCCCTGCGATCGCCGACTCGCTCCGCTCGAGGCCGGCGACCCACACCTCGTCGAGCGGGAAGACCCCGCGCATCGCGTCGTCCTCGGACCAGGGCTGCAGCGTCCACGCCTCGCCGACCCGGCGCGCTGCCGGTCCACCACCTCGAACGGTGCGCCGTCGATCAGCACCGCCGTACCCGTGGCGCGCCCCGAGCGCGCTGACCACGGCAGGCGCAGCCGCTCGCTGCGCACGAGCAGGCTGCCATCGGGCAGCGTCGTCACCGCGACGCCGGCGCCGAGGTCGAGTCGTTGTGGGGTGCCCACCGTCCCGATGGTAGCGCTGTCGGGCTAGGAGTTCGCGCCGCATTGGCCTTCTCCGCGGACGTGGTTGACCGAGTTGTTGTCGGACGGCCACTGCGGCACGAACTCGTCAGGATGCGCGCAGCGCATCCCGGGGAGCGTGTGGGAAGAGGCCAACAACAGTGACCACGTCAGGAACGCGCCCAGGGGCCTATGCCCCACACGCTCCCAGGCTCAGGCGTCCACGCGCGCCGCCGCCAGGTCCTCGAGCAGCGACCGCACCCCGTCGAGCGAGTCGTCAGCCGCGGCCGGCAGGCGGATCTCCCCCGCCGGCGTCACCCGCGACGCCCGGGCGCCGGCCAACGACCGTCGCCGAGCTCCGGCGGCGCGGGCGCGGTCGGGTCGAGCTGGACCCGCCACTCGCCGCCGCGCCGGACCACCGAGGCGACCCCCGCCCGCTGGGCGGCGGCCCGCACGCGCTGGGCGGCCAGCAGGTTGGCGAGCTGGGGTGGCGCCGGGCCGTAGCGGTCGACGACCTCGTCGAGCAGCGCCGCCAGCGCGCGGTCGTCGGCCACCGACGCGAGCCGCTTGTAGAAGGACGAGCCGCAGCGAGGGCTCCGGGATGTACGACGCCGGCAGCTGCAGCTCGAGGCCGAGCCGCAGCTCGACCTCGCGCCGGCTCGGCAGCTCGCGTCCCTCGAGCTCGGCGACCGCCTCCTCGAGCAGCTGGCAGTAGGTCTCGAAGCCGACCGCCTCCATGAAGCCGTGCTGCTCGGCGCCGAGCAGGTTGCCGGCGCCGCGGATCTCGAGGTCGCGGGCCGCGATCCGGAAGCCGGCGCCGAGCTCGCAGAACTCCTGGATCGCCGGCGAGCCGGGCGCGCGCCGTCGGCGACAGCGCCTGGCCGGGCGGGACCAGGAAGTAGGCGAAGGCGAGCCGCTCCGAGCGGCCGACCCGGCCGCGCAGCTGGTAGAGCTGGGCGAGCCCGAAGCGGTCGGCGCGGTTGACGAGCAGGGTGTTGGCGTTCGGGATGTCGAGGCCGTTCTCGATGATCGCGGTGGCGAGCAGCACGTCGGCCTCGCCGCCGAGGAAGGTGCGCATCGCCTTCTCGAGGGCGCGCTCCGCCATCTGGCCGTGGGCCACGACCACCCGCGCCTCCGGCACCGCTCCGCGCGCAGCCAGTCGGCGAAGGCGCCGATCGAGCGCACCCGGTTGTGGACGAAGAAGACCTGGCCGCCGCGCTCCATCTCGTAGAGGATCGCCTCCCGCACCACCTCCTCGGAGAACTCGAGCACCGAGGTCTCCACCGCCTGCCGGTCGCGCGGCGGCGTCTCGATCAGCGAGATGTCGCGCAGGCCGGTGAGCGACATGTTGAGGGTGCGCGGGATCGGCGTCGCCGACATCGCCAGCACGTCGACCTCGGTGCGCAGCCGCTTGAGGCGCTCCTTCTGGGCGACCCCGAAGCGCTGCTCCTCGTCGAGGATGACCAGGCCGAGGTCGCGGAAGCGCGACGTCCGAGCTCAGCAGGCGGTGGGTGCCGATCACCAGGTCGACCTGCCCCTCGGCCGAGCCGCTGCAGCGTCTCCTTGCGCCTCGTGCGGCGGTGGTGAAGCGGGACAGCATGCGGGCCTCGACCGGGAAGCCCTCGAAGCGCTGCCGGAAGGTGTCGAGGTGCTGCTCGGCGAGGATGGTGGTCGGCGCGAGCACCGCCACCTGCTTGCCGTCGAGCACCGCCTTGAAGGCGGCCCGGATCGCGACCTCGGTCTTGCCGTAGCCGACGTCGCCGCAGAGCAGCCGGTCCATCGGCGCGGCGCCTCCATGTCGGCCTTGATCTCCTCCACCGCCCGCTCCTGGTCGGGGGTCAGGTCGTAGGCGAAGGCGTCCTCGAACTCGCGCTGCCACGGCGAGTCCGGCGAGAACTCGTGGCCGCGGCTGGCACGGCGGGCCGCGGCGAGGCGCAGCATCTCGGCCGCCATCTCGCGGACCGCCCTCTTGACCCGGGAGCGTGCGGCGGCGCCAGGTCGAGCCGCCGAGCCGGTCGAGCGCCGGGGCCCCGTCGCCCTCGCCGGACGGAGTACTTGTGGATCAGGTCGGCCCGCTCCACCGGCAGCAGCAGCGTGTCGTCGTCCCGGTAGGCGAGGACCATCATCTCGAGGGTGCGGCCCTCGACCTCGATCCGGCGGAAGCCGGTGAAGCGCCCGATGCCGTGGTCCATGTGCACGACCAGGTCGCCCGGCCGCAGGTCGCGGAGGTCGGACACGAAGGCGGCGACGCCGGTCCGGCGCCGCCGCGGCGACGGCGCGGCCGTGAGGTCGCGCCGGCCGTACACCGCGAGCCCGCCGTCCCAGCGGAAGCCGCGCTCGAGGTCGCCGAGGGCGATCGCGACGTCGCCCGGCCCGGGCGGCGGCGCCACCGGCTCCACCTCGCCGTCGACGAGCAGGTGGCGGAAGCGCTTGACCTCGCCCTCCGAGGCCACCACCAGCACCTGCGCGAGGTCGAGGGCGCGGCGGTGGCGCAGGGTCGGCACGAGGTCCGGGATGCGGCGGACGAAGCTCTCCATCGGATGGGTCGCCAGCCGCCACCAGGCGGTCGTCCCGTCGGCCACCTCGAGGCTCTCGATCCGCAGCTCGGCCGCCTCGAGCCGCCGCCGGACGAGCTCGGGATCGACCAGCAGGCGCTCCGGCTCGGGAACGCCGACGTCGCGGCCGACCATCGTCTGCCACTCGCGCTCCTGGACCTTGCGCCAGCGTCCGAGCTCGCCCGAGCGCCTCGTCGCGGTCGCACAGCACGCACGTGCTCGGCGCCGTCGAGCCAGCTCGTCCACTCACCGGCGAGGTGGAGGGCGCCCCACCACAGCCGGCGCTCGACGCCCTCCCGCACCATCCCGGCGAGGGCCGGGTGCTCGGCCGCCGAGCACGGCGGCGACCGCGCGCCAGCTGCTCCGGCTCGGCCGGGAAGGGGTCGAGCGGCGCGAGCTCGATCTCGTCGAGCGCGGTCGCCGCAGCTGCGCTGGGTCGCCGGGTCGAAGGACTGGATCCGCTCGACCGCGACGTCGTCGAGCTCGACGCGCAGCCGCGCTCGACGCCCCGCGTGGACGTCCACCACCCAGCCGCGAACCGCGAACTCGCCGGCCTCCTCGACCAGGTCGACGCGACGGTAGCCGGCGGCCGCCAGCCGCCGCGGCAAGGCCGGCGGTGTCGACCGCATCGCCCCGCCGCAGCCGGATCGTGCGGCCGGCGAGCCGCTCCGGGACCGGAATCGGCGACAGCAGGACGCGGGCCGGCGCCACCACCACCTGCCACCTCGCCGGCGGCGAGCTCGAGCAGCAGGCGCACCAGCTCGAGGCGGGCGGCGAGCGGCGGCTCGGTGCCCTGGTAGGGCGAGGCGCCCTCGGCGGGCACCACGCCGACCGCGAGCTCGGGCGCCAGCAGCCGCAGCCCGGCCGCGAGATCCGCCGCCTCGGCGACGTGCGGGACCACCACCAGCGCACCGCCGGAACGGCGAGCCGTGGCGGGCGAGCGCGGCCAGCACCAGGGCGCGGCGCCCGGGGTGATCCCGCCGATCGCCAGCGGGCGCCGTCCGGCGCCGAGCGCCCCGGCGAGCTCGCCGAGATCTGGAAGCGGATAGCTCATAGTTCCCGGGGCCGCAGTGGCCGTCTGACGACACTTCGGTCAACCACGTCCGCCGAAAAGGCCAATGCGGTACGAACTCCTAGACCAGCTTGAGCAGATGGCCCATCTTGTTCTTCTTGGCCTCGAGGTAGCTGCGGGTGCTGTCGGTGGGCGGCATCTCGAGCGGGACCCGCTCCACGATCTCGAGGCCGTAGCCGGCGAGCGCCGCGTACTTGCGCGGGTTGTTGGTCATCAGCCGCAGGCGGCGCACGCCGAGGTCGTGCAGGATCTGGGCGCCGATGCCGTAGTCGCGCGGGTCGGCCTGGAAGCCGAGGTGCAGGTTGGCCTCGACCGTGTCCGCCCGCCGTCCTGCAGCTCGTAGGCGCGCAGCTTGTTGAACAGGCCGATGCCGCGCCCCTCCTGGAGCAGGTAGAGCAGCACGCCGCGCCCCTCCTCGGCGATCCGCTCCAGCGCGGTCTCGAGCTGGAGCCCGCAGTCGCAGCGCCGCGAGGCGAAGACGTCGCCGGTCAGGCACTGCGAGTGGACCCGCACCAGGATCGGCGCCTCGGGGTCGATCTCGCCCATGACCAGCGCGACGTGCTCCTCGCCGGTGACGTGGTTGCGGTAGGCGTAGATCCGGAAGTCGCCGTAGGCGGTCGGCAGCAGCGGCCCGGCGACCCGCTCGACCAGCTTCTCGGTGGTGCATCCGGTAGGCGATCAGGTCGGCGACCGTGATGACGCCGAGGCCGTGCTCGCGGGCGAACCGCTGCAGGCGCGGCAGCCGCGCCATCGAGCCGTCGTCGTCCATGATCTCGCAGATCACGCCGGCCGGCGTCAGCCCGGCGAGCCGCGTCAGGTCGACCGCGGCCTCGGTGTGGCCGGCCCGCTTGAGCACCCCGCCGCGCTGGGCGCGCAGCGGGAACATGTGGCCCGGGCCGGCGGAGGTCGTCGGGCCGGGTCGCGGGGTCGACCAGGGCGCGCACGGTGGCCGCCCGGTCGTCGGCCGAGATCCCGGTCGTGGTGCCGTCGCGCGCCTCGACGGAGACGCAGAACGCGGTGCCGTGGGGCGAGGTGTTGTGCTCGACCATCAGCGGCAGGTCGAGCTCGTCGCAGCGCTCCGGCGGTGAGGGCGACGCAGATCAGGCCGCGGCCGTGGCGGGCCATGAAGTTGATCGCCTCGGGGGTGACCTGCTCGGCGGCGACGATCAGGTCGCCCTCGTTCTCGCGGTCCTCGTCGTCGACCACGATCAGCGCTTCGCCGCGCGCGATGCGGGCGATGCCCTCCTCGACCGAGATCAGGACGTCGTCCGGTTCCGAGCCTGCTGCCATGCAGCACCTCTGGCAGCCGCGCGGGCGTGCCGTAAGGTCAAATGGTAGCCGCTGCGCGCTTTGCCTGCAACCCGGCCGGAGGTCCGCAGGCCGGACGTCCGCCGCCGGCGCCACCGGATGCCTCAGCTCTCGTGGTAGAGCAGGATCCCGGGAGCGATGCCTCGAACTCCGCAACCGAGGACCGCCACGACCCGAGCAGGGCGTCAGGGGCGCGCCGCCGTCGATCGCCTCGCGCGCCGCGGCCGAGCCGGTCAGCAGGTCGATGGCCGGGACCTCGCCGACGAACTCGTAGGGCTCGGCCCGCCACGCGAAGCGCTCCGGGTCGACCGCCCGCACGGCCTGCAGCAGCGACAGCCCGAGCGCCAGCGGCCGCAGCGCCGCGCGGTCGGTGACGTGGATCTCGACGCCGCCGCACACCTCGCCGGCGTGCTTGCCGAAGTCCGGGCGGAAGCGGGCGGCCCGAAAGGCGGCGCCGGGCGGCGCGAGCGCGCGCAGGCTGCGGGTGAGGGCCTCGGGGTCGAGCCACGGCGCGCCGACGAGCTGGAAGGGCCGCGTCGTGCCGCGCCCCTCGGAGAGCTTGGTCGCCTCGACCAGGCACAGCGCCGGGGTAGAGCGCGGCGGTCGTCCAGGGTCGGCATGTTCGGCGACGGGGCCACCCACGGCAGCCCGGTCTAGTCCCACCACCACGATCGCCGCCAGCCGCGGCAGCGGCACCACGGTGAGCTCGAGCGAGGGATAGCGATCGCGCTGCAGCAGCAGCGCCAGCTCGCCCAGGGTCAGGCCGTGGCGGACCGGCGTCGGCAGTCGTGACACGAACGAGGCGAAGCCGGCCCGACCGGACCGCCCTCGAGCGCCACGCCGCCGATCGGGTTCGGCCGGTCGAGACGATCACCTCGACGCCCGCCGCGCGCGCACGCCGCCATCACGTGCGTCCAGCGTCGCGGCGAAGGTGTAGTAGCGGCAGCCGATGTCGGGCAGGTCGACGACGACGGCGTCGAGCCCTCGAGGTCGCCGGGGCGCGGAGCGAGGGTGTCGGCCGACGCGCCGTACAGCGAGAGCACCGGCACGCCGGCCCCGGCTCGCACGCATCGTCGACCGCCTCCATGTCCTGCGCGACCCCCCCGAGGCCGTGCTCGGGCGCGAACAGCCGCACCAGCGGCCCGCCGACGCCCGGCGCAGCACGTGCCACGCCGGGACGAGCTCGCCGGTCACCGCCGCCTGGTTGGCGAGCAGGATCCACGGCCGGCGGCCGATCGATGCCCGGCGAGGAGACGAGCACCTCGAGCCCGGTAACGACGCGGCTCATGCTGCCATCGTACCTCGGGCGCCTGCAAAGGCGCTTGGGGTTAGGGGTTAGGGCCCGCCCACCCGCCGGACTCCGCTTCCGTCCCCGTTCCCGCGATCGTGCCCGTGCCCGTGCCCGAATCACGTTGCACGCAGGACGTTTCCACCCGCCTCGGACCGGCGCACTTCTTCGTGGCACGGTTTCATCACGTGGAGGCGGAGGAATCGAACCGCGAAGGGCGCCGAGAACGCGGAGACAGGCCATCGGAACTGTGAGGCGGTGGTCCCTGCGCTCTCCGCGCTCTCAGCGGTTCACCTCGGGCGGGAGGGCGGTCCCGCTCCCGCTTCCCGAGCCCGCTTCCGCTCGTGTCACGGCGAAGCCTACGGCGGAGCCGGATCCACGCCCGATCGAACTCCGACGACCCCACCGCCGCCCGGCCGCCGCCTTCGTCGCGACATGATTCCGCGCTACCGTAGTGAGCGATGGAGAGCGCTCATGAGGGCAGTACATCGCACGTCCCTGGCCCTGGTCTTCGGGGGCCGCTCGGGCGAGCACGAGGTCTCCGTGGTCTCGGCGGGGTCGGTCGCGCGGGCGCTCGACCCGAGCGCTACGAGGTGGTGCCGATGGCGATCGACCGGGCCGGCCGCTGGGCCGACCCGGCGACCGCGGCCGGGTGCTCGCGCCTCCGGGGACCGCGCTCCGACCAGGTGCTCGGCTTCGAGGGCACGCCTCGGCTCGACCCGCGGCTGCTCGACGGCGAGGTCGACGTGGCGTTCCCGATCCTGCACGGGCCGTTCGGCGAGGACGGCACGATCCAGGGCCTGTTCGAGATGCTCGACCTGCCGTACGTGGGGTGCGGCGTGACGGCGTCCGCGGTCTGCATGGACAAGGTGCTGACCAAGCGGCTGCTGCGCGACGCCGGCCTGCCGACGCCGCGCTTCGGGTGACCGCGCGGGCTGGGCGCGCGGACCGGCGGGCATCCGCCGGGCGCTGCCTCGCGCTCGGCCTGCCGCTGTTCGTCAAGCCGGCGCGCCTCGGCTCCTCGGTCGGGTGTCGAAGGTCAAGGCGCAGCGGGCCTCGACGCCGCGCTCGAGACGCGCTGCGCTACGACGAGCGTCGCGATCGTGGAGGCGGGCATCGACGCCCGCGAGATCGAGGTCGCGGTGCTCGGCAACGCCGACCCGCCGCTCGCCGTGCCGGGCGAGGTCGTGCCCGGGCCACGAGTTCTACGACTACGCCGACAAGTACCTCGACGACGCCTGCCAGCTGCTCGCGCCGGCGCCGCTCGACGCCGCGCACGACCGCCGAGGTGCGGCGGCTGGCCGTGGCGGCGTTCGGGCGCTCGGCTGCGAGGGGATGGCGCGGGTCGACTTCCTCCTCGACCGCACGACGGCCGCTTCCTGCTCAACGAGCTCAACACGATCCCCGGCTTCACCTCGATCTCGATGTACCCGCGGCTGTGGGGGCTCACGGGCTGGCCTACCCGGAGCTGCTGGACGAGCTCGTGCGCCTGGCCATCGAGCGCCACCAGGCAAAGAGGAAGTGAGGGTCACGACCCCCCGCTTCCCCTTCCGCGCCCGCTTCCGCGCCCGAGCCCGATGCTCCCGCCACTTCCGCTCCCTCCCGATTCCGCGCCCGCGCCCGCTTCCGCTTCCGGATGACTCCCCACCCCTCGAGGTAGACCAGCGTCGGGGCTGGCGATGGCGCCCCAGACATCGAATCGGCCAGTTGTCCGAGGCGACTCGAAGCGAGAGTGCGCGCGTCCGGACTCGGCCGAGAGCACGGGCAACGACCCGGGTATCGCAACAGCACATCGGGCGCGGAAGCGGAAGCGGGCGCAGAAGCGGGGTTGGCACGGCAGCGCGGCCACACGAACTCGGGCTGGCCGGCGCGACCCCGACGCACCGCGATTCCACGGCGGCTCCCCCGCTCAGTTGACCT
>CAVWIJ010000015.1:0-106061 GCA_963754985.1 uncultured Holophagae bacterium | reverse complement strand
TGTGGGGTAGCCATCTTGGCTGCCTCTGTGGCAGGCAGGATCCCTACCCCACAACCATCCTGGCGGCCTTGTACAACCCTCAACCCTCGGTGCCAGGGCCGACACTTTGGCACTTCTTGGGATACCGGCAGGATGCCGGCGCTACAACGGGCGTCCGTCAGAGGTCGTAGCAGCTGGCGGCCTCGAACCCTCGGTGCCAGGGCCGACACTTTGGCACTTTCTGCGGTCGAAGGGCGGGAGCCTCCTCCCGCCCTTTCGTTCGGTACCACACGTTTCGACGCGCGAGTTTGACTTTACTCAAGACACTGAGTAAAAATACTCAACATGTTGAGCAAACCGCAGAACTCAGCCTTTCAACGCCATCACGCCACGACCCTCGCCAAGCGGCTCGCGGAGCCGCGGCGTTTCCTGCACGTCGTTGCGGGCGCGCGCCAGGTCGGCAAAACGACGATGGTGCAGCAGGTGCTCGCGGGCCTCGACACGCCGTACGTGTTCGTCTCCGCCGATGAGCCCGCGCTGCGCGACGGCGAGTGGCTGGTCGCACAGTGGGAGCGGGCGCGCCTCGCCGTCAAAGGCGAGCAGGGCGTGGTGCTGGCGCTCGATGAGGTTCAGAAGATCCCGGACTGGTCGGAGACGGTGAAGCGCCTGTGGGACGAGGACACCCGCTCGCGGCTGCCGTTGCGCGTCGTACTGCTCGGTTCGGCGCCGTTGCTGATGCAGCGCGGGCTCTCCGAGAGCCTGGCCGGACGCTTCGAGATCCTCCACCTGCCGCACTGGTCCTTCGCCGAGATGCGTGACGCGTTCGGCTTTTCGCTCGAGCGATTCCTCTACTTCGGCGGCTATCCCGGGGCCGCGCCGCTGGCTGACGATCCGCCGCGCTGGCGTCGCTACGTGCTCGATTCGCTGGTCGAGACGACCATTGCGCGCGACGTGCTGCTGCTCACCCGAGTGGACAAGCCAGCACTGCTGCGGCGGCTCTTCGAGCTCGGCTGCCGCTACTCGGGACAGGTGCTCTCGTACACCAAGATGCTCGGCCAGCTCCAAGACGCCGGCAACACGACCACGCTCGCGCACTATCTCGACCTGCTGGCCGCGGCCGGCATGCTGGCCGGGCTTCCGAAGTTCGCAGGCGAGACGGTACGCCAGCGGGGGTCGAGCCCAAAGCTCCAGGTGCTCAACACGGCGCTGGTGACCGCACTATCCGGCCTGTCTCTCGATGAGGCTCGAAGCGACCCCGAGTTCTGGGGCCGGCTCGCCGAGTCTGCCGTGGGGGCGCACCTCGCCAATGCGGCGGCGCGCGGAGCGTGCGAGCTCTTCTACTGGCGGGAGCGCAGCCGGGAGGTGGACTTCGTCGTCCGCAGCGGTCGCACCGTCCTCGCCATCGAGGTCAAGAGCGGTCGCTCGATGACGGCCATACCGGGTCTCGCCGCCTTCAACGATGCCTTCCGGCCGCGGCGCACCCTGCTGGTGGGCGGCGACGGTATCCCGATCCAGGAGTTTCTGCTCGAGCCCGTCGAGCACTGGATCCAACCCTGACGCAGCGGCTGTAGGCGTGGGCACGAATTCGGAAACGGGCACGGGCACGATGGAGGATGCCGGCGCTACAACGAACCCTCGGTGCCAGGGCCCGACACTTTGGCACTTCTTTGGATGCCGGCAGGATGCCGGCGCTACAACGGGCGTCCGTCAGAGGTCGTAGCAGCTGGCGGCCTCGGGCTGCAACAGGTTCTCGTCGAGCCGCCCGCACCGCACCCGGCACCAGGGGCTCGACGGTGTCGCCGACCCGGTGGCCGAGCACCGCCGCGCCGAGCGGAGCGAACACCGAGAGCGTGCCCTATATCCTGTACAGGAGAGGGCTCGCGAGCGTCGGCGCCAGAACGACCGGTGCAGTACCAAAGGAGCGTGCGATGAGCGACATTGCCCGCGTTCAACCGATCACCGAGGTTGCGGCTGGGCTCGGAATCAGCCGCGACCACCTCCAGCTCTACGGCGACGACAAGGCCAAGATCGCGCTCGAGGCGCGGGCCGACAAGCCGCCGCCCGGCCGGCTGGTGCTGGTCTCGGCGATCACCCCGACCGACGCCGGCGAGGGCAAGACCACGACCTCGATCGGCCTCGCGCAGGGGCTGGCCCAGATCGGCCAGTCGGTCTGCCTGGCGCTGCGCGAGCCGTCGCTCGGTCCGACCTTCGGCATGAAGGGCGGCGCCACCGGCGGCGGTGCGGCGAGCATCGTGCCCGAGGCCGACATCAACCTCCACTTCACCGGCGACTTCCACGCCATCTCGGCGGCCCACAACCTGCTCGCCGCGATGCTCGACAACCACATCCACCAGGGCAACGCTCTGGACGTCGACCCGCGGCGCGTCCTCTGGCGGCGCGTCATCGACATGAACGACCGCTCGCTGCGCCACGTCGTCATCGGCCTCGGCGGCGCGATCGACGGGGTGCCGCGGGAGACCGGCTTCGACATCACCCCGGCCTCGGAGGTCATGGCCGCGCTCTGCCTCGCCGAGGACGCCGAGGACCTGCGACGCCGGCTCGAGCGCATCGTCGTCGCGCTGACCTTCGCGAGGGAGCCGGTCACCGCGGCCGACCTCAAGGCGGTGGGCGCGATGATGGTCCTGCTCAAGGACGCGATCCTGCCCAACCTGGTGCAGACCGTCGAGGGCGTGCCGGCGCTTCGTCCACGGCGGGCCCTTCGCCAACATCGCCCACGGCTGCAACTCCGTGATCGCCACCAAGATGGCGCTCGCCCACGCCGACTGGGCGGTCACCGAGGCCGGGTTCGGCTTCGACCTCGGCGCCGAGAAGTTCTTCGACATCAAGTGCGTGTCGGCGGGCCTCGACACCGCGGTCGTCGTCCTGGTGGCCACGGTGCGCGCCCTCAAGCTGCACGGCGGCGTCGCCAAGGACGCCCTCGCGACGCCCGACCCGGCCGCGGTCGAGCGCGGGCTCGGCAACCTGGCCAAGCACGTCGAGAGCATCCGCACCTTCTGCGAGCCGCCGGTCGTCGCGCTCAACCGCTTCGCCGCCGACACCGAGGAGGAGATCGAGGTGGTACGGCAGGCATGCGCGGCGCTGGGCGCGCCGTTCGCGGTGTCCGAGGTGTTCGCCCGTGGGGGGCGAGGGCGGCGTCGAGCTGGCCGAGGCAGTGGTCGAGCACGCCGAGCGCAGGTCCAAGCCGTTCTGCCCGCTCTACGCCTGGAGCGAGCCGGTCAAGACCAAGATGGAGAAGATCGCGCGCGCGATGTACGGGGCGCGCGAGGTGAGCTGGTCGAACGACGCCGAGAAGGACCTCGCGATGATCCGGCGCTTCGGCTACGAGGGGCTGCCGCTGTGCGTCGCCAAGACCCAGAAGTCGCTGTCCGACGACCCCAAGCTGCTCGGCCGGCCCGAGGACTTCGAGATCACGGTGCGCAACGTCATACTCGCCGCCGGCGCTGGCTACCTGGTGCCGCTGCTCGGCGACATCATCCGGATGCCCGGCCTGCCGGCGACGCCCCAGGCCGAGCGCATGGACCTCGTCGACGGCCGCGTGGCCGGCATGAGGTGATGTCGGCGCGGGGGGGGGGGCAGGAGACAGGACCCCTTCCCCGCCCGCGCCCGCGCCCGCTTCCGTCTCCGTCTCCGTCTCCGTCTCCGGACGAACGCTCTGGTCTCGGGCGCGGTGCGACACCTTCCTCGCCCCTGCCCACTCCAGCCCTCGCCTTTGCCCGAAGTACCCTCCGGCTCGCCCGATACCTGCGCTCCCAGGATGGCGGCGCCGCGTTCCGGGTGCGACCTTACCCGTACGGGAAGATTTCAGGTGTCGCCGGCATTGGTCCTTGCGTCGGCCAAGCGAGCCTCTTCAGCAATGAGGAATCTCTGCGAGGCCGTGGATCAAGGCGGGGCCGAGGCGCAGGTTGGAGGTGGTGGATGCCCGGAAGGTATGTGCGGGTGTGGGAGTTCCTGGTCCGGCGTGGATCCGAAGCTGAGTTCGAGCGCCACTACGCATCCGGCGGAAGCTGGGTTCAGCTCTTTCGGCGCGGCAGGGGCCACATCGAGACCTTGCTGCTGAAGGATCGCTCCCGCCGTGATCGTTACTTCACGGTCGATCGGTGGGAGAGCGAGCTCGCCTACCGGGACTTCCGCCGCGAGCTCGCGCAGGCCTACGACGAGCTGGACCGCAGCTGCGAGGGCCTCACCATCCGGGAGACCGTTGTCGGCGAGTTCGACGAGTGAGTCAGGGCTCGATCGCCAGCCCGAAGTACTCGAAAAGGCCGCGGCAGGGCGCGCAGCGGCGGGCGTGCTCCCGCCACGAGCGGACGTAGAGCGAGTCGCGCGAGGAAACCGCGAGCATCACCGGGTTGATGTGGGCGCTGGTCTCGCGTAGCGACAGCCGGCGGCGGTGGCGGGAGGCGAAGGCGGGATCGCGGATCCGCGACACCAGCGCGTCGAGGCCCAGCCGCATCGGGACCGATGGCTTTTTCCCCTCCTCAGGCATCGTGACGATCGATGCCCCGCACGAGCACCAGCAGCGGTGGCCCGGCGGGGCACCCCTCTCTGCATCGAATATAGTGCCGGCCGGCGGCTCCGGCCACACAGCACCAACTCTGGGGGCGCCGCGGGGTGATCGAGGTCAACATCCTCGAGGAGGAGAAGCCGATGCCCGGGCGCCGGCGGCCTGCCTGCCCACTTGGCGACTGGGAAGGTCAGCGCTCGGGAGGGGCCGCGTCGGTCGCGATGCCGAGCCGGTGCACCATCTCGTTGAACGTGGTCGGGCTCAGGCCGAGCAGCTTGGCCGCCCGTCGCTGAACGCCGCCCGCCCGGGTGAGTGCCTCGCGGATGAGGTGGCCCTGGTAGGCGGCGATCGCGGCGCGGAAGTCGATGCCGCCGTCGGGCACCTCCTCCACCACGAACTCCGCGGGCTTGGCGCCGCGCACCGCGTGAGGGAGCTCGTCGACGTCGATCGTGGTGCCCCGGCACAGAACCACCGCGCGCTCGACCGCGTTCTCGAGCTCGCGCACGTTGCCCGGCCACGAGTATTCGGTCAGCGCGTCCATCGCCTGCGGGGTGAAGCCCGCGACATCGCGCTCGTTCTCCGCCGCGTACATCTTCAAGAAGTGCGCCGCGAGCAGGGGGATGTCCTCGCGATGGTCGCGCAGCGGCGGCATCTCGATGGTGATGACGTTGAGGCGGTAGTAGAGGTCCTCGCGGAAGCGGCCGGCCTCGACCGCCTGCCAGAGGTCGATGTTGGTCGCCGCGAGCAGGCGGACGTCGACGGCGCTCGACTCGACGCCGCCGACCCGCCGGATCTCCCGTTCCTGGATCACCCGCAGCAGCTTGGTCTGGGTCTCCGGCGAGATGGTGCCGACCTCGTCGAGAAACAGGGTCCCCTCGTGGGCCGCCTCGAAGAGACCCTTGCGGCTCGTGACCGCGCCGGTGAAGGCACCCTTGACATGGCCGAACAGGGTGGACTCGAGGAGCTCCGACGGGATCGCCGTGGTGTGGACCGGGATGAACGGCCCGTCACAACGCGGGCTCAGGCGGTGGATGGCGCGCGCCGCCAGCTCCTTGCCGGTCCCCGACTCGCCGGCGATGAGGATGTTGGAGCGCGCCGGCGCCGCGCGCCGGATGAGCTCGAAGACCTCCTCGAGGCGGCGGCTGGTGCCGACGATCTCGCCCATGCCCTCGAGGCGGCTGCGCAGCAGGAGGTTCTCGACCTGCAGCCGGCGCCGCTCGGTGGCGCGCCGCACCAGGTGCAGCACCTCCTCGTTCTTGAACGGCTTGGGAACGTAGTGGAACGCCCCCACCCGCATCGCGGCGATGGCCGACTCGATGGAGGAGTACGCGGTGATCACGATGACCGGCAGGTGCGGATCGTAGGCCTTGATCTGCGGCAGCAGCTCGAGGCCATTCGAGTCCGGCAGCATGAGGTCGAGCAGGACGACGTCGACGTCCTCCTCGCGCAGGATCTGCATCCCAGCTGCGGCCGTGCCCGCCGAGTGGTAGCCGAAGCCGTTGCTTTCGAGCAGGGTCTTGAGCACGTCCTGGAGGACGGGCTCGTCGTCGATCACGAGGATGCTGCCGACTCCCGACATCGTTGCAGCCGAATCAAGGCGCACGCTCCACCCTCGGGAACGTTTTCCAGCCTGACCTCTCCTCCAAGCTGGGCGATCATATCACGCGTGATCGCGAGCCCCAGCCCGACGCCGCCGCGCTCGGTCTTCGTGGTGACGAACGGCTCGAAGACCTTGTCGAGAAGCTCCGGCGGGATTCCCGGCCCGCGGTCGCGAACCCGGACCTCGGCCCACTCACCGTCGACGGCGAGCTCGAAGCCGACCGGCGATCCGCTGGCGGACGCCTCGATCGCGTTGCGCACCAGGTTGCTGACGGCGAGCTCGACCGGTCCTGCGGCGGCCCACACCATGACCCGCCGTCCGAAGCCCTCGCAGACCAGCCGGTCATGCGCCCCCAGCGAGCGCGCCGCGTCCTGCGCCGCCCGCAGTGCCACCTCGCCGAGCTCCAGCGGCGTCCTTTCGGCGCGGCCGCCCCGCATGGCCTCGTGGAGGTTGGCGACGATCCGCGACACCCGGAAGCTCTGATCGACGAGCTTCGACACGAGCTGCGCCCGCGGGTCCGCCGCCGGCGTCATGTCGCCGAGCATCTGCGCAAAGGACGCGATGCCGGTCAGCGGCGTGTTGATTTCGTGGGCAAGCCCGGAGGCCAGGCGGCCGAGGGCGGCCAGCCGCTCCTGCTCGCGGACCCGGTCCTGGAGGTCGCGCAGCTCGGTGACGTCCTGCAGCACGACCACCCGGCCGTTGAAGCTCCCGGTGTCGAGCTCGAGAACCGACACCGCCATGATGACCCGCCGCGGCGGGTCGGCCAGGGTCGCGGCCTCGGCGTTGGCCGCGTGCAGCGGCAGGCTCTCCTGCCAGCCCTCGGGAAGGTCGACGAGGCTCTTCAGCGCCCTGCCCACCAGCTCCTGCGCGTCGTGGCTGAAGATCCCGGCCGCCTCGCTGTTCGCAGACAGGATCCGGCCGCCGGCGTCGCAGACCAGGATGGCTGCCGCCGACGACTCGATGATCCGCTGGGTGTTGGCGTGGAGGATTCGGTACTCCTCGGCCTGCCGGCGCAGGTCGTCGAGGTAGCGCGCGCTCTCGAGCGCGACCGCGGACTGGGCCGCGAGCGCCATCGCCACCTCCTGGCCCTCGGTGCCCAGCGGGAAGATCCCGCGCCGCAGCCCGAGGTAGAGCAGGCCGTGAACCGTTCCCGCCCGCTCGAGGGGGATCCGCCGCGTGTAGCCGGCGTCCTCCAGCGAACGCTCGCGCTCCGCCGGAAAGGCGCCGTCCATGACCGCGAACGGCAGCCGCTCGGGCAGCCCGTCGCCAGTGCCGGTGACCTTGGAGAAGCTGCCGTCGGCGGTGCGCAGGTAGGCGGCGACGAGGTCGACGTCGAGGCCCTCGTTGAGCGTCACCGACAGCATCGTCAGCAGCTCGCGGGGGTCGGTCGACCGCGCCAGGTCGCGCGCCGAGTCGGTCAGGACCGAGCGCGGCGCCGGGCGGCCGTGGTAGAGCCACTGGTCCAGGAAGCGCTCGACGCGGAAGCGGATGGGCTCCAGCAGCACGACCAGGAGGACGCCGGTCGCGAAGGCGAACAAATTGCGCACCGAGCCGAGGCCGCCCGCGTAGCGCAGCAGCAGGTGGTCGGTCAGCGAGAAGATCATCCCGCCGACCACGACCACGAGGGTCGCGGACAGCCAGTCGCGAGTGATCGGCTCGAGGTCCCAGAGGCGATAGGAGCTGAGAGCCGCTAGCACCCCAAGCGGCACGGCGGCGATCGGCAGCACCGCGAGCCACGAGAATGGCGGAAACGCGATCCCCAGCCAGCCCGCGAGCGTCACCAGCGTGACGAAGGGCACCAGGCCGACGAACATGCCGAGGGCGATCCACTCGATCTGGCGCCGCGTCCGTGCCTTTCTCGCCGCGTCCCGCCAGCGCCGCAGCAGGAGGATGATGCCGTACAGCAGCGCGGCGCCGAAGATGCCGCGCAGGATGGACGCCGTGACCTGCCACCACACCGCAAGGTTCGGGGAGAGCGCGGAGCTCGCGCTCGCCGCCACCACGGTCGCGGTCAGCGCATCCCACGCCCACATCGACCGCTTGCGCTCCGGGAAGATAGCGAAAAAGCGGACGATCAGGAACGGCAGCGCCGAGCTCGCCGCGCGATGGATCACCTGCAGCCCGATCTGCTCGGCCGCGATGCGGTTCGGGATCGTCCCGACGAGCACCGACGCGACGGCCAGCACGAGGAAGGTCACCGATTCGCGGCGGTCGGTCCCGAACACCGCCCACAACGCGCACGAAAGCGCGAACAGGCCGACCGCAGAGCGCGCCAGGTAGAGCGAGTCGATCTGGGGCCGCGGCGGGATGAAGAGGAGCTCACGCGACTCGCCCGATCGCGGCTGCACCACCAGCTGGTGCTCTGTCCCGGCCGCCAGCGCGAACAGCGGGTCCTCGAGGCGCTCCACGCCAACGCCGTCGACCGCGACGATCAGGTCGCCGACTGTCAGACCTGCGGCCGCGGCCGACGAGCCGGCCGGAATCCCGGTCACCCTCACCCCGCGCTCGACCCAGCGGACCGCGAAGTCGAGGCGGTAGAACGAGCGGATGGTCTGGATCAGCGACGCCCCGGCCACGGTCACCGTGACGAGGGCGAGGAGCAGGAGCGCGATCCGCCGGCGGGTCACTTTGAGAGTATATGGGTTCTCTTGGCGACCAGGCATCGGGGCCATGACAGGTCTCATCCGTTCGCTGCGGCCAGCACAGCCAAACCCCCGCTTCCGCGCCCGCTTCCGCCTCCGCGCCCGTTTCCACTTCCGCGCCCGCTTCCGCGCCCGAGCCCACGCCCGTGACGCCGACTAGTAAACCGACTTGGGAGATCTCGGGAAGAACGTGGGCCACGAGCCAGCAGCCGGCGACACGGATCGACAATAGGACGTTGATCGCCCGAGGAGTATGGCGGAGGCGCCGGTGGCCAGCACCGGCAGCGCCGCGTGCGACGCCCCGGCCGTCAGGTCCATCACGAGGAGAGGTTCGGAAGCGGAAGCGGGCGCGGAAGCGGACCGAGGTGGCCCCTAACCCCTAACCCCTCTCCCCTCCCTGCCCGGCCTCGGCCACGACCTCGTCGCGGAGCAGCTGGCGGACCGCGAGCGCCACCCGGGCCCGGCTGTAGGGCAGCCGATCGGCCAGCACTCCCCAGCCGCAGCTCTCGGTTGCCAGCTCGTGGCGGATCTGATCGAAGAGGTCGCGGTCCTCGCCGGCCTTCGCGTCCGGCCGGCGCGCGGTGGGCCGCAGGCGTCGCGACGGCGGAACCGTGACAGAGAATCGCTCGAGCTCGTCCTGCATGCGCGCGGCCTCGATCAGGAGCGGCTGCAGGACCAGCGACTCCTCGGGGTCGCTGGCCTTGCGGACGGTGCGGAACACGAAGGTGCCGCGCTCCGGGGGGTTCATGAGGATCTCGAAGAGCGCCTCGGCGCCTCTCAGCGCGCCACGGCGGATGGGACCGACGCGGCGAGCGTGCGTGCTGATGGCGCCGAACGGGCGCCCGCGGGCGTCGACAACCTCGAGCACTCCGTCGGAGCCGGACTCGACCACGGTCTGGAGGATGGTCGGGAGGTCGAAGTGCTCGAGCCTCCCGCCGAGCTTGGTGGCCTCGTGACCGCCGAGGTTGGCGAAGGTCCCCTCCAGCCGGCGAGCGAGGTTCTGCAGGTAGTGCATCGCCAGATCGCGGGACTCGAAGAGCCGGCGGAGGATCACCGGGCGCGGCCACTGCAGGGACGTGCCGCCCTCCGGGAAGCGGGCCAGTGAGTTGAACGGGGTCCCGGTGATGACCTTGCTTTCCGCCAGCACCGCGCCCGGCCCGCGGTAGGCGACCGGCTCCAGCTCTCCATCCGGGGACTGGCGCCGGCTGATCTCGACGACGCCCTCGTTGACCAGATAAAGCGCCGTCGGCAGCTGCCGTGGCTGGAAAAGGGTCTCTCCTTCGCCGTGACGCAGCACCTGTGCCAGCTCGGCGAGGGCGGCGCGCTCCTCGTAGGCCACTCCCTGGAAGAAGGAGCTGTCCGTAATGGCCTTGATAAGGTCCGTCCGCTGCATGCCTCCTTCCATCTTATCGCCGTGCGCCCAGCAGTGATACCGCCGGCTTCCACCGGCGCCAGGAGCTCCCGGCAGATACAATGGGGCCGTGACGGCGCCGGTGGCCTCACTGCAGGCGTTCGAGCGTGTCCTCTCGGAGGACCTGCGCCCTCCCGCCTACCTGACGCTCGAGGAGATCCGCGGGGGATGGCGCGAGCTCTTTCCCGATCTCGCCGCGTGCCTGCCGGCACCATACCCGATCTTCGGTGCGGACGAGGAACGGATTATCACCTACGGCTATCCGATCCTCATCTCCGAGGGGATCTGGCGGCTGCGCCGTGAGCTCGACAGGCTCGTCGAGCTGGAGACCACCCATCGCCTGAACGGCCCCTCCGAAAGCGCCGACAAGGAGCCGGTGGCTGCCCAGCGTGACCGCTACCTCCGCGCCGCCGCGACGATCTTCGAGAACGTCCTGATGAACGACTACGGCCGCGGTCTCAGCGAGGTCTTCCTGCTGTTCCTGTCGGGAGACGCGGCGCGCAGCCTCGGCCAGGTCGCGAAGCAGGTCCGGCTCGCCCGGCCCGAGGTCGGCCGGGACGCCACCGAGGAGATCCGGCAGTTCCTCGCCGGCGTGGTCGGGGAGCTCATCCAGCGCGCCGCCGTGCGCGCTGCCGAGCGCCTGCGGCAGCTCGCCGAAGGCCCGGCCAGCCTCAAGCTCTCACCTGTGCTCTCCGCCGTCTGCCAGGACCAACTCCTGCTGACGGAGAGCCGCGCCCCAGCCGAGCTCGATCGCCTCAGCGGCTACCTCCAGTACCGCCTGCGCCAGGACCCGCAGGCCGTGGTCGCGGTCTGCGAAAACGCGCTACGCCGGCTCCACGACCTCATCCGTCGCCACCCGGAGATCGGCTCCCTGCTGACCATCTCAGGGGCAGGCAAGCTTCGCGTCGACCAGCTCAAGACCATCCTCGACCCGGCGCTGCTCAACGCGCTCGAGGCGGCGCACCTGACCGACGCCGTCGAGCTGTCCGCCAAGAACGTGCGCTTCCTGCGCGAGCTCGGGCTCCGGCTGAAGAGCTTCGAGCTGCTGGCGACGCTGCGCCGCCGCATCCAGCCGATGGAGCGCCGGGGCTCGCAGCTCGTCTTCAGCGGGTTGTCGTCGGCGACCGCGATCGCTCCGTCCACGCGGCCCTTCGACTTCGCGTCGCCCGGCGTCGTCGAGTCGCTCGTGCGACGCTGCGGGCTGGTCTACGACCTGACCAATTTCACCGCCGTGCTCGAGGAAGTCCGCAAGGAGGGGCGGGCCGCCGAGGAGAAGGCGCTCCAGTTTATGTACGTGTTCCAGAACCGGCTCGAGGAGATCCGCCGCCGCCGGGTGCTCAACTTCGAGAAGTTCCTGGGTGACGGGGCCCTCTACTCATCCCGGCGCGCGATCCGCGTTCTCACGGCCGCCTGCGAGACCCAGATCCTCTACCACCACCTGCGCCAGAGCGGCTTCCCTTTCGACCAGGGCATCCGGATGGCGCTGAACTTCGGCACCTACCGCCTGCTGCCGATGTTCCACCGCGGCGGCGGGCCCCAGCGCTTCGAGTTCTTCGGCCACGGCATCGTCGAGCTCGCCCGGCTGACCACGGGCAAGAGCACCCGGGAGATCGAGGAGATCGCGGAGTTCCTGATCCACGCCGGCTACGATTCGGCGCGGGTCGACAGCTTCCTCGCACCGCTGCTGGAGGCCCGCAAGGGCCACGCGGCGGGCGCCACCCGCCCCTACACCGCCACCATCGACGACAGGGGAGAGCTCATCAACGAGGGTATCGTCCTCACCACGCCCTTCCTCGCCGAGCTCGAGCGCGATATCGAGGGCACTCCGATCGGCGTCCTCCCCTTCGACGGCGTCGAGTGGTTGGTATTCGCCCTCGAGCCACAGAACCCTGACACCCTGCACGTTGGGCTGCGCCTGCTCGGCGTGGCGCGCCTGAAGGGCCTGGCGCCGCAGGAGCTCGTCGAGGCGACGGTGTGGGAGGCGCTGCCCGCAGCCCCGAGCCCGAGGGGGACGGCGCGCGAGCTGATGCAGCTGCTGCGGCGCCTCGGCTCCACCGAGTTCGACGGTGGCGACGCCGGCGGGACGATCGAGATCGCGATCCCGGAGGAGCTGCTCGTGGTGACCTACCTCGACACGGATCGGCGACGCCAGTGGGTCTTCGGCCACTACCGGCACAGCGACGACATGGTGTTGCACGCGGTCGACATCCCGATCGAGACTCCGGAGCTGAGCCGGGACGAGCCTCTCGAGACCTGGCTGTTCCGCAACCGGCACGAGCTGGCGAGGGTCTATGAGGGCGTCCGGCGCTCGAGCCCCGGCATGACGAGACCGCTGTCCATGCTGCGCCGGCTCGACGGCTTCATGGCCTGCTTCCTCGCCTTTCCCCACCGCGCTCCGGGCACAGCGTGTGAGCTGGCCCTCGCGCACGCGGTCGTCCCGGGTGTCGTGAGGCGTCGCGTCGCTGGCCGGCCTACGCTTCCGCGCGCCGGAGGATGCGCTGCGCGCATCCTGACGAGTGAGTGGCTTCTCATGTCACAGGGCCAATGCGGTACGAACTTCCGGCGAAGCTTCGCCTCGAACCGACGATGAGCTTCGCTTCCCGACGCCCTGAAGTTTGACTCGCCTGGAAGTCCCCGAAGAGCGCGCTGCGCGCAACCCTCGGGGAAGGGCGTCCCACCGAGGTTCCGTCGCCCGTGCGCCTCTCCAGACCGCTCGTCCGACGTGGCGCACCGTGGGAG
The DNA here is from genome assembly GCA_963754985.1 of uncultured Holophagae bacterium. Lineage (GTDB taxonomy): Bacteria > Acidobacteriota > Thermoanaerobaculia > Thermoanaerobaculales > Sulfomarinibacteraceae > FEB-10. The sequence goes on along the minus strand of CAVWIJ010000015.1, from coordinate 93,168 downwards.
GCAGGTCGCGCGAGCGCACGGAGACGCGGGGAAGCGCAGGGAAACGGGCCCGCACGTGAACGCCAGACGATGGCGTTACTCAATCCCCTCCTCAGGATGCGCGCAGCGCATCCGTCTCGTAGCGTGGAGGGCAGCGGACAGCAGAAGAGCAGGCATCAGCAGCGCGCGAGGGCCGCTGCACTCCACGCTACGAGGAGGTCTCTTCGAGGATCTTCGCGTAGCTGCGGTGGCGCTCCGGATCGATCTCACCGCCGGCCATCGCCTCGAGCACGGCACAATCCGGCTCATTGAGGTGGCTGCAGTCGCCGAAGCGGCAGCCGGCCGCCCTCCCGGCAATCTCCGGGAACGCCCCACCGAGCTGCTCCCGCACGGCTCGCCAGAGGCCGAACTCCTTGAGGCCCGGGGTGTCGACGACGAATCCGCCGTACGGCAGGGGCATCAGCTCGGCCGTGGTGGTGGTGTGCCGGCCCTTGCCGGTCGCCTCGGAGACCGATCCGACTTTGAGCTTGAAGCCTGGGTAGACCGCGTTGAGCAGAGCTGACTTCCCGGCCCCGGACGGCCCGCAGAACAGGGTCGTCCCCTCCGCCAGGCGCCGCTTGATCCGGCCGAGACCCCAGCCGGTCCGCGCCGACACGCGGAGCACCTGGTACCCGAGCCTCTCGTAGATAGGAAGCCAGGGATCGACGAGCTCGGTCCCCTGGTCGATCTTGTTGATGATGATGATCGCCTCCACCCCGGCCAGATGGCAGGCCACCAGGAAGCGATCGAGCAGGCCGCGCTTGCTCTCGGGGACACGCGCGGCGAACACCAGCAGCGCCTGGTCGACGTTGGCCGCGACGAGCTGGGGGCGGTCGCCGTCGGCGGCGCAGCGGACGATGCTGTTGATCCGTCTGGAGACGGCCACGACAACGCCGTCGCCGCCCCTCATCTCCACCGACACGCGGTCGCCGACCACGAGTCGCGCCGCCGCCGGAGCTCCGCCCTCCCAGCTGAGCCTGCGCCGCGACGCCATCACCAAGGTGCGATCGCCGACCTGCACCCTCACCAGCGGTCCGTGCGTGGCGATGACAGTCCCGTCAACCAGATCCATGAGCCGTCAGTATAGCGTGCAGCTGGGCGAAGCGGCAGGGCCGGTGTTCCCGTCTCCGCTTCCGCTCCCGCGCCCGAGCCCGAGTCCGCTTCCGCGCCCGCCTCCGTGCCCGAGTGACGGTTGGGTTGCGCGCTCGTCCCGTTCGGAAGCGGAAGCGGGCGCGGAAGCGCCGTCGCTTCGCCGTAAGGAGAGCGGAGCGGGCGAGGAAGCGGAGCGCCGTCAGGGACCGGTACGCTGTAACGTCGGCGGACGGGAGGCGAGCTCGTCCACCGCCTGGCAAAAGCGCGCGAAGCGCGGGTAGTCCCGGGGCTCGACGGTGAGCGCCCCCACCCCGAGGGTCAGCAGCGAGCGGATGCGCGAGCCGTCGACCGTGAGCTGCTCGGCCACCGAGCCCCACTCCGCCTCGAGGCGCCGCGGGGCGCGATCCATCGACCAGCCCGGTGGCGTCTCGAGAACGAGCTCGACCCGCTCGGTGATCGGCAGCGGGACCACCAGCGGATAGCTGCGCTCGGGCAACGAGGCCAGTGACGGCACGAGCGGCCTCGACACCACCAGGCCCCGGCACTCCATCCGATCGCCGGTCACGTCGCAGGCGCCGGGCAACTCCAGCTCGAGCCGGAGCGTGGTCCGGTCGGCCGCGCGATCGAGCTTGCCGGTGACTCCGGAAGCGCCGGGGAAGAGGTTGTTGGCCATCTGCTGGTACACCATCTGGACCCGGTCGGCAGGGGCCGCCTTCACTCGCTCCAGCAGCTGCTCCGCCTCTGGACCTTCGAGCTCCATCGCGAACGCGATCCTCGCGTCGCCCGACGCCTGCACCGTCGCGTTCACCGACACTCGCTGCTCGAGCTCCCGGCTTTCGAACTCCGGCAGACGCTCGAGCAGGGTGACCGGATCGGCGGGGTGGGTGAGAGGCAGCACCAGGCCATCGCCGCCCTGCAGAATGGGACGGATGCTGTCGACCCCACGGCGTTGATCCTCGAGGTCGACCCAGACCTCCCGGCCGGCGCGCCGCACGCGCAGCAGCGGCTCGGAGAAGGTCTCCAGGGTCGGAACCTCGAGGTGGTTGCCGGCCAGCAGCTGCGGCCTCGCCATCACGAGGTCCACCTCCCAGCCGGCATCGACCAGCGCCGCCGCCACGATCGCCAGCCGGTTGCCGTCACGCCGCGAGAAGCTGACCCCGGCGGTCGTCCCCAGCGTGAGCGCCCGCCGGCCCGCAGCCACCTCGTCGCAGACCCCATTCACCAGCGTCCGAACCGCGCGCTGCGGGTCGCCGTCGTCGAGCAGCGCCGCGCTCCACTCGCGCAGCTCCGGCGACGAGCGCAGCACCGGCAACATCCGATCGCGCATGGTGTCGCCGACGTCCTGCCAGCTGACGCCGAAGCTGTAGCTGACCCACGGAAGCAGCTCCTGAACCGGCGGCGAGTACGGCTCGCGGCGCAGCGGCGGCACGTCGCGGTTGCGCCAGCGGATGGCGCGCAGCCCGGCGTGCTCCCACTCCTCGCGCTCGAGGCCTTCGAGGTTGCCGTCGACCACCAGGTCGACGTCGTGCGGCACCAGGAGCAGGTACTCCGACAGGCCGAAGGCCCGCTGCTCGTCAGCAAAGCGGTAGACGTACGGCGACATGTGGCCGCGCCGGGACGAGCCGGTGGGCGGAACCGCCGCCACGTACTCCTCCTCCACCAGGTCGCCGGGCTCGACGTCGCCGAGCTCCAACGTACCGTTGCGCGCGTCGATCCTCGCCGGTACCACGGCTCGGCCGTCAGGCTTGATGACGCGCAGCGTGAGCAGGTAGGCATTGGCCATCTGCTGGAGAACCGACGCCTGGCGGGCGCCGACCGGAGTGAGGGCGCGGCTGATGCCGTGGTAGTAGTAGATCGCGGAACCGTCAGGGAAGACCCGCTCGACCGCCTGATCGAGGAGCAGCTCCACGTCGAGCTGGCTGCCGGCGGGCGGGCTACCGCTCGCCACCGCCGATCTCTCCACGCGGAACGGCTCGAAGAACGGCTCGAGCCCCTGCCGCCACGCCAGGGTCGCCATCTGGAGGTCCGAGGGATCGCGGCCGAGGGCCTCGGCGAGGCCCGGCTCCAGGGGCAGACCATCACTCGCGTCGATGATCAGCCGCAGCTGGTCGAGATGGTTGAGATCGCCCCACCGCGACCGTGCCGCCTCGAGCTCCGCGCGGGCGCCCTCGAGCGACCCCGAGGTCACGAGCAGTCGGATCCGCGCGAGGTCCATGGTCGGCTCGGAGACCCGCTCCTCGAGCCGCTCGAGCGCCGCGGCCGCGTCTCCGGCCAGACAGCCGGCAGCCAGCTCCTCGAGCCACTCGAGCCGCATGACATCGGCTGCCGCCACGTCCTCGAGCAGCTCGCGCCGGTTCTCCCAGAGGTCGAGCGCCTCCATCGCCGCGAGCCGGAGCTCGAGGACGCTGGCGGACTCGGGCAGCGCGGTCCGCAGCGCCTCGATCCCTTTCTCGACCTCGCCGGCCCAGCCGCGCCGCACCGCCTCGGCCACCCACAGCTGGCGAACGCGAGCGTCCTCGCCGTGGGCCTCGACCAGCTGGTCGAGGACCCGGTCGACGTCCTCGCTCCGCTTCTCCCGCAGCGCGAGCGCGCGCTCGGCGAGCATCGCGTCCGGTATCGCGCTGCAGTGCCGCAGCTCCTCCCGGGCGCGGCGGGTGTCGGTCTCCGGATCGGCGCCGGTCGGCTCGAGCAGGTAGTACCACGCCAGCGCCAGCCGCGGCCACGGATCGTCGGGGCCGACGCGACGGGCGCGCTCGAGCCACCCGCGCTCGGCCGGGGCGTCGCCACGGCCGCCGGCGAGCTCCGCGGCCAGCAGCAGCTCCGGCACCGTGCCCGCCGGGACGTCGAGGCGCGCCGCCAGCGCGGCGGACGCCGGCGGCAGCTCGGCCGAGGCTGCCGACGGCGCCCAAAGGCCCGTGGCCCCGGGTCGCGTCACCACCTCGACTGGGTGGCCCGAGCCGTCGTAGAGGCTGATCCGGACCCGCCCCGCCGGCCGCGAGCCGAGCTCCGCCCGCAGCCGGTGCAGCCCCGCCTCGAGATTGACCTTGAACCAGGTCAGCTCGGCGTCCTGGTGGCCGCAGTCGCGCAGCCTGCCGATCTCCCGGTCGTCGAGCGCGAGGTTGAGGCTGCCCTGGCACTCCACAGCCAGCCAGGCATCGGCGGCGCTCGGGGCCGCCAGCGTCCATGCCGCCAGCACGATGCCGCCCGCGTCCATCGACTCGGGCACCGTGACGGTGGCGTCCGCGGTCGACAGCAGGACCCGATAGGGCTGCCATGGGCGGCTCCACGGGGTGTGCAGCGGTGGCAGATCCGCGTCGGCCGGTACCACCTTGCGCTCGAGATCGAGGACGTCGAAAACGCCAAACGGGCCGGCCAGCTCGGCCGGTGCGAGTGCGCCGGCCGGCGGGCGGGCCGCCAGCTCGGCCTCGATCCGCGCGAGCAGGAACTCGAGCTCGGGGTCGCGCGGACCCGCCACGACGGTGAGAATCTCGCCCGGATCCGGCAGGTCGTCCATCGAGTCCAGCCACCAGCGCGCGGCGGCGACCGCATCGGCGCCCAGTGGGTCCTCGGCGACGGTGGCGATCGCCTCGCGGCGGGCCGTGACCAGGTCGAGGGCCGCGTCGGCCTGGTGAAGCTCCCACCAGCCGGCGGCGGCCGGCGCCGTCGCGAGCGTCATCAGGCAGGCCGCGAGCACGCACCGCGCCGTCGATCGCCGCCGGTCCATCACGGCACCTCGAGCGGCCGGCCGAGGTGGCGCTCGACCTCGACCAGGAAGCGGCGCAGGCCGTCCGCATCGGCCGCGGCCACGACCCCCGGCTGGAGCCGGAAGGAGCCCGTCACTCGGTACCCGGTGGCCTCGGGCGTCGAGTCGATCGCGAGCTCGCCAAACGGCGTCCTCAGCTCGACCGGCGGCGGCAGCTCGCCCGGAGGCCTGCCCAGCTCGACCTCGACGCTCCACTCCAGCTCGGGGCGGACCGGCAGCAGCAGCGGGCCGCGACGCTCGCCACCCGGCGCGAGCTGCGCCGCCCACTGGAACTCGCCGGGGAAGGCCTTGATCCCACCGGCGCCGAGCAGGGCCGAACGCGCCACCCTGGCCTCGAGCTCGAGCACCGCCGGGTCGCGCCCCGGCACCATCCGCAGCTTCGGCTCGCCGACCAGCTCGGCGCCCGGGAACTGGGCTTGCAGCCAGCGCGCGACCCGCCGTGGATCGGAGCTGCCCGCGAAGGCCATCCGCCGGCGGTCGGCGGCCTCGCCGGTGTCTTCGGTCCGCAGCTCGAGCGTGACCATTCCGCCGTCGCCGCGCGCCAGCCGGTAGTGCAGCCTCGCGTAGCCGGCCCCGGGCGTCGGCGTGACCTGCGGGGCGCTGTCGGGCCCATCCACGACCAGCACCTGCGCGCCCTGGCAGATGCCGGGCGGCGGGAACGGCGCGTGCCCGGCCGCGGTGCCGTCGAGCCACAGGTCGTCCTCCGGCAGGTAGGCGATGGCGTGGTTGAAGATCTCGAGCAGTGCGAGCTCCGACACCGCGGTGCCGAGGTCCGCAGTCCGCACCATCACCATCCGCGCCGGGATGTCCACGGCCTCGAACAGCGCCACCATCAGCGCCGCCTTGTCCTTGCAGTCTCCGATCTTGTGGTTGAGCACCCAGTCAGCCGAGAACGGGCGGTACCGGTGCTCGCCGAACTCAAGTCCGACGTAGTCGATGTCGGTAGTGACGAAGCCGTAGATCCGGGCGATCCGGTCGAGCCGGTCGGTGACGCCCTCGGTGAGCCGCCGCGCGGTGTCCTCGACCTGGCGCGAGGCCCGGATCCGGGGCGCGATGTGGCGCTCGTACCAGGTTGCCAGGTCGCCCCAGCGCGGGTGGTTGGAGTACACCAGATGGGGAACCGTCTGCAGCCGCGGGGCGGGAGGCACGTCCTCCGGAACAGGCGGCAGGTCCCGCCACTCCCAGCGCAGCCGAGCGGTGCCGTCGCTCTCCACGACCCGCGCCGGCTCGCCCTCGAGCTGCACCAGGTCCCACGCCGGCAGCAACTCCTCGGGACCGCTCAGCTCGACCTCCGCCAGCCCCACCGCCAGCGGGTGGCCGATCTCGAGCAGGCCGCCCTTGTAGGGGCCGGTGTCGTTGGACTCGGCGGTCTCCGACAGCACCCACGCCAGCTCGATGAGATCGCCGTCCTCGAGCTCCTGGAACTGGAGGACCCGCAGCCGCGCGTCGTAGTACAGGTTGATCTCGGGCTCCGCCAGCCGCGGGGTGTCGCTCTGGCGGGCGTTGACCTGGGTGCCGTCCCGGCGCAGGATGCGCGCCTCGAGGATCCGCAGCCGCTGCCGCTCGGGCACGTGCGCCAGGGTGTGGACGAGCCACTCGTCGGCCCGCTCGCCGTCGCGGATCAGAAACGCTTGCTGGGTCCTGGTCTCGGTGAGCTGGGCCGGCAGGAAGCGGACCTCGACGTGATCCAGCGCGAGCACCGCCGGGCTTCCCGCCGGGGCCCGATCAGCGAGTGCCCACAGCTCGTCGGCGCTGCGCAGCCAGCCGAGGTCCTCAGATTCCTCGCCCAGGAAGGCCAGCAGCCGCTGCGCCGGACGGTCCTGCGGGCGCAGCTCGAGCACCCGCCGCGCCGCCGCACCCGCCGCCACCGCATCACCGGCGGCCAGCTCGACGCGCGCCAGCTCGGCCAGCAGCTCGACGTGGTCCGGGCAGCGCTCCAGCCCCTCGATCAGAATCTGCCGGGCCGCCTCCCATCCTCGGTCGGCCGCCACCAGCCGCGACAGGCGGATGCGGAGCTCCGGCAAGTTGGGATCGTCGGCCAGGCGCCGGGAGACCAGCTCGAGCAGCCGCACCGAGTCGCCGCAGTCCTCGGCGAGCCGCTCCTCGAGGCGCAGCGTCGCCGGCAGGAACGGCACTGCGGCGGCCAGCCGGTCCACCGCCTCGCGCGCCGTCTCCAGCCTCCGCAGCTCCGCCGCCAGCTCGCCGACAGCCACCGCCGCCGAGACGCAGCCAGGCTGGGCGCGGGACAGCTCGGCCAGCTTCGGCAGAATCACCTGCCCCCACAGCTCGGCCTCGACCTCGAAGGCCACCGCCTGGACCGCCGGAACTGCCAGCGCCGGCTCGAGAAGCTCCCCCGCCTGCTCGTAGAGCTCCCGCTCGAGGTACCAGCGGGCGAGCTCGATGCGCGCCCAGTGGAGCTGCGGCGTCGCGGCGATCGCCTCCTCGAGCAGCTCGCGGCTGAGCCCCGGCTCGGACGGCAACACCCACTCGAGCAGGCGCGCCTCGCCCGGCGCCGCGGCGCGCGCCGCGCGGCACACCGAGCGGGCGTCCCCGCCTCCCACCGGCTGCGGCTGGCGATCCACCAGGTAGGCCGCCAGCGCGAGCGTCGCCTCCTCCCGTCCCTTCGACGAGCCGCGCCGCAGCTCCTCCTCCAGGGACCGCACCTGTGGCCGCTCCTTGCCGACGGCCGGCGCCGGCTGCGGCCGATCGTCGAGCTCGCGGACGCCGTCGAGGCGGGAGCCGTCGGGCGCGGTCAGGCGCACTCGCAGCCACCAGTCCTCGCTCTCCGAGGCGACGGCCACCACCAGGAGGTTGCGCCCGGCGCGCAGCCAGCCGCCGGCCGCGAACTGATCCTCGGCGTGCTGCAGCGGCTGCGCCGTGGTCAGCAGCTCGTCGCCGTTGAGCCACGCCCGGGCCACCTGCGCCGCCCCGAGGCGCACCGCCATCGGCTGCTCGCGCTCGCTCCACACGCTCGCGGCGAGCGTGACCATCTGGCGGCGGGCGGGCCACGCCAGACCGGCGATCCGCACCCAGCCCAGGGGATCGCCCCCGGCGACTGGGCGCCACAGGGCGCTGCCATCCGGAAGCCGGGCGGCAGTGGCGAAGTCCTCGAGCTCGCCGATCGACTCCGGGCCGACCACCCACCAGGCGGTGAGGCCGCCCATCGCCCGGAACAGCTCGCGCGCAGCCTCCGGCCGGCCGGCCTCGACCGCGAGCTCGGCGCGCAGCTGGCGGACCTCGTCGGCCATCAGCGGGTCGAGCGGCCGCGCCGCCGCGAGCCGGTCGACGAGGCCTTCGAGGAGCTGCCGGTCGGCCAGCGTGTCGCGCCAGCCGAAGGCGAGCACGAGGTGGTGGAAGTCCTCCGGGTCGAGCCCTCCCTGGACGGCTCGCTCGACGTGGTCCTTCACCTGCTGGTCGATGGACGTCGACGCGGCCGCCGCGGCGCCCACACCGAGAGCGAGCAGTCCAACCACGACCGCGCACAGCGCGGCGGTCGGCGAGCTCCGAAGCAGGCGGCGGGCCACGGTCCCGGACATCGTGTCAGTATCTCAGATCTCGGCTCTCCGCGAGCCGCCGAGAGCGCACGAAATGCAGGCAGGATGCCTGCGCTCCAACGTTGGCTGCGATTCGCACGGAAGCGGGCGCGGGAACGGGGACGAGAGGAAGACCAGCCCCAAGGTCCCAGCCCCTAGATCCTTCCCCTTTACAATCCGGCCGTGGCGCGCGAGCCGATCCCCGCGGTTTGTCTGGATGCCGGCAACACCCTCATCCACTGCGACCCGCCGCCGCACGTGATCTACGCCGACCACCTCAGCCGCCACGGCCGGCCGGTGGCGCCGGCGGAGGTCGGGGTCGCGTTTCGCGAGGCCTGGGACGAGATGCAGCTCGAGACCGAGCCGGGCGCTGACCGCTACGGCTCCCTGGCCGGCGGCGAGCGCGCCTGGTGGGGCGCCTTCGTCCGCCGGGTGCTCCATCGCCTCGACCACGACGCGCCCTGGCAGCCGTTGCTCGACGAGCTCTACGCGGCGTTTTCCAGGGCCGAGGTGTGGCGGGTTTTCCCCGACACCCGGCCGGCGCTGGCCAGGCTCTCCGAGCGCGGCGTCGCACTCGCGGTGATCTCGAACTGGGACCGGCGGCTGCCCCGCATCCTCGACGACCTCGAGCTGACGGGCTTCTTTGCCACGATCACGGTGTCGAGCGTGGAGGGCGTCGAGAAACCCGATCCCGAGATCTTCCGGCGCACGCTCAACCGCCTCGGCGTCGCACCGCACCGGGCGCTCCACGTCGGCGACAGCCCGCGCGACGACTGCCAGGCCGCCGCCCAGGCGGGCCTGCAGACCGTGCTCATCGACCGCTACGGCCTCTTCCCTGGCGAGCCCTGGCGCCGCATCACCTCGCTCGCCGAGCTCCTCGACCTCGTCCTCTGATCGACCCCGTTGCTCGATGCGCGCTCGTGCGAGTCCAATGGCCGCCCGACGTTGTGCGTTCGTCAGGATGCGCGCAGCGCATCCCGAGGAGCGTGCTGGGCAGCAGGCCAACAACAGTGACCACGTCACGGAACGCGCCCAGGGGCCTATGCCCGCACGCTCCTACAGCACGTCGTCCCAGCCGCGGTCCTCGATGGCCGCCACGAGGTCCTTGACCCGCTGCGCCTCCGCGGCCGGCACCACGAGCACGGCGTCGGGCGTCGCCACTACCACCAGGTCGCGAAGGCCGGCCGCCGCCACCAGCGCGCCGTCGCCGACGAGCACGGTGTCCCTGCAGTCGAGCGCCACCACCCGGCCGCGCGTCGCGTTGCCCTCGGCGTCGGCGTCCAGCAGCTCGCCGAGGGCCGGCCAGGCACCGACGTCGGACCACGGGAAGGCCACCGGGATCGTCCAGCACCGCCGGGCGCCCTCCATGACGCCGTAGTCGACCGAGACCCGCGGCAGCGTTGGATAGACCTCGCCGACAACCGGCTCTGCGCCCGCAGTCCCCCACGCCGCCGCCACCCGCTCGAGTCCCTCGGACAGCCGCGGAAGCTGGAGGCGGATCTCCTCGAGCAGCTCGGAGGCCGGCCACACGAACATCCCCGAGTTCCACAGGTAACCGCCCTCGGCGAGGTAGCGACGCGCGGTGTCGATGTCCGGCTTCTCGACGAACTCGGCCAGCCGGTGCACCGACCACTCGCCGATGCTGCCGTGCTCGGCGCCGATCCGGAGGTAGCCGAAGCCGGTCTCGGGCCGCGTCGGCCGGACCCCGAAGGTCAGCAGCCCGCCCTCGCGCTCGACGTGCGCGCTGCCGGCCTCCACTGCCCGCCGGAAGCGCGAGGCATCCCGGATGATGTGGTCCGCCGGCAGCACGACGCACACCGCGTCAGGGTCGCTGTGGCAGACCGCCACCGCGGCAAGGCCGGTGCAGGCCGCGGTGTCGCGGCCGACCGGCTCGGTGAGGATGTGATCCGGTGGCAGCTCCGGAAGCTCGCGGCGCGTGAGCTCGGCCGTCGGGCCGGTGGTCACCACCCAGATCCGGTCGGGCGGGACCAGCGGCTGGATCCTCTCGAAGGTGATCCGGAGCAGCGACCGCCCGTCGACCAGGGACAGGAACTGCTTCGGGCGGTCACGACGCGACACCGGCCAGAAGCGGGTCCCGGCGCCTCCCGCCATGATCACCGCGTGCAACATGCGCGATCGACCTCCCTCCGGCTCGGTCTCCCATCGTAGCGCGGAGGAAGGCTGAGGTCGAGGACCCTCGGCGCGAGGCTGCCGATCACTCCTCGTCCCGGGTCGGGCGCAGTCCGTACTGCTCGAGCTTGCGGTAGAGCGTCGAGCGGCCGATGCCAAGCTGCCGGGCGGCGTCTGAGAGATTGCCGCCGAAGTGGGCGATGGCGCGCTCGATCGCCTGGCGCTCGAGCTCCTCGAGGCTGCTCAGCTCGCCGCCGTCGCCCCCCGGTTGCGCGGTGTCGCTCGACGCCGACGTCAGCTCGCGCGGCAGATCGTCGCGCTTGAGCTCGGGCGCCGTGGCGACCAGCAGCGAGCGGTGGATCACGTTCTCGAGCTCGCGCACGTTGCCGGGCCAGTCGTGACGCATCAGGAGCTCGAGGGCGGCCGGTTCCACCCGCGTGATCCGTCGCCCGGCGTCACTGGCGTACTTGGCGAGGAAATGCTCGACGAGAGCCGGAATGTCCTCGCGCCGCCGGCGCAGCGGCGGCAGCTCGATCGGAAACACGACCAGGCGGTAGTAGAGGTCCTGCCGGAAGCGACCCTCGCTGACCAGCTGGGCGAGGTCACGGTTGGATGACGACAGCACCCGCACGTCGAGCGCGATCGTCTTCGTCCCGCCGACCCGCTGCAGGCAACGCTCCTGAAGAACGCGCAGGAGCCTCGCCTGCGCCGAGGGCGACATCTCACCGATCTCGTCGAGCAGGATGGTGCCACCGGCAGCCTGCTCGAACTTCCCCGGATGGGTGGCATGGGCGCCGGTGAAGGCCCCCTTCTCGTGGCCGAACAGCTCGCTCTCCTGCAGGCCGTCCGGGATGGCCGCGCAGTTGACGTCGACGAACGGACCGCTCGCCCGCGGTGAGCCGTAATGGATGGCCTTGGCCACCAGCTCCTTGCCGCTGCCGCTCTCGCCGGAGATGAAGACCGTGATGTCGGACTCGAGGACCTTCCCGACCTGGTCGTAGACCCGGCGCATGGCGGCCGATGAGCCCACGATCGCGCCCAGTCGATGGCGCTCGGCGAGCTCTCCCCGGAGGCGGTCGACCTCCTGCTCGAGGCTGTGCTGGGTCACGGCGCGGCGCAGGGTGGTGAGCAGCCGGTCCTTGTCGACCGGCTTGGTGAGGTAGTCATACGCGCCGAGCTTGGTCACCTCGACCGCGCGGCCGATGTCGCTGACCGCGGTGAGGATGATCACCGGCAGCGACGGATGGCGCCGGCGCAGCTCCTTGAGCACCTCGATGCCGTCGACCTCCGGCATCATCAGGTCGAGCAGCACCGCGGCTGGTGTCGGCCCGGCGGCAGCGAGCACCTCGGTCCCGGAGAGGAAGGCCTCCACGCGGTAGCCATCCCCGGACACCATGAAGGACAGCAGCTCGCGGATCGCCGCGTCGTCGTCCACGATCCAGACCAGGGGTTTCTCGGCCATGGTGGAACCCAGTCTACCTGACCCCCTCCCGCTTCCGCGCCCGCTTCCGCTTCCGCGCCCGAATCAGTGACAGGTGATCGACGGTGATGCACGGTGCCAGCCGCAGGTGAGCAAGGTCCCCGAGGCCCGTAGGAGCCTGCCCTGAGCGACCGAGCGACCGCTCGACTCGGACGCCCGGGCTGGCTGCCTGCTCGGGGCAGGTCACAGCGCCGCGAGTCGAAGGAGTCTCCGCTGTCCATGCCCGGGTAGGCGACCCGTGCAGGAGCTCCCGCTACTCGTGACCGGCCAGCGACGGCCGCGAACTCAGCGAGCGCGTGATCCAGACTGTCAGCGCCTCCAGGCCGAGCTCACCGCGCAGCGCGAGCTCGACCTCGCCGGCCGCCGCCAGCGCGGCCACGAGCTCGTCGTCGTTGAACAGGGCGGCGCCGCGGAACAGCTGGCCGAGGGTCCAGCTCGACGGCGCCTTTCCCTTGCGGTCGAGCAGCGGATGCGGCGCCTCGGCCTCGAGCCGCTCGGCGAGGACCGGCGCCAGGCGCTGCGAGAACACCTGCCGGTACCAGCCCCCGCCGGCAGCGCGTCCTGGTGACAGCTCGGGTCCGAACCCGGCCGCATCGGCGACCCGCCGCAGGTACAGCATCTGGCCGAGGAGGTTGGCGACCTGGCCGAAGAGCGAGCTCGCAAAGCGGTCCGGCGGCATCGCCCTGCCCTGCCAGTCGTTCACCGAGACCCCGTCCGCCGCGGCCGCGATCAGCTCGAGGAGGGGGCGCGGGTCGCGCGCCAGCACGCCCTCGCGGACCACCTCGAGCGAGCGCTCCTTGGGCAGGACGAGGCGTCGCACGAGCTCCTCATCGACCGCCCTGTCCGGACCGGCAGCGGCGGCCAGCTTGCGCGCCTCCTGCACCAGCCGCCGCGGCTCGAAGCCGAGCCGCTCGAGCAGGAGGCGCTCCGCGCCCCGTTCGAAGCGGGTCGTTCCGGCCTCCCGCGCGAGCAGCCCGGAGAGCACCTGCCACTGCTCCTGTGACAGCGCCACGTCCTCCCAGGGCTTGGGGCGCTCGGGCAGCGGCACCCACCGGTACTGGCCGGCCGCAGCCACCGCCTCGACCAGCCGGCCCTTGGGCTGGCGGCCGCACCACGCGCCCATGACCAGCGCCGTTCCCTCGGGAACGCCCCCGGACAGGATCGCCACCAGCGGCGACACCAGGTTTTCGTCGTCGCCAGCCGCGGACCCGCCGAGCGCACCCTGCGGCGCGGTGGTGTCGAGCCAGTGCCGCACCTCGCCGACCACGAGCACCCGCGCGGCGGCGAACAGCGACGGCGAGCGGAGCTCGACCGCGACGTCCTCGGGGCTCAGGGTGTCGGCCAGGCGCTCGACCTCGGCCCCGCCGAGCGCCTCCCGCGCCTGGTGGACGGCCTCATCGAGGGCGAGCTCGAGCAGGTAGTCGTCGCTCGAGGCGATGAGAGCGAGGCGCGCGGAGCCGGCGTCGGCTGTGGCTGGGGTGCGGCCCGTGCGCCGGGGAGACATCCGGGCTAGCCCGGATTATTCATGGGGTTTTCGTCGCGAGGGCGGCGAGGTGCCGTGCGCAGTGGGAATTTCGACCCGAGGGGCGCGGAGTCGAACCCGCCGGGGTGGGAGGTGGGAGTGCGGGAGGGGGCGGCGGGTCTGTGAGGGGCGGAGGTGGAAAACTCGGCAGTACGTCGAGCACCCCGAGGCGAGAAAGCACCGCTGAGTGCGGTACATCGCCGGCCGCAGCAGATACCTCGTGAATAGCCCGGGCTAGATCTCTCCACGATCCTGCAGCTCCTGGCAGGCGACGCAGTGCCGGGCCCAGGGCACCGCCTCGAGCCGCGCCATCTGGACCTTCTTGGCGCAGTGCACGCACTCGCCGTAGTGGCCGCTCGCGATCCGCTCGAGCGCCGCGTCGATCCGGCGCACGAAGTCACGCTCCCCCGCGGACAGCTGGTACGAGAGATCGAGGGTCACGTTGCTCAGGGCGCGGTCGCCGAGGTCAGGAGCGTCGGCGTCATTCGCCTCCAGCTCGCTGCTGCGAGCCTGCTTCACCCGGCTGAGCACATCCTCCCGCTTCGCCAGCAGCAGCTTGCGAAACCGCTCCATCTCTCTCCGTCTCATCGATCGCAACCTCCAACCAACATCAACGCACCGACTCCCCGCGGAGAGCGCCCACTATTGTACGACGCCGCGGTGGTATGCACCACCACCCAAGATGGCCGTTGCTCGAAAGAGCTGCTCCCACAGCACGAGACGCGCGATGAGGTGGGGCAGGGTCATGTCGCTGAGCGAGATTCTCAGCGCCGCCTCGCGCTTGAGGGCGCTGTCGATGCCGAGATCGCTGCCGACCAGGAAGGCGGCCCCGGCGACGCCACGCGTCTCGAGCCCGGCGAGCCGGTTGGCAAAGCCGGCGCTCGACATCCGCTCGCCGGCCTCGTCCAGGATCGCCAGGGTCCACTCGGCCGGGAGGCGCTCGCGGACCCGCTCCGCCTCGAGAGCGAGCGCACGGTGGGGGTCGGCGTCACGCCCGCCGGCGGCCGGCCGCAGCGGGCAGTCCTCCGCGGGCCAGCGCCTGGCGACCCGCGTCCGGTAGCCGTCCACCTGCGCCTCGAAGGGGCTGGCCGCCGGCCGGCCGAACCACAGGACCCGCACCTTCACGCCCGGCCCGCCGTGCCATGAAGGTCGACGCCGAGCGCCTCGAGATCGAGCCGCGGGGCGTCCCCCCACAGGCTGTCGAGTGCGTAGTAGCTGCGTCGCTCCTCGGTGAAGACGTGGACGATGAAGTCGCCGTAGTCGAGCAGCATCCAGCCGGTCGCTCCCTCACCCTCGACGTGCAGGGGACGCCGGCCGCCCGCGCGCAGCCGGCGCTGGACCTCGTCGGCCAGCGCGCCGACCTGGCGGTCGCTCGCCGCCGAGCAGAGCACGAAGGAGTCGGCGAAGGAGGTCAGCTCGGTCAGCTCGAGGCACACCACCTGGAACGCCTTCTTGTCGAGCAGCGCGGCGACCGCCAGCCGGACCGGTTCGAGGACCTCAGGCGCCAGCATGATCGTCCCCCGCCGCCGCCGGCTGATAGAGGCCGTACTTCAAGATGTAGGAGAAGACCTCGTGGGGCACCAGCTCGCGGATCGGCAGGCCGCGGGCCTGGCGGGCGCGGATCGAGGTCCCGGAGATCGGGAACGGCTCGTGGTCGAGCAGGTAGATGGTGTGGTCGCCGGGTCCGGCACCCGCTCGAAGGGCACGATGAGCTTCATCCTGGGCAGCAGCGAAGGGGGCACCTTCGTCTCCAGCAGCTCGCCCCACATGTGGGCCCGGTGCAGCACGACCAGGTGCCCCAGGTCGACCAGCTCCTGCCACCGCTCCCAGGTCGCGATCTGCGAGAACGAGTCGGAGCCGAGCAGGAAGTAGAGGACGTCTCCCGGGAAGCGGTCCCGGTACAGCTTGAGGGTCTCGACGGTGTAGGTGTAGCCGGTCGCGAAGACCTCGTCGTCGGCCGCGAAGAAGGACTCGTAGGGGAGGGTCGCCATCGCCACCATCGCGAGCCGGTGGGTGACCGGCGTCATGTGCTCCAGGGCGCGGTGGGGCGGATTGCCGGATGGGACGAAGTACACGGCATCGAAGTGGAAGGTCTCCTGCGCCCGCACCGTCGGCACCAGGTGGCCGAGGTGGAAGGGGTCGAAGGCGCCACCGTACACGGCGATCCGACGGCTCATGGGTGCTCCCGTTCCTCGATCAGGTGGAACAGCATACCAACCAGGCGCTCGAGACCCTCGCCGGTGACCGCCGAGATCGCGCAGGCGCCCACGCCGTGGCTCCCAGCGACCCCGGCGAGCTCGGCGAGCACCGCCTCGCGGTCGCCGACGGCGTCGAGCTTCGTCCCGACCAGCAGCCAGGTGCGGCGGTGCAGCGACGCCGAGTAGGATTCGAGCTCGGCGCGGATGGTGGCGACGCGTTCGTCGAGCGGGGTCGGATCCGCCAGGTCGACGAGGTGGGCCAGCGCCCGGCAGCGCTCGACGTGGCGCAGGAACTGGATGCCCAGCCCAGCGCCTTGATGGGCGCCCTCGATGAGGCCTGGGATGTCGGCCACGACCATGGTCCGGAACTCGTCGTCGGCCGACCGCACCACCCCGAGGTAAGGCTCCAGGGTCGTGAACGGGTAGTCCGCGATCTTCGGCCGGGCCGCCGAAAGGCGCGACAGCAAGGTCGACTTCCCGGCGTTCGGCAGGCCGACCAGCCCGAGGTCCGCGATCAGCTTCAGCTCGAGTGAGAGCTCCCGCTGCTCGCCCTCACCCCCCGGCTCGGCACGGCGCGGCGCCTGGTTGGTCGAGGTGGCGAAGCGCGCGTTGCCGCGGCCGCCGCGGCCGCCGCGGGCGACCACCAGGCGCTGCCCGCCGGCCACCAGGTCGCCGAGCAGCTCGCCGGTCGAGGCATCGCGAACCACCGTGCCGGGGGGGACCGGCACCACGACGTCGCTGGCGGTGGCGCCGGTCTTGTTCGAGCCCTTGCCGTGCTCGCCCCGCGACGCCTTGATGAGACGCCGGTGGTGGACGTGGAGCAGGGTGTTGTAGCCGGAGTCGACGACCAGCACCACGCTGCCGCCGTCGCCGCCGTCGCCGCCATTCGGCCCGCCACGCGGGACGAACTTCTCGCGCCGGAACGCGACGCAGCCCCGGCCGCCGTCGCCGGCCCGAACCGTCATCTTCGCCGAGTCGATGAACATGCGAGGGTCAATCCTCGGCGCGGGTGGCCGGGAGAAGAACGCGGCCCCGGAGCCGGGGCCGCGTGGAGTGGACTCGTGTTGTCGCGCGCGTCATGCCGCCAGAGGGTCAGTTCACGACGATGCTGATGAAGCGACCCATCCGCCCGCGGTTCTGGAACTTGACCTCGCCGTGCGCGGTCGCGAAGAGGGTATCGTCCTTGCCCCGCTTGACGTTGGTTCCCGGCTTGAAGCGGGTGCCTCGCTGCCGGACCAGGATCGTGCCGGCGGTCACGCTCTGGCCGTCACCGACCTTGGTGCCGAGGCGCTGCGCCTGCGAGTCGCGCCCATTGCGGCTGGAGCCCTGCCCTTTCTTGTGCGCCATACGTCCTCCTACGCCTCGATGGCTTCGACCCGGACCCGGTAGTAGTTCTGGCGGTGGCCGTTGGTCCGCCGGTATCCCTTACGGAGCTTCTTCTTGAAGATGATGAGCTTGGGGCCACGCTCCACCGAGACGACGCTGGAGCGGACGGCGGCGCCGTCGACCAGCGGGCTGCCGACCCGGACGGAGTCGTCCCTCGACACCAGCATCACCCGCTCGAAGAGCATCGGATCGCCCGGCTTCAGCTCAGCCGCGGTGCGCTCGACGAGCAGCTCGTCGCCCGGGCTCACCCGGTACTGCTTCCCGCCGTGCTCGATAATCGCGTAGTCACTCATGACACACCTCTCCCTCGACCGAGGGGCCGCTGTTGTACCAAATCGGCGACGTTGTGTCAATTCCCGCAGTCCCCGCCGGTTTCCGCCTGAATGCCATTGCAGATGTTGCGTGCGTCGGCCCGGAAACCGGCGAGGACTGCGGGATCAGAAGAGTGGGCCGCCGAGAGGCGGGCGCTCGCCGGGTTGGAGCGGGCGCAGCGGGCGATCGCGATCCCGCCGCTGCGACCGCCGCAGCTCCTGGATCGTCACCCACTGCTCGGCCGTGAGGACGCCGCGGACGGCGAGCAGCATCTCGAAGCGCTGGTCCTCGAGCGCGCGCCGGGCCTGCTGGAGGCCGCCGAAGGCCCGCCGAGCCGTCGCCGCGTCGAAGCCGGGCGGCTCCACGACCCGGGCGAGCTCGAGCTCGTTGCGGCGGACTGCCGCCGTCAGATCGATCATCCGCCGCGCGTGCTCGTACACCAGCTCTCGGATCTCGGCCCGCTGCTCGTCGCTGAGCCCGATCCGCGCGCCGAGACGCTCGTCGTCCCACCATCGACCCGGCGGCAGGTCGAGGTCGGTGGCGAAGCTGCTGATCGCCGAAGCAACGGCGAGGAGTGTCAGGAGGAGTCGTCGCATGGGTCACCTCTCACGATGCACTGTCGACTGCGACGCCGGACAGCGTCTCGAGCCCGGGATCGATGAGCTCGAAGCCGGGGATGGAGTCGTCCGCGAGCAGCGCGTCGACCTCGGCCAGGATCTCCTCGACCGGGATCTCGTTCTCGGTCGGGTCGACCGCGGTCCGTCCCGGCGCCAGCAGGCCTACCGCGACCGCAATCGCCACCACGGCCGCAGCCGCCACCAGCGGCCGCCACCAGCGCAGCCTCCGAGACGCGGCGCGCTCGCTCTCCACTCCCGGGAGGCGGGCGAGCACCGCCGCGCGTGCCACCTCCCAATCGGGCTCGCCGTTCGTCTGCTCGGCCCGGCGGCTGCTGATCAGCTGCGTCGGGTCGGCGACCCGGCGGCGGCACTCCAGGCACGACTCGAGATGCTCTGCCGCCGGCCCGGCCAGCCCGAGGCCGGCCACCGCGGCCGAGATCTCCCGCTCGTCAAGATGGTTGGTCATCGAACGTCTCCCAGACCTTCCCGCAGCCGGTGCACCGCCCGGTGCAGCTGCGTCTTCACGGTGCCCACGTGCACGCCCAGCGCGCCGGCGATCTCGTCGAGCTCGAGCTCGGCGTAGAAGCGGAGCCGGAAAATCTCGCGCTGGCGCCCGGGCAGCTCCAGCTCGAGCGCTTCGAGGCGCGCCACGGCCTGGCGCTGGATCGACAGCT
Source organism: uncultured Holophagae bacterium (assembly GCA_963754985.1). GTDB lineage: Bacteria > Acidobacteriota > Thermoanaerobaculia > Thermoanaerobaculales > Sulfomarinibacteraceae > FEB-10. The sequence goes on along the minus strand of CAVWIJ010000015.1, from coordinate 74,443 downwards.
CCTCGGGACCCGCCGCGCCGTCTGGCAGGGTGGCGAGCGGGTCGGGGTCCGCCGCATCCCCGTCGCCGTCGGCGCGCAGCCCGTCCCGCCGTCGCCGCCGCAGCTCGTCGAGGCAGGTGTTGATCGCGATCCGCGTCACCCAGGTGGTGAAGGCCGAACGGCCGTCGAAGGAGGGCAGGCTCAGGTAGGCCTTGACCAGGGCGTCCTGGGCGGCGGCCCCCGCGTCGGCCGGCCCCAGGTACTGCCGGCAGACCCGCCACACCCGGCGCTGGTGACGCTCGACGAGCTCGCCGAAGGCCTCCCGGTCGCCGTTACGAGCCCGGATCAGGAGGGCGTCGTCGGTCTCGGGAAGCTCGGCTCGGCTGGGCATACCTCGCGCTCGCGACACATCCCTTGGACGAGGCACGTCGCGATCGGTTGACATGACAGAGCGAGGTTACAGGTGACACGTGAGAGGTGATAGTGGCTGGGGGCTGAGGACCCCCGCCCGCTTCCGCTTCCGCGCCCGTCTTCCGGGCGGGCTCAAGCTGGCGATGACGACGTCGGAAGCGGGCACGGAAGCGAGAGGCGCTCCCAACGCTCTACGTGCTGACTGTCGGCCTCGGCACGAACACCCCGACCGCCTTCGGGATGACCTCGAAGCGGGCCAACGGCGGCTCGAGCACGGCGATGTCGCCGTCGACGTGCATCGGCAGCGGCCGGTCGAAGCGCAGCTCGAGCCACGGTGCCTGGAGCTCGACGGTGTCGGAGATCGTGCCGAGCGTCCCTCGCATCGCCGCAACCAGCCGGGGGATGCGCCCCAACACGCTGATCCCCGGCACCAGGGTGGCATCGAGCAGACCGTCGTCGGGCACGGCCCGCGGGGCGAGGATGAAGCCGCCGCCGGTGGTCGGGCCGCCATGCACGGCGAGGATCGTCATCGCGCCCTCGTAGCGCCGGTCCGGCGTCTCGAGCACCACCGGCGGCGATTCGAACTTGACCAGCGACACCAGCGCAGTGCCCAGATACATGATGATGCCGCGCACCCGCTTGATGCGGGCGGCGCGGGTGTTGATGTCGCCGAGCAGCCCGACCCCGATCGCGTTGAGCACCAGGTGCTCGCCGACCCGGATCAGGTCGACCTCGCGCCGGTGGCCGTCGAGCACGACCTGCGCCGCCGCCCGGACGTCGACCGGGATGCCCAGGGTCCGCGCCACGTCGTTGCCGGTGCCGAGCGGCAGCACGCCGAGAGTGCCGCCGCCGCTCCGGTGGAGCCCGGCCGCGGCCTGGCACACGGTGCCGTCACCGCCCACCGCCACCACCACCTCGTGGCCGTCGCGCACTGCCTGCTCGGCGAGAGCGATGGCGTGCCACGGCCGCTCGGTGAAGACGGTCTCACCGTCGAAGCCGAGCTCCTTGAGCATCGGCGCGACTCGAGCCCACTCGCGGCCGACTCGGCCGACCGCTGCCGCTGGATTGACGATGATGCGCACGGGCGGACTCTAGCAGACTCGGCGCGCGCGGGGCGGAGGCCAACCAGCGTCCGCGACGCCTCACGCACACCCCAGAGCCTGTGACCCGCGTGCGCCGAGGGGCTACAGCCGGACCTGCATCCCGAGCTCGACCACCCGGTTCGGCGGCAGCCCGAAGAAGGCGGTGGCGGGCCGCGCGTTGCGCGACAGGTAGGCGAAGAGCGACTTGCGCCAGCGTCGACATGCCGCTCGTGCCGGTGGTCAGCAGGGTCTCGCGGCCGAGGTAGTAGCTGGTCTCGCCGAGCTTGACCCGCAGCCCCTTGGTCCGGCACTGCTTGAGGGCGCGCGGCACGTCCGGCGTCTCCATGAAGCCGAAGCGCGCCACCACCGCGTACACGCCGTCGCCGAGGTCGCTGACCTCGATCCGCTCCTCGGGCGGCACGTAGCGGCACGCGCTCGGTGAGCACGTAGAGCAGGATCACCTTCTCGTGGAGCACCTTGTTGTGCTTGAAGTGGTGGAGCAGCACCGGCGGCACGACGTCGAGGTTGGAGGTCATGAACACCGCCGTGCCGGGGACGCGGTGCGGCTTCTCCATCCTGAGCGAGGGGAGGAAGCTGCTCGAGCGCGACCAGCCCGCGCTGCATCTCCTCGGCGAGCAGCACCCGCCCCCGCTTCCAGGTGACGAGCACGGTGAAGATCGCGGCGCCGATCGACGAGCGGGAGCCAGCCGCCGTGGGTGATCTTGAGCAGGTTGGCCGAGAGGAACGGCAGGTCGATGCAGAGGAACAGCCCGATCAGCGCGCCGGCGGCGAGCCGGCCCCATCCCCAGCGCTCCCGCGCCACCGCGTAGAGCAGGATCGAGGTGATGGTCATGGTCCCGGTCACCGCCAGGCCGTAGGCCGCGGCGAGGTTGGACGACGACCGGAAGACCAGGGTCAGAGCGCAGCAGGCGACCAGGAGCAGCGTGTTGATCTCGGGCACGTAGATCTGCCCGCGCGCGACGCTCGAGGTGTGGACGACGTCGAGCCGCGGCGAGTAGCCGAGCTGCATCGCCTGCTGGGCGAGCGAGAAGCAGCCCGAGATCAGGGCCTGCGAGGCGATGACCGCGGCCACCGTCGCGACCGCGACCACCGGGTAGAGCAGCCCGGCGGGCGCCAGCGCGAAGAAGGGGTTGGCGACCGCGCGGGCGCCGCCGCCGAGGATCGCCGCCCCCTGGCCGAAGTAGTTGAGGAGCAGGCACGGGAAGACCAGGACCGACCAGGCGAAGCGGATCGGCCGCGGGCCGAAGTGGCCCATGTCGGCGTACAGCGCCTCGGTGCCGGTGAAGCAGAGCACCACCGCGCCGAGGACGAAGAGGCCGTGCAAGCCGGTGGCTGACGAGGAAGCCGATCCCGTGCCACGGCGCGACGGCGGCGAGCACCTCGGGGTGGCGGATGATCCAGGGCGATGCCGAGGGCGGCGATCATCACGAACCAGACCACCATCGCCGGCCCGAACATCGCCCCGACCCGCGCCGTGCCGCGCTTCTGGACCAGGAACAGCGCGACCAGGATGCCGAGCGAGATCGGCACCACGAACGGCCTGAGGACGCGGGGTCGCCACCTCGAGCCCCTCGATCGCGCCGAGGACCGTGATCACCGGCGTGATCATGCCGTCGGCGAACAGCAGCGCGGTGCCGAACAGGCCGAGGAGGATGAGCCAGCGCCGGCGTCGCCCGGCGACCGTCGCCGTCCGGCGCCGGCGAGATCAGGGCGATCAGCGCCATGATCCCGCCCTCGCCGTGGTTGTCGGCGCGCATCACGAAGACGAGGTACTTGAGGACCACGACCAGGGCCAGCGACCAGAAGACCAGCGACAGCACGCCGAGGACGTTGGCGACGGTGGGCTCGGCGCCATGCCCGGGCAGCGAAGCACTCGCGGATGGTGTACAGCGGCGAGGTGCCGATGTCGCCGTAGACGACGCCGAGGGCGGCCAGCGACAGGGTCAGCAGGTCGCGCCGGCTGGTGATTCGCGGCGCGACGAAGTCGCCGGGCTCGTCGACGCCGTTATCGGTGAGCGGCGTCTCGGTCATGAGCTCCCCGGCCGGGGGACGGCTGACCGGTCAGAGGCGAGTCGCAGCGACGGGACCATGGGGCGACCCAGCCGCCCGGACGCTAGAGCGCCCCCATCCGGCGGTGGCGAAGCAGCAGTCGCCGACCAGCGGCCGGCCAACGGTGTGTGCAGCACTCCCGACCTCTCTTCGACGCCTGCGAGGTGAGCTGTCGGGCTCGGGCCGAAGAGATTGCCCTACGCCTCAGGCGATGCGCCCCAGAGTGGGTCCCCCGCTCCCGCCCCCGGCGGGACTCGGCGCTCGACCCACCTATACACCTCACCGCCGGGCGATGCCGTTCCATTGAAGCGGCCTTGATGCGGCCTTGACACCTTCGGGCAGACCCTTTTCACTCCCTTGACCACGGCGCTGTTGACGGGACCTTGACACGCCCGGCCCCGGCCTTTCCGCCCAATTGACGTCCGCCGCCCGACACTTCGTTGGATGGCCGATGTCGTCTGCCTCCGGGTTCCGCCCTGCTCCGACGCTGACAGTGGTCGCCTGCGGTCGGTGCTGGACGGCCAGCTCAAGTGCGAGCAGCTGGCCGCCCGCCGGCGCTTCCTGACCACGCTGCTCGCGCTGCTGTCGGCGCCGGTGTGGGCCATGGCCTTTTGGCCGCGGCTCCTGGAGGGCCCCGACCGGCGCTTCCTGCTCTACCTGTTCGGCTTTCTGCTGGCTCTATGGTGCTGGGCAGCGGTCGAGGAGTGGCGGGCGAGCCACCGTTTCCGATGGCTCCTCGAGCGAGCGAGCGAGGGCCCCGACCGGTCGGAGCTCGACACGCTTCTCGAGGGTGGCTCGCCGATCTCGGATCGGGACGCGAGCGCGGCTGCCGGGTACCCTCGCCGCTGAGAGGTTCCACTTCGAAGAACATCGTCGTGGTCGCGGTCTGCCTGCTGTTCTTCGCCGTGCCCTGGCTCATCGGTGCGCGCCTGCGAGCGCGTCTGACGGGAATCGTCATGAGCCTCGGCACGCCGTCGGCCTGGTGGTGTCGTTGATGCTGCTCGCCTACCTCGTGCTACGCGCTGCTCGAAGCCCGAGCGATTACTGAAGGAGAGGCCCGCCGTGACCGACGTCGGATGGACCCAGATCCTCGTGTTTCTCGCCGTCGTGCTGCTGGCCGGCGCCTCCGCTGGGGACGTTCATGTCATCGGGTGTTCGAGGGCCAGCGTCACCCGCTGCTGCGCCCGCTCGGGTGGCTGGAGCGCCTCGTCTACCGCGTCTGCCGGCGTGGATGGCCGCGAGCAGGCGATGGCAGGACTACGCCGCTCTCCTGCTGGCTTTCAGCGCGCGCGAGCATGCTCGTCACCTACGCGCATCCAGCGCCTTCAGCACCTGCTGCCGCTCAACCCGCAGCGGCTGGGGCCGGTCGAACCGCTGCTCGGCCTTCAACACCGCCGCGAGCTTCGTCACCAACACCAACTGGCAAGGCTACGCCGGCGAGACGACCATGAGCTACCTCACCCAGATGGCCGGCCTCGCCTGGCACAACTTCATCTCGGCCGCGGCCGGCTTGGCGGTCGCGGTCGCGCTCGCCCGCGGCCTGACGCGCCGCGGCGAGGGCAAGGCGCCCGGGGACGATCGGCAACTTCTGGGTCGACCTCACCCGCGGCACGGTGTATGTCCTTCTCCCGGCGAGCCTCGTCGTCGCCCTCCTGTTCGTCTCCCAGGGGGTCGTTCAGAGAATCTCGGCTCCCTACCAGCTGGTCGACGACCGTGGACGGAGGCGACGCAGACTGATCGCCATGGGACCGGTGGCCTCGCAGGAGGCGATCAAGCAGCTCGGCACCAACGGCGGCGGCTTCTTCAACGCCAACGCCGCCCACCCCTTCGAGAACCCGACCCCGCTGACGAACTTCCTGTCGATGCTCGCTGATCTTCGCCATCCCTGCCGGCCTCACCTGCACCTTCGGCCGCATGGCGGGAGACCGGCGTCAGGGGTGGGCGCTGCTCGCCGCCATGTCGATCCTGTTCCGTTGCCGGCGTGACGGCGGTCTACCGGGCCGAGGCGGCCGGCAACCCGGTCCCTGCGGGCTCGGAAGGGGCTCGCCGGCAACATGGAGGGCAAGGAGGTCCGCTTCGGCATCGCGGGCTCTGCCCTGTACGCCGACGGTGACCACCGACGCCGTCCTGCGGCGCCGTCAACTCGATGCACGACAGCTTCACCCCGCTCGGCGGCCTGGTGACGCTCGTTCAACATCCAGCTCGGCGAGGTGGTCTTCGGCGGCGTGGGCGCCGGCCTGTACGGAATCCTCGTGATGGCGATCCTGGCGGTGTTCATCGCCGGCCTGATGGTCGGCCGCACACCCGAGTACCTGGGCAAGAAGGTCGAGAGCCGCGAGGTCGAAGCTCGCCATCGCTCTTCGTCCTCGATCCCGCCGCTCGTGATCCTCGCCGGCGCCTCGGTGTCGGCGGTGACTCCGTCCACGCTGTCGTCGCTTGGCAACGCCGGTCCGCACGGCTCTGACCGAGATCCTCTACGCGTTCACTCGAGCGCGGCCGGCAACAACGGCTCGGCGTTCGCCGGTCTCGACGCCGACACCCCTTGGTTCAACCTCACCCTCGGCCTCGCCATGCTGATCGGCCGCTTCTGGATGATCATCCTGGTTCTTGCCATCGCCGGCAGTCGATGGCCGGCAAGAAGCGTGGCGCCACCGAGCCCGGCACGCTTCCCGACCACGGGCCCGCTGTTCCTGGTGCTCCTGATCGGCGTCATCGTCATCGTCGGCGCCCTGACCTTCTTGCCGGCGCTCAGCGCTGGGCCCGGTTGTCGAGCACTTCCTGGCTCGCTCGGGCAGGGTGTTCTAGACATGCCCGACGGCAAGCTGCGAGCCGTCTCGGCCTGGGACCGCGCGATCCTGCGCGCCGCGCTGCTCGACAGTCTGCGCAAGCTCGACCCGCGCGTGACGGCAAGAAACCCGGTGATGCTGGTGGTAGCGGTCGGCGCCGTTCGTGACGACCGCGGGCTGGCTCGCGGACCTCCTGGCCGGGCGCGAGTGCCGCCGAGCCGGCCTGGTTCACCCTGTCGGTGGCGCTCTGGCTGTGGTTCACGGTGCTGTTCTCGAACTTCGCAGAGGCGCTCGCCGAGGGTCGCGGCAAGGCGCAGGCCGCGGCGCTGCGCGGCCTGCGCCGCGAGACCGTGGCGCGCAGGCAGACGAACAAGGCCATGAGGAAGTTGTGCCAGCGTCGAGCCTTCGCAAGGGGGACGTCGTCGTCGTCGAGGCCGGCGAGCTGATCCCCGGGGACGGCGAGGTCGTCGACGGCATCGCGTCGGTGGACGAGTCGGCGGTGACCGGCGAGTCTGCCCCGGTCATCCGCGAAAGCGGCGGTGACCGCTCCGCCGTGACTGGCGGCACCAGGGTGCTCTCCGACCGGATCGTCAGTTCGGATCACGAGCCGATCCGGGCGGGGCCTTTCTTGACCGCATGATCGCCCTGGTCGAGGGGGCCAGGCGGCAAAAGACCCCGAACGAGATCGCGCTCGAAGTGCTCCTGTGCGGCATGACGATCATCTTCCTCGTCGTCTGCGTCAGCCTGGTTCCATTCGGCCTCTACTCCGGCGTGCGCTTCTCGACGACAGCCATCGCGGCCTTGCTGGTCTGCCTGATCCCAACCACCATCGGCGCGCTCCTGTCCGCCATCGGCATTGCCGGCATGGACCGCCTCGTCCGCAAGAACGTGATCCCGACCAGCGGTCGGGCGGTCGAGGCGGCCGGGGACGTGGACATCATGCTGCTCGACAAGACCGGCACCATCACCTTCGGCAATCGCCAGGCCGTGGCGCTGGTGCCGGCTCCAGGGGGTCACCGAGAAGTACCTCGCGGTGGCCGCGCAGCTGGCGTCTCTAGCGGACGAGACGCCGGAGGGGCGCAGCATCGTGCTGCTCGCCAAGCAACAGTTCGGTCTTCGAGCCGACCCGGAGCTGGTCGGCGGTCGCCTGGCGGATGTCAGCTTCATTGCCTTCTCGGCCCAGACCCGCATGAGCGGCGTCGACCTGCCGGGGCCCGGGTGCGCAAGGGGGCTGCCGACGCCATCCGCGCCTGGTGCGTGGCCGAGGGCAATCCGGTGCCTCTTCGCTGGAGGCGCGCGGTCGAGACCATCGCCAGGAGCGGCGGCACGCCGCTGCTGGTGGCGCGCGACGGACGGGCGATCGGGGTCGTCCACCTCAAGGACGTCGTCAAGGGCGGCATCAAGGAGCGCTTCGCCCGCTTCCGCGCCATGGGGCTGCAAGACAGTGATGATCACCGGCGACAACCAGCTGACGGCAGCCGCCATCGCGGCCGAGGCCGGCGTCGACGACTTCCTGGCCGAGGCGACCCCCGAGATGAAGCTCGCGCTGATCCGCGCCGGAGCAGGCCAAGGGGAAGCTGGTCGCCATGACCGGCGACGGCACCAACGACGCCCCGGCGCTCGGCTCAGGCCGACGTGGCCATCGCCATGAGCACCGGCACGCAGGCGGCGCGCGAAGCGGGCAACATGGTGGACCTCGACAGTGACCCGACCAAGCTGCTCGAGGTCGTCGAGGTGGGCAAGCAGCTGCTGATGACCCGCGGGTGCCTGACCACCTTCTCGATCGCCAACGACGTGGCGAAGTACTTCGCCATCCTGCCCGCCATGCTGCTCCCGGTGTTTCCCGAGATCGCGCCGCTCAACGTGATGGCCCTGTCCTCACCACGCAGCGCGATCCTCGCCGCGGTGATCTTCAACGCGCTCATCATCGTGGCCTTGATCCCGCTCGCGCCTGCGTGGCGTGCGCTACCGACCGCTCGGAGCGTCCGCGTTGCTCAGGCGCTCGCTGCTGGTGTACGGGCTGGGCGGCATGGTCGACGCCGTTCGTGGGCATCAAGGCTCGTCGACCTGCTGCTGGCTGCCCTGGGGCTCAGCGTAGGAGGACCCTCATGCGATCGGAGCTCGTGATCGCGTTGCGCATGGTCGTCGTCACCCTCGTCCTGACCGGGGTGATCTACCCCCTCGCCGTCGACCGCGCTTCGCTCAACTCCTGTTTCCTCGCCAGGCCAACGGCAGCATGGTCACGGCCGGCGGCCGGGTCGTGGGTTCTGAGCTGATCGGTCAGGAGTTCACGAGCCCGGGCTACTTCCAGGGCCGGCCTCGGCCGCGGGACGGGACGGTTACGACGCTGCGGCCTCGGGAGGCTCGAACCTCGGTCCCACCTCGGCCAGGCTCAGGGATCGAGTTGCAGCAGAGGCAGCTCGCCTGCGACAGGGAGAACGCGAGCGCTCCGGGTCCGGTCCCGGGCGAGCTGGTGGCAGCCTCGGCGAGCGGCCTCGACCCGCACCTCAGCCCCGATGCCGCCCTCTGGCAGGCGCCGCGGGTCGCGACGGCGCGCGGCGTGCCGCTGGCAGCGGTGCGAGCGGCTGGTGGCGGAACACGTTGAAGGCCGATCGCTCGGCATTCTCGGCGAGCCGAGGGTCAACGTCCTCCTCCTGAACCTCGAGCTCGACCGGCGGTTCGGGCCATTGCCAGGTCACGGTACCATCAAGGTGACGATGTCTGGCACCACGAGTCGAGCCGCGACCGGACCCGGACCAGCTCCTCGAGCTGGCCGCCGACGAGGAGCGAAGGCGCGATCGCGGGCGGCTCAAGGTCTTCCTCGGCTACGCGGCCGGCGTGGGGAAGACCTACGCCATGCTGGAGGCGGCGCAGCGCCGGCGGGCCGACGGGGTCGACCTCGTGGTGGCGCTGGTGGAGACCCACGGGCGCACCGAGACCGAGGCATTGCTGGGCGGTCTCGAGGTGGTGCCGCGCCGCGAGATCGACCTACCGCGGGGCCCGCCTGACCGAGCTCGATCTCGACGCCGTGCTGGCGCGCAAGCCCGAGCATCGCGCTGGTCGACGAGCTGGCCCACTCCAACGTGCCCGAATCGCGGCACCCCAAGCGCTGGCAGGACGTGGAGGAGCTGCTGGCGGCCGGCATCGAGGTGTGGACCACCCTCAACGTCCAGCACCTGGAGAGCCTGGCCGAGGTCGTGGCGCAGATCACCGGGGTCGCGATGGGCGAAAGGGTGCCGGACCGGCTGCTCGACCAGGCGGACGAGATCGAGCTGATCGATGTCCCGCCCGAGGAGCTTCTTCAGAGGCTGGCCGACGGCAAGGTCTACGTGCCGGAGCAGGCGGCACGCGCCACGCAGCTGTTCTTCCGTTCCGGCAATCTGTTGGCGCTCCGGGAGCTCACCCTGCGCAGGGCGGCGCGGCGCGTCGACGAGCAGATGCGGGCGTACATGATGTCGCGCTCGATCCCGGGCCCGTGGCCGGCGGCGGAGAGGCTCCTGGTGTCGGTCGCCGGCAGCCCGTACAGCTCGGAGCTGATCCGTGCCACGCGCCGCCTCGCCGACGAGCTGCGAGCCGAGTGGTTCGCAGTCTACGTGGAGACCGCCGAGAGCGACCGGCTGAGCGAGGACAACCGGCAGCGGATCTTCCGCGACCTCGCACTCGCCGAGCAGCTCGGCGGCCCACGTCGCCACCGTCGAGGGCAGCTCGGTGGCGGAGGAGGTCCTCCGCTTCGCGCGCGCCCACAACGTCACGAAGCTGGTCGTGGGTCGCCCCACGCGGCGGGGGGCTGTGGCCCGCCTCCAGCGGTCGATCTTCAACGATCTGGTCGTCCAGGCAGCGCCGTTCGACCTGGTCGTGGTCAGCGTCGGCGCCGACGCTGCCGGCAGCCGACGCGCGACGCGCTCCGTCGCGGGAGAAGCCCGGTTGGCGGCAGGTGGTCGACGCGCTGGCGCTGGTGGCTGCGGCCACCGCGCTCGGTCTGCCGCTGGCCGGTCGCCTGGAGCCGACCAACCTGGTCATGGTCTACCTGGTCGCGGTGCTCGTCGCCGCCCTCCGGCTCGGGCTCGTCCCCGCCCTGGTCGCCGCCGTCGTCTCGGTGATCGCCTTCGACGTGGTGTTCGTGCCGCCACGGCACAGCTTCACCGTGCACGACACGCAGTACCTGATCACCTTCCTCGGCCTCTTCCTGGTCGGTGCGGTCACCAGCACGCTGGTGTCTCGCCTGCGCGCCCAGACCGCGGCGGCCCAGGCTCGCGAGGCGCAGACCGCGGCGCTGCTGAGCCTCTCGCGGCGCCTTGCCACCCTCAGCCGACCCGGTCGAGGTGGCCCGCTGCCTGCTCGAGGAGGCGGGCCGAGGTCGAGCGGCCTCGACGGGCTCGTCCTCGCGCTCAGGGAGCCGGTGGAGGTGCTCTCCGGCTCGCCGCCCGTGGGAGGGTTGGCCGCCACGGACCTCGGCCGCGGCCCGCTGGTGCGCGAGCCGCGGCCAGGCGGCCGGCCGCGGCACCGACACGCTGCCCGCGGCCGACCACCTGTGGCTGCCGGTGCTCGCCGGTCGCGAGCCGGGGTGGTGCTCGGCCTTGCCGTGCCCGCGTCTGGGCACGTGCTGGCGCCCGACCGGCGGCAGCTGGTGGAGGCGCTGGCGGCCCAGGCCGGCCTCGCCCTCGAGCGCGCCGAGCTCGCGGAGCAGGCGCGGGAGGCCGAGCTGCTGGCCGCGGCCGACCGCCTGCATCGGGCCATCCTCGGCTCGGTCTCGCACGACCTGCGCACCCCGCTCGCCACCATCGTCGGAGTGCTCTCGACCCTGCGCGAGCAGGGCGAGCGCCTGGGCGACGAGGCGCGGGCCGGTCTGCTGGCCGAGGCTGCCGACGAGGCCGAGCGGCTCGACCGGGTGGTGGGCGGGCTGCTCGACCTCTCGCGCCTCGAGGCGGGGCGCCTCGAGCTGCGCCGGGAGCCGATCGAGCCGCAGGAGCTGGTCGGGGCCGCCCTCACGCAGTCCCCGGTGCGGGCCGAGTCCGACCGGGTCCGCCTCGACGTGCCGCCCGACCTGCCGGCCGTGGAGGTGGACGCGGCGCTCCTCACCCAGGCGCTGGTCAACGTGCTCCACAACGCGCTCAAGTTCTCGCCCGGCGGGAGCGTGGTGGAGGTGACGGCGAGGGTCGGCCGGCGACGCCCTGCGGGTCGAGGTGCGCGACCACGGCGTGGGCATCCCGGAGGCCGAGCTCGAGCGGGTGTTCGAGAAGTTCTACCGCGCCCGCCGCGGTGACGCGGCCGGCGGCAGCGGGCTCGGCCTCGCGCTCAGCCGTGGTATCGTCGAGGCGCACGGCGGACGGGTGTGGGCCGAGCGGGCCGAGGCGGGCGGCACGCGGGTGGTGATCGAGCTGCCGCTCGGGCGGGGAGGCGACGCCATGAGTGCCGTCCGGGTGCTGGTCGTCGACGACGAGCGGCCGATCCGGCGCTTCCTGCGCACCGCGCTGGCGGCGGCCGACATGGAGGTGGCCGAGGCCGCGTCGGGCGAGGAGGGGATGATGGCGGCGGCCGCCTTCCGGCCCGACGTCATCGTGCTCGACCTCGGCTTGCCCGACCTCGACGGCGTCGAGGTCATCCGGCGCCTGCGCGAGTGGAGCCGGCAGCCGATCGTCGTGCTGTCGGTGCGCGACCGCGAGGACGACAAGGTCGAGGCGCTCGACGCCGGCGCCGACGACTACCTGACCAAGCCGTTCGGGGTCGGCGAGCTGCTGGCGCGGATCCGGGCGGCCCTGCGCCGGGCCGCAGCTCCGGCCGAGGAGCCGGTCTTCCGGGCCGGCGGCCTGGAGGTGGACCTCGCGCGCCGGCGGGTGCGCCGCGACGAGGTCGAGCTCGCCCTCACCCCGACCGAGTACGACCTGCTCCGCCTCTTCGTCCGCCACGCCGGCCGCGTGCTCACCCACCGCCAGATCCTGCGCGAGGTGTGGGGGCCGGGCTACCTCGAGCAGAGCCACCTGGTGCGGGTGACGGTCTCCAACCTCCGCCGCAAGATCGAGCCCGAGCCGGCGCGGCCGGCCTACCTGCTGACCGAGCCCGGGGTCGGGTACCGGCTGCGGGAAGGCGAGGGTTGAGGCGAGGCCTGCCCGAGCGAGCGTGATCTGCCATCAGGTGGAGCCGCGACGCGCGACGCGCCCCGTGAAGTCTCCTCGACGGGGGTCCAGTCGCTACGATTGCGACGCGGAGGTTGAGCAGACGGCGTCTGCCGCGGGCCCGATCGGGAAGCCGAGGGTCACCGTCGTGCCGACCCCCTCCCGCGAGTCGAGGGCCAGGGTGCCGCCCATGACCTGCACCAGGTGCTTGACGATGGCCAGGCCGAGCCCGAGGCCGCCGCGGCCCGGGGTGCGCGCCCGGTCGACCCGGTAGAAGCGCTGCAACACCGCCTGCAGCTCGCTCGCCGGGATCCCCTCGCCGCTGTCCGACACCTCGAGGACGACCGAGCCCTCAGCCGCGCGGCCGCGCACCCGCACCCAACCGCCCTGGCGGTTGTACTTGACGGCGTTGTCGACCAGGTTGGAGAGCACGCGGTAGAGGCCGCGGCGATCGCACCAGCAGCGGAGCTCGTCCGTCACCTCGCAGCGCAGGTCGACGTCGAGCCTGGCCGCCTCGGGCCGGAAGTCGGCCAGGACCTCCCGCACGACCGCGGCAGGAGCCACCGCCTCGAGCTCGAGGTCGAGCTGCCCGGACTCGATCGTGGCGAGCTCGTTGAGCTCGCTCGCGAGTCGATCGATCCGCTCGACCTGGCGGACGAGCATGTCGGCGAGCTCCGCCGGAAGCTCACCCTCCATCGCCTCGACCGTGGTCCGCAGCACGGTCAGCGGCGATCGCAGCTCGTGGGAGAGGTCCTGCACGAAGCGGCGCCGGAACTCCGAAGCCCGCCGGATCAGGCTGACCTCGGAGAGCAGCCCAACCGCGCCTCCGCCGCGCACCGGAAAGGCGCGCACCTCCCACAGCCCGCGCGGGTTGGAGACGATGATCGGGCCCGGCCGGCCGCCGGCGGCCGCCGACTCGAAGGCCTCGACGCCCTCGGGCTCGCGGAAGATCTCGAGGAGATGGGCGCCGGTCCGCACCTGCTCGACCCCGCAGAAGCGCAGCGCGACCCGGTTGATGAGCCGGATCTTGAGGCCGGTGTCGACCACGACCAGGCCCTCGCCGAGGCCCGACGAGAGGTCCTCGACCAGCACCGCCATCCGCTCCCGCTCGGCGCGGTCGAGCGCCGCCTCGCCGTCTCAGCTCGCGGATCCGGATGCCGGCATCGCCGGTCGACGACGCGCCGAGCTGGTCCGAGCAGCTCGCGGTGCGGCCGGCCGCCCTTCCGCCACAGCACGGCCTCGAGCAGCGCGGCGCCCACCAGCCACGCCGCCACCACCGCGGCCGCCGATCCCCGGCCTGCCACGCACCGCGGCCAGGCACACCACCAGCAGCGGGGACGCGGCGAGCGCGACCAGCGCGAGGTGGCGGCCTCGGCTCACGGGAATCCCCGGAACCGGTAGCCGGCGCCGATCACCGTCTCCACGATCTCGCTGTCGATCTTGGCCCGCAGCGCGCGGATGTGGACGTCAACGGTCCGGGTCTCGACCTCGCTCGAGATCCCCCACACCCGCTCGAGGATCCGGTCGCGGGTCGCGACCCGCGGCCGCGTCGTGATGAGGTACCACAGCAGCTCGAACTCGCGCACCGTGAGCCGCACCGGACGGCCGTCGAAGCTGACATCCATCGGGCCGCGGTGGACCTCGAGGCGCGAGTCCTTGTAGGAGTCCTCGGGGACCCCGGTGTCGAGGCTGCGCCGCCGCAGCAAGGCCCGGATCCGGCTCTTGAGCTCGCGCAGCGAGAACGGCTTGGTCACGTAGTCGTCCGCGCCCAGGTCGAGGCCGAGCACCCGGTCGCTCTCCTCGACCCGCGCGGTGAGGATGATCACCGGCAGGTCCTGGACCGCCGGCGTCTCGCGCAGCTCGCGGCACAGGCTGAGCCCGTCCAGGTCGGGCAGGTTGAGGTCGAGCAGCACGAGGTCGGGCGGCGAGGAGAGGATGCCCTCCAGACCCGCGCGCCCGGTGTGAAAGGCGTTCACCTGGAAGCCGTCCCGCTCGAGGGCGAGGGTGAGGGTCCTCGCCAGATCGGGGTCGTCCTCGACGATGATCAGCCGCTCACGCGTCATGGCGTCTCATTCTCCGAACCTCGGCTTCTTCGGCTCGTCGTGCTGGTGCCGGATGGGCACCCCCTCCACGAGGTAGACGACCTCCTCGGCGATGTTGGTCGCCTGGTCGGCCATCCGCTCGATGAAACGGGCGACGAGGATCAGGTCGATGGCCCGCGAGATGACCGACGGCTCCTCCATCATGAAGGTCAGCAGCTCGCGGAAGACCTGCCAGTACAGCCGGTCGACCTCGTCGTCGCGCCGGATGATCTCGCGGGCCGCGATCGGGTCGCGGTTGACGTAGGCGGTGATGGCGTCCGTGACCATGGCCTGCGCCAGCGCGAGCATTCGCGGCAGGTCGATCAGCGGCTTGAGCAGCGGCAGCTTCGCGAGGTGGAGGACCCGTTGCGCGACGTTGACCGCGTCGTCGGCGATCCGCTCGAGCTCGGGGCCGAGCTTGATCGCCACGATCACGAAGCGCAGGTCGGTCGCGGTCGGCTGGTGGCGGGCGATGAACTCGGTGGCGAGCCGGTCGATCTCGACCTCGAGATGGTCGACCTCGTCGTCGCGCCGGATGATCTCCTGCGCCAGCTCGACGTCCTGCTCGACCAGCGCCTTTGCGACGTCCTCGAGCGTTTTCTCGACCAACCCGGCCATCTCCAGGATGGTCTGCTTCAAGTGCTCCAGCTCTTCTTCAAACTGCCGATGCATGGGGAACTCCCTGGAAAGACGATACGGCACCTCGCGGCGCGTGCAACACGAACCCCCTCCGCCGGCGATCCGCGTCCGGATCGCGGCCGGGTGGGCCGGTCGGACCGGGGGTGCGCCGCATCAGCCAAACCTCCCGGTGATGTACTCCTCGGTCAGGCGCTGGCCGGGCGTGGTGAACATGGTCGTGGTGTCCGAGAACTCGACCAGCTCGCCGAGCATGAAGAAGGCCGTCATGTCCGCGACCCGGGCGGCCTGCTGGAGGTTGTGGGTGACGATGACGATGGTGTAGCGCTTCTGGAGCTGGAGCAAGGTCTCCTCGATCTTCGCGGTCGAGATCGGGTCGAGGGCCGAGGCCGGCTCGTCGAGCAGCAGGATGTCGGGCTCGTTGGCGAGCGCCCGGGCGATGCACAGCCGCTGCTGCTGGCCGCCCGACAAATCGAGGGCCGAGCCGTCGAGCCGGTCCTTCACCTCGACCCACAGGTCGGCCTGGCGCAGCGAGCGCTCGACGATCTCGTCGAGCCGATCCCGCCCTCGGATGCCGGACATGCGCGGGCCGAAGCTGACGTTGTCGCGGATCGACATCGGGAAGGGGTTCGACTTCTGGAAGACCATCCCGACCCGCTTGCGGAGCTGCTCGAGGTCGACATCCTCACGGTTGATGTCCTCGCCCTCCACCAGCACCCGACCCTCGATCCGCACCCCCTCGATCATGTCGTTCATCCGATTGAAGCAGCGCAGGTAGGTCGACTTGCCGCAGCCCGAGGGCCCGATGAGCGCGCTGATCTGGCGCTCGGGCAGCTCGAGCGAGACCCCCTTGAGGGCCTCGGTCTCCCCGTAGAAGAGGCGGAGGTCGTGCGTTGACAGGGCGACGCGGGTCTCGGACATGGGATCTCCTACACCACCTGGCCGCGGTAGGCGCGGCGCAGGCGACGGCGGATGACGATCGCGGTCAGGTTCATCAGGACGACCAGCGCCAGCAGCACCAGCGTGGTCGCGAAGGCCATCGGCTTGGCGGCCTCGACGTTCGGCGACTGCATCGACACGTCGTAGATGTGGAAGCCGAGGTGCATGAACTTGCGCTGCAGGTGGACGAACGGCGGCATCCCGTCCACCGGCAGGCTCGGCGCCAGCTTGACCGCGCCGGTCAGCATCAGCGGGGCGACCTCGCCGGCGGCCCGGCTGACCGCCAGGATCAGTCCCGTCAGGATCCCCGGCATCGCCGCCGGGAGCACGATCCGGCGCATGGTCTGCCACTTGGTGGCGCCGAGCGCGAGCGATCCATCCCGCCAGCTGCGGGGTACCGCGAGCAGCCCCTCCCGGGTGGCCACCACCACCACCGGCACCGTGAGCAGGGCCAGGGTCAGCGACGCCCACAGCATGCCGCCGGTGCCGAAGGTCGGCGTGGGCAGGCGGTCGGCGAAGAAGCTCCGGTCGATCACGCCGCCGACGCCGTAGATGAAGAAGGCCAGCCCGAACATGCCGAAGACGATCGAGGGCACCCCGGCGAGGTTGTTGACCGCCTGGCCGGCCAGCCGCAGCAGCACGCCCGGGCGCGCGTACTCGGTCATGTACACCGCCGTGATCACGCCGAGCGGGACCACCGCCAGGCTCATCAGGAAGACCAGCAGCACGGTCCCGAACAGGGCCGGGAAGATGCCGCCCTCGGTGTTGGCCTCGCGCGGCTCGGTGGTGAGGAAGAGCACGCCGTGGCGCAGCGCGTGCCAGGCCCGGGCGAAGGGGCCGAGGCGATTGCTCCAGACCAGCTCGACGACGTTGCCGAGAGGGACCTCCAGCTCCTGCTCGCCCACCCCCAGGACCAGCCTCGCGCGCAGCAGCCGCTCGACGGTTTCGTCGAATCGCGCCTGCACCGCGTCGAGCCGGGGCGCGAGCTCCACGGCGAGCCGCTCGCTGCGCTGCCGGAGCTCGTCGATCTCGGCCTGGCCCTCGGGGCTGCCGGCCCGCTCCGACCGCTCGACGAGGTCGAGGCGCTCCTCGAGCCGGGTCAGCGGCCGCCGCAGCTTCTCGAGCTCACCCTCGAGCCGGCGACGCTCGCGCCGCATCCCGGCGCCATCCTCGAGCAGTCCGATCGAGCGCCGACGGCGCCGTCAGGTCGAGCGGGGCTCCGCTGCCATCGACCGCGCCCACGATGCGGCCGAAGGCGTCGCCGTACTCCGAGCGGACCACGCGCACGAGGTCCTCGGGCTCGGCCATGGCGAGGATCTCGGGCTCGGGGACCCACACGAAGTCGCTGCCCGTCAGCTCGCGGTTGCCCACCTTGAGCTGGACTCGATGCAGCAGCTCGGCGGCGTCGGCCGCCGCCGGCATCGCCTCGCGACCGACCCGCTCACCGACCAGGACCGTGCCGTCCGCACGCTCGAGCTCGGCGATGCGCGCCGGCCAGAACCAGCCAACGGCGTTGACCACCACGATCGCGAGCAGTGTGACGAGCATCGCCAGCACCAGGAGGGTGGCGAGCGCAGTCGCCCAGGTGCCGGCCAGGCCAGGGGCCGCACCCGAGGTGGTGGCGACGATCGGCTCCCGCGACGGCTCAGAACCGGGCATAGCGCTTCCTGAGGTAGCTGCCGACGAGGTCGGCCGCAGTCGTCACGACCAGGGTGAACACGAACAGGAGAGTGCCGGTCAGGAACAGCACGCGGAACAGGGTCGAGGCCACCGGCGCCTCGGGGATCTCGACCGCGATCGCGGCCGACATCGTGCGCATGCCGTTGAACGGAGAGCCGTCGAGCAGCGGGGTGTTGCCGGCGGCCATGAGCACGATCATGGTCTCGCCGACCGCCCGGCCGAGGCCGAGCATGACCGCCGCGAACAGGCCCGGGCTGGCCGCCGGGACCACCAGCCGCACCGCGGTCTGCCAGCGGGTCGCCCCGAGGGCGCGGCTCGCCGAAATCAGCGACCGCGGCACCGCCGAGCAGGCATCCTCGGCGATCGTGAAGATCACCGGGATCACCGCGAACCCGAGGGCGATGCCGACGACGATGCTGTTGCGCTGGTCGTAGCGGATGCCCCACTCGGTGAACAGGAAACGCTGGAAGTCGCCGCCGAAGAGCGCCGACTCCACGGCCCCGGTGAGCAGCACGGCCGCCGCCACCACGCCCGCCGCCGAGATCGCCAGCACCACCAGCTCGCCGCCCGCCGGGATCCGCCGCCGCAGCGGGGCGGGGGCGATCCGCCACACGCGAGCGCCACCAGCACGGCGAGCGGCAGCGCCGCGGCCCCGACGATCGCCCCGAGCAGCGCCGCCTCGAGCCGCGGCGCGAGCCAGAGGGCGGCAAGGAAGCCGACCACCACCGACGGCACGGCCGCCATCATCTCGAGGGTCGGCTTGATGATCGCCTGCAGCCAGGCCGGCGCGAGCTGGGACACGTAGACCGCGGCCATCAGCGCCAGCGGCACCGAGAAGAGCAGGGCGTAGAGGGTCGCCTTGAGGGTGCCGAAGATCAGCGGCCACAGGCTCAGCTTCGGCTCGGAGGCGTCGCTCCCGCCGGTCGATCTGCCAGACCCACTTCGCGGCCGCGTAGCCCTCGTAGTGGACCGGCAGGAAGAGGGTGCGCAGGCTCACCTCGGGGTGGGGGTTGGCGATCGACCGCCGGAGCAGCTCGCCGCCGGCGATGGCCACCGCCCCGTCGCCCTTGGGGTCCAGGGCGAGCGCGGCGACCGGCGCGTCGGACCAGCGCTCGGCCAGCAGGCGCCGGCCCGAGGTCGAGTAGTAGAGAGCGACCGAGCCGTCCTCGGCCCCGACCAGGACGTCGCGGCGGCGGTGGCCCGGAGCGATCACGGTCGGCGGCGACCCGGTCCCGGCGGCGGTGCGGACGACCCGCCAGACCGGCGCGGCGGTCGCGATCGCGACGTCGGCCCGCGCGCCGAAGCGCTGGCTGAGCTCGTCGTCCGGCACGGTCGCCGACCCGCCCGCGGCGATCGCCTGCTCGCCGAGGGCGAGCGGCTGCGTGCCGCGGTTGGTGACCGTCACCCGGGGCAGCTCGAGCAGGATCGAGAGCGTCGCCGTCGCGGCCCGCCGCCACCAGGGTGCCGCCCCCGATCAGGAAGCGGGCTCGAGCGACGGGCCCGGTGAGCCCCTCCACCTCGAGCGCGGCCTGCGCGGGCAGCTCGACGACGCGAAGGCGGCCGTCGCCCCCGACGATGGCGGCCGTCTCGAGATCGTGGGCGATCGCGGCCGCGCTCACGCCGCCGGCGACGACCAGCGGGGCGGACACCGCCCAGCTCTCGCCCTCGGGGTCCCAGGACGCGCTGACCAGAGCGCCGTCCGCGGACCAGGCCACGACCGCCGCCGCGCCGCCGCTGTCGCCGGCGGTCGCCGTCACCCCTGACCAGGGCCGGCCGCTGCCGAGCTCGAGCGGCGCCGCCGCAGGCCGCCAGCGGACGGTGGCCGTCCGCTGGCCTGCGGCCCACTCGTCGCGGAAGCGCAGCGAGCCGACCACGACCCTGCCGGTGGCGTCGAGGACGCGCGATCCGTCCGTCGATCTCGTGGTCGGCCGCGACCACGCCGGCCCCGTCCGTGAGCTCGATGGCCGGTCGTCCGGGCTCGGCCGGGAACTCGATGCGCCCGGAGCGGGTGAGGACCCAGACCACCTCGCGCCGGGGGTCGCTGCCCGCGAGCAGCGCGCCCTCCGGGGCGGCCAGCCGCTCGACCGGCCCGCTCGAGGCGCCGGTGAACAGGGGCAGCGCCTCGAGGCCGATGTTGACCACGATCGCCGCCACCACCAGGATGACCAGGATGCCGCCGACCCGGATCACCGCGGTCGCGGCGCGGTCCTTCTGCTTCTCGTTGAGCACGGCGGTCGGCCGATCAGTCCTCGATCTTCGCGAGCTGCTCGCCGGCGGTCACCGCATCGAGCGGATCGAAGCCGGCCTTGGCCACGACCCGCTGGCCGTCGGCCGACAGGATGAAGCGCAGGTACTCGGCGGTGAGCCGGTCGAGCGGCTGGCCGGGGGCCTGGTTGACGTAGACGTGGAGGAAACGGGCGAGCGGGTAGCTGCCGTTGGCCGCGTTCTCTGCCGAGGCCGCGACTGCGGGCTGGCCCTCCGCCGGGGCGATCGGCACCGCGCGCACCCCGGAGGTGACGTAGCCGATGCCCGAGTAGCCGATGCCGTAGGGATCCTTCTCGATGCCCTGCACCACCGACGCGGACCCCGGCTGCTCCTTCACGGAGTCCTTGAAGTCGCCCTTGCACAGGGCGTGGTCCTTGAAGTAGCCGTAGGTCCCCGACGCCGCGTTGCGGCCGTAGAGCGAGATCGGCGCCGTCTGCCAGTCTGCCGGTCAGACCGAGCTGGCCCCAGGTCGACAGCTCGCCGGCGCAGCCCGCACTTGCGGGTCTTCGAGAAGATCGCGTCGACCTGCGGCAGGCTCAGCGCCGCGACCGGGTTGTCCTTGTTGACGAAGACCGCGAGCGTGTCGAGGGCGACGTCGAAGCGGGTCGGCTCGTAGCCGAACTTCTCCTCGAAGGCGTCGATCTCCTGGTTCTTCATCGCCCGCGACATGTTGCCGAGCTGCACCGTGCCCTCGATCAGGGCCGGCGGTGCGGTCGACGAGCCCTTGCCCTCGACCTGGATCTTGACCTGCGGGTAGAGCTTGCGGAAGTCCTCGGCCATCAGGGTCTGCAGCTCGAGCATGGTGTCCGAGCCGGCCGCGTTGAGGGTGCCGCGAAGGCCCTCGACCTTGGCGTACTTGGCGAGGCCCGGATCGAGCTCGGGGCCGGCCGCGACGGCAGCGGCGGCGGCGAGCAGCGCGACGACGACGGTGAGACTGGCGAGCGAGGTGCGATGCATGGTCATCCTCCGTGGGTTGAGGGTGGCGCCGGTCGGGCCGCCACCGATGCATGGTATGGACGCGGTGTGAAGCGATCGTGAAGCTCACGCGGGCTGCACATCAGCTCGCACGACGCGTCAGGACCTCGTCAGTACTTGATCTGGAGGGTCAGCTGGACCCGGTCCTCGGTGTCGCGGCCGTCCGTGCTCGTGCTCGAGCCGGTCGTAGTCGAGGACCCAGTAGTTGCTCTTGGTGAACTGCCAGGCGAAGCCGACGATCGTCCGTTCGGTGACGTCG
Organism: uncultured Holophagae bacterium; assembly: GCA_963754985.1. GTDB lineage: Bacteria > Acidobacteriota > Thermoanaerobaculia > Thermoanaerobaculales > Sulfomarinibacteraceae > FEB-10. Next base: position 53,167 of record CAVWIJ010000015.1, on the reverse strand, counting down.
GCGGCCGGGTCCTCGGTGTTCGGGTCGAAGTGGTCGTAGCGGCCGAACAGGCTGTACTTCTGCGCCTCGTCGAGGCGGAGCTCGGTGAAGAAGGAGTAGCCGTCGTGGTCGAGGGCGTCGCCGCTCGCGTCGACCGCCGTGCCCCTGCTGGTTGCCCGTGCCCTGCTCGTACTGGCCGGTCACGACCAGGCGCGGGCTCTCGTAGCTGACCATGCCCGCGAGCACCTCCCAGTCGGGCGCGCTCGACGGTCGCGGTCTCCTCGATGTTGCCCTTGCCGGAGAGGCCGAACGCCGAGACCTGCAGGCCGGGGACGATGTCGGGCAGCGGGCGGCAGGCTGACCCGCCCCTCGAGCACCTTGTTGGAGTTCTTCTCGGAGGCGTTGTAGCCGCCGCCGTTGTAGAGCCCGACCGCGAAGGAGCCCCACCGCCCGGCCTGGCCGGGGTTGACGCGCCTCCCGGTACTCCTTGGGCAGCTCCGTCGCCGAAGTTGCCGGCCGCCATCACGCCGAGGTCGGCCGAGTTGAAGAGGCCGTTGCGCTCCATGAACATCGTGTCCTGCATCCGGAAGCGGTTGATGTTCTCCTCGAAGTCGAGCCACGGCATGTGCGCCATCCCGAACTCGACGTAGGGCTTGCCGATGAAGCCGAGCTCGTCCGTCGTGAAGCGCGCCGTACAGGTACTTCATGCGGACGTTGGTGTTGCCGCTGCTGTCGAGGTAGATGTCCGGGGTGATGCGGGCGGAGAAGTAGGGCGTGATCTCCTTGCGGACGTCGATGTAGCCCCGCTTGAGCACGAACTTGCTGTAGTCCTGGCCGGCGCCCGAGCTGTCGTTGGCGGAGCCGTCCTGGTAGGACAGGTAGGCGGTGGTGCCGATCTTCAGCCCCTTGAGCGCCGCCGGCAGCTCGGCCGCAGCCGGAGCGGCTGCCGGCACGGGTGCGGGCTGCGCGGCCGGCTCGGTCGGAGGCGGTGCGGGCGCAACCGGGGCCTCCTTGGCGGCAGCCTCGGCCTGGAGCGCCGTCGCCTCGGCCTCCGTGATGACCCCCTTCTTGACGAGCAGCTCGAGCAGCGGATCGAGCGCCCGCGGGTCGTCCGTCTGGGCGAAGCCGAGCCCTCCCGCGAGTCCGAGAACAAAGACGCCGAGCATCACCAATCGTCGCGTCATGGTCCCCCCTCCGTGTTCTTCCGTCCGCCGGCCCGCGTCGATGCGAGCTGCGAACCGGCGTGCGACAGCATGTGAAGGCGGGATGAGAACGGCGTGAAGTCGAGATGAAGCCGGTGTTAAGTCGTCACACCAGCTTCACAGCGACGGCTCAGCGCTCCCAGAGCGGGATGTAGCCGACCTCGGCGACGACCGCCTGCCCGTCGGCTCCCTGGCAGAAGTCGATGAAGCGCTTGGCGAGGCCGGCCGGCGGCTCGACGGTGTAGAAGGCGAGGTACCTGGCGAGCGGGTAGCGCCCGGCGCGCACCGCCTCGGCCGTCGGCGGCGCCCCGTCGATGGCGCAGACCTCGGTCCCCGGCAGCCGGTAGGCGAGGCCCCCGTAGCCGACGGCTCGCGGTTCGGAGCGCACGGACTCCAGGATCTCCGGGGTCGTCGGGATGGCCCGCGCCCCGGCGGCGTAGGCCTGGCCCTTCAGCACGTGGTCGCGGAAGAACCGATGGGTCCCTGACCACGGCGGCCGGACGATGGCCACCACCTCGGCGGCTCGCCTCCGAGCTCCGCCCACGTGCGGATCGACCCGTCGAACAGCCCGCGCAGCTGCTCGGAGCTCAGCGAGCGCACGGGGTTGGCCGCGTTGACGAACACGGAAAGCGCGTCCTGCGCGACGAGGTGCCGCACCCCGAGGGAACGGAATCGACTGTAGATCGCCGCCACCTCGTCGGCGAGCAGCGGCCGCGACGAGGCCGCGATCTCCGCCTCCCCGGCCGCCAGCGCCTCCACCCCGGCGCCGCTGCCGCCGCCATCCACCCGCACCGACACGCCGGGGTTCGCGCGCATGAACGCCTCGGCGAGCCGGCGGTTGAGCACCAGCATGGTGTCCGACCCGCGCAGGCGCAGCTCGCGCTCCTCGCGCGCGGCGAGCTCGCACACCCGGCGGCCAGTGCGGCGAGCAGCATCGCGAGCAGGCTCCGATCTAGCGGCGTTTCATCGGCAAGGCTCAGCAGCCGTTGATAGGCGTACGGAACCCCGGGGCGCCACTGCGGCTGCGACCGGGGCGTCGGCGACCGTCAGCAGCAGCGCGAGCACCACGCCGCAGTGCTGCCGGCCTCGCCGCGAAGTCGAGCGGCTGCTCGAGGTCGTCGGCCGGGCTGTGGTAGACCTCGGCCAGCCACTCGACGGTCTGGCGAAGCGCCGATTCCGGGGCGGTGGCTTCTCCACCGAAAGCCCTCGTTGACCAGGATGGCCGGAACCCCGGCCGCGGCAAAGGCCGCCTGGTCGGAGCGCATGTAGGCCTCGTGCCCCGCCACCACTCCCTCGGCGTGGCCGACCTCCACGCCGAGCTCCCGGGCGGCGCTCTCCAGCATCCCGCCGAGCTCGGAGAGCTCGGCGCCGATGCCGATCACGTCGCGGAAGCTGTCCAGGAAGGCGAGGCCGTCGACGTTGATGTTGGCCATCAGCCTCGACAGCGGCAGCGGGGGGTGGTCGAGGAAGTAGAGAGCGCCGAGGTTGCCCTCCTCCTCCGCGGCGGTGAAGACGAAGATCACCGAGCGCCGCGGCCGCTCGCCGAGCGCCGTCACGACGCGCGCGATCTCGAGCGCTCCGGCCACCCCGAGCGCATTGTCGACGACGCCGTTGTAGATGGCGTCGCCGTCGACCGCGGGCCCCACCCCGAGGTGGTCGTAGTGGGCCGACACCACCACCGCGGTGCCGGCGAGCTCGGGGTCACGGCCCTCGATCCAGCCGACACGTTCGGCGTCAGGAAGGTGCGGCTTCGGAACACGCCCTCGAAGCTCAAGGCCACCGGCAGGTGGAAGGAGCGCAGGGTGTGGGCGCGCGCCATCGAGCGCACCCGGTCGAAGTCGTAGAGCGCGTCCGCGAACAACGCCGGCGCGAGCTCCGGATGGAGCACCAGGCTCAGCTGGCGCGGCAGCGAGGAGGCGGGCGTCAGGTGCTCGAAGGCGTACTCCCGCCGCAGCCGCTCCCAGCCGGCGCCCGCGACGCCGGCGTCGGGGATGAGCACGCTGCCCACCGCCCCCCTCGACAGGGCGATCCGCTGCTTGGTCTCGGCCGCGGCGTACACCGAGGGCTCCGGCCCCTGGAAGTAGGCGGGATCGTCGGAGGCGGGCTCGCCGGCGAGGTAGACGACGACCTTGCCGCCACGTCGACGTCCGCGTAGTCGTTGGCGTCGAACTCGGGCGCCACGATGCCGTAGCCCACAAAGACCATCGGCGCCGGCCGCGGCAGCCAGGTCTGAGCCCCGGTCGACGCCAGCACGTAGTCGCTGCCGAGCGCGAGCTCGCGTGGCTCGCCGAGGCTCGTCAGGACGAGCCGCGACGCGGGCAGCGGCGCGTTGCCGTGGCAGGGGCACCTGCTGGAAGTAGCTGCCTTCGTCGCCGAGCGGGCGCACCCCGAGCCGCTCGAGCTCACGGGCGATGTAGTCGGCCGCCCGCAGGCCTCCCGGCGTACCCGGGGCGCGGCCTTCCATGGCATCGCTGCCCAGCGTCGCCGTGTGCCGGCGGATCGCCTCCTCCGACACCGCGGCGGCGGCCTCGGCGAGCCGTTGCTCGGCGCCGGCCGCACGCACCGCGCCCAGGCCCGTCCCGACCACCAGGGCCGAGCTCACGATCGCGCAGCAAGCCTGCGAGCCGCACCACATCCCCTCCATCCTACTGCGGGTCTCCGCGCCTGAAAAAATTGGCCCCGGGGGGGACCGGGGCCGAAGAGGAAACAAAGGACGGAAGGGATCTCGGAGGGGTCCGGCAGCTGGTCGCCGGCACGTAGATCGCGTCACCGTTGACGTTGTCGACGACCGAGCCGTAGAAGAACACCGGCGCATCCGCCGTGAAGGTCACGTAGAGGTTGCCGTAGGTCGCAGCGCCGGCCACAGCTGGCCGAGGTTGCGCTGCAGCTGCTCGTAGCCGCCGGCGGTGTGCTCGACCTCGCCGAGCAGGGCGCCGGAGGTGTCCCAGCCGCGGAGCACGACGTTCGACCGGGACCGGCGTTCGGGTTGAACCAGCCGATGTTGGTGCGGAAGCCCGCGCCGGTCGCCGGGTCCTCGTTGGACAGGAAGGCGATCGTCCCGGCCTGGAGGGCGCCGCTCATCGGCTGGCCCTGGACGAACTGGCCGAAGGTGCCGTCGCCGGCGTCCCGCTGGTCGTTGTAGATCCGCGCGCTGGCCGACACGGTCTGGTCGGAGCTGATCTTGACGGCGCCGGCGCCGTTGGTCACGCCGAACAGCTCGGTCGCCATGTCGTCGAGCACGGCCTGCTCGTTCGGCCGCGATCTCGATCTCGGCGGTCGCCGTGGGACCGGTCAGCCCGCCCGCGCCGTTGCGGTAGAACTCGAGAGTCACGTTGGCCGTCGAGCCGGAACGGTTGACGATCCGGGCGTCGGTGTGGAAGTCGGTGCCGGCCTGGCCGGCCACCGTCGCCACCACCGGGAAGTACAGCGTCACCTCGGCGCCGCCCGCGCTCGTGCCGAGCTGGCCGCGCAGCGCGCCGGCCGGGATACTCGGCGCTGTGGACCTGAACGTAGTAGCCGGCCGGGTCGGAGAGCGATCGCCGCGACCGTGGTCGGCGTCCACCGCCACGCTGCCGGAGGCGGTGCCGCCGGTGAAGGCTCGCCGCGAAGTCGACGACGATCGGGCCCGAGGCGCCCTCGGCACCCTCGTGGATGTGCGCGGCGGTCAGGCCGCCGACGCCCGGACACCAGGATGCTGTAGGCGACATCGGTGCCGGAGAAGGACACGGTGGCGAAGCCGGTGGCGCCGGCGGGTCCGGGGTTCGGCACCACGGCGTCAGCGGTCAGGCTGGCGGTGTAGGTCTGGGCCGCGGCGACGAGCGGCAGCGCGACCAGACAGGCGGTGATCAGAAAAGCGCGTCTCATTGAAATCCTCCTCCGGATCAGTTGTGTGCGAAGGTGGTCCACGGCGCGTAGATCCACGGATCGCCGCCGGGCGCCACGCCGCCGATGTAGTCGCTGGTCGGCGCGCCGTACGAGGCGTCGAGCGCCGGCGAGCCGGGCAGCGGCAGCAGGTCCGGAACCACGGTGTTGAAGGGATCGCCGAGCATCGGGTCGACGAACTGATTGCGCGCGGCCGGGTCCTCGAGCCAGTCGATGACCTGCTGGTCGGTGATGTTGCCGCCGCCCTGGCCGACGTTGCCGTTGCCGAAGACGAAGCTCGTACGTGATCACCAGGTTGCCCTGCTCGGCCTGGATCCAGGTCTCGTCCTCGGTGACCCGGATGCCGGCCGCCGGGAAGCCGATGAAGATCGCGTTGCGGATCAGGCCGGCGGTGCCGCGGCGCAGGCGCGCGGCGCGACCCTCGCCGCCCTCGAGCGCCTGGTTGCCGACGAAGGTGGCGTTGAAGATCTTGGGCATGGAGCGCGGCTCGCGGTCGGGAACGTCCTGGTCGTTGTCGGCCTCGATGCCGTGGTCCGCCACCGCCACGCCCTGCCAGGCCACCGCGTTGGCGACGTGGCCGTTCCAGCCGAAGGTCCAGTCGAAGCTGTCGTCCTCGATGCCGGTCAGCAGCACGTACTCGGCGTTGACGGTGCCGCCGAAGAACTCGATGCCGTCGTCGGCGTTGCGGTTGACCTGCACGTACTTGACGACGGTGCCGGCGCCGACGCCCTGGAGGGCGATGCCGTTGAGCTCGTCCTCCTCGGTGAAGCGCACGCCCGCGAACTCGACGCGCAGGTAGCTGAGCACGCCCGAGCTGTCGTTCGGGTCGTCGCCGCCGAACAGGCCGGTCTCGCCCTCGCCCTCGCGCTCGCCGGTGTCGGAGCCGACCGGTGCGTAGCCGTTGAGGACCAGGCCGCCCCAGTCACCTGAGGTTCGCTCGCCGACCTTGAAGGCCGAGGTCATGATGATCGGCATCAGCGGCGTGCCGTTGGCGATCAGCTTGGAGCCGCGCTGTACCGACAGGGTGCCGAGCAGCTGCTTGTCGCCGTAGACTACGGTGCCGGGCTCGATGGTCAGGGTGGCCGGTTCGCCGGCGCCGTCGCGCGCGCCGACGTAGACCGGGAACTGGGCGCCGCCCTTGGCGAGCAGGTAGGCGTTGTTGCTGGTCCAGACCGTGTCCGCGGTGACGTCGCCGTCGACGATCACGATCTCGTCGACGTGGTTGTAGAGCGCGTAGCCGCGCGTGATCACCGCGGTGCCGGCGGCATCGCGGACGTCGAGGCCGAACATGTAGAGGCCGGTCGGATTGGTCGGGCCCTGGCCCCAGGCGCCGGCCGGTCCGAAGAAGGCGAAGCGATCGAGGCTGGGCGCCCACAGCGCCGTGCCATCGGTGCCGAAGATGTCCTGGACCTCGCCGGCGTCGAGGATCGAGCCGTTGGCAAGGTAGCGGCGCTCGCCGGTCTTCCGGTTCTGCCAGTACAGCCACAGCGTCACCGGCTGTCCGTAGCCGTTGGCGTCCATGGTCAGCCACAGCGACGGCCGGGTGACCTGGCCGCCGGTGTCAGGGTCGGTGTAGGGATAGACGTAGTACTCGGTCTCCAGCCGGACCGCCGGACGGTTGGCAGTCCCGATCGCGAGCTTGGCCGCGCCGTCCACGCTCGCCGCCACCTGCTGGCTGCTCGCGAGCTTCACCCACGGCAGGGCCCGGGTCTCCGGCGCACGGCGCGCCTCGCCAGCGGCGGCGAGCGCGTTTCCGCCGAGCAGGCCGACCGCAACGGCGCACATCAGGATCCTTCTCATCACGATCACCTCCAAGAGTTTGTGGGGCGACGCGGGGAGCTGCCTCGCGTCAGACGATGGTCATCCGCGACGGCAGTCTGGCCCCGCGTCGGGTACCACGTGTGAAGCCGGTGTTAGAAGAATGTAAGGCCGAGCGAGAGGCCGAGCTTGACGCCCGGCTCGAAGTAGGTCCACGGCTGGCCCGCCTGGGTGAACTCCCACGGCTCGTCGGTCAGGTTCTCGGCCGAGGCCTTCACGGTCCAGTCGATCCCGGCAAGATCGAAGCGCTGGGTGTAGGCGAGATCGACGGTGCCGCGCGGCTCCTCGAGGACGTCGGGGAGGCCGTTGGCGCCGACGAAGCTGACCTTCTCGCCGGTGTAGTTGTAGAGCAGGCGCACGCCCGATCCCCACGCCGGCTGCACCCACTCCAGGACCAGGTTGCCGACGTGGTCGGGCTGGCCGACGAGGGGCCGGCTCGAGTTGGTCTGAATGCCTCCCGGCGGGACCGTCACCTCGGAGTCGATATAGGAGTAGTTGACCACAACCGTGAACGCGTCCAGAGCGTCGGCCCAGGCGCCGAGCCCTCGCCGCAGCTCGAGCTCGAAGCCCTGATTGCTGGCGCCGTCCGCGTTCTCCCAGGTCTGGGTGCGGGTCACGCCCTCCACCAGGACCTCCTCGATCGGATCGGTGAAGTCCTTGTAGAACAGGCTCACCGCGATGACGTCGGCGGACGACGGGAACCACTCCCAGCGCGCGTCGTACGAGCGGATGGTGGCGCTGATCAGCTCGGGGTTGCCGACGCGGTCGAAGGACCCGACGGCGTCGGTGAAGGCGAAGGGCGAGAGCTCGCGGAACTCCGGCCGGTTGACGGTCTCGGAGGCCGTCAGCCGCAGGTTCTGGTTGCTCGTCAGGCGGTAGAGCGCGCTCAGCGACGGCAGCCAGTTCTCGTCCTTCAAGGTGGAGACGATGGGGTCGGACTCCGGGTTGAAGAGATCGCGGGAGACGACCTCGATGTCCGACGTCCTCGTAGCGCACGCCGCCGATCAGCCGCCACTTGCCGGAGCTCCAGTCGAGCTGGCCGTAGGCCGCCGGAATCTCCTGGGTCGCGGTGTAGTTGTCGGTCGGCCGCGTGGTCTCCTCGATCTCGAAGCCGTTGGGGTTGATGTTCTCCTCGACGTAGATGTCCTCCGGCGCCTGGCTGAGGTCGACGCCCTGGACGCCGCGGTTCTTGAAGCGGAAGCGGCGGCCGAAGAAGCCGCGGTCGGTGGTTGTCCAGGCGACGCCGGCCTTGACGCTGCCGAAGCTCGAGCCCGTCGAAAGGAACTTGGTCCAGTCCACGCCGACGTCGTCGACGGTGTCCTCGAGGGCGTTGAAGAACATGAAGCCCGACGACGAGTTGTCGGTCAGGACGTAGCTGCCGTCGCCATCGAAGTCGGCGTACAGGCTGTAGCGGTAGTCCTGGTCGGTCTCGGCGGTCGACGTCGAGCCCCGCCACTCGAGCAGGCTGCCCAGCGACCCGGTCTCGAAGTAGTGCTCGCCCGACAGCTGGAAGGTGCTCACCTCCTGGTCCTTGTAGTTCGCCCGGTAGTTGTGGATCGGCGGCCGACAGGTCCGAGAAGAAGCCCTCCTGGAACATGGTCTCGGCAAACGACAGGGTGTTGAGCAGCGACCGGAACTTGAGGTGGTGGTTGTCCGCCATCCGATAGGCGAAGTTGGCGACCATGCCCTTCTTGACGGTCTGGATGTTGTTGTCGAAGTCGAAGCTGTTGTCGAGCTCGACCCCGCTCGGGTTCAGCTCCGAGTAGCGGTAGAAGTTCTTCTCGCTCTCGATCGCGCGGTACTCGCTTCCGTAGGTCCCGGACAGGACCACGCCGAAGCGGCCGAAGGTGTTGCCGTAGCTCAGGTTGTAACCGGAGTCGAGGGGAGCATCGTAGGACCCTCCGCCCCAGGGAGTGCCGACCGCGCCGGCGGTGCCGCGCCAGTCGCCGATGAACAACGCGCCGAACTGCTGGAGCTCGGCCGGCGTGAAGCCGATGCCGGTGATCGGCGACAGCCGCACCAGCTTCTCGTCCGGGATGCCGACGGGCAGCGATTGGCCTCCCGAGCCCGACCAGCCGAGACCGGAGCCGTAGCGGCCGAACTGCTCGCCGGTGGCGATGCTGTGGTGGCCGAGCGCCATCCCGATCGAGGCGTGCTGGGTGGCGGGGAAGTCGAGGGTCTCCATCTCGACGAAGCCGGCCGCGAAGTCGCCCGGCTTGTCGGCCGTGTACGACTTGGAGACCCGGATCTTCTCGAGCAGGCCAGCTGGGAAGAGATCGAGCGGGACCACCTTCTTCTCGTACTCGGTGGACGGGATCCTGGAGCCGTTGAGCGCGGTGTTGGAGTAGCGTTCGCCGAGGCCGCGCACGTAGACGTACTTGTCGCCCTGCAGCGAGACGCCGGTGACTCGCTTGACGACGTCGGCCGCATCCGAGCCGGTGCTCTTCTTCATCTCCTCGGTGCCGATGCTGTCCGAGATCTGGGCGGCGTTGCGGCGCTCGGTCAGGAGGGCCGCCTCGGTCGACGAAGCCGCGTCCGCGGTCACTGTCACCTCACCGACGAAGGCGGCGCTCGAGCCGAGCTCGCCGGTCGTCTCGTCGACCACGCCGACGCTGGTCTCGGTGGTGGCCCCGGCCGCCGACGGCGCGGCGGCGGCGGGCGCTCCCTGGCCGGCGTCGGTTGCCGGCAGCAGCACCACCGCGAAGTCGGCGGCCGTCGCCTGCGACACCACGACGCCGGTGATGCGCTGGCCCTCGAAGCCCTCGCGGGTCACCAGCACCGAGTAGGTGCCGTCGGCGAGCTCGCCGGCGAAGGCGCCGCCGAGCCCGGACCTGAAGACCACCTCGGTGCCCTCGACCTCGAGGGTGGCGCCGACCACCGGCTGGCCGGTGAAGCCGTCGATCACGACGCCGGAGATGGTGCCGGCCTCGGCGGCAGTAGCGGCCGCCAGACACACCACGACCAGGGCCCACGACCCCACGACTGTGCGTTTCATGCGCTGCTTTCTCCTCTTCCGTCGGTTGAACATCCGGGCGGAGATCCGCCCACCCCTCGCCCGAAAGTTCACTGCACGGGTGTTCGAGGCGTGTCAGGCCGATGTAAGAAGTCCGTGAAGCTCAGCGCAGCTCGAAGCCGAGCCAGCGGGCGACCAGCGGCGCGACCTCGGTCGCCGGCATCTCCTCGAGCTCGGCCGGCACGATGCCCGCACCGCGCGCGAGCAGCACCCCGCACATCGCGTCATGGCTCGCGAGGTAGCCGTGCTGCGCGTAGTACCTGGAGGCGGCGAGCGGATCGCCGTCGAGCCGCGACGAGGCCGTGAAGCCGGGGCGCAGGAAGACAATGAGGTCGCCGGAGTTGGGATGGTCGAGGCCGAGCGCGGCGGCCTCGGCGCGCTTGAGGATCCGCTCCACCACCGGCCGGCCGTCCTGCTCGAGGTCGGCCAGGGCGCGGGCGGCTCGCGCGAGCAGCTCCCCGGCCTCGGCGAGCGGGACGACGCCGTCGGTCTCGCGGCCGGCCAGGTTGAGGTAGAGATGGATGCAGCCGCCGCTCGAGAACGCCGCCATCGGCGTGGTCGGTGCGAGCCGGCGCTCGCCTCCCTCCTCCACGACCTCGATGAGCCCTGCCTCCTCGAGGGCGCGCTGGACCCGAACCTCGCTGTGGATCGGCACCAGCCCGTGGTCCGACACCACGAGCAGCACGTCCCGCGCCGGGTCGAGGGCGCCCCACAGCGAGGCCACCGAGCGGTCGACCGAGCGGCCGATCCGCTTGAGGCCCTCGCGCGCCGCCAGCGCCGAGCCGGACGAGTACGCCCACTGGTCCGGGGCCACGAGCAGGCTCGCGTGCTGGTACTCGTCGGGCGTGGGGTGGTAGGCGAGCAGCAGGCGCGGGTCCTCGTTCGCGAGCACCCACTCGGCGATGCGGTCGAGGTAGCGGTCCAGGCGCTCGGCCTGCTCGACGAAGGTGTCGAGGTCGATGCCAGTGCTCATGTCGAGCCACCACTCGGCCAGCAAGCGCTCGTCGGGCACCCCCGGGAAGGGGCCGACCACCTTTGTGAGGCGGTCTTCGAAGTCGTCGGGGTAGCCGACCAGCCGCCACAGCGCGCCCCGGTAGAAGCGCAGCCCGCCGCCGGTCCGGTCGAGCCAGAGCGGCTTGCACCACAGCCCGTAGCGCCGTGACCGCTGGTCGCCGGGAGCCCGCGCCTCGAGCTCGAGCTCCAGCCACTCGCGCTCGCCGGCGAGCCGCCACGAGCTGTCGCCCGCGACCCGCGCCGCGACCGTGTCGTAGCGCGGCTGTCCGTCGGGGTTGCCGTCGTAGGCGGCGACCTCGAGCGCGACCGACGCCGGCTCCGCCTCGCCGAGCGGCAGCTCGAGCGTCCAGAGGCGGGCCGGCACCCCGTCCTTGGAGATGTGCTCGCCGGTGGTCGCCGCCTGCCCCGCGTCGAGCTCGAGCACCTCGCTCGCCGCGAGCGGCGCGCGCGGCCAGACCACGCCGAGATCACCCATCCGGTCGACCGCGCCGGCGTCGGCCGCGGGCCACATCAGGGTCGCGACCCGCACGCCCTGGCGCGACGCTGCGGTCCACAGCGCCGGCGCCTCGGGGGAGGTGGCGTACCCGGACGTGCTTCGGGTGATCGGCGTGCCAGGCCGGTGGAAGGAGTTGCCGACGATCCCGGTGGCCGACGGCGGCCGGCCGGTGGCCAGGGTCGCATGGTTGACGGCGGTCAGCGTCGGCGACGACATCCGCAGCCGGCGCACCGCGAGTCCCTGCCCGGCCAGGCCGGCGAGCCCATCCGGCTCCGCGGCCAACCCGCCCCGGATCCACAGCCAGGTGAGATCCGCGCCGAGGCCGTCGTAGGAGACCATCACGACCCGCTCGGCGCGGGGCTGAGTCGGACCCACCGGCTCCCGGCACGACGGGTGCCGACACGACGACGGCGAGCGCGACGATCGCGAGCAGCGTGAGGGCGCGGAGTCTGATCATGCGGGGCATGCTAACCCAAGTCCCCCACCCACCCACCCTGTGATAGGTGATAGGTGATACGTGATCCGCCCTACCCGGATGAAAGGAGCGCTGCGTCCGCACTCGCAAGCCGGGAGCTCCGGCCGGGAGTCGGTGCCCCTACCGGAGCTTCGATGGTCCTCGACCTCGTCGGTTTGAGGCGAAGCTTCACTGGGAGTTCGCGACCCACTGGCCGTTCTCGGCGGCGCGGTTGACCGAGTTGGCGTCGGACGGCACCTGCGGCACGAACTCGTCGGGATGCGCGCAGCGCATCCCGAGGAGCGTGTGGGCAGAGGCCAACGACAATGACCACGTCGGGAACGCATCCAGGGGCCACTGCCCCACACGCTCCTACCCGCAGGTCACGAGCACGGCCTCGGGCCAGTCCTTGCGGATCCGCTCGAGGGCCTTCTCGACGGCGCGCTCGCTGTCGAAGGGGCCCACGCGCACCCGGTCGAGGCCGCCGGGGCCCTCCACGATCAGCGGGCGCTCGCCCGCCGACTCGAGCTGCTCCACGGCTCGGCGTGCGTTGGCCTCGTCGCCGAAGGCCCCCACCTGCACCCACCAGCAGGTGACGCCGGCAGCTTCCTCGATGGCGGGAGGGATCGGCGGCTCCTCCCGGCTCGGACGGTGACGGCCTGACAACCTCAACGGACACCGGCGCCACGCCGTCGACGTCGAGGCCGATCCGCCGCGCCGCCGCGAAGCTGAGGTCGATCACCCGCCCGCGGATGAAAGGACCGCGGTCGTTGATCCGCACCTCGACCGAGCGGCCGTCGTCCCGCCGCGTCACCACAACCCAGGTTTCGAAGGGCAGTGTCCGGTGGGCTGCGGTCAGCTGGTGCATGTCGTAGCGCTCGCCCGACGCGGTGCGCCGGCCGTGGTAGGGGTGGCCGTACCACGACGCCTCGCCCTTCTCGACCGTGCCCGGCTTCGCCGGCTCGAGCTCCGCGGCCGTCACCGGCGCCGCCTGCCGGTGGGCGCAGCCAACAACGACCAGGAGCAGCCCGAGCGCCGACGCGAGCGTGACGCCACATGGCGAGCGTGCCCCTGCCCTTCTCCGTCCCCGTTCCCGTCCCCCGCTTGTCACGGCGCAGCCGAAGGCGAAGCCAGATGCCCGTACCCGTTCCCGTTCCCGTTCCCGAGCAGTCGTCGAACCGTCAGCAGACTCCCACACATGCGTCGGCTCGCCCGCACCGCGCCTTTCGAATCTCAGGCGCACGCCCTCACACCTCGAGATCGCTGGCTTCCGGCAGCTCGCCGGCCGTCGCGAGCACCGGATGGACGTGCTCGGCGAGGAACTCGCGCACCTGCTCCGGCGCCCGGCCGACGAAGCGGCGGGAGTCGAGCAGCGCCTCGAGCTCGGGCCGCGCCAGCGGGATGGCGGGATCGGCGGCGACCCGCTCGAGGAAGTCGTTGTCGGCGCCCTCGCCGAGCATGCGGTCGGTGACGGCGCGGGCGTGGACGCGCAGCCGCTCGTGGGCCTCCTGGCGATCGCCGCCGCGCTGCACCGCAGCCATCAGGATCACCTCCGAGGCCATGAACGGCAGCTCGGCGGCGAGGTTGCGGCGCACCATCGCGGGGTAGACCACGAGCCCCGCCGCGACGTTGTGGAGGATCCGCAGGATGGCGTCGGCGGTGAGAAAGGCCTCGGGCAGCGCCATCCGGCGGTTGGCGGAGTCGTCGAGGGTCCGCTCGAGCCACTGGGTGGCGGCGGTGTGGGCCGGGTTGGCCGCCAGCGAGATCAGCCACCGCGACAGCGAGGTGACCCGCTCGCAGCGCATCGGGTTGGCCTTGTAGGGCTGGGCGGACGAGCCGACCTGGCCCTCGGCGAGCGGCTCGCGCAGCTCGCGGAAGCGCGACAGCAGGCGGACGTCGGTCGCGAGCTTGGCCGCCGACTGGGCGATGCCGGAGAGCGCGTCGAGCAGGAAGGCGTCGACCTTGCGGGTGTCGGTCTGGCCGGTGACCGGGTAGGTCGCGGCGAAGCCGAGCTTGGCCGCCACCCGCCGGTCGAGCTCGCGCACCTTCTCGTGGTCGCCCGTGAAGCAGCTCGAGGAAGGTGGCCTGGGTGCCGGTCACGCCCTTGGCGCCGCGCAGCTTGAGGCGGCCGCGCTCGAAGCGCAGCCGCTCGAGGTCGAGCAGCAGGTCATGGATCCACAGGCAGGCCCGCTTGCCGACGGTGGTGGGCTGCGCCGGCTGGAGGTGGGTCATGCCGAGGCAGGGCTCGTCGGCCCAGCGCTCGGCGAAGGCGGCGAGCGCCGCGATCACGGCGAGCAGCCGGCGGGTGACGAGGTCGAGGGAGTCGGCCGCGATGAGCAGGTCGGCGTTGTCACCGACGTAGGCCGAGGTCGCGCCAAGGTGGATGAAGGGCCGCGCCGCCGGGGCCGCGCTCGGCGAAGGCGTGGATGTGGGCCATCACGTCGTGACGGGTCCGCCGCTCGTGCTCGCGCACCCGCTCGAGGTCCTGCTCGTCGACCTCGAGGTGGTCGCGCATCTGGACGATCGCCTCCTCCGGGATGTCGAGCCCGAGCTCACGCTCGGCCTCGGCGAGGGCCAGCCACAGCCGTCGCCAGGTCGTGTAACGGTGGCGCGGCGAGTAGAGCCGGAGCATCTCGGCCGAGGCGTAGCGCCCGGCGAGCGGGTGGTCGAAGCCGTCGATGGAGGTCATGTGGGGCTCCCCGAGAGAGTATAAGAGGATTCAGGACGCCGGATGCCTGATCCGTGGCCCATCTACCATGGCCTCTCGTCGTCAGGGGCCATGCTCCGAACGCGAGGGACGGACCGCATGCTCAACGTCAGATCCGAGATCGGGCGCCTCCGCCGGGTGCTCGTCCACGCGCCGGGCGAGGAGGTCGACCGCATGGTGCCGGCCATGATGGAGGACCTGCTGTTCGACGACATCCTGTTCGGCGAGCGGGCGCGCGAGGAGCACGGCCGCTTCCGGCGCCTGCTCCAGCTGCTCGGCGTCGAGGTGGTGGAGGCCCGCGAGCTGCTCGAGGAGGCGCTCGCCAACGAGCAGGCGCGGCAGTGGCTCGCCGGAGTGCTGCGTCCCGAACTTCCGCCAGGCCTGTACGGCACGCTCGCCGGGCTGCCCCGGCGGAGCTGGTCTCGGCACTCGTCAGCGGCGTCCCCCAGCCTGCCGATCGGCACAGCGTCGAGGTCAACGACATCTTCGAGCTGCCGCCGCTGCCCAACTGGTGCTTCCAGCGCGACCCACAGGTGGTTCTCGGAGACGGCGTCGTGCTGTCGTCAATGGCAACTCCGGCTCGCTGGCGCGAGGGCCTCCTGGCGCGCTGCCTGTTCCGCTTCCACCCGGCGCTCGCCGCCGCGCCGGAGATCCTCGATCCCCTGCAGCCGCCAGCCGAGCACGCCCGCCACCTGAGCTTCCATCGGCCCTGCCTCGAGGGGGGCGACGTGCTGGTGTTGTCGCCGGAGGTGGTGGCGGTCGGGCTGTCGGAGCGGACCAACCGTGCCGCGGTCGAGCTGCTCCTTCGGGTGCTGGCTCGACGCGACGGGGGCCCGCGCTGGCTCGAAGTGGTGCGACTGCCGAGTCGCCGCGCCTACATGCACCTCGACACGGTGTTCACTCCCGCCGACCGCGACGCCGCGCTGGTCTTCCCACCGCTGTTCGACGCCGAGGGACCGGAGAACGCCGACACCTGGGAGGTCGACCTCCACGCCGCCGACCCGATCCCCCACCAACGCGGCACCTTGCTCGACGTCCTGGCCACCCGCGGTCTCGACCTCGAGCCGATCCCGTGCGGCGGCAACGACCCTGTGGCCCAGCAGCGCGAGCAGTGGACCGATGGCGCCAACGCGTTCGCGCTCGCCCCGGGAGTGATCACGCTGTACGACCGTAACGTGGCGACCGCCGACGAGCTGGCGCGCCGCGGCTGGAGGGTGGTCGACGCCGAGGACGTTCTGCTCGGACGGGAGGTGGTATCGCTCGACGAGCCGTCGCGAGTCTGCCTGCTGCTCCCGAGCCACGAGATCTCGCGCGCCCGTGGTGGGCCCCACTGCCTGACCCATCCACTGTCCCGCGACCTGCTGCCGTGACTCTCTGCCGCGCGCGTCGCCCCGAATGCGTGAGCGTCCTCGCTGGCCCGAGGTTGGGGGCTTCGCCTCCCAACTCGCTCCGATCCCGATCCGCCGGGAGGAAGGGTGGGGGTGACCCTCGATCGTCAGCTTCTACCCTCGAGCGGTGAAGACCGGTGCTCCGCTTCGAGCCGCAGGTGACGCCAGCGGTCGTGAAACCACAGCCACTGCTCCGGCCGGCGGCGGATCATCCACTCGGTGATCTCCGAGAAACGCCGGGTCAGCGGCAGGTCCTCGAGCTCGTCCTCGCCGAGTTCCTCCGGCAGCAGCGGCGGAAAGAAGCTCACCTGGTAGCGGCCCGGGCCCTCCCACAGTGCGCACACCGGGACCACCGGGGTGCGCGTCTTGCGCACGACCCGGGCGAGAGCCGGATGGGTCCACGTCGGATGGCCGAAGAACGGGACCTCGACCCCCACGTCCGGGTTCACCCGCTGGTCGACCAGGAAGCCGACCGCGCCGCGCTCGGCGAGGTGGTGGAGGATCGTGCGCAGGATGTGGCGCTTGCCGAGCGGCTCGTTGCCGAAGCGGCTGCGGAAGGCCACCACCTCGGCCTCGAGCAGCGGGTTGTCGAGCGGCCGGTTGACGATCAGGAAGGTCTCCGGCCGGATCAGGCCGACGGTGAGCGCCGCCACCTCCCACAGGCCCATGTGCGCGGCCAGGTAGATGATGCCGCGGCCGCGAGCGGCGGCGTCCGCGATGTGCTGCTCGCCGTCCACCGTGACGGAGCGCTCGAACTGCCTCGCGATCGAGGCGCTGCAGGCGCAGGATGTCGAGCGAGACGCGGCCGAAGTGGCGGGAGACCTCGCGCGCCATCCGGCGCCGCTCGTCGTTCGACATCTCGGGAAAGGCGAGTGAGAGGTTGAAGCGGAGGATCTCGCGACGGCGGGCGCTCGCTGCCAGGAAGACATCGCCGACCACGCTCCCGAGCCGCGACAGCGCCCGCGGGCCGAGCGCGCCCGCGCCGGCCCGCACCGCCCGGTAGAGGGCGAACTCGAAGCGGTTGCGCGCGGCCGAGCGCTCGCGGCTCACGGCGCGCCTCCGGGGAGCAGCTCCCAGAGCCGGTCCCAGCTCCCGTCCACCGGCTCCATCTCCGCCTCGATTTCCCAGACCGGAGCGTCAGCGGGCAGCTTGACGGCGTCCTTGCCGGTCGTGACCAGGGTCGCGCCGGTCGCGGCCGCGGCGGCGGCGAGCGACGCGAGCTCCGCCGTGGTGTAGCGGTGGTGGTCGGGAAACCAGCGGTGGCCCGCGAGCTCGACCCCGGCCTCCTCGAGCAGGGTGGCGAAGGCACCCGGCCGGCCGACGCCCGCGAACGCGAACAGCCGCCGGCTGGCGAGCGCGTCCGCCGGCTGCCAGCCCTGGGCAGTTCGGACCCTGGACAGGCGCAGCCGTGCCGCCAGCACCGGGATCGCGCCTGCGTGAGCCTCGACCGCGGCGCGCACGGACTCGACCACCTTCCGGTGCTCCACCGGGACCTTGGTCACGAGCACGGCCGAGGCGCGCGCCAGCGCCGCCATCGGCTCGCGCAGCCGGCCGCGCGGCGGCAGCCGGCCGCCGCCCCAGGGATCGCCGGCGTCGACCAGCACCAGGTCGAGGTCCCGCTCGAGGCGCAGGTGCTGGAAGCCGTCGTCGAGCACCACCACGTCGGCGCCGAGGGCCATCGCCGTCCTGCCGCCCCGCACCCGGTCGGCATCGACCACGATCGGCACTCCTGGCAGCCGGCGCGCGAGCTCGGCCGGCTCGTCGCCGATCGTCTCGACCGGCTGGCCGGGGTCAGGACCCACCACCACCGCCGGCGCGGCCGACGTGCGCCGGTAGCCGCGGGTGAGCACGGCCGGCCGGCGGCCGCGCCGGGCGAGGTCGCGGACCAGCGCGACCACCGTCGGGGTCTTGCCGGTGCCACCGAAGCTGAGGTTGCCGACCGACACCACCGCCAGCTCGAGCCGATGCGAGGGCAGCCAGCCCCGCGCGTAGGCGGCGGCGCGGGCACTCACCGCAGCCGCGTAGAGCGGTGAGAGCGGCAGCAGGAGGTCGGTCCAGCTCACGGCCCACCCCGGTCGACCAGCGCGAGCAGCGCCTCGACGGTGCGCGCCGTGGCGCCCCGGTTGGCCTCGATCACGGCGCGGCCGGCGAGGCCGGCCTTCCGTGCCGACTCCGGATTCGCGAGCCACTCGCTGATCGCGCCCTCGAGCTCGGGGCCGTCGGCCACCAGGCGGACGGCGCCGGCCGCCACCAGCTCGTGGTAGACCTCCCGGAAGTTGAAGACGTGGGGCCCGCTGAGGACCGGGACGGCCCACACTGCCGGCTCGAGCGGGTTGTGCCCGCCGGTCGCCACCAGCGAGCCGCCGATGAAGGCGAGGGCAGCGTGCCGGTAGACGCGCGCGAGCTCGCCGATGGTGTCGAGGAGCAGCACCTCGCAGCGGGCCGGAGCGTCGGCCAGGGCGCCGCGGCGGCCGAACGACTGGCCACGCCCTTCGAGCAGGCGCGCCACCGCGGCGAAGCGCTCCGGATGCCGTGGGGCGAGCACCGTGAGCAGCGGCCCGACCCGGCGCGCCGCAGCGGCGAGCGCGTCGAGGACCGGCGCCTCCTCGCCCTCCATGGTCGAGCCGGCCACCACCACCGGCCGGCCCGCGGCGAGCTCGGCCAGGCGGCCGGCCCACTCGAGCGGCGCCGGGTCCGGCTCGAGGTCGTACTTGATGTTTCCCGCCACCACGATCCGCTCCTCCGGCACCCCGAGAGCCGCAAAGCGGTCGGCGTCGGCGCAGCCGCGGACCAGGACCAGGCGGAGCGGCTCGAGCAGGGGCGCGAGCGGACCGCGAACCCGGCGGTAACGCGCGGCCGAGGCGTCCGACAGGCGCCCGTTGACCACCGCCACCGGCACGCCGCGCCGGCCGGCCTGGTGAAGCAGCTCCGGCCACAGCTCGGTCTCGACCAGCACCACCAGCCGCGGCTGTGCCGCATCGAGCACCCGACCGATCGGCGCCGGCAGGTCGAGCGGGCAGGGGAGGACCTGCGCCGAGCCACCGGCCGTGCGCCGCGCCAGCTCGAGCCCGCTCGCCGTGGTGGCGGTGAGCAGCACCGGCAGCTCCGGCCGGCGCGCGGCGAGCTCGCGCAGCAGCCGCCGCGTCAGCTCGACCTCGCCCACCGACACCGCCTGCACCCAGACCCCGCCCGGTGAGAGCTCGGGGAGGCGGCGAGCCATCCGGTCAGCGAAGCGCGGCCGCCGCTTGCCGGTCAGCCAGTCCCGCAGCAGCAGCCACGGCACCACCAGGGGCAGGCCGAGCCGCAGCAGCGCGCGGTACAGCCACAGGCTGACCGGTGCCATCGCGGCAAGGATAGTCCTGTCCGGCACCGTGCGACCACCCGGCGGCTGGCGGACCGCCGCTGCGGACCCGATCGAGCTATCCTCTCGGGCATGGAACAGCCGCCACAGCTCCGAGGCGCGTTGGGGATCCCCGAGAGCAGGGGGATCCTTCCGTGAGCGCTCCGGCGGTGGCGGCGGCGATGGTCCTCGCCGCGGGCCGCGGCGAGCGGATGCGGCCGCTCTCCGACGCCCTGCCGAAGCCGGCCCTGCCCCTGCCGAACGGGCCGGTGGTGGCCTCGGCGCTGCGGCTGGCAGCCGCGCGCCGGCATCCGCAGCGTCACCGTCAACCTGTGGCACCTCGCCGAGCAGATGGAGCAGGTCCTCCACCGCGTCGATCTGCCGGGGGTCCGCATCGCCACCTCGCGCGAGCCGACGCTGATGGGCACGGCCGGCGGCCTCGCCCTGGCCCGCAGCCGCGGCCTGCTCGGCCAGGACGGTCCGGTGCTCGTCGTCAACGGCGACTGCCTCGTCTCGCTCGAGCTCGCGCCGTTGCTCGAGCGCGCGGCGGCCGCTGGCGACCTCGTCACCCTCGGGCTCATGCCCCACCCCGACCCGGAGCGCTGGTCGCGCGTCGTCCTCGATGGGGCCGGCACCGTCGCGGCCATGCTCCCGCCGGGATCGGCCACGCCCGGCGAGACTCCATTCCTCTACCCCGGCGTGATGGTGGTCTCACGGACGGCGCTCGACGCGCTGCCTGTCGAAGCGCTGGCGACGCCGGAGGCCCTCTGGGAGCCGGCGCGCGTGGCCGGCCGCCTCGGCGGGGCGGTGCTCCGCGGCCGCTGGCGCGAGGTCGGCACGCCGGCCGCGTACCTCGAGGCCGCCCTCGATCAGCTCGGCGGCCGCCCGGCCGTCGACCCGACCGCGTCGGTGGACCGGCGGGCCGAGCTCCGATCGAGCTACGTCGCTGAGGGGGCCCGCGTCGCGGCGGAGGCGGTGGTCGACGAGTCGGTGGTTGCCTGCGGCGCCATGGTCGGCCGCGGCGCCCGGGTCACCCGGTCGGTGCTCCTCGGGCCGATCGAGGTCGGCGAGGGCGAGACCGTCGCGGATCGGTTCCTCGCCGCCCCTCTGCCGGATCAGGATGCTGGGCGCTCCTGCGGGATAGCTCCGCGCCCGCGCCCGCGCCTGTCCGACGAGCGATCTGGGCATGTCACGGCGAAGCCAGCGAAGCTGGATCCGATCCCGCCCGCGCCCGCTTCCGTGATGCGACCGTTCCGGCGCTCGTCGAACGGCGCATGGCCGGAAGCCGAAGGCGAAGCCGTGATGCCGCACGCGGGAGCCTCCCGTCGACCGCTCTGGCATCAGGGCCCGCTCTGCCGGCCCGAGCGAGCCGTCCGCCTCGCCGCCGCCCTGGAGCCTGCCCTGAGCGAGCGGCGCGACCAACGCCGCGAGTCGAAGGGGCTTGTCCCCGTGCCTCCCTACATCCCCACGCTGCGCCACCTCCTCCATCCATCGCGCCAGACCAGCGAGTTGACCCGCGCCGTCCCTCCGTACACCCGCAGCACCCGCATCCGCGCGTGATGGTCGGTGAGGTAGACCGAGCTCGGCGTGGCGGTGCTGGCCGGCGTGAAGGTGATGATGTCGCCGCGGCCGGCGCGCACCGGGTCGTCGAGGTCCCCGTCGATCCGGCCCGAGCCCGACGGGTCGGGCACCGGCACGTTGTGGAGGATGCCGAGGCCGGCGGTGGCGCCACCGAGCTCGAGCACCTCGCCGAGGATGCGGTCCCGGCCGCTCTCGAGGTCGTCGCGGCGCAGGCCGTCGCCGTCGCCATCCTCTGCGATGAAGCACCGCCACGCGGAGCCTGCCGCCCGCTCGAAGACCAGCGCCGTGGAGCGCTGGCGCATGATCGCGTGCGCCCGGCAGCGCACCATCATCCCCCACAGCCGGCCGGCGGTGCCGCGCAGCGCGGCGGCCCGGCGAGCCTCGTCCAGGGTCGGGGCTCCCGCCACCGTCATCATGGCGAGCACCGACAGCGCCACCAGCATCTCGACCAGTGTTCGCCCAGACTGCGATTGACGGACGGCCGCGCCGTCGACCATGGCTGCCTCCAACAACGCGGCCCCGAAGGGCCGCGTCCCGTCCACGCTCTCGAGCTCCTCGGATCACTCGTCAGTGGCCGCCTTCTTCGGGCGCGGCGTCCGCACCTTCTCGCTGAGGCTGGTGGCTCCCGAGGTCGCGACGTACGGCCGCAATTTCGCGAGCGACTTGTCGCCGATCCCCTGGACCGCAGCCAGCTCGTCGACCTTCTCGAAGGAGCCGTTCGCCTCGCGGAACGCGATGATGCGTCCGGCGAGCGCCGGCCCGACCCCGGGCAGCAGCTGGAGCTGCTCCGAGGTCGCGGTGTTGATGTTGACCGTCGGCTGTGCGGACGCCGACCGGCTGTCCTGGGCGCCGGCCACCGCCGCAGCGAGCAGCAGCGCGCACAAAACCGGCATGACTCGAGCTGCCATGACCTCACTCCTTTCAGGCACTTTGTCGTTGGATGATCAGCGGAAGATCACGACTCGATGGGCATCACGGATCGCGCATGGCCACCTCCGGCAGCGAGATGGGCGAGAGCACACGCACGCCCCGTGCCATCGCGGGATACTCATGGAAGTTCAACTGCGGCAAACTCTTGCGATGCGACCCTGGAGGCGGTTGCGGAGCCCGCTGTCAGAGTCTTCTGTCACCCCGCCGCCATCGCAGCGGCGCCCCGGGTGACAGCCTTTTCTGTCAGTGACGGGCTGCTATACTCCCCGCCACCGCCGAAGGTCCGCCGCCCCGATCTCGTCGCCGGATCAAGGAGACCCCGTGGCAACCCACGCCCATCGCCTGGCGGCTGCGATCCGCGAAACCGCGGACATGATCGTCATCAAGCACACGATCTTCGCGCTGCCCTTCGCCGTCATCGCCGCCGCCACCGCCGCCGACCCGGGCTGGCCGCCGGCACGGGTCTGGGTGTGGGGGCTCGTTGCGATGGTCGCGGCCCGCAGCTCGGCGATGACCTTCAACCGCCTCGCCGACCACCAGCTCGACGCCGCCAACCCGCGCACCGCGGCGCGGGCCCTGCCGGCTGGCCGCCTCAGCCGCCGTTTCGCGTGGGCGGTGACGGCGGCGGCGAGCCTGCTGTTCGTGCTCGCGGCGAGCCAGCTCAACCGGCTGTGCCTGGTCCTGGCGGTGCCCGCGCTCGCGGTGCTGCTCGGCTACTCCTACGCGAAGCGCTTCACCGCGGCCGCGCACCTGTGGCTCGGCGCGTCGCTCGGCCTGGCGGCGCCCGGCGCCTGGATCGCCGTCACCGGGTCGATCGCCGCGTCACCGCTGGTGCTCGGCTCGGCGGTGGCCCTGTGGGTGGCCGGCTTCGACATCATCTACTCCCTCCAGGACGAGAGCTTCGACCGCGTCCGCGGGCTGCACTCGGCCCCGGCGCGGCTCGGCGGCCGGCAGGCGCTGCTCCTCGCACGGGCCCTCCACGCCGCGGCGCTGGCCGGCTTCGCCGCCTTCGCGATGATGGCCGGCGGCGGCTGGCTGCGGCTGGCCGCGGTCGCGGCAGCCGGCATCCTGCTCGTCCGGCAGCACCGGCTGGTCTCACCCGGCGACCTGCGTGCCGTCGACGCCGCCTTCTTCACCACCAACGGCGTGCTGTCGGTGGTCATGTGCCTGCTGTTCCTCTTTGCTAAGATGCGGCCGGACCTATGAGCAGCAAGAAGATCCCCTTCCGCCACATCGCCGTCGAGGGGCCCATCGGCGTCGGCAAGACCTCGCTCGTCGAGCTGCTCGCCGACCGCTTCGAGGGCGTGATGGTCCTCGAGGACATCACCAATCCCTTCCTGCCGGACTTCTACGAGGGTCGCGAGGGCGCCGCCTTCCAGGTGCAGATCTACTTCCTGCTGTCGCGCTTCCAGCAGCAGCGCGAGATCCGGCAGATGAACCTCTTCCAGCGGCTCGTCATCGCCGACTACACCTTCCCCAAGGACCGGATCTTCGCCTACCTCAACCTCGACGACACCGACCTGCGGGTCTACGAGAAGCTCTACCCGGTCCTGGCGCAGGAGGTCGCGACCCCCGACCTGGTCATCTACATGCAGGCGTCGGTGCCCATGCTGCTCGAGCGCATCGCCCATCGCGGCCGCGATTTCGAGCGCAGCATCGATCCCGAGTACCTGGTCCGCCTCAGCGAGGCCTACTCCTACTACTTCTTCCACTACCGGGAGACGCCGCTGCTGGTGGTCAACACCGACGACATCGACTTCGTCAACCGGCGCGCCGACCTCGATGCCCTGATCGACCAGATCGCTGCGCTGCCGGCCGGGGACCCAGGTCTACGTGCCGATCTCGGACCAGGGCGCGACGCCGTTGCGGCCCGGGAACCCCGAGTCGAAGCCCTGATGCTGAGCCGGACCTTCCTGAGGGCGCTGATCGTCGGCGGCACCGCCGTGCCCGGCGAGGCGGAGGGCATGCCGATGGTCACGGTCGACGCCGAGCTGCTCGACGCCGCCGACCTCGACCAGCTCGAACGGGTCGAGCTTCGTTCGCCGGCCGGCGGCGGGACGCTCGAGGCGGTCCTGCTGCGCGGTCCCTCCGGTAGCGGGCTGATCCGGATCGACGGCGGCGGCCACGCCGGCTTCGCCGGCGGCGGGCGGGTGGTCATCGCGGCGTGGTCGGCGGCCGACCGGACCGAGCTGCCCACCCTGCGGGCGCGCCTCGTCGCGCTCGACGGCGACAACCGGATCATCGAGACCCTCGAGGTCGCGGTCGCCGGCAGCGAGGGTCTGCCGCTCGGCGGCTGACCGGCGGCGGGCGCGAGCGACGTGGTGAGCCGAGATTCGCATCCGATATAGTCTGCCGACGAGGAGACGCCATGCTGTCCCGTGATCTCTTTCGGACCGACCCCGAGCGCATCCGCGCCATGCTCGCGTCGCGCCGCGCCGACGCGCCGCTCGATCGCCTGCTCGAGGTCGACCGTGAGTGGCGGTCGATCGTGGTCCGGCTCGACGAGGCGCGAGCGGCTCGCAACACCGGCTCCAAGGAGGTCGGCGCTCTGTTCCGGGAGGGGCGGAAGGACGAGGGAGAGGCCAAGCGCGCCGCGATGGCGGCCCTCGGAGAGGAGATCGCGGCCCTCGAGGGGCGCTCGCGCGAGCTCGAGTCCGAGCTGGAGGCGCTCGAGCTGTCGATCCCCAACCTCGTCCACGCGTCGGTGCCCGAGGGAGCCGACGAGAGCGCCAACCGGGTCGAGCGGAGCTGGGGCGAGCCGCCGGCCTTCGACTTCGAGCCGCGCCCGCACTGGGAGCTCGGCACCGCGCTCGGCATCCTCGACTTCGAGCGGGCCGCCAAGATCGCCGGCGCCCGCTTCGTCGTGCTGGCCGGGGCCGGCGCCGCGCTCGAGCGGGCCCTCATCTCCTACATGCTCGACCTCCAGACCCGCGGCAACGGCTACCGGGAGGTGCTGCCGCCCTACCTCGTGAACTCGGCCTCGCTCATCGGCACCGGCCAGCTCCCGAAGTTCGGCGACGACCTCTTCCACATCGAGGGCACCGACTACTACCTGGTGCCGACCGCCGAGGTCCCGGTCACCAACCTGCACCGCGACGAGACGCTCGAGGAGGGCGAGCTGCCGCTGCGCTACTGCGCCTTCACGCCCTGCTTCCGGGCCGAGGCCGGCTCCTACGGCAAGGACGTGCGCGGCCTGATCCGCCTGCACCAGTTCCACAAGGTGGAGCTGGTCGAGTTCGCGACCCCGGAGAGCTCCTGCGAGCGGCTCGAGCGGCTCACCGCCGACGCCGAGTCGGTGCTCCAGGGGCTCGGGCTCCCCTACCGCGTGGTCAGCCTGTGCAGCCGGCGACCTCGGCTTCTCCGCGGCCAAGACCTACGACCTCGAGGTCTGGCTGCCGGCCCTCGCCACCTACCGCGAGATCTCGTCCTGCTCCAACTTCACCGACTTCCAGGCCCGGCGCGCCCGCATCCGCTACCGGCCCGCCGACGGCAGCCGCCCCCGGCTGGTCCACACCCTCAACGGCTCCGGGCTCGCGGTCGGCCGCACCGTGGTCGCCGTCCTCGAGAACTACCAGCAGCGCGACGGTTCGGTGGTGGTCCCGGAGGTGCTCCGTCCCTACCTTCACGGCCTCGAGGTCATCGAGCCGGCCGGCTGAGGCCGATCCTCAGGCCTCAGCTCGCGCCTTCACCCGCTTCCGCGCCCGCGCCCGCTTCCAACTTCGTTCCCGTTCCCGTTCCCGACACAGCCCCGCCCGCTTCCGGATCCCCTCCCGAGCCCGGGTTCGTTCCCGTCCACGCTCGTTCGCTCCGTCCTCGAGGGCGCTTCGCGCCGATCCTCTTGAGGCGCTCCCCGAGGTTACTGGCGGCCGGCGGCCGCGGTGACCAGCCGTCACCAGCGGGTGGCCGTAGGCCGCAAGCTACTGCGGCCACGGCCACAGTCGCTGCCGTCGGCAGGTTGCCACCTTTGGCGATTTCAGATCTCGAGCACTACTTCAGGAGAAACGTCGTCCCGAAATCGCCAAAGATGGCACGCCCGCAGGACGCGCCATCCTCGTACTCGCCTCGCCTCCCGGGCGCGGGCGGGGAAGCGGGCGCGGAAGCTGGAACCGGGCGGGGGCCTATCCCCTAGATCCCAGGTCCTATGCCCTGGACGGGTGGGGGCGGCAGCTCGAGCTGGTCGGCGACGGTCGCCATCGCGTCGCGCACGAGCTCGATGTGCGCCGCCAGATCGACGCCCAGCTCCTCGGCGCCGCGCACGATGTCCTCGCGGTTGACGCTGCGCGCGAACGCCTTGTCCTTGAGCTTCTTCCTGACCGACGCCGCCTGCACCTCGGCGATCGAGCGATCGGGCCGCACCAGGGCGCAGGCGGTCAGGAAGCCGGCGAGCTCGTCGACCGCGTAGAGCGCCTTTGCGGCCAGCGTGTCCCG
This sequence comes from uncultured Holophagae bacterium, assembly GCA_963754985.1. Classification (GTDB taxonomy): domain Bacteria; phylum Acidobacteriota; class Thermoanaerobaculia; order Thermoanaerobaculales; family Sulfomarinibacteraceae; genus FEB-10. The sequence continues at coordinate 26,935 of CAVWIJ010000015.1, read as the reverse complement.
CGGCACCCCCATGTAGTCGGCGTGCGAGGCCACCGTGCGGACCCAGTCCTCGGGCCAGCCCCGCTCGCGCAGGATCGCGGTGCCGACGTGGAGGTGGGTCTCGACGGTCGGGTTGCGCTGGTAGTCGAAGTCGTGGACCAAGCCGATCGTCCCCCACTCCTCCTCGCTCTCGCCGAAGCGCCGCGCGTAGGCGCGCATCGCCGCCTCGACGGCGAGCGCGTGCTTGATCAGGCTCGGGTTGTCGGTGAACTCCGTCAGCAGGGTCCACGCGTCCTGTCGGCTCGGTCGCTCCGCCATGCTCGCCTCCACGCGCCCTGAGTATATCCGCCGTGCCCGGGGGAGCCTGCCCTGAGCGAGCGGCGCGCCATCGCCGCGAGTCGAAGGGTTCCCGCTCCCGTTCCCGTTCCCGTTACCGTCCGACCGCCGGGACGCTGGGCAGTGAGGCAGTGGACCACCCGCCCGCTCTCGTCACGGCGTAGCCGCAGGCAACGCCGAATCCGCTGCCGCGTCCGCGCCCGCTTCCGCGCCCGACGGCCGAGTGCCCCGGCGGTGGGCCAACGAGGCAATGGGGCAGTGAGGCAGTGGGGCAGTGGGCCGCCCGGCCGCTTCCGCTTCTGCGGGCAGCCAGGATGGCTACCCCACAATGTCCGCTTCCGCGCCCGAACTTGCTTTCCGTGGTGTTCGCACTTTTCTGCACAATGTCATGAAAAGCTGTATCAAAATGTCAAAATCTTCCTTGACAACACCAGAATTGCTCCTAGAATCTGCACAACGCACTCGAAGGAGGAGTCAACGTGCCAATCTCAGCGACCGAGATCCTGACCCGGGCCAAGAAGGAACACGTCCACTTCCTGCGCCTCCAGTTCACCGACATTGACGGTGTCATCAAGAACGTCGAGGTGCCCGCGAGCCAGTTCGACAAGGCACTTGACGGCCAGATCATGTTCGACGGGTCCTCGATCGAGGGCTTCACCCGGATCGAGGAGTCGGACATGCTGCTGGTGCCCGACCTCGCCACCTTCCAGGTCTTCCCGTGGGAGTCCGATCACGGCAAGGTCGGCCGGCTGATCTGCGACATCGCGACCCCGGACGGGGCGACCTTCGAGGGCTGCCCGCGGAGCGCGCTCAAGCGGACCGTGGCCAAGGCCGCCGCGATGGGATACCGGATGATGGCCGGGCCCGAGGCCGAGTTCTTCCTCTTTCAGCGCAACGGAAACGGCGGCCCGCTCGCCCAGACCCACGACACCGGGGGCTACTTCGACCTCAGCCCGCGCGATCTCGGCGAGGAGGCCCGCCGCGACATCACCCTCGTCCTCGAGGCGATGGGCTTCGAGGTCGAGGCGGCCCACCACGAGGTGGCGCCAGGGCAGCACGAGATCGACTTCAAGTACGAGGACGCGGTCACCACCGCCGACGCCATCACCACCTTCCGCTTCGTGGTCAAGAAGGTCGCGCTGATGCACGGCCTGCACGCGACCTTCATGCCGAAGCCGCTCGCCGGCGTCAATGGCTCCGGGATGCACTGCCACCAGTCGCTGTTCACCACCAAGGGGAAGAACGCGTTCTACGACCCCAAGGGCCCCTGGCAGCTGTCCACGGTCGCCCGCGCCTACATGGGCGGCCTGCTCGAGCACGCCCGCGCCTTCGTCGCGGTCACCAACCCGCTGGTCAACTCCTACAAGCGGCTGGTGCCGGGATACGAGGCGCCGGTCAACGTCGCGTGGTCGGAGAAGAACCGCTCGCCGATGATCCGGGTCCCCGACCGGCGGGGCGTCGGTACCCGCTGCGAGGTCCGCGTGCCCGACCCCTCCTGCAACCCCTACCTGGCGCTGACCGTGATGCTGGCCTCGGGCCTCGACGGCATCGAGCGCGGGCTCGACAGCGGCGAGCCGGTCAACCGCAACATCTTCGAGATGAGCCAGCGCGAGAAGCGCCGTTTGAAGATCGTCCAGCTGCCCGCCAACCTCGAAGAGGCGCTCGGCTTCTTCGAGAAGGACCCGGTCATGCGCGAGGCGCTCGGCGAGCACATCTTCCACCACTTCATCCACAACAAGCGGCAAGAGTGGGCCGAGTACATCAAGGAGATCCACGCCTGGGAGCTCGAGCGCTACCTCGATCGGTATTGATCGCAAGGGGGGCGGGTGGGGGCCAGTACCCCCCGCCCGCTTCCGCGCCCGACTCGTTCCCGTCCCCGGGGGAGCCTGCCCTGAGCGAGCGGCGTCGCGGCGCCGCGAGTCGAAGGGTTCCCGTCGCCCGGGGCGAGCCCGTGTCCCTGAGCTGCAGCGGCAGTCGCGGCGCCGCGAGTCGAAGGGTTCCCGCTCCCGTTCCCGAGCTCACCCGCTCCGCGCCCGCTTCCGATTCCGCTTCCGAACGCCATGCTCGGCGGTGATCGCAGTCCGCCAACTTCGCGGGCTCGGGCGCGGAAGCGGGCGGGGGACGAGATCCTATCCTCCAGATCCGAGATCCTCTTCGGAAGCGGGCGCGGACGGGGAAGCGGAAGCGGGCAGCACGGATGGGCGCCGTTACCCCGGCCCCGGCAGCCGCGTGCTCACCCGCAGCTCGGCGACGCCGTCGACCGAACGGGCCAGCGCTTCGACCCGGTCGACCACCGCCACCTCACCGCCGGCCGGCGCCTCGACCTCGACCTCGACCACGCCGCTCGCGGCCTGGACCCGCGCCTCCGGGGCGAGGTCGACCACCGCGACCCGCACCCGCGACGCCAGCACGAGGTCGTCGAGCGCCCGCTGCGACTCCGGCGTGGTCGCGAAGGACGGCGTCCGGGCGGCGTGGCAGACCACCGCGACCGCGCATTCGAGCGTCATGTTCCCGACGTTGATCACGAGGTCGTAGAGGATGGGGTCGACCGTGTCCACCCCATAGAGCGCCAACGCCCAGCGCCGCCGCTCGAAGTCGTCCTTCTTCAGGGTCGCTCTCGCCGTGCGCTCGTCGATCCGCTCGCGCTCCATCTCGAGGTGGACCCGCTCCTCGAAGTCGGCGATGACCCGCACCTTGAGGCCGTGCCTGACGCCGCGCAGGAAGAAGTGCCCGGCGAGCCCGTGGTAGACCACGCCGTCGTGGCGCACGTGCTCGAGGAAGGCGTTCTCGATGAAGGCGACGTAGCGCTCGCGGCCGTGCCGGTAGCGCTCGAGCACCGAGGGCGCGTCGTGGAGGGCCCTGACGAGGTGGATCTCGGGGATGTTGAACTGCGCCGACGCCTCGAGCAGGAGGTCGCGCGACAGGCACTCGTAGCCGAGCTCCGCAGCCACCCGCTCGGCGATCTCCCTGCCCTTGGTGTACGACCCGCGCGAGATCGTGATGATCGCCATCCCGTCCGCCCCCGTCGGTGGTGCCGCCGACCGCCGCTCGGCGCACCGGCTCCCGCAGCAGAGCCTAGCATCACGTCCGCGAGCGCGGCAGCGGCGCAGGCCCGCTGCCCCCATACCGCCCGTCTGAGTTAACCTGATGTGGACATGGACCGAGTCCTGGTCGTCGCGGGCGAGGCCCGCCAGCGAGGCGCCATCGAGGAGCTGCTGCTCCAGGGCGACCTGCGGACCGCGGTCGCCACGTCGGCTCCGGAAGCTCTCGAGCTGGCGCGCCGCACGACCTTTGAAGCCGTGCTGCTCGCCCTCCCGGCCGGAGCTCTCTCCGCGGTCGAGCTGCTGCGCTCCTTCCACGGCGTCGACCCGCGGCTACCGGTGATCATCGTGACCTCGCGCGGCACCACTGACGAGGCGATCGCGACGACCAGGGCGGGCGCCTTTGACTACCTGCTCGAGCCCTTCGACGGCACCGAGCTGCTGCGCACCATCGAGCAGGCCATCGAGGCCGGCCGGCTGATGCGCTCACCGGTGATCCTCGACCAGGAGGGCGGCGCTGCCGGTAGCGACGCCCTGATCGGCCGCTCGAAGCCGATGCAGGAGATCTACAAGGCGATCGGCCGGGTCGCGCGCACCGACTCCACGGTCCTGATCCGCGGCGAGTCGGGCACCGGCAAGGAGCTGGTGGCGCGCGCGATCTACCAGCACTCCGACCGCGCCGAGCGGCCGTTCGTGGTCGTCAACTGCGTGGCGATCCCGGAGACCCTGCTCGAGAGCGAGCTGTTCGGCCACGAAAAAGGCGCCTTCACCGGCGCCGCGAGCCGCCGCATCGGCAAGGTCGAGCTGTCCGACGGCGGCACGCTCTTCCTCGACGAGATCGGCGACATGCCGCTGGCGATCCAGGCCAAGATCCTCCGCCTGCTCGAGGACCGCAGCATCGAGCGGATCGGCGGCCGCCGCCCGATCCCGGTCGACGTCCGGATCATCGCCGCCACCAATCGCGATCTCGAGGCGGCGATGGCGGAGGGGCGCTTCCGCAACGACCTCTTCTACCGGCTCAACGTGGTGCCGATCACCCTGCCGCCGCTGCGCGACCGGCTCGACGACGTCGCCATGCTCAGCGACTATTTCCTGCGACGCCTGACCACCGAGCTCGGCGTCCGCAACCCGGGGCTGACGCCCCGCGCCTACGAGCTCCTGAAGAGCCACGACTGGCCCGGCAACGTCCGCGAGCTGGCCAACGCGATGGAGCAGTGCTTGATCTTCAGCCGCGGCCGGCGGATCGGCGAGGAGGAGGTGGCAACGCTGGTGCTCGGTACCAGCAACGCCCGCGACGACGTGCTGCGCAGCGCCGACGAGGCCCTGCGCAGATGGGCCCATCAGGCGATCGCCTTCGGCCGCGAGGACCTGCTGGCCACCGCCGTCGACCATGTCTCGCGACGGCTGATCGCCGAGGTGCTCGAGATCGCCGGCGGCAACCGCTCGCGCGCCGCCCGGCTGCTCGGCATGTCGCGCCCGACCCTGCTCGCCAGGCTCCGCAAGTACGGCCTCGACTGACGGCTGCACCGTACCCGGCCGCAGGCGGCGTCGCTGCTTCGACCCGATGTTGAGAACACCTGCCAGCCAGAGTAAAGTGAGCAGCTAACCGGCACCGGCGGCGCGAATCGGGCCGCGGCAATGCGGCGGCACGACGGGCGAGGACGCCGGCGGGGGCCACTGCGCGGAAGGGAGCGGGCGGGCTCGTGGCGATCATCGCGATCTCCGAGGCCAACCACAGCGGAGCCGACAAGCTCGCCGTGGAGCTGCGCACCCGCCTCGGCCTGCGTGTGGTCCACTGGGAGGAGGCGATCGCCGCCACCCGGCGCTACGGGCTGTCCGAGCAGGAGATGTACCGCGGCCTCGACATGCCGGGGAACTTCTTCGAGCGCTTCACCCGCCGCAAGGAGCGCTACGTGCTCGCCATGCAGGCCGTGCTCGGTGAGCGCTTCGAAAACGGCGACGGCATCTACTGCGGGCTCGCCGCCCAGTTCCTGTTCCAGGGCCTGTGCAACGTCTTCAAGGTGCGGGTCGTCGCCCCGATGGAGTACCGCACCACCGCCACCATGTCCGATCTCGGGCTGTCCTCCGAGGAGGCGGTTCGCTTCCTCAGGGAAGCGGACGAGCGGCGCGCGAAGTGGGGCCGGCAGGTCTTCAACGCCGACCTCACCAGCCCGGACCTCTACGACCTCGTTGTCAACCTCGAGCACATGCCGCTCCCGGCCGCCGCCGACATGATCACCGGCATCGTGCGGCGCAAGGAGTTCCCGGAGGACTGCGCCCGCCAGTTCCGCAACTTCGCGATCGAGAAACGGGTGGTCGCCGCCCTCTTCTTCAACTCGCCCTACCGGGCCGACAGCATCGAGGTCAGGGTGGACGACGGGGTTGTGCGGCTGTCCGGCGGCACCGAGTTCGAGGAGTCTCGTGCCGGCATCGTCGACTTCGTCAGCCGCGTGCAGGGCGTCCGCAAGGTGGTCACCAGCGCGGGCGAGGTCGCGTCCCTGGACGCCACCCTCGACACCCAGGGCGGGGTGTCGACCCGCGACACCCGGGCCCGCGACGTCATGCTGCCGCCGGAGAGCTACCCTCACTGCACGCCGTCGTGCACGATCCGCGAGGCGATCGTCGCGCTGAGCGCGTCCGCCGTGCGACTGCCCGACGGCCACATCATGCTCCCTCGCTACGTTCTCGTCGTCGACGGCGACGGCGAGCTCGAGGGCATCGTCAGCCGGCGCGAGCTGCTCAGGGGCCTCCTTCCCCAGCTCCAGCGGTCAAAGGAGTCGGAGGAGCGCATCCGCGAGCTGGTGCCCTTCGGCGGCGGCACGCCGAGCGAGCTGATGATCCGCTGGACCTCGCTGTTCTCCAAGGCCGCGCTCGAGGCGTCCAACCGCACCGTCGCTTCGATCATGGCGCCGATCAAGGGCTCGGTGCAGGTCGACGACTCGGTGTCGACGGTGATCTCGACCATGCTCCGCCACGGCGTCGACCTGGTTCCGGTGCTCGAAGGCCGCAAGGTTGCCGGCGTGGTCCTGATGACCAACATCTTCGACATCGTCGCCCAGTTCATCCTCGAGCACGGGGGAACCGGCCACAGGGGAGAGGCACCATGAGCGAGAAGGCCCTCGGCACGGCCCGGCAGCGGCGCGTGTCCTTCAGCGCCGCCCGGCGCCTCGAGATCAACTGGTCACGGCTCTTCTACCTGTGCCTCGGGGTGGGGCTCTTCCTCGGGGTCTACCTGTCGCCGCCGTGGCCTGCCGCCGTCGACCCGACCGGTCAGGTCTTCGAGCTCACCGCCCAGGGCAAGGCCGCCCTCGGGATGTTCCTGCTTGCCGCCGTGTGGTGGATCTTCGAGGTGGTGCCGATCGGCGTCACCAGCATCACCATCGCGGTCGTCCAGGTGCTGTTCCTGATCCGGCCGGACGCCATGCTGGCCGGTCAGGGCGGCACGATCCAGGGCGCCGAGCTCGCGTTCAAGGAGTTCTTCCATCCCTCGGTGTGGTTCATCTTCGGCTCGGTGGTGATCGGGATGGTGTTCACCAAGACCGGGCTGACCCGCCGCCTCGCCTACAAGATGCTCGTCCTGGTCGGCGAGAGGACGAGCCGGATCTACCTCGGCTGCTTCGTGATGACCGCGGCGCTGACCCACGTCATGGCGCACACCGCGGTGGCGGCCACGGTGTTCCCGCTGCTCGCGGCCATCTATCGGCTGTACGAGGAGGGCGACACTCCGACCCGCTTCGGCAAGGGCCTGTTCATTGGCATGGCCTATATCGCAGGCGCCGGGAGCATCATCACCCTGCTCGGCTCGGCCCGCGCGGCGGTCGCGATCGGCTTCTTCAAGGGCCTCACCGGCCAGGAGATCTCCTTCTTCGGGCTGAGCTGGTACATGGCTCCGCTGGGCTGGACGATGGTCTTCGCCCTGTGGGCCCTGATCATGGTCATGTTCCGGCCGGAGCGGGCGGCGATCCCCGGCCTGCGCGAGCGCGCCCGCGACCTCTACGAGCGGCTCGGCCCGATCTCCGCCAAGGAAGTCCAGGCCGCGGTCATCGTGGTCGTGGCGGTGGGCGTGATGAGCCTGCGCTCGTTCATCCCGGCGCTGTCCAACATTGACAAGAGCGGCGTCATCCTGCTCGCGACCGTGCTCTTCTTCGTGCTCCGGATCCTCGACATTGGAGACTTGGAGAACATCCCCTGGAACATCATCCTGCTCTTCGGGGGCGCGATGAGCCTCGGCTACTGCCTGGTCGAGACCCGCGCCGCCGACTGGATGGCCATCAACACGGTGGCCATGCTGCAGAGCGCGCCGGCGCTGGTGTTCGTGCTCGGAATGGCCCTCTTCGTGCTCATGATGACCAACCTGATCATGAACGTCGCGGCGATCGCGATCTGCCTGCCGGTGGCGCTCAAGGTCGCACCCTACCTCGGGGTCGGCAGCGAGGTGATCATGTTCGCCTGCCTGGTCACCGCCGGCATGCCCTTCATCCTGCTGGTCGGCGCCGCGCCGAACGCCATCGCCTACGAGAGCCGGCAGTTCAGCTCGGGCGAGTTCTTCCGGGCCGGCCTCGCCGCGAGCCTGCTGCTGATGGTGATCCTCGCGCTCTTCGTGACCGTGATCTGGCCGTTGATGGGCATGGAGGTCTTCGTCACCGCGGCCCAGTGACCCCGGGGCGCGGTCGGACTGGCCCCCGCTCCCGCTTCCGCTTCCGCGCCCGCTTCCGCGCCCGTGGAGCCTGCCCTGAGCGAGGAGCCCGGCAGGGCTCCGAGCCGAAGGGTCCCCGCCCCGCAACCGGAAAACCTCGATACACCCTGGAAATTGTCTTTCCACCCAGGCAGAGAGCTCGCCCGCGGCCTCCCCCTCGCTCTAGCGTGCAAGTGCTGTGACCTCAGCCTGATCCGGTTCGGATCGCAGCGGGCGCTCCGAGCAAGCCTCATGGCATGCCGATTGCGGGCGATGGATAGGGGTAGACTGGCGCCTCGACGTCGATGCTGATCTCGAAGGACACCTCGGTCCCGCTCTCCAGGCGCTTCCGGCTGCCGGTGGCGGTCGCGGCGCTGACCGTGATCGCCGTCGCGCCGATGGTCATCACGGGGGCGATCAACCTCCACCAGTTCCGGGCCGCCTACCGCGACCGGGTGCACGACCACCTCCGGGAGATCGTGCAGCGCCACGCAGAGACCATCGACTCCTTCGTCAATGACCGCTTGAGCGACATCCGCGTCGTCGCCCGGGAGCAGCCGCGGGGACGGCTCGAGGACCCCGCGTTCCTGCGGCAGCTCCTCAACGTGCTTCGCGAGGAATATCACGGCGCCTTCGTCGACATCGGCCTGGTCAACGCCGACGGCATCCAGGTCGCCTACGCCGGGCCGTTCAACCTGACCGGCGCCGACTACTCGTCGGCGGCGTGGTTCGCCGAGGGCCGGGAGCGCGAGCACTACGTCAGCGATGTCTTCGCCGGGTTGCGCGGCACGCCCCACTTCATCGTCGCAGCCGCCCGCGGGCAGGGCAGCGAGCGCTATCTCCTGAAGGCGACCATCGACTTCGAGGCCTTCAACAATCTCGTCGCCAACATCCGCCTCGGCACCACCGGCTTCGCCTTCATCTTCAATCGCGAAGGCGAGTTCCAGACCAGGCCGCGCTTCGAGGTGGACCTCGGCCGGCCGCCGTACTCGGAGCTCCTCGCCGGCAAGCTGTCCAGGGATCGGGTGTCGATCACCGGCGGCACGGACCTCCGCCAGCGCCCGACCGTCGTCGCGCTGGCGCCGCTGCGCCAGGCACGCTGGTTCCTCGCCTACCAGCAGCAGCAGAAGGACGCCTTCGCGGAGCGCCGGCGGCTCGAGACCATCGCTCTGGCCGTGTTCCTGATCGCCGCCCTCGGCGCCGTCGTCGTCAGCTACCTCCTCGCCAGCCAGGTCGCCACCCAGCTCGCCGAGGCCGACCGCAAGCAGACCATGATGAGCGACAAGGTGATCGAGACCGGGCGCCTGGCCTCGATCGGCGAGCTCGCCGCCGGCATCGCGCACGAGATCAACAACCCGGTCGCCATCATGGTCGAGGAGGCGGGCTGGATCGAGGACCTGCTCGCCGACAGCGCCGGCGCCTCGGGCGACACGGCGGTCGAGATCACGCGCGCGGTCAAGCAGATCCGGACCCAGGGCGAGCGCTGCAAGGCAATCACCCACAAGCTGCTGAGCTTCGCCCGCAAGACCGACCCCACGGCCCGGCCGCTGGACGTCAACCAGCTGGTGGAGGAGGTGGTGGGGCTGATGGGCCAGAAGACCCGCTACGCCAACGTCAGGATCGAGCAGCTGCTGAGCCCCGGCCTGCCGGCCGTGTACGCGTCGCCCTCGGAGCTGCAGCAGGTGCTGCTCAACCTCGTCAACAACGCGGTCGATGCCATCGGTCATGAGGGCGGGACGGTCACGGTCAGCACCGGCCTCGACGACGACGGGATGGTCGCGCTGCGCGTGGTCGACACCGGTGAGGGCATCCCCGAGGCCAACCTGGAACGGATCTTCGACCCCTTCTTCACCACCAAGCCGGTCGGTCAGGGCACAGGCCTCGGCCTGTCGATCTGCTACGGCATCATCGACAAGCTCGGCGGCCGCATCACGGTCGAGAGCGAGGTGGGATTCGGCACGACCTTCAGCGTGTACCTGCCCGCCGGCCGGCCGGGCGAGGACGCCGGGGCGCCCGGAGAGGAGACAGCATGATGGAGCTTTCGGTGCTGCTCGTCGACGACGAGGAGGCATTCGTCGAGGCCCTGGCCCGCCGGCTCGGCAAGCGCGGCTACCGGGTCACCACGGCGACCAGCGGACCGCGGGCCCTCGAGGCCCTCGACCAGGGGGGGGCCACGCGAACCGACGTGGTCATTCTCGACGTCAAGATGCCCGGCATGGACGGCCTCGAGGCGCTGGCCGCGATCAAGGAGCGGCACCCGCTGGTCGAGGTGATCATGCTGACCGGCCATGCCACGGTCGAGTCCGCGATCGAGGGCATGAAGCGAGGCGCCTTCGACTACCTGATGAAGCCCTGCGAGATGGAGACGCTGACCGCCAAGCTCTCCCAGGCCGGGCAGAAGAAGCGCGACCACGAGGCGAAGATCCTCGAGGCGCGGGCAACCCTCATCGCGCTGCGCCGCGGAGACTGATCGATGGCCGCCGGCGCCGAGCCCGTCCGCCTGCTGCTGGTGGATGACGAGGTCGGCTACCTCGAGGTCCTCAGCAAGCGGCTCAGCCGAAGGGGCTTCGAGGTGACCGCGGCCCGCTCCGGCGCGGAGGCGATCCGGGCGCTGCGCGACCGTGACTACGATCTGGCTGTCGTCGATCTGAAGATGGAGGACATCGACGGGATCGAGCTGCTCAAGATCCTCCGTCAGATGCTGCCCGGCCTCAAGGTGATCATGCTCACCGGGCACGGCTCGGAGCGCGCGGCGCGCGACGGGCTGTCGCAGGGCGCCTTCGACTACCTGATGAAGCCGGTCGACCTCGAGCTGTTGGTGGCGAGAATCCACGCCGCGCTGCAACGCACGTCGGCGTGAGCACTGCTTTGGGATGGAGGGGTCCATGGAGCGATCAACCGCGGTGAACGGCTCCCGGCCGGCCGCCGCACAACTCGGGGGAGAGGTGGAACCGTGAGCGCGTTCACGCAGTTGGGTGCCGTCATGAGTGCCGCGGCCCGCGCCCACGCGGCATGGGAGCTGGAGACCTCGCGCACGATCCTGGGCGACCCCAGGCGGATCGCCCTGGTCCTCCTGCTGCTGGTCCCGATCCTGGTCTTCGGTCCGGCGGTCGCGGCGCAGGTCGCCGAGCACGCGGCGGACGGGGGCGTCGAGCTGCCGCACTTCCTGGGCGGCAAGAGCGCCTACAGCCCGGCCTTCTACTCGACGAAGATCTTCGTGGCCTCGATCCTGATCGGGCTGTGCGCCGGCCTGATCACCGGCTGCATCGGCGCCGGCGGCGGCTTCATCATCGCGCCGGCCCTGATGAGCGCCGGGGTCAAGGGCATCCTCGCGGTCGGCACCGACCTCTTCCACATCTTCGCCAAGGCGATCATGGGCAGCGTCATCCACCGCAAGCTCGGCAACGTCTCGGTGTCGCTGGCGGTCACCTTCCTGATCGGCGCGATCGGCGGCGCCACCCTGGGCGGCGTCATCAACCGGGAGCTCTACGAGATCAACCCGATCCTGAGCGACGCCTTCATCACCACCATCTACGTCGATCATCCTCGGGCTTCCTCGGCGCCTACGCGATGACCGACTACCTCAAGGCCCGCAAGCGGCTGGAGGCGCAGGGGGCCAGCCACGGCGGGCGCTCCGAAGGCGCGGACATCGGCAATCTCCCGCGCAAGCTCCAGGCCGTCAACGTCCCGCCGATGATCACACTTCGACGAGGACCTGATCCCCGGCGGCCGCAAGATCTCGGCCTGCTTCCTGATCGCGAGCGGCTTCGTGGTCGGCTTCGCGGCCTCCATCATGGGCGTCGGCGGCGGCTTCCTGACCTTCCCGATCTTCGTCTACGGCCTCGGCGTGTCGTCGATGACGACGGTCGGCACCGACATCTTCCAGATCGTCTTCACCGCCGGCTATGCCGCGATCAGCCAGTACGCCATCTACGGCTTCATCTTCTACACCCTGGCCATGGGCATGCTGCTCGGGTCGCTGATCGGTGTCCAGGTCGGGCGCCATGGTCACCAAGGTGGTCAAGGGCATCACGATCCGCGGCTTCTACGCCATGGCCGTGCTCGCCGGCTTCGTCAACCGGATCTTCGCGCTGCCCGGCAAGCTCGCCGACCTCGAGGTCATCTCGCTGTCGCCGGCGGCCAGCAAGGCGCTGGCAGCGATCGGCGTGTGGGCGTTCTTCCTCGTGATCGGCTGCTTCGCGGTGTGGGTCATCTCCACCTTCCTCAGGAATATCGGAACGCTGCGGGGCGAGGGGGCTGTCCGATGAAACGGGAGCAGAACACCAAGCTCGTGATCGGGATCGTGCTGTTGGTTTCCTTCCTCGTCGTACTGGTGGCGATCTTCCTGCCCCTGTTCGGAGGCGACAACGCCCTCAACGCCCTCGACAACCTCTACAACTCGATCTCCAAGGGATCCGCCTACTACGTCCCGAAGGTGCTGCAGCAGATCGAGAGCCACCCGGCGACGGCGGTCAACCTGAGCCTCGACTACAAGCAGGCCGAGGTCGGCGCCCGCGCGGCGGTCTCTGCTCGAGAAGGCCGGCGCGACGGTCGAGGGCGGCGGCACCGAGATCCAGGTGCAGGGCGACCTGCCCTCGATCCTCAAGGCGTGCGCGGCAGACGCCGACTCCGCCTACCACGGCCGCGGCGCCGAGCATCGAGGCACGCTACGGGCTCGCGGCCGAGCCCGCGCTCCACGCCTGGTGGTCGACCCTGTCCGCGATCGAGCGGGACCTGACCAAGCAGAAGCTGTTTGCCGACGCGCGCCTCGTCCACTCGGTCCAGACCAAGGCGGTCGAGTGCGCCTACAACTACTACGGCATCGAGGCGAGCAAGATTTCGGACCGCTGGGGCATCGTCCTGCTGTCGCTCGCGTTCTACGTGCTCTACACGGTGTGGTACGGCTACGCAATTCTCTATATCTTCGAAGGGCTGGGCATGCGGCTGTCGCACTGACGGCGGATCGGACGGCTGGGTCGTGGAGGCACGCTACAAGCAGCTCGCATGGCGGATGGTCCTGACCGCCCTCGCCGTGGCCCTGATCCCGCTCTACGTGGTCGGGGCCGCGATCTACCTCTATCTGTCCTCGGCCCAGCAGCAGAGCCTGCGCGCCGAGCTCCTCGCCCTGGTCCTCAACCGCGCGAGCGCCGTGGAGCTCTTCCTGACCGAGCGCACGGCGATGCTCGAGGCGCTGGCCCACACCGCGTCGCTCGACGACGTCGACGAAGCCTCCGAGCTCGCGGGCCTGCTGCGCACCCTCAACAAACGCCAGCACTCGTTCGTCGACATCGGCGTCCTGAATGCCGACGGGAATCACGTCGCGTACGTCGGCCCCTACGAGCTCCGGGACCGGAACTACCTCGGCGAGCCATGGTTCGAGGAGACCCTGTCGCGTGGGGTCGACGTCAGCGACGTCTTCCTGGGCTTCCGGGGCGTGCCGCACTTCGTGGTCGCGGTGCGCCGGGACGACTCGCCGAGGCCCTGGATCCTGCGCGCCACCATCGACTCCGAGCTCTTCACGACCCTGGTGCGCAGCGGCCAGGTCGGCCTCACCGGCGACGCCTACATCGTGAACCGGGCCGGCGCCTACCAGACGCCGCCGCGCTTCGGCGGCGCGATCCTGAGCACGGCGCCCTTCGACCCCAGCATCGCTCCCCCGGGCAGCAACGTGGTGGAGCGGCAGCTTCCGGACGGCCGGCGGATCCTGTCGGCCTTCGCGTGGCTCGAGGGCAAGGACTGGCTCCTGGTCATCGATCGCGAGTCGAGTGAGACCCTGGCTCCGCTGCAGCTCGCGTGGAAGATGGCCCTGGTCGGCCTCGCGGTGTGCACGGTGCTGATCGCAGGCGCCATCGTCTTCCACGTCCGCCAGATGGTGGGCCGCCTCGAGGCCGAGGACCGCAAGCGGGTCGCGGCGGAGGCGCAGCTCGCGCACTCGGCGCGGCTGGTCTCGCTCGGCCGGATGGCGGCCGGCGTGGCCCACGAGATCAACAACCCGCTGGCCGCGATCGGCCAGCTCGCCGGTCTGATGGAGGACCTCATCGGCGAGGACTTCGTGCGCAGCTCGCCGCATGGCGAGCTGTTCCGGACCAATGTGCGCAAGATCCAGGAGCACGTCGACCGCACCCGCGACATCACCCATCGGATGCTCGGCTTCGCCCGCCGCATGGAGCCCCACCAGGACACGCTCAACCCCAACGACGTGGTCGAGGAGGCGCTGTCCTTCATCGAGCGGGAGGCCGCGTTCCGGGAGGTCCAGATCACCCGCCAGCTCGACCCGTCCCTGCCGATGATCCGCTCGGACCGCGCCCAGCTCCAGCAGGTCATCCTCAACCTGGTGAACAACGCCCTCGATGCGGTGGCCAACGGCGGGAGGATCGTGGTCTCGACCCGGGCGTACGGCGAGGTCATCGAGGTCCAGATCGACGATGACGGCGTGGGCATCCCCAAGGAGCTTCGCGACCGGATCTTCGACCCCTTCTTCACCACCAAGGAGCCGGGCAAGGGCAGTGGCCTCGGCCTGTCGATCTGTCATACCATCATGCAGCAGCTCAACGGTTCGATCACCTTCGACAGCGAGCCGGGGCGCGGGACGACCTTCTTTGTCCGGCTGCCTCGCGTCCCGGTCTAGGCGCTCTCGTCGAGGAAGGAGGTCCGATTCAATGGCCGTGCGGGTTCTCGTGGTCGACGACGAGCAGGACTTCCTCGACTCGATCGTGATGCGCCTCGAGCTGCGCTCGATCGAGGTTGACGGTGTGGGCACCGGGGTGGCCGCCCTCGAGCTGCTGGATGCCAAGCCCTTCGACGTGGTCGTGCTCGACATCAAGATGCCCGGCATGGACGGCATCGAGGTCCTGCGCCAGATCCGTAGCAAGCACCCCGGCGTCGAGGTGATCGTGCTGACCGGCCATGCCTCGCAGGAGTTCCGCCAGCTCGGCCGCGAGCTCGGCGCCTTTGACTACTTGATCAAGCCGGTCCGGCTCGACACCGTGCTCGAGCGCATTCAGGCGGCCTGCCGGCGGCGGCGGGGCACGGACTGCACGTGAAGGGGCTAAGGGCTAGGGGTTAGGGGCGAGGGCACCCCGCCCGTTGCCGCGGCCGCTGGTGTCGGGCCGTTCCAGGATGGGCCCGTCGGTTCATCCGACCGGTGATCGACAATCGTCCCCGGATGCCGCCAGAATAGGCAGTGGGCACGCCCGCGCCCTCGGTCATGGGCGCACGGACGGGCGGCGGGACGGTTGGACGCGAGGGAGAGGGTGCTGGCACGATCGAGGCCGCGGCCCGCGAGAGCGGCAGGCCGGGCTGGCGCGCCGCGATATCGGCCCCGAGGAGGACAGGATGTCGATCAGGGTGCTGCTAGTTGACGACGAGACGAGCTTCGTCGAGACGCTGAGCAAGCGCCTCGGCCTGCGGCGCATGACCGTGAGCACCGCCTCCTCGGCCGCCGAGGCGATGGAGATCCTCGACCGCGAGGAGATGGACGTGGTCGTGCTCGACGTGCGCATGCCCGGCACCGACGGCATCGCCGCCACCCGGGCGATCCGCGACTGCCCACCCCCTGGTGGAGGTCATCCTGCTCACCGGCCACGCCAGCCTCGAGGCCTCGATGGCGGGCATGACCGGCGGCGCCTTCGACTACCTGCTCAAGCCGGTCAGCATCGACGAGCTGGTCTACAAGATCGAGGACGCTCGTCGTCACAAGCAGCTGAACGAGAACGCGACCCGGTCGGGGGACGATCCGGAAGGTCGCGGCCGGGGCTGAGTCGAGCCTGGACGTGAGATGCGATCTCACCGCGGAGGGCGAGGGTGCTCCTTGATCGGCTGCGGGGCTGGCTGAGCCGCCGGCGCGACGGCGGTAGCGGACCGGACGATGACGGCACGGCCCTGTTCCGCGCCCGCTACCACGCCCTGCGCCAGCTGCTCGCCGCCAACAACAAGTCCCTCGACGTGATGGCCGAGATGGAGCGTGCGGCGGCGGGTGGGCGCGTGTTCGGCATCTCCTTCGTCCGCTCGAGCTGCACCGACGTCGGGGTGAGCGTGTTCCGCATGGTGAGCCACCTTGACGCCATCGCCCCCGGCGACTACGCCGAGCTGTTCGGGGTCCTCGAGCGCATCCGCCATCGCATCCAAGCGGTGCTGACCAGCCACCGCTCGCCGGAAGGAGGAGCGCTGGTGCTGCCGCTGGCGGCCGTCGACCGCAGCTTCGCCGACTCGGTCGGCGCCAAGATGGCCAACCTCGGAGAGGCCGCCAACGTGGTCGGTCTCCCGGTCCCCGCGGGCTTCGTCATCACGACCAGGGCGTATGAGCTCCTGTTGGAGCACAACGGCTTGCAGCCGGAGATCGATCGCCTCATCCAGAGCTCGGAGGGAGACCGGGCGGCCGACCTGTACGCTCTGGCCTCACGGCTCCAGCAGCTGCTGGTCGGAGCCGAGATCCCGCCTGAGCTCGCGGCCGCCATCGAAGCCGCCGGCGCCGAGCTGGCCGCGTCGGTCGGCGGCCACCCAGCGCTCGCGCTGCGCTCGAGCGCGATCGGCGAGGACAGCCCCGAGGCCTCCTTCGCGGGCCAGTATCGCAGCGAGCTCAACGTGCGTCCCGAGCACCTGCTCGACGCCTACCGCCAGGTGGTGGCGAGCAAGTACACGGCGCAGGCCATGCAGTACCGCCTGCGGCGCGGCCTGCGCGACGACGAGGTGGCGATGTGCGTCGGCGCGATCGCGATGGTGAACGCGCGCGCCGGCGGCGTCGCCTACACCGGCAACCCCGGCGACGCCGATGACCGCAGGGTCTTCATCAACGCCGCGCTCGGCCTCCCCAAGGCGGTCGTCGACGGCGGTCTCCCGAGTGACCTCTTCATCGTGCCGCGCGACCAGCCGCGGCGCGTCGAGGAGCGCCGGATCGTCAGCAAGCCGATGCAGCTCGTGCTCGACCCGGACGAGGGGGTGGCGCGAGCCGAGGTCCCGGAGCACGCCCGCGAGCAGCCCGCGCTGAGCGACGCGGAGGTGGTGGAGGTCGCGGCGGCGGCGCTGCGCCTCGAAGCCCACTACGGACTCCCCCAGGACGTGGAGTGGGCGGTGGATGATCGGGGGCAGCTGGTCATCCTGCAGTGCCGGCCGCTGCACCAGCTCGCCGCCCGGCCGCAGGTGACGCCGCCGCCGGACATCGGCGAGCCGGCCGTTCGCGGCGGCGTGTGCGTGAGCCCGGGAACCGGCGCCGGTCCGGTCTGCCGGGTCGAGCGGGACAGCGATGCGATGCGGTTCGCGGACGGCGCAGTGCTCGTGATTTCGCATCCCCTGCCGCGCTGGGCGGCGCTGCTCGAGCGCGCGGCCGCCGTGCTCGCCCGGGAAGGCAGCATCGCCGGCCATCTGGCGACGGTGGCGCGCGAGCTCCGCGTGCCGGGCGTGTTCGGTATGCCCGGAATCGAGGCCCTCGCCGACGGCCTCGAGGTGACGGTCGACGCCGACGGCTGTGCGGTCTACCCGGGCCGCATCCCGGCACTGCTCGAGCAGGCGCGGTCGCGGCCGCAGCTGATGGCCGGCAGCCCGGTGCACGACTCGCTGGTTCGGGCGATGGCCCACATCACGCCGCTCAACTTGCTCGATCCCGACGCCCTCAGCTTCCGGCCGTCGTCGTGCGAGACGCTTCACGACGTCACCCGCTTCTGCCACGAGAAGGCGGTGCGGGAGATGTTCGAGTTCGGCCGCCGCCACCGATTCCCCAGGCACGCCGCGAAGCAGCTGCACTACAACGTCCCGATGCAGTGGTGGCTGCTCGACCTCGAGGATGGGTTCACCCAGGAGATCGCCGGCAAGTACGTCCACCTCGACGAGATCACGTGCCGGCCGATGCTCGCCCTGTGGGACGGCATGGTGGCCGTGCCGTGGGAGGGACCGCCGGCGATGAGCGGCCGCGGCTTCGCCTCCGTGCTCTTCGAGGCGACCGCCAACCCGGCCCTGGCGACGCCCTTCCGCAAGCCCTATGCCCAGCGCAACTACTTCATGATCTCGCGCAACTTCATGAACCTGCAGTCCCGCTTCGGCTTCCACTTCGCGGCGGTCGAGGCGCTGGTCAGTCAGCGCGAGCTCGAGAACTACCTCAGCTTCTCGTTCAAGGGCGGTGCCGCGGATATGGGCCGCCGCTCGACCAGGGTGCGGCTGGTGGCCGAGATCCTCGAGGAGCACGGCTTCTCGGTCACGATCGTCGAGGACACCGTCACCGCGCGGCTCGCCGGCCTGCCCGAGGCGGCGATGGAGCAGCGGCTGCGGGTGGTCGGCTACCTGCTCATGCACACCCGCCAGCTCGACATGGCCATGGCCGACCCGGCCGCCGTGCGCTACTACGGCGACAAGATCCGGCGGGATCTGGCTGGGCTGACACAAGAGAGGATCTAGGATCTGGGATCTGGGGGAGAGGCCCCGCCCGCTTCCGCTTCCGCTTCCGCTTCCGCTTCCGCTTCCGCTTCCGCTTCCGCTTCCGACGCCGAATATGTCGACCCTGTCAACACCCTGCCAACGTCCGATGGGACGATTCGGGCGCGGAAGCGGAAGCGGGCGCGTCCGCCCAACCTGCTACGCTGGCCTTCGCGATCCGCCGCCGCCGGGAGGCTCCGTGAACCCGTACCAGGACATGGACCGCGAGCAGCTCCTTGCGGCCCTCCAGATGTTCGCCAAGAACTGGCTCGCCCACGACGGCTGCTGGTTCCTCGCCGCCGAGGCCGAGCTCGGCATGGAGGCGGCGATCCGCCTCGACGCGGCCGCCTGGGGGCGCTTCGCGCCTGCCGAGGCGCGGCGGATCCTCGACGGCTTCGACCTGCCGCGCGACGGCGGCCTCGACGCGCTCGAGCGCGCGCTTTCCCTGCGGATGTACGCGCTCATCAACGAGCAGCACGCCGAGTGGTCGCCGGACCGCTCGACGCTGCGCTTCGTGATGGACGTCTGCCGCGTCCAGGAGACGCGGCGACGCAAGGGCCTCGACGACTTCCCGTGCGCGAGCGTCGGCATCGTCGAGTTCTCGACCTTCGCGCGCACCGTCGACCCCAGGATCCGGACCCGCTGCCTCCACTGCCCGCCCGCCGCGCCGGAAGGAAAGTACTGCGCGTGGGAGTTCTCCGTCGGGGATGACGATGCGGAGGAATCACCCCGATAGCTCGACGGCGCTGCCCAACGGGGCGCTCGCCGAGGCGCTGTTCGCGCTCGCCGAGCTCGAGGCGCCCGGCGAGCGGCGGATCGCGCTCCTCAAGGCCGGCTACGCGGCGATCGACGCCACCGGGGCGGCCCGCCAGGCGGCGCTGCGCGACGCCCCGCCGTGGCTCAAGCCGCTGGTGTCGCAGCTCGCCGACTGCCGCGGCGAGGGAGCGCTCCAGGCGGCCGTCCAGCGGCTCGCGAGCGGCGACCGACCGCGCCGGCGCGTCTCCCGCGACCGCTTCCTCTCCCGCGCCGAGGTCGCCGAGATCCTGGCCACCGGGCCCGACGAGCTCCTCCCGCAGCGGCTGCGCGGCGCCTTCCACTGGCACACCCGCGACTCGGACGGCCGGGCCACGCTCGAGGCCATGGCCCGCGCCTGCGAGCGCCGGGGGGCGAGCTGGGCGGTGGTCTGCGACCACTCCAAGGGCCTCGACATCGCGTCCGGCCTCGACCGCGAGGGCGTGCTCCTCCAGCGGCGGCGGGTCGACGCCTGGAACGCCCGCCACGGCGACGACCTTCGCCTCGTCCAGGGGCTCGAGGTCGAGGTGCTCGAGGACGGCGGCGTCGACGTGCCGCACGGCGAGCGCGGCGAGATCGAGTGCGTGGTCGCCGCGGTCCACCGCCAGTTCGACCCGGACCGCGACCAGACCGAACGCCTGCTGCGCGCGATCGCGACGCCCGGCGTCCACGTGCTGGCGCATCCCCGGGGCCGCCACTTCCACCAGCGGCCGGGCCTGCGGGCGCGCTGGGAGCTGGTGTTCTCCGCCTGCGCCGAGCATCGGGTGGCGATCGAGATCAACGGTTTCCCGCGCCGCCAGGATCTCGACTGGGAGCTCGCCCGGCTCGCGGTCGAGGCCGGCTGCGAGTTCCTGCTCGCCTCCGACGCCCACGCCACCACCCACCTCGAGTTCGACGCCTACGCCTGCGCGATCGCGATCAAGGCCGGCATCCCGCGCGAGCGCGTCCTCAACGCCGGCCAGGTCGAGGCCTTCACGGCCTGGCTCGCCGACCGCTGAGCGCCCGAGGAGCCTGCCCTGAGCGAGCGGCGCCCGGGCGCCGCGAGTCGAAGGGTTCCCGTTCCCGAAAAGGCCCCGCCAGCGACGTGCTCGCCTACCCCCCTTCGCTGTCCGTTTCACTCGACAGATGCGCGAGCTCGCCCGCGTGAGCCTCCCAGTTGCGGCCGTCGAAGCTGGTGACGCGCACCGACTCGATGGTCTCCGGATCGAGGCAGCGGACGTTGACGCTGATGCCGTCGGGGTTGGAGCGGGGCACGTAGAAGGACTTGATCCCGCAGACCCGGCAGAACCGGTGCTGGGCGACCCGAGTGTTGAAGGTGTAGGTGGTGAGCTCGCCCTCACCCTCGAGCAGCCGGAAGCGGCCCTTCGGAACGATGAGGTGGAGATAGGCGGTCATCGAGCAGATCGAGCAGTTGCAGAGCGTGGCCTCGATCACCGCGGGCGCCTCGACCTCGAAGCGGACCCGGCCGCAGTGACAGCCGCCAGTGTGGATCACCATCGTCGAGCTCCTCTCCTCCGGCACCCGCGCGCTCACCCGATTTCGGCTCCGCGCTCGGCGAGCAGCTCGCGCAGGATCGAGCGGTGGCAGCGCCGCTCGTCGGCGCAGTAGCAGCCGACCGCGAAGTCTGTGGTGAGCGACAGCGCCGCAAGCAGGTCGAGCAGGTGGCGGCGCTCCGGCTGCTTCATCTCGGCGCGGTAGGCCCGCTCGAAGGCGCGCCAGCTCCGATCGTCGTCGGCCGCGCGCCCGCGCTTCAGCAGCTCCTCGCTCGGCGCGAGCTCGGGCAGCCAGACGTCGTAGAGGTCGCGCGACGCGTACTCGGCCTTGGGCACGCCGCGCGGCGGCCGCCGTACCGTCCCCACGCGCAGCCCTTCACCATCCGAACGCGGGCTGCCGAGGCGCACGACCCGGATCGCCATCGCGGCCTCCCTTCAGCCTTCCAGGATCAGGCAGGTCGAGGTCGCGTGGGCGTAGAGGCGGCCCGCCGCGTCCTCCATTCGCGCCTCGGTCAGCGCCGTTCGGCGGCCGCGGTGGACGACCCGGCCGACCGCGCGCAGCACGCCGGTGTCGGGCTGCACCGGCCGCACCAGGTTGACCTTCATTTCCAGCGTCGCGTAGCCGACGCCGGCCGGGAGCTGGGTGTGGAGCGCACAGCCCAGAGGGGCGTCCAGGACGGCGGCGTACCAGCCGCCGTGGACCGAGCCGATCGGGTTGTAGGCCCAGGGCCCGGCCTCGGCCTCGAAGACCGCCAGGCCGTCGCCGACCTCGACCAGCCGGAAGCCGAGGGTCGCGCCGATCGGCACCCGGCGGTTGCCGGCGATCAGCCCGCGCAGGAACTCGAGGCCGGACAGCTCGCGCGCCGCGCGGCCGAGCTCGATCGGGTCATCCCAGCTCGTGGTTCGGGTGGTGTCCATCGCTCGTCCTCCCGGCGGTCGGCGTCAGCGCTTCGGCTCGACGTCGCTGCAGTCGAACGACGGCCCCTGCTCCGACGCGAGCGCGGCCGCCGTTGCGCCGAGCAGCACGAGCCCGGCAGCGGCGTGCGCCACGGTGTTCCGCACTTGCTTCGTCATGGAGCTCCTCCGGTTGAGACCGTTTCTCCACCGACCAGGATACTCGACTCGACTGCCACACCGTGCGTGAGCCTGGCCGCCGGCGCCTGCACGCGCGGAGGGAACGTCAGGCTTCTGTACCTCCTTGACCTTGTCGGTGGGAGTGGGGGACTGGCATATCGGCCGTTGCGGCGCGAACCTCTTTCGAAGGGTGAAGTTGGGGCGGCTGATCGCGCGCGAAGCGACTTCACTTCTGAGGATGCGCACAGCGCATCCAGCTCGGCGCGCGAGGGAAGAGGCCACTCGCATCTACCTCACCAAGAGCGCGCTCAGGGGCCTATGCCCTCGCGCGCCGAGACCGGGAGCTTGCCGAGCAGCTTCCAGAGCCAGTGGTGGAAGCGGTGGATGCCGGCCGGCTCGGCGTACATCAGGATGCACTCGCCGTGAACCAGGTCGATGCCGCTTTCCCTGCACAGCTCGATCGCCGTGGCCGACTCGGAGCCCTGCTGCATCCAGATCCGGCGCACGCCTCTGGCAGTCGCCTCGCGGACCACCTTTTCGGTCTGCCCCGGAGGCACCACGAGCACGATCCCGCCGACCTCGTCGGGCAGCTCCGACACCGAGGGCACGCACCGTAACCCGTCGATCTCGGCCGCTTCGGGGTGCACCACCGAGACCCGGTAGCCCCGCTTCGTCAGCTCGCGCAGCACCGTGTTTCCGAACTTCCTGCCGCTTCTCGAAACGCCCACCAGCCCGAGGCTGCGCTGAGCGAGGAACTGCTCCACCGCGGATTGGGTCGTCACGGCTCCCTCCGGCGGCCAAGGTACCAGGACCCGTCGCGGGCGGCGAGATGTCGCGCGGCCTACGTGCAGACGCCCGTTGCCGTCCGGAGGTAGGCGTCGGACACGAGCTGATCGAGCATGAAGTCGGCGACGTCGGTACGGGCGATGCGCACGGTTCGCAGGAAGCTCCCGACACCGCGGCCGTGACGATATCGGCCTTTCCCGTCGCGGTTCGTCAACACTCCGGGCCGCACGATCACCCACTCCACTGCGCTCCCGGCGATCAGCCTTTCCTGCCGCGTCTTGTCCCAGAAGTAGAAGGGCAGGATGAGTGGGACGACGAAGAAGGTGTAGTACAGGCCCATGCGCCCGGCGCTGTCCCCGATGCCGAGCGAGGTCTCGCAGACCAGGCGGCGGACGCCGTGAGCCTCCATGGCGCCAAGGATGTTGCGGGTGCCCTCGGAGAGGATGCGGGTCGGCACGAAGAAGCGCTTGTGACCGAGGGCGCACAGCACCGCGTCCTGGCCGCGCACCGCCTCGTCAACGGAACCCGCGTCCAGCACGTTGCCCTGAACGACCGCCAGCTGCGGGTGGTCGACCTGGAGTTTTGAGGGATCCCGCACCAGCGCCGTCACCGCGTAGCCACGCGCCAGCGCCTGGGTAACGAGCTGCCGGCCGGTCCCGCCGGTCGCCCCGACGATGAGAACCCGCGACGGCTCCCCGCGAGGCTTTTCAATCGCGGCCGGCGGACGCGAGTGCAGCCCTGCCCGCGCCAGCGCGACGCTGAGGGCGATCGCGTACACCGTGAATAGGAGGAGAAGCGCCACCGTCCGATTGTCTCATCGCTCTGGCATGACGGGGGCGCGGCACGGTCGGCCGCGCACCCAACTGACGCACTCAAGGTGCCAGGGCCGACACTTAGGCACTTTCATCGGTCGCTCCGTCGCAGCTGCACACTCAAGGTGCCAGGGCCGACACTTAGGCACTTCCATCGGTCGCTCCGTCGCAGCTGCAGATGTTCACCGAGTGCCGCGCCTCTCCTGCTCGTCCTGGTTCTGAGGGGCACACTGCCGCGGAGAATGCCAATGTGTCGGCCCCGGCACCTCGAACAGCAGCCGCTCCCGCCCCTGACAGCGCATCTCCGGTCGGCCGTCGAGTCGAGGGCTCAGCTAGCCTCGAGCGATTGAGCGCGGCGAATCGCCTGGACCACCTCGTCGAGCTGCTGGAGAAAGCGCGAGCGGTCGCGCTTGGTGATCGGCGGGGGTCCGCCCGTCATCTCGCCGGCGCCACGCATCCCTGCCAGCAGGTCCCGGGTCGCCACGACCTGGCCGATGTTGTTGTCGGTGAACGGTCGTCCGGTTGGACCGATGACCCGCGCGCCTCCCTTCAGGCAGCGGCTCGCGAGCGGAACGTCCGCCGTGATCACGATGTCGTCCGGATGCACCCGCCCGACGATCCAGTCGTCGGCCGCGTCAAATCCCTCCCCAACGACCTCGAGCGCGAGCCACGGCTCCTCCGGCACGCGCATCCACGAGTTCGCCACGAGGGTGACCCCGAGGCCATAGCGGCGCGCGACGCGGTACACCTCCTGCTTGACCGGGCAGGCGTCGGCGTCGACATAGATGTGCAGCACGCAGGTACCCTCGGAGCTCAGTCGAGGTGCTCGATGCCGTCGGGCAGACCGACCCAGGGGTGCTTCCTCGACTCGTAGACGGAGACCCGCGGCCGCGGAAACTGCGGATCGGCGAAGGTCCCCAGCGTCACCGCGACCAGCTCGGGCTGGTCCTCGGCCTGGTAGTAGACGGTCGACCCACAGTCCGGGCAGAAGTGAAAGCGGATTGCGTTGCCGCTGTCGGCGATCCGGCGGTAGGCGGTGCTCGCACCCGTGATCTCAACGTCGGCCTTGCGGAACCTCGCCTGTGCCCCGAAGACGCTGCCGGTGCGGCGCTGGCACTCGAGGCAGTGGCAAACCGAGATCCGGACGGGCTCGCCGCGGACGATCACCGACAGCTGTCCACAGCTGCACGCGGCATGTCGCACGGTCATCACCGTAGACCTCCCCCCACCGAGTTCCGCTTCATGCCACGCTCCAGAAGGCGCGCCCCAGTGCAACGTTTACCGCATCTCGGTCAAACGCCGTGGGATCGAAGCCGGGGTCCAGCCACTCGCTGAGATCCGCATGGTCGGGGTGGGATGGGTTGGAGACGGCCTCGAGGAGCTGTTCGTCGTGCCAACCCATCGTGATCTGGATCGCGGTGTGCAGGTCAGCGAGGCTCATCGACTCGCAGACGCGAAGCCGACGCCAGATCGGTGGCTTCGATCCCGCCAGGGTGATCTTGAGTTGAAGTGTCTTGGCATCCACCCTCGGCCTCCTCAGGCTCCAGCGATCAGGATTCTATCGCTCCGACGACGCCGCAGCCCGATCCGCCCCATCTTGCGGCGAATGAGGGGCAGACGATGCCGTGGGGGTGCGCCAAAGTGTCGGCCTTGGCACGTTGGCGTGATGATGGATGGCGCTTCCGCGAGCTTCGATCCACTCGCCGCCCACCTGCGCACGATGGCGTGGCAACCGCCCGCTCTCGTCACGGCGAAGCCAGAAACAGAGCCGGCTCCCCGTCCGCTTCCGCGCCCGTGCCCAACGGTGCGCTCGAGGGCAGCAGCTCCGCCGGGAGGCCAAGCTTGCGCCAACTGGTTCCCAGGCGCTACGCTGCTGGCAGCAGCATTCAGATCCCAGGAGGTTCGCCGCGCACCGCGAGAGGGATGAGCCATGGCTGAGGAGCAGGTCGGAGTCGTCACCCGTTCCTTCGGCAAGATCGGCGTCGCCGCCGTGCGAATGACCGCCGGCGAGATCAAGGTCGGAGACACCATTCGCATCAAGGGCCACACCACCGACTTCATGCAGACCGTCGCCTCGATCCAGGTGGAGCACGGGTCGGTTCCGAGTGCACGAGCCGGCGACGAGGTCGGCATCAAGGTGGCCGAGGCCGCACGCGAGCACGACACGGTCTACAAGCTCGCCGACTGATCCCCCGCCGACTGTTCCCCCCGCACTCGATCGCGCACCCGGGCGTCCTGGACAGCCGCGCCGCGTCGGCGGTCACAGTTGCGCGCGGAGTGAGGCGCCCTCGGGGATGCCTCTGCATCCTGGTCCCGTGAATCTCCGGCCGACCGTCACCCTCCTGGCGACGGTGGCTGCCGTTCAGCATGAGCGATTGATGAGTCGCTCCTGCGCCGCAGTTCGACGAGTATCCGTCGTTGACGAGCGTTGCTGACGAACTTCTCTCAAGGTGCCAGGGCCGACACTTTGGCACTTTCACTGGTTACCCCTCATCCTCCGGCTCCATCCAGGTGTTCGCCCAGCACGGCATCCAGTGTCTCGTACTCCCGGCGGAACGCGTCGTCCGTCTGGCGGCGCTCGCCACCCCATCGAACCCAGCGGCTCAAGACGTCGGCCCTCCTGCCGAGCAGACCCGCCAGCTGCTTCGAACTCTGCTCCCAGCGTTCGACACCAAGGGCCACCACCATGCACCTTGCTCGAGTCACCGGACGATTGGACGACCGTCCGGCGAGCCTCTGAGGTGTCATCCCGAGAGCCCGGCAGGTCGCTTCGAGGAAACTCGTGGGATCGACCCGAGCGCGTTCGAGCCCTGAGCTTCGGCCCAGCTCATCAACCCAGGCACTCGGGCTGTCAGCTTCCAGTGGCCTGTCGGGCTCCCGCCTCCACCACGGCAGTCGGCCTGGCAGCTCTGTCCGCCAATCCTCCTCCCGCGCACCCGCGAGCGCTCGAACATACCTGCGGCGCGCCGTTCGCAGAGTCCCACCAAAGGCCATCAAGATTCCGTCCACATCGACGAGGCCTGCTCTCTCGTTGCTGAGGATCTCCCGGTGTCCTGACAGCGGGTAGTCGGCAGGGTCGTCGACGAGACCGGCGGACACAGGATTGAGGTGGACGTATGCGATGAGCTGGTCGAGATAGGTCTGGTCCTCGACGAGCCGAGCGCTGAATCGGCTCTGCCACAGCGGTCCCTTCAACCTGCGTCGGCGGTTGTGGTCCTGGCCAAATCGCGCTTGGACGAACCCGAAGGTGCGCCACAGCGGCACTGGTCCGACACGCACCGCGACGTGGTAGTGGTTGGACATCACACACCAGGCAAACACCGTCAGCCCGTCGCGCTCGCGGACCTTTTTCAGCAGCTCAACGAAGCGCTCGGCCTCATCGTCCTCGCTGAATAGATGAGCCCCTCGCGCGAAGCGGTTGTAGACGTGATAGATGCCACCCTCTATGAACATCCGTGGACGGCGTGGCATGTCGTTGTAGCTCCTGCCCGTCCTGAAGGCCTCATTGGGGCGAAGACTGTCAATGTGTCGGCCCTGGCACCT